>JBFXDA010000014.1:0-110579 GCA_050181585.1 Reyranellaceae bacterium
CGTCAGCAGCAGGTGCAGCGCCACCGCGATCAGCAGGCCGACCGCGATCAGCATGGCGTTGTAGGTGGGAAACGGCATGTCGCAGACGAAGATCGCCCCGACCCGCCCGGCCGGCCGCGACACGGTGTGGTAGGCGCGGCCCCACAGCATCTTGGCGCCGTCGGCGGCGATCAGGGTGATGGCGTAGGTGAGGATGAGCTGGTACTGGTGCGGCCGGTCCGAGATGCGCCGCAGCAGCAGCGATTCGATCAGCGCGCCCAGCCCGGCGATCACCAGCGGCGAGATCAGGATGGCGGCGATCAGCCCCCAGGTGCGGTCGCCGACCCAGGTCGTCACCGAATAGGTCAGGAAGGCGGCCAGCATGTAGAACGAGCCATGGGCGAAATTGGCGATGCGCATGGTGCCGAAGATCAGCGTCAGCCCCGAGGCGACGATGAACAGCACCATGCCGCGGCTCAGCCCGCTCAGCGACTGGATCAGGATGTCGTCGAACATGTTTCCGGCTCCGGGGAAACCGCGCGCGGCGGCGGCGGGACCGGCGCCAGGCCCGGTCCCGCCGCGCGCCCGGTCACTTCGGCTTGCGCGCCTCCAGCACTTCGGCCTCGCTCGGCCAGATCTTCTCCGCCGGCACGCGGCTGACCTCGGTCAGGATCTTGAACGGATAGCGGCCGTCGGCCGTGGTCTTGCCGATGAAGGACGGCACGTTGCCCTGGTGGTCGAGCTTGCGGAAGGCGGTCTTGCCGCGGATCATGTCGAACTCGCCCTCTTCCAGCGCCTTGACCAGTGCTGCGGCCTCGACGCTGTTGGCGCGCTTGATGGCGTCGGCATAGACCATCATGGCCTCGTAGCCCATGATCGCCCAGTCGGCCGGGTACTCGTTGTTGTACTTGGCGCGGTACTGCTCGACGAACTTGGCGATCTTGTCGCCGGTCAGGGCGAAGAACGGCGCGCGCATCTGGCCGTAGACGCCGTCCGGCATTTCCGCGCCCAGCGCCTTCAGGTCGTCCATGAACAGCAGCGTGCCGACCTTCATGCGGTCGAACAACCCGTAGGGCTTGGCCTGCTTGACGAAGCCGACCAGGTCGGCGCCCCACAGATAGGAGAACACCACGTCCGGCCGCGCCGACATCAGCTTGGTGATGTAGCTGGAATAGTCGGGTTCGCCCAGCTTCGGCCACGCCTCGGCGACGAACTCGGCGCCGGGATTGACGGTGGCCAGACGCTCCTTGAAGTATTTCAGGCCCTGGTGCGAGGCCTCGTAGTCGCCGCCGATGAAGGCGAATTTCTTGCCCAGCGGCCCGATCACCTCGGCCATGGCGCGCGCTTCCATCAGGCCCGAGGGCACGATGGTGAAGAAATGCGGATGGAACAGTTCCATCGGCAGGCGCGGCGTGTTGGGCGTCGTCATGATGACGGGCTTCTGGTACTGCTTGGCCACCGCCGACACCGTCAGGCCGACGGCGCTGGAGTTGGGACCGACGATGATGTCGACGTTCTCGCGCGTGATCAGGTCGCGCGTGTGCGTGGTGCCCAGATCGGGCTTGAGCTGCGAATCGCGCACCAGCACCACCACCTTGCGCCCCAGCAGGCCGCCCTGGGCGTTGATGTCGGCGATCGCCATCTCGACGCCGTTCACCGTCGAGCGCGTGAACGCCGCCGCCATGCCGGTGAGGTCGGTGGTGAGGCCGACCTTGATCTCGTTTTGCGCCTGGACGGTGCCGCCGCCCAGCGCCATGGCCGCCATCGCCGCCATCGCCGCCAGCATCAGACTGCGGCGCGGCAGCGCAGAACCCAGAATTCCACCCATGCTGTTCCCTCCGTTTTGTCGCGGCGCATCGCCGCTCGATTGACCCGTCGCCGTTGGCCGGCGTTATCCGGTTGCTTATGATTGAATATTCATTCAATTCGAGTCTTGCCGGTCGCAACGCCCGGCGTCAAGCGGGTTGTGCCGATCTCCCTCCTGCAAAAAAGCCGCACGGCGGCGGGCTTGTTCAAACCCTGGCCGGCCTTGCCAATACGGGCTCGAGAATGATTCTCAGCCCGTCCTCAACATACTGCTCGCGCGTCAGTCGCGGCAGGCGCCAGGCGTTCAGCGCCCAGGAATGGGCGAAAACGACGATCTGGTAGGTCAGAACGTCGACGTTTACCGGCCGGAACGCCTTTGCCGCAATGCAACGCCGGACGCAGTCGGCAATCAACGACGTCGACTGCAGCTCCTTGCGCATGGTGGCCTTGATTTTCTCCCGCGGCAAGGAGCGCGATTCGCGATAGCCCAGCAGTGCCGCGCCGCGATGCTCGTCGACGATGCGGCAATAGGCGTGGATGGCGGCCTTGAACTGCGACAAGGCATCGCGGTGGGCGGCCACCACCAGGGGGATTTCCCGGTTGTAGACGTCGAAAATATTGCCGATGGCGGCGAACAGCAGGTCTTCCTTGTCCTTGAAGTACTGGTAGATCAGCCCGACGCTGACATCGGCCTCGCGCGCCACGTCCTGCACCGTGGTGCGGTGATAGCCGTCGCGGCCGAACAGCAGGATGGCGGCGGCAAGAATCTGCTCCTTGCGCGCCTCGCTGCTGCGCCGGGGCGGATATTTCCGCCGCTTGCGCGGCAAAACCGCTTCCCAATCGAGCTTGTCCAACGAATTCGCCAATGGCTGTCCTCGGCACGCAGGTGGTCGGTTGCATCCCTGCTCGCAGTTTGGGCCTTGAGAGATTTCGAATGCAAGCGCGGGAAACGGCTGCGCGCTCGATTGCCGGCCCGCCAGGCCCGGCTGCGAGACGGCGACCGCTCGCCGCCGCGGTCATGCCGTATGGCGGGGCAAGCCTAGATGATCCCTCTCTCGGGATACGGCTTGTTGTCGACCACGCGCTGCCAACCGAAGGCCGTCAGATCGATGGTCCGATAGCCGCCATCCAGAACCAGCTCCGCCATGGCGCGACCGCAGCCCGGCGCGTGCATCAAACCATGGCCGGAGAAGCCCGCCAGCAGGTAGAAGTTGTCGATCCTGCCGGCCCACGGACCGATGATCACGTTGCCGTCGAAATCGTTCTGATCGTAGAGGCCGGGCAAGGTGTTCCTGCATTTGGTTTGCTCGAATGCCTGGAAGCGATGGGCCAGCGCTGGCCATACGACGCGCTCGAAATAGCCGTGATCGATGTCGAATCTGTAGCCGCGCGTTTCGCCCAGGTCGGGCACGCCACCGGAGTATCCCTTGCCTTCCGGCCGGAAGGCCAACCTGTCCGGGTCCTTCAGATAGGGCAGCGGCTCGATCGGATTCTGGCACTCGAAATAGTATTCGTAGCGTCGCAGCGGTTCGATCGGAACCCTCATGCCGACCATGCCGCAGATGTCTTTCGCCCAGGCGCCGGCTGCGTTCACCACGATGTCGGCCTCAATCGTCCGCCCCGACTTGAGCTGCACGCTGCGGGCCAGGCCGTCGGCGACGTCGATGCCGACGACCTCGTCGTTGACGTATTCGGCCCCCAGCGAACGGGCCTTGCGGCGGAAGCCCTGCAGCACGCTATAGGGATCGAGCCAGCCGTCGTCGGGCGACGACACGGCCCCGGCGAGGTCCGCCACGTTCATCGAAGGATAGCGTCGCTTCAGTCCGGCCGTATCCAGCATCTCGACATTGGCGCCGAGGGATTTCTGGGTGCGATGGTTCCGCTCCAGATCGGCCATATGCTTCTGTTGCACCACGAACAGATAGCCGTTCTTCTTGAAGCCGATATCGGCGGGCTCCCCCGCCACCGCCATCGTCGCCGGAAAGTTCTCGAAGAAGGGAATGCTGTAGTTCGAAAGGTGGATGTTCTCGGGACATGCGAAGAGGCGCCGCACGCCGCCCGACGCCCGCGGGGTCGATGCCAGTTCGTAGGTCGGGTCCCGCTCGACAACCGCCACCGAGCACGGCTTGGAGTGCGAGCGAAGGTAGTAGGCAACGCTCGAACCGATGGCGCCACCGCCGACGACAACCACATCGAACTTCATGTCGCTTTCCCCGGGGGCTATGGACGAACGGCAATGGCTTCGATCTCGACGCGGACATCGCGCGGCAGCCGCGAAACCTCCACCGTCGAGCGCGCCGGCGGATCGACCTTGAAGTACTCCGCGTAGACGGCATTGATGGCGTTGAAGTCGCCCATGTCGCCGACAAAAACCGTCGTCTTCACCACGTCGGACAGTTCGGCGTTCGCCGCCCGCAGCACCGCCTGCAGGTTCCTCAGAACCCGGTGGGTCTGGTCGATCACGGAATCGGGAATTGGCTCGCCCGCGGGGGACAACGCGATCTGCCCGGAGCAGAAGATAAGCCGATCGAACGCCACGGCTTGGGAATATGGACCGATGGCGGCCGGCGCCTGGTCGGTTTTGACGATCTGCTTGGTCATGGCTGCACTCGGTTGCCGGAGGTTGCGGGTATTCTCGAAAAACATCGGACCGACGGCGCGATATCGCCGCCAACCGTCCGCATCAGCTTGCATCTCTGCTTTTGCGACTTTTGAGGCTGCGGACCCGCTCATGCCGGTCCTGCATTCGCTTCCACCACGTGGCGGCGGCGATCCCGATATTGCGCAGACCATGGAAGGCGTAAGGGCGAATGCGCGAGATCCCAAGCTCCATGTCTTCCGCGCGCTTGCCCAGGAAACGCTCCGCCAGCAGCTTGCCCATGGCGGTGGAAAGGGCGATGCCGCGGCCGTTGCAGCCGAGGGAAACCAGCATCGACGGGTCCGGCTCATGGATGTGCGGCACGTGATCCGCCGTCACCGCCAAGTGGCCGCTCCAGCCATATTCCCACTCGAGATCGGCGAGATGGCCGAACAGCTCCGCGCCCGCGGCGTGAAGATAGCGCTCCAGGGAAATGCGATGTTCGCCGCCGGTGGCGCCCGAACCGCCCATGACAAGCCGGTTGTCGGGCGAAATCCGGAACGAGGTAAGCAGGCGCCTGGTGTCCGAAGCCACTTGCCGTCCGGGAAGAATCGTCTTGAGCAGATTCTCGCTCAGCGGCCGGGTCGCCACCTGGGCGGTGCGGACCGGAACCACGCTTTGTTCCAGCCCGGGGACAAGGGCGCCGGAATAGGCGTTGGTGGCAACGATGACCCGGGCGGCGGCGATGCCGCCATGGTCCGTCCGCAGCCTCCAGCCAGAATTGCCGCGCTCGAGCCGTCGCACCGCCGTCTCCGTGTAGATCTCCACGCCAAGCGACCTGGCGGCATGGGCCAGGCCCCGGGCGTAGCTCAGCGGCTGGATCGATCCGCCGCGGCTGTCGAACCAGCCGCCGAAGAAGGCCGGCGTGCCCAGCATCGCCGGCAGGTCCTTCGCGGGAATCATCCGGACGTCAGCCCCCCGGGCCGCCCACTGCGCGCATCTGCTTTCGATGACCGCCACGGATTGGCGTGTGTAGGCCGGCTGGATCCAGCCGTTGCGCACCGGCGCGCACTCGATATGGAATTTTTCGATGAGATCGAACACCAGCGAAGGCGCGTTGCCGGCCCACAGCACCATGCGCCGGCCAATATCGTGGCCGACTCTCCGTTCGATCTCGTCCGGGTCGAATTTGAGTCCGGGGATGACCTGGCCGTTGTTCCGGCCCGATGCGCCCCAGCCCGGGCCTGTGGCGTCGACGACCACGACATTGCAACCGCCTTCGGCGAGATGGATCGCGGCGGAGAGCCCGGTATATCCGGCCCCGATAATCGCGATATCGGCGCGTTTCTGGCCATCGAGAGCGCCGGTCGCGGGCGGCGCGATTGCCGTCGCCGCCCACAATGACGGCGGAAACGCCGCCCCTTGCCGGACCTGCGACGGCCTCCCTTCAGACATGGCGGGCGGCGAAGGTCATGATCACGCCGCAGGTGGAGCTTGGGGCGACGGTTATCGCCGTTCCGCCATCGGCGGTTTCGAAGGCCACCCCATTCGCGGCAAGAGTCGCTTTTGTCCGCGCAATATCGGTGACGGCCAGGGTCATCGCCGGGAGGTAAGGCAGCTTGCCGTTCGGCAATGCCACGCCGCGCTTGGCGGCAGCCTGCGGCGAGAGAATCTCCAGGCGCGCCCCGCGCGGGAAGTCGACCTGCAGAGCGCCATCGGCAGCGCGGACCTTGTCCGCGCCGAACAGCTTTTCATAGGCGCCGCGGCATGCCATCGGGTCGGCGACGACGACGGTGATGGACGAGACGCCGACGACGGCATTCGGGTGGGTCAGCCATTCCTGGCGCCGAATGAGCTCCGGCGTCAGGTGACCGCAAATGACGGAGGTCAGAAGGCCCGGAGCGTCGCTCTCGCTGAGATAGACAATGCGGAATTTCGGAAAGGCATCGCCGGTGCTGAGATGGAAGCGCCGCGTCAGGTCCTTGAGAGCCGTTGGCTTCAGGCCCGTGTCGACAGCAGTCCTGTAGCTGTCCTCCGCGTCGGCGGTGGCGAAGGCCAGACCCATGAGGCCTTCGCCGCGCTCGGCCAGGAATTCGTCGAGATGGTGCGTGTAGCGGCTGGCATCGGCGATGCCGCGAAGCTCCAGGTAGTCGTCGGGGAACATGATGCACCAGTTGCCCGTGCCCCACTCCATGTGGCTGCCGCGCGGCGGGATGGTAAAGCCAAGATTCCTATAGGTTATTTCCGCCGCATCCATATTCTCGACAGCGATGACGGGATGGTCGACGCCAAGGATGCCAGCGGGCATTACTCTCTCCTCGTGTTCACGCGGTCGATTGATTGAATAAGCAACTTTGCGATTTTATACAATTTAACCTAAATTATATCCACCAATTCGCCAGGGAACTCCATGAAAAGCAAAAAAGCTGTCGCGGCGACTTCAAGAGACGGCGACGAACCCCGCAGCTCGGGCACGGCGCCGCAGGTCGTCAGCGAGCGATTGCGCCGGGCGATCTTTTCCGGCGCGATCGCGCCGGGCGCCCAGCTTCGCCAGGACGAGCTGGCCGAGCGCTACGGCACCAGCCGCATCCCGGTGCGCGAAGCGCTGCGTCAACTCGAAGCCGAAGGTCTGGTGACGATCCAGCCCAATCGCGGCGCGATCGTGTCGTCCCTCTCTCTCGAGGAAGTTCTCGAGATGCTGGAGATCCGCATCGCCCTGGAATGCCGCGCCCTGCGGCTCGCCATCCCGAACATGGCCGAGGAGGATCTGGATCGCGCCGCCGAACTGCTGCGCAGCTACGATGACGAGCCGCAGCCCCAGAAATGGGGCGAAATGAACTGGCGTTTCCACCGCGCCCTGTATGCGCCGTGCGATCGCCCCAAGCTCATCGCGATGATCGAGGCCAATTACGGGCATGTCAGTCGCTTCACGCGGATTCAGGTTTCGCTGGCGGCCGGCAAGGAACGTCCGCAACTGGAACACCATGCCCTGCTCGACGCCTGCCGGGGCGGCGTGGTCGACAAGGCCGTGGCGATGCTCGAAGAGCACATCGTCCATACGCAGAAATCCCTGATGGCCGCCGCCCGGCACCGGAGCGGCGGGCGACGGGCGTAACGCGCCGCGCTACTTGTCGGAGATCATCGACCGTTCGATCCCCACGGTCAGGTCGAGAAGCACGACCACCACGATCGCCACGTAAATCGTGGCCGCCGATACGGCGGCGATCATGGGATCGATCGAGTATTGAATGTAGTTGAAGAGCTTGACGGGCACCGTGGTCAGATTGGCGGTGGCGTTGAAAATCGTCACCTCGACGTTGATCCAGGACATGATGAACGCGAACAGGCCGCCGGCGATTATTCCAGGCTTGATGGTCGGCAGCGTCACCTTGAAGAAGGCGCAGAAAGGACCGGCGCCCAGGTCCCGGGCCGCCTCTTCGAGCGAAACGGGAAACCTGACCAAAGAGGCCAGCGTCGAACGGATGACGTAGGGTATCACGACGACCATATGGCCGATCAGGATCACCGCATAGGTCCGGGCGAAACCGAGGGCGCTGGCATACTGCAGAAGGCCCGCGCCGATGACGATGCCCGGCAGGATCAGCGGCGACAGGAACAAGGTGCTGAGGAACTTGGCGCCGAAGAAATCCTTCCTGGCCAGGACCAGGGACGCCGGAACGCCGAGAGCCAGCGACAGAACCGTCGACAGCGCCGCCAGCGACATGCTGAGGATGATCGCCGATACGTAGGACGGGTCCTGCAGGAACTTGACGTACCATTGCCCGGACAGCCCCTCCGGCGGGAACGACAGGAAACCCGAACTCGTCAGCGAAGCGCCGATCACGACGACGAGCGGCAGCATCAGGTAGCAGAGGATGAGCCAGGACGAGAGGGAGAACAGGATCCTGCCGATGGTTTTCATCTTGCAACGGCCCCCGCGCTGCTGCGCCCTTCAAGCATGAGCCGGTAGCCGGTCACGATCATCAGGGTCGAGACCAGGAGGATCATGGCGAGGGCCGCACCCATGCCGAAATTGAAGATGGTGGCGTATTCGGAATAGATGAGCATCGACATCACCATCGTCTTGCCGCCGCTCATGACGCTCGGCGTGACGTAGGCGCTGACGCTCAAGGTGAAGACGATCAGGGAGCCGGCCACCACGCCCGGCAGGCTCAAGGGGAAGACGATCTTCTGGAACGCCGTCCAGCCGTTGGCGCCAAGGTCTCTCGCCGCGCTCGTCAGCGCCGGATCGATGCCTTTGAGCACGCTGGCGACGCTCAGGACCATGAACGGCAGCATGACGTAGCTGAGGCCGATGACGATGCTGGTGGTCGTGTAGAGCAGCGGCAACGGGGTCTCGATGATCCCGGTGAACATCAGGAATTCGTTGGTGAGTCCCTGCCGCCCCAGCAGGACGACCCAGCCGAACGATCGGACGATGTTGCTGGTGAACAGCGGGATCACGGTCAGGATGTAGAACAGCCTGCGAATGGCCACGTTCTTCTCGACGATCATCATGTAGTAGGCGAGCGGATAGCCGATGATGAAAGTGATGACCGTCGACAGGAACGACAGATAGAACGTGTTCCACAACGCATGCCAATAATACGACTGCCCGAAGATCGTCGCATAGTTCGCCAGCGTCCAGGCCACGCCTTTGGTCTTGAAGCTCTCGATCGCCACAATGCACAGCGGCAGCACGAAGAAGGCCAGCATGAACGCGCAAACCGGCACCAGAAGCAGGTAGATGGTGTAGTTCCGGTACCGGGCGGGCATCACCGCACCAGAACCTTGCCGTCCGACGGCTTCCAGCGCGCCCGCACCACCACGCCGCCGGCAATCCCGCTGAGATCCTCGCGCTGGGTCGTCTGGATCACCACTTCGGTTCCGGCGGCCGTCGAGGTGTAGATCTTGACCGCGCTGCCCAGGACGACCTTGTCGCGCACCGTGAGATCGAGGAATACGGCATCGCCTCCATCCTTCGCCGCGTTCAGCTCGATGTTCTCCGGCCGCACCAGCAGGGAGATCCGTTCCGCCGCCGGCCCGGCGTAGGTATAGGGCAAAGCCACGCGTTCGTTCTTGAGCCCGAGACGCCCGCCCTCGATCGGTTCGCATTCCAGGAAATTCGCCTCGCCGATGAATTCGCCGACGAACCGGCTGTTCGGGTCGTTGTAGATTTCGGCCCCGGTGCCCACCTGGATGATCTTTCCCGCGTTCATGACCGCGATGCGGTCGGCCATCGCCATGGCCTCGTCCTGGTCGTGCGTCACCAGCAGGAACGTGATGTTCAAACGCTCGTGCAGGCGCTTGAGCTCGAGCTGCATGCGCCGCCGCAGCTGGAGATCGAGCGCCCCCAGGGGCTCGTCGAGCAGCAGAACCTTGGGACGGTTGACGATCGCGCGCGCCAGGGCGACGCGCTGCTGCTGGCCGCCGGAAAGCTGCACCGGGTACCGCTTGGCGAAGCTTTCCATGCCGACGATCGCCAGCGCCTCCGCCACCTGCTCGTTGACGGTCTGGCGCGTCAGCTTCTGGCGCCGTGGCCCGAACGCCACGTTGTCGAACACGGTATGATGGGGAAACAGCGCGTAGTTCTGGAACACCGTGTTGACCGGCCGATGGTTCGGCGGCAAGCCGAGAACGGATTTTCCCTCGATCAGGATGTCTCCGGCGGTCGGCTCGATGAAGCCGGCGATCGCTCGCAGAAGAGTGGTCTTGCCGCAGCCGCTGGGGCCCAGCAACGCGACGAATTCTCCCTGATTGATCGACAGGGAGACTTCGTCCAGTGCGGCCACCGGGCCATACTTCTTGACGAGGCTTTCGACCTGGATAAGCGGGCCGCTACTCTGGTCTCTGTCAGCCATTCTTCCCCACCGCTCCCGGACGGATAGTCGATCAGTTCACGAGAACATCGAGCAAAGGCGCATGCTGCTGGCAGCCATACACGTCCGTCTCGCCCAGAGTGCATTGCGTCCGGGGCCGCCGAAAGGTGAATTTGATGGCAAGACCGGCCGGGAACTCGATGAACGAGACGATCTGATCCTTCGGCACCCCGTAAAGCTTGGCCACGCTGTCCACGGTCAGGACCTGCTGCGCCACCACCCGGTCGTATTTGGCGCGATCGTCGAAGATGACGTCGAATGTCAGCCGGTAGGGCTTTGCGTTCTTGCTGCGCACGACTTTCGCGAGTTCGCCGAGCGTAACGGGCATCACAGCGTCTCCATCGTCATGGGAAAGTGCTCGCAAGGATCGTTCACCTCCATCAGGTGGTAGACGGAGAACTCGTACGCCTCGCCGACGTCGAATACCGACGGCGAGAACGGGAAAGCGAGATTGCCGGCATTGTTCTTCACGCCGGGATAGCTGAAATGCAGGAGCTTGCCGATCGTCGTATAGCAGATCGCATGCGCCAGCTCCTGCTTGTCCGCCACGGCTTCGACCATGAGCGCCACTTCATGCGGGACCTCGTGCCGCTTGGGCTCCAGTTCGCGCATCACGCCGTCCCGGCCATATACCGTGAAAGAGAGCTTGAACGGCACGTCCCGGAAGTAGTTCTCGACATAGGCGCGAAGATCGCGCAGCACGTCGTCGAGACTGGCGATCAGCGTCGGGCAGCGGATGCCCGCGATCGAAATCGTGCGGAAGCCCACGCCCCGCACGCCCTCCAGCTTCACCTTGTACGGGCTGGTTTCCTTGAACTTCGTGCCGGTGACCCGCACGCGCCGGTCGCTAAGCTGCTCGAACTGCGACCCCGTCATATCGACGACGTGCCCGGGGCCATGCTGGATGAACGGATCGACCCGCTCGTACAGGCTATGGCCGGCGACCGACGCCACGGTGCATTTGCGCTCCAGACTGCCAGGCTCCAGGGCGAAGCCCGTCTCGTCGAGAATGCCGACCATGGTGTCCATGGCGAACGGTTCGGAACAGAAGGCGCCGCATTCCAGGATCTTCCCCATATGGATGGCGAGACCGGGATCGAAGCCCTTGTGGATCGCCATGCTGGCCAGGACGGCATCGTCGCAGGCGCGGCCGGCGATAACGACCTGCGCCCCCTGCTCCAGCGCCCGGACCAAGGGTTCATGCCCCATCTGGGCGACGATCGTGCTGGACGCGATCTCTTCTTCGGTCGGCATGCTGCCGGCCTCGAAATCCGAGATGCGCCCTTCCCGTAGCGCTTTCAGGACGGTCGTGTTGGGGATCTGGCCGCTGATGACCGCCATCTTGAAATGCCAGCCGTTCTTTTTCGCCAGCTCCCTGACGATCTCCGTCGTCCACGCCACGGCCGTGTCGCTGCCGGTTCCCCCGGCGGTGCCGACGATGAAGGGGATTTTCCGCTCGAGAGCCGTGCCGATGAGGGTGTTGAGTTCGCGTTCGTAGGAGACTCGCGGGCAGCGCGGCATGCCCGAACCGAGATAGTAGGGGCCCGGATCGGTCGACCCGGCATCGGTCGCGATCACGTCCGGATTGAACGACATCCCGCGTTCGAAGGAGTCCTTGTTGAAGCCGTAACCCAGAACGCCGGTCGGAGCCAAAGTGGTGATCGATGCCATCGTACCCGTTCCCTATTCTACCCGCTCGCCTGGCGAGACTTTGAGATCGTGAAAGTCGGAAGCGGAAATTCCCTGGCTTCGGGCCCGCTGATCAGCTCGAGCGGCAGGTCCTCCGTTACGGAATCCACATTGTCGACAATGATGCGCGACAGCAGCAAGGTCCCATTGTCGAGGCGAACCTCGCCGAAGACCGCGGGGACTTCCGGCAGGAAGGCCGGATCGTTGGGGACATAGACGATGGCGTATGAAACCAGGCTGCCCTTGCCCGTGGTCTCGACCCATTCCAGATCGTCGGACCAGCAGCTCGGGCACATGGGACGGGGATAGTAGAACTGCGTCCCGCAGCTCTTGCAGGCGCGTATCAGGAGCTTGCCCCGTTCCTTCCAGGCCCGCAGAAACTCGGCGTTGTCGTTGTCGAGGCGAGGCTGGGGATAGGTCGCGCGATCGATCATCATTGCCGCACACTTTCGAGAATTGCCGCGCTCGAACTGAGGCCGTGACCGAAGCCGATCATGCCGTAGCCCGAGACCAGCCCGCGCCGCGCCTTGCCGATCTGCCGCTCGCCGGCTTCGCCCCTGAGCTGGGCCACCGCCTCGAACACGCCGATCATCCCGCCGCCGGCCCCGGTCTGCCCACATGACAACTGCCCGCCGCCCGTATTGACCGGAAACGAGCCGTTCCAGGCCAGCGAGTGCCGCTCCAGGAACGGGCCGACCTCGCCCTTGCGACAGAAGCCGAGGTCCTCGAGCTGGATGGCGACCATGATGGGGAAGTCGTCGTAGGCCTGCACGAAATCCATGTCGTCCGGCCCGTAGCCCGCATCGTCGTACAGCGCGTCCTTGAACGCCTCCCAGCCGCCCCTGAGCGGGGTGAGATCGCCGGCCGGATAGTTGTGTTTTTCATGGGCCGAACGCACCCTCACTCCCTTGCCGTCCGCGGCCCGATCGAGCGGGCCCAGCAGAACGGCTTCCGCCCCCGTGCACGGCAGCACGCAATCGTACAGACGCAGGGGATCGGCGATCAGCCTGGCGTTCAGGTAGTCGTCCAGGGTGAGCGCGCCGCGCAGCAGGGCGTTGGGATTGAGCCGGGCGCTTTCGCGCTGGCCGACGGAGATTTTTCCGAGCTGCGCGCGGGTAGTGCCGTATTCGCGCATGTGCTTGCGCTGGACGATGGCGAAGAAGCCCTTGGGGCCGCCGGAACAATGCGGCGCGGAGAAATTCCGGATCGCCACGCTCCAGTTTGCCGCGCGAGCAAAATGTTCCTTCACGTTGTAGGCGTCGCCCGCGACGCAAAGCACGTATTTCGCCTTGCCGTCCCGGATCGCGCGCAGGCCGTCAGCAATGGTGCTGACCGCACCCGCCCCGCCGGCGGTGAAAAAATTTGCCCAGGAGGGCGACAGGCCGAAATGCTCGGCGATGGTCACCGCGTTGTCGGGCGGCAGCATGAACGAGCTGACCGCCAGCCCGTCTATCTCGCGAGGCTTGACGCCGGCACTTTCCGCAGCCTTGCGGGAGGCCTCGGCCAGCAGCGAGATCAGGGTCCGGTCGGTGCTTTTATAGTATGTCGACTGGCCATAGCCGATGATGCCGATGTCCGGCGAATGCTTTCCCTGTGCCATCAGATTGCCCGACTCTCGCTGAGCTGGTGGATTTCTCCGTCGCTCAAATTCAGGATTTCCCTGAAGACGAGATCGTTGTCCCGCCCCATCCCGCCACCCGTCCATCGCACGGCGCCCGGCGTGCGCTCCAGATGCGGGACCGGAGCCGGCAACGTCATGACGCCGAGATCGGGATCTTCGACCTGGATCAGGGATTTGCGGTGACGGACATGCTCGTCCTTGAAAACGTCGAAGATCGTGTTGATCTTGTCGGCGACCAGACCGTTCCTGTGCAGCGCCTCCAGCGCCTCGTCGGTGGTCTTGGACCGCATCCAGTCCGCCACCATGCCATCGACTTCCGCCCGATGGGCGACGCGGCCGGCCACGGTGAAGAAACGCGAATCCTGCTTGACCTCCGGACGATCGATGGTATCGAGCGTCGCCAGCCAGAGGCGGTCGGAGCCGGAGCTGAAGGCGATGTATCCTCCATCCTTCGTCTGGTAGACGTTCCGCGGCGCGCTCTCCTCGAACTGGTTTCCGAGCCTCTGCTTTTCCGTGCCGAGCTGGTCGGCCCGCACTATGGTCGCCTCGAGAATGCGAAGGATCGGTTCGTAGAGGCTGACATCGACCACCTGCCCGCGGCCCGAGCGGTGCCGCTCGTTGACGGCGACCAGGGCCCCGAAGGCGCCGAAAGTTCCGGCCAGGTAGTCGCCCATCGGGAACGAGGACAGCAGCGGTCCGCGATCCTGGTAGCCCGTGATCGAAGCCAGGCCCGAGAAGGCTTCGGCGGCCGTGGCGTAGCCGCCGTGCATGGCATTGGGCCCGTCCTGGCCATAGCCGCTCACGCGAACCCAGATGATGCGCGGAAACTTCTCGGACAGCGTCGCGGGCGCATAGCCCCACCGCTCCAGCGTGCCGGGGCGAAAATTCTCGATGACGATGTCGCTGTTCTCGATGAGTTTCAGCACGGTCGGCTTTGCCGCGGGGTTCGACAGGTCGAGGGTGATGGTCAGCTTGTTCCTCGACATGCTCTTCCAGAGCAGCGGCTGGCCCTGCTTTTGCGGCTGCCAGCTCCTTATGGCATCGGGCGTGCCCGGTTTCTCGACTTTGATGACCCGGGCGCCGAAATCCCCGAGCAACGCGCCGACAAACGGCCCCGCCCACATTTGACCCAGCTCCAGAACGCGCAATCCCTGCAGGGGACCTGGCGGAGCGGCCGTGGTCGAGGCCCTACCTTCGCTACTCACTGATACCTCGCAGACTCGTTTTCCAAGAACACGTCGAACTTCGGGATGCGATTTAGATGCAGTTCTCCTGCCGGCGGCGGCGGCGCCGGCAAACAGAACTGCCGTTTCTACGTTTGCCGCGTTCGGCGACCGCTAGCGGGCGACGTCGCGGTTGAAGACCGTGAGGAGGTCGGCGCGACGCGCATTGAGCATCGCCCAGTCGAACGTCACCAGATTGTCCGCGTTGCCCGTCGGGCCCCAGGGCATGCGCTCGTTGGTCTTGTCGCTCAGCTTGAATTCCTTGAGCGGCGGGCCGTAGAAGCTCAGCTCGGCGATGCATTCGAGCGCCTCGCGGCTGGCCGCGACGTTGATGAGCTTCTCGGCGGCTTCCCGCTTCTTGGTGCCCTTGACCAGATGGATGCGGATATCGCCGGCCACGGCACCTTCCGCCGGCACCACCGAGGCGATCGGCAGGCCCTGGTCGGCCATGATGTAGGAGGTATGGCGATACATGGCGCCGATGATCGCCTCGCCCGACTGGAACAGGTTCTGGCCCGCGCCGCTGGTCTTGAAATAGGACGAGACCTTGAGGTCCTTCAGCTTGGCGACGGCCGCGGGAACGTCGTCGTAGCCGGAGCCGTAGGTCTTGGCTATCGCCAGGAAGAACGGCAGGCCCATCGCGTTGTCGGGGCTGGGGAAGGTCACAGCACCGGCGTATTCCTTCTTCCACAGGTCGTTCCACGACGTGGGCGGGGTCTTCACCGAGCGGGTGTTGTAGGTGATGGCGATGGAATAGAAGCCCGAGCTCAGGGAATAGACCTCGCCCTTGGCGTTCTTGTAGACGCCCTTGGCGAGGTAACCCTGCATGTTGGGAACCTTGGCGGGATCGATCGGCGCCAGGACGCCGGCGGCGTCGGCGAGCTCGGATATGCCGCCGTCGAGGAACGCGACGTCGAGGCTGGGGTTGTCGCGCTGCTGTTCCAGCTTGGCCAGCGTCACGCCCGAAACGCCGGGCTCGGGAATGACCTTGATGCCGGTTTGCGCCGTGAACTTGTCGAAGAAGCAGGTCTTGGTGGCATTGCCGGCGGGACCGCCATAGGTCGCAACCGTTATGCTTTCCTGGGCATTGGCCGCTTGCGCGTGGAGGATCAGGCCGCTGGCAATCAAGACGTACGCAGATGCTTTAATCATCGGTGCCCCTCTTTTAGCTATCCATGCCGCAATTGCCGTATTGTGATCCGCCGTCCGCCCCGGCTACAAATCATAGGTTCGCCGCGATACATAACGAAACCTTATGTAATCGATGCGCTCCTGGCGTCCGGCCGCGGCGTAGCGCAAGAGGCCCGCAATGCTGAATTCCAGACAACTGGAAGCGTTCCGCACCGTGATCCTGTCCGGCGGCGTCAATTCGGCGGCGAAACTCCTCCATGTCAGCCAGCCGGCGGTCAGCCGCCTGATCAAGGAACTCGAGGCGGCGGTGGGTTTCTCGCTGTTCCAGAAGGAGGGACGCCGGCTTTGCGCCACTCCCGAGGCGCTCAATTTCTTCCAGGAGGTGCAGCGCTCCTTCGTCGGCCTCAAGCAGCTTGGCGAGGTGGCGAAATCCATCAAGGACAGGCGCACCAAGACCTTGAGAATCTGCGCCATTCCGTCGCTGGGGCGCAATTTCCTGCCGTCATTCCTGGTCGAGACCCATGAGAAGGACGCGGCCGTCCATATCGAGGTGTCGGCAGCGCTGTCGTCGGAAGTGCTGAGCCGGGTCGTCAACGGACATAGCGACGTCGGGATACTCAGCCTGCCCCTCACCCATCCCGACATCGCCATCTCCCCTCTGCCGCCGCTGTCGGTGGTCGCCGTGCTGCCGCCCAAGCATCGGCTGGGGAAGATGAGCCGGCTGCGGCCGCAGGACTTCCAGAAGGAGAACGTCGTCATACCGGGCCGGGAAACCGCCCTCCGGCTCACGGCCGACGCGATATTCACCAGCCACAACATCAAGTACTCGCACCAGTTCGAGACGCCGTTCACCGACATCACCTGCGCCATGGTGCT
This sequence comes from Reyranellaceae bacterium, assembly GCA_050181585.1. Classification (GTDB taxonomy): domain Bacteria; phylum Pseudomonadota; class Alphaproteobacteria; order Reyranellales; family JAQSWP01; genus JAQSWP01. The sequence continues at coordinate 16,783 of JBFXDA010000014.1, forward strand.
GGCGGGCGCCGGCCTGGGGCTGGCCGATCCCTTCTCCGCCTGGGAGTACCAGAAGCTCGGCATCGTGGTGCGCCCGTTCGAGCCGAATATCCCGCTGAACTATGCCTTCATCCACCAGTCGTCGCGGCCGCCGACCGAGCAGGCCGCGACCTTCATGCGCCGCTTCAGGGAGCATTTCGAGCAGTTCATGGCCGCGAAACGGCAGTCGCTCCGAAACCGCGAGAGACGGCGGGCTCGGCCATCCGCAACTGGACGGAACGATTCCGCGCTGCCGTGAGCGCCCGGCGCGACGATCCATCGACGGATTTCAGCCCACGCTCATCAGGCTGGCATTGCCGCCGGCGGCGGCGGTATTGGTGCTGACGGAGCGCTCCACGACCAGCCATTCGAGCGGGTAGCCGTAGTCCGATCCGGCGGCGTCGCGGAAGATCGGCGCAATCGCCGGCGACTCGGTCGCCAGGCGCTGGGCGAGACGGCTCAGCGCGTCGGCATCGCCGTCGAACAACACCGCGTCGGCATCGTCCTGCACGAACTGGCGGCGCAGCTCCGGCGGCAGGCTGTCGAAAAGCGTCGAATAGCCGTCCGGCATGATGACGCGATTGCCGGTGGCGAGTGCCGCCGCGACCTGGAGCAGCGCGCCGCTCGGCGAACTCGCCACGCAACGCACGGTGCCGCGCGGCAGCAGCGCGTAGACGTTGCGCTCGCCCACCGGGCCGGGAAGCTCGCGCACCAGACCCAGCGGGCTGCGCTCGATATAGGATGCGCAGCGTGCGGCTTCCCGGCCATAGCCTTGCTGCTGCAGCCAGGCCTGATAGGCCGCCGCGACGGTCCCGCCCTTGCGGCCGCCATCGCCCGTCAGGGACGGCGGCGGCGCGGCGGACAGGAGCCGACGCAGATAGAGCGGGCCGCCCGCCTTGGGTCCGGTGCCGGACAGGCCATGCCCGCCGAAGGGCTGCACGCCCACCACCGCACCGATGATGTTGCGGTTCACGTAGAGATTGCCCGCCGCGATGCGCTGGGTGACGTGGGCGATGGTCTCGTCGATGCGGCTGTGCACGCCGAAGGTAAGGCCGTAGCCGGAAGCGTTGATCTCGTCGATCAGCGCCTCCAGATGCTGGCGGCGATAGCGCACCACATGTAGCACCGGACCGAAAATCTCGGCCTTGAGATCGGAAACCCTGTCGAGCTCGATCAGCGTCGGCGGCACGAAACTGCCGCGACGAGTCCCGGCCGGCAGGGCCGCTTGCGTGATCCGGCATTTGGCCGCCCGCATCGCGTCGATATGGGCGAGGATCGCCTGCTGCGCCGAAGCCGTGATCACCGGGCCGACATCGACCGACAGGCGATCCGGCGAACCGATCGCCAGTTCCGCCATGGCCCCTTTCAGCATCTCCAGCATGGGCTCGACCACGTCCTCCTGCAGGCAGAGGATGCGCAGCGCCGAGCAGCGCTGGCCGGCGGAATCGAAGGCCGACGCCAGCACATCGGCCACCACCTGTTCGGGCAGCGCCGAGGAATCGACGATCATCGCATTGATCCCGCCGGTTTCGGCGATCAGCGGGACCGGCCTGCCGTCGGGATCGAGGCGCGGCGCCAACTGCTTCTGGATCAGGCGCGCCACCTCGGTCGATCCGGTGAACATCACGCCGCGGATGCGGCTGTCGCCGACCAGGGCGGCGCCGACGCCGCCATCGCCGGGCAGCAACTGCACCGCGCCGGCCGGCACGCCGGCTTCGTGCAGGATCAGCACCGCCTGGGCGGCGATCAGCGGGGTTTCCTCCGCCGGCTTGGCCAGCACGACATTGCCGGCCGCCAGTGCCGCGGCCACCTGGCCGGTGAAGATCGCCAGCGGAAAATTCCACGGACTGATGCAGGCGACCGCGCCCAGCGGGCGATGGGTGTCGTTGGAGAATTCCGCCGCCACGGCCTGGGCGTAATAGCGCAGGAAATCGACCGCCTCCCGCACCTCGCCGATGGCATTCGGCAAGGACTTGCCGGCCTCGCGCACGATCAGGCCGATCAGCAGCGGCATGCGGGCCTCCAGCAGATCGGCGGCGCGCCGCAGGCATTGCGCGCGCTCCGCCGGCGGCGTCGACCGCCAGACCGGCGCGGCGGCCACCGCGTGGTCGACGGCCAGGGCCACCTGCGCCGCCTTGGCTTCGATCGCGTGGCCGACGAGGTCGTCGCGATCGGCCGGATTGCGCACCACCTGGCCGTCGCCCGCGACCGGCACTTCCTCCGCCAGCAGCGGCGCGGCCTGCCACTTGCGGTCCACACTCGCCAGCAGCGCCACCGAAAGCGCGGCGAGGTGCTGTTCGTTCGACAGGTCGATGCCGGCGGAATTGCGGCGCGGGCCGAGAATGTCGCGCGGCAAGGCGATGGCGGGATGCGGCGCGCCCAGCGGCTGGATCGCCCGGGCCGTTTCCACCGGATCGGCGATCAGCCGGTCGAGCGGGATGTCGTTGTCGGCGATCTGGTTGACGAAGGAGGTATTGGCGCCGTTCTCCAGCAGCCGGCGCACCAGATAGGCCAGCAGCTTCTCATGCGTGCCGACCGGCGCATAGATGCGGCAGGGCCGATCGAGCCCGTCGCGACCCACCACTTCCTCGTAGAGCGGCTCGCCCATGCCATGCAGGCACTGGAATTCGTACTGGCCGGCATAAAAATTCTCGCCCGCCATGGCATGGATGGTGGCCAGCGTCTGCGCGTTATGGGTGGCGAACTGCGGAAAGATCGCGTCGGGCGCCGCCAGCAGCTTGCGCGCGCAAGCCAGGTACGACACGTCGGTGTGCACCTTGCGCGTATAGACCGGGAAGCCCTCCAGCCCGTCGACCTGGGCGCGCTTGATCTCGCTGTCCCAGTAGGCGCCCTTGACCAGGCGCAGCATCAGGCGATGGCCGCTGCGGCGCGCCAGGTCGACGATCCAGTCGATCGCGAACGGGGCGCGCTTCTGATAGGCCTGCACCACGAAGCCGATGCCGTTCCAGCCGGCCAGCTCGGGGGCAAAGCACAGGCTCTCCAGCAGGTCGAGCGAGATCTCCAGCCGGTCGGCTTCTTCGGCATCGATGTTGAGGCCGATATCGTAGCGACGCGCCAGCACGACCAGCGACTTCAGGCGCGGCAGCAATTCGGCCTGCACGCGCTGCAGATTGGCGCGGTTGTAGCGCGGATGCAGCGCCGAGAGCTTCACCGAGATCCCGGGGCCTTCGTAGATGCCGCGCCGGGCCGCCGCCTGGCCGATGGCGTGGATCGCCTGCTCGTAATCGGCATAGTAGCGCCGCGCATCGGCCGCCGTGAGCGCGGCCTCGCCCAGCATGTCGTAGGAATAGCGGAAACCGCGGGCTTCGAATTCGCGGCTGTTGGCCAGCGCTTCGGCGATGGTCTGCCCGGTGACGAACTGCTCGCCCATCATGCGCATGGCGATGTCGACGCCCTTGCGGATCAGCGGCTCGCCGCCCTTGGCGATCAGCCGGGTCAGCGCGCTCGACAGCGAATCGCCGCTGCTGGTCGCGGTCAGGCGGCCCGTAACGAGCAAGCCCCAGGTGGCGGCGTTGACGAACAGCGACGGGCTGTGGCCGAGATGCGCCTCCCAGTCGCCGGCGCCGATCTTGTCGCGGATCAACGTGTCGCGCGTGGCGCGGTCGGGGATGCGCAGCAAGGCTTCGGCCAGGCACATCAGCGCCACGCCTTCCTGGCTGGACAGCGAATATTCGTGGATCAGGCCCTCGACGCCGCCCGACCGGCTCTTGGCGCGCAGCTTCTCGGTCAGCATGCGCGCGAGCTGGCGCGCGGCGTCGGCCTTCGGCTTGGGCAGGGTCGCCTCGGCGAGCAGCGGCGGCAGGCATTCCGGCTCGGGGCGGCGATAGGCGGCGGTGATCTCGGCGCGCAGCGCGCTTTGCGGCTGCACCGTCCGGGCGAAGGCGCGGAAGGGCGGCGGCGATGCCTCGGGGTCGATCTTCACGTCAGTACTCATGGCCGGCACGCCTGCTTTCCCATCGCTCGATCCGGAGACCTGTACCGCGAAAGCCTCTCCGACACGGCCCCCTGGATCGTACCGTTATTTCAACAGGTTATGACGATCTGCCTGGCCTGTCGTCGGCCTGATCTTAGGTGCCTTCTTGCCGAATGGATACATTTTTTATAGATTGTATACTATTTTATATGGGTCCTACAGGCGGGCGCCGCAGGATTTCAGGAGCGCCTGCTCGTCAGCGGTGATCTCCACGCCTCGCTGCAAGGAAACGGCGCGCGCCTTGTAGCGCTTGTCGGCGGGCAGCCTGTCGGCCCCGGAGGCGAGGATCGCCTCGATCAGCGTCTCGACGCGATCGAAATATCGATTCGAGTCGATGCGAGACGGATCGATCAGCATCATGAACTGGCCGCCGCGCGAACTGGCGGCGCCGGAAAAGGCGCCGGATTCGTCCTCGATGCCGAATTTGGACCCGGTGAAGGCGGCGGCGAGGACTTCGACCATGAAGGCGATCGAGCTGCCCTTCGGGCCGCCGAAGGGCAGCAGGGAGCCGCCGCCGAGAATGTCCTTCGGGTTCTGCGTCGGCCGTCCTGCGGCGTCGACGCCGATACCAAGCGGCACCGTCCCGCCGCGATTGGCCGCGATCAGCACGTCGCCCTGCGACATGATGCTGGAGGCCTGATCCCAAACGACGGGCAGCGCGTCCTTTCTCGGCACCGAGAACGCCATCGCATTGGTGCCGAGCACTTTCGACTTTCCGCCCCAGGCCGTCATCCGGCTGCGGGAATTGATCATCGTAAGGCCGATGAAGCCATCGAGGGAAAACCCCTCCAGATCCGGCCACAGGGCGGCGAAATGCTGGGAGTTGCGCGTCGACAGGACCGCCACACCGTTCTCGGACGCCTTCTTCGCCAATAAAGCCCGGGCCGCTTCCAGCGCGACCTGGGCGTACCCGTTATCGGCATCGACCTCGACGATCGCCTGGGTGGCTTCCTCGACGCGCGGAACGCTGGCGCCGTTCACCCAGCCGCTGGTCAGCGAGCCGATATATCCGGGCAGGCGGGAGAACCCGTGGCTTTTGCTCCGGTCCCGCTCCGCCGCCGCGATCGTGCGCGCGACGATGGGGGCGTTGGCCGGGCTGAGGCCGTTCGACACCAGAATCTCGGCCAGGATGGCCACCAGCTCGTCGAAGGGAACGAATTTGGACGTCATCGGCTTATCCCCGAACCAGCGGACGGCGCGGAGGAAGTCCTGGGCCGTTGCGGGGATTCCTCCGACGAGGTTCGCTTAGTCCCAGACGGGAAGAGCGCCGTCAAGGTTTTTGCGCGCCGTCACTTCATCGATTGCGGCAGGAAGAGCGCGATCTCGGGCACGGCGACCAACAGCCCGATGAGTATCATCATCGACACCACGAATGGCAGGGCGCCGTAGCAGATTTTCAGGAAATCGGCTTGAGGCCGGGCCGACTTGACGACGAACAAATTCAATCCCACCGGCGGCGTGATCAACGCACACTCTATGAGAACCACGAAGACGATCCCCCACCAGACGTCGTTGAACCCCAGGGCCACGATTACCGCCGTCACCGGCACGGTGGTTGCGATCATTATCGAGAGTGTCTCCATGAAACACCCGAGCACCAGGTAGGCGACGACGATCCACATCAGCACAACGTAGCGATTCGCATTCAAGCTCAATATGAGGTCCACGAATTTGCCCGTAAAACCGATACTGACGAGAACCAGGTTGAGGAAGACCGCGGATATGATGATCAGCATCACCATCGCGGTCATATTCGCCGTGTTTATGACCGCGCGCCCGATGTTGGACCATGACAATTTGCCGAAATGCGCGCCTATCAATAGTGCGCCGATCACGCCGAGGGCTGCCGCCTCGGTTGGCGTCGCCACGCCGCCGTAAATGGTCCCGACGACGAGAGCGAACAAACCCAGCGGAAACATCAGAATGACAAGATTCGACATTGCCTCGCGGAAATCGTAACGGGAAGCTTCGCCGCGAAGCTTGGGGAATACCAGGCAGATCACGAAGATCTCGACCATGAAAATGGCCGCCAGCAGAAATCCCGGAATGATCGCCGCATAGTACAGATCGACGACCGAGACCTGGGCCAGCGCGCCGAAAATGATGAGGTTGACGCTGGGCGGGATCAGGATTCCCAAGGTGCCGCCCGCGGCGATGGTACCCAGGAAGAACCCTTCGTTGTATCGCCGCTTGTCGATGTTCGGCGCGGCCACCGTGCAGATGCTGGCGGCCGTCGCCACGCTGGAACCGGAGGTCGTGGAAAACAGCGCGGCGGTCACGATGTTGGTGTGCATCAGGCCGCCGGGCAGCCAGCGCAGCCATGGGTCGACGGCGCCGTAGATCTTGTCGGCAATTCCCGCCCGCAGCAGGATTTCGCTCATGAAGACGAAGAAGGGCACCGCCACCAGCAGGAACTCGGTACTCGACGACCAGAACATTTCGCCGAATGCGCGTCCGAGAGGGATGAACGAGTAGTTCCAATCCAGGATGCCCGCGAGGATGAACAGTGCCGGGCCGATATACAGCCCGATCCCGATCAGGAGCAGAAGGAGGAGAAGGACGACGATCGGCATCGCTATGGCCTCCGCAACGCGCTGGCAGCCGAGTAGAGCAATTTCAACGACAGCAGGAAGAACAGCGAATTCCCGATCGACCACAGCGCCTGCGGCAGCACCATCGAAATGCCCAGCGACGAATTCGATATCGCGCCCAGGGCGAAGGACCTGAACGTCACTTCCCACGACGCTTTGGCAAAAAAGAACGCCACGTAGACCAGCGACAGGGCCGCCAGTATCCCGAATACGGCTTTCGCGGGATGCGGGAATCGATCGACGACGAAGTCGATCCTGACATGGGGATTGTGGATCATGGAAAGCGCGAAGCTCCACGAGCAGAATGCCCCAAACACGTAGTTGGTTATCTCGAAGCTGTACAAGGGAGAGATGGCGAACAGCGCGCGCAGGATGACGTCGGCCACGATGATGCAGACGGCGAAGAGCAGGAGCGTGCCGAGGAAAATGGCCCACACGGCTTCGAATTTCGACAATGGGAGTTCGGCAGGCTTCGCTCCCAGCGTCAAGGCGGGATCCGTTTCGCTCATCCCGGCAACCGGATTGTCATTGTCCCCATCCGCCGCCCCCCGCGGTTTCCAAGGTGATCCTGTCGTTTCGCTTGATCGGAAAGTTCGCCAGCTTGCTCGACAGCATGATGCGTTCGCCGGCGCGGTCGACGTAAAGCCGCGCCGGCTCCCCGCTTTTCGCCCCCGCCAGTCCATAGGCGCCGTGCTTGAAGCCATCCATGTTGGCGCTGAAGACGCCATCGGCGGCAACCACCCAGGAGCGCCGTATGCCGTCGCCGCCCGTGTGCCGCCCCGCTCCGCCGGATCGTCGACGAAGCTCGTAGCAGGCGAACTGGACCGGATAGGTCGCTTCGACGACCTCGATCGGCGTGTTGGCCGCGTTGTGGAACCCAGCGGCGTATGCGGAAACGCCGTCATTCCTGGCCGTCGCCCCCCAGCCGCCGACCTCCGAGTCGAAATAGACCCGAACGCCGCGCTCGACCGGGAAGGCGTGGGAATAGGGATAGCTCGATCCGTAATAGGCGGCCGGAACCATGGCGGGATAGATTTCCGCCAGGGCTCCCCAGATCGCCATGATGACTTTATGGCATACCAGCATGCGCGACACGACCGGCACCGGCGGTTGGCAGTCCACGATCGAGCCCGGCCTCGTCACCACGTCGAAATGGGAGAAGGCGCCGGCATTGACCGGAACCTTCGGGGCCAGGACGGCGCTGAGCCCGAAGTAGCACGCCGACAAGGTCGACGATAAAGTCGCATTGACCGGCCCTTGCGACTGGCCGGAGCACTCGGTCAGGTCGACGGCAATGCGCGTTCCCTTCTTCTCGACCGTCGCAACGATGGTTTTTTCCTCGTCCGTCTGGCCATCGCCGTCGACGAACTGCGCGAACCGGCCTTTTCCGTCGGGCAGCGCCTGCAATATGCGGCGCACTTCGGCGCTGGATTGCTCGCAAATGCGATCGAGCGCCCCCTCGAACAGACGCCTGCCGTACTTCGTCGCGATCGCCTCGATCTTGCGGACGGCGACGTCCATGGCGCTGAGCTGCGCGACAAGGTCGCCGAGATACTCGTCCGGCTCGCGCACGTTCTTGGTGATGAAGCGCAAGGAGGTGTCGTCCGGGGTGACGAATCTCGCCAGCTTGACCGGCGGAATCCGCAGCCCTTCGTGGAAAATCTCCATCGCCTTGGCATTGTAGCCGCCGGCCGCGCCGCCGCCGATGTCGACGTGGTGGCACAGAACGCCGGCGAACGCGATCAGCTTGCCGCCCATGAAGGCCGGGCGGAAAGTCAGGAGATCCGGCAAATGCTGGCCGCCGCTATAGGGATCGTTGGTCCCGATGACGTCGCCCGGCGCCAGGTCCCGCGCGTTGAAATGGTGCTCCAGCAGGTAGCGCAGGCACGGCTCCATGGAATTCATATGGACCGGCATCCGCGCGGCTTGCGCGACATTCCTTCCTTCCGCATCGAAGATGGCGGTGGAGAAATCCAGCAACTCGCGGACGGTCGTCGAACGGCTCGTCCGGATCACCGTCGTCGCCATCTCTTCCGATGCCGCGACAAGCAGGTTGCGGATGATCTCGATGTCGATGCGGGAGATCATGCCGCAACTCCGCTGCGAACCAGCACGACGAATTCGCTATCGGTCTTGGCGCGCCATTTGGCGGGAACGTAGATCGTGGAGTTTTCCGTCTCGAGAAAGCACGGACCCGAGACGTTCAACGGGCTTCCCTTCTCGATCACGAACCGCCTTCTCCCGGCCTTCGATGGCGCCGCCTTCGCACGCTGCGACGGCTTGCGACGACTGCTTGCGCCTCTTGCATTCGGGGCCGCCGCCGCCAGCGTCGGCAATCCCGGATGGGTCCCTTGAAAGCGGCAATAGGCGGACACCAGTTGCAGGCCAACGTCGTCTTCATACGCAAATCCGAAAAATTGCCTGTGCAGCCTGGTAAAGTCGTCGATCAGCCGCTTGGAAAGATGCTCCTTCCCTTTATGCGATCGCAGCAGGGTCCTGCCGTCGATCCGGACGGGGATGAAATCGCTCTGCTTGCGGTAGCCGATGTTGAAGAACGCCTCGAAGTCGTCTTCGGCCAGCTCGATGCCGCCTCGTCCGGCTTCCTTGCTCAACCGTTCGTACACGCGTCCGGCCAGCGCGCGGAAGAAGTCATTGTGCAAGCCCCTCGGATCGACGTTCCCCAGCGCAACCGTTCCATCGAACACGAGTTCTCCCTTCAGGATTCCATAGGCCGACAGCACCGACGCATTGAATGGCACGATAATCCGTCGGATTCCGAGTTCGTCCGCCGCTTCGCAACAGTGCAATCCGGCGGCGCCGCCGAACGAGCAGAGCACGAAGTCCCGGGGATCGCACCCCTTCTCGAACAGTTTGCGCCGTATCTCGGTGGCGAGATTGTTGGCGAGAAGCGCCAGCATCTTCCTCGCCACGCTGCCGACGCTCTCTTCCGGGAACATTCTCCGCAACTGGTCGAGAACGGCTTGCTTGTTGAGCGAAAGCTGCCCGTTGAAATAGTGCTTCTGGTCTATGCGGCCGGCCGCCAGGTTGAGGTCCGTGACGGTCAGTTCGCGCCCGCCGCGGTCGAAGCAGATGGGGCCGGGCTGCGAGCCGGCGCTGGCGGGGCCAATGGTGATGCGGCCCGATTCGGAACTCCGGACGATCGAACCGCCGCCGAGGCCGACCGCGTGGATGTCGATCATGGGAATCCGTATCGGGACGTCATCGAAGGATCGCGTGTCCAGGCGCCGCAATTCGCCATCGTCGATGATCGAAATGTCGCTCGAGGTGCCGCCCATGTCGATACCGACCAGATTGGGTATGCCAAGCGCGCGCGCGATCATTCGACACGCCTGGGCGCCGCCCGTGGGGCCCGACAGCAGCAACTGGACCGGCATCCGCTTGGTCGCCTCGGCCGGCAACAGGCCGCCGGTGGACTGATTGAACAGCAGCGCGCGGCAATCCCATTCGTTGACCAGCGTATGCTCGAGATCCTCGATGTACCTGATGCATTCCCGTTGCAGCAGCGCGTTTATCGCGGTCGTGGCCCAGCGCTCGTATTCCTTCGGCTCCGGCGACACGAGATACGAACACGATACGGAGAGGTTGGGATGCTTCTCGAGGACGAACTTGGCCGCTTTGAGCTCGTGCTGCGGATTGACGTACGAATTGAGGAAGCAGATCGCCACCGAATCGAAGTTCCGCAGGTCGATCCCCTTCAGGCATTCCTCCAGGGCCTCGTCGGTCAGGTCCACTATCGCCTTGCCGCGCGCGTCCATGCGCTCGGCCACGCCATGGACCTCCAGATAGTCGCTGAACACGAATTTCTTGGTGAAGAAAAGATCGTTCAGATCCGAGCGGACGTGGCGTCCGATATCGAGAACGTCCTCGAAGCCATGCGTCGCCAGAACGATGCAGCGTCCGAACTTGCGTTCCAGAAAGGCGTTGGTCGCGATCGTGGTGCCGTGCACGAATACGTCGATAGATTTGTCGACGGTGACGGAACGTCCGCTGCCTGCCTGCGCCAGGACTTCTTCGATACCGGAAAAGAGCCCTTGGCGCAGGTCCGGCCTGGTGGTGAGCGTCTTGGTCGAGAACGTGGATTTCGTGCTGGAATCGAAAAGCAAGACATCGGTGAACGTTCCTCCAATGTCGACGGCTATCTTGTGCATGGATTACCTATTCAAAGCCTATTCACTCGCGCCAAGCACCTTGTCCACCGACGAACCGCGCGGAAGGCGGCGGCGGCGGACGGGACGCCGAGAAACTTGAATGCTTCCGTCCCATGTCGCCCCACGCCGCCGCGTGCAGTCGGCCAGCACGGCCGGAAATGCCTCCCCTCTGTAATTTCTAGGGAACCGCAACGCCCAGGATGGGCCCGACGGACTTATTCCATTCCTCGACGCAGGCCTTGCCACAGCGCCGGCCCCAATCCGGAAGCACCGCCTTTATCAGCGCTTCCTTGCGGAAGTTCTTGTCCGCATCGCTGGCGGGAACCAGGGTCATCTTTCCCGAGGGCCCCTGCGTGCATTGCCCGGTGCCGGTGTTGCAGAAAATGCCCTCCGCCGTCTCCCTGTCGCTCTGCTTCCATATTCTCTCTTCGACGGTCTTGACTGCGCGCTCGATCTCATTTCGCACGTCCTGCGGCAGTCCCGTCCAATACTTCAGGTTGGCGACGAAAGCCTCGGTGCCCCAGGCAAGCGGGATTGGCGACAGGTATTTCGCCGATTCGAACCACGACGCCTTGTAACCGGACATGGCTCCGGTGATGGCGCAATCGACGACGCCCCGTTGCAGCGCCTGCTGCACTTCGCCAAAGGAAAGGTCGATCGGGATCGCCCCGAGGTATTCGAGGAATATTCCGCGCGCCGCTCCGCCGCTTCTGACTTTCTTGCCTTTCAGGTCCTTGAAACTGGCGAATTCCGACTTGCAGTAAACGAGTTGGGCCTGGTACGACCAGATTCCCAGAAGTTTCACGCCAATCGATTCGTAATACTTGGCGAGCATTGGGCGAAACGCTTCGTAGGCTTTTCGGAATTCACGGATGTCGTCCGTCAACCCGGTCAAATCCATCCCTTCGTTGATCGCATTGTCGCCGGCGCTCAACTGGGTGTTGATGGTCGCCAGGGTAATCGTACCTTCGCGAACCAGTCTCAGCACTTCGGGGCCTTTGAAGCCGAGTTCGGTGAAGGGGCGGATCTCCGCGCTCAGCTTCCCGCCGCTGAATTTGGGCAACTCTTCGGACCAGAACGGCTTCTCGATCTCCGTGTACTGGGTAAGACTGCCGATGCCGCCGACCACCGACAATTTCGTCTGGGCACTCGCCGTTGCCGGGAGCAGGACGAACAATGCCGCCGCAGCAACCGAATGGCGGAAGTATCGATGCGATTTCTCGAACATTGGGTTTCCTCCTCCTACTGCCCTTGCGTTGAGGGACTTCGCGAAGAGATGCATGGTTCACGCCGAAGCAACCGACTCGTTCAATACTGTGTTGACGCAGAAGCCATCGACTCGATCGATACTGTTTCATTTCAACTTCGCTAGACAGCCCGATAGATTTCATGTTCTAGTGAAATTTATTCACGGGTCCTTGCGCCATGGACATACGCTCCCTTCCGTCGAGCAGCGCCATCAAGGCTTTCGTCAGCGTGGCGCGCGGCGGCTCGTTCCACAAGGCAGCGATCGCGCTGTCCATTACGCCATCGGCCGTCAGCCATCAGATCGCCAGCCTGGAGCAGTCGCTCGGTACGCGGCTGTTCGACAGAAGCGGGAGAAAGGTGAAATTCACCGAGAGCGGCCAGTATTTGTTCAACCAGCTATTCCCCCATATTCTCGGCATTCTCGAATCCACCAGCCGGTTTCCCATCCAGAACAAGGACAACACGGCCGTCACCGTGTGCTGCGCGCCCTCGTTTGCCGCGAAGATCCTGGTCCCCCGGCTCGGCGAACTGAAAAAGGCCAAGCCGGAAATCAGGCTGAGGATCGAGGCGGCGAACAGGTACGAGAGCGAGGTGCTGCCGTCCGACATAGATATCGTTTACGGCTTCAAGCCCAATCCGGAGCGGGATATCGAACAACTGATGCCGGAAAAGATTCTGCCGCTTTGCAGCCCCGGCTTCCTCAAACGCTTCCTCGCCAAAGGCAGGCGATACCTGCATCCCCACGATCTTCTCGAGCTTCCCCTGATCGTATCGGAGAACACCTTGCCGTGGAGCACCTGGTACGAAGGCGTGGGCCTCAATCGCATCCAGCCTTCGGCCAGCCTGTCGTTCGATCTGGCGGAGTTCTCGATCATTGCGGCGGCGAAGGGACTTGGGGTCGCCCTGCAGAGTTCGGTATTGGCGCACGAAGAGCTCAGTACCGGCCAACTGGTTCCCGCCTGCCAGCCCAAATACGCGCTCCATCTTTCGAACTACTTCATATCGATCGAGAAAAGACGACGGCGCAGCGGCAATGTCAGGGCCGTGTTCGACTGGGTCCGGTCGATATCGGCGGATATTGTCGAAAACAATGATCAACTGTTGCTGCAGTTCCAGGCCCGGAGGTGAGAACTTCTCATCCCAGGGCGGACGGATTGCCTGGCCGAACTGCCGCTGACAGCAGGGCCTTTACGTCAGGCGGAAAGCGATTGGTCCAGCCGGTTGCTTCGCAGAAGGCCCAGGCGACGTTGTAGACTATGGCCTCGCCGAAAGCGGGACCTGCGATCTGCATCGCCAGCGGCAACCCGTCGCCGGTGAAACCGGTCGGGACGGCGATGGCAGGGGTGCCCGTGACATTGAACGGCATCCGCGCTTGCCGCTCGAAGACACGCGGCAGATCGGGGCTGTCGAAAGGACACGGCAGCTCGAACCCCGACAGGGTTATCAGCGCGTCGAACCCGCGCATCAGTGCTGCGAACTCCGCACAGAGGATCGATCTGGCCTGGAGAGCCTTGATGTACTGGGCCGCGGACGCGAACGCGCCTCTCGACAGTTTGGCGCGGGCCAGGCTCGAATAGTCGCCCGGCCGTTCCCGAAGCCAGTTCTCATGGATGGCGTAGGACTCGCACTCCAGGATCGTCTGGCCGCAGTCGAACCACTTCTGCAGCGGAGACAGGCGTGCCGGCGTCACGCTCGCTCCCAGATCCCGAAGAATTCCTATTGCGACATCAATGGCAGCCCTCATTTCCGGCCGGCCCTCGCTGTCTTCCGTATAGAAATGCTCGAGGACGCCGATACGCAAGCCCGTCAGGCTCCGGCGCAGGCCGCCGAGGCAGTCGTGGTTCGGGTGAGCGACGCTGGTCGGGTCCGCCGCATCCTTTCCCACGATGGCTTCGAACAGAATTGCGTTGTCCTCCACGGTCCGGGTCATCGGCCCGACATGGTCCATCGAGAAGGAAACGGGAAACACCCCCGATCGTCCGACGACTCCGTAAGTCGGCTTGAGGCCGACGATTCCGACGCAGGTCGACGGGTTGCGAATCGAGCCGCCGGTGTCGGTGCCGATTGCCGCCGGGACCATTCCCGTTTTGACCGCGACCGCGCTGCCGCTGGACGAACCGCCGACATGCAGGTTGCGGTTCCACGGGTTGCGGGCGGGCGGGCGGGGCTGGTCGAATACCGGGCCGCCGGCGGCAAACTCGTCCAATGCCAGCTTGCCGATCAGCACCGCCCCGGCGGCGCGCAACCGTTGCACAACCGAGGCGTCGCGCGCGGCGACATTGTCGACAAAGATCCTGGATTGGGCTGTCGTCTTCAGCCCCGCGACGTCGATAATGTCTTTGACGCCGAAAGGAATCCCGTGCATGGGCCCGCGAATCCTGCCGGCCAGAATGTCGCTCTCCGCCTGCCTTGCTTCGTTCAATGCGATATCGGCGGTGACCTCAAGGAAGGCGTTGTAGTGCGGATCAACGGCTTGAATCTGGTCAAGCTTGGATTTGACCAACTCGACCGGCGACAGCTTGCGCGCGCGAAAGAGCCGGCCCGCGTCGGCAATCGAGATATCGAGAAGAGCGGTCACCTCTAGGGCCGTCGGGTTGGGAAAAACCCGTGCGCCGGCTCGGTGTCGGGCGGGCAATTGTTGGGGTTGGTTCGACTTTTGGCCTGCGAACGGGCGAAGCCATCGCGAAAGACTGCCGGAAATTTCTCGTGCAAGTCCGATAGGCGCAGCCAGGCCGCCAGGAGCGCCATTTCCCTTTCCGCTGCGTCAGCATCCTCCATCATGACTCCCATCCTCGTTCACGCTGCGGGCAGACGCATTCCGATGACTTGCCATTCCCACCGATCAGCTTGGGATCGCGCACGCCTCGGCGATCTCAGCGAGTCGACTGGAGATACCGCTATCGACCGCCGATCGCGGCGCGGTTGCCAGAAGGCGCCCGACGAGCTTTCCGATCTCGTTGGCCTGCGCGCCGTCCAGGCCTCTTATGGTCATGGCGGTAGTGCCGAACCTGATTCCGCGGCCGCCGGACGCGCCGGCCCGTGCCGGCAGCGACACCACGTTCGCCCGTATGCCATAGGCCGCAAGGTAGTCCAATGGATCGACGTGGTCGATCGCCGGCCCTCTGAGATCGGCGACGACCATATGGGTATCGGTGCCGTCGGTGTAGAGGGGGACGCCCGCTTCCTGGAGCCCTTGCGCAAGCGCGTTCGCATTCTCCAGAACCGACGACATCAATTGCCTGAACTCGAGCCGCCCGACGAGATCGAACAGGACCGCGCGCGCCGCGATAATGTGGGCGGCGGCCGGCCCTTGCAGGCCCGGGTAGAGAGCCTTGGAGATTTTCTCCGCGATCCGATCCTTGCACAGGATGAGGCCGCCTGTGCGCGGGCCGCAGAGCGTCTTGTGCGTCGAGCTTGTCGCCACGTCGGCGTAAGGCACGGGATTCTCGTGAAGCCAGGCCGCTATCAGACCCGAGACATGCGCGATATCGGCGAAGAACAGGGCCTCTGTCTCGATGGCGATCTCGCTGAGCGATTTGTAGTCGATCTGGCGCGGATAGGACGTGGCGCCTACCACAATCATGCGGGGCCGAATCCGCCTGGCCTGGTCCCGGACTTCCCCGACGTCGATCAGGCCGTCGCTTTCGCGCGTTCCAAAGGTATGAACGCGGTAGTCCCGTTGCGCCGCGCTGCCCGATCCGCCGTGACTCACATGGCCACCGGCCACCGGATCGAAGGCAAGCACCGAATCGCCGCTATTCAGCAATCCTCGAAATACGGCGACATTCGCCACGGTGGCGGACAATGGCTGAACGTTGGCGGATTCGGCATCGAACAGCGTCCGGGCGCGGCTCGTCGCCATCTGCTCGATCGCCTCGATCGACTGGGAACTGCTCACTGACCGACGGCCGGCCGGACCAGGAACGATCCTGTTGAGAAGATGCGACAGCTCGAAGGCGGCGGTGGCGCGCGGACAATAGGCGGCGGAGGCGATCAAATTGATCGATCTCTGCTCGCTGGCGCGATCCAGCCGAACGAGATCGGCAACATCCTGCGCGACCGCTTCCTGCGATTCGGAAAACAAGGAATGCCACGCCGCCACGCCCCCCTCCCTTGCGCCGGCTGCGCCGGAAGTCACGATTTCGCCGGATGCTGGGGAATTTCGATTCCCAGGAGCGGGGCGGTCTGCTGCCCGCCATAGGTGTCAAGCTCTGCCGGCGAGCCCGACGATACGGGCCGGACTGTCGTCGCCTTGAACGCCAGCGCCGGATCGAAGAATTCCGCAACCAGCACGTGGCTTTTCGGGATCCGATAGACGGCGGCGATGCTCTCGGCGGTCAGGCAGCCCGACGCCTTGACAGCCTCATATACGGAGCGGTCATCGAAGATCACGTCGAGAGTGATCTCGAAGGGCCCGGAGTTCTTGCTGCGCACCATCTTGGCCAGATCCCGGAGCGTTTTCATTTCAGTGCCCCAGGTTGCGGTATTCCACGGGAAATAGCGCCGTTGGCGAATCGACCTCGAGGAGATGGTAGACCGAGAACGAGTAGATCGAACCGCAGGGAATGTCCGACGGCGCAGTGGGAAAGGCAAGATTGGCGCCGGTGGCCTTGATTCCCTCGTAATGGTAGTGCTGCAACAGCGCGCGCGCATAGGCGCAAACCGTGTTCGCCTGCTCCTGGCTCGGCGCCACCACATCGATCATCAATCCCACCTCATGGCCGTCTATGACGGGGGTGGGTTCGCTCTTGCCCATCACCCCGTCGCGGCCGTACACGATGAAGCGCAAGGTATAGTCGGGCCGGCGCGCGAAGAATCGCGTAGTCGCCGCTTTCGTCCCTTCAAGCATCTCGTCGATTCGCTCGACGGCGATTGGGTCCCTGATCCCGCAAATGACGATGGTGCGGAAGCCGGCCGGGCGCGAGCCCTCGATCTTGAACCGAAGGGGAGCCGTCCTTTTCAGCCGCGTGCCGGAAACCGCGACCCGACGCTCGTCCAATGCATCGAAGCGCGTCTGCGACATGTCGAGGAGATGGCCCGGTCCGGCGCTCTGCGAGGCATACGATCTTTCGTAGAGCGAATGCGCCGCTACGGACAGCGGCGTGCAACGGCGCGCCGGATTGGTGGGCTGGAGCACGAAGCGATCGTCGGTTATGACGCCGAGCATGCAATCGCTGCCGCTGCCGGGTTCCGCGCACATGGCGCCGCACTCGAGAATCTCGCCCATATGCCACGCGAGTCCGGGGTCGGCTCCGGCGCGAATTGCCGGCGCGGCGAAAATCGCGGCATCGCAGGCCCGCCCCGCAATCACCAGGTCGGCGCCGCCGTCCAGCGCCTCTATGATCGGCTCGACGCCCATCTGCGCCACGATGCTGACGGTTTCGTCGATCGCCGTGGCATCCAGCGGAGGCGCCGCTCCCAGGGGCTGCACGCGCCCCGCCTCAAACGCCAGCTTGAGATCCCGATTCGAGATGTCGGAGTGAATGACGGCGACTTTCAGTTTCAAGGCCTTCGCCGCCGCGATCTCCTGGACGATTTCCCAGGTCCATTGGACATGGTTCTTGGCTCCCGAACCGCCAGCAGATCCGATTATCACCGGAATCTTCGCCGCCAGTCCCGCCTCAAGCATGAGATCGATGTCCCGCCGGGTCGCATCGCGGCTGACATCCGGCACGCCGCGGCCCAGTTTGTGGGGGCCGGCGTCAGTCGAGCCGGCATCGGCCCCGATCATGCGAGGCCGGGACTCGACGCCGAGACGGAACGATTCCTCGGGAATGCCGTAGCCGAGCATGCCGATCGTGCTCAAAGCCGTGAATCCGCCGTTTGTCATTTGGCTGCTTCCCAAGTGAAAGACCGCTCCAGGAGCACGCATCAAATCCCGAGGGTCCGCTTTCGCGATCGGCGGAAGAACGCGTCATGCCGAAGAGCTTCCATGAGCGTCGGATCGCAACCCGAGCCCACCGACCCGTTTCGGCAAATCTAACTTCCCTGGGCAGCAGCATCGCAGCCAGATAAATTTCACATTTCGATGAATTCAATTCACTTTACTTGGAATCTCCCGCTCGGAGTACGCTACACGCCATTCCCGCGTGCTCGATCGCGCGCTTAGAAATAGCGGCCGCAGCCAATCGATATCGTTCCTCTCCCGGCGGAAACCCGAATGCTTCGGTGTCGTCACTAACTAACAGAATAGCGCGATCGGTCATTGCAGAAACCGCGCTTCATGTTTCGCGACGCCGGCCCGAACGACGGAAAGGAAAACCGTGGAACCCGCTCGCTTCGCTTACTCGCCCATCATTGCCCGGCCTCGCATGCAATGGCCTAACAATGCGCGATTGGCGCTGTGGATCGTGCCGAACATCGAGTTCTACGAATACTTGCCGGAATGGTCGGCGCAGCGGCGCAATCCTTATCCTCGCTGTCCGCATCCGGACATTCTGAACTATGGCCTCCGCGACTACGGCAATCGGGTGGGCTTCTGGAGAATTCTGGAAGTCCTGGACCACCACAACGTCAGGTGCACCGCCTCTTTGAACATTGCGATCTACGAACACTTCCCGGAGATCATGCGGGCCTGCGAGGAACGCCAGTGGGATGTCATGTCGCACGGGATGTACAACACGCAGTATTCATACGGGATGTCGGAAGACGAGGAACGGGCCAGCATTCGCGACTGTATGGCGACCTTCCAGCGCTTGACCGGACGCCGGCTGAGCGGATGGTTCTCGGCGGCGGACAGCGGAATCTTGAGCACGCCCGATCTCGTCGCCGAGGCCGGGCTGCGCTATTTCGTCGGATGGTACAACGACGACCAGCCATTTCCGATCAGGGTGCGCAACGGACAGCTCCTTTCGATGCCCTATTCCATCGACCTCAACGACAGCTGGAACCTGATAAGCATCGACACGGAAGAGTTCCTGCGCGCGGTGATGGATCAGTTCGACCGGCTTTACCAGGAAGGCGCCGAAAGCCTGCGCGTTATGTGCCTTCCGGTGCATCCGTGGGTCTTCGGACAGCCGCACAGGATCAAGGATCTGGATCGCTTGCTGCGCTACTTGCTGTCTCACGACGGCGTGTGGCAGCCGACCGGGGCGGAAATAGCCGACTGGTTCGTCGCCAATAACCTGCCCGTTCTGGAAGAGCACCTGCGAACCTGGCCCGCGACAGGACCGGAGGCAGCGCGATGACCAGGCGGGGGCCGGGGATGGATCATGCGCTTTATCCCTATTCGCCTGCTCCCGAACGGTCCCGTCTCGTCTGGCCCGGGGGCGCCCGCCTGGCCAGTTGCGTCTATCTCTACTTCGAATATCTGGAAGTCGAGCCGCCCGAAGGCACCGTGCGCGATCCGCGATTCCATTGGCGCCCCGCGCCCGACCTGCGCCAGCACAGCCTGCACGAATATGGCGTTCGCGTCGGTATATTCCGGATACTCGACCTGCTCGATCGCTTCGGCGTGAAGGCCACGGTCGCGGCCAACGCCGAAGCGTGCGCCCGATATCCGTTCCTGGTGGAGGCGTTCAGTGCGCGGAACTACGAGTTTGCCGCGCACGGCAACACGGCCAGCCGGATGATAACCAGCAAGATGACGGAGCCGGAGGAGCGGACGTTTATCGCCGACACGCTCGCCCGGATAACCCGCGCCACCGGGAAGCGGCCGAGCGGATGGATCGGCCAGGACTACAGCGAATCGACCCGCACGCCATTCCTCCTCGCCGAAGCCGGACTAAACTATGTAGCGGACTGGCCGAACGACGACCAGCCTTACCGGATGACCGTTGGCGACGGATTCGTGTCGATCCCCAATCACGCACAATGGGACGATGTGCAATTGCTGTGGGACCGGCGCCTGCAGCCTTCCCGGTATCCGGAGATCGTCGGCGCCGCCTTTGATCAACTCTACGAAGAAGGCGCGCATTCGGGCAGATTCTTCAGCCTCGGCATTCATCCATGGCTGACCGGGGCCCCCCATCGAATTCGTTACCTTGAACGAGCGCTCGACAGAATCGTCGGCCGTTCCGATGTCTGGCAATGCACTGCGGGGGAGATTGCCGGCCATCTGCTTTCCTGAGACTGCCGGCGTCTTCTGATTTCAGTCCTCGACATGGGGCGCCGTCCTGATGGCTGCGAGCGCCTGCATCCATCTCACCACCGCCCTCATCAATTCCCGGTCAAGCTCGACCGACCCTAGCCGGCGGCGCGCAAATGCTTGCGCATCAGCTTGCCGGTGGCGCCGCGCGGCAGGGCGTCGATGAACTCGACCACGCTGGGCACCTTGTATTTCGACAGCTTGTCGCGGCATTCGGCGATCACCTCGTCGCCGGTCAGCCTGGCGCCGTCGTCGCGCACCACGAAGGCCTTGACTTGCTCGCCCTTGCGTTCGTCGGGCACGCCGACCACCGCCACTTCCTTGACGCCGGGCATGACCTGGATGATGCGCTCGACTTCGCCCGGCAGGATGTTGAATCCGCTCGACTTGATCATCTCCTTGCGGCGCTCGACGAAATACAGATAGCCGTCGGCATCCTCGCGCATCAAATCGCCGGTCGAGAACCAATCGTCCTTGAGCACCTGATTGGTGGCTTCGGGATTGCGGAAATATTCCATGAAGCGCAGCGCCGTCTGGCACTGCAATTCGCCCAGCTCGCCCTTGGGCACTTCTTTGCCGTTCTCGTCGACCAGGCGGATCTTCACGTCCGGCCGCGGCTGGCCGCAGGAAAACTCGCGCGACTTGCGGTCCTTGACCGGCGTATGGGTGACAGTCACCGGCGTCTCGGTCAGGCCATAGATTTCGTACAGATGGCAACCGAAGGCCTCGAAAAACGCCTTGTCGAGCGCCGGCGACAGCACGTCGCCGCTGGTCAGGCACAGCCGCAATTTGCCCTGCTTCACGTCCGCCGGCGGCCTGGCCTCGAGCAACAGGTGGAACATGCTGCGCACGCCCATCACGATGGTGATGCCGCCTTTGGCGATCAACTCGACCGTGCCCTGCGGATCGAAGCGCCGCTGCAGCACAATGCTCGCGCCGCAACGCACCGCCGACAGCCACGCCACGATCGAGGCGTATACGAAGGCGAGCGGCATCGCCACCAGCGTGACGTCGGCCTGGGTGATCTGCCAAGTGTCGCGCACCACATCGGCAATGCCGCCCAAGGTGCGGCCGCAATGGACGATACCCTTGGGCTGGCCGGTACTGCCGGACGAGAAAAAGATCGTCTCCGGTTGGCTGTCGTCGAGATCGCCCAGCGCGTCGTCTTCGTGCACCGCTGGCGCCGACGTGAAATCGGCGATCGACAGCAGGCTGCAGCCGGCCGGCACGGCAATGCCGCCCATGCTTCCGACCGAAGCGTCTTCCACGATCAGCGCGGCAAGGTCGGCGGCATCCAATAGGGATTGGATCTCGTGCTTGGTGTAAGCGGGGTTGATCGGCACCGCCACCGCGCCCAGCCGCGACACCGCGATATAGCAGAAGAACCATTCGGGATGGTTGGGGATGAGGATGCCGACGCGGTCGTGCCGCTTCACGCCCCGCTCCTTGAGCACCCCATAGCGGCGCATCCCTTCGCTCCACAATTGCCGGTAATTCCAGCTCCGCCCTTCAAAGACGATGGCGGTGCGGGTCGGATGCTGGTTGCGGGCTTGGGCCACACTTTGCGCCACGATCATTGTCCAAAGCTCCCGTACTGTCGATTCGTCGCCGCCCCGGTCGCCGCCGGTTCAATCGCAGGCCAGACCCATATAGCGCGCGATGGCGCGCTTTTGAATATCGCTGCTGCCCACGGTCACGACCGACACCCTCGCATCCATGAACATGCGCTGGACCGGGAACGCGCCCTGCACCAAGCCATGGCCGCCGAAAATGCGCATGGCCTTATCGGTCACCTCGACCGCCGCCTCGGTGGAGAACAGCTTGGCCATCGCCACTTCGCGCGTGCATTCGATGCCCTGGTCCCATAGTCGGGCGACATGATGGGCGAACAGGCGCGCCGCCTCGACCGACGTGGCCATCTCCGCGACGCGAAAGGCGACCGCCTGGAACGAGCCGATGGCGCGGCCGAATTGCTGGCGTTCCTTGACGTAGGCTTCGCACTGCTCCAGCGCGCCGCGGGCAATGCCGATCGAGCGCGCCGCCACCAGGATGCGCTCGCCGACGAAGGTCTTCATGATGCGGCGGAAGGCCTGGCTGTTCTCGTCGCCGATGATGGCATCGGCCGGCACCACGCAATCGTCCAGATGCAGCCATGCCGTCTCGGACGACCGATAGGCATGCTTGGGCATCTTGGTCGAAGAGAAGCCCGGCACGCTGCGATCGACCAGGAACAGGTCCATGCCGTTGATGCCTTCGGCCCTGTTGGTATAGGCCAGCACGATGGCGAAATCGCAGGCCGTGCCCTGGGTGATGAACGACTTGGTGCCCTTGATGCGCCAGCCCTCGGGTACGCGCGTGGCGGTGGTGGTGACGCCCTTGACGTCGCTGCCGGCGTTGGGCTCGGTGACGCCCAGCGAACCGATCTTCTCGCCGCGCAGCATCGGCTGCAGATAACGCTCCTTCTGGCGCGGCGAAGCGAATTGCGCCAGCACCGCGGGCACGATGCAGCTCTGCACCATCCACGACGAGGCGAAACCGCCGCACACGCAGGCCAGTTCCTCGATGAACAGGCTTTCCTCGATCTTGCCCAGGCCCTGGCCGCCATACTCGCGGGGAATGCCGATGCCCAGAAAGCCGAGCTTGGCCATCTTCGGAAAAGCCGCGCGCGGAAACTCCTGGTTGGCCTCGGCATCGTCCACCAGCGGCGCCAGCTCGCGCCGGCAGAATTCCCGCGCCACGTCGCGCAGCATGGTCTGTTCTTCGTTCAAGCCGGGATCCATAACCACTCCTAGATCGCAAGATAACGCTGTGCGGGATTGTCCTCGCTGGCCAGTTCCGCAGCACTGCCTTCGTACACCACCCGGCCCTTGTTCAGCACATAGGCGCGGCTGGCCAATTCGATCGCCATGCGGAAGTTCTGCTCGACCAGCAGGATCGCCAGGCCGCTGGCGTGAATGTCGCGAATGATCTGCGCCAATGTCGCCACCATGATCGGCGACAAGCCTTGCGAGGGCTCGTCGAGCAGCAGCACCGAGGGATTGCCCATCAGCGCGCGCGCAACAGTCAGCATCTGCTGCTCGCCGCCGCTCAAGGTGGTGGCGAGTTGCTTGCGCCGTTCGCGCAGGATGGGGAAGCGCTCGTAGATGCGATCGAGATCCCACGGGCTGCGACGCACCGAGCCGCTATTGGCCACGGTCAAATTCTCGCCCACCGTCAGGCCGGTGATGATGCGCCGATCCTCCGGAACGTAGCCGATGCCCAGGCGCGAGCGCTGCCAGGTCGTGCTGGCCAGTATGTCGTTGCCGCGAAACGAGATCGCGCCGCTTTGCCTGGTCAGGCCCATGATGGTGCGGATCGTGGTGGTCTTGCCGACGCCGTTGCGTCCCAGCAGCGCCACCACCTCGTTCTCGCCGACGCTGAGGGTGACGCCCTGCAGCACGTGGCTGACGCCATAATAGGCGTGCATCTCGGTGAGGTTCAGCATGACGGCGCCAGCCCCAGATAGGCTTCACGCACCCGGACATTGCTTTGGATTTCGGCGCCGGTGCCATCGGCAATCACGCGGCCCATTTCCAGCACGGTGATGCGTTCGGCCAGATGCAGCACCACGTCCATATCGTGTTCGATCAGGATGATGGTGGTGTGCTTGGCCAGCTCCTTGAAAATCTCGACCGCGCGCTGGGTTTCCTGCGGCGACATCCCGGCCAAAGGTTCGTCCAGCAGCAGCAGCCGCGGCGAGCCGCCCAGCGCCACCGCCACTTCGGCCAGCCGTTGATCGCCATGCGACAGCGTCGCGACCGGCTGGTCGGCCACCGCGCTCATGCCCAGCCGCGCCAATATCCGGTCGACCGCGGTGTCGAGCTCGGGCAGCGCGCGCGAGCGGAAGAAACGATAGGGCGGTACCGCCAGCGCCTGCACGGCAAGGCGGATGTTCTCGCGCAAGGCCAGATGCCAGAACAGGTTGGATTTCTGGAAGGTGCGGCCGATGCCGATCGACGGCAGGTCGTGCACGTGCAGGGTGGAAATGTCGCGCCCATCGAAAGCGATCGATCCCGAAGTGGGTTCGATATGGCGCGCCAGCAGATTGAACAAGGTGGATTTGCCCGCGCCATTGGGGCCGATGATGGCGCGGAACTGCTTCTCGATGATGGAGATCGATACGTTGTCGACCGCGGTGACGCCACCGAACCGCTTGGTCAGTCCCTCGGCCTGCATCAAGACCGCGCTCATCGCTGCGACCCCAGCCGCACCATGCCCAACAGGCCCTTGGGCAGGAAGCGGATTACCAGCACGAAGATCAGGCCCAGCGGCAGCATCCAATGCTCGGTGAGGGAGCTGAGCTTGTCCTGCAGCAGGACGACCAGCCCCGCGCCGATGAACGGTCCGTACAGCGTGCCGATGCCGCCCAGTATGGTCATGATCAGCACCTGGCCGGAGGACGACCAGTGCAGCAGATCGGGCGAGGCAAAGCCCTGGAAGATCACATACAGGCTGCCCGCCATGCCGGCCAGAGTGCCCGAGATGGTGAAAGCCAGCAGCTTGTAGCGAAAGATGTTGTAGCCGACGCATTCGGCGCGCACATGGTTCTCGCGGATCGCCACCAGCGCGGCGCCGGCCGGCGAGTTCACCACGCGATGGGCGAAATAAATGCCCAGCAACACCATCGCCAGGACAAACCAGTAGACCGAAGTGTCGGCCTGCATGTTCACGCTCAGGCCTAGCAGCTCCAGATCGGGCCGCGGCACGCTCATGCCGTCGTCGCCGCCAGTCAGGGCCGACCAGCGCCAGAACACGGTGAACAGGATCATCGACGACGCCAAGGTAAGCAGGGCAAAGGCAATGCCGCTCAGCCGCACGATGACGATGCCGATCAACACCGCCGCCACCGAGGACACGGCCACGCCGCCCAGCAGCGCCGGCAGCAGAGACACGCCGGCCTTGGTGATCAAGAGGGCGGTGCTGTAAACCCCCAGCCCGAAGAACGCGGCATGGCCGAACGACACCAGGCCGGTGAAGCCGATCATGATATCGAGGCTGATCGCCCACAGCCCGTAGGTCAGCATCTCCATGACCAGCCGGATATAGTATCCGCGCAGGCCAAACAGCGGCAGCAACGCCAGCACGATCACGATCGCCGCCAGGCAATGGCGGCGATAGCGCACCAGCCAGGTCAGCATCGATTGCAACGCGGCACCCATCGTCTCAATGCCCGCCGTCTTAATGCCCATCGTCCAACCTCCCCAGATTGAGCAAGCCGCGCGGCCGCACCAGCAACACCCCCGCCATCAGAATGAAGATCAGCACGCTGGAATATTCCGATATCACCGCAGCGCCCAGCATGCGCACCTGGCCCACCAGCAGCGCCGCCATCACCGTACCGCGCAGGCTGCCCAGCCCGCCCAGCACCAGCACCACGAAAGCATCGACGATAATATCGGTGCCCATACTGGGCCCGACGGTCCGCAACGGTGCTGCAATCACCCCGCTCAGCCCAGCCAGCCCGCAGCCCAGGGCAAAGACGCAGGTGAACAGCAGCGAGGTGTTGATGCCCATGACCTGGACGATTTCCGCATCAGAACTTGCCGCGCGGATCACCGTGCCGAGATCGGTCTTTTCCAGGAAGAGATAGAGCAGCAATGCCAACGCCGCGCCCAGCACGACGATGAACAGCCGGTACAACGGATAGGTCAAACCGAAGGCGGTCACCGAGCCGCTCAGCAATTCCGGCACCGGCACCGCGCGCGGCGCGGTCCCCCAGATCAGCCGCGTCACTTCGTCGAGAATCAGAGTCAGGCCGAAAGTCAGCAGCAAGGTCATGATGACGGTGCGCTGTCGCATGGGCCTGATGGCGAAACGCTCGATCAGCACGCCGACCACGGCGACGGCGATCGGCACCACCACCAAAGCCAGCCAGAAATGCTGCGTCGTCGCCGTGATGGTCGCAGCCATATAGGCGCCCAGCGCATAGAGGCTGCCATGCGCGAAGTTCACCACCAGCAGGATGCCGAAGATGATCGTCAGCCCGAAGGTGATAAGCATGAGCAAGGTGCCGGTCACCAGACCGTTCAGCACCTGACTGACCCAAAACGCAACATCGCCGTGCATTACCACCCCCAGAATCGGCCGAGCGCCGTGCGGCGGCTGACCGCAGTCAGCCGCCCGCATTGTCGATCAGTTTTCGAAGATCCGCTCCGGCACGCGCGCGCCGACCTCCGACGCCACTACAGTCCCTTACAGCCGGTCTCGGCGATCGGCACCATGGTATCCTGCGGCGTCGCCGCGTGGATCGGATACACCGCCCATTTCGCGCCATAGCCATTGGCCGCCGCCGGACGCACTTCGCCGATGAACGCCGGCAACGTCGCCTGATGGTCTTCCTTGCGCATCGTCAGCTTGCCATAGGGTCCGTCGTAGGACGCCTGCTCCAGCCCGGCCACGATATCGGCCGGTGAAGTGCTCTTGGCCTTGGCCAGGCCGTCGAACACCAGCCCGGTGCCGGCATAGGTGATGATGGACTGGAAGCCCGGCACGACACGGAATTCGTTCCAGAAAACGTCGTTGAACTTCTTCATTTGCGGCGTATCGACCGTCCAGGTCGCCCACGACGCCGTGTAGACGCCCTTGGCGGCTTCGCCCACCGCGGCCAGTTGCGAATCGGTGATGCCCGACACCGCCACCATCTTGGCCTGATCGAGCAGGCCGAACGAGCGCGCCTGGGTGATGAAGTCGGTCACCACCGAAACGATGATCGGCGCCCAGATATAGTCGGCCTTGGAGGCCTTGATCCTGTCGATATAGGTCGACCAGTCCCGCGTATCGAGCGGCGCGTAGTTCTCGCCCACGATCTTGACGCCCATCTGGTCGCCGGCGAATTTCTTGAACGCCGCGCAGGCGCCACGGCCCCATTCGTAGTCGTGGCCGATCATGTACCAGTTGCCCTTGCGCGCCTTTTCGTCCTTCTTGAGCCAGGCGGTGGTGGCGCGCAGCATCTGATCGTCGTTGGGGTTGGTGCGGAACAGCAGCTTGTTGCACAGTTCGCCGGTGGCGCGGCTGGTGGCGGCGTTGGTGGTGATGATCGGCACGCCGATCTTGGTGGCGGCGCCGGCCAGGGCCACGAGTTCGCCGCTCGAGAACACGCCGAGGATCACATGCGCGCCGTCGTCGACCAGCTTGCTGGCCTTGCGCAGCGCCACCGCCGGCTTGCCTTCGCTGTCTTCGACCATGAGCTGCACCGGGCGGCCGTTGATGGCGCCGGTTTGCTTGACCAACAACTCCACGCCGCGGCGCATGTCCTCGCCGATCGGCGAGAAGTTGCCGGTCAACACGGTGAGCATGCCGATCTTGATCGGGTCGGCGGCTTGGGCGCGAAACAGCGGCGTGGCGCCGAAGCCGGCGGCGACGCCGAGCGCGACGCCCCCGGTGAGAAATTGGCGACGGCCGGTAACGATAGTGCGGTTCTTCATGGTTTCCTCCGAGCTTGGCGCTGCTTGATTGCAGCTTGGCTTGTCAGATTTCGCGGTTGAATCTTTCGACAGTTTTGGACCGACTGGAATTGCTCATGGCGTACTCAAGGAAAGAGCTGCGGTTTGGGTTGCGGCGCGCGCGCCAGCTTCTGGCAGGCTAGTTCCAGGACCGCGGCCAGGAAGCGGCGCGTGTCCTGCGGCTCGATGATCTCGTGCACGCCGAAGGTGGCGGCGCCGCGATAGACCGAACCGGTGGCGCTGTATTTGGCTTCCAGCTCCTGGCGCAGTTTTTCCGGATCGGCCGCGCGCTCCAGTTCCTTGGCGTGGACGGTGAACACCGCCGACGAGGGGCCGGTTCCGGTCATGATGACGCTGGGCCAGGCGGCGACGATGTCGGCGCCGCCTTGATATTCGCCGTCGCTGCCCATCGCCCACATCGCAGCGCCATGCGCCTTGCGCAGCACGATGGCGATCTTGGGCACGGTGGCTTTCTGCACCGCCACGACGAAGGTTGCCGCCCAATAGAGAATACTGGCCGCTTCCGATTCGGTACCCGGCAGGAAGCCCGGCTGGTCCTGCAGGAACACCAGCGGAATGTGGAAGTTGTTGCACAGGCTGACGAAGCGGCGGCCCTTGAGGCTGGCGGCCCAGTCGAGCACGCCGCCGCGCTGCTTGGGCTGGCTGGAGATCAGCCCGACGCTGCGCCCGCCGATACGCGCCAGGCAGGTGACCAGGCTTTTGCCGAAGCTCGATTTGTATTCGAACGTCTTGCCGTCATCGACGATGCTGGCGATCACGCGATGCGCGTCGTAAGGCTTGCGCAAATTGGTCGGCACCAGATCCATCAACTCCGGGCACAGCCGATCGGTGCCGTCCTGCGACGGCCGCACCGGCGGCACCTGCCAGGCGCTGGACGGCATGTAGCTGAGGAACTCGCGGATCGTCGCCAGGCAGGCGGCCTCGTCGTCCACCACCACATCGATCAGCCCGGTGGTGTCGGCGTGCATCTTGGGGCCGGCCAGGGCCTCGATATCGGCCGCCTCGCCGGTACCGCCGCGCACCAGAGTGGGGCCGGACAGGCCAATGAAGCCGGTCTTGCGCACAATGATCGCCAGATCGGAATACAGCACGTCGAATGGCGGCCGGCCGAAACACGGGCCCAGCACCGCGGCGACTTGCGGCACCACGCCGGCGCACGCACCGATCGGCTCGAAGGCCGGGATGCGGGCCATGATGGCGGCATCCATCGAATCCTGGAAGCGGATCGCGGAGCCTTCGTACAGCCCGATATAGGGATTGGCCTGCTCCACCGCGATGCGGCGCATGCGAAAGCGCTTTTCCACGTTCAGGATGCTGGCGGCGCCGCCCATGATGCTGCCGTCGTCGGACGAAATCACCACGGGGCGGCCGTCGATCTTGCCCCAGCCGGTGACCACGGCATCGGCCGGCACCGGCCGCGGCGCGGCGCCCGGATTGGCGACATAGCCTTCGGCGAACACGCCCAGCTCGTGAAAGCTGTCCTGGTCGACCAGGCCTTCGATACGTTCGCGCGCGGTGAGCTTGCCGCGCTCATGCAGCCGGGCAACCGCCGCTTCGCCGCCAAGCTCCATGGCCTTGGCGCGACGGCGGCGCAATTCGTCGATCAATTCATCCCAATCCGACGCCATAGACTTTCCAACCCCATGCCGGCCGCATTGTCTGCCGCGGCCTTTGTTTCAATGCTGCAAACAGACCTTGCCGAACTGTGCGCCGCCCGCCAGATAGGCCAGCGCCGCCGGCAGTTCCTCGAACGGGAACACCTTGTCCACCACCGGGCGCATCTTTTGCGCGGCGATGGCCCGCGCCATCGCTTCGAAGCTCAGCCGGTTGCCGACCGTGATGCCCTGGAATTTGAGGTGGCGCATGAACATCAGCGGCAGCGACAACTGCGCCACACTGCCCGAGACGTTGCCGATCAGCGCGATCTGCCCGCCCAGTCTGGTCGACCTGATCGACTTCTCCAGGGTCAACGCGCCGCCCACTTCCATGACGTGATCGACGCCGCGGCCCTCGGTGATCTTGTTGACCTGCTTGTCCCAATCGGGCTGGGTGCGGTAGTTGATCAGGAAATCGGCGCCGAGTTTTCGGGCCTTTTCCAGTTTTTCGTCGCTGGACGAGGTGATGATGACCTGGGCGCCGGCCATCTTGGCGAACTGCAAGGCGAACAGCGAAACCCCGCCGGTGCCTTGCACCAGCACGAACTCGCCCGGCGCCACCTCGCCATCGACGCGCATCGCGTTCCAGGCGGTGACGGCGGCGCATGGCAGGGTGGCGGCCTCCACGTAGTCGAGATGGGCGGGTATCTTGATAACGCCCTCCTCGTTCAGCACCATCAGGTCCATCATCGCGCCGTCGTTGGGACCGCCCAGCGACGTCGAGCGCACGTCGGCGCGATAGGGACCGGCGATCCAGTTCTGGCGGAAGATCGGGCACACGCGATCGCCGACCTTGACCCGCGTCACGCCCGGGCCGACCTCGACGATCTCACCGGCGCCGTCGGACACCGGAACCAGCGGCAGCGCCTGGCGGCGATCGTAGGCGCCGCTGACCATGAGATAGTCGCGATAGTTGAGCGACGCCGCGCGCAGCTTGACCAGCACCTGGTTGGCGCCCGGCTTCGGCTCGGCGCGGTCGACGATCCGCAACCCATCCAGTCCGAATTTTCCCAACTCGAAAGCACGCATTGCCCGCCCCGACTAGCCGACCTTGATGACTGACGATTGGCGCTCTGCCGTCACGCCTGCCTTTTCCTGTTTGCCTCGACGGACGCCGCCGCCTTGGCATAGCCATCGCGGGTCTGCGGCAGGTTCCAGTCCAGCAGCCGGCCCGCCACCAAAGTGCGAAGCACCTCGGTCGTCCCGCCGCCGATGGTGAACATGCGCGCGTCGCGCGCCATTCGCTCGATCGGCTCGTTGCGGGAATATCCCCGCGCTCCGAAAAGCTGCAGCGCGGCGTTGGTCACGCGCATCGCCATCTCGGCCGCGAAAATCTTGGCTTGCGCCGCCAGCAGCGGATCGGGAAAAGGGGCCGCCGAGGCGGCCGCCTGCTGGATGCACAGCCGCGCGGCATTAACCTGGATCGCCATGTCGGCCAGGATCCATTGCAGCCCCTGAAACTCGCCGATCGGCCGGCCGAACTGGTGGCGGCTCTTGACGAATCGCAGCGCTTCGTTGAACGCGCCTTGCGCCAGGCCGAGCGCCACCGATGCCGCGCCGACGCGCTGGCTGTTATAGGCGTTCATCAGGTCGGCGAAGCCGCGCCGCCAGCCCGAGGGCGTGCGCAACACCATCTCCTCCGGCACTTCGAGATCCTCGAACACCAGTTCCGCTTCGGGGATGCCGCGCAGGCCCATGGTGGGCTCGCGCCCCTTCACGATCAGGCCCTTGGACTGGCCGCGCACGACGATGAAGCCGCCGATGCCCAGCTCATGGCCGCGCTCGTCGAACACGCGCGCGAAAATCAAATGCAGCTTGGACACCCCGCCGCCGGTGATCCAATGCTTCTTGCCGTTGAGGACATAGCGGCTGCCGCGCTTGTCGGCCCGCGTGGTCATCTCGGTCGCCGCCGACCCCGCGTCCGGCTCGGTGATGCAGATCGCAGGCTTGTCGCCGGCCAGCACCAGGCCCGCGCCCAGCCGCTTCTGCTCCTCGGTGCCATAATGCATGACTGCCGAGATCGCGCCCATATTGGCTTCCACCGCAATGCGCCCGGTGACGCCGCACACTTGCGCCATCTCGTCGACGATCATCGCCGCGTCGAGAAAGCTGCCGCCCTGGCCGCCATATTCGCGCGGGATGGTGTAGCCCATGAAACCGGCAGCGCGCAGCGCCTCGACGTTGTCGAATGGATATTGCTCGGTCGCGTCGACTGCGGCGGCGCGCGGCGCGATCGTGTTGATCGCCAGTTCGCGCGCTCGTTGCTGCAGTGCGAGTTGCGCCTCGCTCAGGCTGAAATTCATTTATCCTCCCTGCCACTATCCCAATACGCTGGCCTTTGTAAGGCAAGTCAATTAAATTGGCTTATATCATCAGTTTTATTGAAGAGACACCGGATGGGAATTCGCCAACTTCGCGCGCTGATTGCCATCGCCGACACCGGCAGTTTCCGCCGCGCCGCCGAACGCCTGTTCATCACGCAATCGGCGATCAGCATGCAAATGACGTCGCTGGAAAAGCAGTGGAGCATCAAGCTGTTCGATCGCAGCAAGCGGCCGCCAACCCTGTATCCGCAGGGACTTGCGCTGGCCGCCCGGGCCCGCCGCATCGTCGAGGAGTACGACACCTTGGCGGTGCGCGCCAACAGCCCGGACGACAGCCTGGTGGGCTCGGTGCGGCTGGGCGTGGTCCCGTCGGTGGCCACGACGGTGCTGCCCAAAGTATTGCTGCGCGCGCGCCAGCTGTATCCGCAGCTGCGCATCCGCGTGGAAGACGGCCTGTCGCAGGAATTGAGCTTCCGGGTCAACCAGGGGCGCATCGATGCCGCGATCGTCACGGATCCCAATACCGAGGAATCGAATTTGGTGCGGCGCGTCATCTGGCGCGAGACGTTGAAGCTCATCGTCCATCGCGACCTGAGCCGCAGATCCTTCGACGAACTATTGTCGCAATACCCGTTCATCCGCTTCAACGCGGCCATGGCGGGCGTCGGCCGGATCATCGACGGCGTGCTGCAGACGCGCCCTTATGTCGTGGACGACGCCATGGCGCTGGGTTCGGCCGAGGCCATCTGCCAGATGGTGGCGCTCAACCTGGGCATCTCGATCATCCCCGAGAATCTGGCGCCGCCCAAGCTGCGCTCCAAAATCATTGCCCTGTCCCTGCCGCCGCCGCGCGTGGCGCGTACGGTCTCCCTGGTGATGCGTCCCGAAAGCAGCGATGCGCCCGCGATCAGCCGGCTGTTTCTGCAGTTCAAGGAATTCGCCCCCGTACCCACCGGTCGGTGAACGACGATCGAACGGCGCGCATATTTTTTCGCGACGCGCGAATTTTCGGGCTGCAGGTTGACAATCGCGAACGCGGTGCGATTAGGTAGCGCGGGCTTCATCGCAACATTCAGCAAGGTGATTGGAATGGGTGCACTCGATGGCGTGACGATTGTCGAGATCGCGGCGATCGGCCCGGTGCCGTTTTGCGGCATGCTGCTGTCGGATATGGGCGCGACCGTGATCCGCATCGATCGCACGGAATCGTCGGAGCTGGGATTGCAGTTCGAGGAGCGCTTTCACATCGCCAACCGCGGCCGCAAATCGATCGCCGTCAATCTCAAGAGCAAGGAAGGCGTGGAAACGGTCCTTGCCCTGCTCGAACGGGCGGACGCGGTGATCGAAGGGTTTCGGCCGGGCGTGATGGAACGCCTCGGACTGGGCCCCGACATCTGCCTCGACCGCAACAAGAAGCTGGTCTATGGCCGCATGACGGGCTGGGGCCAGACCGGCCCGCTGGCCAACGTCGCGGGCCACGACATCAACTACATCGCCCTCACCGGCGTGCTGCATTCGGTGGGCGAGCGCGGCCGCGCGCCGGGTATTCCGCTCAACCTGATCGGCGATTACGGCGGCGGCGCGCTGTATCTGTGCGTCGGCATGCTGGCCGGCCTATTGGAAGCGCGCCGCTCCGGCCAGGGCCAGGTGGTTGACGCCGCCATGGTCGATGGCTCGACATCGCTCATGACCCTGTTCACCGGCATGATGGGCGCCGGCGTGTGGAACGAGGAACGCGGCACCAACACCATCGATTCCGGTTCGCATTTCTACAACGTCTATGAGACGTCCGACGGAGAGTTCGTTTCGATCGGCTGCATCGAGCGGAAGTTCTACCTGCAGTTTCTCGACCTGATCGGTTTGGCCAACGACCAGGAGCTTGTCTCCCGGCAAATGGACCGGGCGCGCTGGCCGGAGTTCGTCGAACGCATCGCCAAGATCATGCGCGGCAAGACGCTCGAGCAGTGGTGCGCCATACTGCAGGATACCGACGTATGTTTTGCCCCGGTGCTGCGGCTCTCGCAGGTGCCGAACCATCCGCATGTGAAGGCCCGCGAAACCCTCGTGAACCATGCCGGCGTGGTGCAGCCGGCGCCGGCGCCGCGCTTCAGCCGTACTGCATCCGCCATCCAGGGGCCGCCGGTCGACACCGGGCAGCACACCGACGAAATTCTGCGTCATCTGGGCCTGTCCGACGACCGCATCGCCAGTTTGCGCAAGCAAGGTGTCGTGGCATAGGAGGGAATGGACGGCGACGCATGAAGCATGCGCCGTCAAACGCGGCCGTTTGCAAAAACGTGAAGAAATTTGCAAACGCGTGGCGGGTTCGCTGCCGTTAATGGACTTGCCAAGTGCTGGGGCGATGGTGCCCAGGGCCGGAATCGAACCAGCGACACTGCGATTTTCAGTCGCATGCTCTACCAACTGAGCTACCTGGGCGCACCGGAAACGAGCCACCTGGATGGCGGCCCGCGCGGTCCCGTTTGGTGGCGGGACGCCCGCTTATAATGGAGATGGTCGGGCCTGTCCAGCCGCCAGAGCGCGGCGGAAAAGCCTTTGCTTTCCTCGCCTTGCGCCCTATTTCGGGCGCGGCGGCGGCTCGCTTTGCGCGCCCGGTTCCGGCTCGTCCGGCGTCTCCTCGGTGGGGATGGCGTAGCCCTCTTTCAGCCAGCGCCCCATGTCGATGTCGGCGCAGCGGCGCGAGCAGAACGGACGGTACTGCTCCGCGCGCGGCTTGCCGCAGATCGGGCACGGGGCCGGCTTGACCAGCCGCAGCTTGGGCGTTTTAGCCATCGTTCCTCTGGCGAATCGTCTGCACCGACGTAACCCGCAAGTCGACCAGCCGCAAGCCCGCGCGCGCCAGGCCGTCGGCGACGCCCGCCGCCACCGTCCGCGCCAGCGCCTGCCGCGTCTCAATGGCGACCGGCGCACCGAGCGGCTGGCCGGCGACCGCCGAGCGCAGCGCGCGGTCGATCGCCGTTTCGATCAGGCGGCCGGCCAGCGCCGGCTTAGCCGCGACGGCGCGCCAATAGGCGCCGGCATCGACCACCTGCCAGCCGGCCTGCAGCTCGACGATGGCGCGCGCGCCGTCGCTGCCGGCCAGCGCCTGGCGCAAGGTCGGCAGCGGCTGCGGCGTCAGGTCGACCAGCACGATGCGGTCGAGCACTGGAATGCGATAGACATGGCCGGCATCGCCCGCCACCCGCACCAACTCGCCGCCGCGGATCACCAGGGCGGCGCGGCCCGGCGCCAGCGCCGTGGTCTCGAAATACAGCAGCCCGGACAGCACCAGCGCGGAAAGGAAGATCGCCAGCAGGCCCAGCCGCGTCGCCAGGCGGTGCCGGCGGCGCCGACGCAGCGCCTCCTCCGGCCCCAAGGCGCGCTCCGCCAGGCTCATGCGCTTGCCCGTTCGGCCAGCGCCTCGGCCAAAGGACGGCCGCGGCGGGCGCGGGCGACTTCCGCCAGGCCCAGCCGGGTCCAGCCCAGCACCTGGGTCGGCAGCGGATCGGCCGCCAGGTGCAACGCCAGCCGGCCCAGCACGCGGTCGCGGTCGGCGGCCGGGCGCAGGGCGATGAAGTCGATCAGCACCGCGCCGCCGATATTGCGCAGGCGCAACTGTTGCGCCACCACCTCCGCCGCCTCGAGATTGACCGCCAGCGCGTTGCGCGCCGGGCCGCTGTCGACGTCGATGGCGGTGAAGGCGCGGGTCGGCTCGATGGCGATCGAGCCGCCGCCGGGCAGCGCCACCTCGGGCGCCAGCGCCTGCTCGATCTGCGCGTCGAGATCGTGCTGGTCGAAGCCGGACGGCTCGCCCTCCTGCAGCTCGATGGCGAAAGCATCGCCATGCCGTTGGCGCAGCGCTTCCAGCGGACGGCGCAGGGCGCGGTCGTCGACCACGACGCGGCGCAGCAGGCGGCCATGCTCGCGCACCGCCTCGCCCAGCGCATCCTCCGGCGCCGACAGAACCTGCGGCGGCTTCGCCTGCAGCGCGCGGGCGCGAATGGCGTCCCAGGCCTGCGCCAGCCGCAGCGCCTCGGCGCGCAGAAGCTCGGCGCGCAGCGGCTCGTCC
This sequence comes from Reyranellaceae bacterium, assembly GCA_050181585.1. Classification (GTDB taxonomy): domain Bacteria; phylum Pseudomonadota; class Alphaproteobacteria; order Reyranellales; family JAQSWP01; genus JAQSWP01. Next base: position 52,439 of record JBFXDA010000014.1, read on the forward strand.
TCGATCTCGGCCGCCGCGGTGCGGACGGTCAACCCGGCCTCGGTGGCGAGATCGGCCAGCGCCGCCGCCAGCCTGCCGCGCACCCCGTCGTCGCCGATGCGCTCGGACAGCGCCACGCCGGTTTCCTGCGGCCGCAGCACCACGAAGCGGCCCGGCAGCGCCAGCTTCATCGACAGGCGCGCGCCCTTGCCGTCGCCGGCGGCGCGCACGATCTGCACCAGCACCGGATCGCCCGGCGCCGGCCGGTCGCGCGCCTCGCCGATCATGTCGACCTGGCGCAGGAAGCCCGACCGCTCGGCGCCGATATCGACGAACACCGCCGCATTGTCGGGCGACGGCGTCTGCACGCGGCCGACCACGATGGCGCCCGGCGGCGGCGCGCCGGTATCGAGACGCAGCTCGACCAGCCGCCCGGCCGCGACCAGCGCCACCTGGTTGCCGCCGTCCCGGCGGCGGACGCAGATCTCGTCGATCGCGCTCACGGCACGGCCAGGCCGGCGCCGCGCAGCAGGACGGCGGCATCGTGCAGGCACAGCCCGACGACGTTGCTGTAGGAGCCGGAGAGAAAGGGAATGAAGGCGGCGGCGCGGCCCTGGATGGCGTAGCCGCCCGCCTTGCCTTGCCATTCGCCGCTGTCGAGATAGGCCGCGATCTGCGCCGGCGACAGGCGCGCGAAGCGCACGATGCTGGTGGCCAGGCGCGTGCGGCGCTTGCCGGCCGCGTCGACGACGCAGAGGCCGCCCAGCACGCGATGGCGGCGGCCGGAGAGAAGCTGCAGGCACTGGCGCGCCTGCTCGGGCGTGTCGGCCTTGGGCAGGATGCGCCGGCCGCAGGCGACCACGGTGTCGGCCGCCAGCACGATGCGGCCTTCGGCTTCGGCCAGGCCGCGGCAGGCCAGCGCCTTGGCCTCGGCCAGGCGCAGCGCGTGCGGTGCGGGCAATTCGCCCTTCAGCGGCGTCTCGTCGATGTCGGCGGCAAGCACGCGATCGGGAACGACGCCGATCTGGCGCAGCAGTTCGAGGCGTCGCGGCGAGGCCGACGCCAGAATCAGACCCGGTCCGGAGGCGACGTCGTTCGTGGCTGCGCCCGGCACGGGGTGGACATCACTTGAAGCGGAAAATGATCCGGCCCTTGGTCAGATCGTAGGGGGTCATCTCGACGTTGACCCGGTCGCCCGCCAGCACGCGGATGCGGTTCTTGCGCATCTTGCCGGAGGTGTGGGCGAGGATTTCGTGATCGTTGTCCAGCTTGACGCGGAACATGGCATTGGGCAGCAGCTCGGTCACCGTGCCGGCAAACTCGATGAGGTCCTCTTTGGCCATTAAAGCTCCGTAAGGGGTTGCAAAACCGGCCAGAAAATGACGCTGCCGGGCAGGCAAGTCAAGCAGCGGGGCGGGAAAACCCGCGGCGCGAACGGGTCCTTTTCCCGGCCTACCGCCACAGCAAATCGGGTTTTCGAGGGAATCGCGGGCGATTCCCCCAAAACCTGCGAATTTGCTCGGGGCGTTGAAGAATTGGGCGTTGAAGAAGGCAGCGGCGCGCCGGGCGGGCCCGCCCGGGCCGGATCGGCCGCCGGCCGCCGCCTTGCGAAGGAGGAAATCGAGACGGGCGATCAGCCGGCCGGCGCGCGGCCGATGTCGTTGGCCGGCGCGCCGCGCAGCGTGCCCATCCGCTCCAGCGCGAACTCGTGCCGCGCATTGAGATTGATGGCGCGCCCGGAACGCCGGCACCAGGCCTGCAGGTCCTGCGGCGTGACGGTCACCCGAACCACCTCGTAGCCTTTCTTGCGGTAGCGCCGCTCGGCGCGCAGCGCACGCTGCTTCCAGGTGTCGTAGTCGAACGGCATGCTGTCGCGTTCGACGAACAGCTCGTGCAGCGCGCTCCAGTCTTGCCGGTCGTACCACGGCAGGGCGAGATATCTTGCCATGCTCGCACCTCTCACGCTGTTGGATGTCATTTATACGCCCGCCGGCGCGTTGCGACGAGCGTAAAGCGAGGTACTGAACTGTGGCGGCATTGTGGCCGCGTCTGGATGCGACGCGGTTTCTGCGCGTTGGACCGGCAAGTTAAGCGCCAAGGCTAAAGCGCGACCTCAGGAGGCCTCGACCTTACGACAATCGTATAAAGGGGAATAAAGAAGCCCCGCCGGAGCGGAGGCGCGCGGCGGGCGACGCAACCGCGTCGCCCGCGCGAGTGTGACGATCCGCTTCAGGCTTCCTCCTGCGCCTCGCCCATCAGCTCCATCTTGCGCTGCTGCAGGCGGCCGCCGAGTTCCTTCAGGTCGATGTCGGTGGCGCGCACCTTCTTGAACATCTCGTTCTGCTCTTCCTTGACGTGGTGCTTGACGTATTCGCCCAGCACGATGACGTGCGCGTCGTAGTATTCGCCCTCGGGACCCTCGTCCTCGATCTTGGCGATCAGCTCCTTCAGCGACTGGTGCTCGACCACCGCTTCGTCCATCAGATCGTCGTCGTCGATCTCCGGCCGCACCGCCGGGTAGAAGATCTCTTCCTCGATCCGGGCATGCACGGTAAGCGCGGTGCAGATTTCCTCGACCAGCCGCTGCTTCTGCTTCGGCGTCATCTTGTCCTTGCGCTTCTCGAACTTCTCGAACATCGCCGAAACCTCGTCATGGTCCTGCCGCAGCAGGGTCAGGGCGTGCGGCCCCTTGGCGGCGGCGCTGTGGCGAGCGGGGGATTTGCGGGACGAGGTCTCGGTGCGGGCGGTGGGCATGGCTTCCTCCGGTTCTGGGTGGCTGTGCGACCAACGGCGCGCCACGCGACCCGGTTCCGACCGCTGGCCGCAGCTTCAGCGGCGCTTGCGCTTCGCCGCCGGGCGCCGGACGGCCTTCTTCTTCGCCGCCTTGGGTTTGGGCTTGAGCTGATGGATCGTGGCGCCGCCCTGGGCGCTCTTGCGCTCCTTGCCGCCGCCCTGGTCCAGGCTGCGCTTCAAGGCCTCCATCAGATCGACCACCTTGGGCTCCTCCGCCTCCTCCAGCGGCTCCAGCTCCACGCCCTTGAGCTTGGCCTGGATCAGATCGCGCATGCGCTGCTCGTAGCGGTCCTCGTAGTCCTTGGGATCGAAATGGCCGGATTTCTGCCGCACCAGGCGCATGGCGATCTCCAGCATGTCCTTGTCGACGCGCGGGCTTTCGATGTCCTTGAAGTATTCCTTGTCCGGCTTGATGTCGTCGGCCTCGCGCAGGCTGTAGGCGACGATGCCCTTGTCCTTGGGCCGCATGGCGATGACTCGCTCCTTGCGCGCCAGCACCACGCGGGAGATGGCGAACATGCCCGCCTTGTCCATGGCGTCGCGGATGACGACGAAGGCCTCCAGCCCGGCATCGCCGTCGGGCACGATGTAGTAGACCTTGTCGAAGAACACCGCGGGGATGTCTTCCTGGGGCACGAATTTCTCGATCTCCAGGGTCGAGGAGCTGTCGATCTTCAACTCGGCCAGCTCCTCCTCGCTGATGGTGACGTAGCGGTCCTTGGCGAACTGGTAGCCGCGCACCAGCTCCTCGCGCGCCACCACCTCCTCGGTTTCCGCATCGATGATCTGGTTGCGGATGCGGTTGCCGGTTTCCGGATTGATGAAATTCAGATGGATGTCGTTCCGGTCGGTGATGGCCGAATGCAGTTGCACCGGACAGCTCACCAGGGACAGCTTTAGGTGACCGCGCCAGAACGGACGATGCGCCGCCATGTTGCCCTCTATTTCGCCTGGAAGATCTTGCGCGCCTTGGCGCCGATCGACTGCTCGACCTCGAAAAACCCTTTCCAGGCCGCCCTGGCCTGCGTCTTGGCCGAGGCGGCATCCGACAGGGTGTAACGTTTCGGATCGAGGGAAGGTTTCACGTCCTTCCAGGCGAGCGGCATGGCGATCGTCGCGCCGGGGCGCGCCCGCGGCGAGAAGGGCGCGACGGCGGTAGCGCCCCGCCCGTTGCGCAGGTAGTCGACGAAGATGCGGCCCTGGCGCGATTTCTTGGCCAGCTCGGCGGTGAAGCGCTTGGGATCGCGCCGCACCATCCAGCGCGCCACGTCGTGGCAGAATTCCTTGGCCCGGTCCCATTCCAGCTCGGGCCGGATCGGCAGCACGACATGCAGGCCCTTGCCGCCGGTGGTCTTGGCGAAGCATCGCAGCCCCGCCTCGTCCAGCGCCTGGCGCAGCATCAGGGCCGCCTCGACCACGCGGGCGAAGCCGATGCCGGGATCGGGGTCGAAATCGAAGATCAGCCGGTCGGGACGCTCGATATCGTCCAGCCGCGCGCCCCAGGGATGGATCTCGATGGCCGACATCTGCGCCAGGGCGCGCAGGCCGTCGGCATTCTCGATCGCCAGCACCTGTTCGCCGCCGATCTTCAGGTCCAGGATCTGCCTGGGAAAGCCGGGCGAGACTTTCTTCTGGAAGAACTGCTCGCCGTCGATGCCGTCGGGACAGCGCACCAGCGCCAGGGCCCGGCCGGCGATGTGCGGCAGGGCCAGATCGGCCATGGTTTCCCAATAGGCGGCCAGATCCTGCTTGGTCAGGCCGTTGTCCGGCCACAGCACGCGGTCGGGATGGGTGAGCTTGACGTCGGCATCCTCGCCGCCGCGCTTGTCGATGATGGCGGGCACATGCTTGCGTGCCGCTGGCTTTTTACGCCCCGCCTTGCCGCGCGGCGCCCGGGCGGCGACGATGGCGCCGGCGGCCAGCGCGTGGCCGGGCTTGGCCTCGCGCGGCGGCTCGCGCACCACGTCCATCGGCTGCTTGTCCTCGCGCAGGCCGAGGAAGATCGCGTGCCGCAGCACGCCGTCGCCGGTCCAGTCGAGGAATTGCAGCTCGGCCACCAGCTCCGGCTTCACCCAGCGGATGCCGCGCGGCGGGCCTTCCTTGCCGTGCACGACCAGGCGCGGGCCGATCTTGCGCTGCAGCGGTTCGAGCTTGCCGTGCAGCTCCTTCAGCGTCGCCTGGGTGAAGCCGCTGCCCACGCCGCCGGCGTAATGCAGCGCGCCCTTGCCGTCGAAATAGCCGACCAGCAGCGCGCCGAACCCGTTGCGGCTGCCCTTCGGATCGGTGTAGCCGACGACGACGAATTCCTCGCGCTGGATGCATTTCAGCTTCAGCCAGTTGCGGTTGCGGCTCTGCTGGTAGGGCGCGTCGGCGCGCTTGCAGATGACGCCTTCCAGGCGCATGGCGCAGGCCTGCTCGCGCACCCGCTGCGGCACGCCCTCGTAGTGCTCGCTGTAGCGCAGGAAGGGCGGCGGCGCGGCCAGGAGCTGCGCCAGCAGCTTCTTGCGCTCGACCTGCGGGCAGCGGGAGAGGTCGTAGCCGTCGAGATGGACCAGGTCGAACAGGTAATAGAACAGCGCGCCGGTCTGCTTCTCCGACAGCGCGTTCTTCAACCGGGCGAAGGAGCTGTGCCCCGCCTCGTCGAGCGACACCAGCTCGCCATCGACCCAGGCCTGCTTCACCGGCAGCCGCGCCAGGGCGGCGACCAGATGCGGCAGCTTGCCGGTCCAGTCCAGCCCGTTGCGGGAGAAGATCGTCGCCTCGCCGTCGGCGATGCGCGCCACCATGCGGTAGCCGTCGAACTTGATCTCCGACAGCCAGCCGGCATCCTGCGGCGCGGTTTCGGTGAGCGTGGCAAGCTGCGGCGCGAGCCTGCGCGGCAGCCGGGCCTTGCGCGCGCCCTCGAGCTGGGCGGGATCGGGCGCGGCGATCCTGGCCTTGCGCCTGGCCGTGGCGGCTTGCGCCTGGCCCGCTCTGGCCATCGCCGGCGGCTCGGTCGCCTTCTTCCTGCGGTTGGAGTGCCAGACCTTCGATCCGGCGGCGATCTCGTCCATCGAGCGTTGGGAGGCGACCGACATGGTGTTGCGGCGGACCACCTCGTCCGTACTGCCGCGTTTGGCCGCCGCGTCGCCGTGCTTGATCAGCAGCCAGTTCTCCGCCTTCTCGCCCTGGCGCGGCTTCATGCGCACCAGCGCGAAGGAGCCGTGCAGGCGATCGCCCTGCAGGGAAAATTTCAGCGAACCCTTGCGCAACTGCGCCGGGGCCGGCTCCTTGCCTTCGGGCGTCCAGGTGCCGCGGTCCCACAGCATGACGGTGCCGCCGCCATATTCGCCTTCGGGGATCGTGCCCTCGAAGCCGCCATAGGCCATCGGGTGGTCCTCGGTGCGCACCGCCAGACGCTTCTCGCCGGGATCGAGCGAGGGACCCTTGGGAATGGCCCAGCTCGCCAGCACGCCGCCGATCTCCAGCCGGAAATCGTAGTGCAGGCGGGTGGCGTCGTGCTTCTGGACGACGAATTGCAGGTTGCGGCTGCGCCGGGCCGAGACCTTGCCGGGCGGCTCGGCGGTTTTGTTGAAATCCCGCTTGGCGTTGTAGGTGGCGATACCCGGCACGGCGCGATCCTTCCCGGCGGGAAACGGCCTGAAGGAATTGCAGTTCCGGTCAAGACAGAGGGGCTAGACCACCGCCGCCGGCTGGGCGAAGCGGGTCTTGATGCGGTCCATCAGCCGGTCGCGCACCTCGCGATAGGCGGCCAGCCGCGCCTCGCGGCTGCCTTCGACGGCGGTGGCGTCCTGGGTCGGCCAGAACTCCACGTCGCAGGCCATGGTGCGGGTCATCTCGACCGCGCTGTGCTGGGCCTCGGGCGACAGGGTGATCACCAGGTCGAAGGAAGTGTCGTTGAGGTCGTCGAAGGTCTTGGCGTGATGGCGGTGCAGGTCGATGCCGATCTCGTCCATCACGGCGATGGCGAAAGGGTCGATCTCGTCGGCCCGCACGCCGACCGAATCGAAATAGATGCGCTTGCCGTAGAGATGCTTGGCGATGGCCTCCGCCATCGGGGAACGGACCGAATTCTGCGAACAGGCGAACAGGACGCTGGCCGGCATGTCCGCCATCGCTTCAGCCCCGGATATGCAGGACGCAGATCAGGGTGAAGAGCCGGCGGGCGGTGTCGAAGTCGATCTCGATCTTGCCCTGCAGGCGCTCGCGCAGCAATTCGGAGCCCTCGTTGTGCAGGCCGCGGCGGCCCATGTCGAGCGCCTCGATCTGCGAGGGGCTGAGCTTCTTGATGGCGTCGTAGTAGCTCTCGCAGATCATGAAGTAGTCCTTCACGATGCGGCGGAACGGCGTCAGCGACAGGATGACGTCGCGCAGCTTCTGCTCCGCCGCGTCGCGCACGTCGAACAGCAGGCGGTTCTCCTGCACCGCCAGATGCAGGTGGTAGGGCCCGTCGGCGACGCCGACCGGCGAGAAGGAGTTCTCCTCCAGGAGGTCGAACATGGCGACCTGGCGCTCGTGCTCGACCTCGGGCGTACGGCGCACCATGGTCTTCTCGTCCAGCGCGATATGGACGATGCGGCGGGCCGGGCTGGACGTGGAACTGGGCGGGGGATCGGCCATGGCGGCCGCCTAGCGGCGGTTCAGGCGGATGGCGACGGAGAGCGCGTGCGCCGGCAGGCCCTCGGCTTCGGCCAGGGCGATGGCGGCCGGCCCGATCGCGGCCAGCCCGTCGGCGCCGCAGCGCACGAAGGAGGTGCGCTTGATGAAATCGGCCACGCCCAGGCCGGAGGAGAAGCGCGCGCTGCGCGAGGTCGGCAGCACGTGGTTGGTGCCGGCCACGTAATCGCCGATCGCCTCCGGCGTGTGGCGGCCCAGGAACACCGCGCCGGCGTGGCGCACCTTGTGCAGCAGCGCCTCCGCCGCCTCGTCGGCGAGCGCCAGTTCCAGGTGCTCGGGCGCGATGGCGTCGATCAGCGGCACGGCGGCTTCGTTGTCGGGCACCACGATGATGGCGCCGTAATCGTTCCAGCTCCGGCGCGCGAAGTCGGCGCGGCTCAGCGTCTTGAGGTGGGCATCGACCGCCGCCGCCACGGCATCGGCGAATTTCGGGTCGGCGGTGATCAGCACGGCTTGCGAATCGGGATTGTGCTCGGCCTGCGACAAGAGGTCGGCGGCGATCCAGGCCGGATCGTTGCCGCCGTCGGCCAGCACCAGGATTTCCGACGGGCCGGCAATCAGGTCGATGCCGACCTGGCCGAACACGCGGCGCTTGGCGGCGGCGACCCAGGCATTGCCGGGGCCAACGATCTTGTCGACCGGCCTGATCGTCTGCGTGCCATAGGCCAGCGCGGCCACCGCCTGCGCGCCGCCGATGCGGTAGATCTCGTTCACGCCGCCCAGGCGGGCCGCCAGCATCACCAGCGGATTGAGCTGGCCGTCCGGCACCGGCGAGACCATGACGATGCGCTGCACGCCGGCCACCTTGGCCGGCATGGCGTTCATCAGCATGGAGGACGGATAGGCAGCCGTGCCGCCGGGCGTATAGAGCCCGACCGAATCGATGGGGCGGTAGAGCGCGCCCAGCCGCACGCCCTGGGCGTCGACGTAGTCGACGTTCTTCGGCGCCTGGGTGCGGTGATAGCTTTCGATGCGTTCTGCGGCCAGCTTCAGCGCCGCCGCCTGCGCCGCCGGCGCCTGGGCGATGGCGGCATCGATCTCGGCGTCCGACACGCGCAGGGTCTGCGGCGTCAGCGCCAGCCGGTCGAAGCGCTGCGTCAGCTCGATCACCGCTTGGTCGCCGCGTTGGCGCACGTCGGCGATGATGGCGGCGGCGGTGGCGTCGACGTCCTCCTCGACCTCGCGCTTGAGGGCGAGGAAGGCGGCGAAACTCTGGGCGAAATCCGGCGCGGCGGCGTTCAGCCTAAGCGGCACGGGCGACCTCCCGGAAGCGCTCGATCCAGGCGTTGACGGCGATGGCGCGCGTCTTCAACGCCGTGCGGTTGACGATCAGCCGCGAGGTGACGTTGGCGATGTGCTCGACCTCGACCAGCCCGTTCTCGCGCAGGGTGCGGCCGGTATCGACCAGATCGACGATGCGGTGGCACAGGCCCAGGCTGGGCGCCAGCTCCATGGCGCCGTTGAGCTTGATGCATTCGGCCTGCACGCCGCGGGCGGCGAAGTGCCGGCGGGTGATCTCCGGGTACTTGGTGGCGATGCGGATATGGCTCCAGCGCGCGGGATTGTCCTCGCCCGCGAGATCCGCCGGCTCCGCCACCGCCAGCCGGCAATGGCCGATGTCGAGATCGACCGGGGCGTAGATCTCGGGGAAGTCGAACTCCATCAGCACGTCGTTGCCGGCGATGCCGAACTGGGCGGCGCCGAAGGCGACGAAAGTGGCGACGTCGAAGGAGCGCACCCGGATGATGTCGAGCTCGGGATGGTTGGTCGAGAACCGCAACTGGCGCGACTCGGGGTCGGCAAAGGCGGCTTCCGCCGCGATGCCGGCCTTGGCCAGGAGAGGCGCCGCTTCCTTCAGGATGCGGCCCTTGGGCAGGGCCAGCACCAGTTTCTCGTTGTCGCTCATCGCCGGATCCGCAAAAAGAAAAACCGGCCGAATCAAGGCCTTGGCTGGTCAAATGCGGGCGTCTCGCCTCACTCGAGACGGTGCCCGGGACGCCAGCCGGTGGGCCATGCTTCGCCGACATCCTCTAGATGGCACAGGATGCGCTGGACTTCCAGCCGGATCGCCGACTTGCCGGCGAAGCGCAGCAGGATGACCGAACCGCCGCCTGGCGCGGCGGCTTCCACCTCGATCGCCAGCAGCGACAGCAGCCGGTCGTCGAAACGGCGGTCGATGTCGTGCGAGGCGACGCCGGCCACCGTGTCGAAGGCCAGCGCGCAATGGGTGCGCCAGTAATGGCCTTCGGCGTCGGGCGGCGCCTCCCAGCAGAAGCGGTTGACCACCAGCGCGAAGCGCTTCTGGTCCGGCAGGAAGCCGATGTCGCGCACCGCGACCAGCGAATCCTGCAGGGCGGAGGAAATGACCTGCAGGTCCTCGGCGTCCTCGGCGCGCAGCTTCAGCGGCGTCATGCCTGGCCGATCCTCTCGATGTCGGCGCCGACCGCCGACAGCTTCTCCTCCAGCCGCTCGTAGCCGCGGTCGAGATGGTAGACGCGATGCAGCACGGTCTCGCCCTGCGCCGCCAGCGCCGCCAGCACCAGCGACACCGAGGCGCGCAGGTCGGTCGCCATCACCTCCGCCCCGTGCAGCGCCTTGACGCCGCGCACCATCGCCGAGCTGCCATGCACCACGATGTCGGCGCCGATGCGCGCCAGTTCCGGCGCGTGCATGAAGCGGTTCTCGAAGATGGTCTCGGTGATCAACGAGGCGCCGTCGGCCATCGCCATCAGCGCCATGAACTGCGCCTGCATGTCGGTGGGGAAGCCGGGATAGGGATGGGTGATGACGTCGAAGCCGCGGCAGCGGCCGGTCGGGTGCGAGACGCGGATCTTGCCCAGCCCGTTGGAGACGTTGACGCCGGCCTTGGCCAGCGCCTCGAACACCGCGCCCAGATGGTCCAGACGCGCCCCGTCCAGCACCAGCTCGCCGCCGGTGATGGCGGCGGCCACGGCATAGGTGCCCGCCTCGATGCGGTCGGGGATGACGGTGTGCTCGGCGGCGTGCAGCTTTTCGACGCCGCGGATCACCAGGCACTCGGTGCCGACGCCATGGATGTCCGCCCCCATGGCGATCAGGCAATTGGCCAGGTCGGTGACCTCCGGCTCGCGCGCGGCGTTCTCCATGATGGTGGTGCCCTGGGCCAGGGTGGCGGCCATCAGCAGGTTCTCCGTGGCGCCGACCGAGACGAAGGGGAAGCGGATGGTGGCGCCCTTCAGCCCGCCCGGGGCGCGGGCGATGACGTTGCCGCCTTCCAGCACGACGCTGGCGCCCATCGCCTCCAGCCCTTTCAGATGCTGGTCGATGGGTCGGATGCCGATGGCGTCGCCGCCGGGCATGGAGACGGTGGCCTCGCCGGTGCGCGCCAAGAGCGCGCCCAGCACCAGCACCGAGGCGCGGATGCGGCTGACGATCTCGTAGGGCGCCACGGTGGAGATCGGCGGCGTCGCCGTCAGCTTCAGCGTGCGGCCGCGCTTGTCCGCCACGTTTTCGATCCGCACGCCGTGATTGACCAGCAGCTCGGACATGGTGGTGATGTCTTCCAGCGCCGGCACGTTGTGCAGCGTCAGCGTCTCTTGCGTCAGCAGGCTGGCGACCATCAGCGGCAGGGCGGCGTTCTTGGCGCCGGAGATCGGCACCGTGCCGATCAGGCGCTTGCCGCCGCGAATGCGAATGCGATCCATCAATCGTCCTTGGATTCTCGATTCAGATCTTGGGCAGCGTGACGCCGCGCTGGCCCTGGTACTTACCCTGCTTGTCGGCGTAGGAGACGGCGCAAGGCTGGTCGCCCTGCAGGAACAGGAACTGGCAGGCGCCCTCGTTGGCGTAGATCTTGGCCGGCAGCGGCGTGGTGTTGGAGAATTCCAGGGTCACGTGCCCTTCCCATTCCGGCTCCAGCGGCGTGACGTTGACGATGATGCCGCAGCGGGCATAGGTCGACTTGCCGACGCAGATCACCAGTATGTCGCGCGGCACGCGGAAATACTCCACCGTGCGCGCCAGCGCGAAGCTGTTGGGCGGGATGATGCAGACATCGGTGGTGCGGTCGACGAAGGAGTTGGAGGCGAAGTTCTTCGGGTCGACCACGGCGCTGTCGACATTGGTGAAGATCTTGAAGTCGTTGCCGACGCGCGCGTCGTAGCCGTAGGACGACAGGCCGTAGGAGATGACGCCCTCCCGCTTCTGCGCGTCGACGAACGGCTCGATCATGCCTTTCTCCTGCGCCATGCGGCGGATCCAGATGTCGGACATGATGGCCATCGAAAAACTCCCCGCAGGCGGCGCCCGGGCGGCAGGACGCGGGCGAAAGCGGGTTTTTTGTAGACAAGCCGGGCCCTCGCCTCAAGGGCGGATCGGCCGAATCAGGTTTTTGCCGGTGAACTATCGGGTTCGACCGGCGAATCACCGGCTTCGGAAGCGGTTTCGGCGCGCGCGCGGACCTGCGCCTTGCGCCGCTTCAGGTTGTCACGCAAGGCGGCGGCCAGGCGCTGCTGGCGCCGGTCGGCTTCGCTGAGGGGCGGTTTGGGCTTGGCCATGACTGCGTCATATAGGGCAAACTGGCGGGCGGAGGAAATGCCCATGACCGCAGCCCTGCGCACGCCGGACCAGCGCTTTGCCGATTTGCCCGGTTTCCCCTTCGCGCCACATTATCTCGCCGAGCTGAGCCCGACCCCGCCTTTCGCCGGGCTGCGCATGCATTATGTGGATGAAAGGCCGCGCCCCGCCGGCCGTGAGGCCGGGCGCGTGGCGCTGTGCCTGCACGGCCAGCCGAGCTGGAGCTATCTCTACCGGCGCATGATCCCGGTGTTCGTGGACGCCGGCTACCGGGTGGTGGCGCCCGATCTGTTCGGCTTCGGCCGCTCCGACAAGCCGGTCGACGAGGCGGTCTACACCTTCGATTTCCACCGCGAGTCGCTGCGGCTGTTCGTCGAGGCGCTCGACCTGCGCCATATCCTGCTGGTGTGCCAGGACTGGGGCGGGCTGCTGGGCCTGACCCTGCCGATGGACATGCCGGGCCGTTTCGAGCGGCTGCTGGTGATGAACACCATGCTGGGGGTGGGCGACGAGCCGCTGGGCCAGGGTTTCCTGGACTGGCGCGCCTTCTCCAACGCCAATCCCGACATGGCGGTCGGCCGGCTGTTCAAGCGCGGCTGCCCGCATCTCACCGACGCCGAGGCGGCGGCCTACGACGCCCCCTTCCCCGATGCGCGCTACAAGGCCGGCGTGCGCCGCTTTCCCAACCTGGTGCCGGACGGGCCGGACGCGCCCGGTGCTGCCATCTCGCGCCGGGCGCGCGACTGGTGGCGGCACCAGTGGCAGGGCGAGAGCTTCATGGCGGTGGGCGCCAAGGACCCGGTGCTGGGCCCGCCGGTGATGCAGCATCTGCGCGGCTGGATCAGGAACTGTCCCGAACCGATGCTGGTCGCCGAAGGCGGGCATTTCGTGCAGGAATGGGGCGGGGAGATCGCCCAGGCGGCCGTGCGGCGCTTCGGCACGGTTTAGTCGCGCAATGCCACTGGCCTTCGTCCGGGCGAAAACCGATAATCCGCGGCACGGCCCGGTCGCGGCCGCGGGGGCTTGGGGGCGATGTTGGATTTCCTGAAACGCGGGCCGGACGGCGAACGCAAGGGCCGGACGCTGGAGGTCGGCTGGGTGCTGCAGCCGGACGCCGCCACCGTGGTCTGGTTCGATCCGCAGCCGTTCCGCCGCGAGAGCGGCCAGCCGGGCTCGGCCAAGGCGGTGCAGAACTGCCCGGCGGTGATCGACTACGAGGCGCGGCACATCGTGGTGCCCTGCCCGGTCGATCTCAATCTCGGCCTGGGGCGCGACAAGGACGGCAAGCTGGTGCTGCGCAATCTCGACGGCGCGCAAAGCGCGGTCGCCGCCTCGCATCTGGCCAAGCTGGTGCATCTCAACGGGCCGGGCCAGTGGCGCCATCCCGAGCGGCCGATCATCCAGATCGGCACGCCCTACCGCTTCGTCGCCGACGAGGGCTGCTATCTCAACCAGCTGCCGCCCTTCCTGCATTACCGGCGCGATCCGCTGCCCGGCCTGATGATCGGCGGGCGCTTCCAGCTCGACGTCTGGCCGCGCATCATGATGTGGGCATTCGAATGGATGGAGCCCAACAAGCCGCTGGTGCTGCGCCGGGGCGAGCCGTGGTTCTACCTGCGCTTCGAGGCGGCCGACGACGCCACCCGCCCCATCCGCCTGATCGAGGCGGAATGGACGCCCGAGCTGGCGGAATATTCCAAGAGCATCGACAGCGTCACCAACTACGTCAAACGCACCTTCTCCCTCTTCCCGCTGGCGGCCAAGCGCCGGCCCAGGACGCTGCTGAAGAAGAAGGTGCGCTAAGGACTTCCCTCGTCCTTGCAAGATGCGCTGCCCTTGTCAGGCTGCGCGACGTCCACTTTTCGTCACAGCGCGTCAGTCTGCATTCCAGTTCGGCAGTCGCGCGTCAGGGTGCTTGTCGACCACGAAACGAGGATCGATGCCGTGCTCGAGCCAGATCTTGGCCCCGGCAAGCATCAGCATGAAGCCACCCATCGAATCGAGCGCCTTCGTGACCTGTTCGTCACCTTCACCGAAGCCGCGATTGACGACCTCGACCACGGTCTGATCGCCCCGATCGTCGAACGTCCACTCTATCTCGGTCGGATTGTCCTCCACATCCCAGTCGACCAGAATGCGCCGATTGGGTTCGATGGCCTTAACCCGCACATTGGACGAGGCCCCATACATTCCCCAAGTCCAGGTGACCTTAGCATCCGGCTCAAGGCGCCCGCTGCCCTCGGTGAACCAGAAGCGCGAGGTGACGGCGGGATCGACAAAGGCCTCGAATACGACGTTGGCGGGCCGGCGTATCAGCAAGCTGGTGGCGACAACGGGAGCAACCATTGTGACGTCCTCCTTAGAGCCTAACCGAAAAGGGAGCGAGTGATTTCGGCCGGCTGTGTCTGCTTCGGATTCGCAAAGATACGCGAGAGAACGCCATGCCATAGGGTAAAACCACTCGCGCCCGCTATCGGCGCGACGGATTTGCGCTATGCAGGCGATACGGCCGACGCGGAATGGCGGCCGACCGCGCGCCACCTGGCGCGGCAGCGCTACGCGTCTTGCAGGGACGAGGACGTTCGTTACGCCGCCCGCTGCGCCTCGATCTCCTTCGCCAGCGCCGCCGGCACCTTGACCGGCATGTCGAGCAGCATCTGGGCATAGGCCTTGCCCTGCGGGTCGGCCTGCAGCGAGGCGATGCCGCCGCCGCCCAGCGCTTGGCGCAGCAGGAAGTTGAAGCCGCCGATGCCTGGCAGGGCCCAGCGGCTGACCTTGCCCTTGATGCGGTGGGCGAAGAACTGCGCCACCGCGTGCTCGCTCACCTGGGCGGCGATCAGCGGCAGGTACTCCGGCTTGCGGGCGATGATGCCGATGTTGCAGCTATCGCCCTTGTCGCCGCTCCGGCCATAGGCCAGCGTCACCAGCGGCACGGTAACGGCGTCGCCGCCCGGGATCGAACCAGCAATGGCGGGGTCTTGCGGCAGCGACGCCGGATCGAACCCGCCCGCGCTGGGCACCTCGACCGGGATGCGCCGGCCGTCGAGGTCGATCTCGACCGGCACCATCGTCTTGGGCACCAGGCAGGAGAACAGGCGGATCACCGGATTGGGCGTGGCGCGGCCGGAGCCGAAGAACCCGGTCATGCCCGGCACGCCGCCGGTGCCCATGGGCGAGATCTCGCGGCCCAGGATGGTCAGCGCCTCCTTCTGGTCGTGGCGGGCGGCGATCTTCACCACCACCTCGCGCGAACCGCCATGGCTTGCATGCGGACCGTAGGTCGCCTCCGCGCCCAGGGTCTCGATACTGACTTCGCGGAAATCGCCCAGGTTGCGCTCGCGCAGCATGCGGCGCACGCGCTTGACGATGACGTCGGCGATGTGCTGGCCCTTCCTGGCCGCGTCGATGCCGCCCAACAGGAAAGCGGCGGTGAGCTTGAAGCCGTCGGGATAGGTGGCCGAGGTCTTGTAGCTGTCGGTCGGCGCACGCCCCACCGCGCCGGAGACGCGCACCACGTCCTTGCCCACCTGCTCGATCTTCACCCGCGTGAAGTCGCAAGCCACGTCGGGCAGCAGATAGGCGCGCGGATCGCCGATCTCGTACAGCATCTGCTCGCCCACCGTGGCCGGGGTGATCAGCCCGCCGGTATTCGCCGGCTTGGAGACGGTGAAGGCGCCGCTCTCGTCGACCTCGGCGATGGGGAAGCCCATGTTGTCGAAATCGGGCACAAGGTGCCAGTCGGTGAAGTTGCCGCCATTGCACTGCGCGCCGCATTCCAGGATGTGGCCGGCCAGCGAGCCCATGGCGAGCTTGTCGAAGTCTTCCGCCCGCCAACCGAATTCGTGCATCAGCGGCCCCAGCACCAGCGCGGAATCCACGCAGCGGCCGGTGATGACCACGTCGGCGCCCTCGGCCAAAGCGCGGGCGATCGGCACAGCGCCGAGATAAGCGTTCATGCTGACCAGCTTCTCCGGCAGGGGCTCGCTGCCGTCGAGTTCGACGATGCCGGCGTCGCGCAGCTCGTTGCCGCGCGCCATCAGGTCATCGCCCAGCACCACCGCCACTTTCAGCGTCACGCCGGCCGCTTCCGCCGCCTTGACCACCGCATCGCGGCAGGCCAGCGGATTGACGCCGCCGGCATTGGACACGACCTTGATCTTCTTCTCGGCGATCTCGCGCGCCAGCGGCGCCATGACATGGGTGACGAAATCGGTGGCGTAGCCGGCCTCCGGCTTGCGCAGGCGCATGGCGGCCATGATCGACATGGTGATCTCGGCCAGGTAGTCGTTGATCAGGTAGTCGATATCGCCGTGGCGCACCAGCTGCACCGCCGCCAGCTCCGTGTCGCCCCAGAAGCCGGAGCTGCCGCCGATGCGAATCTTCCTGCCCATGACGTCTCTCCCGAATTTCCGCTCAGCGCTTGCGATTGACGAAATTGCCCATCAGCGTCTTGGGTTCGTCGCTTTCCATCGACTGGGCGAAGGCGTCGATGCCCGACCGCACCGCCTGGTCGAGCGGCAGCTGCTCCCAGCGCCGCATCAGCATCTTCTGCAGCCGGATCGCCTTCGGCCCCGCCTCCAGGATGGAATGCAGCCAGCGATCGACCGCGGCATCGAGTGCGGCCGCCGGCACCACCGATTCGACGAAGCGCCACTCATAGGCGGTGCGGGCGTCGATATTGTCGGCCACCAGCAGCATCTGGGCGGTGCGGCCCCAGCCGATCAGCCGCGGCAGCAGGGCGGCCTCGACCACCGAGGGCACGCCGACCCTGACCTCGGGCATGCCGAACACGGCGTTGTCGGCGGCGATGCGCAGGTCGCAGGAGGCCGCGATTTCCAGCCCCGCGCCCAGGCAATAGCCGTTGACGCGGGCGATGGCCGGCACCGGCAGCTCGCGCAGCGCCAGGCAGCTTCCGTGCACCTTGGTGATGAAGGCGCGGGCCGCCGCGGAATCCAGCGTCGCCATCTCGTAGATGTCGGCGCCGCCGATGAAGGACTTGGCGCCCGCCCCGGTCAGCACCACGGCGCGCAAATCCTCGTCCGTGCCCAGCGCCCGCACCGTGGCGACGAATTCCTCCATCAGGGCGGAATTCATGGTGTTGAGCTTGCGCTCGTTCTCGATCGCCACATGCGCGACCTTGCCGCCGGCATGCGTGTCGGTCCTGACGCTGATCTGCTTGGTCCTGGCGCCTGACATTGCCTCGTTCCGTTTCCTTGCCGCTTGCCGGTCATTTAAGTATGGCCCCGTCGTTTCGTAAACGGCGATTCACGACCGTCATTTCCGCAGGGCGGCTGGCGCGGCAGGAACGTGCAAGACCGGTCCGGCCCCGGCGTCCTATGCCACGGCGATGGAAACGCTCCTCGCCTTCATCGCCGCCGGCATGGCGCTGGCGGGCAGTCCGGGTCCCGCCACGCTGAGCCTGGCGGCGACGGGCGCCGCCTATGGCGCACGCCGCGGCGTCTTCTACATGCTGGGCATCAACCTGGGCATGGTGGCGGTGATGGCGATCACCGCCAGCGGCGTCGCCGGGCTGCTGCTGGCGATCCCCGGCGCCGCACCTTTGCTGATCGCCGGTGCGGCGCTCTATTTCCTCTATCTGGCCTGGCGCATCGCCACCGCCCCGCCACTGGCGCGGCAGAGCGACCAGGTGCGCCCGCCCTCGGCCGTGGCGGGCTTCCTGCTGTCGCTGGTCAATCCCAAGGGCTATGCCGCCATGGCGGCGCTGTTTTCCGGCTTCACCCTGATCGAGGCGCGGCCCGCGCTCGATGCCGGGCTGAAGATCGCCGTGCTGTGCGGCGTCATCGCGGCGGTGAACGTGGCCTGGCTGCTGCTCGGCGTCGCCCTGACGCGCGCCTTCCGCGATCCGACGCTGAACCGCATCATCAATGTCTGCTTCGCGGTCCTGCTGCTGGCCTCATTGGCCGCCCTTCTGGTCTAGCGGCGGAAATCGCCGCCACCCTCGAAGCTGGCGTCGCCCAGCAGGCCCTGCCCGGGCACGTGGCAGATCTCCAGCCGGATGCCGTCGGGATCCTCGAACAGCACGTAGTAGTAGCCCGGCGCCCAGCTTCCCTCCTGCGGCCCGCGCACGATGGTGGCGCCCTGCGCGCGCAGGAATTCGGCGGTGCGGTCGATGTCCTCGCGCGTCTTGGCGCGGAAGCACAGGTGATGCAGGCCGACGCGATACTGCACGAAGCGCTGGCCGCGATGCGCCTCTTCCGCCGGCTGGATGCCCAGCGCGGTGCGGCCGCCGACCCAGTAGACGAAGCCGTCGCTGTCGAACACCTTGGCCATGCCGAAGAACGGCAGCACCGCGCCGTAGAAGCCGCGCGCCGCCTCGAAGCTGGAAACGGTGAGGACGACATGCGCCATGCCGTTGATGTCGATCATCGCCCTTGCTCCCCGTCGCGGCGCCGGTACTGGGTGGCGCCGAACATGATCT
Organism: Reyranellaceae bacterium; assembly: GCA_050181585.1. Taxonomy (GTDB): domain Bacteria; phylum Pseudomonadota; class Alphaproteobacteria; order Reyranellales; family JAQSWP01; genus JAQSWP01. The sequence goes on from JBFXDA010000014.1 coordinate 70,881, forward strand.
CGCGCGCCTCCTTCTGGTTGGGCACGCCGGTCAGATGCTGGCGCAGCAGGTCGAGCCCGCGCTGCACCGCCGGCCGGGCGCGGATGTCGCCGTACCAGCGCCGCACATGGGCGAACTCGTCGAGGCTGAGATTGGCCAGCTTGTGGATGCGCACCCAGGGAAAGCAGGCGATGTCGGCGATGGAGTATTCGTCGGCCAGGTATTCGCGCTGCGCCAGATGCGCGTCCATCACCGCCAGCAGCCGGCCGCCCTCGTTGGTGTAGCGCTCGATGGCGTAGGGATGCTTCTCCGCCGCATAGGTCCAGAAATGCTGGCCCTGCCCCAGCATCGGCCCCAGCCCCGCCATCTGCCACATCAGCCAGTTGATCGCCTCCTGGCGCAGATGCCGGTCCGCCGGCAGGAAGCGGCCGAATTTCTCCGCCAGATAGAGCAGGATGGCTCCCGACTCGAAGACGCGGATCGGCCGGCCGCCTTCCTCGATATGGTCGAGCAGGGCAGGGATGCGGCGGTTGGGGTTGATGGCGGCGAAGCCGGGTTCCATCTGCGCGCCCTTGAAGATGTCGACCGGCACCAGCCGGTACGGCACGCCCAGTTCCTCCAGCAGGATTTGCGGCTTGTGCCCATTGGGCGTGGCCCAGGTGTAAAGCTCCAATGTCATCGCCGCCTCCGCTCAGCGCCCGGTGAACTTCGCCTTGCGCTTCTCGGTGAAGGCAGCGAAGCCCTCGCGCGCATCCTCCGACTGGAACAGCAGGCCGATATTGCGCCGCTCATGCGCCAGCCCGGCTTCCAGCGGCAGACCCGTGCCGTCCCACACCGAGCGCTTGATCCTGCCGATGGCGAAGGTCGCCGATCCCGCCAGGGTGCGGGCGAACGCCATCGTCTGGCCGGCAAGCTCGCCCGGTTCGCAGAGGCGATCGATCAGGCCGATACGATGCGCCTCCTCCGGCGACACCGGCGCGCCGGTGATCATCATCTCCAGCGCCCGGCTGGCGCCGATCAGCGCCGGCAGGCGCTGGGTGCCGCCATTGCCGGGCAGGATGCCCAGGGTCACTTCCGGCAGGCCCAGCCGGTACTGGCCCTTGGCGGCAAAGCGCAGGTCGCAGGCCAGGGCGAATTCGAGCCCGCCGCCCAGCGCGTGGCCGGCGATCTCGGCGATGTAGATTTTCTCGCTCAGTCCGATGCGACTGAGGCATTCATGCGCCACGGCGATGAAATCCATGTTCTGGCGCGGCGTATTGGCCAGGAAGCGCTTGATGTCGGCGCCGCCGCAGAAGAATCCCGGCAGCGCCGAGCGCAGCACTACGACGCGGCAGCCGGGATCGCTCTCGGCGGCAGTGATGGCGGCATCGAGGGCGCGGATGACGTCGATGTGGTAGGAATTGGCCGGCGGCCGGTTCAGTTCGATGCGTCCCACGCCCTCGGCGCAGGCATAGCCGATTTCGCTCATCTGGTTTCCTCCGCTGCGATTTCGATTGCCGCCGCGCTCTGGCGCAGCCGCGTCTTCAGCACCTTGCCGGCGGCGTTGCGCGGCAGGGCCTCGACCAGCACGAATTGGCGCGGCACCTTGTAGCGGGCCAGATGGCGGGCGCAGTGCGCCGCCAGCGCCTGCGCGGCCGGCCGCCGGCCCCGCCGCGGCACGACGAAGGCCAGCCCGCATTCGCCCCATTTCTCGTCCGCCATGCCGATGACGGCGCAGTCCTCGACACCCTCGGCCTGCGCCAGCACGCGTTCGATCTCGGCCGGATAGACGTTCTCGCCGCCGGAGATGAACATGTCCTTCCAGCGGTCGACGATGTAGTGAAACCCCGCCTCGTCGCGCCAGGCGGCGTCGCCGGTGCGAAACCAGCCGTCGGGCGCAAAAGCATCGCGCGTCGCCTCCGGCCGGTTCCAGTAGCCCGGCGTCACCACCGGCCCGCGCACCAGCAATTCGCCCACCGTGCCCGCCGGCACCGGCCGGGCGTCGGCATCGACGATCATGGTCTGCGCGAACATCGAGGGCAGGCCGGACGAGGCCAGCCTGTCCCCGGACGCTTGCGCGGGCGTGATCAGGGCCAGCGGCCCGGCCTCGGTCATGCCCCAGCACTGGCGCAGGTCCAGGCCCAGCACCGCATAGCGTTCGATCAGCGCCGGCGGACAGGGCGCGCCGGCCACCGCCAGGCCGCGCAGCCGGGCCGGATCGAGCGCCTCGAAGCCGGGTTCCGCCGCCAGCGCGGCATGGATGGTGGGCACGCCCAGCATGTGGCTGACGCCGCCGCTGGCCAGCAGCGTGACCACGCGCGCCGGCTCGAACTCGCGCAGCACCAGGTTGACGCCGCCGGCGAAGAACACCGGATTGGCGAAGACGTTCAGCCCGCCGGTGTGGAAGGTCGGCAGCACCACCAGGTTGCGGCTGTCGCCGTCGATGCCGAAGCTGGCGCACAGCGTGACGGCGTTGACGAACGCCATGCGATAGGTGATCTGCGCGCCCTTGGGCCGGCCGGTGGTGCCGGAGGTGTAGATCATGGCCCAGACATCGCTGTCGCGCCCCGGGCCCGACGCGCATTCGTCGGCCGCCGCCGCCAGCCCCGCCTCGTAGGGGCCGGGCAGGCCGTTGTCCATCCGCACCAGCCCGCGCAGGGGAACGTCCGCGCGGATCGCCAGCGCCTGCGGGGCGAACTCCGCGCCGTGGAACAGCACCACCGCCGCGGCGTCGGCGGCGATGAAGCGCAGCTCGTCCGGCGCCAGCCGCCAGTTCAGCGGCACGAACACCGCGCCCAGGCGCTGGCAGGCGAACTGCAGCTCGAAGACGTCGCTGTCGTTCTTGGACAGCACCAGCACGCGATCGCCGCGCCGCACGGCGAAGCCGGCCCGCAGCCAGTTGGCCAGGCGGCAAATGCGCCGGTCGAACGCGGCATAGGTGAACTCGCGGCCCGAGACCAGGTCGATGCAGGCCAGCCGTCCGGGCGCGACGCGCGCGTGGTAGGCGATCCAGTCCGCCGCCGGCATGACGCTGTCCATGCTTCCTCCCTCGGCGGGAGAGATAGCGAGGACGCGCGCGGCCGGTCTTGGACGTTACTGCGTCGGGGTGCGGCCGCAATTTCGCACCCGCAATTTCGTGCCCGCAATTTCGTACCCGCAATTTCGTACAAGGGGCCGGCGGCGGCCGGTGCTATGCTGGCGCGGTTCAGCAGACGGAGACACGTCGTGCCGACGCACCGCACCGCTGCCTATTCGCCCCGGCCCTGCTGGCACGCGCCCGAGTTCGACGGCGCGGTGATGTTCCACGGCCGCTACAACCACGAATTCATGCCGCACTCGCACGAGGCGGCCACCGTCATCCTGGTGACCGGCGGCGCGGTGGCGATCGACATCGACGGGCTGAGCCATTGCGTCGGCAAGGGCCAGATGGTGCTGATCGGCCCGCACCAGGTGCACGCGGCGCGCCCGCTCGACGCCTTCGGCTGGAAAATGCGCAGCCTGCACCTGCCGCCGGGCCTGTTCGCCGAGCTGGCCGCCGGCAGCGCCGGCTTCCGCCAGCCGGTGCAGTCCGGCTTCGGCCCGGCCGGCTCGCTGTTCTTCGACCTGCACTACTGTTCGGAGGTCGGCGGACCGGAACGGCCGCGCCGCGACCGCTTCCGCGAATTCCTGAAATGGTTCGCCGACAATTTGCACAACGAGGCCGCGAGCGCCGGCCACGCCGCCGCGGGCGATGCCCGGCTGCAGCGCGCCCGGCGCCTGATCGCCGCCGACATCGCCGAGCGCATCTCGATCGAGAGCATCGCCGCGGAGATCGGCCTGTCCTCCTTCGCCCTGATCCGCCGCTTCAAGCGGCTCTACGGCATCTCGCCCCATGCCTGGCGCATGCAGGCGCGCGCCAACGAGGCCGCCCGGCTGCTGCGCCAGGGCACCGGCCTGGCGGATGCCGCGACGGTCTGCGGCTTCGCCGACCAGTCGCACATGACGCGCGTCTTCAAGCGCGTGTTCGGCGTCACGCCGGGCCAGTACGGCAGCGTCGCCCGCCGCCGTTTCGCCGCCTGAACCGGCGTTCAGCGCCGGCTTTCACCGGGAAACGAATTGCGCTAAGACCGGCAGCCCGCAACGCTGCAGGACCGCCCCGGTGCCCGACCAGTCCTTTCCCGGCTACGCCAAATACGAGCCCGCCGACCCGTTCGAGGAATTCGTCGGGCCGTTCTGGTTTCGCAAGGCGGACGGCAAGGCGCAGTGCTGCATGCTGCCGGACCAGCGGCACCTGAACTCCGGCGGCATGGTGCATGGCGGGCTGCTGATGAGCTTCGCCGACTACGCCCTGGCGACGGCGGCCGGCGCCACCGCGGGCAAGTTCGCGCTGACCGTGGCGCTGACCTGCCAGTTCCTCAATGCCGGCCGCCCCGGCGTGCCGATCGAGGCCGAGGCGGAGGAAATCCGCGCCGGCAAGACGCTGAGCTTCGTGCGCGGCCAGGTCAGCCAGGAGGGCAGCACGCTTTTGGCCTGCACCGGCACCTTCCGTCCGCTGGAGCGCGGCACGGCGCTGGCACGGCGGATCGAGCCCGCGACGCTGGACCCGGCCGACCGCGAGGAACCGCCGCCGGGCTTCCGCCTGGTCGAGCGCGCCTCGCCGTTCCTGCACCATGTCGGCCCCTCCTTCGTCGGCGAGCGCAACGGGCGGCGCGTGATCGTGCAGCCGACGGCGCCGCACATGCTGAACGCCGGCGGGCTGATGCATGGCGGCATGCTGATGAACTTCGCCGACAACGCCTTGTGCACCGAGATCGCGCTGGCCACCGGCGGCAAGGCGCCGATCACCACCACCTTCACCGCCGAGTTCCTCAATGCCGGCCGCTTCGGGCCGCTGCTGGAGAGCGCGGTGGAGTCGCTGAAAATCTCCGAGCGCAGCGCCTTCGTGCGCGGCCTCGTGCTGCAGGCGGGCGCCACACTGCTCAGCTATAGCGCCTTGATCACCCTGATGGACAGGAAGGCGCTGCGCGCGCCGCAAGGATAGGCATGGACAGCAACCAGATCGACCGGCCCGACGCGCCGCCGGACCTGCCGCCGGGCTACGAGCTCCTGCGCAACGAGATGGGCTTCTCCGCCCATGTCGGCCCGTTCTACGTGCGCAAGCCGCGCGACGGCCATAGGCTGGCCTTCGCCTTCCGCGCCCTGCCGCACCACGCCAATCGCGGCGGCGTGGTGCATGGCGGCATGCTGGTCAGCTTCGCCGACCACGTGCTGGGCGCCATGTGCTTCAAGGCCGCCGGCAACAAGCCGTGCTCGACCATCACGCTGGACTGCAGTTTCGTCTCGCCCGGCCGGCCGGGCGACTGGATCGAATGCACCGGCGACATCGCCCGCATGACCCGCAGCGTCATCTTCATCGACGGCCGGCTGTTCGTGGGCGAGCGGGTGGTGCTGCAGGCCAAGGGCATCTGGAAGCTGCTCGACAAGCCGTGGGACCAGAAGACGAAATAGGCTCCTGACGCCCGCGTTGCCGGCGCGGGCGTGGCCGCCGCGCCACACTCTTCGCCTTCTTGAATTTGCCGCAACTCCTCCGCGCGCCGGACGCAAACCGCGCCAACCCTTGCGCGTCCGACCAACACGGAGGCTCCATGAAAATCCTTCCCCTCGCCGCCATGGCCTGCGCCCTGGCGCTGGCCGCGCCCATGCCGTCCCTGGCCGATACCCCGGCGGCGCATCGGCTGGGCCCGCCCGCCACGCACGAGAACCTGACGATCTTCCTGGTGCGCGGCGAGCGGCCCGCCGGCAAGGCCGTGCCGGTGACGCTGCAGGAGGCGATGCAGAAAGGCCTGATCCGCGTGCGCGAGACCGGCGACGTCAACTCGCTGGAGATCGAGAATCTGGGCGCCAAGGACGTGTTCGTGCAGGCCGGCGACATCGTCAAGGGCGGCAAGCAGGACCGCGTGCTGAGCGTCGACCTGGTGCTGGGGCCGAAATCGGGGCCGACCCGGATCGCCTCCTTCTGCGTCGAGCAGGGCCGCTGGCAGAAACGCGGCAACGAGCGCGTCGAGAGCTTCTCCGGCTCGACCGCCTCCCTGCCCTCGCGCGAGATGAAGCTGGCGGCCAAGCAGGCCGCCTCGCCGCGCGGCACGGCCGATCTGCAGCAGAAAGTGTGGAACGGCGTGCGCGACGTGCAGCGCAAACTGGACGGCAATCTCGGCGCTCCCGCCGCGGCGGCGGCCTCGCCCAGCTCGCTGCAACTCACCATGGAGAACGAGAAGCTGAAGACAGCGGTCGGCGGCTACGAGCAGGTGCTGCGCGGCATGATCGAAGCGGCACCCGACGCGGTCGGCTTCGTGGTGGCGATCAACGGCAAGCCGTCGTCGGCCGACCTCTACAGCTCGCCCGAACTGTTCCGAGCCATGTGGCCCAAGCTGCTGCATGCCAGCGCCGTCGAAGCGGTGGCGGAGAAGAACGGCGCCGCCTTCGCGCCGGCGACGGCCGACCAGGCGCTGGCCTTCCTCGACCAGGCCCGCCAGGCGCCGGCGGCGCGGCAGAAGATCACCGCCCGGGTGGCCATGGAGACGCGCGAGACCGACAAGGTGCTGGCGTCGGAGACCCAGCTCGCCGAAGGCGGCTGGGTGCATCGGAGTTATGTGGCGAAGTAGTTTTTGCGCCGTTCTATCAAGTTACGCCCCTCTCCCGCTTGCGGGAGAGGGTGGCCAACGGCCGGGTGAGGGTGTGTGGCGGCGGATGCAGGACACCCTCATCCGCCCTTCGGGCACCTTCTCCCGCAAGCGGGAGAAGGGCATTGGAACTGCTAGCGTCTCTGTATTACTTCCGCGCCTGCGCCACCGGCAGCGCGGCGACGATGTCGTCGAATTTCGCCTCGCGCTTCTGCGCGGTGGCGGCGAAGGCCTCGGGCATGTCGGCGGTCAGCAGCATGGCCGCGTTCCAGGTGGCGATGTAGTTCAGCCCGTCCGCGATCGAGTGGTCGCGGGCGTAGTTCAGCATCTCCTTGCTGCCGGCGATGGCCAGCGGCGACTTGGCGGCGATGGCGCGGGCGATCGCCAGCACGCCGTCGACCAGTTCCTGCGGCGTGGCGAAGACCTGGTTGACGAAGCCGCAGGCCCTGGCCTCCTCGGCCGTCAGGCGGCGGCCGGTATAGGCCAGCTCGCGCACCAGCCCGGCCGGCATCTGCTGCGGCAGGCGCTGCAGGGTGCCGACATCGGCCACCATGCCGATATCGATCTCCTTGATGGTGAAGAAGGCGTCGGCGGCGCAGTAGCGCATGTCGCAGGCGGTGGCGAGATCGACGCCGCCGCCGATGCAGCCGCCCTGGATGGCGGCCAGCACCGGCACGCGGCAGCGGTCGACGACGGAGAAGCATTCCTGGAACCACAGGATCTGGCGGCGCAGGTTCTCCCGCTTGCGGCCCTCCTCGGCATTAGGCGGGGTCAGACTGCCGAACACGGACAGATCCATGCCGGCGGTGAAATGCGGGCCGGCGGCGGAGATCACCGCCACGCGCACCTCGGCGCGGCTGTCGATCTCGGCGAACACCGCGCGCATCTCCTGCCAGAAGGCCAGCGTCATGGAATTGCGCTTGTCCGGCCGGTTGAAGCGGATATGGGCGATGCCCTCGCCGACCGCGAAATCGAAGCTCTCGTAAGCCATGCCGCCCTCCCGTTCGCCCGTTCGCAAAGGGTTATAGCAGGCCGGAAACGGCCCGGCACCCGGCGCAAGGCGCGGATTTTCCGGCGTTTTTCCGGGGTTGAACGCCACAGGCCGCTATGGCACTTTGCGCCGCCTCAAGGACCGGGCCCGCCCGCTTCCTTCCGGTTCGCTGCCGTAGCTCAGTGGTAGAGCACTCCCTTGGTAAGGGAGAGGTCGACAGTTCAATCCTGTCCGGCAGCACCAGTTTTCCGCACGCAAATGTCGCCGTTCGCGGGCTTCGGAACCGCCGGGCCGCCGCTGGCGTTGGCGCTTCATGACGGCGCAAGAACGCAAAAAGCGGCGCAAACCACGGGAAGAGATTTCCGACCCGCACGGCTTCTACCGCCAGGGTCTGGGTCCGGGCTATCCCGAGGAGGAGTTCGGCCCGGGCGACGCGGCGCGCCGTCAACCCGGCCAGCCGGCCTCGATCCGCAACTGGCGCGGCGACCGCTACAGCCGCTTCGACCGGCCCGGCCGCAACAACCCGGGCATGACCCGCCCGCGCTGACCGCAGCCGGCATGGCGGTTGATTTGCCTCAAGGCGCGGGCGCCGCGTCGTTCTAGATTTCCCGCATCGGGAACCCTGCCGCGAGGCGCCGCCATGGAACTGGGCCAGCATCGGCTTGCCGCCGACGTCACGGTGCCGCCGCAGGCCAAGGGCGTGGTGATCTTCGCCCATGGCAGCGGCTCCAGCCGGCTGAGCCCGCGCAACCGCCAGGTCGCCGCCCGGCTGAACGAGGCGGGGTATGCCACCATCCTGTTCGACCTGCTGACCGAGGAAGAGGCGCTGGACCGGCGCAACGTCTTCGACATCGAGCTGCTGGGCCGGCGCATGGGCGAAGCCGTCGCCCTCGCCCGCCGCGAGCCGCGCCTGCGCGGCCTGCCGGTCGGCCTGTTCGGCGCCAGCACCGGCGCGGCGGCAGCACTGGTGGCGGCCGCAAGCCCGGGCGCGGCGATCGCCGCCGTCGTCTCGCGCGGCGGGCGGCCCGATCTGGCCCCCCATGCGCTGGCGCGGGTGCAGGCTCCGACGCTGCTGATCGTGGGCGGCGAGGACGCGCCGGTGATCGGCATGAACGAGGCGGCGCTGCGCCGGATGCGCTGCGAGACGCGGCTGGAGATCGTGCCCGGCGCCACGCATCTGTTCGAGGAGCCGGGCACGCTCGAGCAGGTCGTCAACCTGGCCGTCGACTGGTTCGACCGGCATCTGCGGAGCGCCTCATGAGATTCTCCGGCTTCGCCACGCGCGAGCAGGCGGGAAAGGAACTGGCCGCCGACCTGGCGCGCCGCGACTACGAGCGGCCGCTGGTGCTGGCGCTGCCGCGCGGCGGCGTGCCGGTGGCGGCCGAAGTGGCCAGGACGCTTCAAGCGCCGCTGGAGCTGCTGCTGGTCAGGAAGATCGGCGTGCCCTGGCAGCCCGAGCTGGCGGCCGCCGCCATCGTCGACGGCGAGAAGCACGACGTGGTCTACAACCAGGAGGTCCTGGACGCGGCCGGGCTGCGCCACGCCGAGCTCGAACCGCAGATCGCCGAGGAACTGGCCGAGATCGAGCGGCGGCGGAAGCTCTATCTCCAGGGACGGGCGCCGGTGCCGGTGGAAGGGCGCACCGCCATCGTGGTCGACGACGGCATCGCCACCGGCACCACGGTGAAGGCGGCCCTCAAGGCGCTGAAGCGGCGCCGGCCGAACAAGCTGGTGCTGGCGGTGCCGGTGGCGCCGCAAAGCGCCGTCGCCGAGCTGAAGCCGCATGTCGACGAGCTGGTCTGCCTGCACCAGCCCGAGCCGTTCGGCGCCATCGGCTATTTCTACCGCGACTTCCACCAGGTGCCGGACGCGGAGGTCATCCGGCTGCTGGCGCAGAAAGATTCCGCTAGTTCCGGTTCATGATGCGCCGCGCCAAAGCGTGGCGGTGCACTTCGGACGGGCCGTCATAGATGCGGAACGGGCGGATGTCGCGATAGATGCGCTCGACCACTGTGTCGCGCGTGATGCCCATGCCGCCCAGGATCTGCAGCGAGCGGTCGACCACGCGGCCCAGCGCCTCCGAACAGAACACCTTGGCCATGCTGGTCTCGTCGCGCGCCTTGTCGTGCTGGTCGAGCAGCCAGGCGCAGTGCCAGATCGACAGCCGGCACAGATTCATCTCGATCTCGTTGTCGGCCAGCATGAAGCCGACGCCCTGGTGGTCGCCGATGCGCTGGCCGAAGGACTGGCGGCGCTTGGCGTAATCGACGGCGATGGCATGGGCGCGGGCCGCCGCCCCCAGCCAGCGCATGCAATGGGTCAGCCGCGCCGGTCCCAGCCGCACCTGGGCGTAGCGGAAGCCGCCGCCGACCTCGCCCAGGATGCGCTCGGGCCCCACTTTCACGCCCTTGAACTCGACCACGCAGTGGCCGCCGGGCGAGTTGCTGTCGATGGTGTCGAGCATGCGCACGATGCGGAAGCCCGGCGCATCCATGTCGACCAGGAACATGGTGGCACCCAGGTCGCGGCCGGCGGCATCGACGCTGCGCGCCATGACGATGTTCAGCCCCGCCCCGGGCGCGCCGGTGATCAGCCATTTGGTGCCGTCGATCACCCAGTCCTCGCCCACCTGCCGGGCGGTGGTCTTCATCAGGCTGGGATCGGCGCCGGCGCCGCCATCGGGCTCGGTCATGGAGAAGACGGTGCGGATCTCGCCGCGCACCAGCGGTTCGAGATATTTCTTCTTCTGCGCCGGGGTGGCCACCTGGTGCAAGAGATTGGTGTTGCCCTCGTCCGGCGCCTGGATGTTCAGCGCCAGCGGCCCCAGCGGCGACCAGCCGGCGGCCTCGAACACCACCGCCATGCCGCGATGGTCCAGCCCCAGCCCGCCATATTCCTTCGGCCCGTGCGGCGACAGCAGCCCGGCCCGGCGCGCCAGCGCCACCATCTCCAGCCGCATTTCCTCGGTCGGCCCGTGCGGCGTCTGGCGCGCGTCGTTCTCCAGCGGCACGATCTTCTCTTCGATGAAGACGCGCACGCGGTCGCGCAGCTCGACCAGCTCGGAGGGCAGCGAGAAATCGATCATCGACGGTTACTCCCTTTCTACTTTTTCTCCAGGCCGGCCAGCCGCTCGTAGCCCCAGCGGAACATGACGGAGACGGACGGCGCGAAGCGGTCCCACAGCGGATCGGGACGCTTGCCGGTGCGGTGCAGCTTGACGTTGAGGCAGGCGATCGAGGCCATGCGATAGGCGGCGAAGGCCTGGAACCATTCGACATGCTCGGCCGCCGGCCCGCCGGCGGCACGGTAGGTTTCCAGCAGCGCCTGCGACGGCTGCGCCACGATGGGCGGCCAGCCGGGCGACCAGGCGCCGGGATCGCCCATCATCATCAGCCAGCCGACATCCAGCCCCTGCGCGCCGATGGACGACAATTCCCAGTCGACCACGCCGGCCAGCCGGTTGCCGCTCTTCTCGTAGAGCACGTTGCCGGGCTGGAAATCGCCATGGATCAGGCCGATCGCCGAGGGCTGCGGCTCGGTCTCCAGCAGGCGGGCCTGCAAGCGCAGGCCCAGTTCCAGCCATTCCTCGCTCTGGGCATGGCGCAAGATCTTGTCCCAGCGCCGCAACTCGGCCGACAGCGGCTGCGGCGCTTCCCAGCCGGCCAAAGCGCGCCGCCAGTCGAGGGCATGGATCATCGCCAGCGCCTGGGCCGCCTGCGTCCACACCGATTTCAGCGTCTCGGGATCGCGGGCGAAGCTGGCATCCGGCTCCCAGATCAGGAAGACCCGGCCGGGCAAGCGCTCCATGACGATGAAGGGCGCGCCCAGCGGCGCCTCCTCGGCGCAGGCGAAGGGCACGGCGGGCACCGGCAGGCCGGCGGCATGCAGGGCGCGCAGCAGCGGCGCCTGGCGATAGACGTCGGTATTGCCGCGGCGGGTGACGCCGATCGGCGCCATGCGCAGCACGTAGCGGCCGATCTCGCCTTCGCCCTCGAGCAGGCGAAACCCGAAGGTCAGGCCGGCGTGGCCGTCCTCCATCGGCGCCAGGTCGGCGACGCGCACGCCCTCCCCGAGCTGCGGACGCAGGAAAGCGGTCAATCGTTCGGCGAGCGAGGAAGGCAGCATAGGCCGACAATAGGAACTAATCGTGCCGGCGGGCAAATGCGTCGAATCGGCCCTACCGAAGAAGCGGCCGGAGCGCGCCGGCGCGGGGTATCCTGCTTTCTTGACCCCATCGTCCCCTGTCGGCCAGAATTGCTGCCGCCGGAGCCCGGGAGGCCTCGATTTACGCTCGCAAGACAGTGCCGCGCAGCACGCGCTGGATTCTCACCGCCGCCATCGTCGCGGCGGTGATGGCGCTGCTGGCATCGGCCGTGATCCTCGACGAGGAAACCGAGTTCGGCAGCCCCACCTATGCGCTGTTTTCGGCGCTGATCGGCGTCAATCTGGGGCCGTTGCTGCTGGCGGCCGGCGGCCTGGCCTTGTTTCACGGCACCCGCCCGCACAACCGCAAGCTGGTGCCGCTGGCGCTGGCCGCCATCGCCCTCGGCGCCTTCATGACGTGGCTGTTCTTCTTCGAGCTCGAGACGATCGAGCTGCCGAACATCGGGCTGTACTGACTATTTGGCCGCCAGCAACGAGCCGCCGCCGCCGGCCGGGGCGCTGCTTTCGAACAGCAGAATCGAGCCGACCCGGCAGGTATGCCACACCAGCGTCGCCGCCTGCCAGGCGACGATCAGCAGAAAAGCCTCCAGGGGGAAACCCAGCGCCACGCCGGCGGTGAACAGCGGCAGGTTGATGTTGCGCCGGGCGATGAAGGTGCGGACCACGCCGTCGAGCGGCGAATGCGCGTGCAGGCCGCGGTGGAAATTGACGGAGTACACTTTCAGGCACAGGCGGTCGAGGATGTAGAGGATCACCAGCATCGCGCCGGCCACCATCACCGGATCGCCGTGATCGCCGCCGGCGATGCCCCAGGCCCAGGCCATGTACCACAGCGGCGGATGGATCAGGTCGAGGCCGTGATCCAGCAGCCGGCCCAGCTTCGAATCGGCGAAGGTCAGCCGCGCCAGCTTGCCGTCCACCGAGTCGAGGACGCTCATGGCATAGGCGCAGAGAAAGCCCGCAAGATAGTGGCCCAGCGCGAAGGCGGGGATCGCCGCCACGGCCAGCGCGACGTTGAGGCCGGTGATCCAGTTGGGATGCACGCGCAGCCGCGTCAGCGGCCGCAGCAGCAGCCAGACCGGCAGCGGATAGACGTACTTGGTGAAAAAATCCGTCGAGCCCTTGTAGTTGGCGCGGAACATGAACTGCTCGGCCGCCCGCCGCTGCGCGGGCGTGCGGACCGGCATCATCCAGAACGGCAGCACGCGGCGCAGGCCGCGAATGAAGGCGGGAAATTCGTCCTGGTGCAGCTCGTCGACCGCGTTGGACCGCAGCAGCGCCTGGGCGATCTCGGCCAGGGAGGCGCCCTCAAGGGCGGCGGCGTGCTTGTTCTCCAGCACCAGCAGCGCCAGCCCGTTGTCGCGCGCCACCAGGCCGTGAGGGCGTTGCGAGGCCAGATCGAACAGCCGCGGGTCGACCAGGCCGTCGCCCGCCACCGCGGTGAGCGGCTCGAGGCTTTCGCGCAGGAAGCGGGCCAGGCGCCGGTCGGCGCCGCCGGGCCGGCGCCGCACCTCGATCGCCAGGCGCCGCCGGAGCTCGGCCGGAATGGACGGTTCGGGGCCGTCGCCGCAATCGACGCAGATGGCGGAGAATCCCCCGGCGCTGCGCGCCGCGGCGCGCAGATGCCGCTCCAGCACGCACATGCCGAAGACCGCCGATTCCGGCAAGGCTGCCGCATCGATCCACAGACGCACCCGGTTCTCCTGCCCCATCCCGCTGCCGAGGTCAGCGAGTGTTGCAGAATTTCGGGGGCCCTAGCTACAGAAAGAAGAAGGTTTTGTGTCGAGACGATCTACCGCGCCATGACCTCCGGCAGCGGCAATATCCTGATTTGCGCCTGTTCCAGCCCCTCGCGCACCGCCCGCGCCACCGCCACGGCGCTTTCCTCGTCGCCATGGACGCAGATCGAATCGACCGGGGTAGGGATTTTACGGCCCGACAGGGAGAAAATCGCCTGCTCCTCGACCATGCGCCGAACATGCGCCACCGCCTGCTGTGCGTCGTGGATCATGGCGTTGGGCTGCGCGCGCGGTGTCAGATTGCCATCGTCGCCATAGGTGCGGTCGGCGAAAATCTCCTGCGCCGTGGTCAGCCCCAGCCGGCGCCCGGCCTTGGCCATTTCCGAGCCGGCGGTGGCGAGGAAGATCAGGTCGCGGTCGACGGCCCTGATGGCGCGGGCGATCGCCTCGGCCATGGCGGCATCGACCGAGGCCATGTTGGAGAGCGCGCCGTGCGGCTTGACGTGCGTCACCGTCATGCCCTGGGCGGCGGCCACGCCCATCAGCGCCCCGGTCTGGTAGGCGATCAGCGCCTCGAGTTCGGCGGTCGAGAGCTTCATCTGCCGCCGGCCGAAGCCCTGCAAATCGGGAAAGGACGGGTGGGCGCCGATGGAGACGCCGTTGGCCTTGGCCAGCCTGACCGTCTCGGTCATCACCGTGGGATCGCCGGCATGGAAGCCGCAGGCGACATTGGCCGACTTCACGATGCCCAGCATGGCCGCGTCGTTGCCCATCGGCCAGGGCCCGAAGCTTTCGCCCAGGTCGGCGTTGAGATTGATGCCGCGCGCCATGCCGCCTCGCCCGTTGCCAGGCGCCTAGCGTACCGCGTTATTCACCGGCTTCAAGGACCGCAGATAGGCTACCAGCGCATCAAGATCCTCCGGCTTCATGCGGGCATAGAACGCATAGGCCATGGGCGGATTGAGCGGCGAGCCGTCGGCTCGCACGCCCTGGGTGATGGCGCGCTTGATCTGCGCATCGGTCCACTTGCCGATGCCGGTGTCGCGATGCGGCGTGATGTTGGCGGCGATGGCCAGCCCCCAGGGCCCGCGCAGCTCGAAGCCGCCTGCGCCGGTCGCTTTGGCGTAGTCGCGCTGGCCCGGCCCGATCATGGGCGTATGGCAGTCGATGCAGTGGCCCAGCGGCCCGGCGAGATAGGCGCCGTATCTGACCTTGTCGCGGCGCGGCACCTCGGGCACCGACGTCACGGGCGGGCCGTAGGCCGGCGGCAGGGGCATGCGGTACTCCGACTTGGCGACCTGGTTGGCCACCGGCTTGACGCTGCGCAGATAGGCGACCATGGCCTGGAGGTCGCCGTCGGAGATGCCGCGATAGAGGTCGATCGGCATGGGCGGGCCGATCGGCGAGCCGTCGGGCCGGATGCCCTCGCGGATGGCCCTGGCGATCTGCGCATCGGTCCAGGCGCCGATGCCGGTCTGCTTGTCCGGCGTGATGTTGGGCGCCCGGGCGGTGAACGGCTTCTCCTCGAACACCGTGCCGCCGGCCAGCTCCATGCCGGGCAGCGGCCCGTTCGGGCCCATCGGCGTGTGGCAGTTGCCGCAGGCGACGATCGAGTTGACCAGATAGGCGCCGCGCTCGGCCGGCGTTTCGGCCGAGGCGACGGCGGACGACAGCAGCAGCCCGGCCGCGACGGCCAAGGCGCAATGGAAGCGTGGCATTCGTCTCTCTCCCCCCGAACAGAGTGCTGGCTCTTTAGCGCAACCGCCGGGCGGCAAACAATAGCAATCGCCTTACAACCGCGACGACAGGCAGTTAGGATGACGCAATGGTTTCGGCAGGAAACGGCAACGAGCGGGACTTGCGCGTTCTGGCAGCGGGAGATACCGCGTTCGTGGTCGAGTTCGGCGACGCGATCGACCGGGCGCTGAACGCGCGGGTGATGGCGCTGCATCGCGCCGTCGCCGCCGCCGGCATTCCGGGCATCGTCGAGACGCTGCCCACCTTCCGCTCGCTGATGGTGTTCTACGATCCGCTGGTGGCGACGCGCGCCGAGCTGGAGCCGCTCGTCGTGGCGCTGGCCGGCCAGGCGCGGCAAGGGACGGAAGCGGGCAGGCTGTGGCGGCTGCCGGTGTGCTACGAGGGCGAGTTCGCGCCCGACCTGGCGGAGATCGCCCAACGCACCGGGCTGACGGTCGAGCAGGTCGTGGCGCTGCATTCGGAGGCGACCTATTTCGCCTATGTGCTGGGCTTCATGCCGGGCTTCGCCTATCTCGGCGGCTTGCCCAAGCCGCTCGACCTGCCGCGGCGCAAGGAGCCGCGCGTGCGCGTGCCGCAGAACTCCGTCGCCATCGCCGGCGAGATGACGGCGATCTATCCCTGGGAGAGCCCGGGCGGCTGGCACCTGATCGGCCGCACGCCGGTGGCGCTGTTCGATCTGCGCCGGGAACGGCCGATCCTGTGGGGCGCGGGCGACGAGGTGCGCTTCGCCCGCATCGACCGCGCCACCCATGACGGCATCGCCGCCGCGGTCGCCGCCGGCAGCTTCGACCATGCGCGGCTGGAGGCGAGGCGATGAGCGCGCTGCTGGTGCGCCAGCCCGGCCTGTTCACCACGGTGCAGGATATCGGCCGTTTCGGCGCCCAGGCGCTGGGCATGCCGGTGGCCGGCGCCATCGACCCGCTGGCGTTGCGGCTGGCCAACGCGCTGGTCGGCAACGCGCAGAACGAAGGCGCGCTGGAGCTCGGCTTCATGGGGCCGACGCTGGAAGTACAGGCCGACAGCGTGCGGCTGGCCGTCGTCGGCTCGGTGCAGGCGAGCGTGCAGCAAAGCGAGGACGCGCCGGAGAAGCCGCTGCAAGCCAACCGCTCGCACGCGCTCAAGCGCGGCCAGATCGTGAAGCTCGGCTTCGTCACCGGCATGGCCTATGCCTATCTCGCCATCGAGGGCGGTTTCGACATCGCCCCCTTCATGGGCAGCCTCTCGACCTATACCCGCGCCGGGCTGGGCGGCTTCCAGGGCCGCAAGCTCGCCGCCGGCGACGCCCTGCCGCTGAAGCGCAGCGCCGCCGGCGCGCGCCAGGATCTCGCCTGCGCCCAGGCCCCGCCCTATGGCGAGGGGCCGATCAGGATCGTGCCCGGGCCGCAGGACGACTATTTCGCCGCCGAGGCGCTGCGGACCCTGCAAAGCGCCGACTATGTCGCGACCAAGGAGACCGACCGCATGGGCATGCGGCTGGACGGGCCGGCGCTGAAACATGCCAGGGGCGCCGACATCGTCTCCGACGGCATCGCCACCGGCTGCATCCAGGTGCCGGGCGCGGGCACGCCGATCGTGCTGCTGGCCGATCACCAGACCATCGGCGGCTACGCCAAGATCGCCACCGTCGCCTCCGCCGACCTGCCGCGGCTGGGCCAGACGATGCCCGGCCAGCGCCTGCGCTTCGCCGCTGTCACGGTCCCCGAAGCGGAAGCCTTGCGCCGACAGCAGGAGGACGGCATGAAGCGCGTGCTGTCCTCCCTTGTTCCCGCACGGCCGCCGGGCGGCATCGACGTCGAGGCGCTGGGCAGCGCCAACCTGATCGACGGCATGGTCGACGCGCTGTCGCGCGGCTAGCGCAACAACGCCGACTTCGTCCTGAGCTTGTCGAAGGACGCGCTGCACAAAGCGTCACCTGTGCCCCCTCATCCTTCGACGAGCTCAGGATGAGGACTCTTTGCTGTTCCGCCAGACGAACCATTGGCAGCGCACGTGCTTCCATCCAATCGTGTGAATCCGCCCTATTTGTTGGTGTTTGGAGCAACAACACCGACCTCGTCCTGAGCTTGTCGAAGGACGTGCCACACAGACCATCGCCTGTGACCCCTCATCCTTCGACGGGCTCAGGATGAGGACTCTGTGCTGTTCCGCCAGACGAACCATTGGCAGCGCATGTGCTTACATCCAATCGTGTGAATCCGCCTATTTGTTGGTGTTTGGAGCAACAACACCGACCTCGTCCTGAGCTTGTCGAAGGACGTGCCACACAAACGATGCCTGTGACCACTCATCCTTCGACAGGTTCAGGATGAGGACTGTGTGCTGTTCCTTGCCGGTGATTCTCGATTAAGGTTTCAGGCAAAAGACGCCTGAAGGAAACGCATCATGAGCTGGCAGACCGAACTCGACGAGCTGGAGCAGCGCAAGGCTTTCGCCGCGCAGATGGGCGGCGCCGACAAGGTGAAGCGGCAGCACGATGGCGGCCGGCTCACCGTGCGCGAGCGCATCGAGAAGCTGCTCGATGCCGGCACGTTCCACGAATTAGGCATGATCGCGGGCAAGGCCGAGTACGATGCCCAGCACAATCTGCGCGAGCTGGTGCCGTCCAACTGCGTCATGGGGCGCGGCGACATCGACGGGCGGCGCGTCATGGTGTGCGGCGACGACTTCACCGTGCGCGGCGGCTCGGCCGACGCCACCATCCGCGAGAAATACCTGCTGGCCGAACAGATGGCGGCCCATTTCCGCCTGCCCATGGTGCGGCTGATCGAAGGATCGGGCGGCGGCGGCTCGGTCAAGACCATCGAGACCACCGGCCGGGCCAACGTGCCGCAGGTCAAGGGCTGGGACCAATGCGTGATGAACATGGGGCTGATCCCCGTGGTGGCGCTGGGGCTGGGCTCGGTCGCCGGGCTGGGCGCGGCGCGGCTGTCGGCCAGCCACTATTCGATCATGGTCAAGGAACTCTCGGCCATGTTCGTGGCCGGCCCGCCGGTGGTCGAGCGGCTGGGGCAGAAGCTTTCCAAGAACGAGCTGGGCGGCTGGCAGATACAACTGGCAGCTGGTGCGGTGGACGATGCGGCCGAGAGCGAGGAGGAAGCCTTCGCCCTGGCGCGCCGCTTCCTGTCCTATCTGCCGAGTTCGGTGTTCGACGTGCCCGCGCGCGGGCCGGTCACCGACGATCCAAAGCGGCGCGACGAGAAGCTGCTCTCCGTCATCCCGCGCGACCGGCGCAAGGTCTATCGCATGCGTCCCATTGTCGAGACGCTGGTCGACAAGGGCAGCTTCTTCGAGATGGGCAGGATGTTCGGCCGCGCCATCATCACCGGGCTGGCGCGCATCGACGGCTGGCCGGTCGCGGTCATGGCCAGCGATCCCTATTTCTACGGCGGCGGCTGGACGGCCGACGCGGCGCAGAAGATCACCCGCTTCGTCGACCTGGCCGAGACCTTCCACCTGCCGGTGGTCTATCTCGTGGACTGCCCCGGCTTCCTGATCGGGCTGGAGGCGGAGAAATCGGGCGTCATCCGCCATGGCGTGCGGGCGATGTCGGCAATCTGCCAGGCCACCGTGCCGTGGTGCTCGATCCTGATCCGCAACGTCTTCGGCGTCGCCGGGGCGGCGCACGCCAATAACGGCCGCGCCAATTTCCGCTACGCCTGGCCGTCGGGCTACTGGGGCTCGCTGCCGCTGGAAGGCGGCATCGAGGCGGCCTATCGCGCCGATCTCGACGCGGCGGCCGATCCCAAGGCCAAGCTGGAGGAGATCGAGGCGCGGCTGAACAAGCTGCGCTCCCCCTTCCGCTCGGCCGAGACGTTCTGGATCGAGGAGATCATCGACCCGCGCGACACGCGCAAGCTCCTGGTGGAGTTCGCCACTGTCGCCGCGCCGCTGCGAATGCCGGGCAAGGCCAGCTTCCAGATGCGGCCATAGATCAGGCCGACCAGCGCCGGTCGGCGCGCAAGGCGGAGTCGGCTTTGACGAACAGCAGATCGACCTGCGCCAGGGCATTGTCCAGCGGCCGGCGGGTGCGCCCCAGCGTGTCGTAGAGCGCGAAGCCTTTTTGCCTGGCGTAGTCGATGACGTCGCCGATTTCCGGCCCGTCCTTGATGGTGGCGATGACGCTGGTCTCGACGATGACGACGTCGAGATCGTGGATGCGCTCGCCGATGCCGCGCAGCACCTCGAGCTCGGCGCCCTGCACGTCGATCTTGCACAGAGCCGGCCGCTCGAAGCCGTTGACCACCTGGTCGAAGCGCCGCACCGCCACCGGATAGCGCCGCACGCCCGACAGCGGACCGACCTCCTCGAAGAAGGTCGAGCCGGCGATGTCGTCGGGCCGCACGCCGATCATCAGCTCGGCCTCGCGCTCGCCCAGCGCGATGTTCAGGATCCTGGCGTCGAGCCGGCGCGCGATGCGCTGCATGTGCGGCAGCGATTCCAGCGTGGGATCGACCAGGTAGTACTGGGCGTCGGGGAAAGCCGCGTAGAGATCGGGCGTGCCGTCGGCGACGCCGATATCGAACACGGTGCGCGGCGCGAAGCCCTGGCGCTTGAGCTGGCGCAGCGCCACCGGCCAGGCCGGCAGCAGGCTCTCGACGGCGTCGTAGGCCAGCAGGCTGAGCTGGCTGCGCAGCCATCTGGCGCCGCTCTTGATCGAATTCGTCCGCATCGATGCTCGCGATCCGGTTGGCAGGCTGCAAGTTTGGCTTGGGCGCAGTACCGCGCAACCGAATTTGCGCTGGCCCTGCGCCTTGGCGCCGCCGATCACCCTTTTGTCACCGCGCCGGGCGCGTTGACTTCGGCGGCGGCAGCGATTAATTAACCAATTGGTTTTATAATGCCCGAGGCCGCCATGCCGCCCGATGCCCTGAGCGCCACCTTCGCCGCCCTGGCCGACCCGACCCGGCGGGCCATCCTGGCGCGGCTGGCCAATGGCGAGGCCAGCGTCACCGAACTGGCCAGGCCGTTCGACATGAGCCTGCCGGCGGTGTCCAAGCACCTGAAAGTGCTGGAGCATGCCGGGCTGATCGCGCGCGGCCGCGAAGCGCAGTGGCGGCCCTGCCGGCTGGAGGCGCGCCCCATGCGCGAGGCCAGCGAATGGCTGGAGCGCTACGCCAAATTCTGGTCCGACAGTCTCGACCGGCTGGCCGCCCTGGTGGAAGCCGAACCGGCCAGGCCAGCCCGACGCAAGGCCGGCAAGCCGAAGCGAGGCTGATCCCGACATCCCCGCCGCCGCGAACGGCGGCCGTCAGCGACACTCCTCGGAGCGTTTTTCCCGGAGCATCTTTCCATGACCGCACAAACCCTGGCGGCGAAGGCGACGCGGCGCGAATGGATCGGCCTGGCCGTCATCGCCCTGCCCTGCCTGCTCTATTCGATGGACCTGACGGTGCTCAACCTCGCCGTGCCCTCCATCGTCGCCGACCTGAAGCCCACCGCCTCGCAGCTTCTGTGGATCGTCGACATCTACGGCTTCCTGCTGGCCGGCTGGCTGATCACCATGGGCACGCTGGGCGACCGCATCGGCCGGCGCAAGCTGCTGCTGATCGGCGCCGCCGCCTTCGGCGCCGCCTCGATCCTGGCGGCGATGGCCGATTCCGCCGCCAGCCTGATCGCCGCCCGCGCCCTGCTGGGCGTGGCCGGCGCCACGCTGGCGCCCTCGACCCTGTCGCTGATCCGCAACATGTTCCTCGACGATCGCCAGCGCACCATCGCCATCAGCCTCTGGATCGCCAGCTTCTCCGCCGGCGGCGCGCTGGGGCCGCTGGTCGGCGGCGCGCTGCTGGAGCATTTCCACTGGAGCGCGGTGTTCCTGGTCGCCGTCCCGATCATGGCGCTGCTGCTGGCGGTCGGCCCCTTCCTGCTGCCCGAATATCGCGACCCCAAGGCCGGCGGCATCGACCTGCCCAGCGCGGCCCTCTCCATCGCCGCGGTGCTGGGGCTGATCTACGCCGTCAAGCGCGTGGCCGAACATGGCGGCGATCCGTGGGCCGCCCTGTCGGCCGTCGCCGGCATCGCGCTGGCCGTCGTTTTCGTGCGCCGCCAGCGGCGCCTGGCCGATCCGCTGATCGACCTGACGCTGTTCCGCTCCACCGCTTTCACCGCCGCCCTGGCGATCAACTCCCTGGCCTTCTTCGCCATGTTCGGCATTTTCCTGTTCGTGGCGCAGTACCTGCAGCTCGTGCTCGGCATGGGGCCGCTGGAGGCCGGGCTGTGGACGGCGCCCTCGGGCCTGGCCTTCATCGTCGGCTCGACCATCGCGCCGGCGGTGGCCCACCGCTTCCCCGCCCCGCACGTCACCGCCGCCGGGCTGCTGGTGGTGGTGCTGGGCTTCGCGCTGATGACGCAGGTCGGCGGATCGCTATCGCTGCCGCTGCTGGTCGCCGGCATGGTGGTGATGTCGCTGGGCATGACGCCGGTGGTGGCGCTGGCCACCGACCTGATCGTCGCCGCCGCGCCGCCCGAACGGGCCGGGGCGGCCTCGGCCATCTCGGAAACCAGCATCGAGTTCCATGGCGCGCTGGGCATTGCCGTGCTGGGCAGCCTGCTGACCGTCATCTATCGCCGCGCCATCGCCCTGCCCGCAGGCCTGCCGGCCGAGGCGGCGGAGGCGGCGCGCGGCACGCTGGGCGGGGCGCTGGGCATCGCGGCCGGCCTGCCCGAACCGGCGGCGTCGGGCGTCGCGGCGGCGGCGCGGCATTCCTATGTCGAGGGCTTCGTCGCCATATCGGTGCTGTGCGGCCTCTTCGTGCTGGCCGCCGCTCTCGTCACCCTGAAGCTGCGCCGGCGGCTGCAGCCCAGAAACTGACACGATTTGCCGGCAAGACGGCAAGGCAACGACAACAAGGAGAACACCATGGCCAGATACGTCGACGGTTTCGTGCTGATCGTGCCCAAGAAGAATCTCGACGCCTATCGCAGGATGTCGCGCAAGGCGGGCAAGATCTGGCGCGAATACGGGGCGCTGGAATATCGCGAATGCGTCGGCGAGGACCTGAAGGCCAAGTTCGGCCTGCCCTTCGGCAAGCTGACCAAGGCCAAGCCCAACGAGGCGGTGGTGTTCTCCTGGATCGTCTACAAGTCGCGCAAGGACCGCGACAAGATCAACGCCAAGGTGATGGCCGACAAGCGCCTGAGCGACGGCATGGACCCCAACAAGATGCCGTTCGACCTCAAGCGCATGTCCTATGGCGGCTTCGAGGTGTTCGTGGACGTCTAGACCGTACGTCCTCTCTCTTCCACCCCTCTCCCGCTTGCGGGAGAGGGTGCCCGAAGGGCGGGTGAGGGTGCGCGGTGGTCGATGCCGAAGAACACCCTCATCCGGGCTTCGCCCACCTTCTCCCGCAAGCGGGAGAAGGGTGTCACTTGCTAGATTTCACCCTTACTCAGCCAGGCTCCTGATCTGATCGTCGAGATCGTCGGCGATGAAGGCCTGCACGATCTCGTCGATCGAAGCGTCGACGGTGAAGCCCAGCGCATCGGCCCGCGCCCCGCGCGAGGCCTTGGGCCAGGAATCGACGATGGCCTGGGTCGGCGCGTCGGGCTGCCACAGCACCTTGCCGAGGCGGCGGTTGCCGGCATGGCGCCGCATGGCCGCTTCCATCTCCGCCGCCGTCACCGCGATGCCCGAGAGCAGCAGCGAGCGATAGGCGCCCAGCGCCTCGCCCGGCAGGTCGTGGGCGCGCAGGAAGGCGTCGATGGTCCGCCGCGGCGACAGGCAGGCCATCGAAGAATCGGGCCGCACCGGACAGACCGCATCGACGCCCGACAGCGGCTCGCGGACGATCGAGCTGGCCCAGGTCGAGGCCGCCTTGTTGGGCTTGCCGGTGCGCACGGTGATGGTGGGCAGGCGCAGCGCGCGGCCGTCGAGGAAGCCCTTGCGCGTGCAGTCGTTGATCAGCAGCTCGCACGCCGCCTTCTGCGCCCCGTAGGAGGTGCGCGGCGTCAGGATGGTGGCATCCGTCACCGGGTTGGGCAGTTCGCCGCCGTAAACGGCGATCGACGAGGTAAAGACCAGCCGCGCCGGCCGCGGCAGGGCGCGGCAGGCTTCCAGCACGTGGCGCGTGCCGTCGAGATTGACCCGCCAGCCGAGATCGAAATCGGCTTCCGCCCCCGCACTGACCACGGCGGCGAGATGGAACACCGAATCGGTGTCGTTGCCGATCAGCAGCTCGACCTGGGCGCGGTCGGCGATGTCGCCGGCGATGGCGGTGACGCGCGCATCGCCTTTGCCGACCGGCGACGGCGCGACGTCGAACAGCACCAGCTCATCGATGCGCTCCGGCTTACCGGACGGGCCGACCAGCGTGCCGCGCTCGAGCAGGCGCTGCGCCAGCTTCCTGCCGAGGAAGCCGGCGCCGCCGGTGATGACGACTTTCATGCCGCTACTGCTTGGCCGGCTCGGTGACCACCAGCGTCACGTTCTCGGCCAGCATGGTGAAGACGACCTTGCCGTTCGACGCCTTGTAGGTCCAGATCTCCAGCGGCCCGATCTTGCCGATGTCGTCGGGCTGGCCCAGCAGCGCCACCACTTCCGCTTTCTTCTTGGCCTCGCCGGCCTTCTGCAGCATCGCTTCCTTGGTCGGCTTGCCGCAGGCCGCGACGGCCAGCATCAGGCCGGCCGCCAGCACCAGTTTCCAGGATCGCATCAATGCACGCTCTTGATCACGTCGGTGACGGTGCCGATCAGCTCGTCGATCTGCGTCTTTTCGATGATCAGCGGCGGGGAGAGCGCGATGGTGTCGCCGGTGGTGCGGATCAGCACGCCCTTCTCGTAGCACTTGACCAGGCATTCGTAGGCGCGCGCCGTCGGCTTGTCGGGAATGCCCTCCATCTCGATGGCGGCGACCAGCCCCAGATTGCGCAGGTCAACGACGTGGCGCACGCCCTTCAGCGAATGGATGGCGTCCTCCCAATAGGGCGACAGGTCGGCGGCGCGCTGGAACAGCCCCTCCTCCTGGTAGACGTCGAGCGTCGCCAGCGAGGCGGCGCAGGCCAGCGGGTGGGCCGAGTAGGTGTAGCCGTGGAACAGCTCGATCATGTGTTCGGCGCCGGTCATGAAGGCGTCGTAGATGTGCTTGCGCGTGAACACCGCGCCCATCGGCACGGTGCCGTTGGAGATGCCCTTGGCCACCGTCATCATGTCGGGCAGCACGTTGAAATGCTCGGCGGCGAAGGAGGAGCCCAGCCGGCCGAAGCCGCAGATCACCTCGTCGAAGATCAGCAGGATGCCGTGCCGGTCGCAGATCTGGCGCAGCTTCTGCAGGTAGCCCTTGGGCGGGATCAGCACGCCGGTCGAGCCGGCCACCGGCTCGACGATGACGGCGGCGATGGTCGAGGCGTCGTGCAGGGCTATGATGCGCTCCAGCTCGTCGGCCAGCCAGGCGCCATGCTCGGGCTGGCCGCGGGTGAAGGCGTTCTTCTCCGGCAAATGCGTGTGCGGCAGGTGGTCGACGCCGGCCAGCATCGGGCCGAACACCTTGCGGTTGGAGACGATGCCGCCGACCGAGATGCCGCCGAAGCCGACGCCGTGATAGCCGCGCTCGCGGCCGATCAGGCGGGTGCGCTGGCCCTCGCCGCGGGCGCGGTGATAGGCCAGCGCGATCTTCAGCGCCGTGTCGACGGCTTCGGAGCCCGAGTTGGTGTAGAAGACGTGATCGAGATCGCCCGGCAGCATGGCGGCCAGGCGCGCGGCCAGTTCGAAGGCCTTGGGATGGCCCATCTGGAAGGGCGGCGCATAGTCCATTTCCGCCACCTGGCGTTGCACCGCCTCGACGATGCGCCGCCGCCCGTGGCCGGCATTGACGCACCACAACCCGGCGGCGCCGTCCAGGATCTTGCGCCCGTCATGGCTGAAATAATGCATGTCCTTGGCGCCGACCAGCAGGCGGGGGTTCTTCTTGAACTGGCGGTTGGCCGAGAACGGCATCCAGAAGGCTTCCAGATTGTTGGGCACTTCCGTGGTCATGGCCTGCCGGGGCGTCGGGGAGTTCATGAAACTGTCCTTTCTCGGAAACAGAACCGCTGTATCCAGCCTGCGCCCGGCACAGTAGCATGGTGGCGGAAGCCGGCGGAATACGGCGGACGCCGGGCAGAAACACGGGATTCGCAGGCCGGATGGGCACCACCGACGACATTCTGGAGCTGCTGGCGCGGGGCGACCGCGATCTCTATAGCGGCGAGCGCGTCAGCCAGCTCGAGCACGCCCTGCAATGCGCCCATTTCGCCCAGCAGGCCGGGGCCGCGGACGCGCTGGTGGTGGCGACGCTGGTGCACGATATCGGCCATATCCTGGCGGGCGGCGAGCTTGCGGCCGAACGGGGCATCGACGGCCGGCACGAGGAAAGCGGTGCCGCCTTCCTGGCGCGGCATTTCGGGCCGGAAGTCTGCGAGCCGGTGCGCCTGCACGTGGCGGCCAAGCGCTATCTGTGCGCCACCGACCCGTCCTATTTCGACCGCCTGTCCGAAGCCTCGGTGCGCAGCCTGCGGCTGCAGGGCGGGCCGATGTCGGCCCAGGAGGTCGACGCGTTCGAATCCAGCCCCTACGCCCAGGCCGCCGTCCGCCTGCGCCAGTGGGACGAGCAGGGCAAGATCGTGGGCCTGGAAACCCCCGATCTGGACCATTTCCGCCCGCTGGTGGCGGCGGCGCTGAAATAGCCGCGCCGCCACGAACAGCGTGGCGCGAACGTTCAATCCCCGACCCCCGGCACCCCCTACCTTCTGCGCGAGGCAACGCAGGAGGACCGGATGCGCTTCACCCTGAACGGCCGTCAGGCCGCGATTCCGCCCGATCTGGCCGACGAGCCGCTGCTCTTCGTCCTGCGCGACCATTTCGGCCTGAACGGTCCCAAATTCGGTTGCGGCGTCGGCGCCTGCGGCGCCTGCACCGTGATTGTCGACGGCGAAGCGGTGCGCGCCTGCAGCGTCGCCGCCGCCGGCGTCGAAGGCACTGCAATCGTGACGCTTGAGGGGCTGGCTCGAGACGGCGAACCGCACCCGGTGCAAAGCGCCTGGATCGAGCAGTCGGTGCCGCAATGCGGCTACTGCCAGAACGGCCAGATCATGACGGCCGTGGCCCTGCTCGAGCGCGATCCGGCCGCCGATGCGCGGACCATCGACGAGGCCATGGACGGCGTGTTCTGCCGCTGCGGCACCCAGGCGCGCATCCGCCGGGCGATCGCCGTGACGCAGCTTCGGCTGCGAACCGGGCGATGAGCCGGAAACTGTCGCGGCGGCGGCTGCTGAAGATCCTGGGCTGGAGCGGCGCGGGAATAACCGCCATGGCGGCCGGCGCCTACGCGCTGATGCCCGCCTTGCCGAGCCGGCGGGCGCCGGCGGCGGCCGACGCCGCCGCCTGGGTCAGCCTGCGCCCGGAGGGACATTTCGAACTGCATTCGCCACGCGTCGAAATGGGCCAGGGCATCGCCGTCGCTTTGCGGCAGGTCGTGGCGGAAGAGCTCGGCGTGTCGCTGGCGCAGGTGCGCTGCCTGTCGCCCGATACGGCGGTCAGCGGCGAATGCCGCGCCACGGTCGGTTCCGATTCGATCAAGGATTTCGCGCCGCTGCTGGCCCAGGCCGCCGCGGCGCTGGCGCTGGCGTTGCAGGCGCGAGCCGCCGCGATGCTGCAAGCGCCGGAAGCATCGCTGGATGCCGCCGGCGCCGCCGCCGCTTCGGGACGACGGCTGACATTCGCCGAACTGGCCGCCGGCCCGCCGCTGGTGCTCGACGACAGGGCGGTCGCCGCCGCGACGCCGCGCAGCTTCGCCGCGGACCACGCGCCGCGGATCGTCGGCCATGGCGCGCCGACCGACGGCATCGCGGCCATCGTCACCGGCAATGCGCCGCTGTTCGCCGACGACATCCGCCTGCCCGGCATGATCCATGGCGCCATGGTCAAGTCGGAAGGCCTCAACGGCACGGTGGCCGCCCTCGACGACAGCGGCGCGCGGACCATACCGGGCTATCTCGGGCTGGTTTCCGGCCGCGGCTTCACCGGCCTGCTGGCGGCGCGGCGCGGCGCCTTGCAGCGCGCCCTGGCGGCGATCGCCTTCGAGGACAGTTACGAGCGCTCCGTCTCCACCGCCAGCATCGAAGCCGCGATCGGTTCTCCGGGCGGCAAACGCGGCCACGAGCACGTGCTGCACCCGGCCGCCATCGACCCGGACCGCGCCTTCGACATCGATCTGCGGCTGGCTGTGCCGCTGGCGGCGCATGCGTCGATCGAGCCGCGCACGGCGGTGGCGGACTTCCGCCGTGACGGCAAGCTGGAGATCTGGACCGGAACGCAGGACGCGTTCTTCGTGCGCGATACTCTGGCCAAGGCCCTGGGAATGGCGCGGAGCGAGGTGGTCGTGCACGGCATGCGGGTCGGCGGCGGCTTCGGCGCCCGCACCATCTGCGCCGCCGAACTGGAAGCGGCGCTGCTGTCGCGGGCGGCGCGCCGGCCGGTCAAGGTGCAATGGTCGCGGGCCGACGAATTCCGTCACGGCTTCCACCGGCCGCCCTCGACCCATCGCATCCGCGCCGCGCTCGACGAGGGCGGACGCATCGCGCGCTGGTGGCACGCCTTTCGCTCCGGCCACGTCATCTTCACCTCGGCCGCCATGGGGCCGGTGCTGCAGTTCGGCACCAGCTTCGTGGCCGATCCCGGCGTGGCGCGCGGCTCGACGCCGCCCTATGCGGTCGGCGCGTTGCGGGTCGAATTCGACGACGTGCGGCTGCCGGTGAAGACCGGGCCATGGCGCGGGCTGGGCGCGGCCGGCAATTGCTGGGCGATCGAAACGGCGATCGACGCGCTGGCGCGCAAGGCCGGACTGAATGCGGTCGCCTTCCGGCTGCGCAACCTGCCGGCCGGCGCGGCCCGGCTGGCCGAGGTGTTGCGGCGCGCCGCCGCCATGGCGCGCTGGGACGGGCGATCGCGCCAGGAAGGCGTCGGCTACGGCGTGGCCTGCGGCACCTACAAGGAAATGTCGCATGCCGCCGCGATCGCGCGCATCGAGCGCCATGGTGGGCGGCTGCGGCTCAGCCATCTGTGGTGCGCGCAGGACTGCGGCCGGGTCGTCAATCCCGACCAGGTGCGGGCGCAGGTCGAGGGCAATCTGGTATGGGGCATCGGCATGGCGCTGGGCGAGACGCTCGACGTCGCCGAGGGGCGGATTTCGGCGCAAAGCTTTCTCGATTACGCTATCCCCCGCTTCTCCGACGTGCCGCAGATCGCGATCGAACTGGTCGAAGGCTCGCCCGTGCCGACCGGCGCCGGAGAAACGGCGATCGTCTGCGCCACCGCCGCCGTCACCAACGCCATCGCCGATCTCGACGGCGAAAGCGTGCTGGCCCTGCCCTGGAGGGCGCGATAGAGCAGGCCGGGATATGGCGGATGGCGGCCGGGGGAGGAACGGTTTGGACGATTTCGCGAGCAGCCTGATCGTCAGGATGATCGAGCGTTCGCTGCGGGCGCAGGGCATCGCCTATCCGGCGGCGCGCACGCCCGAGCCCGCCGGCCCGCGCGTCGCCCTGGCGCGCAAGCGTGCGCTGATCGAGGCGGTGCTGCGCGCGCACGGGCCGCGACCGCTGCTGCGGGTCGGCGACGTCGTCGGCGATTTCGCCGCCACGCCGGCGGCGCGCCTGTTCGAGGCCGCGCGCGATCCGCACGATCTGATCGAGCGCTGGCTGCGCGTCGAGCGCTATTTCCACGCCCGGCACCGCAGCCGCCTGATCGACCGGGGGCCGGGCTTCGCGGTGCTGCAGCATGTGGCGATCGACGGCCCGCCGCCGATGCCGGGCGAAGACATCGTGGTCGCCGCCGTGCTGCGGGGATTGCTGGCCTGGCTGGGCGCCCAGGGCGCGACGCTGGGCTTCCCCGCGGCGCGCGGTCGCTGGCAACCGGCCGGCGACGCGATCCCGCGCCACACCGCGCGCTGGCGACTGGCCTGGCAGGCGTTCGATCGCCGACGCCAGCCGACGCCCGGCGCCGGGATCGAAGTCCCGCTGCATACCGCCAGCGGGCGCGAATTGCCGTCCGGCCTGGCGCGGGCCGTCTACGCGCAGGCCGCTGCCGACCCCGGCGCCAGACGCACCGTGCGCGACTATGCGGCGGACCACGGCCTCTCTTCCCGCAGTTTCCAGCGGCGCCTGGCGGAAAATGGCTGGACGCTGCAGAAGATCGTCGCGGCCATGCGCCTGCAGGTCGCCGCCGAGCTGCTGTCGACGAGCGACATGCCGATCGCGCTGGTCGGGTTGTTCGCGGGCTACAGCGACCAGCCGCATTTCCAGCGCGCCTTCCAGAAAGGCCTGGGACCGACGCCCGGACTCTACCGGCAGCTCAGCCAGACCGCCGACCGGGCAAACTGAGCAATAAAACGTCATCGCTGCGATTCGGTCATTTTTTCGTCAATGCCGACTCCACTGCCTGTAGGATTTCTGCAACAATCCAATGCTACCTCTTCGCGGGGTGGCCGGAGGCGCGGCAGGGGAATGGGTTTTGCCGGCGAAGGTCGCGTAAAAGTCGATCCGCCCGGGCAGCATCGGCTCTCGCTTTCCGCAATCGCCGTCGATCGCACCAAACGAGGGAGCTCAACCATCATGATCTTTCGCAATTTCTGGCGCGCGGGCGTGCTGGCCGCCGGCGCCGCCCTGCTGGCGACGGCCGCGCAGGCGCAGACCAAGCTGACCGTCTACACCGCGCTCGAATCGGACCAGCTCAAGGCCTACAAGGAAGCCTTCGAGAAGGACGTCAAGGACATCGAGCTGGTGTTCGTGCGCGACTCCACCGGCGTCGTCACCGCCAAGCTGCTGGCCGAGAAGAACAACCCGCGCGCCGACATCGTCTGGGGCGTCGCCGCCTCCTCGCTGGCGCTGCTGGCCAGCGAAGGCATGATCGAGCCCTACGCGCCGGCCGGCGTCGACAAGATCACGGCCAAGTTCAAGGACAGCAAGAACCCGCCCACCTGGGTCGGCATGGACGTCTATTCCTCGGCCGTCTGCTTCAACACCGTCGAAGCCGGCAAGAAGAACCTGAAGGCGCCGGCCTCGTGGAAGGACCTGACCGATCCGGCCTATCGCGGCCAGATCGCCATGCCCAACCCGGCCTCCTCCGGCACCGGCTTCCTGGTGGTCGCCGCCTGGCTGCAGCAGATGGGCGAGGACGCGGGCTGGAAGTTCATGGACGCGCTGCACGCCAACATCGCCTCCTACACCCATTCCGGCTCCAAGCCCTGCCGCCAGGCCGGCGCCGGCGAATACGCCGTCGGCCTGTCGTTCGACTTCCGCGCCTCGGACGTGAAGAAGAAGGGCGCGCCGATCGAGATCATCTGGCCCAGCGAAGGGCTGGGCTGGGACGTCGAGGCCTGGGCGCTGATGAAGGGCAGCAAGAACATGGCGGCGGCCAAGAAGCTGGCCGACTGGTCGATCACGCCCAACGCCATGAAGCAGTACGCGGCCAATTTCGCCATCCTGGCGCTGCCCGGCCAGGCGCAGCCGCTGCCGCACCTGCCGAACGACCTGGAGGCCAAGCTGGCCAAGGTCGACTTCGACTGGATGGCCAAGAACCGCGAGCGCATCCTGGCCGAATGGAGCAAGCGCTACGACAGCAAGACCGAGGCCAAATAGGCTTCGCGCCGATCTTCCGGGCGACCCCGCAAGGGTCGCCCGGTTTCATGTTGCGGCAAGGCGGGGATTGCAGTGACGGCTGAAAACGACGCCACCTATCTGCAGGTGCGCGATCTGGAGAAGCGCTTCGGCGAGTTCGTCGCCCTGCGCGACATCTCGCTTTCGATCGGCAAGGGCGAGTTCGTCGTCTTCCTCGGCCCCTCGGGCTGCGGCAAGACCACCCTGCTGCGCGCCATCGCCGGGCTCGACCAGCAGACCAAAGGCAGCATCGTGCAGGAGGGGCGGGAAATCTCGCATCTGCCGCCGGCGCAGCGCGATTTCGGCATCGTGTTCCAGTCCTACGCCCTGTTCCCCAACCTGACCGTCGAGAACAACGTCGCCTACGGGCTGCGCGGCCTGGACCGCGCCAGCCGCGCCAGGCGCGTCGACGAGCTGCTGCATTTGATCGGCCTGCCCGATTCGGGCGCCAAGTTCCCCGCCCAGCTTTCCGGCGGCCAGCAGCAGCGCGTGGCGCTGGCCCGGGCGCTGGCGCCCTCGCCCGGCCTCTTGCTGCTGGACGAGCCGCTGTCGGCGCTGGACGCGCGGGTGCGCATCCATTTGCGGCGCGAGATCCGCGAATTGCAGCGGCGGCTGAACGTCACCACCATCATGGTCACGCACGACCAGGAAGAGGCGCTGACCATGGCCGACCGCATCGTGGTGATGAACCACGGCGTGATCGAGCAGATCGGCACGCCGCAGCAGATCTACCGCCACCCGGCCTCGGTGTTCGTCGCCAATTTCGTCGGCGCCATGAATTTCTTCGGCGGCAAGTCGGCCGGCGAGGGGCTGGTGCGCTGCGGCGGCGTCGATCTGGCCAGCACCGAGCCGCACAAGTTCCTGCACGGCGCCGACGTGACGGTGGCGATAAGGCCGGAGGACATCGTGGTGCGCAACCTGCCGCCCGGCGCCAGCAACGTGATCGAGGCGCGCATCGTCGAACTGGAGTTCCTGGGCGCCTTCTGCCGCGCCACCCTGGCCAGCGGGCTGGGCGAGACGGCGGCGCTGAAGGCGGATTTCTCGATCAACGCGGTGCGCGATCTGGGCCTGTCCCCCGGCCATTCCCTGCCGGTGCGCCTGCCGCCCGACCGGCTGGTCGTCTACCCCGCCGCCGGCTGACGCATGAGTGCGATCGCCGCCGACGCCACCGCCCGCGCCCCCGACAAGGTCCGCGACGATCGCTGGATCGCGGTGCTGGTGCTGCTGGCGATCGCCCTGTTCCTGGCGATCTTCTTCGTCGTGCCGCTGGGCGCGCTGCTGATCAGGAGCTTCACCGACGACGGCGACTTCGTCGGCCTGGCCAATTTCGCCGCCTATTTCTCGACCCCGGCGCTGTTCAATTCGCTGTGGAACAGCCTGTTCGTCGCCGCCGTCACCACCATCGTCTGCGTCACGCTGGCCTTCCTGTTCGCCTACGCGCTGACCCGCACCTGCATGCCGCTGGCGCGCGTCTTCCGCGCCATCGCCCAGATCCCGATCCTGGCGCCGTCGCTGCTGCCCGGCATCTCGCTGGTCTACCTGTTCGGCAACCAGGGCATGCTGAAGGAACTGCTGTTCGGCGCCTCGATCTACGGGCCGATCGGCATCGTCATCGGCGAGGTGTTCTACACCTTCCCGCATGCGCTGATGATCCTGATCACCGCCCTGTCGCTGACCGACGCGCGGCTCTACGAGGCCGCCGACTCGCTGGGCGCCAGCCGCATCCGCACTTTCTTCACCGTCACCCTGCCCGGCGCCAAATACGGGCTGATCAGCGCCGTCTTCGTGGTGTTCACGCTCACCATCACCGATTTCGGCGTCCCCAAGGTGATCGGCGGCAAGTTCAACGTGCTGGCCACCGACATCTACAAGCAGGTCATCGGCCAGCAGAATTTCGAGATGGGCGCGGTGGTGGCCATCGTGCTGCTGGCGCCGGCGGTGCTGGCCTTCGTGGTCGACCGGCTGGTGGCGCGCAAGCAGATCGCCCAGCTTTCCGCCCGCGCCGTGCCCTACGCGCCGAAGCGGAATCCGGCCAAGGACTGGAGCTTCTTCGCCTATTGCGTCGTGGTGTCGGTGGCGATCGCCGGCATCATCGGCATGGCCGGCGCGGCCTCCTTCATCAAGCTGTGGCCGTACAACCTGGCGCTGACCTTCGACAATTACCGCTTCGACCTGATGGACGGCGGCGGCTGGGCGGCCTACTACAACTCGATCGAGCTCGGCCTGTGGGTAGCGGTGGTCGGCACCTTCTTCATCTTCGCCGGCGCCTACATGGTGGAGAAGATACGCGGCCTCTACGCGCTGCGCGGGCTGGTGCAGTTCGCCGCCGTGCTGCCCATGGCGGTGCCCGGCCTGGCGCTGGGCCTGGGCTACATCTTCTTCTTCAACTATCCGGGCAACCCGCTGGGCTTCCTTTACGGCACCATGGCGATCCTGGTGCTGAACACGGTGGCGCATTTCTACACCGTGCCGCATCTGACGGCGGCGACGGCGCTGAAGCAGCTCGACCACGAATTCGAATCGGTGTCGCAATCGCTGAAAGTGCCGTTCTACGTCACCTTCGCCCGCGTCACCCTGCCGGTGTGCAGCCCCGCCCTGCTCGATATCGGCATCTATCTGTTCCTCAACGCCATGACCACGGCCTCCGCCGTCGTCTTCCTCTACGCGCCCGACACGGCGCTGGCCTCGATCGCGGTCCTGAACATGGACGACGCCGGCGACATCGCCCCGGCGGCGGCGATGGCGATGATGATCGTCTACACCTCCGCGGTGCTGCGGCTGGGGCACGAGGGCATTTCGTTCCTGATCCTGCGCAAGGCGCAGGCGTGGCGGCGGCGGTAGAGCACCGCCACACAACAGTCCTCATCCTGAGCCCGTCGAAGGATGAACTACACAGACGCCTGTGCAACCCTCATCCTTCGACGGGCTCAGGATGAGGAATTCAAACAGCGTGTCCTGTATTACGCCGCCTTGCGTTCGATCACCGAGAAGATGCCGCTGGCGCGGGCGATGCGGCGGTCGCCGACCATGAGATAGCAATTGGCGAAGCCCAGCCGCTTGCCGGTCTGCTGCACGTCGGTATGGGCGGCGAGCCAGTCGCCGACGCACGCCGTCGAGGCGAAGTCGATGGTGATCGACACCGTGGCCAGATGCTGGTCCGGCCCGGCCATGCGGGCGCAGTTGTAGCCCAGCGCCAGATCGGCCAGCGTCGTCAGCAGCCCGCCATGGGCGATGCCGCGGCTGTTGGCGTGGCGCTCCTCGACGCGCAGGCCCAGCACCAGGCTGGCGCCGTCGGGCTTGCAGAACAGCGGGCCGACCATCTGCAGGAAGTTGCTGCTGCGCGGCAGCTTGCCGTAGCCGTCGGGGATGTCGCTCATGGCAGCATCATGGCAGGCGCCGGTCTCGATGCCAGCGCAAGCTGCGCAACGAACTTTGCGCCGCAGGCAACTAGGCGGCCGGCAACTGGCCCTTCAGCCAGCGGCGGAAAGTCGACAGCGCCTTGTCGCCGGCGTCGCGGCGGCGATAGAGCAGGTAATAGGCGTAAGGGATGTCGAGCGTCTGCTCGAACGGCGTCACCAGCCTTCCGTCGCGCAGGAAGGGATCGGCCAGCGCGTCGAAGGCGATGCCCACCCCCAGGCCGTTGGCGGCGGCTTCGTAGAGCATCTGCACCGAATCGAAGCGCGAGCCGCCGATATGCTTGAACGGCTCGACACCGGCGGCGGCGATCCACTGCCGCCACAGTCCGCGCGGCTGCATCAGGGTCAGCAGCTTGTGGTGGCGCAGGTCGTCGGGGGTGCGCAGCGCCTTGCGGCCCTGCAGCAGGGCGGGCGAGCAGACCGGCCGGCAGCGCATCGGCAGCAGCTTTTCGACCGCCACGCCCTGCCAGTCGCCGGTGCCGATGCGCACGGCGGCGTCGACCCGCTCGCTGTTGAAATCGACGGCTTGCGCGCCGGTGACGATCTCCAGGTCGATGCCGGGATGGCAGGCGTTGAAATCGGCCAGGCGCGGCATCAGCCACAGCGAGGCGAAGGACGGCAGCAGGTTCAGCCGCAGCCGCCGGCGCGGGCCGTGGCTGCGCAGCACCGCGCCCGCCGCCGACAGTTGCGCCAACGCCGGCTCGACCGCGGCCAGGTATTTCTGGCCGGCCGAGGTGAGCTGCAGGGAGCGATTGAGGCGATGGAACAGCGGCGCGCCGACCGCGTGCTCCAGCGCCGCCACGCGCCGGCTGATCGCCGAGGTCGTCAGGTTCAGCTCGGTGGCGGCCGCCGTCAGGCTGCCGGTATGCGCGGCCGCGACGAAGGCCTCGATGGCGCCAAGCGGCGGCAGGCGCGCGGACATGGGATCAGCGGTTCACGTCCACCACGACGCGCCCGCGCACCTTGCCCTTCAGGATATCGACGGCCAGCCGCGGCACGTCGCCCAGCGCCGCCTCGACGGTCATGGCGTCGAGCTTGTCGAGCGGCAGGTCGGTGGCCAGCCGGTTCCAGGCTTCCTGGCGCGGCTGCATCGGCAGCATCACCGAATCGATGCCATACATGGCGATGCCGCGCAGGATGAAAGGCATGATGTTGCCGGGGAAGGTCACGCCGCCGGCCAGCCCGCACACGGCGGCCGCACCCATGTACTTCACCTGCGCCAGGGCGCGCGCCAGCATCACGCCGGACACGGTGTCGACCACGCCGGCATAGCGTTCCGACAGCAGCGGCGCCTCGCCCGCCTCGGTCAGCGCCGCGCGCTCGATGACCGAGGCCGCGCCCAGCCCCTTCAGGTAATCGGCCTCTTCCGGCCGGCCGGTGGCGGCGACCACCTGGTAGCCCAGCTTCTTCAGGATGGCGATGGCGACCGAGCCGACGCCGCCGGCCGCGCCCGTCACCAGGATCTCGCCGTCGGCCGGCTTGATGCCGTGCTTCTCTAGCGCCAGCACGCAGAGCATGGCGGTGTAGCCCGCCGTGCCGATCGCCATGGCGCGCTTGGTCGAGATCGCCGCCGGCAGGCGCACGAGATGCGCCGCCTTCAGCCGCGCCTTGCTGGCGTAGCCGCCCCAGAACAATTCGCCCAGCCGATAGCCGTTGACCAGCACCTTGTCGCCCGGCTTGAAGCCCGGATCGTCGGATTTCTCCACCGTGCCGGCGAGGTCGATGCCGCCGACATGCGGCCAGGTCTTCACCAGCCGCCCGCCGGTGGTGACGATCAGCCCGTCCTTGTAGTTGACGGTGGAGTAGTCGACCTTCACCGTGACGTCGCCCGCCGGCAGCCGGTCCTCGGACACTTCCTTGATGGCGCTCGTCACCTTCTTGTCGGCGCCCTGTTCCAGCACCAGCGCCCTGATCGTTCCAGCCATGTCCTAAGCTTCCTCTTTCGGCATCGTTTCCTGAAACCTGATCGGCGCCCCCTTGGGCGTCGCCACCAATTGATCGTCGCGCATCGCGACATGGCCGCGAACGACGGTGGCAGTCGGCCAGCCGGTCACCTGCATGCCATCATAGGGCGTCCAGCCCGCCTTGCTGGCGATCCACTTGTTCTCGATGCGCCGCCTGGTCTTGAGATCGACCAGGGTGAAATCGGCGTCGTAGCCCAGCGCGATGCGGCCCTTGCCGGCGATATTGAAAAGGCGCGCCGCCCCGGCCGAGGTGAGATCGACGAAGCGCTCCAGCGTTAGCCGCCCGGCATTGACGTGATCGAGCAGCAGCGGCACCAGCGTCTGCACGCCGGTCATGCCCGAGGGCGAATCGGGATAGGGCTTCGATTTCTCTTCCAGCGTATGCGGGGCGTGGTCGGAGCCGATGACGTCGACGATGCCCTCGCGCACGCCCCGCCACAGGCCGTCGCGGTGATGCGCGTCGCGGATCGGCGGGTTCATCTGCGCCAGCGTCCCCAGCCGGTCGTAGCAGTCGGGCGCCACCAGCGTCAGGTGCTGCGGCGTGGTCTCGACCGAGGCGATGTCCTTGTGGTCGCGCAGGAACGCCATCTCGTCGGCGGTGGTCACGTGCAGCACATGCACCCGCCGGCCGCGCTGGCGCGCCAGCGCCAGCAGGCGCTGGGTCGCCAGCAGCGCCGATTGCGCATCGCGCCACTGGGGGTGCAGATGGGCGGTGGCGCCGGGCGCGCGGGTCATCGGCTTGCGCTCGTTCATGCGCGCCTCGTCCTCGCAATGGACGGCCATGCGGCGATAGGAGTTCTTCAATATGGCGTCGAGCGTCGTGTCGTCGGGCACCAGCAAGGTGCCGGTCGAGGCGCCCATGAACACCTTGACCCCGCAGCAGCCCGGCAGGCGCTCCAGCCGCGCCAGCTCCATCACGTTCTCGGCCGCGCCGCCGATATAGAAGGCGTAGTCGCACCAGGCGCGGCCCTGCGCCCGGCGCATCTTCTCCTGGAAATCCTCGGTGGTCAGGGTCGAGGGCTTGGTGTTGGGCATCTCGAAGACGCCGGTGACGCCGCCCAGCACCGCCCCGCGCGTGCCCGATTCCAGGTCCTCCTTGTGCTCCAGCCCCGGCTCGCGGAAATGCACCTGGGTGTCGATGACGCCAGGCAGCACGTGCAGGCCCTGGGCGAAGATCGTTTCCAGCGCCGAGGCCCCGGCCAGGCTGCCCAGGGCGGCGATGCGGCCGTCCTTGACGCCGACGTCGATGTCCTCGCGGCCATTGGGCGTGAGGACGATCCCCCCACGCAGGATAAGGTCATAGGTTTCTGCCATAGCCCATTCTCCCCCATTGCGACGGGGGCCAGCAAGGTACACTTGCCAAGCGCGCAAACCTGCCCCAACTCTAAGGCCCGACAATGGGACCGGACATGACCGAAGCCTATTTCTTTGTTGCCGACGATCGCGGCGTGCTGGCGGTGGGCGGCCCCGACCGCCGGTCCTTCCTGCAGGGCCTGATCAGCAACGATGTCGAGAAAATCTCGCCGCACCGGGCGATCCATGCCGCCTTGCTGACGCCGCAGGGCCGCTATTTGCACGATTTCTTCATCGTCGAGAGCGGCGAGACGCTGCTGATCGACGCCGAGCGCGCCCGCCTGCCCG
Source organism: Reyranellaceae bacterium (assembly GCA_050181585.1). Classification (GTDB taxonomy): domain Bacteria; phylum Pseudomonadota; class Alphaproteobacteria; order Reyranellales; family JAQSWP01; genus JAQSWP01. The sequence continues at coordinate 108,795 of JBFXDA010000014.1, forward strand.
AGCTGCAGAAGAAACTGTCGATGTTCCGGCTGCGCTCCAAGGTGACGCTGGAGGACCAGTCGGCGCGCTGGGCGGTGGCGGCGATCTGGGGCCCGGCGGCGCGCGAGACCCTGAAGCTGCCGGCCGAGGCGGGCAGCGCCGCGCCCTTCGCCGAGGGCGTCGCCTATGTCGATCCGCGGCTGGCTGCCATGGGCTGCCGCGCCGTGCTGCCCGCCGACCAGGCGGCGGCCAGCCTGGCGCGGGCCGGGCTCGAGCCGGCCGACCAGCCGGCCTGGGACATCCACCGCCTGGCGCTGGGCGTGCCCGACGGCAGCCGCGACCTGCCGGTGGAAAAGGCCTTCCTGCTGGAGAGCGGCTTCGACGAGCTGAACGGCGTCGACTGGAAGAAGGGCTGCTACATGGGCCAGGAGCTGACGGCGCGCACCAAGTATCGCGGCCTGGTGCGCAAGCGGCTGCTGCCGGTCACCGTCGAGGGCCCGATGCCGGCGCCGGGCACCCCGGTCATGCTGGGCGGGAAGGAAGCGGGCGAGATGCGCTCCGGCCGCGACGGGCACGCGCTGGCGCTACTGCGGCTGGAGCACGTCGCAGCGGCCAGGGAAAACGGCCCGCTGACGGCCGGCGCGGCGACGCTGACGGCGCATGTTCCGGCCTGGGTCAGGCTGCCGGAAACGGCCGAGGGTTAGCCGTTCGTCAAAGTAAAAACGTCATCCTGAGCCCGTCGAAGGATGGGCTGCGCAAACGTTGCCTGTGATCCCTCATCCTTCGACGGGCTCAGGATGAGAACATTGTGCGGGGCGCCGGCTCTGGCCTTTCACATTGCCTTCAGCATCTTCTCGTACACGGCCTTGATCCTGGCCATGTCGCCGGGATTGTGGCCCCAGTTGACCTTCAGCTCGGCGTCCTGGGCGGTGCGCGGCAGGACGTGGAAATGCAGGTGGAACACGGTCTGGCCGGCGCCCGGCCCGTTGGCCTGCATCAGGTTGATGCCGGCGGGCGCCAGCGCCTTATGCAACGCCTTGGCGACGCGCTGCGCCGTCGCCGCCGCCTTGCCCAGCGCGTCGGCAGGGATGTCGTGGACGTTGGGGTAGTGCCCCTTGACGACCGCCAGCGCGTGCCCGTCATTGACCGGGTTGATGTCCATGAAGGCGATGGTGTCCTCGTCCTCGTAGAGCTTGAAGCAGGGGATCTGGCCGGCGACGATCTTGCAGAAGATGCAGCTGCCATCGGTCGGATGCATGGTCGTTACACTCCCGGTTTTGTTCTGACGTAAACGCTTTGCTGCTGGCCCGGCCCGCCCTGGCGGCGGATCTCGAAACCGTCCAGCGCCTCCAGCATGGCGCCGATGCTGCGATAGCCGAAATTGCGGGCGTCGAAATCGGGCAGGCGGTTGTTCAGCACCCGCCCGACCTGGCCCAGATGCGCCCAGCCCGATTCGTCGGTCGAGGAGTCGACGGCGTCGCGCAGCACGTCGAGCGGCGGTGCGGCGATGCCGGCCGATGCCGGCGGCACCGGCGGACGGGCCGCCGGTTTTGCCTTCGCCCTGGCGGGAGCACGGGCCGCGCCGGCAGCGCGTTTGGCCGGCGGCCGCAATATTTCGGTGTAGATGAACTTGTCGCAGGCGGCGACGAAGGCGCGCGGCGTCTTCTTCTCGCCGAAGCCGTAGACGGTGACGCCCTCCTCGCGCTGGCGCATGGCGAGGCGGGTGAAGTCGCTGTCGCTCGACACCAGGCAGAAACCGTTGAACCGCTTGGAGTGCAGCAGGTCCATGGCGTCGATCACCAGGGC
>JBFXDA010000015.1:0-102322 GCA_050181585.1 Reyranellaceae bacterium
CCGGTCGAGGAAGGCGTTGTGGGTGCGGGCGGAACGGAAAAGCTGGTCGAGACTGCTCTGGTCGATGGTGCCGGACATTCGTAACTCCAGATCGAATAGGTCGACAGGACAGTAGCATGCGCCTCCGCGGCGCTGCAAAATGGCGGCATGGGCAAGCCGATCGGGAAATTCCTGCTCCTGGCTCCGGCGGCGCTGCTGGCGGTCGCCGCCAGCCTGGCGCAGGCCCAAACGCGGGCCCAAACGCCGGTGCAGCCCCCGCCGCGCGGGCTGTTCCTGGTGCAGCCCTTCGACGGGCCGCCGCTGGACGTCGCCTCGCTGGACGTGGCGGCAAGCGGCGAAATCGTGCTCGCCGCGGTGCCGCCCGACGGTGCCGCCGATCCGGGCATGCGGGTGGCGCGGTTCGACGCCGCCGGCCGCAAGCTGTGGGAGCGCAACCCCGCGCCGCGCAGCGAATTCGTCTCGACCGTGATCGCCCGCGCCGTCGGCGCCGACCATACGCTGGTGCTGCACGACGAGACGCCCAAGGAGCAGCCGCAGCTTGCGTTGCTGCGGCTGGACGGCAAGGGCCAGACGCTGTGGCGGCGCGAGCTCGGCCCCGGCGCGGCCTCCGACCTGGCGGCGGACGGCGAGAGCGGCGCGGTCGTGTCCGGCAGCGTGATGCGCGAGAAGACCGGGGAAATCGACGCGCTGGTGATGCGCGTCGCGCCCGACGGCGCGCCGCTGTGGCGACGGCGCTTCTCCGGCGAGCGCAAGGACGGCGCCAACTCCGCCGATCTGCTGCGCCTGGGCGGCGGCGGCGCCGCACTGGTCGGCGGCCTGGCCGATATCGTCTACGACCAGGCAGCGGACACCGCGGTCGCCAGCCGCGGCATGGCCATGAAGCTGCAGGCCGACGGCCAGCCGGCCTGGCGCCAGTTCTTCGGCGACGGCAACACGCTGAGCATGGTGGTCGCCCTGGCGGCCGGCTCGCTGGGCGACGCCTATGTGCTGGCGCTGACCGAGATCGCGGCGACCGGCGGGCACCTCGTCGAGCTGGTGCGGCTGCGCTCGGACGGCAGCGCCGCCTGGCGCCGGCCGCTAGCCGGCATGGCCAGCCAGCAAATCTACGACATGGCGGCAACGCCCGATGGCGGGCTGGCGCTGGTGGGCTCCGAGCCGCAAGGCCAGGATCAAGCGGCGGCCATCCTGGTGCTGCTGGACAGCGAAGGCATCGAGCGGACGCGCGTGAACTATCGCGGCTACAAGATGCGCCGCGGCGTGCTGGTGCGGCCGCACCCGGCCGGCGGTTTCGTCATCCTGTTCGAGGGGCCGGCGGGGTCGGGCTTCGACACCACCAATTATCTGGCGCGGGTCGACGCGCAAGGTCGGTTCTAGAGCGGATCACGATCAGACGGAAGCGCAGACGCTTCCGTCTGATCGTGTGAATCCGCTCTATTCTTTAAAGTTTAGAGCAAATTCACATGTTTTGCTCTAGGCGAGCGTTTCTAGAGCAGCCGGTAGCGCTGCGCCAGGGAACGCAGCCGGCCGACGATGCCGGTGGGGAAGAAATAGACGCTGGCGATGAACAGCAGCCCGAACCACAGCAGCCAGCGATCCGGATGCAGCAGGCTGGGCAGCAGCGGCACGCCGGCGGTGGCCGCGCTCGCCGCGCCGAACACGTCCTTCAGATAGAGCTGTGCCAGCAGGAACAGCGTGGCGCCGATCACCGAGCCGTAGAGCGTGCCCATGCCGCCGATCACCACCATCAGCAGGATGTCCATCATGATGGCGAAGCTCAGCGTCGTGTCGGGATTGGTGTAGCGCAGCACCAGCGCCAGCAGCATGCCGGCAATGGTGGCGACGGCGGCGGCCAGGCAGTTGGCCAGGGTGCGGTAATGCACTGTGCGATAGCCGATCGCCTCGGCGCGGAATTCGTTCTCGCGGATCGCCTGCAGCACGCGGCCGAACGGCGAATTGACCACCCGCAGCAGCAGAAGGAACAGCAGCAGCGACACCACGAAGGTCAGGTAATAGGCCATGACGCGGCCGTTCAGGACGATGCCCAGCACCGGCTCGTCGACCAGGCGGAAGGCGGGCCGCAGCATTTCCGGCACGCGGTAGTTCAGCCCGTCCTCGCCACCGGTGAGGGTGGAGAGCTGCGAGGCCAAGATGGCGAAGGCGCTGGCCACGGCCAACGTGATCATGGCGAAGAAGATGGCCCGCACACGCAAGGAGAACAGGCCGATCAGGGCGGCCAGCGCCACCGACAGCGCGATGGCGATACCGCCGCCCAGCAGCACGCCGCCCCAATCCGGCGCCACCCGGTTCATGGCGATGGCGACGCCATAGGCGCCGATGCCGAAGAACATCGTATGGGCGAAGGAGACGATGCCGGTATAGCCCAGCAGCAAATCGTAGCTGGCGGCCAGCAGGATGAAGATGCAGACCTTGCCGGCCACGTTCAGCGCGTTGACGGTGGGGAACAGGAACGGCGCCAGCAGCAGCGACACCAGCACCACGATTAAGGCGGCGGCCAGCACCTTGCTGCGCGGCAGGTCGCCGGAGAGGATGGCGTGCAGCATTCCTATCTCCGCGCCACGGGATAGAGGCCCTGCGGACGCCACAGCAGCACCAGCACCATCAGCAGGATGTTGGAGCCCAGCGCCAGCTTGGGCGCGAGGAAGCCGACGTAATTGGCGGTCAGCCCGACCAGCAGCGCGCCGATGAAGCAGCCGCCGACCGAGCCCAGCCCGCCGACGATGATGACGATGAACACCAGCACCATCACCTGCATGCCCATCGAGGCGGTCACCGTTTCCTGGTAGAGCGCCCACATCACGCCGCCCAGCCCGGCCAGCGCCGAGCCGGCGACGAAGACGCCGACGAACAGCCGCTTGATGCGATAGCCCAGCGATTCGACCATCTCGCGGTTCTCGACGCCGGCGCGGATCAGCAGGCCGAGCTTGGTGCGGTTCAGCACCAGCATCATGGCGACGAACACCAGCAGCCCGACCGCCACCGCCAGCAGCCGGTATTTCTCCACCGCCACGTCGCCCAGCACGAAGGCGCCGCGCAGGCTGGTGGGGCGGGCCAGGGTGATCTGGTCGGGGCCCCAGACGACGTGGATCGCCTGCTCGGCCACGATCAGCCCGCCCATGGTGATCAGGATCTGTTTCAGGTGCTGGCCATAGACCGGCGCGATCACCACGCGCTCGAAGCCGTAGCCCAGCGCGCCCGAGACCGCCATTGCCGCCAGGATGCCGGGCAGCAGGGCGGCGAGATTGAGGGCGAAGGAATCGGCCTGCATCCAGGCCACCAGCGGCAGCATCACCGAGGCGCCGACGAAGGCGCCGACCGAGATGAAGGCGCCGTGGCCGAAATTCAGCACGTCCATCAGGCCGAACACCAGCGTCAGGCCGGAGGCCATCAGGAAAATCATCATGCCCATCGCCAGCCCGGCCAGGGTCAGGGTCAGCCAGGCGGGGATGTCGGCGATGGCCGGCAGCGCCAGCAGCGCGATCGCCGGCAGGATCAGCAGCGGCAGCCGGTCGGTCTTCACCTGCGGCAGGGCATCGGTCGCGGCGGTTTTCGCAATGGCCATCGCGTCCCTCACTGATGCGAATCGAGGCTGAGGCCCAGCAGCTTCTGCTGCAGCGCCTCGCTGGCGGCCAGCTCGGCCATGGCGCCGCGATGCACGATGCGCCCGTCGTCCATCACCGCGACGCTGTCGCCCAACTGGCGCGCGAAGTTGAAGTTCTGCTCGACCAGCAGGATGGTGGTGTCGCCCTGCTTCAGCTCGCGGAAGGCGGCGATCATGTTGGCGATGATCGACGGCGCCAGCCCCTTGCTGGGCTCGTCGACCAGCAGCAGCTTGCGCGGCTCGACGATGGCGCGGGAGACGGCCAGCATCTGCTTCTGCCCGCCCGACAGCACGCCGGCCGGCAGGGTCCAGAACCGCTTCATGGCCGGGAACAGGCCGAAGATCCAGTCCAGCCGCGCCCCGTCCAGCGGCCCTTCGCGGGCGGCCAGCACCAGGTTCTCCCGCACCGTCAGGTCGGCGAAGATCGCCATGGTCTCGGGCACGTAGGCGATGCCCAGCCGCGCGATCTCCGGCGTCGACAGGCCGGCGATGTTGCGGCCCTCGAACAGCACTTCGCCGGCCGAGGGTTTCCACAGTCCCATGACGCTGCGCAAGGTGGTGGTCTTGCCCGCCCCGTTGCGGCCCAGCAGCATGGTCAGCGCCCCGCGCGGCACGTCGAACTCGACGCCGTGCAGGATGTGGTACTGCGCGATATGCGTGTTCACCCCGCGCAGGGAGAGGATCGGCTCACTCATCGCCGCTGCCCATGCCGAGATAGGCCTGCTGCACGATCGGCGAGGCGATGACCTCCGCCGGATCGCCGTCGGCCACCAGCCTGCCGTTGTGCAGCACCACGATGCGGTCGGACAGGCTGCGCACCACGTCCATCTTGTGCTCGACCAGCAGCACCGTCTTGTCGCCCTGCGCCTTGATGCCGTGGATCAGGTCGAGGATCACCGGCACCTCGTCGACGCTCATGCCGGCGGTGGGTTCGTCGAACATGAAGATCTGCGGCTCCAGCGCCAGCAGGATGGCGACTTCCAGCTTGCGCTGGTCGCCATGCGGCAGCGCCGCGGCCGGCGATTTCGCCGCCTGGGCCAGCGCCACGCGCTCGAGATAGGCGAAGGCCGCCTCGGTGAGCTCGCGATGGCTGGCGGCCATGGAGAAGAGGTTCATGCCCAGCCCGGCGCGCGCCTGCACCGCCAGCCGCACGTTCTCCAGCACGGAGAGATTGGGAAAGAGATTGGTGAGCTGGAAGGCGCGGCCCAGGCCGCGGCGGGTGCGCCAGGGTGCGGGCAGGCCGGTGATGTCCTCGCCGTCCAGCAGCACGCGGCCGGCGCTGGCGCGCAACTGGCCGGAGATCAGGTTGAAATAGGTGGTCTTGCCCGCCCCGTTGGGCCCGACGATCGAGGTCAGGCTGCCGGGCCGGAATTCGCAGCTCACCGTGTCGACGGCGACGTGGCCGCCGAAGCTGATGGTGAGGCCCTCGGTGCGCAGCACCGCGCCGGATTTTGCGGCCATGGAAGACACGGGGACGTTCCGACCGAGAATGACGCCGCGGCGGCGATCGCCGGCCGCGGCGTCCCCGTCGATGCCTAGCGCTTGTTGCGGATCGGCAGCTTCATTTCCGCGGCCGGAATCTCGCGCACCAGCTCCAGGAAGTCGGTGTCGGTGGTCTCCTTCTTCATGCGCCAGTGGTACATGACCTGCTGGGCCTGATGGTCCTCCTTGCGGAACTGCATCTTGCCCTTGGGCGTGTCGAACTCCATGCCCTCCATGGCGGCGATCAGCTTCTCCGCATCGGTCGAGCCGCCCGCCTTTTCCACCGCCTGCACCAGCGCCATGGCCGCACTCATGCCGCCGGCGGTGAAGAAGTCAGGCGGCGCGCCGTTGTTGCGCTTGCGATACTCGGTGACCAGCCAGTCATTGGCCGGATTCTTCGGGAAGGCCCAGTAGTAGTAGATGGCGCCTTCCAGCCCGGCGAAGCTGCGCCAGCCCGCCATCACCGGCAGGATGTTGCCGCCCGGCGCCAGCTCGATGCCGTAGCGTTCGGGCTTCAGGTCCATCAGCTTGGGCAGCGGATGCGGGCCGGCCCAGATGATGGCGATGATCTTGCGGCCGGGCTTGTCCTTCAGCGCGTCGAACAGGCGCTGCGCGGAAGCGGTGAAATCGGTGGTCTGCTGCGGGGCATACTCCTCGAACACCACCTTGGCCTTCGACCCGACGGCGGCCAGCGCGTCCTTCATCGAGGCCACGCCGTCGCGGCCGAAGGCGTAGTCCTGCGCCAGGGTGGCGATCGAGATGTCGCCCGACAGCGTCACAGCACCGGCCAGGCCGTCCTGCGAGGAGTTGCGGGAGGTGCGGAAGATGTAGCGGTTCCACTTGTCGCCGGTGATGGAGTCGGCCACCGCCGGCTCGATGATCATCACCTTCTTGAATTCCTCGGCCACCGGCAGCATGGCCAGGGCGGCCGCCGAGGAGGTGGTGCCGACCACGATATCGGCGTTCTCGTCGCCGAAGGCCTGTTCGGCGGCGGCCTTGGCCAGGTCGGGCTTGAGCTGGTCGTCCTTGAACACGACCTCGAGCTTGCGACCCGCCACTTCCATCTTGCCCTTGGTGGCGTATTCCAGGCCCAGGTTGAATCCGGCCTCGGTCTGGCGCGCATAGGCTTCCAGCGGACCGGTCTTGCCGTAGATCACCACTACCTTGAGTGGCTTCTGCTGCGCGCTGGCGCCGCCGAAAGCCAATCCGGCCGCCAAGGCAGCCGCGACTGCCAAAATTTTACGCATGTTTCCCCTCCCGGTTTGAACCATTGGCTATGGTTCTATGATGCGGACCGTGGCCGGAGCGCCGGCGCGAGTCAATCTCTAGTTGCCGGCGCAAACGACGCGGTTTTCCGCCCTGTTGACAGCGGCAATCAGTTGCGGCTGGCGGAGCCGGCATCGATGTCGAGCACGATGCCGGAGACGTAGGAGGCGCGCGGCGAGGCCAGGAACACCACGGCGTCGGCGATCTCCTCCGGCGTGGCCGGCCGGTCGAAGGGCAGGCCCTTCAGCGTCTCGCGCCAGCGCTCGGGATCGCCGAGCTGGTCCTGCGCCCGCGTGCGCGCCAGGGTCACCATGCGGTCGGTCTCCGTCAGCGGCGGATTGACGCCGAAGACGCGCACGTTGTGATCGACGCTCTTGCTGCCCAGCGCCTTGGTGAAGGCCGCCAGCCCGGCATTGCCCATGGTGCCGGCGATGTAGTCGAACATCATGCGCGTGGCGGCCAGCCCGATGACGTTGGCGATGACGCCGGATTTGCGCGCCTTCATGCGCGCGAAATACTGCCGGCTGAGATTGACGTAGCCGAACACCTTCAGCTCCCAAGCCTTGCGCCAGATATCCTCGGTGATCGCCGCGATATCGCCGCCGGGGATGGCGCCGGCGTTGTTGACCAGGATGTCGATGTCGGGAAAGGCCGACACGATCCGTTCGGCGCTGCCGGCGGCGGCGATGTCCAGCGCCATGGTTTCGACCCCGACATTGTGGCGCTGGCGGATCTGCTGTTGGGCGGCCTGCAGCGTCGCCTCGGTGCGCGCCACCAGCGTCACGCTGCAACCCTCGGCGGCGAAGGCGGAAGCCACGGCCAGGCCGATCCCCTTCGACGCGCCGGTAACCAAAACTTTGCTTCCAGCCAGCTTAAGGTCCATGGTCTGCCTCCCCGAGATCGCGGAAATCGCCGCAAACCATTGTTATAATGGTTTTTCAGGCGTTCCGGACCGATCGGGCCGGACCCGACTTGGATAGCGCAGCCCGAGCAACCAGATCAATCGGCAGTGAAACGCGGCAACGGCATAGAACAGTCCTCCCGGCGCAGGCTCCCCCGTGGCCGGCGGCGGCCCTTCCTGCTGTCCGCACTGCTGGCCTCGCTGGCGCTGCATCTGCTGCTGGGGGTCCCCATCTTCATTCCGGGCAACCTGTTCGCCGCCAAAGCGCCGCCGCCCGACCCCATCCCGGTCGAGATCGTCTCCCTGCCGCCGCCACCGGCCGCGGAACCGCCCGCCGCCGAACCGCCGGCCCCGCCGCCGCCACCGCCGCCACCGCAGCCGACGCCCCCGCCGCCGCAGCGGCCGGTCCAGCTACCGCCGCCGGAACCGCCGCCGCCGGTCACGCCGCAGCAGATCGTGATCGCCACCCGCGACGTGGCGACGCCGCCGCAGGGCAACGAGCAGGCCAATGCCGCGGCGGAAAAGGCGGCGGAAACCCCGCAGCCGATGCCGCCGCCCGAGCCCGAGGCGGCGAAAGCCGAGCCCGAGGCGGCCGAACCGCCACCCGCCCCGCCGCCGCCCGAGCCGGAGGCGGCAAAGGCAGAGGAACAGGCGGCCGAGCCTCCGCTTGCGCCACCGCCGCCCGAACCGCCGCCCCCCGAACCGCCGCAGGCGGCGCTGCCCGCACCCGCGCCGCCGAAACCGGAGCCGCCACGGCCCGCGCCGCCCAAACCGGCTCCCGCTGAGGCCGAGCCGCCGCCGGAGCGCGAAGTGACCGGCGCCATCGCCCTGGCGCGGCCGCGGGCCAGGCCGCGCGAGCAGATCACCGGCGCCGAGCACAAGATGCCGCCGGTGGTGGTGCGGCCGCAGCCGCCAGGCCGCGCCGGCAACAGCCTGATGCCGTCCTATCCCAGCGCGGCGCGCGCCAACGGGCTGCAGGGGCGCGTGGTGCTGCTGGTGACGCTGTCGGTCGAGGGCCGGCCGCGCCGCATCGACATCGCGCGCAGCTCCGGCTACGACCAGCTCGACGAATCGGCGGTGCGCGCGGTGTGGCTGTGGCGCTTCTATCGCACCGACAGCGGCCCGCCGACGGAAGCGACGATCGAGATACCGCTGGATTTCCGCCTTTAGAGCGGATCACGATTGACGGAGTCGCTCGCGATTCCGTCAAAACGTGATTTGCTCTGAGCGGCGCTTGATTCGCGCGCCCGGCTCGGCCAAGGTCGCGCCTTCGGCGGCGGCGGCCGGGAGCTTGCCGTCCCGCGTCTATTCACGCTCAGCACGGGAGGCCGACGCCTTGGACAAGGAAAACACGCTCTATATCGATCTCGACTCGGGCCGCATCGTGATCGAGATGCGCCCCGACCTGGCGCCCAACCACGTGGCCCAGATCAAGCGCCACGCCCGCGCCGGTATCTACGACAACGTGCCGTTCCATCGCGTCATCGACGGCTTCATGGCGCAGACCGGCGATCCGGACGGCACCGGCATGGGCGGCGCCGGCGAGCGCCTGAAGGCGGAGTTCAGCCGCGAGCCGCACAAGCGCGGCGTGGCGTCGATGGCGCGCACCAACGATCCCAATTCCGCCCGCAGCCAGTTCTTCATCATGCTGGCCGACTATCCCTCGCTGGACGGCCAGTACACGGTCTGGGGCAAGGTCGTCTCGGGCATGGAGTTCGTCGACCGCATCAAGAAGGGCGCGCCCGGCAGCGGCGCCGTCAGCAATCCCGACCGCATGAAGACGGTGCGCGTCGCCGCCGACGTCGACAAGTAGGCGGCCGCCGGCAACGGGCCTGTCGCCATGGACCGGCAACCGCCCGACATGCCGTGCCGGATCTGCGGCGGCCTTGCCCGGCTGTTCGACCTCTGCGACTTCGCCACCTATTGCCACCGGCCGCCTGGCGGGCCCGAGACGCTGTCCGGCGTGCCGGTCTACTACTATCGCTGCGCGGCCTGCGGCTTCCTGTTCACGCCGCTGACCGACAACTGGTCGGCCGACGATTTCCGCCGGCGCATCTACAACGAAGAATACGTCCGCTACGACCCCGGCTACGCCGAGGAGCGGCCGCGCTCGAACGCCGAGATGCTGGCCAATTTCTTCGGCGCCCATCGCCAATCGCTCAGCCTGCTCGATTTCGGCGGCGGCAACGGCGCCATGGTCGACCGGCTGAAGGCCGGCGGCTTCGCCGGCGCGGCCTGCTACGATCCGATCGCGCAGCCCGGCGCCCCTGCCCCGACCCGGCCCGTCGACCTGGTGACGTGCTTCGAGGTGCTGGAACACGCCAACGATCCGATGGCGGTGATCCGCCAGCTCGCCGGGCTGTGCGGCGGCCTGGTGCTGTTCAGCACGCTGCTGCAGCCGCCCGACATCGAGACGCAGCGGCTGCGCTGGTGGTACGCCGCGCCGCGCAACGGGCATATCTCGCTGTTCTCGCGGCCGGCGCTGACGCTGGCCTGGCGGTCGGTCGGCATGACGCTGGGCTCGTTCAACGACAACCTGCACGTCGCCTTCCGCCAGGTGCCCGCCTTCGCGGCGCACCTGTTCAAGCGTTAGGCGTTCACGACCACCATTTCCCGTCTCGCGCCGCCGCGCTCGACGGTCAACGCCATCGAAGCTCCGGGGGGCAGGCGCCGCAGCCGGCCGAACAGGGACGCGGCATCGCCCAGGGCTGCGCCGCCAACAGCGACGATGCGGTCGCCCGCCTGCAAGCCCGCTTTCGCCGCCGCCGAATCGGGGGCGATTTCGGCGATGACCGCCTCCTCGCCGGCCAGCGACAGGCCGGCATCGAAGACGCGCCCGGCCCGCTCCTCCACCGTGTCCAGCCGGTAGATCGCCGCGCCGATGCCGGCGACCTGGTCGAGATCGATCTCGGCCTCGAAGCTGGGGCACAGCACGGCCGGATCGGCGACTCCCAGGTCGCGCAACTGGTGTGGCGTGCCGCCGCCGTAATCGAGATGGCCGCGGCCGATGATGCCGACCGCGAGATGGCCGGGATGGGTTTGCAGCCAGTCGGCGATGCGGCAGGCGAAGGCGCGGTCCCAGGTCTGCTGCGCGTTGACGAAGGAGTCGAACTCGGGATCCTCGGCCGATTTCGATTTGCGGTCCGGCCGGCCGCCGCCGGTGATGTCGAACAGGAACCGGCGATACGCCATGGTCGCCTTGGCCGGCCGGGTGATGCCCTCGCGCTCCGCCTCGGCAATGCCGTCCCAGCCCAGCCGTCCGACATTGCGCACCAGCGGCCGCTCGCAGTTCAGCCCCAGCATGGGGATGGCGTGCTGGCGGCAGAAATGGAAGATCGGCAGGTAGATCTCCGGATCGAAGCGCCACACCTTGTTCCAGTCGGCGCGCAGCAGGAACTGGTCGACCGAGAGCCGGCCCGCCACCCAGTCGTCCAGCGCCGGCTGCACGCGCTTGGGAAACATCTCGAAGCCGACCGCCATCTGCGGCTTCAACGCGTGCAGGGCGGCGATCACGTGCATCTGCCAGCGATGGATTTCCGCCACGTCGTGCGTCTCGCCCAGCAGCACCGCCTGGCGATCGAGCAGCCGCTCGAACAGGGCGCGCGGGGCGACGGTCTCCCCGCTCTGCGGATCGAGCCAGGTGGCCCTGGCATGCGGCACGAGACGGGTTTTCGTGGCGGCGGCATTTGACATGGCACTGGACATGGCGCGGGGGAACTCCTTCAGGCAGCCTGCGCACTGGGCGCGAAATCGACGCGACGCAACGGGCCCAGTCCGACCGGCTCGCGATGGGCGACGACGACGAAAGTGGTGTCGGGCAGGGCCTGGCGCAGCAAGGCGTAGAGCTGGCGCTCCGCCTCGACGTCCAGCGCGCTGGTCGCCTCGTCGAGGAAGGCCCAGTCCGGCTTCAGCACCAGCAGGCGCAGCAGCGCCAGGCGCTGCTTCTCGCCGCCCGACAGGCCGGGCGCGCCCTCCTTGTTGTCGGCGTCGAGCAGGTCGAGCCGATGGCCCAGCCCGACCTGCCGCATCAGCACCGGCACGGCGCCGGCCGGCAGGGTTTCGGGATCGCGCGGATAGGCGGCCATGGCCGACAGATCGTCCAGCGGCAGATAGGGCTGCTGGGAGAGAAAGACGCGGCTGGCCTCGGCCGGGCTCAGCACCGTCCCCGAGCCGTAGGGCCACAGCCCGGCCAGCGCCTTCAGGAAGGTGCTCTTGCCGATGCCCGACGCGCCGCTGATCCACACCGTCTCGCCGCGCCGCAGTTCGAGCAGTGCGGGCGCCTGCAGCGCCACGCCGTTGGGCGTGTCCAGCCGCAACTCGTCGATGCGGAAGGAATCGTCGTTCGACGGCAGCGCGGCGATGGCGGCCGGGCGGGCGGCGGCGGCGCGGCTGACGGCGATCAGCGAATCGAGGCGGCCGGTGGTCGCCACCAGGTCGGCCAGGTCGCGGTAGGAGAAGATGAACCACGACAGGCTGGTGACGACGTTGGAGAAGGCCGAGCCGAGCTGCATCAGCCCGCCTAGCGTCACCTGCCCGGCGAGATAGGCCGGCAGCGCCAGGAAGACGGGAATGCGCAGCACGGTGAACATGTAGGGCCGGGTGAAGCAGCCCATCACGAATTCGCGGTTGATCAGCCGCCGCCAGTTCTCGCGGATGGCGCCGAAGCGGCGGTCCAGCAGGCGCCGCTCGGCCGGCTCGCCGCCGGCCAGCGCGATCTCGCCCGCCGTCTCGCGCAGCCGCGCCAGCGCGAAACGCAGATCGCCCTCGCGCCGCTGCTGCTGGAAGAACAGGTTCTTCAGCGGCCGGCCCAGCGCATGCGTCAGGCCCGAAGACAGCGCCACGTAGATGAAGGCGGCCCACACCATGTAGCGCGGCACCGACACGTCGAAGCCCAGCAGCGAGAAGGCCAGCGGGAAGGTCGAGAGCGACCACAGCAAAGCGATATAGGTGGTCAGGCCGACGACCGAGGTGATGAGGTCGAGCGCCTCGCTCAAGAGCTTGTCGACGAACATGCGGCAGTCGTCGGCGATGCGCTGGTCGGGATTGTCGATGCTGTCGCTGGAGAAGCCGGGCTGCAGATGCCAGTAGGCCTTGCCGCTCAGCCACAGATCGAGCACCACCGACATCAGCGACTGGCGCCAGCGGATCTGCAGCAGCTTGCGCACGTATTCCGCGATCAGCGCGCGCGAGGCGTTCAGCCCGACCAGGATGGCGAAGATGCCGATCTGGCGCACCACCTCGTCGACGTTCAGCTTCTCCAGCGCGTTGTAGAAGGCGGCGGTCCACGCCACCATGCGCACGGTGATGTAGACGCCGGCCAGGTTGAGCCCCAGCACGATGGCGAAATAGAGCACGCCCAGCCGGCCGCCCGGGCCCCGGATACACAGCATCAGCAGCCGGCCGATCTGATGCAGAACGTTCACCAGCTTTTCCATCCAACGCCTCCGCGGCATCGCAGGCGATGCCCGGCCACAGAAGTTGCTGGCTGGCGTGGAAGCCGGAAGTCCGGCGGGCTGGCTGGAGACAACCGACGAAACGGGCTAGCCCTATCGGGTTTGGCCGCCTGGCGTCAAGCGGCAGGCCCGGCCCTCCAGTATCCGAGAAAGGCTGGGGTTATTGCGCGCGATAGCTGCCTACCGTGCGCGCGATCGCTTCCTCGACCGGCGTCCAGCGGAAATCGGACAGCAGCGCCTGGCGGCGCGGATCGTCGATGACGATGCTGGTGTCGAACAGGTAGCGCAGCTCCATCAGCTCGCGCACCACCGGATCGAACAGGCCGGCCGCCCGCAGCGCCAGCCACGGCACGCGCCGGATCTTCAGCTCCGGCCGGCCGGCCTGCGCCGCCACCGCCCGCAGAAAGGACAGTTGCGGGCGCCCCACGTGGCCGCGATCGTGCACGATCTCGAACGGCTCCAGCGCCGCCGCCCGCTCCAGAAGAGCGACCGCCAGGCGCGCCAGGTCGGGCACATAGGCCCATTGATGGGCGATGTCGGTGCGGCCGAAGACCTGCATCGGCTTGCCCGCCACGGCGTGGCCGAAGATGCGGTCGACCAGGCCGTTGCGCACCGTCGGTCCGAAATAGTCGCCGGCGCGCACCACCAGCGCGCGCGCCCCGCCGTCCAGCGTCGCCGCGCGCAGCATGGTCTCGAGCCTGACCCGCAGCCGGCCTTTCTCGCTGCTGGGCCGCATGCCGGCGGTTTCCGGCAGCGGCGCATCGGCCTGCGGGCCGAAGCCATAGACATTCCCGGGGAACAGGACCGTGGCGCCATGGCTGCGGGCGGCGCGCAGCACGTTGGAGGTCACGCGCTCCATGTTCGGCGTCCACTGGTGATAGGGGTAGTTCACGCCGTGCACGATCACGGCCGCTCCTTCGCCGGCGCGGCTCAGCCCGTCGCCGTCGAGCGCGTCGCCCTGGACGGCCTCGGCGCCGGCCAGCGCCAGCCGGGCCGGATCGCGCGCCAGCGCCCGGACCCGCCAGCCGCGCGCCAGCATCTCCCGCGCCACGGCGCCGCCGAAACTGCCGCTGCCCCCCAAGATCAGGCTGGCCCGTTCCATCTGCCACCTCCTGCGCCAGCCTAGCAGAGCATGGCGAAACGGGACCGGCCAGGATTGCCCAGAATCTGGGCAGTCTGCCGCCCGCCGTTCCCGCACCGTCCCGGCTCCGTCATCGAGAAGCAAGCGATTTGAAGGGCTTGCAGGTCGAAAATTCCATCTTCCCGCCGCCCGGCCGGCAGGGAAAGCTTGGCGCAGGCCTTGCATCGGGGTTTGTGCTATCAACCCGCCGCTTCGCGCCCATCGCCATGGACAGGTCATGAGCATTCACGTCGCCCTGCATCACGAGACGGAGTACCGCTACGACCGGCCGATCAGCCTCGGCCCGCAGACCGTGCGGCTGCGGCCGGCGGCGCATTCGCGCACCGCCGTTCTCTCCTATTCGCTGAAGATCGAGCCGGCGCCGCATTTCCTGAACTGGCAGCAGGATCCGTCGGGCAACTATCTCGCCCGCCTGGTCTTCCCGGAGCGGACCGAGCGCTTCAAGGTCTCGGTCGACCTGGTCGCCGACATGGCGGTGGTCAACCCGTTCGACTTCTTCCTCGAGCCGTCGGCGGACAAGTTCCCCTTCGAGTACGATCCGGTGCTGAGCGAGGAGCTGGCGCCCTATCGCAAGATCGCCCCGCGCGGGCGGCTGCTCGACGGCTACCTGCAGAGCATCGACCTGACGCCCAAGCCGACGGTCGACTTCCTGGTGGCGCTGAACCAGCGCCTGCAGCAGGACATTTCCTACGTCATCCGCATGGAGCCCGGCGTGCAGGCGCCGGAGACGACGCTGGAGAAGAAGCTGGGCTCCTGCCGCGACACCGGCTGGCTCTTGGTGCAGATCCTGCGCAACCTGGGCTTCGCCGCCCGCTTCGTCTCCGGCTACCTGATCCAGCTCAAGGCCGACGAGAAGTCGCTCGACGGCCCCTCCGGCCCGGAGCAGGACTTCACCGACCTGCATGCCTGGTGCGAGGTCTATCTGCCGGGCGCCGGCTGGGTCGGGCTCGATCCCACCTCCGGCCTGTTCGCCGGCGAGGGCCATATTCCGCTGGCCTGCACGCCCGAGCCGCAAAGTGCCGCGCCGATCTCCGGCCTGGTCGAGCAGGCCGAGGTCGATTTCCGCTTCGACATGAAGGTCGAGCGGATCTTCGAATCGCCGCGCGTCACCAAGCCCTACACCGAGGCGCAGTGGCAGCGCATCCAGGCGCTGGGCCACCAGGTCGACGCCAGGCTGGCGGAGGGCGACGTGCGTCTGACCATGGGCGGCGAGCCGACCTTCGTGTCGATCGACGACATGGACGGGGCGGAGTGGAACACCGAAGCGCTGGGCGCCAACAAGCGCATCCTGGCCGGCCGCCTTTTCCGCCGCCTGGCCGATCGCTTCGCCAAGGCGCCGCTGCTGCATTACGGCCAGGGCAAATGGTATCCGGGCGAGCAGTTGCCGCGCTGGGCCCTGACCTGCATCTGGCGGCAGGACGGCGAGAAGGCGTGGAGCGATCCCGGCCTGTGGGCCAACGAGGAGCGTCCCGCCGGCGCCGACGAACTGGCGGCGCGCCGCTTCGCCACCGCGCTGAGCAAGCGGCTGGGCATCAATCCGGAGTTCGCCATCCCCGCCTACGAGGACTCCTGGTACTACCTGTGGCGCGAGCGGCGGCTGCCGGTGAATGTCGATCCCCTCGACGCCAAGCTGAAGGACCCGCTAGAGCGCGAGCGGCTGGCGCGCGTCTTCGAGCAGGGCCTGGAATCGGTGGTCGGCTACGTGCTGCCGATCCAGCGCGACCAGGCCAATGGCCGGCGCTGGAAGAGCGGCGCCTGGTTCCTGCGGCCCGAACGCCTCTATCTGATCCCCGGCGATTCGCCGGTCGGCTACCGCCTGCCGCTCGATTCGCTGCCCTGGGTGGTCGACAAGGATTATCCCTGGTCGAGCGAACCCGACCCGATGGCGCCCCGGGACAAGCTGCCGCCGCGCCAGGCCTTCG
This sequence comes from Reyranellaceae bacterium, assembly GCA_050181585.1. Lineage (GTDB taxonomy): Bacteria > Pseudomonadota > Alphaproteobacteria > Reyranellales > JAQSWP01 > JAQSWP01. Next base: position 15,785 of record JBFXDA010000015.1, read on the forward strand.
AGCGCGGCGCGCCCGCCGCCCTTTCGAGCGACGCCATGCCCGGCCGGCGCGAGCAGGTGCTGCCGCCGCGCCCGGCCAAGGGCGAATCCGCACCCTGGACGGTGCGCACCGCCATGGCCTTCGAGCCGCGCGACGGGCATCTGCACGTCTTCATGCCGCCGACCTACACGGCGGAGGACTATCTCGACCTGGTGGCGGCGATCGAGGAAACGGCGGCGGAACTGCGCCAGCCGGTCTTCATCGAAGGCTACCTGCCGCCCGCCGATCCGCGGCTGGCGCATTTCTCGGTCACGCCCGATCCGGGCGTCATCGAGGTCAACATCCATCCTTCGGCGAAATGGGACGAGCTGACCGACCGCACCACCGGCATCTACGAGGAGGCGCGCCAGTGCCGGCTGGGCAGCGAGAAATTCATGCTCGACGGGCGGCATGTCGGCACCGGCGGCGGCAACCACATGGTGCTGGGCGGCACCACGCCGGCCGATTCGCCGTTCCTGCGCCGGCCCGACCTGCTCAAGAGCCTGATCGGCTTCTGGCACAACCATCCCTCGCTGTCGTACCTGTTCTCCGGCCTGTTCATCGGCCCGACCAGCCAGCATCCGCGCGTCGACGAGGCGCGCAACGATGCGGTCTACGAGCTGGAGATCGCCTTCCAGCAGGTGATGGCCGGCAAGCGCACCGAGCCGTGGCTGGTCGACCGCGTCTTCCGCAACACGCTGGTCGACGTCACCGGCAACACCCATCGCGCCGAGTTCTGCATCGACAAGATGTTCTCGCCCGACAGTTCGAGCGGCCGGCGCGGCCTGCTCGAGCTGCGCGCCTTCGAGATGCCGCCGCATGCGCGCATGAGCCTGACCCAGCAATTGCTGCTGCGCGCCCTGGTGGCGCGGTTCTGGAACGAGCCCTACGAGGCCGAGCTGGTGCGCTGGAACACCCGCCTGCACGACGATTTCATGCTGCCGCATTTCGTGCGGCAGGATTTCGCCGACGTGATCGAGCATCTGGGGCGCGGCGGCTGCGATTTCGACCTCGCCTGGTTCGCGCCGCATTTCGAGTTCCGCTTCCCCGAGATCGGCAAGGTCGCCTACCGCAACGTCGAGATCGAGCTGCGCCACGCGCTGGAGCCGTGGCACGTGCTGGGCGAGGAGGGCGCGGTCGGCGGCACGGCGCGCTTCGTCGATTCCTCGGTCGAGCGCATGCAGGTGAAAGTCAGCGGCATGGTCGATCCGCGCCATGTCGTGGTGTGCAACGGCCGGCGCCTGCCGTTGCGCGCCACCGGGGTCGAGGGCGAGTACGTCGCCGGCCTGCGCTATCGCGCCTGGCAGCCGCCCTCGGCGCTGCACCCGACGATCCCGCCGCACGCGCCGCTGGTGTTCGACCTGTTCGACGGCTGGAACAACCGCTCGCTGGGCGGCTGCACCTATCACGTCGCCCATCCCGGCGGCCGCAATTTCGAGCAGTTCCCGGTCAACGCCAACGCCGCCGAGGCGCGCCGGCGCGCCCGCTTCTTCCCCATCGGCCACAGCCAGGGCGCGATGCTGGCGGCGCAAGAGGCGCACGCGCCGGAGCATCCGCTGACGCTCGATCTTCGCTGGCAGCGCAAAGGCTGATACAGTCCGCCCGCCCGACAACAGCAAGGCCGCGCCCAGCCCGCGAGTAGCGATGCCCACCCTTTCCGAGCCGATGCAGGCGCCGGCGCTGGCCAACCTCGACCTGGCGCACGACGAGATGGTGACCGGCCAGGGCGGCGTGCGGCCGCACTGGCAGACGCTGCTCAGCGCCGTCAACTCGCTGCCCGGCAACGGGCTGGCCGAGCGCACCGACAATGCGCGCAAGCTCCTGGCCGAGGACGGCGCGCTCTACAACGCCTACGCCGATCCGCGCGGCGCCGGCCGGCACTGGCAGTTCGACCTGCTGCCGGTGATCCTGACGGCGGAGGAATGGGACGGCATCGAGGCCGGCCTGCAGCAGCGCGCCCGCCTGCTCAACGCCCTCCTGGCCGACATCTACGGCCGCCAGCGGCTGCTGCACGAGGGCCTGCTGCCGCCGGCGCTGGTGTTCCCCAATCCCGACTTCCTGCGCCCGGTGCGCGATCCGGACATGCCGCCGACCGCCATGCTGCAGTGCTACGCCGCCGACCTGGTACGGCTGCCGGACGGCGGCTGGCGCGTTCTGGCCGACCGCACCGAACTGGCGGCCGGCATCGGCTATGCGCTGGAGAACCGCCGCGTGCTGGCCCGCACCATGCCGGAGATCTTCCGCAGCCAGCCGGTGACGCCGCTGCGCCCGTTCTTCGACCTGTGGCAGAACGCGCTGCAGAACCTGGTGTCGCCGGCGCGCGCCAGCCCGCACATGGCGCTGCTGACACCAGGGCCCGAGCACGACGCCTATTTCGAGCACGTCTATCTGGCGCGCGCGCTCGGCCTGACGCCGGTCGAGGGCGCCGACCTGGCGGCGCGCGACGGCAGCGTGGCGCTGAAGACGCTGGACGGGCTGAAGCCGATCGACGTGCTGCTGCGCCGGGTCGAGAGCGGCCTGTGCGATCCCCTGGAGCTGAACTCGGCCTCCACCGACGGCGTGGTGGGCATGCTGCAGGTGGCGCGCAGCGGGCAACTGGCGCTGGCCAACGGCATCGGCAGCGGCGTGCTGGAAACGCCCGCCCTGGCGCCGTTCCTGCCGGCGCTCTGCCGCCATCTGCTGGGCGAGGAGCTGAAGCTGCCGCACGTGCCGACGCTGTGGTGCGGCCAGGCCAGCGCGCTGGAGGAAGTGATCGGCGGGTTCGAAGGTTTCGCTATCCGCCGCTGCTTCGGCCGGCGGCAGGAGCCGGTGCTGCCGGCCGCCCTCGACCTGGGCGAGCGCAAGGCGCTGATCGACCGCATGCGGCGGCACCCCGCCGCCTATGTCGCGCAGCGGCTGGTGGCGCCGTCGCTGGCGCCGACCTGGAGCAGCAAGGGGCTGATGCCGCATCCCATCATCGTGCGCGGCTTCCTGGTGCGCGACGGCGCCGACTACCAGGCCATGCCGGGCGGGCACGCGCGCGTGCCGATGACGCACGGCGAGTTCTTCCGCTCGCCGCTGCAGCACCACGGCATCGGCAAGGACGTCTGGGTGCTGAGCGCGGAGGACACGCGCGTCGCCGGCGCCGCGGCCGCCGCGCCGCAGCGCCTGGCGCCCGACCGCACTGGCGCCGTGCTGCCCAGCCGCGCCGCCGACAATCTCTTCTGGCTCGGCCGCTACGTCGAGCGCCTGGACAACGGCGCCCGCCTGCTGCGCGCCGGGCTGGGGCGGCTGGCCACCGGCACGCTGGGCCCGCGCGACATGGCCGAGCTGCGCGCACTGGCCCATTCGCTGGAAACCTTCAGCCTGATCGACACCACCGCCGCGCAGGCGCCGCCCGATTCGCGCGTGCTGGCGCAGGCGCTGACCCAGGCCGCCGGCCCCGACCAGCCGCTGCAGGACACGTTCCACGCCATCCAGCGGCTGGCCGCCTCGGTGCGCGACCGGCTGTCGGCCGACATGTGGCACGCCGTCAACCAGATGCTGGGCCAGGCCCGGCCGCGGCTGGCGCAGGGCTTCGGCGACATCGACCGCCTGATCGCGGCGCTCGACGAGCTGATCCGCTTCGCCGCCACCTTTGCCGGGCTGGCGTCGGAGAACATGACGCGCGGGCCGGGCTGGCGTTTCCTCGATATCGGCCGGCGCATCGAGCGCGGCATCTATGTCGGCCAGGGGGCGCTGGGCGCCTTCGCGCTGAAGCCGGTCGCCTGGGAGCCGGCGCTGCGGCTGGCGCTGGAACTGTGCGATTCGACCATCACCTACCGCTCGCGCTACCTGGCCGCGCTGCAGCCCGCGCCGGTGCTCGACTTGGTGCTGGCCGACGACAGCAATCCGCGCTCGCTGGCCTACCAGCTGCGCCGGCTGGACGAGCACCTGGCCGGCCTGCCCAAGCGCCCCGGCGAACTCACCGTCCTGCCCGTGTCGCAGATCGCCACCGACCTGAACGCGGTGGTGCGCATGTTCGACCGCGGCGACGCGGTGCGCCAAAGCGAGGGACTGCCGCTCTCCATGCTGCGCGACCTGCTGGACGAATCGGCGCACGGGCTGCGCGCCCTGTCCAACGCCATCACCCGCGCCTATTTCACCCACGTCCCCGCCGCCCAGGCGCTGGGCTCGCAGCGCGCCGCCATGTCCCTGGCCTGATGCTCTACGATCTGTCGCACCGCACTTCCTACGCCTATGCCAGCCCGGTCGACCTGGCCTGGCATTCGCTGCATTTGAAGGCGCGCTCGCTGCCGTTCCAGAAGATCCATGCCAGCGAGATCATCTCCGCGCCGCGCGCGGCGGAGATCCGCGAGACCGTCGACCATTTCGGCAACACCGTCACCTTCCTGGCGCTGAAGGAGACGCACGACAATTTCATCGTCGAGGTGCGCTCGCGCATCGACGTCGCCTACCCGCCGATCGGCGATCCCGCCGCCAGCCCGCCCTGGGAAGCGGTGCGCGAGAATCTGTGGAACGACGGGTTTCCCCGCTTCGTCGCGGCGCACGAATTCGTCCATCGCTCGCCGCTGATCGCGGGCCATCCCGAGCTGCTGGACTACGCGCTGCCCTCCTTCGCGCCGGGCCGGCCGATGGTGGAAGCGACGATCGACCTGACGCATCGCATCAAGAAGGATTTCGCCTACGATCCGGACGCCACCGACATCTCGACGCCGCTGTTGCAGGTGCTGAAGCTGCGCCGCGGCGTGTGCCAGGATTTCGCCCATGTGCAGATCGGCTGCCTGCGCTCGCTGGGCCTGGCCGCCCGCTACGTCTCGGGCTACATCCGCACCAGGCCGCGGCCGGGCGAGGAGGCGCTGCGCGGTGCGGACGCCAGCCATGCCTGGGTCTCGGCGTGGTGCGGCGAGAAGGCAGGCTGGATCGACGTCGACCCCACCAACGACATGGTCGTGACGGACCAGCACGTGCTGCTGGCCTGGGGCCGCGATTTCTCCGACGTCTCGCCGGTGCGCGGCGTCATCCTGGGCGGCGGCCACCACACTTTCGGCGTGGCGGTGGAGCTGAAGCCGGTCGATCAGGCGGCCTGAGCCTGGAGCAAATCAGGGATTGACGGAATCGCTTGCGATTCCGTCAATCCCTGTGAATTTGCTCCACACATTAAAAATAGAGCGGATTCACATGATTTGATGGAAGCCGAAGCGCTTCCATCAAATCATGATCCGCTCTAGCAGGTCAGCACCGCCGCGCCCTGCAGGCGGCCATGGCGCAGATCCTCCAGCGCCTCGTTGGCGCGGGCCAGCGGATAGGGCACGACATGGGTGCGCACCGGCACGCGCGGCGCCAGCGCCAGGAAGGCCTCGCCGTCGGCGCGGGTGAGGTTGGCCACCGACACGATTTCCCGCTCCTGCCACAGGATGTCGTAGGGAAAGGACGGGATCGGGCTCATATGGATGCCGGCGCAGACCACCCGCCCGCCCGGCCGCAGCGCCCGCAGCGCCGCCGGCACCAGCGCCCCCACCGGCGCGAAGATCAGCGCCGCGTCGAGCCGTTCGGGCGGCGCTTCCTCCGACGAACCGGCCCAGATGGCGCCCAGCGAGCGGGCGAAATCCTGCGCCGCCTCGTCGCCGGCGCGGGTGAAGGCGAAGACCGAGCGGCCGTCATGCACGGCGATCTGCGCCACGATATGGGCCGCCGCACCGAAGCCGTAGATGCCGATGCGCCGCCCCTCGCCCGCCTTGGCGAAGGCGCGATAACCGATCAGCCCGGCGCAGAGCAGCGGGGCGGCCTCGGCATCGCCATAGGCGTCGGGGATGGGAAAACAGTAGCGCTGGTCGGCGACCGCGTATTCGGCGTAGCCGCCGTCGAGCTGGTAGCCGGTGAAACGCGCCTGCGGGCAGAGATTCTCGCGGCCGGCGCGGCAGTAGTCGCACAGCCCGCAGGTCCAGCCCAGCCACGGCACGCCCACGCGCTGGCCCTGGCCGAAGCGCTCGACGCCGTCGCCGAGCGCGGCCACGCGGCCGACGATCTCGTGGCCCGGCACCAGCGGCAGGCGGGGATGCTGCAATTCGCCGTCCAGCACGTGCAGGTCGGTGCGGCACACGCCGCAGGCGGCGATCTTGATCAGGATCTGGCCGGGGCCGGGCTCGGGCCGCACCACCTGCCGCGCCGCCAGCTTCCGCGCCGGCCGCTCCATGACCATCGCCTGCATCCGGTGCCGACACGCCATCCCAGCCTCCTCCGCCACGCCCAGCATGGAAGGCGGCGCCGGGCGCAGCATTGATCCGGCGCAATCGGGATCAGCGCAGCTTGCCGTTGGGCGCCACCAGGATCTTGCCGTCGCGGCCGTAATCCTCGCTGTGCTTCAGCGCCAGGGCGATGTCCTCGATGGGATAGATCTTCTCGACCGGCACGGCGATGCGGCCATCGGCAATGCGCTGCGCCAGCAGCTCGTAGAGGGCGGTGATCTGGGCCCGATTGCGGCGCATCAGGAAGCGGCCCAGCATGAAGCCGGTCACGGTGACGCCGCGGAACACCAGCGCATGGGTCGGCGCCGTGCTGTCCTCGCCCGCCAGCCCGCCATAGACGCAGACCGTGCCGCCGTCGCACACCGCATCGACCAGCTTGCGCGTCGCCTGGCCGCCGACGCAGTCGATCGCCAGCCGCACCGGCTCGTTGCCGGCAGCGGCGCGAACTCTCCCCGCCAGGTCGCCGCCATCGTCGACCACCACCGCATCCGCACCCAGCGCCTCGAGCTGCCCCGCCAGTTCCGGCCGGCGCACCACATTGACGGTGCGGATGCCGCGCTCGCGCGCCAGGCCGATCAGGATCTTGCCGACCGCCGAATTGGCGCCGTTCTGCACGATCCAGTCGCCCGGCTGCAGGTTAACGATGTCTTCCAGCAGCAGCAGGGCGGTGGGCGGGTTGATGCGCAGCATCGCCGCCTGTTCGAGCGGGATGTCGTCGCGCACCTTGATCGCCTGATCGGCGGCGATGCGCCGCCGCTGCGTCCAGTTCTCGCGCAGCAGGCTGATGATGCGGTCCCCCGGCTTCAGGTCCGTCACCGCCGCGCCGACTTTCAGCACCCGCCCGATGCCTTCGGCGCCCGGGGTGGCGGGCAGCGGCGGCTGGCTGGCGTAGCGGCCGGTCATGAAGGAGAGATCGGCGGGATTGATGGGGAAGGCCAGCACCTCGAAGACGATCTCGTTGGCCGCCGGCTCGCTGACATCGGGCACCTCGACGCAGCGTCCGACCTGCGAGGGCACGCCGAACGCGCCGAACTGCACCTGCTTCATCGCTTTCCCCCCCGTCACATGTGCTTTGCCGAATGCTGCGACGGGCGGAGGCGCCTTGGCAATGCCGCCTTCAGTGCAGCAGATGGGCGGCGTGCGCCACCAGGCCGATCAGCAGCACCGCGGCGATCATGGCCAGGCCCTCGGCAATGGTGCGGCGCCAGGAGTTGCGCCCGTTCTTGCTTCTCATCGCCGGCTCCCGTCGCTGTTGCGGTCCGCCAAGGGCAGCGCGGCGATGGGGCCGTTGCGGGGAGGAATCCGGGCAAAACTGCGATTTCTGCAGGCAAGCCCGGCTGGCCGCGCAGGGCAGCCGGCTTGCGAGGCACCGGCTCCTGAGGCTAAGGTCCGCGCGCGATTTTCCGCGCTTTTTGGGGAGTTTTCGTCATGGCCTTCCTTGCCCAGCGCCTGGGCCGCATCAAGCCGTCGCCGACCATCGCCGTCACCACGCGGGCGGCGGAGCTGAAAGCGGCGGGCCGCGACGTGATCGGGCTGGGCGCCGGCGAGCCCGATTTCGACACGCCGCAGCACATCAAGGACGCCGCGGCGGCCGCCATGAAGCGGGGCGACACCAAGTACACGCCCACCGCCGGCACGCCGGCGCTGCGCCAGGCGATCTGCGCCAAGCTCAAGCGCGACCACGGGCTGGAATACCAGCCCAACCAGGTCATCGTCGGCAACGGCGGCAAGCAGGTGATCTACAACGCCCTGATGGCGACGCTCGATCCGGGCGACGAGGTCATCATCCCCGCCCCCTACTGGGTATCCTATCCCGACATGGTGCTGCTGGCCGACGGCAAGCCGGTGGTGGTGATCGGCGCGGCCGACAAGGGCTTCAAGATCCAGCCGGCCGACCTGGAGAAGGCGATCACGCCGCGCACCAAGTGGATCATCCTGAACTCGCCGTCCAACCCGACGGGTGCCGCCTATACCTGGGACGAGATGAAGGCGCTGACCGACGTGCTGGTGCGCCATCCGCAGGTCTGGGTGCTGACCGACGACATGTACGAGAAGATCGTCTACGACGACTTCAAGTTCTGCACCCCGGCCCAGGTCGAGCCCAAGCTGTTCGCCCGCACCCTGACCATGAACGGCGTGTCCAAGGCCTATTGCATGACCGGCTGGCGCATCGGCTATGCCGCCGGCCCCATCGAGCTGATCAAGGCGATGGACACCATCCAGTCGCAGAGCACCTCCAACGCCTCCTCGATCAGCCAGGCCGCCTCGGTGGCCGCCCTGAACGGGCCGGAGGATTTCATCGCCGAGCAGAACGTGGTGTTCAAGCAGCGCCGCGATCTCGTCGTGTCGATGCTGAACCAGGCCAAGGGCCTGCACTGCCCGCGCCCCGAGGGCGCGTTCTACGTCTTCCCCTCCTGCGCCGGGGTGATCGGCAAGAAGACGCCGCAGGGCAAGGTGCTGGAGACCGACACCGATTTCGTCACCTATTTGCTGGAAAGCGAAGGCGTGGCGGTGGTGCAGGGCTCGGCTTTCGGCCTGGCGCCGCATTTCCGCATCTCCTACGCCACCTCGACCGAGGCGCTGGAAGAAGCCTGTCGGCGCATCCAGCGCGCCTGCGCGGCATTGCTGTAATACCGATTGCACTCGATGAGAAAGGGCGGCTTCGAGCCGCCCTTTTTCGTCGCCTCGCGCCGGAGCCTCAATGGATGGCGGCGTACATCACCTTCTCCTCGGTCGCTTCCAGCCCGGAGAATTCCTCCACCACCTTGCCCTGGCGGCAGACCAGCAGCCGGTCCGACAGCGCCATCACCTCCGGCAGGTAGGAGGAGATCACCACCACCGCCTTGCCGGCATCGGCCAAGTCGTTGATCAGGCGGTGGATCTCGGAGATGGCGCCGACATCGACGCCGCGCGTCGGCTCGTCGAAGATGATCAGGTCGGGCTCCTGCACCAGCGACTTGGCGATCACCACCTTCTGCTGGTTGCCGCCCGACAGCTCCACCGCCTTGGCGTCGCCCGAGATGGCGCGGATGTTCAGCGCCTTGATCCATTTCTCGCCGACGCTGGCCGCCTCGCGGTTCGACACCAGCTTGCGCTTGCCGCGCAGCTTGGCCAGGAAACCCATGTAGATGTTGCGCGAGATCGACATGGTCTCGAAGAAGCCTTCGACCTTGCGCTCCTCGGTGACGTAGGCGATGCCGTCGCGGATGGCCGGTGCCGGCACCAGATAGCGCACCGGCCTGTCGTGCAGCAGCACCTCGCCGCCATGGAAGAAATCGCGCTTGATGACGCCGGCCACCACCTTGAAGGTCTCGGTGCGGCCCGCCCCCACCAGGCCGAACACGCCGGTGACCTGGCCGGCGAACACCGACAGCGAATTGTTCTTCACCATCGAGGCCATGCGCAGATTCTGCACCGACAGCACCCGCTTGCCCGCCGGGCGCACGCCGGTCTTGCGCTGGCCGTAGACAGTCTGCGACAGGTCGCGGCCGACCATGGCCTGCACGATGCGGGCGCGGTCGAACTTGGCCGTGTCGTCGGTGACCACGTGCTTGCCGTCGCGCAGCACGGTGATGCGGTCGGAGATGAACAGCGCCTCCTCCAGCGCATGCGAGATGAAGATGATGGACACGCCGCGCTTCTTCAGCTCCAGCATCAGGTCGAAGAAATATTTCTTCTCCTCCGGCGTCAGGCTGGCGGTGGGCTCGTCGAAGATGATGACGCGCGCATTGTGCAGCACGGCGCGGGCGATCTCGACCATCTGCTTCTTGGCCGCGCCCAGCAGGCTGACCGTGGCCGTCGGCGCCACGTCGAAGTTCAGCGACTGCAGGAACTGCTGGGCGGCGATATAGATGCCGCGCAGCCGGTTGAAATATTTCTCCTGCCCCAGGAACAGGTTCTGCGCCACCGTCATGGTCGGCACCAGGCTGTTCTCCTGGAACACCATGGCGACGCCCAGCTCGCGCGCCTCGTTGGGGGTGCGCGGGTTGGCCGGTTTGCCCTCGACCACCATCTCGCCCGAGGTCAGCGGCACCACGCCGGCCATGACCTTGGTCAGGGTCGACTTGCCCGCCCCGTTCTCGCCCACCAGGGCGTGGATTTCGCCGCGCCGCAGGGTGAAGTCGACGTCCTCGATCGCCGGCACGCCGGCATATTTCTTGGTCGCCTTGCGCAGCTCCAGGATCGCCTCGGTCATAGCCCCAGACTCCGCTCGGCATCGGCGATCGACAGGCGCAGCAGCCGCTTCGGTCCCTTGGCCAGCAAATGGAGGAAACCGTCCAGTTCGACGGCCGCCACCACGCCGTGATTCTTGCCGTCGACGCGGCTGTGCAGCGAGTAGCGCAGCAGCCCGTCCGGCGCCAGACGGATCACCAGTCCGTAGGAGCGCGGCGGCGCCCAGGGCTTGAGCACGCCCATGGTCTTGATATGCGCCCCCTGCAGCGGCTCGAGGAAGGTGTTGCCCGTGGTCAAAGCCGGCGCCACCCAGTAACGCGGGTCGATCTCGTCGATCATGCGCCGGCGATAGCCGTGCTCGCGCAGCACGAACTCGACCAGCAGCGTGCGGGTGACGAACACGGTCAGCCAGAAGCCGCCGCCCTTGGCCGGCGTCAGCCGCGAGGGATAGCCCGGCAGGCGGTCGACCACGGCGTGGCCCCTGCCGCCGCCGGCCGCATAGGCCACGACGCGATGGCGCCAGCTCTCGCTGACCCAGACGTCGCCGTCCGCCTCGCAGGCGCCGAAGGCGTAATGCAGGCCGCCGGCGATCTCGCGCGCCTCGCCGCCGGCGTCGATGACGATGGCGCGGCCGGTATGCCCCAGCTCCATCAGGTCGCGGCACCATTGCTCGGCCGGATACTCGCGCGAGCCGTCGGTGGCGCGGATCGCGCCATTGGCGCCGACCGACAGCGCGTTGATGGCCACGAACGGCTTGCCGGCGGCGGAATTCCAGCTCTTGCCGTCCCGCGCGCCGCCCTTGATGCGGATTTCGGTACCCGCCAGCGCCACGACCAGCCCGCCATCCGACAGGCAGGCCAGCGCCGTCACTGGTTTATCAAAAGACGCAACTTCGCCGCCTTGCCAGCGCAAGACCTTGTTGCCGTCGGCGATCAGCAGCGACTTGCCGTCGCTGGCCATGTCCTGCGGATCGTCGAACGTGGCCAGCAGCTCGGCGTCCTCGATCAGCCGGTTGGCCTTCAGCGCGCCGTCCATCGGCGGCACGGTGATGGCGGCCTCGCCGCGGCCCAGGAAGCGGTTCGACAGGGATTTCAGCGCCTGGATCATCGGCCCTTCCCCCAGCGCCGGTCGTACTGCACGTAATTGGGATCCGCGCCCTCCAGCTTGTAGCGGCCGATGCGGTTGTTGAGGATGCCGCCGAGATAGAGATGGCCCTTGTGCTCTCGCATGGAGGTGATCATGGGATGGTGCAGGCCGCCCAGGTCCCACAGCGATTCCAGCACCTCGCCCTTTTCGTTGAACTTGACGACGCAGCCGGTGTTGATGTTGGGGAACAGCCATTCGTCGACCGGCACGCGCTTGGCCATGCGCTTGCGGAAGCCGGGCATGCGCCAGGCCAGGTCGAGCGCGGGGCAGCGCATGCCGACCATGGCCAGCCAGTAATTGCCGTCGGAGGCGAGGTTGATGTTGTCCGGGTATCCCGGCAGATTCTCCATCACCACCTCGACCTTGCCTTTGTTCGGCCCGTCGAACCAGTAGCGCTTGACCGAACAGCCGAAGGTCTCGGCGAACAGGATCGACTGGCCGTCGCCGGCGATGCAGATGCCGTTGGGGAATTTCAGGCCGCGCACGGCGGTGTGGGTGGCGTTGGTGTTGGGGTCGTAGCAGATGATGCGCCCATTGCCGCGCGCCTCCAGCCCGTCGACCGGCCATTCGTGCATCTCGTAGCGCACCGTCGCCTCGGAGAAGAAGATGCGCCCGTCCTCGGCGATGTCGAGGTCGTCGGCCAGGCGCAGGCGGCTGTCGTCGGTGACCGAACTCCAACTGCGGTTGGTCTCGTCCGTCGCCTTCTCGACCTTGCGCTCGGGCGTGATGCGGTAGAGCCCCATGCCGCCGATGCAGACATAGAGATTGTCCTGGCGGTCGAAGGCCATGCCCAGCGGCTGGCCGCCGATATGGGCGTAGACCTCCCAGCGTTTGTAGTCGGGCGGGAAGAAACGGATGATGTCGCCGTGGCGCGAGCCGGCAAAGAGATTGTCGTGCCGGTCGAGCAGCACGTCCTCCGGCGCCTCGATTTCGCCCAGCCCGATGGCCTCGACGTCGCGCAGCTTGTCGTTCTGCGCCCAGGCCGTGCCGCTGTCGGGCGCCGTCGAGGGCAGCTCCGGCATGTCGTGGTAGGACGGCGCGACATAGACCTTGCTGATGATGCGGTGCCGGTTCTTCAGCCAGCGTATGTCGATCACCGCCGCCAGCAGCAGGATGCCGGCCAGCACCATGCGGTTGACCCCGCCGGGCACCGACAGCGACACCAGGCTGTTGGTGATCAGCAGCACGATCAGCGTGCCGACCACCGCCTTGGTGACCGAGCCGTTGCCGCCGCCCAGGCTGATGCCGCCCAGCACGGCCGCCGTCAGCACCAGCACTTCCAGCCCGACGCCGATATCGCCGCCGGTGGTCGCCAGCCGCGAGGCGAAGAAGATGCCGCCCAGCGCCGACAGCACGCCGCTGGCGACGTAGCACATGGCGATGGTGCGGCGCACGGCGATGCCCGAATTGTAGGCCGAGCGGCGCGAGCCGCCGATGGCGGTGATGTGCCAGCCTGGCCGCAGGCGGGTCAGGAAGACGTGGCCGAAGATCGCCAGCGCGACATAGACGATGGCGACCGACGGCACGCCATAGACGTCGCCGGTGCCGAGGAAGTCCCAGGCCGGCGAATCGGGGAAGCCGGCGGCGATCTGGGTCGAGTAGTCGAAGATCAGCAGGTCGTAGAGCGCGCGATAGATGATCAGGGTGATCAGGGTGGTGATGAAGGCGCGCAGGCGAAAATAGCCGACCAGGATGCCGTTGACCGCCCCCAGCACGGCGCCGAACGCCAGCGTCGCCGGCACCGCGGCGGCCATCGGCCAGGCCAGCACGTGCATCAGGTAGAGCGCGAAGAAATTGGTCAGCGCGAACATCGAGCCGACCGACAGGTCGATGCCGCCCACGATCATCACCAGCGCCATGCCGAAGACGATGAAGCCGATCTCGCTGGCCTGGCGGGCGGTGTCGGCCAGGATGGCGGGCGCGAAGAAGCCGTCCATCAGCCGGCTGAGCACGAAGACCACCGCCAGCAGCACGATCACCGGCACGCCGGTCTCGGTCCAGCGCTTGGACAGGATCTCGCCGAGCAGGTGGTCCGGCCAGTACTTGTAGCGCAGCCGCGTCAGTGTCTCGCGCATGGAAAACCCGCTCGACTAAACCGGAAAGAGAGGCGGAACGGGCCGGCCCGCAGGCCGGCCCGCCGAAATTCGCACGACGTCCTAGGTCTTGTTCAGCGTCCAGCAGGTGCCGGGCTTGCCGGCGTTCTCCTTGGTGATCGGGATCAGCGTGGTGTAGATCGAGGTCTGGGCGTCGCCCGGCTTGACCTTGGACTGCACCAGGAACTTGATCATCGCCGCCATGGTCGAGGCCTGGGTCGGCACGTCGTAGCTGAGGTCGTAGTCGAACGAGCCGTTCAGCACCTGGTCGCAGGCGCCCTTCTGCTCGCCGCCGCCGGAGGTGGCCAGGAACACCTTGCCCTGCAGCCCGGCTTCCTTGATCGCCGCCGCCGTGCCGATATCCATGCCGTCCCAGAAGCCGACGATGCCGCACAGATCGGGATGCTGCTTCAGCACCGTCTGGGCGATGCCCTTGGCCTTGTTGGCGTCCCAGTCGGCCGCCTGGCTCGACACCACCTTCACGTCCGGGTTCTTGGCCAGGATGTTCTCGACGCCCTTCAGCGTGTAGGCCGAGGCGGCGGCGGAGAGCTGGCCCTGCATGATGGCGATCTTGTTCGACTTGCCCTTGCAGGCATTGACCACGGCGGTGGTCACCTTCTCGCCGATCTCGATCCAGTCGGCGCCGACATAGGCCGCCGTCGGATAGCTCGAGCGCATGTTGATCTGGATGACGTGGATGCCGTCCTTCTCCGCCCGCTGCAGCAGGCGGGCATAGGTCTGCACGTCCGGGTTATGGATGATCATGACGTCGGGCTTTTCCGAGATCAGCGTCGTCACCGCCTGGGCGCCGGCATTGGTGTTCCAGTTGGGATCGCGCACCACCACCTTGACGCCCAAGGGATCGAGCTCCTTCTTCAGCCCTTGCAGCCAGCCCTGGGCCAGGTCGAAGCCCATCGCCACCGGCACGTAGGCCACGGTCTTGCCTTCCAGCGCCTTCAGGTAGCCGGCGCGGAACGGCTCGTCGAGCCCCTTGCCCTGGGCCAGCGCGGCTTGCGACAGGCCGATCATCCCGGCGGCCACGGCCATGCCGGCCACGATCCGCTTCGCCATTGCGCTTGTCTTGCTTCGCATGTGGTTTCCTCCGTGTTTTTCGGTTCGATACGCCAAGGTAGTCGGTCAGATGTCTCCCTGCTGCGCGGTCTCCTCGTTGCGCGGATTGAGGAAGGAGTCGGCGAGAATGGCGACCAGCAGGATCACGCCCTTGACCAGGTTCTGCGCCGAGTAGGAGAAATCGAGGATGGTCATGCCGTTCAGCATGGTGCCGATCAGCAGCGTGCCGATGACGACGTTGGGCACGCCGCCGCGGCCGCCCGACAGGCCGATGCCGCCCAGCACCACCACCAGGATCACGTCGTAGATCATGGTCGAGTTGTAGATGCGGGTCGGCATCGAGTTGATCGAGGCCGCCATCACGAAGCCGGCGAAGCCGGCGATCAGCGCCGCCAGCACGTATTGCAGCACGATCACCGGCCGGGTCGGGATGCCGGTGGTGCGGGCGCCGAACGGGTTGTCGCCGATGGCGTAGATATAGGCGCCCAGCCGCGTCTGGCGCAGGAACAGGGCGACGACCAGTGCGGCGATGCCGAACATCACCACCGGCATGGGCACGCCCAGAATGCCGCCGCGGCCGAACCAGCCCAGCCCGTCGAGCGCGGCCGGCCACTGCACCACGTCGAGCTGGAAGAACGACACCTGCCCCAGCCCGGCCAGGAACAGCCCCGAGGCCAGGGTGGTGAACAGCGAGGGCACTTCGGCGTAGGCGACCAGCCAGCCATTGACCAGGCCGAACGCCACCACCAGCGCCAGCGCCGCCAGCACGGCGATCGACGGGCTGTAGCCGTTCTGCACCATCTGCAGCACCAGGCCCGGCGGCACCGCCAGGGCGGCGATCATCGAGATGTCGATGCCGCGGCCGATCACCACCATCGCCATGCCCAGCCCCAGGATGCCGAGAATCGCCACGTTCTGCAGCAGCGTCAGCATGTTCGCCGCGCTGAAGAACCCGGGCAGGAACAGCGCGAAAACGGCGAACAGAACCAGGAAAATGGCGAAGACGATCGCCTGCTGCGTCACGCGTTGCTGTCTCACGCGCCTGCTCCTCACCCAAGCGGACTCTTTCCGTGCCGGAGACTGCCGGCTGGCGGTCCTTGTCGTGCGACCCCGCCGCATGCCGGCGCGAGCGTCGAAGGCTCGCGCCGGGCCGTATCGGCAAACGCGACGCAATATTAGAGCCCCCGCGCAATCGGCAGATCAAGGATGAATCGAATGACTGGCCGTTTTTACAACCCGCTATGCAGAACGAGCGCGCAGTTGACGCCATCGAAGGACAGTGAAAGCATTCCTCCGTACGACAGCACCCGGCGCCGGTCTCCGAGTCAGGTGTAGCGCGTCACGCCGGCCGACCGGGCTTATTCGCGGACCATCGACTCCGCGACAGGGAGGTGCGGCCATGACAGATCCAGCAAATGCGAAGGAAACCAGAAGCGGCAGGGGACCCCGCGCGGTGGCGTTGTGCGGCCCCTATCTCAGCGGCAAGACCAGTCTGATGGAAAGCCTGCTGTTCGCCGCCGGCGCCCTGCCCCGCAAGGGCAGCGTCCGCGAGAAATCCCTGCTGGGCGACACCAGCGCCGAGGCCCGCGCCCGGCAGATGACCATCGACGTCAACGTCGCCCAGGCCGACTGGATGGGCGAGACCTTCCATTTCATCGACTGCCCCGGCTCGATCGAGTTCCAGCACGAGGCGGCCGGCGCCCTGATGGCGGCCGACGCCGCCGTAGTGGTGTGCGAGCCCGACCCGGCGCGCGTCATAGCCCTGGCGCCGCTCTTGCGCCTGCTGGAGGAACGGCATATCCCGCATCTGATCTTCGTCAACAAGATGGAGAACGCCGCCGCGCGCGTGCGCGACCTGCTGGCGGCATTGCAGACGGTGTCCGGCCGCAAGCTGGTGCTGCGCCAGATCCCGATCCGCAAGAGCGGCAAGGACGGGGTGGAGGAGATCACCGGCTATGTCGACCTGGTCAGCGAGCGCGCCTATCGCTACCAGCCCGGCCGGCCCTCCGACCTGATCGAGATGCCCGCCGAGATGCTGCCGCGCGAGAGCGAGGCCCGGCGCGAGATGCTGGAGGCGCTGGCCGATTACGACGACCGGCTGCTGGAGCAGTTGCTCGACGACGTGGCGCCGGAGAAGAGCACCATCTACCGCGACCTGCGCGAGGAATTCGGCAAGGAGCTGATCGTGCCCGTGCTGCTGGGCAGCGCCGAGCGCGACCACGGCGTCCAGCGCCTGTGGAAGGCGCTGCGGCACGACGTGCCGACCGCCGAGGAGACCGCCCAGCGCCGCGGCTTCAACGGCTCGGCCAGCAGCGTCGAGGTCTTCAAGACGCTGCACCAGCCGCATACCGGCAAGCTGTCGCTGGCGCGCATCTGGCGCGGCGCGCTGGCCGACGGCCAGACGATCGGCGGCCAGCGCATCGGCGGGCTCTACCGCCTGCAGGGCGGCCAGCAGAGCAAGATCGCCCAGGCCGGCCCCGGCGCGATCGTGGGGCTGGGCAAGCTCGAAGCCATCGGCACCGGCCAGCGCCTGGGCGATGGCGGCATCGAGCCGGTCGCCGACTGGCCGCTGGCGCCGACGCCGGTCTTCTCGCTATGCATCGCGCCCAAGAACCGCACCGACGACGTCAAGCTTTCCGCCGCCCTGCACAAGCTGCGCGAGGAGGATGCGGCGCTGACGCTGGAGCACCGGCCCGAATCGAGCGAACTGGTGCTGTCGGGCCAGGGCGAGATCCATCTGCAGATCGCCATCGAGCGGCTGGCCAGCCGTTTCAACGTGCCGGTCAACGCGGCGCTACCCAAGGTTGCCTATCGCGAAACCATCCGCCGCGCCATGAGCCAGCACGGCCGCCACAAGCGGCAGACCGGCGGCCACGGCCAGTTCGGCGACGTGCATATCGACATCAAGCCGCTGCCGCGCGGCGGCGGCATCGTCTTCGCCGAGAGCATCGTCGGCGGCGCCATTCCTCGCCAGTACATCCCCGGCGTCGAAGCCGGCGTGCGCGACTTCATGAAACAGGGGCCGCTGGGCTTTCCCGTCGTCGACGTGTCGGTGACGCTGACCGACGGTTCGTTCCACAGCGTCGACAGTTCCGAGCAGGCCTTCCGCCAGGCTGCGCGCATCGCGCTGAGCGAGGCCATGCCCAAATGCGAACCGGTGCTGCTGGAGCCGATCCTGAAGGTCACCTTCCAGGTGCCCAACGAGGCCACGGCCAAGGTGCAGCGGCTGATCTCCTCGCGGCGCGGCCAGATCCTGGGTTTCGACGCGCGCGCCGGCTGGCGCGGCTGGGACGAGGTGCAGGCGCTGATCCCGGAAGCCGAGATGGCCGGGCTGATCGTCGAGATCCGCTCGCTCAGCTTCGGCGTAGGCACCTACCATGCCGAGTTCGACCACCTGCAGGAGCTGGGCGGCAAGCTGGCCGACCGGGCGCGGCAGCAGGCGACCGCGGCGGCGTAACACCGAAGCCGCTGCCGGTTTGGGGCCTTCCGGGGTTTGCGCTAGACTGGCGCAAATTCCGGAGGACGCCATGGCCGCCAGTTTCTTCGAGCGCCAGCTCGCCATGTACGCCAGCTACCACCGCGACGTGCGCAACCGCGCCACGCATTTCATCGGCATTCCGGCCATCATCTTCTCGCTGTTCGTGCCGCTGGGCTGGCTGCGCTTCGACCTCATGGGCGCGACCGTCAGCGCCGGGCTGCTGGTCGGGCTGGCGGCTTTCGCCTTCTGGCTGGCGCTGGATCGCGGCCTGGCGCTGGCCCTGCTCGTGCCGGTGGTGCCGATGTGG
Source organism: Reyranellaceae bacterium (assembly GCA_050181585.1). Classification (GTDB taxonomy): domain Bacteria; phylum Pseudomonadota; class Alphaproteobacteria; order Reyranellales; family JAQSWP01; genus JAQSWP01. Next base: position 34,298 of record JBFXDA010000015.1, read on the forward strand.
TACCTGGGCGAGTGGATCGCCACGCGCACCAGCGAAGCGACGGGCTGGACCGTCTTCGCCATCGCCTTCGTCGGCGGCTGGATTTTCCAGCTCGTCGGCCACGTCTTCGAGGGCAAGCGGCCGGCGCTGGTCAGCAACCTGCTGCAGGCGCTGATCGCGCCCATGTTCCTGATGCTGGAAGTGCTGGTGTGGCTGGGCCTGCGGCGCGACGATCCGCTGGCCGGCAACGCCGCGCGCTGAGACCCGGCTCACGGCATGGTGACTTGCCGCGAGGTGGGGGCACGCCCTAGATCGAGGGGAGAAAGGTCGGAGGTTCGAATATGCTGATCAAGCGCAGGCGGAGCTGGGAACTGCCCGACTCCGCGGCCACGCCGGAAGCGCTCTATCTCGACCGGCGGCAATGGCTGAAAGGCGCCGCCGGCGGCTCGATCCTGGCCGCTTCGGCGCTGCTGGCCGCGCCGCTGCGGGCGCAGGAGGGCGATCCCTCCGCCGGGCTCTATCCGGTCAAGCGCAACGAGGCCTATACGCTCGACCGGCCGGTCACCCAGGAGCGCCTGGCCATCACCTACAACAATTTCTACGAATACGGCACCGACAAGTCGATCGTCTCCGATGCGCGCCGCCTGCAGATCAGGCCGTGGACGGTGAAGATCGACGGCATGGTCGAGAAGGAGATGGAGATCGGCATCGACGGATTGCTGGCGAAAATGCCGCTGGAGGAGCGCCTCTACCGCCATCGCTGCGTCGAGACCTGGTCGATGGCGGTGCCATGGAGCGGCTTCGCGCTGAAGGCGCTGGTCGACATGGCCAAGCCGCTGGGCAGCGCCAAGTACCTGCAGATGCAGACCTTCAAGGACGTGCGCATGGCGCCGGGCCAGCGCGACTTCCTCTATCCCTGGCCCTATACCGAGGGCCTGACCGTGGCCGAGGCGACCAACGAGCTGGCCTTCATCGCCACCGGCCTCTACGGCAAGCCCATCCCCAAGCAGAACGGCGCGCCGCTGCGGCTGGCGGTGCCGTGGAAATACGGCTTCAAGTCGGTGAAGTCGATCGTGCGCTTCACCTTCACCGACAAGCGGCCGCGCTCGTTCTGGGAGACGCTGCAGGGCTCCGAGTACGGCTTCTGGGCCAACGTCAATCCCGAGGTGGCGCATCCGCGCTGGAGCCAGGCGACGGAAAAACCGCTGGGCAGCGAGGAGCGCGTGCCGACCCTGCTCTACAACGGCTACGGCGAGCAGGTGGCGCATCTCTACAAGGACATGGCCGGCGAACGGCTGTTCATGTAATCCCGCTGATTGAACCACGGCGGCACGGCGATCATTTCCTCTTATCGTCATGGCCCGGTTTAACCGGGCCACCCATCGCGCGGCCGCTCCGATCTTCCCCAGCATCATCTTGACCAATGCAAACATGGGTCACCCGGTCAAGCCGGGTGATGACGAATTTAGGGTGATGACGGATTTAGGTAAGCGCATCGCTCATCATTGGACGCTCTCTGTGGTGCGGCTGGCGTTCGACCTGTGTCCCGACCTGCGCTAGCATCGGGCCAGGAAATCACGGGACAAACGTCATGCAGTTGCAGGGCATCAAGGTGGTCGAGTTCGGCGCCAATCTGGCCGGGCCGTTCTGCGGCCAGATCCTGGCCGATCTCGGCGCCGAGGTGATCAAGATCGAGCGGCCCTCGGGCGACGATTGCCGGCAATGGGGCCCGCCCTTCATCGACGAGTCGTCGGTCAATTTCGTCGCCATCAACCGCGGCAAGCGATCGGCCGTGGTCGATCTCGACGACGAGGCGCAGCGCCAGGCGCTGATCGCGCTGATCGGCGCGGCCGACGTCTACCTGCACAACATGCGCGCCGGCGTGATGGAGAAGTTCGGCCTCGACGGCAAGGCGATGCTGGCGCGCTTCCCGCGCCTGGTCTACGCCGACGTCTCCGCCTTCGGCCATGTCGGGCCGCTGGCGAAGAAGCCCGGCTACGAGCCGCTGCTGCAGGCCTTCTCCGGCCTGATCTCGGTCAACGGCGATCCTTCCGGCCCGCCCGCCCGCCTCGGCGCCTCGGTGATCGACTACGGCACCGGCATGTGGACGGCGATCGGCATTCTCGCGGCCCTGGTCGAGCGCGCCCGCAGCGGCAAGGGCTGCATCGTCAACACCTCGCTGTTCGAGACGGCGCTGATGTGGATGAGCACCCATGTCGCTTCCTACACCGCCTCCGGCAAGCTGCCGCAGCGCCAGGGCACCGGCCATGCCAGCCTGACGCCCTACCAGGCGTTCGAGACCGCCAACGGGCCTTTGATGGTGACGCCGGGCAACGACCGGCTGTGGGCGCGCTTCTGCCAAGTGCTGGGCCGGCCGGAATGGCCCACCGATCCGCGCTTCGTCGACAACAAGTCGCGCGCCGCCCATCGCGAGGAACTGGTCGGCATGATCCAGCAGATCATGCAGGGCGACACCAAGGAGAACTGGGCCGCCAGGCTCGACGCCGCTGGCGTGCCGGGCGGACCGATCAACCGGGTCGACGAGGTGCTGGCCGAATCCCAGACCCAGGCGCTCGGAATTCTCGACCGGTCGGTGGATGGCCGCACCGCCTTCACCCATGCACCGGTCTCGTTCGACGGCAAGCGGGCCGCCAGCCAGGGCGGGGCGCCGCGGATCGGCCAGCAGACCGCTTCGGTGCTGCCGGCCGGGGCCGTCGAAAAGGCAAAAAAAACCCCTAAGCCAAAGGCTTAGGGGTAAGTCAAACAGGGAGGCTTCACGTCTGGGAGACGTAGGATCGAGAGATCCTTGGCCCCAACTCGCGCCGGGGCCCCAAGTTCCGTGGGCAGCAGTGCTGCGACGCAACAGAACTTGATTGATAAATAGTCCTTTGCCCCTGGTTTACTATCAAAATTTGGGCAATTCAGACCTGCGCTCGCAGCATGCCTATGTCAAAAAATCAAAACGCGGTTTCGGCGACCTTTTTCAGCAGGAAATCGCGGAATACGGCCACGCGCTTGGAGTGGCGCAACTCCTCCGGGTAGGTGAAATAGACGTCGATGGTGCGTTCGGGGACCTGCGGCAGCACCCGCACCAGTTTGGGCGATTCCCGAGCCAGATAGTCGGGAATGGAGGCGATGCCCAGCCCGCTCTCGCAGGCGCGGAACATGCCGTAGATGTTGTTCACCCGCAGCACGACATGGCGGTTGGCCTCGCTGCCCTCGTCCAGCCCCTCGCGCATCAGCCAGTTCATGTCGTCGACCGGCGCGCGCGCGTCCTCGCCGAAGATGATCAGGTGGTGGCGGTCGAGGTCGCTGACGGTCTCCGGCTTGCCGTTGCGGGCGATGTATTCCTGCGAGGCGTAGACGTGGCTGTGCACCTGCATCAAATGGCGCTGCACCAGGCCGGGCTGGCGCGGCATGGCGAAGCGGATGGCGACGTCGGCCTCGCGCATGCCGAGATCGAGCTCCTGGTCCGACAGCAGCAGGCCGACGTCGATGTCGGGATAGAGCTTGATGAACTCGTGGATCTGCGGCGTCAGCCACAGCGAGCCCAGGCCGATGGTGGTGGTCACTTTCAGCCGGCCGCTGGGCTGGTCCTGGCTGGCTTTCAGCAGCGTCTCGGTCATCGACACCTTGCCGGCCATCTCGCGCACGGTGCGATAGAGCAGTTCGCCCTGCTCGGTGAGGATCAGCCCGCGCGCGTGGCGGTGGAACAGCATGACGCCGAGCTGCTCCTCCAGCGCGCCGATCTGGCGGCTGATGGCCGACTGCGACAGCTTCAGCGTCTGGCCGGCATGCGTGAAACTGCCGGCATCGGCGACGGCGTGGAATATGCGCAGCTTGTCCCAGTCCATGGCCCTGCCCCGCTTTCCCCCTTACGTTCTTCTATTGCGCCGCCTGGCGGGCGGCGAATTCCTGCGCCGCCAGGAAGCGCTCGGCATCGAGCGCCGCCATGCAGCCGGTGCCGGCCGCCGTCACGGCCTGGCGGTAGATCTTGTCCTGCACGTCGCCGCAGGCGAACACGCCGGGAATGTCGGTATTGACCGTGCCCGGCTCGACGACCAGATAGCCGCCCGCGTCCATCTTCAGCTTGCCGCGGAACAGCTCGGTGTTGGGCGTGTGGCCGATGGCGACGAACACGCCGTCGCATTTCACCAGCTTCTCCTCACCGCTGTTCACGTCGCGCAGGCGCACGCCGGTCACCACCGGTGGCGGGCCTTCGCCCACGATCTCCTCGACGACGCTGTTCCACACCACGCTGATCTTGGGATTGGCGAACAGCCGGCCCTGCAGGATCTTCTCCGCCCGCAGCGAATCGCGGCGATGCACCAGCGTCACCTTGCTGGCGTGGTTGGTGAGGTAGAGCGCTTCCTCGACCGCGGTGTTGCCGCCGCCCACCACCACCACTTCCTTGCCGCGGAAGAAGAAGCCGTCGCAGGTGGCGCAGGCCGAGACGCCGCCGCCGCGATAGGTCTCCTCCGAGGGGATGCCCAGCCAGCGCGCGCTGGCGCCGGTGCTGACGATCACCGTCTCCGCCACGTAGCGGTCGCCGCTGTCGCCGATGGCCACGAACGGCCGGCGCGACAGGTCGATGTCGGTGATCAGGTCCATCACCACCTGGGCGCCGACATGTTCGGCCTGCTTCTGCATCTGCTCCATCAGCCAGGGACCCTGGATCACCGACTCGAAGCCGGGATAGTTTTCCACATCGGTGGTGATGGTGAGTTGGCCGCCGGGCTGCAGGCCCTGGACCACCATCGGCTTGAGGCTGGCGCGGGCGGCATAGATGGCGGCGGTGTAGCCGGCCGGGCCGGAGCCGATGATCAGGACCTTGGTGTGATGCGTCTGGGACATAGCCGCCCCTCCCGAATGAGGGGAGTAACATAGGTTCCGTGCAACAATGCCGCAAGCATGCGAAAAAATCAGAGCTTGTGGAGCAATTTAACCGTAACTTTCGTCGGGAAACGCAATTTTATTGCTCGCAAGGGACGGTTCTGGCATAGAACGGCCAAACGGAGTGTGCCCCATGAGCCGTGTGAAGCTGGATCGCATCGACCGCCGCATCTTGAGCGACCTGCAGGAACACGGGCGCATGACCAATGTCGAGCTGGCCAAGCGGGCCGGCATCTCCGCCCCGCCCTGCCTGCGCCGGGTGCGGGCGCTGGAGAAGGCGGGCTTCATCCGCGGCTATCACGCCGATCTCAACGCCGAGCAGCTCGGCTACACCGTGACCGTCTTCGCGCTGGTCGGCCTGACCAGCCAGGCGGAGGCGGACCTGAAAGCCTTCGAGGCGCTGGTCAGTTCCTGGCCGCAGGTGCGCGAATGCCACATGCTGGCCGGCGAAAGCGACTTCCTGCTGAAGATCGTGGCCGAGGACTGGGACTCCTACCAGAAATTCCTCACCACCAAGCTGACCGCCGCGCCCAATGTCAGCCACGTGAAATCCTCGCTGGGCATCCGCACCTCCAAATACCAGCCCGGCGTGCCGGTGCAGGTCGATTGAGCCGGCCGTTCGGCCGTCATCTGTCCGACAGCCCGCCCGCTTTGCCGTCCTGGTTCGGCCGGTGGCTGACGATCCTGGCCGTCGCCGGCCCGTGCGGCTGGGCGATCTGGAGCGAAGCCACGATGCTGACCGACCGGCTGACCCTGGGCATCTTCGCCCTGGCCCTGCTGGCGCTCGGCGCGATCCTCCTGGTGGCAGCCCTGGTCCATGCCCTGCGGCGGCGCCTCGCCGTCGGCGCCCTGGTGGCGCTGGGGATCGTCGCGGCAACCTTTTGCCTTGTGATGTTCGAACTGCCGAGCCAGGCGCTGGACCGGTACCGGCTTTGGCTCTATGGCGACAGCGCCAACCGCGTCCTGCTCGGCATCAGGGCGGCCAATCCCGACGCATCGCCCGTGACGTCCACCAGGTTCGAACTGGGCACGCTGCGCGGCGAGCAGTTGGTGCCGCCGCTGTCGCAGGCGCGTCTCTACGTCTATCCGTCCGCTGGCGGGCGCGCCGGCTATGCGCTGCGCATCGATTCCATCGAATGCAGCCTGGATGCGGATGGCGCGCAGGCGGAATGCCGGCCGCTCGAGCGGTCTTCGAAGTGAGGCGCGAAGAGAGCGGGGCCGGAGCGCGCCGGCCTATTTGAATTTCACGCCCACCACTTCGTAGGATTTGCCGCCGCTGGGCGTCTGCACCTCGAAAGTGTCGCCGACGCTCTTGCCGATCAGGGCGCGGCCGATCGGCGAGGTGATGGAGATGCGGCCCTTGCTGAGATCGGCCTCGTGCGCGCCGACGATCTGGTAGGTGACGTTCTCGTCGGTGTCCTCGTCGGCCAGCTTGACGGTAGCGCCGAACTTCACCGTCTTGCCCGAGAGCTTGGAGACGTCGATCACCTCGGCGCGCGAGATGACGTCCTCGAGCTCGGCCAGGCGGCCCTCGATGAAGCTCTGGCGTTCGCGCGCGGCGTGGTATTCGGCGTTTTCCGACAGGTCGCCGTGCGAGCGCGCCTCGGAGATCGCCTTGATGACGGCCGGACGCTCGACGGATTTGAGCCGCTTGTGCTCCTCTTCGAGCGTGCGGTAACCGTCCTGCGTCATCGGAATCCTGTCGAGCGCCACGCCGCCAACCTCCTGTTAGAGCGGGTAAAAGCCGGAAAAGCCTAGCATGTCCCGACCGGCCCGTAAGCCGGCCGGTTGTCCCCAGCCAGATCTAGAACGATGACGTAAAATAGGATTGCAGGGGAGACGCATCAAGAGCGCCCTGCCGCATCGCGGCAATCCCCTCCACCGCCGCCCGGGCACCCGCCACGGTGGTGTAATAGGGGATCTTGTTCATCAGCGCCGTGCGCCGCAGGGTGAAGCTGTCGGCGATCGATTGCGCGCCCTCGGCGGTGTTGAACACCAGCTGGATGCCGCCGTCCTTCATCAGGTCGACGATGTGCGGGCGGCCTTCCAGCACCTTGTTGACCTGCGTCACCTCCAGCCCCGCCTCGCGCAGGAACTTGGCCGTGCCGCGGGTCGCCACCAGGGTGAAGCCCAGCTCCTGCAGGCGCCGGGCCGGGCCGACGATGTTGCGCTTGTCGCCGTCGCGCACCGAGATGAACACCGCGCCCGAGACCGGGACCTTGGTGCCGCCGCCGATCTGCGACTTGGCGAAGGCGCGGCCGAAGGAGGTGTCGATGCCCATGACCTCGCCGGTCGAGCGCATCTCCGGCCCCAGGATGATGTCGACGCCGGGGAAGCGGGCGAAGGGGAACACCGCCTCCTTGACCGCGATGTGCTTGCCGGTCTGGCGCGCGATTTCGATGTCCTTCAGCTTCTCGCCGGCCATCAGCCGGGCGGCGATCTTGGCGATCGCCACGCCGGTGGCCTTGGCGACGAAGGGCACGGTGCGCGAGGCGCGCGGATTGACCTCGAGGATGTAGACGTCGGCGTCCTTGACGGCGAACTGCACGTTCATCAGCCCGACCACGTGCAGGGCGGTGGCCAGCGCCACGGTCTGGCGCTCGATATCGGCGATCACCGCGGGCGGCAGCGAGTGCGGCGGCAGGCAGCAGGCGCTGTCGCCGGAGTGCACGCCGGCCTCCTCGATATGTTCCATGATGCCGGCGACGAAGACCTGGCCGTCGGCGTCGGCCAGCGCGTCGACGTCGACCTCGATGGCGTCGTTGAGGTAGGAATCGATCAGCACCGGATTGCTGCCCGAGACCTTGACCGCATCGCGCGTGTAGCGCTCCAGCCCGGTGCGGTCGTGCACGATCTGCATGGCCCGCCCGCCCAGCACGTAGGAGGGGCGGATCACCACCGGATAGCCGATGCGCTCGGCCACCGCGATGGCCTCGTCCTGCGAGGTCGCCGTGCCGTTGTTGGGCTGGCGCAGCTTCAGCTCCTGCAGCAGCACCTGGAAGCGCTTGCGGTCCTCGGCCAGGTCGATGGCGTCGGGCGAGGTGCCGAGAATGGGAATGCCGGCGCGCTCCAGCGCATCGGCCAGCTTCAAGGGCGTCTGGCCGCCGAACTGCACGATCAGGCCCAGCACCTGGCCTTTGGTCTGCTCCTTGCGCACCAGCTCGACCACGTCTTCCGCCGTCAGCGGCTCGAAATAGAGCCGGTCGGAGGTGTCGTAGTCGGTCGACACGGTTTCGGGATTGCAGTTGACCATGATGGTCTCGAAGCCGGCCTCGCGCAGGGCGTAGACGGCATGGACGCAGCAATAGTCGAACTCGATGCCCTGGCCGATGCGGTTGGGGCCGCCGCCCAGGATGATGACCTTGCGCCGCTCGCTGACATCGGCCTCGCATTCGGGCTCGTTGATGCCGTCGCCCTCGTAGGCGGAATAGAGATAGGGCGTGCGCGAGGCGAACTCGGCGGCGCAGGTGTCGATGCGCTTGTAGACCGGCCGCACGTTCAGCCGGCCGCGCGCGGCGGCGACCTCCGCCTCCTTCACGCCGGCCAGTTCGGCGAGACGGGCATCGGAGAAGCCGCGCTTCTTCAGGTCCAGCAGCTCCAGCCGCTCCGGCGGCAGCCCGCCGGCGCGCACCTTCTCCTCGACCTGCACCAGCTCGCGGATCTGGCGCAGGAACCAGGGCTCGTAGCGGCAGGCGCCGGCCACCTCCTCCACGGTCAGGCCGTGGCGGAAGGCCTGGGCGATGACCAGCAGCCGGTCCGGCGTCGGCCGCGCCAGGGCGGCGACCAGCGCGTCCTTGTCGGGCGCGTCCTTGATCTCGATTTCATTGAGCCCGGTCAGCCCGGTCTCCATCGAGCGCAGCGCCTTCTGCAGCGATTCCTGGAACGAGCGGCCGATCGCCATCGCCTCGCCCACCGACTTCATCGACGTGGTCAGCAGCGCTTCCGCGCCGGGGAACTTCTCGAAGGCGAAGCGGGGGATCTTGGTGACGACGTAGTCGATGGTCGGCTCGAAGCTGGCCGGCGTCACGCCGGTGATGTCGTTGTCCAGCTCGTCCAGCGTGTAGCCCACCGCCAGGCGGGCGGCGACCTTGGCGATGGGGAAGCCGGTGGCCTTCGACGCCAGCGCCGAGGAGCGCGACACGCGCGGGTTCATCTCGATCACCACCATGCGGCCGGTCTCGGGATTGACCGCGAACTGCACGTTGGAGCCGCCGGTATCGACCCCGATCTCGCGCAGCACCGCGATCGAGGCGTTGCGCATGATCTGGTATTCCTTGTCGGTGAGCGTCAGCGCCGGCGCCACCGTCACCGAGTCGCCGGTATGGATGCCCATCGGATCGACGTTCTCGATCGAGCAGACGATGATGCAGTTGTCGGCGCGATCGCGCACGACCTCCATCTCGTACTCCTTCCAGCCCAGCACCGATTCCTCGACCAGCACCTCGGTGGTGGGCGAGGCTTCCAGCCCGCCGGCGACGATGTCGAAGAATTCGTCGCGGTTGTAGGCGATGCCGCCGCCGGTGCCGCCCAGCGTGAAGGAGGGACGGATGATGGCGGGCAGCCCAACCTTGTCGATGGCGGCGCGCGCCTCTTCGATACTGTGCACGACTTCCGATTTCGGGCTCTCCAGCCCGATCCTGGTCATGGCGTCGCGGAATTTCAGCCGGTCCTCGGCCTTGTCGATGGCTTCGGCATCCGCACCGATCAATTCGACGCCCAGCTTCGCCAGACGCCCGTCGCGCACCAGCGCCATCGCCGTGTTCAGCGCCGTTTGCCCGCCCATGGTCGGCAGCAGGGCGTCGGGTTTTTCCTTCTCGATGATGCGCGCCACCATGTCGGGCGTGATCGGCTCGACATAGGTGGCGTGCGCCAGACCCGGATCGGTCATGATGGTGGCGGGGTTGGAGTTCACCAGGACGATCCGGTAGCCCTCCTCCTTCAACGCCTGGCACGCCTGCACGCCGGAATAGTCGAACTCGCACGCCTGCCCGATGACGATCGGCCCGGCGCCGATGATCATGATGGATTTGATGTCGGTGCGTTTGGGCATTGAACTATCCGACTGCTTTCCGATCTGCCGAAGGCAAACCACAGAGACACAGAGGCACAGAGGAAGACATCACAGCACCAGCCGCTTCACGCCGTCGCGCAGCAAGGCGGCATTGAAATTGAGGATCAGGCCGGTGCGAAATCCGCCGAGTCGGAGATAAGTCAGCATTTGAGCGTCGTGCACCGGCATCAGTCGTTCCACCGTTTTCAGCTCCAATACCAACTGGTTTTCAACGACCACATCCAATCTATATCCGCAATCCAATCGCACGCCCTTGTAGACAACCGGCAGGGCAACCTGCCGGGCAAAGGCTACGACAGCCTGCTGAAGCTCGTAACAGAGACATTCCTCATAGGCCGATTCGAGCAGGCCCGGTCCCAGCTCACGATGGACCTCGATTGCCAGGCCGATAATCCTGTCGGTGAGCGGGTCGCGCGCGATCACGTTCTTCTCTGTGTCTCTGTGCCTCTGTGGTTATCGTTTCTTGTTCTTCTCGATCATCTCGACGAAGCGGTCGAAGAGATAGTGGCTGTCTTCCGGGCCGGGCGAGGCTTCGGGGTGGTACTGCACCGAGAACACCGGCTTGTCGGTCAGCCGCAGGCCCTCGTTGCAGCCGTCGAACAGCGAGACATGCGTGACCTCGACGTTTCCGGGCAGCGTCTCGGGCAGCACGCAGAAGCCGTGGTTCTGGCTGGTGATCTCGACCTTGCCGGTGGTCAGGTCCTTGACCGGGTGGTTGGCGCCGCGATGGCCCTTGTCCATCTTCTGCGTCTTGCCGCCCAGCGCCAGCGCCAGCATCTGGTGGCCCAGGCAGATGCCGAAGGTCGGCAGGCCGCTGTCGATCACCTGCTTGATCACCGGCACGGCGTACTCGCCGGTCGCCGCCGGATCGCCCGGGCCGTTGGCCAGGAACACCCCGTCCGGCTTGTGCCGCATGATGTCCTCGAAGCTGGCATCGGCCGGCACCACCGTGACCTTGCAGCCGGCCGAGGCCAGGCAGCGCAGGATGTTGCGCTTGGCGCCGAAATCCATGGCCACGACGTGGTGCTTGGGCTGCTTCAGCGTGCCGTAGCCCTTGCCCAGTTCCCATTGCGTCTCGTCCCAGCCATAGGTCTGGCGGGTGGAGACCTCCTTGGCCAGGTCCATGCCTTCCAGGCCGGGCCAGGCCTTGGCCTGCGCCACGGCCGCCGCGATATCGAGCGCGCCGGCCGCGCCATGGACGATGACGCCGGTCGGCGCGCCCAGGTCGCGGATGCGGCGGGTCAACTGGCGGGTGTCGATGCCGGTGACGCCGGGCAGGTTGTTGGCCCGCAGCCATTCGTCGAGCTTGCGCGTGGCGCGCCAGTTGGCCGGATCGGTGATGTCCAGCCGCAGCACCACGCCGCGCGCGGCCGGCGAGGTGGTCTCGACGTCCTCGGCATTGGCGCCGACATTGCCGATATGGGGGAAGGTGAAGGTGATGATCTGGCCGGCATAGGAGGGATCGGTGATGATCTCCTGGTAGCCGGTCATCGAGGTGTTGAAGCAGACTTCGCCGACCGCGCTGCGCTGCGCGCCGATGCCCTTGCCCCAAAAAGCCGTGCCGTCGGCCAGAACCAGCGCAGCCGTGGCATGTTTGGGCGCGGCCTGCAGCGCGGCGCCTTCGGTCTTGGGAAGGTCCATTTTATCCAGACGGTATGGCTGAACCCCGCGCGGCGGAGCGGGCAAACGCGGGCGTTGTAAAGAATGCACCGCGCCCCGTCAAGGATTGCGCCTGTGCATGACTGCCATGCCTAAACCATTGTTTATATTTAAGGATATAGGACTGGAACGGCCGCATAGCCGACCTGCGGCGTGGCCAGGACGATCCATCCGGGGCGGGCTTGCATCGCAGGCGCAGAAGACTATTCTCCCCGCCTTCCAACGGCCCCGCCTGCGGCAGGGACTTTCCGGAGGTGCCATGCTGCGCGAGAAACTGAACGCGGCCTTGAAAGAGGCGATGAAGTCGAAGGACCAGACCGCCCTGTCGACGGTGCGGCTGATCCTGGCCGCGCTGAAGGACCGCGACATCGCCGCCCGCTCCCGCGGCGTGCAGGGCGGCATTCCCGAGGAGGAGGTGCTGACGCTCCTGGGCAACATGGTCAAGCAGCGGCGCGACTCCATCGCCATGTACGAGCAGGGCAACCGGCCGGAGCTGGCGCAGAAGGAGAAGGACGAAATCGCCGTCATCGAATCCTTCATGCCGCGCCAGCTCGACGAGGCCGGCACGCAGGAGGCGATCAAGAAGGCGGTCGCCGCCACCGGCGCCAAGAGCATCAAGGAGCTGGGCGCGGTGATGGCCTGGCTGAAGCAGAACTATGCCGGCCAGATGGATTTCGCCAAGGCGGCGGCGCTGGCCAAGCAGAGCCTGGGCTAGGATTCCGAGGTTATCCCCGCTTTTTCCGGCGTGAAGAACGGGGCGATTGCCGGCACAATCGGCAATCTCCGCTGTCATTGAGGGCTGCTCCGCGCGCATGGCGTTCACGCCCGATTTCCTCGACGAGCTGCGCTCCCGGTTGACCCTGTCGGAGATCGTGGGCCGGCGCGTGGCGCTCAAGCGCAAGGGGCGCGAGCATTCCGGCCTCTGCCCGTTCCACAACGAGAAGACCCCCTCCTTCACCGTCAACGACCAGAAGGGCTTCTTCCACTGCTTCGGCTGCGGCGCCCATGGCGACGTGGTCGGCTTCGTGATGAAGAGCGAGGGGCTGAGCTTCCCCGAAGCGGTGGAGCGGCTGGCGCGCGACGCCGGCATGGCCCTGCCGGTCGCCAGCCCCGCCGAGCGCGAGCGGGCGCAGGTCGCCGCCAGCCTGCAGGACGTGGTCGAGAAGGCGGCGGCGTGGTTCCAGCGCCAGCTCTGGTCGCCGGCGGGCGCGGGCGCGCTGGACTATCTGCGCCGGCGCGGGCTGAGCGACGCGACCATCCGCGACTTCCGGCTGGGCCATGCGCCGGACGAGCGCGAGACGCTGCGCAAGGCGCTGCTGGCCGACCATTGCCCCGAGACGCTGATCGCCACCGCCGGCCTGGTCATCCATCCCGACGACGGGCGGCCCGCCTACGACCGCTTCCGCGGCCGGGTGATGTTTCCCATCGAGGACCGCAAGGGGCGCGCCATCGCCTTCGGCGGCCGCATCATGGGCGAGGGCGAGCCGAAATACCTCAATTCGCCCGAGACGCCGCTGTTCCACAAGGGCGCGCATCTTTTCGCCTTCTCGCGCGCCCGCCCGGCCGTGCATGACGGCGCGCCGCTGATCGTGGCCGAGGGCTACATGGACGTGATCGCCCTGCACCAGGCCGGCTTCCGGGGCGCGGTGGCGCCGTTGGGCACGGCGTTGACCGAGGACCAGATCCTGCTGCTGTGGCGGCTGGCGGACGAGCCCTATCTGTGCTTCGACGGCGACAATGCCGGCATGCGGGCCGCCACCCGCGCCGCCGAGCGCGCTTTGCCGCTGCTGAAGCCGGGCAAGAGCCTGCGCTTCCTCACCCTGCCGACGGGCGAGGACCCCGACAGCCTGATCAAGGCGCGCGGACCGGCAGCGTTCGGCGCCCTGCTCGACAATGCCCTGAACCTGGCCGAGATCGTCTGGCGGCTGGAAACCGAGGGCCGGCCGTTGGACACGCCCGAGCGGCGCGCCAGCCTCGAGGCCGCGCTGCAGAAACGGGCCAGCGCCATCGCCGATGCCGCGGTCCAGTTCCAATACCGCAGCGAATGGCGCCAGCGGCTCGGCCGGCTGTCGCGCCCCGCCCGGTCCGCCCGCCCGCCCGGTCCCGGCATGGCCCGCAACCGCGGCTTCCCCGTGCCGCCGCCGCCCATCGACGAGAAGCCGGGCACGCCGCAGGGGCTGGGCGAGAAGAACCTGCTGGCCATGCTGCTGCGCCAGCCCGGCCTGATCCATCGGGTGGCCGAGGAACTGGCGCATCTGAGCGTGTCGGAGCCGCGCCACCGGGAGTTGATCGCCGCCCTGCTCGACTGGGCGGCGCGGCCGGAGAATCACGCCGGGGAAGACGGCGAAAATAGGGACCCGGCGCCGGCCGCCGACGTTGAAAATGGCAGACTAGGTGACCATTTGCGGGACCTGGGGCTCGAACCGCTGTGCCGGCACCTGCTGGCCAAATTTCCGGCCCGGCTGGCCGGCGAGGAAGAGGCGCAGGCCGAAGCCTGGCGCGAGGCGGCGGCGATCCATAACGCCCCGCACGGGCAGGATGCCGCCCTGCAGGACGCCATGCGCGCCTGGGAAGAGAGCCCGACGGAAGAAAATTGGCAGCGTTTGAAGGCACTTAAGCAGCAGGTGTTCGAGGCGCAGATGCAGCTTTCCCGCTTCGCCTGAGGCGCTGGCGGGGACGCGGAACGGGCTGGCCCCGGCGGGGGCGGCCCAGTATAAAGGACGGCTTTTTCGCGCCGGGTCGGCCCCCTGAGCGGCCCGGCTGAAGCCATTTTTGAAGGGTTCAGGAACGAGAATGGCAACCAAACCAGCCCAGCAGCAAACCGAAGCCACCGACAAGAGCGAAGACACCACCGACAGCCCACTGCTCGACAGCCTGGGCGCCGGGGTGAAGAAGCTCGTCGCCAAGGGCAAGGAGCGCGGCTACATCACCTACGACGAGCTGAACGCCGCCATGCCGCCCGACGAGGTGTCCTCCGAGCAGATCGAGGACACCATGGCGATGCTGTCGGAAATGGGCATCAACCTGGTCGACAGCGAGGAGACCGAGGAAGCCGCCGAAGAGGTCGCCGAGAAGCCGGCGGCCGAGGCCGAGCCGGCCGAGCAGGAGGAGCTGGGCCGCACCGACGATCCCGTCCGCATGTACCTGCGCGAGATGGGCAGCGTCGAACTGCTGAGCCGCGAGGGCGAGATCGCCATCGCCAAGCGCATCGAGGAAGGCCAGCTCAAGGTCATCGGCGCCATCTGCGAAAGCCCGCTCACCATCCGCGCCCTGATCGCCTGGCGCGACGCGCTGGTCGAGGGCAAGGTGCTGCTGCGCGACATCATCGACCTGGAGGCGACCTATGGCGGCGCCCCGGGCGCGGCCAACACCAATGTCGCCCTGCCCGCCGCCGCCCCGGCCCCCGCCGCCGAGCCGGAAGCCGCCGGCGAGGGCGAGGAAGGCGAGGAAGCCGCCAACGTCTCGCTGTCGGCGATGGAAGAATCGCTGAAGCCGGAGACGCTGAAGACCTTCTCCAAGATCGCCAAGATCTACGGCGAGATGGCCAAGATCCAGAATCGCCGCCTGGCGACGCTGAACCGCGGCCAGAAGCCGTCCTCGCAGTTCGAGAAGAAATACGAGGTGCTGCGCAAGCGGATGGTCGAGGCGATGGAGAACGTGCGGCTGAACCCCGGCCGGCACCAGCAGCTCATCGATCAGCTCTACGAGCTCAACCGCAAGCTGATGCAGATGGAAGGCAAGCTGCTGCGGCTGGCCGAGTCGTGCAAGGTCTCGCGCGCGGAGTTCCTGGAGAGCTATTTCGGCCACGAGCTCGATCCCAACTGGATCGAGAAGATGGGCAAGAAGACCACCAAGGGCTGGAAGGATTTCGTCAAGCGCAAGGGCGCCGATGCCACCGTCATCCGCGCCGAGGTGGGCGAGATCTCGACCGCCACCGGCCTGGCGATCAGCGAGTTCCGCCGCATCGTCAAGACGGTGCAGGACGGCGAGCGCGAGGCGGCGCGGGCCAAGAAGGAGATGGTCGAGGCCAATCTGCGCCTGGTGATCTCGATCGCCAAGAAATACACCAACCGCGGCCTGCAGTTCCTCGACCTGATCCAGGAAGGCAATATCGGCCTGATGAAGGCGGTCGACAAGTTCGAGTACCGCCGCGGCTACAAGTTCTCGACCTACGCCACGTGGTGGATCCGCCAGGCCATCACCCGCTCGATCGCCGACCAGGCGCGCACCATCCGCATCCCGGTGCACATGATCGAGACCATCAACAAGCTGGTGCGCACTTCCCGCCAGATGCTGCACGAGATCGGCCGCGAGCCGACGCCGGAGGAACTGGCCGAGAAGCTCGGCATGCCGCTGGAGAAGGTGCGCAAGGTGCTGAAGATCGCCAAGGAGCCGATCAGCCTGGAGACGCCGATCGGCGACGAGGAGGATTCGCATCTGGGCGACTTCATCGAGGACAAGAACGCCGTCATCCCGATCGAGGCGGCGATCCAGTCCAATCTGCGCGAGACCACGACGCGGGTGCTGGCCACCCTGACGCCGCGCGAGGAGCGCGTGCTGCGCATGCGCTTCGGCATCGGCATGAACACCGACCACACGCTGGAGGAGGTCGGCCAGCAGTTCAACGTCACCCGCGAGCGCATCCGCCAGATCGAGGCCAAGGCGCTGCGCAAGCTGAAGCATCCTTCCCGCTCGCGCCTGCTGCGCTCCTTCCTCGACACCTGAGGCGATCGGATCTGCCGACACCGGGCCCGGCTCTTGCCGGGCCTTTTGTTTTGCCCGATAAGAAGGCGCTGCCGGCGGGCCCGTAGTTCAGTGGTTAGAACGAGCCGCTCATAACGGTTATGTCGCAGGTTCGAATCCTGCCGGGCCTACCATTCCTCAGCCGATGACGACCAGCACCAGCGCGATCAGGCCCATCGCCAGCGCGATGACGCCGGCCAGTTCGGCGTGGCGCAGATAAGTGTCGCGCAACACCTGGCAGATCACTTCGGGCGGATAGCCTTCGGGCAGGTCGCGGCCCTTGTCGAGCATGATCCACAGCTCGGTGTCGCGATAGTCGCGCCGGGGCGCGCGCCAGGCCATGAAGCCCAGCACCAGCCCCAGCAGCGCGAACATGGCCGCGCCGATGCGGATGCTGAGCGCCGGCTCGCCGGCCATGCCGAACATGGTGGTGAAGATCGCCAGCCCGGCGAAGCCGCAGGCGCGGCGCACGGAAATATTGGCCAGGTACTGGATGCGGTCCATCTAGCCGGCAGGCCCTGCTCGCTGCCGCCGGCGGCCGGCGGCAATGGTGATCCGGCGCGGGACGGCGGCCGGGCCGGCCGCTAGCCCGCGATCGCCATGACCGCGGGCGTGCTGAGGAAGGCGGCGCCCGCCAGCCAGGCATACATCGGCAGCGTGGCCGTGCGGCTGTCGAGGCCGAACAGGCGCTCGACCAGCGCCGCCGGGACGCCGGAAACCAGCAGGGTGGTGGTGGCGACGATCAGCGAGGCGACGTAGAAGACGAATTCGCTGACGATCACCAGTTCGGAGATGCCCGGAAACAGATAGGGCAGCCACAGCGGCACGGTGCGATAGGCGATCACCACCATGGGCGAGAACAGCCCGTTGAAGAGCGACAAGGCCACCACCGCGACCAGCAGAGTCTGAGGCGACACGGGCGACTCCTATCGCGCGGCGGTGCCGGCCAGGGTCGGGGCCAGCCCCATGCCCGCCAGCGCCAGGAAAAGGACCAGCCGCAGCATGCCGATCCAGAAGGCGGCGGCCAACGGCAGGTAGCGCACCGCTACCGCGCGCGGCGTGATCCAGGACACGCCGATCAGCACGCGATCGGTGAGGCGGCGGAACCAGCGCCAGATGTAGTTGGGCGAATCCGGCGGCACGATGAAGCTCAGCACGAAGCGGCCGAGCAAGGTGTAGAAGATCACCGCCAAGGCGTAGTTGGGAAGGTGGAAGTACCAGTAGTCCCACCAGATGTTGCTGTCGGCCATCCTCAGCCCGGAATGCGGAGACAAAAGAAAGGGCGCAGGATCCGGAGATCCTGCGCCCCGTTTCTAGCACGAAGCGTACGGCTTCGCTCTATTCCTGCACGCCGGCATGCAGCACCGCGCCAGAGGGCCGGCGGATGGAGTCGACGAACTCCATCATCTCCTTCGGCGGCGCCGAGGTCGCCAGGCTGACGACATAGGTCACCACGAAGGCCAGCGGGATGCCGAAGATGCCGGCCGAGATGTTGGCGATGCCCCACCACAGCTTGACGCCGAACATGGCCTCGAAGTCCGCCGGGAAATACCTGGTCATCACCAGGTAGAACAGGCAGATGCCGAAACCCACCAGCATGCCGGCCGTCGCACCGACCAAGTTGGTGCGCTTCCACCAGATGCCCATGACCAGGGGCGCGAACAGGCCGGCTGCCGCCAGCGAGAACGCCCAGGCCACCATCTGGATGATGCCGGAGGGCCTTGTCGAGGCGGTATAGGCCGCCACGAGGGCCACGCCGACCAGCAGCACGCGCGCCACAATCAGGCGACGATTCGTGTTCGCCTTGGGGTCGATCATCTTGTAGTAGACGTCGTGGCTGAGCGCGTTGGCGATGGCCAGCAGCAGGCCGTCGGCGGTGGACAGCGCCGCCGCCAGGCCGCCCGCCGCCACCAGACCGGAAATCACGTACGGCAAGCCGGCGATTTCCGGCGTCGCCAGCACGATGATGTCCTGGTTCAGCGTCAGCTCGGCGAGCTGCAGGATGCCGTCGCCATTGGCGTCCCTGATGGTGACCATTCCCGCCACCTGCTGCCAGTTCTGCACCCAGGCCGGCAGCGAGGCGATCGGCTGGCCGATCACGTTGGAGTACACTTCCAGCTTGGCGAAGGCCGCATAGGCCGGCGCCGTGAAGTACAGCAGGAAGATGAAGAAGATGCTCCAACCCACCGACTTGCGCGCGTCACGCACGTTCGGCGTGGTGAAGTAGCGCATCAGGATGTGCGGCAACGACGCCGTGCCGACCATCAGGCAGAAGATCAGCGCGAAGTAGTTGATGAAGCGCTCCCACGAGAACTTGCCGGTGGCGTCGGCAAAGGCCGCCATGTGGCCCTTGGCGATGCCCAGCTTCTGCTCCAGTTCCGCGATCTGCTGCAGCGCCTGGCCGTAGGTCAGTTCGGGGATGGGGATGCCGTACTTCTTGGTCGACAGCCAGACCACCGGCACCAGGTACGCGATGATCAGGATGATGTACTGCGCCACCTGGGTCCAGGTGACCGCCCGCATGCCGCCCAGCATCGAGCACACCAGGATGCCGACCAGGCCGACGAATACCGCCACTTCGAAGCCGATGCCCAGGAAGCGCGAGGCGATGATACCGACGCCGAACACTTGCGCCACCACGTAGGTGAAGGAGGCGCAGAACAGCACCAGCACGCCGCAGGCGCGCGGGAGGTTGCCGCCGTAGCGGACCCCCAGGAAGTCGGGCACGGTGAACTGGCCGAACTTGCGCAGGTACGGCGCCAGCAGGATCGCCACCAGCACGTAGCCGCCGGTCCAGCCCAGCACGTAGGCCAGCCCGTCATAGCCCTGCAGGTAGAGGCCGCCCGCCATCGAGATGAACGAGGCCGCGCTCATCCAGTCGGCGCCGGTCGCCATGCCGTTGTAGAGGGCCGGCACGCGCCGTCCCGCCACGTAGTATTCCGAAATCTGCGCCGTGCGCGAAAGATAGCCGATCAGCGCGTAGACGCCGATGGTCAGGAACACGAACAGATAGCCGATGATGGCGTTGGGCACGCCGAGCTGTTCGAGTATCGCCAGCGCGATGGTGAACGCGATGAAGCCCCCGGTGTAGATCCCGTAGATTCGCCCGAGGTTGCTGATGAAATCGCCTTTATTGGTGGTCGCCATGACCGTTTCCCCCGGTGCGGATTAATCTTCTCGGACGCCGAACTCTTCGTCGATCTTGTCCTGGGCGCTTGCGTTCCAGAAACAGAGCACGACGAAGGCGATCAGCGAGCCCTGCGCGGCCATGTAGAAGCCGAGCGGAAAGCCCAGGATCACGATCGAGTTCAACGGGGTGGCGAAGAAGTGGATGACGAAACTGAAGAACGCCCACAGGGCGAGAAGAATGAGCATCAGGCGCCTGGTCCTCGACCAGTATGCGTCCATCTGCTCCTGCGTGAGATGCTGACTGCTCATCTGGCTGTTACTCCCCTAAAGCCGTTTTCGGATTCGAACACGAGCATGTTGTTGGGTAGACATGAACCCGGGACCGGGTTCTGTTTCGCCTTCAGATTCCGATTGTCAGTAAGCCGGCAAAGCGCCGACGATTCTCTAGCGCTGTTCCCTCCCCCTTTGCCGACCGTTTCGGTCGAGCTGTTTTTTGTTTCGTAGTGCGAACATGTTAGCATGATGAACCTTTTGATGACAACTGACCTGCAACTCATTCGCGGCCTGCCATGACCTCAAATCAATCCACAGCTGCAATCGATGCTGCGTCCGCGAAAAGTCCGGGTGCGCTGCGGCATGCCCTCGACCGGATCCGTGACTGGTTTTACGGCGAAGCGATCAACGATCGCGCAAGCCTGGCCACCTTCCTCGACCGCAACGCCGCCCTGGTGGCGCAAAAATGCGCGATCGACTATTGCCGCGGCAAAGCCGGCACCTTCAGCCAGTCGCTGTTCCGCGAAAAACCCTTCATCGAGGCCCTGACCCTGTGCCGCTGGGAGAGCTATGCCGCGGTGCTGGCCGACCTGACTCTGATCGTGGAGGCCAAGCTGTTCGAGTCGGCCCGGGCGCTGGCGGCGGCGGACCGGTTGAAGCCCGCCATGGCCGCCCTCTATCGCCAGGTGCTGCACCAGCATCCGGTGCCCGCGCATCGCCCGCAAGGCTGGGACGATGCAGTCGCTGAATTCGAGGTCCGGCAGGCGGAATTCGATCCGGCAGCGGCGCCGCTGGCGGACCGGATCGCGCTGCATTCGGCCCGCCGGCTGTTCGAAACGCTGCCGATTCACACCAATATGCGCCAGTTCGACGAGGAGATCGTCTTCGGCGCCGTGCGCTTTCACGTCGTGGCCTTCTCGCAGCGGCTCGGCGCCCAGTTGCAGCCCGAAGCCACCGCCAGGAATCTGCTTGGCGGCGAATGACCGCGCCATGACGCAGGCTGCCGGCCAGAGGACGGCGAGGCTGGTCGGAGCCTTCCTGGCGATTTTCGCGCTGCTTCTGGCTGCCGGCCTGCTCGCGCTGGCCGCCGGCGCCGGCTCCTGGGCGCTCTATCTCGTCGCCATCGCCTTCGTGCTGGCCGCCACGCTTGGCTGGCTGCGTCTCACCGCCGTAGCGGAACGCGACCGGCAACTGGACCGGCTGGTGAACGCGATCGAGGCGGCCGCCCGCAGCGCCGAACCCAAGCCGCCGGGCTTCGCGCGCGGCGACCTCGACCCGGCCCTGGCACGCTTGCAGCAGGCAGCCGCCCTGCTCGTTTCCCGTGCAACGCCTTCGGCTGCAAGCCAGGCGCGACTGGCTGCCATCCTGGGCGCCCTGCCCCAGCCGGTCATCGTCGTCACCCGCCATGGCCTGGTGTCGCTGGCCAACCAGGCGGCGGTCGAACTGCTGGACGCGGAAAAGCTGCGCACCGGCACCAGCGTTTTCGACGTCATCGAGCGGACCGGCCTGGACGAGGCGCTGGCGCAACTGGCCAGCGGCGCCGGGCTGGAAACCTCGCTGCGGCTGGTCTCCGGCGAGGAACGCCAGGCGCGATTGCGCGCCCTGCCCGACCACGACGGCACGGTGATCGCCTTCGAGGGGCCGGCCCCGGGCGCGACGGGGCTGGCGCAGGCGCTGGAGCTGCACGAGCGGCCGCCGCCGCGCCAGGCGCCGCGGCCCGATACGCCGCTCGATGCGCTGACCGTCGTGGTGCTGGATTGCGAAACCACCGGCCTCAATGTCGGCTACGACCGGCTGCTCAGCCTGGCGGCGGTGCGCCTGCAGGGCGCGACCCTGGTGCGCGGCGAGATGATCGACGTCCTGTTCGATCCGGGCGAACCCATTCCGCCCGCCTCCACCGCCATTCACGGCATCAGCGACGCCATGGCGATGGCGGCGCAGCCGCTGGCGGCGCAATGGGACGGCATCGAGCCGATGCTGCGCGACTGCGTGATCGTCGGCCACAATATCGGCTTCGACCTGACGCTGCTGGAAACCGAGCTGCGGCGCGCCGACATACGCTGGCAGCGCCCGGCCTCGCTGTGCACGGTCCAGCTTGCCGCCGCCCTCGATCAATCGCTGACCGACCTCAATCTGGAAGCCGTCGCCAGGGCCTACGGCATCGCCATCGCCGGCCGCCACACGGCGCTGGGCGATGCGCTGGCGACGGCGGAGGTCTATCTGCATCTGCTGGCGCTGATGCGGGAGCGAGGCGACCGTACCCTGGCCGATGCGCAGGCGCGCGCCGCCACCGCCCGCCGCGTCGTGCGCGAACAGCAGGCGGCGGGCTGGTGAGCATGCCGCCCGATCCCGCCTTGCAGCGCCTGGACGGGTTTCCCTACGTCCATCGCGTCGCCGACGTGATGGTGTCGCCGGTCCTGACGGCCTCGCCGCAGGCGTCGCTGCAGGAGACGGTGGCGCGGCTGCAGGCGCAGCGTTCGGGAAGCTGCCTGGTGGTGGACGCCGAGGGCAAGGCGATCGGCATTCTCACCGAACGCGACCTGCTCAATGCCGTCGGTCGCTTCGGCCCCCAGGCGCTGGAGCGGCCGCTCGGCGCCCTCATGAGCGCGCCGGTGCAATGGATCGCGCCCGACGCCCTGCTCTATCGCGCCATCGCCCGCATGGACCGGCTGCGCCTGCGGCACCTGGCGGTGCTGGACGCCCATGGCCGGCCGCTGGGCATGCTGACCACGCGGGCCCTGCTGCGCGTGCGCGCCGGAGGCGCGCTGGCGATCGGCGATGCGGTGGAAACCGCGCCTGACGCGGCGACCCTGCGGGCCGCGCACGACCAGCTCCCGGCACTGGCCAAAGGCCTGCTGGCCGAAGGCATCGCCGCCGCCGACATCAGCGCCGTCGTCAGCGCCATCACGCGCGACATCACCGCCCGCGCCGCCGGGCTGGCGGAGAGCGAGATGAAGGCCGCGGGCGAGAGCGCCGCCCCCGCGCCCTGGTGCCTGCTCGTCCTGGGCTCCGCGGGGCGCGGCGAAAGCCTGCTGGCGCCCGACCAGGACAATGCGCTGATCGTGGCCGATGGCGGCGCGGCCCATATCGAGGGCTGGTTCGCGCGCTGGAGCGAACGGCTCAACGCCCTGCTCGACCAGGCCGGCATTCCCTTCTGCAAGGGCGGCGTGATGGCGCGCAACCGGGCGTTCCGGCGCAGCGAAAGCGAATGGCGGGCCGAGATCGAGCGCTGGATCCGCCGGCCCGAGGGCGAAGCCCTGCTCAACGTCGACATATTTTTCGACGCCATGGCGGTGGCCGGCGATGCGGCGATAGCGGAACGGCTGGCCGCCTTCGCCCGCGTCGCCGCCTCGCAGGCCCTGCCCTTCCTGCGCCTGCTGGCCGAAGCCGGCACCGCGCATCGCCCGCCGCTGGGATTGTTCGGCCGGCTGAAGCTGGAAGACGGACGCCTCGACCTCAAGCGCGGCGGGCTGCTGCCGATCGTGGCGGCGGCGCGGGTGATGGCGCTGAAAATGGCGGCGGCCGATACGGGCACCGACCAGCGGCTTGCCGCCGCCGCGGCGGGCGGGCGCATCGGCGCCGACAATGCCGCGGGCCTGGCGCTGGCGCGCCGCATCATCGCGCGCACGATCCTCGGCCAGCAGCTTGCCGACATCGATGCCGGACGCCCGCCCGGCAACCGCATCGACCCGCGGCGGCTGACGCGGGCCGAGCGCCGCGATCTGAAGCAGGCGCTGGAAGCCGCCGGCGAGGCGTCCGAACTGGTGCAGGACGTGCTGACGAGCTGAAGCTCAGAGCAAATCATGTTTTGACGGAATCGCTTGCGATCCCGTCAAAACATGTGAATTTGCTCTAATCGTTAAAAAATAGAGCGGATTCACACGATCAGACGGAAGCGCAGGCGCTTCCGTCTGATCGTGATCCGCTCTAGAACCGCCAGCCCAGCCGCGCCTCGCCGAAATATTCCATCTGCCGGCCATAGCCGATATCGGCGCCGCCGGTGCCGGTGGTGGTGCTGTCGGCGTCCTTGTACTCCAGGTACGGGCTGGCATTGGTGTAGGACAGGCCGGCGCCGAACTGGGCGGTGAAACCGCCGACCTCGAAGCCCAAGCCGGCCTTGACGCTGGCGCTGATGCCCCATTTCGAGCTGGAGAGCTTGTCCTTGCGCGATTCGGCATCGACCAGGGGCACAAAGGTGCGCCAGTCGCCCTTGCCGCGATGGTACTCCAGGGCGAGCGCGCCCTCGCCGAAGGCGTAGAGCCCGCCGCCGATATCGACCCGCGCCTTCAGCCCGATGGTCGGCCCGAAATAGGTGTCGCGGATGTCGTTGTTCTGCTCGAAGGTGGTGAAGGCGGGATTGCCGATGTCGAAGCTCATGTCCTCGTCGACATTGGTGCGGCCCAGGCGCAGGCCGACCCAGGGCATGGCGCGGAAATTGCCCGAACCCAGCCAGGTCTGGAACTGCACCTCGCCGCCATAGTTCTCCACGTCGGCCCGATACTGGCCGCCGGTCAGGGGACCGGAGGTGAAATAGCCGCCGAACGGATTGCCCGAGGTCGCCGGGCTGAACAGGCCGATCGTGCCGCCGGGTTCGGCCTCGACGTCGCCCGAGCCGCGCATGTCGTAATCGACGTACCAGAACTTGGCCTCGATGCCGAGCTGCTTGGTGCCCAGCAGCGACGAATCCCAGCGCACCCCGGCACTCATGCCGACCTTGAGGCCGGTATCGGTGTCGTCGGGCTTGAAGGCGCCCAGCTTGGTGATGATGCCGGCCAGCTCCAGCCGGAACGGGGTGAATTGCGGCCGGTTGAGGAAGACCAGCGACAGTTCCGGCGCGATCAGGAACTGCAGCGCCGCCCGCTGAAAGAGCTTTTCCGCCTCGCGGGCGCATTTCTCGGCGGGGAAAGGCGGCACCTGCTGGCGCGCGGCGCGGAATTGGTTCAACCGCGCTTCCAGCCGCGCCTTCTCCTGCAGTACGGCGCGGAACGCCGGCAGATTGACCAGGCCGGCATCGACCGGCGCGCCGCGTCTGGCCGCCGTGCCGGTGGGTCCGCTGCGGCCGGTGAAAGCCGCCCTGAGGATCGTCTCGTAAAGCTTCTCCACCCGCTCCAGATCGGGCGGCAGGTTGGTCAGCTTGCTGTAGTCTTCGGCCAGGCGGTTGACGTCGCGCAGATTGATCTCGAGCGTGGCGATCTGGCGCTCCAGCTCGGTCACGGCCGCGTCGTAGGCGGCGCGATCGCAGCGGTCCGCCGCCTCGCGCGCCTCGGTCAGCAACCCCTCCGGCGAGGCGTAGAAATTCGACGCCCTGGGCAGCCCCTGCGCCCCGAATTCGGCCGGCGCCACCTTGCCGCCCTCCACCCGCACATAGGTCGCGCCCATGCGGTCGCCGGGCGCAATGGTGACGCGATAGACCCCATCGGGAAGCTCGCCGACATCCGCCCGCCCGCTGGCGGAAATGTCGACGGTCCGGGTATCCCGCGAGCTCAGGTTGGTCACCTCGGCCTTGGCCGGCGACGGCCCGCCATGCACCTCGCGATGGCCGTTGACCTGGACCCTGATCGAACCCGTCGGCGTCGGCGGGGGCTGCTGCGCCCAGGCGCCGTCGACCGCCACCATCGCCAGAACGCCCAATGCCAGGATTTTCCCCCGCAGCATCGCACCCCCCCCCGCTGCCAATGCGAACCATCGAAGGATGCGGCTTTTCCGCAAGACCGATCTATAATCTGAACGGACTATCCGGCACCTGTTGCCGGTTTCCAGGCGTGTTCGTGCGGCGGTCAGGGCTTATGGGGGCGCTGTGGCCATGGATGCGACGACACTCTCCACTCTTGTCGATTCGATTTATGCCGCGGGCATCGGGGCGCGCTCCTGGCACGAAACGATCACGCAGATCGCCAGGGCCTTCGGCGAACAAGGCGGCATACTCTACGAATTCGACGCGCGTTTGCGCCAGTCGCAGGTGCTCGGCTCGACGCCGGTGGACGCGGCCATGATCGCCCAGTACGAGCAGTATTACGGCAGCATCGACGCCCTGCATCATCGCGTGGTGCGCGAGCCGACGCTGGAAACCAACGCCACCCACAACCTCATTCGCGATGCCGACCTCGAGCGCAGCGAATTCTACAGCGACTATTTCCGCCATCTCGATCTGTTCTACGCCATGGGCTGCATCGTCCGCCGCGTCGCCGGGCGAACGACGGTGTTCGGCGTCCAGCGCAACCGGCGGCGCGGCCATTTCGACGCGCGCGAGTTCAAGACGATGGCGATACTGGCGCGCCACGTCGATCGCAGCCTGGAGATCGCCGCTCGCCTGCGCCAGGCCGGCAAGCCGTCGTCTGCCGGCGCCGGAAGCGGGCTTGTCCTGCTCGATGCCGCGGGCAACGTCGTCTTCGCCAACGAAACCGCGCTGCGCTTGCTCGGCATGGCAAAGATCGCCCTCGAAGCCCGCCGGCTCAGCGCGACGGGGACGACCGGCAATCGTCTCGACTTGCTGCTGCATCGCTTGAGCGAGGCCGCCGCCACGGGAAGGAGCGCCGGCGACGTTCTCGATATCGAGCTGGCTTCGGGAGCCAGGCTCTCCCTGCTGGCGACCGGCCAGACCAACGCCGCGGCCGTTCCCGGTATGGAGCTGTTTGCCTGCCTGACGGTCGAGTTGCACGACAGGCCGCAGGACCGTTCTACCGCGCTGCGCGAGCGCTATCGCCTGACTGCGGCGGAGGCGGCTCTGGCCATTGCCTTGGCGGAAGGCCAGGCGCTGCGCGACATTGCCGAAGCCAGGCGCCTCAGCATCAATACGCTGCGGGTGCAGTTGCAGGCGATTTTCGCCAAGACCGCCTGCCATCGCCAAAGCGAGCTGGTTCGGCTCGTCCTGCGCCTGCCGGCGGACTGATTCCGCCTTTTTCCGGCTGCGTTGCGCCCACCGCCCGGGGCCGCTAAAACACCGCCCCGATCGTTTCCAGTCCCAGGAGCTCGCCGTGGCGTCGTACCAGTACATCTATGTCATGAAGGGCCTGTCCAAGACCTATCCCGGCGGCAAGGAGGTCCTGAAGAACATCTGGCTGTCCTTTTTCCCCGGCGCCAAGATCGGCGTGCTGGGCGCCAATGGCGCGGGCAAATCGACGCTGCTGAAGATCATGGCCGGGCTGGACGACAATTTCACCGGCGAGGCCTGGGCCGCGGAGGGCGCCAGGGTCGGCTTCCTGCCGCAGGAGCCGCAGCTCGATCCGGCCAAGGACGTGCTGGGCAACGTCATGGAGGGCGCCGGCGAGGTGGCGAAGAACGTGCAGCGCTTCGAGGAAGTCTCGATGAAGCTGGGCGAGGTCACCGACGACGACGAGATGAACAGGCTGCTGGAGGAGCAGGGCGAACTGCAGGAGAAGATCGACGCCGCCAATGGCTGGGACATCCAGCGCACGGTCGAGATCGCCATGGACGCGCTGCGCTGCCCGGCGGGCGACGCCGACGTCAGCAAGCTCTCCGGCGGCGAGCGCCGGCGCGTGGCGCTGTGCCGGCTGCTGCTGTCCAAGCCCGACCTGCTGCTGCTGGACGAGCCAACCAACCATCTCGACGCCGAATCGGTGGCGTGGCTGGAGCGCTTCCTGCAGGAATACGAAGGCACCGTGGTCGCCATCACCCACGACCGCTACTTCCTCGACAACGTCGCCGGCTGGATCCTCGAACTGGACCGCGGCCAGGGCATTCCCTGGGAAGGCAACTACTCCTCCTGGCTGCGCCAGAAGGAAAACCGGCTGGCCGAGGAGGAGAAGGCGGAGACCGCCAAGCGCCGCACCCTGCAGCGCGAGCTGGAATGGATGGGCCAGTCGGCGCAGGCCCGCCGCAGCAAGTCCAAGGCGCGCATCGCGGCCTACGAGAAAATGGTGGCGGAAAGCGAGCAGCAATCGGTGGAGCAGGCGCAGATCGTCATCCCGCCCGGCCCCCGCCTGGGCGACCTGGTGATCCGCGCCGAGCATCTGCGCAAGGGCTACGGCAACCGGCTGCTGATCGACGATCTCTCCTTCAACCTGCCGCCCGGCGGCATCGTCGGCGTCATCGGCCCCAACGGCGCCGGCAAGACCACGCTGTTCCGCATGATCGTCGGGCAGGAGAAGCCGGACAGCGGCGAATTCACCGTCGGCACCACGGTCAAGCTGGGCTATGTCGACCAGTCGCGCGACGCGCTGCCGCCCAACAAGACGGTGTGGGAGGCGGTCTCCGAGGGCAACGACATCATCCAGCTCGGCAAGCGGCAGATGCCGTCGCGCGCCTATTGCGCCAGCTTCAACTTCAAGGGCGCCGACCAGCAGAAGAAAGTCGGCCAGCTCTCCGGCGGCGAACGCAACCGCGTGCATCTGGCGCTGATGCTGAAAGCCGGCGCCAACGTGCTGCTGCTCGACGAGCCGACCAACGATCTCGACGTCGATACGTTGCGGGCGCTGGAGGAGGCGCTGACCGAGTTCGCCGGCTGCGTCGTGGTCATCAGCCACGATCGCTGGTTCCTCGACCGCATCGCCACCCACATGCTGGCCTTCGAGGGCGACAGCCAGGTGGTGTGGTTCGAAGGCAACTACCAGGACTACGAGGCCGACAGGAAGCGCCGCCTGGGCGCCGAGGCCGACCAGCCGCACCGCATCAAGTACAAGCCGCTGACGCGGAATTGACGGCAGGCAATTGGCTATTCCCTCATGCCGAGCGTCAGCGAAGCATCTTGTCTCCCCATCACGGATCGGCGTTGTGGAGAGAAGGTGCTTCGCTGACGCTCAGCACGACGGGATAGGCATGACGGGATGGGCATGACGGGGAGGATCGGGACGCGCTTGCCGCGTCCGCCGCAGGCGCTCAGCGCGCGTTGACCTGCTTCAGGCGCGCGATCAGCGCATCGACCTTGCCGCCGTTCTGCGAGATGTAGGAGCCGAAATCGGAACGCTGCGTCTGGCTCATGCTGACGTTCTCGATCTTCAGGTCGACCACCTTGTAGCCGTTGCCGCGCTGCTCCACTTCCCAGACGATGCGGATCGGCGGCGCGCCGCGGGGGCGGCGCACGACGCGGTCGACGAAACGCTTTTAGCCCAGCTCCAGCACGCGGCCGACCTCGAACTGCTCGCCCGAGTATTCCGACAGGCGCTCGGCATAGGTGCGCACGACGTAGTTCTCGAATTCCTTCAGGTACTCCGACCGCTGCGCCTCGCTGGCGTTGCGCCAGTGGATGCCGAGCACGAACCGGCCGATCTCCGCGACGTCGAAATTCTCGCGGAAGATGGTACGGAACTCGCTCTCGCGCTTCTGCTTGTCGCCGTTGGCGGTGTCCTTGAGCACGTCGATGGCGCGTACCGCCATGCCGCGGATGAAATCCGCCGCGCTCGTCGCCGCATTCGCCTGGGCGGACGCCGCAACTGCGCCGACCAGCAACGCCACACCAGCCATGAAGGCGCGTCTGTGGATCAAGGGTTTTCTCCTGCCGCCGATAAAAACGTCTTACCGGATAAAGCTTAGCTCGGCCGCCTGTTCCCCGGCCGGCCGCAGCGAAATCGGCTTTCCGCCCGAGGCGGCGCCGTCGTTGCGGATTTCCGCCGCCCGGCGCTGGCGATAGGCGCTGCGTATGGCAGCGTAATAGTCGAGGGAATTGCGTTCGAGGTCGTCCAGTACCTCGATCGAGCGGGAGCGGGAGTCCACCCCGTCGACGCCGAACCGGACCCAGCCCAGATATTCGACGTCGTATCTCTTGATGGCGATGTTGAACGGGTCCCAGAAATAGTCGACCACCAGCCCGACCGCATCGCGCGGATTGGACGGGCCCAGCACCGGCAGCATCAGGTAGGGGCCGCCATGCTCGTCCTTGGTCCACACGCCCAGCGTCTGGCCGAAATCCTCCTTGGTCCGCGGCAGGCCCATTTCGCTGGCGACGTCGAACAGGCCCAGAATGCCGACGGTGGAATTGATCACGAAGCGGGCCAGGGTCTCGCCGGCCCGTCCGGGCTCGCCCTGGAAAATCTCGTTAAAGGCGGTGACCGGCTCGTTCAGATTGTCGAGGAAATTGCGCGTGCCGCGCTTGACCGGAGCCGGCGCCCAGTCGCGATAGAAAACAGCCGCCGGCCGCAGCAGCGCCATGTCGAGCGTGCGATTGACGGCGAAAACGAAGCGGTTGGGAATCTCGAACGGGTCGTTGATGCTGGCCGCTTCCTCGCGCGCCTCGGCGGATTGGTCCTCGGTCGTGGCACAGGCCGAAAGCGTTGCAGCCACGACAGCCATGCACAGGCCAAAAGCGAAAGATTTGAAAGCCATAGTGTTAGAACTTTACCCCAATCCAGTAGGCACAGATATGGCGGTATCGCGCCCGGCTGGTCCCCCAACTCGCCTCGCGGCCGCCGCACCGCCGCCGGCCCCATCCGGCAACATTGCGACTTGTTGACCGACATTTACCATTTCGGAACGCGCCTTTGAAACCATTGCGCCGGTTTCCGGCGCGACTCCTCCCAAGTGTTGCAGGAACGTCGCACCCGCCGATTTGCCTGTTCTTTCCACCGCATAGCCCCGCCGGTCGCCGCCGGCCGCAAACCCTCTCTGTGGAAAACCTGACAGGCCTGTCAGGCTTCACCAGGGCTGGACAACGACATAAGGATATCATTATATTTTAAATATGAACGATGTCCTGACTGCCCTCAAAGCTGTCGGCGAGGAGACGCGGCTGCGCATCCTGGCCTTGTGCGCGCGCGACCAGATCAACGTCACCGATTTGACGCAGATACTGGGGCAGAGCCAGCCGCGCGTGTCGCGTCATCTGAAGCTGATGACCGATGCGGGGCTGCTGGAGCGGTTCCGCGAAGGCCCCTTCGCCTATTTCCGCCTCAAGCGCGAGGGCGATGCCGCCCGGCTGGCTCAGGCCGTGGTCCAGCTCCTGCCCCAGGGCGAGCGCGGGCTGGAAAGCGATCGCCGCCGCCTGCAGGCGCTGAAGGAACAGCGCGAGCATCGCATCGCCTCGTATTTCCGCGACAACGCGCCGGAATGGCATCGGCTGCGCTCTTTGCATGTCGACGACAGCAAGATCGAGCGCGTGCTGGTCGGGCTGCTGCGCGAGAAGCCGGCGCGGGCGCTGCTCGATATCGGCACCGGCACCGGCCGCGTGCTGGAAGTGCTGGCGCCGCATTTCCAGCGCGGCATCGGCATCGACCAGTCGCACGAGATGCTGTCGCTGGCCCGCGCCAACCTGGCGCGCGCCGGCGTGCACAACGCCGAGGTGCGGCAGGGCTCGATGTACGCGCTCGGCCTGCCCGACGATTCCTTCGACGTCGTCACCCTGCACCAGGTGCTGCACTACGCCGAGGATCCGCAGGCGGTGCTGGAGGAGGCCGCCCGCGTGCTGCAGGGCGGCGGCCGGCTGATCGTGGTCGATTTCGCCCCGCACGAGCTGGTCCATCTGCAGCGCGAGCATGCCCATCGCCATCTCGGCTTCGCCGACAACCAGGTCGCCGGCTGGATGGCGGCCGCCGGCCTGGTCGCCGGATCGCCGCGGCATTTGCCGGGCGAGCGGCTGGACGTCGGCATCTGGGTCGGCGAGCGGCCGCCCGAAACCGCCCGGGCCGGCGCCCTGTCGTCCCGCGCCCATTCGGAGGCCCGCTCATGATCCCCGCTTCGCCCCTGCGCGCGCCGGCGCCGTCCTTTCCGGCGCGCCATTCCAGCGACCTGCGCGTCTCGTTCGAGTTCTTTCCGCCCAAGACCGAAGCCATGGCGCAGTCGCTGTGGCAGGCGATCAAGCGGCTGGAGCCGCTGCATCCGGTTTTCGTTTCCGTCACCTACGGCGCCGGCGGCTCCACCCGCCAGCGCACGCACGAGACGGTGGCGCGCATCAAGCGCGAGACGGCGCTGACGCCGGCGGCGCACCTGACCTGCGTCGGCGCCAGCCGCGGCGAGATCGACGAGGTGGCGCGCGCCTATTGGGACGCCGGCATCCGCCACATCG
The DNA here is from genome assembly GCA_050181585.1 of Reyranellaceae bacterium. Lineage (GTDB taxonomy): Bacteria > Pseudomonadota > Alphaproteobacteria > Reyranellales > JAQSWP01 > JAQSWP01. The sequence continues at coordinate 65,998 of JBFXDA010000015.1, forward strand.
TGGCGCTGCGCGGCGATGCGCCGCCGGAGGCCGGCGGCCGCTACGCGCCGCATCCCGGCGGCTACGCCTATGCCGCCGACCTGATCGCCGGGCTGAAGCGGGTGGCCGATTTCGAGATCAGCGCCGCCGCCTATCCCGAGACCCATCCCGAGGCGCAAAATGCCGCGGCCGATCTCGACAACCTGAAGCGCAAGGTCGATGCCGGCGCCAGCCGCGCCATCACCCAGTTCTTCTTCGAGGCCGACGACTTCCTGCGCTTCCGCGACCGCACCGTGGCGGCCGGCATCGGCGTGCCGATCGTGCCCGGCGTGCTGCCGGTCAGCAATTTCGCCCAGGTCACCAAATTCGCCGGCCTGTGCGGCGCCAAGGTGCCGGCCTGGATGGCCGATCTGTTCGACGGGCTGGACGAGGACCTGGAAACCCGCCGCATGATCGCCGCCGGCGTGGCGGGCGATCTGTGCCGCCGGCTGCAGGCCGAAGGCATCCGCGATTTCCATTTCTACACCCTGAACCGCGCCGACCTGACCTTCGCCATCTGCCACTTGCTGGGCGTGCGGCCGCAAAAGCAACAAGAGTAGCGTCATGTCCCGTCTTCTCGATTCCTTGCGCGAACGCGTCCTGCTGTGCGACGGCGCCATGGGCAGCCGCGTGCAGGCCATGGACCTCGACGTGGCGCGCGACTACGACGGGCAGGAGAACTGCACCGAAATCCTCAACCGCACCCGTCCCGACATCGTGCGCCAGATCCACGCCGGCTATTTCGAAGCCGGCGCCGACATGGTCGAGACCAATTCCTTCGGCGGCGCGCGGCTGACCCTGGGCGAATTCGGCCTGCAGGCGGAAACCTTCGCCCTCAACAAGCGCGCCGGCGAGCTGGCGCGCGAGGCGCTGGAGCAGTTCGCCGGCGACGGCCGGCAGCGTTTCGTCATAGGCGCCATCGGGCCCGGCACCAAGCTGCCCAGCCTGGGCCATGTCGACTACCAGACGGCCGAGGATTCCTTCGCCGAGCAGGCGCGCGGGCTGATCGCCGGCGGCGTCGATGCGGTGCTGGTCGAAACCGGCCAGGACCCGCTGAACATGAAGGCCGCCATCAACGGCGCCAAGCTCGCCCGCCAGGCGGCCGGCGTCGAGCTGCCGATCCTGGCGCAGGTGACGGTCGAGACCACCGGCACGCTGCTGGTCGGCACCGACATCGCGGCGGCGGCCACCGTCTTCAAGGCGATGAACGTCGATGCGCTGGGGCTGAACTGCGCCACCGGGCCGCAGGAAATGACCGAGCATGTGCGCTGGCTGGCGCAGAACTGGCCCGGCCTGCTCTCGGTGCAGCCCAATGCCGGCCTGCCCGAGCTGGTCGACGGCAAGACGCGCTATCCGCTGCTGCCGGCCGAGCTGGTGCGCTGGATGGAGCGCTTCGTCGAGGAGTTCGGCGTCAACCTGATCGGCGGCTGCTGCGGCACCAATATCGAGCACATCGCCGCGCTGAACGAGATGCTGACCCGCCGCGCCGGCACGGCCCTTCGCCCGGCGCCCAAGCAGCGCTCGGTGCATTGGGTGCCGTCGGTCGCCTCGCTCTACTCCCAGGTGCCGCTGCGCCAGGAGAACGCCTATTTCGCCATCGGCGAGCGCTGCAATGCCAACGGCTCGGCCAAGTTCCGCAAGCTGCAGGAAGCGGGCGACTGGGACGGCTGCGTCGAGATGGGCCGCGAGCAGGTGCGCGAGGGCAGCCATGCGCTCGACGTCTGCACCGCCTTCGTCGGCCGCGACGAGGTCAAGGAGATGGGCGAGGTCGTCTCGCGCATGCGCGTGCACGTCTCCGCCCCGCTGGTGATCGATTCGACCGAATACAACGTGCTGGAAAACTCGCTGAAGCTTTATGGCGGCAAGGCGATCCTGAACTCGATCAATTTCGAGGACGGCGAGGAGCCGGCGGCCAAGCGGCTGGAACTGGCCAGGCGCTTCGGCTGCGCGGTGATCGCGCTGACCATCGACGAGCAGGGCATGGCCAAGGACGCCGACGCCAAACTGCGCATCGCCAAGCGCCTCTACGATTTCGCGGTGAACCAGCACGGGCTGGACCCCGCCGACCTGCTGTTCGACCCGCTGACCTTCACCATCGCCACCGGCAACGAGGACGACCGCAAGCTCGGCCTGTGGACCCTGGAGGGCATCGAGCGCATCGCCAGGGAAATGCCCGAGTGCCAGATCATCCTGGGCCTGTCGAACATCTCGTTCGGGCTGAACGCCGCCGCCCGCCACGTGCTGAACTCGGTGTTCCTCGACCATGCCGTCAAGCGCGGCATGACCGGCGCCATCGTGCACGTCTCCAAGATCATGCCGCTGCACAAGATCGCGCCCGAGGAAGTGCAGGTGGCGGAAGACCTGATCTTCGACCGCCGCCGCGAGGGCTACGATCCCTTGGAGAAGTTCCTGGCGCTGTTCGCCGACCGCAAGGCGGAGAAGGCCGAGACCCGCACCCGCGCCGTCGATGTCGAGACGCGGCTGAAGGACCGCATCGTCGACGGCGACCGCCAGGGGCTGGAGGACGATCTGGCCGCAGCCATGAAAAGCCATCCGCCGCTGGAGATCATCAACACCATCCTGCTCGACGGCATGAAGGTGGTGGGCGACCTGTTCGGCGCCGGCAAGATGCAGCTGCCCTTCGTGCTGAAATCGGCCGAGACGATGAAAGCCGCCGTCGCGTATCTGGAGCCGCATATGGAGCGGGTCGAGGGCCAGCAGAAGGGCACCATCGTGCTGGCCACGGTCAAGGGCGACGTGCACGACATCGGCAAGAACCTGGTCGACATCATCCTGACCAACAACGGCTATCGCGTGGTCAATCTCGGCATCAAGCAGCCCATCGCCTCCATCGTCACCGCCGCCAAGGAGCACAAGGCCGACGCCATCGGCATGTCCGGGCTGCTGGTGAAGTCGACCGTGGTGATGCGCGAGAACCTGGAGGAGATGACGCGCGAGGGCCTCGACCTGCCGGTGTTCCTGGGCGGTGCCGCCCTGACGCGCCGCTACGTCGAGGAGGATTGCGTCAAGGCCTATGCCTGCGGCCGCGTCGCCTACGCCTCCGACGCCTTCGACGGGCTGTCGCTGATGGACAAGGTGGTGGGCCGCAAGTTCGACGGCTTCCTGCACGAGGTGCAGGACAAGCGCGCCAGCCGCCCCACCAACACCCGCCGCAAGCTGGGCGAGGCGGCCGACGCCGCCGTGACGCGGCCCGTCGACTACGAGGAGATCCGCACCCGCCGGCAGGAGCTGGCGGCCAATGTCGAGGTGCCGGCGCCGCCCTTCTGGGGCCCCAGCGTGATCGAGAACGTGCCGATCAAGAACCTGCTGCCGTATCTCAATGAGCGCATGCTCTACCAGTTCCACTGGGGCTTCCGAAAGGACGGCCGCACGCTGGAGGAGTACATGGCCTGGGCGCGCCAGGAGCTGCGGCCGCAGATGCTGCGCATCGCCAAGATCTGCCACGACCAGGGCATCCTCAAGCCGCAGGCCGTCTACGGCTACTGGAAGGCGGCGGCCGAGGACGACAACATCGTGCTGTTCGAGCAGGACGGCCGCACCGAGGTGGCCCGCTTCGCCCTGCCGCGCCAGAACAAGGTCGGCGGGCTGTGCATCGCCGATTTCCTGCGCGACGTGAACGCGCCCGAGCGCGACGTGATCGGCCTGCAGGTCGTCACCATGGGCCAGCGCGCCTCGGAAGTGGCGCGCGACTGGTTCGCCGCCGACCGCTATCAGGACTATCTCTACCTGCACGGCTTCGGCGTCGAGATGGCGGAAGCCATGGCCGAATACGTGCACAAGCGCATCCGGGTCGAGCTGGGCTTCGTCGCCGACGAGGCGCCCGACATGGACGGTCTCTTGAAGCAGGGTTATCGCGGCAGCCGCTATTCCTTCGGCTACCCCGCCTGCCCCAACATGGGCGACCAAGCCAAGCTCCTGCAGCTTCTAGGCGCCGACCGCATCGGCATCGAAATGTCGGACGAGTTCCAGCTCCACCCCGAGCAATCGACCTCGGCCATCGTCATCCATCACCCGCAGGCGAAATATTTCAGCGTGTGATCTCCGCCTTTGATGCGCGGCGAAGAGAGACGTGATATAGGATCGCCCAGCACCACTGCCCGACCGCACGCGCGGTCTCGCCCTTGCAGCCGCTTTCCGCATCGCTGACGCCTGCCGAAATGGACATCATTCGCGATTGTTTGCGCGCGATGGTGGAAGGCGAGTTCGTGCCAGACTGGGAATTCGAGATGGTAACCGGCATCGAGCGGGAGCAGATGCGGATGGTGCTGGAAGCCTGGCCGGCGCAGACGGTAAGCGACAGCGCGTTTCGCTGCGCCGTCGTGGGTGCGATGAACAATCTCGTAGGCTATCCGCATCGGATGGAAGAAGCGCTGGCCGACTACGTGCCGGCGGGGCTCGATCCGATTTTGTGGACGCTCGATCGCGTGTGCGCCGTTTTCTGGCCCGACGAACCGCGCGAGCCCTGGGTGCCGATCCATCAATCGCTGGAGCCGCACGACGTGGCGACCGTCGGCGCCTGTCTGCGCGCGGTGGTAGAGGGGCCGTTCTTTCCGGAGCGCGGCTTCTACACGCTATTCAATATGGAGAGGCTGCATATCGAACAGTTGCTCCGCAGATGGCCGTCGGCGTCGCTGCTCGACAGGAACGTCGCCGACCTCATCTGCCGCGCGCTGATCAACCTCGCCAAGCATCCGCATGGGCAGGAAGCTGCGCTGCCGGACTATGTGCCAGGCGGAGGCGCGGCGCTGCGCGTCACGATGGATCGGGTGCTGGCGGCGGTCGGGCCAAACTGGCATGAGCGGCGCGACGAGGTGCCACTGCCTCTGGCCGAGTTGCTGTCGGCGGAAGACATGGACCTGATCCGCGACTGCCTAGGCGCGATGATAGAAGGGGACTTCCTGGCTGAAGACAAATTCCCCATGCACTTGCACATGGAGCGCGATCGCATGCGCGAATTGCTGCAGGCGTGGCCGGAGGCAACACTGTGCGAGCCGGGCTTCGGCAATGTCGCCCGTGCCGTGATGGATATTCTCGTCAACTATCCGCACGGCCGCGAAAAGGAACTGTTGCGCTACGTACTTGGAGGGCGCGAAGAAATCCGCGCGGCACGCTTTCGCCTGAACATGGCGGTCGAGATCGCGCTGATGGAAGGCGAATGCGAACAGCGAAGCGATGAGCCCGAACCAAATGACCCGGACACATCTGCCTCATCCTGAGCCTGTCGAAGGATGAGATTGCAAAAAAGGCCTGCTTTGGAGCGCGTCCTTCGACGGGCTCAGGACGAGGACTTTAGAGTAGTGTCAAAGTGTGAATAATCTTCCTGCAATGCCCCTCACCCTCCCTCTCCCCGCCAAGGCGGGGAGAGGTGATTAACCGCAAGAGTAGAGCCATGTCCCTGCCCGCCTCGATCAAGTCCCGCCTATCGCTGCCGCTGATCTCCGCGCCGATGTTCCTGGTCTCCGGGCCGGAACTGGTGATCGAAGCCTGCAAGGGCGGCGTCATCGGCTCCTTCCCCACCGCCAATTGCCGCACCACGGCCGATCTCGACCAGTGGCTGGAGCGGATCGCGCGGGAGACCAAAGGCTACGCGCCGTACTGCCCCAATCTGATCGTGCACAAATCCAATCCGCGGGTGGAGGAAGACCTGGCGCTGGTGATCAAGCACAAGGCGGAGATCGTCATCGCCTCGGTGGGATCGCCCGAACGCATCGTCAAGCCGCTGCACGAGGCCGGCTGCCTGGTGCTGGCGGATATCGCCTCGATGCGCCATGCCGAGAAAGCCATCGCCGCCGGCGTCGACGGGCTGGTGCTGCTGACGGCGGGTGCCGGCGGCCAGACCGGCTGGGCCAATCCCTTCGCCTTCGCCCGCGCCGTGCGGCGGATCTACGACGGCATTATCGTCATGGCAGGCGGCATCTCCGACGGCGTGGCGCTGCATGCCGCCGAGCAGCTCGGCTGCGATCTCTCCTACATGGGCACCAAGTTCATCGCCACGCGCGAGAGCATGGCGGTCGACCGCTACAAGCAGATGCTGGTCGATTGCGGACTCGACGACGTGAAGCTCTCCAAGGCCTTCACCGGGCTGGAAACCAATACGCTGAAGCCCTCGATCGTCGCCGCTGGGCTCGACCCGGAGAACCTGCCGGTGCGCGGCTCACTGGACATCTCCAAGGACATCAACGCCGCCGAGCGCGAGAAGCCGACCGCCAAACGCTGGAAGGACATCTGGAGCGCCGGCCACTCGGTCTCCGGCGTCAGCGACATTCCCTCCGTCGCCGAGCTGGTGGCCCGCACCAGGGCGGAATACCAGCAGGCGCGGGCCGCGCGCTGAGCGTCAGTGCAGGCTGTACTGGGCTTCGGCGTAGCGCCATTCCGCCGGCTGGATCAGGCCGGCGCTGGCCACCCGCACCTTGTAGAGCGGGCCGTCCAGGTTGCGCTGCCAGAAATCGAGGAATTTCCGCAGCACCGGGAAGTCCGGCGCCAGGTCGAGGTCCTGCCAGACGAAGGTCTGGAACAGATGCCGGTGGTCGGGCAGGCGGTAGAGAATCTCCGCCGTGGTCAGGCGGTAGTCCTTGAGCTGCAGAGCAAGCGAATCGGTCATCAAACGCTCCCCAATTACCAAACGCCAACGGCCAAAGCGTGACACCGGTTTCATCGTCTTGCAATAAATCTTTTAAAATCAATAGATTAGCAGCATAGACGCGAGAGTGCTGCCAGCCCAAAGGGGCAGCATCCGGCAAAAAAACCGGCGATTACGCTTCCGGACAGGGGGTGGCGGCCTTGACTTGAAAGAGCCCCAGCCTTAAATCCCCGGCGGCTTTAGCACTCACTTCGAGCGAGTGCTAACAACTGGGAGCGGCCGCGGATTTGCGGCCAGGTTCAAATACTTGAGGAGGAGTCCGATGAAGTTTCGTCCGCTTCATGACCGCGTCGTCGTGCGCCGGGTCGCCGAAGCCGAGAAGACCAAGGGGGGGATCATCATCCCCGACACCGCCAAGGAAAAGCCGATGGAAGGCGAGATCGTCGCCGTCGGTCCGGGCGCGCGCGACGAGAACGGCCAGCTCGTGGCCCTCGACGTGAAGGCCGGCGACCGCGTGCTGTTCGGCAAGTGGTCCGGCACCGAAGTCACGATCGACGGCGAGGAGCTGCTGATCATGAAGGAGAGTGACATCATGGGCATCATCGACGGCGCCAAGGCGTCGAAGAAAGCCGCCTGATCGCCTCCCCCGCCACCAATCCGCTGACGAAATTCCAACAGAGGTAAGACAGAAATGGCTGCCAAGGACGTCAAATTTTCCGTCGATGCGCGCGATCGCATGCTGCGCGGCGTCGACATTCTCGCCAATGCCGTCAAGGTCACGCTGGGTCCCAAGGGCCGCAACGTCGTGATCGAGAAGAGCTTCGGCGCTCCCCGCATCACCAAGGACGGCGTCACCGTCGCCAAGGAAATCGAGCTGACCGACAAGTTCGAGAACATGGGCGCGCAGATGGTGCGCGAAGTCGCCTCCAAGACCAACGACATGGCGGGCGACGGCACCACCACCGCCACCGTGCTGGCCCAGGCCATCGTGCGCGAGGGCGTGAAGTCGGTCGCCGCCGGCATGAACCCGATGGACCTGAAGCGTGGCATCGACCTGGCGGTCGGCGCCGTCGTCGAGGACATCAAGGGCCGCGCCAAGAAGATCACCACTTCCGAGGAAGTGGCGCAGGTCGGCACCATCTCGGCCAACGGCGAGAAGGACATCGGCGCCATGATCGCCGAGGCCATGAAGAAGGTCGGCAACGAGGGCGTCATCACCGTCGAGGAAGCCAAGTCGCTCGACACCGAGCTGGAAGTCGTCGAGGGCATGCAGTTCGACCGCGGCTACCTGTCGCCCTACTTCATCACCAACGCCGACAAGATGATCTGCGAGATGGAGAGCCCCTTCATCCTGCTGTTCGAGAAGAAGCTGTCGGGCCTGCAGGCCATGCTGCCGGTGCTCGAGGCGGTCGTGCAGTCGGGCAAGCCGCTGCTGATCGTGGCCGAGGACGTCGAGGGCGAGGCGCTGGCCACCCTGGTCGTCAACAAGCTGCGCGGCGGCCTGAAGGTCGCGGCCGTCAAGGCGCCGGGCTTCGGCGATCGCCGCAAGGCGATGCTGGAGGACATGGCGATCCTGACCGGCGGCCAGCTGATCTCCGACGATCTCGGCATCAAGCTGGAGACCGTCACGCTCGACATGCTGGGCAAGGCCAAGCGCGTCATCATCCAGAAGGAAGCCACCACGATCGTGGACGGCGCCGGCAAGAAGAAGGACATCGAGGCGCGCTGCCAGCAGATCCGCCAGCAGATCGAGGAGACCACCTCGGACTACGACCGCGAGAAGCTGCAGGAGCGGCTGGCCAAGCTGGCCGGCGGCGTGGCGATCATCAAGGTCGGCGGCGCCACCGAGGTCGAGGTCAAGGAGCGCAAGGATCGGGTTGACGACGCCATGCACGCCACCCGCGCGGCGGTCGAGGAAGGCATCGTCGCCGGCGGCGGCGCGGCCCTGCTCTACGCCATCCGTTCGCTGGAGAAGATCCGCACCGGCAACGCCGACCAGAAGGTCGGCGTCGAGATCGTGCGCCGCGCGCTGCAGGCGCCGGTGCGCCAGATCGCCGAGAACTCCGGCTTCGACGGTTCGGTGGTCGCCGGCAAGCTGCAGGAGAGCAAGGACGCCAACTACGGCTTCGATGCGCAGACCGGCGAGTACGTCAACATGATCAAGGCCGGCATCATCGACCCGGTCAAGGTCGTGCGCACGGCGCTGCAGGACGCGGCCTCGGTCGCCGGCCTGCTGATCACCACCGAGGCGATGATCGCCGAGAAGCCGGAGAAGAAGGCCCCCCCGATGCCGGGCGGCGGCGGCATGGGCGGCATGGGCGACATGGACTTCTAAGTCCCGTCCATCCGCACAGGCGGAAACGCGAAGGGCCGGAGCGATCCGGCCCTTCTTTTTTTGCCGCCCCCTCAGGCCAGCAGCGCCAGCACCGCCGACAGGGTCACGACGCTGAGCGCGGTCGAGACCAGCACGATCGAGGTGGCGCGCTGCTGGAAGATGCCGTACTGGTCAGCGACGATGTGGACGTTGACGGCGGTGGGCAGGGCTGCGGCCAGCGTCACCACGGCCGTCGCCAGCGGCGGCAGGCCCAGCACGTAGTGCGCCAGCAGCCAGACGCAGAGCGGCTGCAGCGCCAGCTTGATCGCGGTGGCGACGACGATCTGCGGCAGGTTGCCGGCCAGCCTGATGCCGGCCAGCGACGTGCCCAGCACGATCAGCCCGCACGGCACCGCCGAATCGCCGATCCATTTCAGGGCCAGCTCGAAGGCGCCGGGCAGCGCCAGCCCGAATTCGCGCGCCATCATGCCCCAGGCCAGGCCGAGCAGGATGGCGATCAGCACCGGATAGCGCAGCATGGCCAGCAGCATGCCGCGCAGCCGCCGCATGATGCGCGTGCCGTCGTCGCCGCCGCGATGCCACTCGATCAGCACCATGCACAGCGACAGCAGGATCGCCGAATGCAGCGCCACCACCATCAGCAGCGGCACCAGCCCCGCCTCGCCCCAGGTGGTCAGCACCAGCGGAATGCCCAGGATGCCGTTGTTGGAGAAGGCGCTGGCCATGCCCATCACCGTGCGTTCCGGTCCGGGCAGCCGGAAGACGAAGCAGCCGACGGCCATGCCGATCGCCAGCACGATCAGCGCGCCGCCGAAATAGGCCAGCAGCACGTCGAGATCGAGATCCTGCGGCCGCACGTCGCGCATGATGCGGAACAGCAGCGCCGAGAAGGCGACGTTGAAGGTGAAGCTGCCCAGCCCGCGCGCGCCCTCGGCGCTGATCACGCCCAGCCGCAGGATCGACCAGCCGACGAGGGTGACGAGGACGGCGGGCAGTACGATGCCGAGAATATTGGCCATACGCTGTCGATCAACGGAGATACGAAAGACACCCCGCCTCTTCCAGCACCGGTTCCAGCCTGGCGCGAGCGGCGTTGTCCAGCGCGGCGAATTGCTGGCGCAGCCAGTCGTAGCACTTGGCCTGGTAGCGGAACGTGACCTGACGATACGGCATGCCCCAGATCGGCAGCGTAACCTCTTCGGCGCCGTTTCCGATGGCATGTGCATTCGCCGCCAGGAATGGCAGGTATGCGTCGCCAGCCAGTTTCAGCAGGCCGAGCGTGGCGACGGTCAGCGGCCCCTGCGGATCGACCAGCCTGGCGTCGCCGGCGACGCCCGAACAGTCGTCGACGCGCGGCACCCACATGCAGACGCGCGGCGCGGTGAGGCGCATCTGCTGGTGCGGCGTCGGGTCCATGAAAAGCTGGAAGAGCTGGCCGAACCAGCCGAAATCGGCCAGCGTCGGGCGCTGGCCGAAAATGAAGGGATACTGCTTCAGCCCCTCGTCCAGCACGCGCAGCGCCCGCAGGTAGCTCTCCTCGATCACCGGCCGGTTCTCCGGCGTGCAGCCGACCAGCGCCATGCGCCCGACCTGCCGTTCGCGGAACTGCGCGGCGCGCTCCAGCACCGCGCCGTAGTCGGCGGCGCCCAGGCCCCATTCGCCGGCGATCCACTTGCTGCAGAAATCCTGGTCCTGGGCGTAGAACCAGCGATAGTGGAACATGCACTTGGTGCCCCACTCGTCGGCCATGTCCTCGATCAGGAAATTCAGGAAGCGCTGCGCGGGATCGTCCGGCAGGACGGAGCGCTCCTTGTGGCGCTCCTCCAGGTCGAGCGCCACGAAGGTGCTGTCGTTGCGGAAGCTGCCGTCGGGATATTGCAGGATCGGGATGACCTGCGGCTTGACCGCCTTGGTCTCCTCGATGTTGCGCGGATTGCGCCACTCCCAGACGAACGGCAGGCGGCGATAGCGCATCAGCGCCCGCATCTTCACCGAATAGGGCGAGGGGTTGGAGCCGATCAGGCGATAGGGCGTGGCGTTCATCTGCCCTCCTAGGGCCGCATCACCGGGTCGACGGGCGAATCGACCATGGGGAAACCCGAATCCCCGGCGATCTTCAGCCATTTGCGGCCGCCGCTCTCCTCGATCCAGGGCAGCACCGGCTTGATCTGCCGCGCGCGCGAGGCGTCGAGCGCCTGCGCCACCGTCCTGCTCTGGTCCAGCAGCATCAGGTTCAGCCGCGTCGGATAGATGATGGTGCGCTTCTTGGCCTCCATGTCGGCCAGCGCCTGCGACGGCGAGATCCACACCGAATCCACCGATTCGTGGCCGTCATGCACGGCGAGCTGGTCGGCCGGCGCCTCGGCGATGAAGAACCAGGTGTCGAAGCGCTTTTTCATGAAGGTGGGCGTCAGCCAGTGCGAATAGGGCAGCATCAGATCGGCCGCCAGCTCCAGGTTTTCCGCCAGGACCATATCGAGGATGCTGGCCTGGTCCTTGGCCAGCTTCTCGCGCCAGTCGGCCTCGAGCTGCCGCAACCGCTGCGGGCTGACCAACCTCGTCTCGCCCCTGGCGCGCGCCAACAGCACGCCGCATTCCTCGAAAGCCTCGCGGATGGCGGCGACGCGGAAGGCGCGCAATTCGTCCCTGGCGACGTCGATGCCGCCGATATGCGGCACCAGCCGGGCATCGCCGTCGGCCTTTTCCAGCTTGCCGCCCGGGAACACCAGCGCGCCGGAGGCGAAATCGATCTGGTGGTGGCGCACCACCATGAAAACCTGGAGCTGCGGATCGGCCTGGCGCACCAGCAGCACGGTGGCGGCCGCAACCAGCGGCGCCGCATTCTCGCTCATTACTCGCTACCTCTTGGTCCGGAACTATTGGCGGGTGGGATCGTCGGCGACCTGCACCAGCAGCTTGCCGAAATTCTCGCCCTTGAGCAGGCCGATGAACGCCTTGGGCGCGTTCTCGATGCCTTTGACGATGTCCTCGCGGTATTTCAGCCGGCCCGAGGCGATCGCCGGCGCCACGGTCTGGATGAAATCGCCGACCCGGTCGAAATGGTCGGAGATGATGAAGCCCTGCACCAGGATGCGCTTGATCAGCAGCAGCGCCCAGTTCGGCCCCGCCGGCAGCTCGGTGGCGTTGTACTGCGAGATCAGCCCGCACAGCGGCACGCGGGCGAAATCGTTGAGCTGCGGCAGCACCGCGTCGGCCACCTTGCCGCCGACGTTTTCGAAATAGATGTCGATGCCCTTGGGGCAGGCCGCGCGCACCGCCTGGAACAGGTCGGGCGCCTGGCGGTAGTCGACGCAGGCGTCGAAGCCCAGCTCGCGCGTGACGTACTCGCACTTGTCGCGGCCGCCGGCGATGCCGACGGCGCGGCAGCCCATGATGCGCGCCAACTGCCCCACCACCGAGCCCACCGCGCCCGAGGCGGCGGAGACCACGACGGTCTCGCCCGGCTTGGGCCGGCCGATCTGGGTCAGCCCGTACCAGGCGGTCATGCCCGGCATGCCCAGCACCGACAGCGCCGTCGACAGCGGCGCCTGCTTGGGATCGAGCTTGCGCGCGCCCATGCCGTTGGACACGGCATAGGACTGCCAGCCGGCGAAATCGGTGACGAAATCGCCCTCCTTGAAACTGGGATTGCGCGACTTCACCACCTGGCTGACCGTGCCGCCGACGATCGGCTGGCCCAGCGCCTGGTTGGCGGCATAGCCTTTGCGCTCCGACATGCGCCCGCGCATATAGGGATCGAGCGACAGCCAGATCACCTTGCCCAGATATTCGCCGTCGCCCGGTTCGCCTGCCGGAACTTCGCGCAGCTCGAAATCGGCCGGCTTGGGCTCGCCCACCGGGCGGGATTTCAGCACGATCTGGCGGTTGGTCAGGGCCATAGCCGCTCCTCCCCTTGTGTCCTTGCGGGCGTACGGTAGACGCAAAGCGGCGGCCGGCGCCAGCCCGTTATGAATGGGCGTTCAGGCGCCGGGACGCGCGCGCAGCGCCTGCGCCACGCGCCGCACCACGCCGGCCCAGTCGTTGCGCGTCTGCTGGCGGAACAGGCGCATGGTCGGATACCAGGGCGTGTCCTCGCGCCCCGTCATCCAGCGCCATTCGCCGCCGAAGGACAGCAGGGTCCAGGTCGGCACGCCCAGCGCGCCGGCCAGATGGCACACCGCCGTGTCGACGCTGATCACCAGGTCCATCTGGCGCACGAAGCCGGCCAGGTTCCAGAAATCGACCATGCGCTCGTCGCCCAGCCGCACGAGGCGATGGCCCAGCCCGGCCTTGTCGAAATCCTCGCCGCGGGCGCCATATTGCAGGTTGTAGAAGACGGTGCCGGGCACGTCGAACAGCGGCGCCAGCAGCCTCACGTCGTGGATCGAGCGCAGGAAATCGTGACGATGGCTGGGATTGCCGGCCCAGGCCAGCCCGATGCGCCGGCCCGACGGCGCTTCCAGCCGCAGCGCCGGATCGCGCTCGGGCATCGGCCAGGGCAGGTAGGGAACCTCGGCCGGCACGGTGTCGAGCGTGGTGCCGAAGAACAGCGGCAGGTCGATGGGCGCGACGTGCACGTCGAACTCCGGCAGCGGCTCGCCCTTCAGCACCACCCGTTCCGGGCCCGGCAGGTGCTGGAACAGCCGGCGCAGCGGCGGCAGGCATTCGACGATCACCGTGGCGCCCTGCGCCAGCAGCAGCGGCAGGTAGCGCATGAACATGATGGCGTCGCCCGCGCCCTGCTCGGAGCACAGCAGCAGGCGCTTGCCGGCCAGGCTCTCGCCCTGCCAGGCCGGCTGGGCGAAGCCGCGCGGGGGAAGCTGGGCCGTGTCGCGCAGGCGCCACTGGTATTCGCGCCAGCCCTCCGTGTAGCGGCCCTGGGCGAGCAGCGTCATGCCCAGGCTCATATGCGGATTGAAATCGTTCGGCCGCAGCTCGACGCCCTTGCGGAAACAGGCCTCCGCCTCCTGCGGCCGCGCCAGCTCGTTATAGGCGTGGCCGAGATTGTGATACGGATCGAAATAGGCCGGATCGGCGGCGATGGCGGCGCGATAGCTCGCCACCGCCTGTTCCGGCCGGCCGGATCGCAGGTGCAGATTGCCGAGGTTGAACAGCAGCCGCGCGCTATCGGGCTCCAGCGCCAGGGCGGCACGAAAGGCCTGCTCCGCCGCTTCGAAGCGCTCCAAGCGCATCAGCAGGTTGCCCAGCGCGTTGTGCGGGGCGGCGTTGGCGCCCGCGAGCGCGGCGGCGCGCCGCAGGAGCGCCTCCGCCTGATCGGGCTGGCCCTGCTGCTCCAGGAGCTGGCCGAGATTCATCAGCGTCAACGCCGCATTCGGCTCGAGCCGCAGCGAGTCCTGGAAACACGCCGCCGCCTCGCGCGCGCGGCCCTGGCCGCGATGGGCCAGGCCCAGATTGTTCAGGCTCGCCGCCTGCGGTCCGCTCTGGCGCAGGGCGGCCTCGATGAAGCGCTGCGCCTGGGCGAAATCCTGCTGCGCCAGGGCGATGGCGCCCAGCCCTTCCAGCGCGGCGACGTTGTCGGGATGTTTCCGTAGTACGCGGCCATAGATGGTCTGCGCCTCGGCCAGCCGTCCGCGCCGGTGGTGGTCGGCGGCGATGACCAGGGCCTGCTGCAGCGGAACGACGGTCATGCCCGGGGCATCGTGCCGGGCAGGTTCAGCGCCGCCGGTCGCGCTGCTGCGCGAAGACGGCGAGATCGGCCGTCACGCGCTCGACCAGGTCCGTCCACACCATCGGCCGGCTCTGGCGATAGAGCGTCATGGTCGGGTACCACGGCGTGTCGTCGCGCCCCCTGAGCCAGCGGAAATCGTTGGCGAAGGCCAGCAGCGTCCATACCGGCTTGCCCAGGGCGCCGGCGAGGTGGGCGACCGCGGTATCCACCGTGATCAGCAGGTCGAGCGCGTCGATGCAGCCCGCGGTCTGCTGGAAATCGCCCATCTGCGCGTCGGCGATGCGGGTGAGCCGGCCGGCCAGCCCGGCCTGCTCGAGCTCGGCGAAGCGTTCGCCGTATTGCAGGCTGTAGAAGGCGACGCCCGGCGTCTCCAGCAGCGGCTTGAGCTCGGTGGCCGGCATGGAGCGGCGATGGTCGTTGTCGTGCGTGGCGCTGCCGGCCCAGACGATGCCGACGCGCGCCAGCCCCGCGCCGCCCGGCAGCGTCGCCGGCGGCGCCTTGATGTAGGGCACCTGGGCGGGGATGTTGTCGATGTCCTGGCGGAAGATGCGCGGCAGCGCCATCACCGGCACCTTGAAATGGTGCCGCGGAATGGCGGCGTCGGCGGTGACCACCTGGTCGACGCCCTCGACGCCCTCGATCAGCTTGCCGATCGGCGGCGCGCAGGCGACGACCACGCGCCCGCCGCGCGCCTTGACCATCGGCAGGTAGCGCGCCATCTGCACCACGTCGCCGAAACCCTGCTCGTGATAGACCAGCAGCGTCTGGCCTTCGAAGCCGCGCCCGTCCCACAGCGGCGATTTCAGGCTGTGCTTGGCGAGCTGGCTCTTCATCTGCATGCGCCACTCGTACTCGTCCCAGCCGCGCGCGAAGTCGCCCCGCATCAGCATGCACAGCGCGCGATGGGTATGGATCTCGGGATCGCCCGGCTTGCGTTGCAGCGCCTGGTGGAAGAATTCCAGCGCCTCGTCGAGCTTGCCGGCATCCTGCAGCAGGTTGGCGATGTTGTGCATCGCCGTGACGTAGTTGGGATCGTAGGCCAGGGAGCGGCGATGCGCCTGCTCGGCCCGGTCGTAGTCGCCGTCGAGGGCGACGATCAGCCCGATATTGGTGTAGACCGGCGCGAATTTCGGATCGATGTCGACGGCGCGCTGGAAGCAGGCCATGGCCTCGGCGAAGCGCCGGCGCTTCTTCAGGACCACGCCCAGCGTGTTGACGAACGAGGCGCTGGACGGGGTGAGCTCGACGGCGCGGCGGGCCAGGTCCTCGGCCTTGTCGAAATTCCCCGCGTCCATCTGCAGGACGGCGGCCAGATGCACCACGTCGGCGTAATTGGGGGCGCCGGCCAGCACCTTGTCGCAGATTTCCCGCGCATCCTTGTGGCGGCCGGCCCGGTAATGCGTCGCCGCCAGGTTGAAGGCCTGGGGAAAAGTCAGGAACTGGCCGGTCTGCGTCATCTGTCAGGGACCCCCGGAAACGCGGCACTCTATCGGCTGTGCCGGGGCGGTTCAACCCGCCCCGACACAGCCGATTGTGACCCAAAAACAACGGCTTGGCTAAAGTCCCGGGCCTCGCCTAAAGTGCCGCCATGACGAGCCTGCCCACCCCCGCCGGTGCCGCCGCGCCCCTGGACCTGCATCGCGCCCGGGTCTTGCCCGAGTGGATCGATTACAACGGCCACATGAACGTGGCCTCCTATCTCTATGCCTTCGACCAGGCGACAGAGACGTTTTGTCGCGAACTGGGCTGCGATGCGGCCTATGTGAACGAAAAACGCGGCATGGTTTTCACGCTTGAAACGCATTTGACCTACGATCGCGAGGTCAAATTGGGCGATCCGCTGCGGATCACCACGCAAATTCTGGACTGGGACGCCAAACGCGTGCATTTCTTTCACGGCATGTACCATGCCGAAGCGGGGTTTCTGGCCTCGACCAACGATCAGATAATGCTGAATGTCGGTTTCGAGAGCCGCCGCTCCGAGCCGTGGCCGGACGATGTCCGGGCCCGGCTGGAAGCAATGGGCGAGGGTCACAGGAAGCTGCCCTGGCCGGAGAAGGCCGGACGGCGTATCACGCTCAAGCGTCAGGGTGCCGTTCGGTAGGCTGGGGAGGTTGGGAGTTCATGCTGAGTTGTTCGAAGGCGGTGCGCACCGCCGCGGCGCTTTTCGTTGCAGCTTTGGTGAGCATCGCCGCCGCCCCCTCCGCATCGGCGCAGATCGTGGGCTCGCCCATCGGCATCCAGACGGCGTATGCCGGCATGAAGTCCCGTCCCTGGTACGCCGACCAGCCGGACTACTTCAACCCGTTCCGTTTCCAGTGGGGCGACGGCAAGTCCTGGGTCAATGCCTGGGCCGGAGCCATCGCCGATGCCGACCTGTCCGACATCATCTTCCGCGGCGACTACAGCATGGGCGACGTCGGGCTGGCCGGCGTATCGTTCAGCCGCGAATTCGGCTCGCTGGGCAATGCGATCCGCTTCGAATGGGAGGTCGGCGCCTCGGTCTTTTTCGGCGCCGAGACGTTCTTCTCCGCCCAGGCCTACCTGATCACGCGCTGGGTGTGGTTCCCGTGGAACAAGTGGCTGGTGACGACTCTGGCCGTCGGCACCGGGCCGTCGATCGCCACCAAGAAATCGAAATACGAGTCGGAGAACGGCGAAGCCAGCTACTACAAGAACGGCTTCCTGCTCGAGCTCACCTTCAACCTGCCGGACAATCCCAACTGGGTGCTGCAGTATCGCAACCAGCACCGTTCCAGCATCTTCGGCGTGCTGCCCCAAGCGGGAACGCCGACCGATTCCCACAATATCGGCATCAAGTACCGCTTCTAGTCAGGCCGAATCGAGCGCCGCAAGCCTCTCCAGGGCGTCGCCGCGCACGCGATAGGGCACCCAGTCGTCGATATGGGCGATGCCCAGCCGTTCGTAGAATTTGCGCGCCGGATTCCAGGTCAGCACGTTGAGGTCGATGCGGCCCAGGCCGCGCTCGCGGGCGATCCGCGCCATGCGCGCCATCAGCGCCTGGCCGACGCCGAACTTGCGCGCCTCCTCGTAGACGAAAATGTCCTCGAGAAAGAACCCGGCGCGCCCCTCCCAGGTCGAATAGTTGGAGGTCCACAGCGCGAAACCGACCGGCCGGCTCTCGCGCTCGGCGACGATCGCCTCGTAGAGCGGCACGGGCCCGAAGCCGTCGCGGCGCAACGCCTCGGGCGTGACCTGCACCGCATCGGGCGCCCGCTCGTAGACCGCCAGCGCCACCAGCATGGCATGCATGGCCTCGCAATCCGCCGCCCGCGCCGGGCGCACCGTCACGCCGTTGCCGGTCATAGTCCCTCGCGCGCCGCGCGCAGCGCCTGCTGCAGCACCGCGCCATCGCCGACCTGGTTGGCCAGCAGCAGGATCAGGCGGGCGTTGAACAAGCTCACCTGCTTCTCGTCGAGATCGCGATAGCAGTCGGCCAGCGCGCTGTAGAAATCGTCGGGCGCGGCGATCCCCAGCTCCCGCCGCAAGGCACTTTCCGTCATTCCCCCCTCACGCTGCCCCTCATGCTGCCCCTCATGCTGCCATGGCGCGGCGCAGGGCCGCCTGCACCGCTTGCGCATCATAGCGCCGGAAGCGGGCCGCGACATGCCGGTCGGGCCGCAGCAGATAGACCGTGCCCGGCCGCGCATCGTAGCGCTGCCACAGCACCTCGCCGCCGCCGCCGCCTTCGCGCGCCACCGCCACGGTCTCCAGCCCCGGTGCGCCGGCCACCGCCGCCTCGAAGGCCAGCAGCCGGAAACCGCCGCCGGCGCCGTCGAACAGCCAGCGATTGCCCAGCGGCGCATCGGGGGCGGCGCAGCCCGGCGCCACGCCGCCCTCCCACGCCTCGCCATCGGCCGTCGCCAGCCCGGAGGCGCCGTAGCGGCTGGCCTGCGACAGGCGGCCGGAATTGATCAGCGCGCGGGCGAAAGGATGGTCGGCGGCCAGCGACAGCACCGCCTCGCGCAAGGTATGGCTGGCGGCGTTCCGGGGCGTGATGAAATCGGTCGAGCGGGTGGAGTGGCGGATATTCTCCCGCGCCGCCGGCTCGCGCTCCTGCGAATAGGTGTCGAGCAGCCGCGCCGGCGCCTGGCCGCGCAGCACCAGGTCCAGCTTCCACACCAGGTTGTCGGCGTCCTGCACGCCGGAATTGCCGCCGCGCGCGCCGAACGGCGACACGACATGGGCGGCGTCGCCGGCGAAGAAGACGCGGCCATGGTCGAAGCGCTCCAGGCAGCGGCAGGCGAAGGAGTAGACGCTGACCCATTCGTAGTCGAACGCGCGTTCGCCCAGCATCGCCTGCAGCCGGGGCGTCACCCGCTCCAGCCGGCGCTCGGCTTCCGGATCGGCGTCGGGGCCGAGCTGGAAATCGATGCGGAACACGTCGTCGGCCTGGCGGTGCAGCAGCACCGAGTGGCCGCGATGGAAGGGCGGGTCGAACCAGAACCAGCGCTCGGAGGGGAACTCCGCCTGCATGCGCACGTCGGCGATCAGGAAGCGGTCGTGGAACGCCTGGCCGTCGAATGCCAGGCCCAGCATGTGGCGGATCGGGCTGCGCACCCCGTCGGCGGCAATGACGTATTGCGCGGCGATGGCGTAGGCGCCGTCCGGCGTCTCGACCTGCAGCCGCACCTCGTCGGCGTCCTGCTCGATGCCGACCACCTTGTTCTTCCAGCGCAGGTCGATGGCGGGGAAATCGCCGCAGCGTTCGACCAGGTACTGCTCGACATAGTATTGCTGCAGGTTGATGAAGGCGGGGAAGCGCTGATGCTCTTGCGCCTGCAGGCGGAACTGGTAGATCAGCCGCTCGCCGGCATAGAGCTTGCCGGTGTCCCACAGCACGCCCTTCTCCAGCATGCGCTGCGCCACGCCCAGCCGGTCCCAGATCTCCAGCGTGCGCTGCGCCCAGCAGATGGCGCGGCTGCCGACCGAGACCGTATCGCCCTCGTCCAGCACCACCACCTCATGCCCGCGCAGCGCCAGGTCGAGGGCGGCGGTCAACCCCACCGGCCCGGCGCCGACCACGACCACCTGGCGGCGGCCGCCGTCGCGCCCGTCGAGCTCCGGCGGCCGGCGATAGGGAAAGACCGGATTGACGTAGCTGCCCATAGCGAGGCTCAGCTTTCCAGCGCCCGCCACATCTCGATGTCGCGCTCCGCCGTCCAGATGCGCGGATGGTCGATGCCCCTAGCCTCGTCGTAGGCGCGCGAGACGTCGAACGGCATGCAATGCTCGAAGATCACCCAGTTGCCGTAGCGCGGCTGCAGCGCCTGCATCGCCCCGTCATAGGCCTGTTTCAGGCTCTGGTTGGCCTGGGCCCGCTTCTTCACCTCCTCGTAGAGCTCGGTGACGAAGGCTTGGGTGCCGGCCAGCCCATCCTCGACCGCCCGCTCGCTGGTCAGCGCATCGCCGCGGCCGGGCACCAGCGCCAGCGGTTTCAGCTCGCGCAACTTCTGCAGCGTCTGCGGCCAGTCCTGCAGGTGGGCGTCGCCGCAATAGGGCGTGGCGCCGTATTCCACCAGGTCGCCCGAGAACAGCACCCGCTCCTTGGGCAGCCAGACGATGGTGTCGCCCCTGGTGTGGCCGCGCCCGGCATGGATGATCTGCACCTCGGTCCGGCCCATGAACAGCGTCATGCGGTCGGTGAAGGTGATGGTGGGCCAGGTCAGGCCGGGGATGGTTTCGACCGAGCGGAACAGGCGCGGAAAGCGCTGCACCTCGGAGAGATAGTCCTGCTGGCCGCGCTCGACGATCATCTCGCGCGTGGCCTCGCTGGCGATGACGTGGTCGGCGCCATAGGCCGAGGCGCCCAGCACGCGCACGGCGTGGTAGTGGCTGAGCACGACGTATCTGATTGGCTTGTCGGTGACCTCGCGGATGCGGCGGATGACGTCCTGCGCCATCACCGGCGTCGCCTGGGTGTCGATCACCATCACCGCCTCGTCGCCGATCACGATGCCGGTATTGGGGTCGCCCTCGGCGGTATAGGCATAGGCGTTGTCGGCCAGCTTCGTGAAGGTGATCTTCTTGTCGGCCAGATCGTTCTGCGAGGCGAAGCTGCGGGCGCTGCTCATCGGCGTCCTCTCCCCCGTCGACGGGGCAAATTAGTTACGTTTGAAACTAATTATGCCGCCCGTCAGAGACTGTTGTCCAGCTTCAGGAATCGGGTGCGGTCGACGGAGGGCACGGAGATTTTCTTCTCCTCCTCGCCGCGACGGATGTCGAGATCGACCGTGACGCCGGCATCGCCCTTGGCCCAGATGCCGCGGTAGAAGCCGACCAGATCGTCGACCTCGACGCCGCCGACGCTGACGATGCGGTCGCCCGGCCGCAGCCCGGCCTTGTGCGCCGGGCCTTCGGGCGTGACATAGGTGACCATCAGCCCGGCCGGCGCCTCGAGCGTGTAGAGGCCCAGCCACGGCCGGGCCGGGGCGCTGACTTTGCCGCTGGCCAGCATGTCGGCCAGGATCGGCTTGATGCGGTTGATCGGGATGAACATGTTGCCGGGCAGTTCCTGCCCGCGCGCGCCGGCGTCCTTGACCAGCAGCGAACCGATGCCGACCAGCTTCTCCTCGCCGTCGAGCAGCGCCGCCCCGCCCCAGCCGGGAAACGGCGGCGCGGTGAAGATCGCCTGCTCCAGCAGGTATTCCCAGTAGCCGGCGAAATCGCGCCGGTCGGCGACGAAGACGGGAAACGGAAATCCGCCATATTGCCCGCCGGCCAGGATGCGCAGCTCCTGCTTCGCCGCCACGGCGTCGCTGTCGCCCAGCCGCGCCGCTTTCAGCTTCACCGGCACGGCGGCGCGCAGCAGGCCGAAGCCGCTGTCGTAATCGTAGGCGACGATGCTGGCGGGGATCGATTTGCCGTCGGGCAGGTCGAGCGTGACCTCGCGCGCCTCCATGATCAGGTAGCCGACGGTCACTACCAGCCCGTCGCCGTCGATCACCACGCCCGAGCCGCTGCGCTCGATGCCCAGCGTGCGGGCGGTGCGCGCCTCTTCCGGCACCTTGCTGCTGACGCCCAGAACCGGGCCGGGCGGCGCCGTCTGCGCCTGCGACAGCGGCGGCAGGCAGAGCGCAGCGAGGAATGCCAGCGAACCGACAAGCTTCAGGGCCATGGGCGCCTCCAGCAAGGACGCCATTCTAGCACGGCTGCAGGCGGGCGCAGGCTTTACCAGGGCAGAAAACCGAAAAGCCACAGCCACAGGCAGGCGATGCCCATGGTCAGCAGCGTTACCGGGATGCCGGAGCGGGCGTGATCGCGGAAACCCAGCTTGATGCCGACGCCGGCCGCCCGTTCGGCGACGATGATGTTGGCCAGCGACCCCACGATCAGCAGGTTGCCGGCCAGGGTCGACAGCAGCGCCAGCCCGTACAGCGCCTCGGTCGAAGGTTCGGGCCAGGCGGTCAGCAGCAGGATCACCGCCGGCACGTTGCCGATGGTGTTGGAGGCGAGAAGCGTCAGCGGCGCCAGGATCGACAGCCGCTCCGGCACCAGCCCGTGGCGCGCCAGCCAGGCGAAGGCGCTTTCGGTGTGGCCGGTCGAGGCGAAGGCGGCGGTGATGGTGAAAAGACAGGCAAAGAGCAGCAGCAGGTGCCAGTCCACCGCCCCCACCATGGCGCGGCTGGACAGGCGGCGGCTCAACAGCAGCAGGCCGGCGATCACCAGCGCGCCGATCTCGCGCGGCAGGTCGGTGGTGAACAGGATCACCAGCATCAGCACCGCCAGCACACCCTTGTCGGTCTGGTAGATGTCGAGCGACGGCACCACGGTCTTGCTGGGGGCGGCGCTGGCGCGCAGCTCGGCCCGCCATTGCAGGCGGACGACGCCAATGACGATGGCCAGCGAGATCAGAGCCGGCGGGCCGCACACCAGCAGGAAATGCCAGAAGCTCAGCGCGCCGGTCTGGCCGATCAGGATGTTCTGCGGGTTGCCGATCACCGTCGCCGCCGAGCCGGCATTGGAGGCGCAGGCCAGCCCGATCAGGAACGGCCGCGGATCGAGGTTGCGCGCCAGCAGACCGCGGCACAGCAGCGGCGTCATGGCGAAGACCACGATGTCGTTGGCCAGCACGGCGGAGAGCGCGCCGGCCACCCCGACCGTGATCGCCAGCAGCATCGTCGGGCTGCCCGTGGCGGCGGTGATGCGCGCGGCGCACCAGTCGTAGAAGCCGGCGGCGCCGAACTGGGCGGAGATGATCATCAGCGCGAACAGCAGCAGCAGGGTCGGCGCATCGACGGCGCGGCCGATATCCTCGACCTTGATGGCGCCGGCCGCCAGCAACACCACCAGCCCCAGCAGCGCGATGCCGGTGCGGTCGATCTTCAGGCCCGGCACGCGCCCCGCCGCCATGCCCAGATAGGTCAGGATGAAGACGCCGACGATGAGGAACTGCACGCGGAAGCGCTCGCTGGTGGGAGGGCAATGGGTAGCATCTTGCGCGCACCGCGCCTAGAACCCGGCTTATAGCCCGATGCGGTCCAGCAACTGCCCCAGCCACCGCATGAGCCGGCGCAGCCCCGGCCACCCTTCCTCGACCACCGTATCCTCCACCGAATCGTCGGGCCAGCGCACCGGGTCGTAGTCGGGATTGACGATGAAATCCCCGAAGATGCGGCCGCGCCCGTCCACCCGCCAGGCGCCGATCACCGCCTCGCGCGGCACCTCGCCGCCGGGATCGAGGCTGCGATGGATGCGCAGCACGTAGCCGCCGGGCCGGAAGCGGGCGGCGTAGATTTCCTGGTCGGTGGGACGGTCGGGAACGATCACGGATGGCGGACCGGTTTCAGGGTTTGCCGGTAGCATGGCTGGGCTGCGCCGCCCTGTCCCGGCGGGAATTCGCGGCGGCGCATGCTATATAATCGGTCATGTCCGATCCTTTCGACCTTGCCGAGGCGCCGCCGCCCGACCCGACCCCGTCGCGCACGGTGTCCGGCCCGCCGTCGGACGCGTATCTGCAGGGGTTGAACGAGACCCAGCGCCAGGCGGTGGAGCAGACCGAGGGCCCGCTGCTGGTGCTGGCCGGCGCCGGCACCGGCAAGACGCGGGTGCTGACCACCCGCATCGCCCATATCCTCATTACCCGTCGGGCCTTTCCCGGCCAGATCCTGGCCGTCACCTTCACCAACAAGGCCGCGCGCGAGATGCTGGACCGGGTCGGCCAGCAGATCGGCCGCGCCGCCGACGGGCTGTGGCTGGGCACCTTCCATTCCATCGGCGTGCGCATCCTGCGCCGCCATGCCGAGCTGGTGGGGCTGAAGACCAATTTCACCATCCTCGACACCGACGACCAGATCCGCCTGCTGAAGCAATTGCTGGAAGCCGAGGGCATCGACGACAAGAAATGGCCCGCCCGCATCCTCTCCGGCATCATCCAGCGCTGGAAGGATCGCGGCCTGACGCCGCCGAAGGTGACGGCGGCCGAGGGCAGCGACTTCGCCAACGGCCGCGCCATCCAGATCTACGAGCAGTACCAGGAGCGCCTGCAGCAGCTCAACGCCGCCGATTTCGGCGACCTGCTGCTGCACTGCCTGACCCTGTTCACGAACAATCCCGAGGTGCTGGCCGAGTACCATCGCCGCTTCCGCTACATCCTGGTCGACGAATACCAGGACACCAACGTGGCGCAGTATCTGTGGCTGCGGCTGCTGGCCCAGGGCCATGCCGACGGGCAGACCAACATCTGCTGCGTCGGCGACGACGACCAGTCGATCTATGGCTGGCGCGGCGCGGAAGTCGGCAACATCCTGCGCTTCGAGAGCGATTTCCCCGGCGCGAAGATCATCCGGCTGGAGCGCAACTACCGCTCCACGCCGCATATCCTGGCCGCCGCCGCCGCGCTGATCGCGCATAACGAGGGCCGGCTGGGCAAGACGCTGTGGACCTCGCTCAGCGAGGGCGAGAAAGTCAGCTTGCGCGGCGTGTGGGACGGCGACGAGGAGGCGCGCGCGGTCGGCGAGGAGATCGAGAACCTGCAGCGCAAGGGCCATGCCTTGCGCGAGATCGCCATCCTGGTGCGGGCCGGCTTCCAGACCCGCGAGTTCGAGGAGCGCTTCATCACGCTGGGCCTGCCCTATCGCGTGGTGGGCGGCCCGCGCTTCTACGAGCGCCAGGAAATCCGCGACGCCATGGCCTATTTCCGCCTCATCGTGCAGCCCGACGACGACCTGGCTTTCGAGCGCATCTTCAACACCCCGCGCCGCGGCCTGGGCGAGTCGGCGCTGAAAGCCATGCGCGACACCGCCCGCGCCGGGCGGGTGTCGCTGTTCGAGGCGGCGCGGCGGCTGATCGAGACCGACGAACTGAAGCCCAAGCCGCGCAAGTCGCTGACCGAGCTGGTGCAGAATTTCGAGCGCTGGCGGACGCTGCTCGACGGGCTGCCGCATACCGAGCTGGCCGAGACGGTGCTGGAGGAAAGCGGCTACACCGCCATGCTGCAGGCCGACAAGTCGCCCGACGCGCCGGGCCGGCTGGAGAACCTCAAGGAACTGATCAACGCGCTGCAGGAATTCGAGAACCTGGCCGGCTTCCTGGAGCACGTGTCGCTGGTGATGGAGAATACCGAAGCGCGCGACAGCGACATGGTCTCGATCATGACCCTGCACGCCGCCAAGGGGCTGGAATTCGACACCGTGTTCCTGCCCGGCTGGGAGGAAGGCGTGTTCCCCAACCAACGGGCGCTCGACGAGACCGGGGTGGCGGGACTGGAGGAAGAGCGGCGGCTGGCCTATGTCGGGCTGACGCGGGCCAGGCGGCGCGCCTTCGTCTCCTTCGCCGCCAATCGGCGCATCTTCAACCAGTGGCAGGCCTCGATCCCCTCCCGTTTCGTCGCCGAACTGCCGCCCGAGCACCTGGAGCAGCGCTCCGATGCCGGCCTCTACGGCTCCTATTCCGCCGGCCATTACGGCAGCTTGCGCGAGACCGCCTCGGCCGGCGACACCGACTGGGGCTGGACGCCGGGCCAGCGGCTCTCCCGCAAGCGCGCGCCGCTGATCGAGGGCGAGATCACCGCCCGCGACGCGCAGGACGTGGACTACGCGCTGGGTCAGCGCATCTTCCACCAGAAATTCGGCTACGGCGCCATCGCCGCCATCGACGGCAACAAGCTCGACATCGAGTTCGAGAAGGCCGGCCGTAGGAAGGTGCTGGCGAGCTTCGTGACGGCGGCCTAAAAGACCGGCCGGGGAAGCGCCGCGCAAGCGGCCTGGGGGCTGCGGTGAGCGTGTGGAAACTTGAAGTGACGGTGCCCGAACGTGCGCGCGCCGCCTTCGAACTGGCTCTGCAGGAGGCGCTGGGCGAAGAGACGCCGGTCGCCTCGACCGAAATCCGCGAGGGCATCGACTGGCGCGTCGAGGCCTATATCGAGGGTTTCCCCAACCGCGACCTGCTGGCCAAGGTCGTCGCGGCGGTGGCGCAGGCGGTGCGCATTCCCGCCCCCGCCGTCACCCTGACCGAGCTGGAAGACAAGGACTGGGTGGCGGAGAACCAGCGCTCCTTCCTGCCCTTCTCGGTCGGCCGCTTCTTCATCTATCCCTCGTTCCACCATGGCGGCGTGCCCAAGGGCCAGACCGGCATCCTGATCGATCCCGGCATGGCCTTCGGCACCGGCACGCACCCCACCACGCGCGGCTGCCTGATGGCGATCGACGAGATCGGCCGCGAAGGACGGCCCGACTCGACCATCGATCTCGGCTGCGGCTCGGGCATCCTGGCCATCGCCCTGGCGGCGGTGGCGCGCCGCCGCGTGCTGGCCTGCGACAACGACCCGGTGGCGGTGCGGGTGACCGAGGAGAATGCCCGCCTCAACCGGGTCGATGCCCGCGTCATCGCGGTGCAGGCCGAAGGCCTCGACCACGACGTCATCCGCCGCCGCGCCCCGTTCGACCTGGTCGTGGCCAACATCCTGGCGCAGCCGCTGATCGAGCTGGCGCCGGCCGTCGCCCAGGCGCTGGCCGCGGGCGGGCGGGTGGTGCTGTCGGGGCTGCTGAACCGCCAGGCCGAGGCGGTGAGCGACGCCTATCGCGCCCAGGGCCTGACCTCAGTCAAGCGGCTGGAGATCGGCGACTGGACGACGCTGGTGCTGAAGCGCTGAGTTAGAGCAAATCACGTTCTGACGGAATCGCCAGCGATTCCGTCAGAACGTGTGAATTTGCTCTAAACACTAACGAGTAGAGCGGATTCACACGATTAGATGGGAGCGCATGCGCTTCCATCTAATCGTGATCCGCTCTAGCCGGACGGCGCGCGAATCAAAAGAGCGGCATCCTGCGATGCCGCCCTTTGCGGGAAGGCGCTGGGAGGAGATCGCGCCTTCCGGGGGAAACTCAGGCCGCGTGGCGGGCGCTGTTGTCGTTGGCCGTCAGGCCGACGCCGGCATCGCCGTAGATGTCGGCCACCTTCTTGGGGGCCGCGCCGGCAACCACGAAGGGCACCAGCGAGCGGTTCAGGCCGATGTCCTGCAGCATGCGCTCGTCCATCGCCATCAACTGGGCAGCCGCGGCGCGCTGCTTCTGCACCGCCCGCAGGCGGGCGTAGAGGGCGCCGATCCTGCTCCCCACGAAGCGCACGCCCTTGACCACCATGTCGCGGACGACCTTGGCCTGGGCACTGCGCGCCTCGGCCAGAGCGCCCTGGAGGTTCAGATGCGGATTCGTATAAGCGGACATTTTCGTTATCTTTCCAGATCGGGAACACGGGGCGCCGGCCCATCCGGCGTCGATCCGCGTAACGCCCGAAAGATAGGATCGCGCCTGGTCTGCCGGGAGCGGGATTGTTGCGGTGCAGTATTGTGTTTTTCGCATATCTGGAACAAAAATGGGAAGCTTTCCAAGCTGCTGTTCTGATTGGATTTTCTGTCGTCTTGCTGGCCCGCGAAGGGAGAGCTAGTTTGTCGCACGCCGATTTCTTGCAGGGTTGCCCATGAGTACGCCCGACGACGGCATCCGCCATCTGGCGGCCCGGCTGGAGAGCCGGGGCCGCCCGATCTCGCCCCAGGACCTGGCCGATTTCCTGGCCGGGATCGCCGCGGCGCCGGAAGGGTTCGACGGCCCGCAATGGCTGAAGCTGCTGGACGACACGGTCGATGCCGGCACCCGCACGGCGCTGATCGAGGCGCGCCGGCGCCTGGCCGCTTCCAATCATGGCATCGAGGATGCGATCCCGCCGGCCGACCGCCTGCACGCGCTGCGCGCCGAGCTGAAGCGGCGCGGCGTCGACGGCTTCCTGGTGCCGCGCTCGGACGAGTACCAGGGCGAATACGTGCCTACCCGCGCCCAGCGCCTGCCTTGGCTGACCGGCTTCACCGGTTCGGCCGGCATGGCCATCGTGCTGGCCGACAAGGCGGCGATCTTCGTCGACGGCCGCTACACGCTGCAGGTCACCCACCAGGTCGACATGGCGCTGTTCGCGCCGCAGGCGCTGGAGCAGATGCCGCCCGACAAATGGCTGGCGGAGAATCTGAAGCCGGGCATGAAGCTGGGCTTCGATCCCTGGCTGCACACCATCGCCGAGTGCGAACGCCTGGCCAATGGCTGCCGCAAGGCGGAGGCCGAGCTGGTGGCGCTGGACGGCAATCCGCTCGATGCGGTGTGGCCCGACCAGCCGCCGCCGCCCCTGGGCCCGGTGACGCCGCACCCGCTGGACTATGCCGGCGAGGATTCGCTCAGCAAGCGCCAGCGCCTCGCCGCCGAGCTGGCGGCGGCCAAGGCCGATGCCGCCGTGTTCAGCGCGCCCGATTCCATCGCCTGGCTGCTCAACATCCGCGGCGCCGACGTGCCGCACGTGCCGCTGCCGCTGTCCTTCGCCATCCTGCACGCCGATGCCGGCGTCGATCTCTTCATCGACCCGCGCAAGCTGACCGAGGAGGCGCGCCAGCACCTGGGCAACCAGGTCGGCGTGCAGCCGCAGGAAGCGCTCGACGCCGCGCTCGACGCGCTGGGCAGGATGCAGCGCTCGGTGCTGGTCGATCCCGTCGCGGCGCCCTATCGCATCGCCGC
Organism: Reyranellaceae bacterium; assembly: GCA_050181585.1. Classification (GTDB taxonomy): domain Bacteria; phylum Pseudomonadota; class Alphaproteobacteria; order Reyranellales; family JAQSWP01; genus JAQSWP01. The sequence continues at coordinate 94,656 of JBFXDA010000015.1, forward strand.
CCGCCTGCAGGCCGCCGGCGCAAGGCTGGTGCGGGCGGCCGATCCGGCGGTGCTGCCCAAGGCGTGCAAGAATGCGGTCGAGGTGGCGGGCACGCGCCGCGCCCATGTCCGCGACGGAACAGCCTTGAGCCGCTTCCTCGCCTGGCTGCACGGCGCCGCCGCGCCCGGCACGCTGACCGAGATCGAGGCGTCGGACCGGCTAGAACGGTTCCGGCGCGACAACGGCCTGTGCCGCGACCTGAGCTTCGACACGATCTCCGGCGCCGGCCCCAACGGCGCCATCGTGCATTACCGCGCCACCGAGCGCAGCAACCGCCGCCTGGCGCCGGGCGAGCTCTATCTGGTCGATTCCGGCGGGCAGTATCCGGACGGCACCACCGACGTCACCCGCACCGTGGCGATCGGCGCGCCCAGCGCGGAAATGCGCGACCGCTTCACCCGCGTGCTGAAGGGCCATATCGCCATCGCCACCGTGCGCTTTCCCGCCGGCACCGCCGGCTCGCAGCTCGACGCGATGGCGCGCCGGCCGCTGTGGGAGATCGGGCTCGACTACGAGCACGGCACCGGCCACGGCGTCGGCTCGTATTTGTCGGTCCACGAGCCGCCGCAGCGCATCTCCAAGACGCCCAACGCGGTGGCGCTGCGGCCGGGCATGATCGTCTCCAACGAGCCCGGCTACTACAAGCCGGGCGGCTACGGCATCCGCATCGAGAACCTGGTGCTGGTGCAGCCGCTGGACGAGACCGGCCGGCTGCTGCATTTCGAGACCCTGACCCTGGCGCCGATCGACCGCACCCTGGTCGAGGTGTCGCTGCTGGACGCGCGCGAGCTCGAGTGGCTCAACGCCTACCACGCCCGGGTGTTGCGGGAGATCGGCCCGCAGGTCGATGCCCAGACCCGCGCCTGGCTGGAGCAGGCGACGGCGCCGCTTTAATAGGCGACCCGCACCGCCTCGATGGCGAGGCCGGAGACTTCCACCTTCAGCCCCTCGCCGGCATAGTTCTCGCGCGTATCGATGCGCGAGAAGGCCTGCAGCGCCACCAGGATCTCGCCCGGCTGCGCCAGGTCCTCGCCCAGCTTGGCGGCGATGTTGACGCAGTCGCCGAACAGATCCTGCTCGGGCAGGATCAGCGCCCGGCCCTGGGCGATGCCGATGCAGGCCTCGATGCGCCATTGCGGGGCGCGGTCGCGGTTGTAGTCGGCCAGCGCGCGCTGCAGGGCGATGGCGGCGTCGACGGCCGAGCGCACGTGGCGGAAGAAGGCGAAGAGGTTGTCGGCCTCCGCCTTCACCATCTCGCCGTCATGCGCCTCGATCACGGGCACGCCGAGGCGCTGCATGCGGCGGATGCGCAGCAGCATGGGCACGATGCCGCGCTCGCGCACCGCCCGCGACGTGCCGGCCATGTCGAGCACGAAGGCCGCGCCCTTGCGGCCGAAATGGCGCCACAGCTCCAGTTCCAGCCGGGCGACGTCGGCCTCGCTGTCCGCTTCGGCGGCGTCGAGATGGACGAACAGGCGCTCCATCAGCCCGCCTCCGCCACCAGGTCGAGCCATTCCTGCTCGGACAGCATCTTCACGCCCAGTTCCTCCGCCTTCTTCGCCTTGGAGCCGGCATCCGCGCCGACCACTACGAAATCGGTCTTCTTCGACACCGAGCCCGCCACCTTGGCGCCCAGCGCCTCGGCCTGCTCCTTGGCCTGATCGCGCGTCATCTTCTCCAGCGAGCCGGTGAAGACCACGGTCTTGCCTGTCAGCTTCGCGCCCTCGCCGGCCGTGACGCGCTTCGCCATCGGCTGCACCTCGAGCTCGCTCGCCAGGTCCTCGACCACCGCGACATTGCGCCGATCGGCGAAAAAATGCACCACCGCGTCGGCGGTGGTGACGCCGATATCGGGCACGTTGCACAGCCGGCCATAGGCGGGGCCGACCTCCGCCGCCGCCTTCTCCTTCTTCACCGGCTCCTCGCTGGTGCCGCGTTCCTTGGCGGCCTCGTGCATCTGCGCCAGGAACTCCTCGACCGTGCCGTAGTCGCGGCCGAGATTCTTGGCCGTCGCCTCGCCGATCATCGGAATGCCCAGCCCGATGATGAAGCGGTCGAGACCGATCCTGCGGCGCTGTTCGATGGCGTCGAGCAGCTTGGTGACCGATTTCTCCTGCCAGCCCTCGCGCGCCAGCAGTTCCTTTTCCTTCTCGTGCAGGCGGAAAATGTCGCCCGGCACGTCGAGCAGCCCGTCGGCGTGGAAGTTCTCGATATGGGTGCCGCCCAGCCCCTCGATGTCGAAGGCGCCGCGGCCGACGAAATGGCGCAGCCGCTCGACCTGCTGATAGGGACAGGCCAGCCCGCCGCTGCAGCGGCGCGCCACCGCGCCCTCCTCGCGCACCACCTCGGTCTTCAGCGGACAGGGGCATTTCTTCGGGAAGCGGTATTTCTTCGTATCCTCCGGCCGCAGCTCCTCGACATAGCCCAGCACCTGCGGGATGACGTCGCCGGCGCGCTGGATGCGCACCGTGTCGCCGATCCGCACCCCCAGCCGTTCGATCTCGTCCTCGTTGTGCAAGGTGGCGCGCGCCACGGTGACGCCGCCCACCGTCACCGGCTTCAGCACGGCAACGGGAGTGAGCGTGCCGGTGCGGCCGACCTGCACGATGATGTCCTCCAGCACGGTCTGCGCCTGCTCGGCGGGGAATTTATGCGCCGTGGCCCAGCGCGGCGCGCGGCTGACGAAGCCCAGGCTGCGCTGCCAGTCGGTGCGGTCGACCTTGTAGACCACGCCGTCGATGTCGTAGGGCAGGCTGGCGCGCTCGGCGGCGATGGCGCGGTAGAAATCCAGCATCTCCTGCAGCGAGGCGCAGCGGGTGGTGCGCGGATTGACCTTGAAGCCCCAGCCCTTCAGCGCCTGCAGGAAGGCCCACTGACTCCTGGGTTCGGCGTCGATCTCGCCCCAGCCATAGGCGAAGAAGCCCAGCGGGCGCTTCGCCGTGATGGTGGCGTCGAGCTGGCGCACCGAGCCGGCGGCGGCGTTGCGCGGATTGGCGAAGATCTTGTCGCCCTCCGCCTCCTGCCGCCGGTTCAGCGCCAGGAATTCGTCGCGTTCCATGAAGACCTCGCCGCGCACTTCCAGCACCTTGGGCGCCTTGCCCTTCAGCTTGTGCGGCACGTCCTTGATGGTGCGGATATTGGCGGTGATGTCCTCGCCCTCGCTGCCGTCGCCGCGGGTGGCGCCCAGCACCAGCTCGCCGTCCTCGTAGCGCAGGCTGGCGGAGAGCCCGTCGATCTTGGGCTCGGCCACCACCTCGATCGCCGCCGTCTCCGCCAGGTCGAGATAGCGGCGGATGCGGTCGAGGAAGCCGGCCACGTCCTCCTCGCTGAAGGCGTTGTCCAGCGACAGCATCGGCCGCGAATGTTTGACCTTGGCGAAGCCGCCCGAGGGCGCCACGCCGACCTTGCGGCTGGGCGAATCGCGGCGCACCAGCTTGGGAAACCGCGCCTCGATCTCCAGGTTGCGCTGGCGCAGCGCGTCGTATTCCGCGTCGCTGACCAGCGGCGCGTCCTTCTGGTAATAGGCGCGATCGTGGCGGGCGATCTCGGAGGCCAGCCGCGCCAGCTCGGTCGACGCCTCCAGCGCATCGAGTTCCTCGACCGGCGTCGGGACCGGCGCCTTGGCCTTGCGCTTGGCCATGCTCAGCCCGCCCCCGCCATCAGCCGGGCCGCCGCCGCCCGCGCTTCGGCCGTGATCTCGCTGCCCGCCAGCATGCGCGCGATCTCCTCCTTGCGGCCCTCGGCGTCGAGCACGGCGACCTCGGTGATCGCGCTGCCCTTGCTGGTGCGCTTGCCGATGCGCCAGTGCAGGTCGGCGCGGGCGGCCACCTGCGGCGAATGGGTCACCACCAGCACCTGCCGGTCCTTCGCCAGCCTGGCCAGCCTCTCGCCCACCGCCGCCGCCGTGGCGCCGCCGACGCCGCTGTCGACCTCGTCGAACACCAGCGTGCCGACGCTGGCGGTGCGCGCCAGCACCACTTTCAGCGCCAGCATGAAGCGCGACAGCTCGCCGCCCGAAGCGATCTTGTTGAGCGGTCCGGGCGGCGTGCCGGGATTGGTCGAGACCAGGAAGGCGACGCGATCCGTGCCGTTCTCGCTCCAGTCCGGCTCCGGCAGCGTCTCGAGCTGGGTGAGGAAGCGCGCCTTCTCCAGCTTCAGCGGCACGAGCTCGCCCGCCACCGCCTTGTCCAGCGCCGTCGCCGCCTTCTTGCGGGCGGCCGTCATCTTTTCCGCCAGCGCCACATAAGCGGCGCGCGCCGCGTCGGCGGCCTGGCGCAGCTTCTTCAGATTGGCGTCGCCGCCGTCGATGGCGGCGAGCTGCTCCTCCAACCGGGCGCGCAGGGCGGCGAGCCCGGCGATCTCGACGCTGTATTTGCGCGCCGCCGCGCGCAGCGCGTAGAGCCGTTCCTCGACCTTTTCCAGACGCCCTGGGTCGATCTCCAGGCGACGGCGCAATTCGTCGAGCTGCGCCTGCGCTTCCGCCGCCTCGACCGCGGCGCGGTCCAGCGCCGCCAGCGCCGTATCGAAGCGGCCCGCCGCCTTGTCGGCATTGCGCTCCAGCAGGCGTTGCGCCGCCCGCAGCGCGCCGGCCACGCCCCTGCCCGATTCCAGCTCGTGCGCGGCACCGGACAGCGCCTCGGCGATGGCCGCGCCATGGCGCAGCAACTGGCGCTCCTCGGCCAGCGCGGCCTCCTCGGTCTCGCCCGGATCGAGGCGCGACAGCTCGTCGACGGCGTGGCGCAGATAGTCCTGCTCGGCGCGCGCGGCCTTGAGGCTGTCCTGCGCCTGGGTATGCGCCTCCTGCGCCTGGCGCCAGGCGGCATGGGACGCGGCCAGGGCGCGCGCCTCTCGCTCCAGCCCGGCGAATTCGTCCAGCACCTCGCGATGGCGGGCGGGATTGAGCAGCCCGTGCTGCTCGAACTGGCCCTGCACCTCGACCAGCAGGTCGCCGAGCTGGCGCAGCAGGCCGACCGATACCGGCTGGTCGTTGACGAAGGCCCGCCCGCGCCCGTCGCGGCCCAGCACGCGACGCAGCACCAGCAGGCTGTCGCTGCCATCCAGCCCCTGCTCGTCCAGCAGCTTCACAGCGGGATGGTCCGCCGCCACGTCGAAGGCGGCGGCGACGGTGGCTTGCGCGGCGCCATGGCGGACCAAGCCGGAATCGCCGCGGCTGCCCAGGGCCAGGCCCAGCGCGTCGAGCAGGATGGATTTGCCTGCGCCGGTCTCGCCGGTCAGGGCCGCCAGGTTGCCGCGCGTACCGGCGGCGAATTTCAGGTCAAGCCGCTCGATGAGAACGACGTCGCGGATCGAGAGCTCGACCAGCATCGGCTCAGAAAAGCGTGCTCCAGAACCGCCGCATCCACGATTCCTCGCGCCGCACCGGACGCAGATCCTGGCCTTCGAGCAGGAAGTAGCTCTCGGCATACCAGTCGCTGCCGGGGAAATTGTGCCCCAGCACCGCGGCGGCCATCTGCGCCTCCGGCTGCACGCCCAACGCCAGGTAGGACTCGGTCAGCCGGTGCAGCGCCTCGGGCACGTGGCTGGTGGTCTGGTACTTCTCGATCACGGTGCGGTAGCGGTTGATGGCCGCCACGTACTGGGTGCGCCGCTGGTAGTAGCGGCCGATCTCCATTTCCTTGCCGGCCAGGTGGTCGACCGTCAGGTCGATCTTCAAGGTGGCGTCGCGGGCGTAGCGCGTCTCGGGGAAGCGCGTCGTCACCTCGCGCAGCGCCTGCAGCGCCAGCTCGGTCATGCGCTGGTCGCGCGCCACGTCGGAAATCTGCTCGTAGTAGCACAGCGCCCGCAGGTAGAAGGCATAGGCGATGTCGCGGTTGCCGGGATGGAGCTGGATGAAGCGGTCCAGCGCCACCAGCGCGTCCTCGTACTTGTTGGCCTGGTAATAGGCGAAGGCGGCCATGAGCTGCGCCTTGGTCGCCCACACCGAATAGGGATGCTGGCGCTCGACCTCCTCGAAGCTCTTGGCCGAGGGCACGTAGCTGCCGGCGCTGAGCTCGTTGAGCGCATCGTTGTAGAGCGTCTCCACCGGCGCCTCGACATAGGGCTTGTCGTCCTCCGAACTGCTGCAGGCGGCGACGGCCAGGCAGGCGGCGAGCATCAGCAAACGAGGCGCAAACGAGGAGACCGCCATGGCATCTTTCCAGCTACGAAGGGCGCGCGGGCCCTGGGACGGGCGGATTTATAGCATGCGGTTCGCGGGGTCCGGAACGCAGGTTTTCGCCTGAAAAATCAAGGTCTCACGCCCCGTCGTCGACCGGACGGGAGATTTCGCCGCCAGCCGCCAAAGGAAAAGGGCCGCGTCTGCATAACGCGGCCCTTCAAGGTGCTCTCCTACCGCCTCAGTTGGCCTGCCGGCGCAGGAAGGCGGGAATGTCCAGCATGTCCTCTTCGGCGCGGGCCGAATTCAGCCGGTCGGTGGGATCGAGCCCGCCCAGCGTCGGCTGACGCGACCGCATCTTGGGCTCGGCCGGTCTGGCCGTTTCCACCGGCTGCGCCACTGGCGGCGGCAGCGGCGCCGGCTCCGGCATTGGCTGCGGGATCGGCTGGGCCAACGCCGCAGCGGCCGCCGCCTCGCGCCGCGTGGCGACGCCGGTCATGCGCTGGAACAGGCTGGGACCGCGCCCGACCGCCGGCTGCGCCGCCTGCGCCACGGCCGGCTGGGGCGGCACGGCCGCGGGCGGCGGCATCGGCGCCGGACGGGCCGGCGGCGGCGTGAAGGCCGCCGGCGCCGCCGGACGGGCGGACGGGATGGTCGGCGCCACCGGCATGGGCTGGCGCAGCGGCTCGGCGGCGCGCGGCATCGGAGCCGGTTGCGGCGTCGGGGTGCGCCAATCGCCGGCCAGGACTTCCTGCACCGGCGAGCGCGGCGGCAGGGGAGCCGGTTCCGGCGCCACGGCCGCGATCGGCTCGGGCATCGCGTCGATCTCTTCCGGCTCTTCCATCTCCGGCTCGGGCGGGGACGCCTGCATGGCCGGCATCGGCGCGGGCGGCGCCGGCGGTGCGGTCAGCGGCTGCACCGGCAGGGCGCTCATGCCCGAGGTGGCCATGCTGGCGGCGGCCAGCGGCGGGCCGGCCGCGGCGCGGCCGGTCATGCGGCCGGACGGGCCGGGTATGACGGTCGCCTGCCCGTTGCCGCCCAGCGGCAGGTAGGTCGGCTTGGGCTGCGCGGAGGCCAGGGTCTGGATGCCGGTGGCGACCACCGACACGCGCATGCTGCCCTGCATGCTCTGGTCGAAGGTCGAGCCGAAGATGATGTTGGCGTCGGGATCGACCTCGTCGCGGATGCGGTTGGCCGCCTCGTCGACCTCCATCAGCGTCATGTCGAGGCCGCCGGTGATGTTGATCAGCACGCCCTTGGCGCCCTTCATCGAGGCGTCCTCGAGCAGCGGGTTGGAGATGGCGGCCTCGGCGGCGGCGCGGGCGCGGTGCTCGCCCTCGGCCTGGCCGGTGCCCATCATCGCCTTGCCCATCTCGCCCATCACCGTGCGGATGTCGGCGAAGTCGAGGTTGATCAGGCCCGGCATCACCATCAGGTCGGTGACGCCGCGCACGCCGGTGCACAGCACGTCGTCGGCCATCTTGAAGGCGTCGGCGAAGGTCGTCTTCTCGT
>JBFXDA010000016.1:0-102314 GCA_050181585.1 Reyranellaceae bacterium
TGGTGGGCGCACCAGGGCTCGAACCTGGGACCCGCTGATTAAGAGTCAGCTGCTCTACCAACTGAGCTATGCGCCCAATTCGCCAGCCTCGCCGCAGGCGAAGCGGCCCCGCATATAGCAAAGGGGGTGCGGCTTGTCGATAGCGGCAAACCGGGATTTTTCCCCCGCCGCCGGCCTCAGCCGAACGGGCTGCCGGAGCGGTTCACCGTCACGTCGCGGTGTATATAGACGCTGATCAGCAGGCCGCAAGCGGCCAGCACCGTCAGCATCGCGGTACCGCCGTAGGACACCAGCGGCAGGGGAATGCCGACCACCGGCAAGAGCCCCATCACCATGCCGATATTGATGAAAACGTAGAGGAACAGCGTCAGGGTGATGCCCATGGCGACCAGCCGGCCGAAATGGTTGCGCGAGCGCAGGGCGATGGCGAAGCCGTAGAGCAGCACGCAGACGAACAGGCCGATCAGCGCCAGCGCGCCGACCATGCCGAACTCCTCGGCCAGCATGGTGAAGATGAAGTCGGTCTGCTTCTCGGGCAGGAAATTCAGGTGCGCCTGGCTGCCCTGCATGTAGCCCTTGCCGAACAGCCCGCCCGAGCCCAGCGCGATCTTCGACTGGGTGATGTGGTAGCCGGCGCCCAGCGGATCGCGCTCGGGATCGAGGAAGGTCAGGATGCGGTTCTGCTGGTATTCGCGCAGCAGGCTCCAAGCCACCGGCGCCGCCCCGGCGACGGCCAGCCCCGCCACCAGGAATTTCCACAGCCGCACCCCGGCCACGAACATCATGCCGGTCCCCGCCAGCACCAGCATGATGGCGGTGCCCAGATCGGGCTGCACCATGACCAGGCCGACCGGGGCGGCGATCAGCGCCAGCGGCACGAAGAGATGGGTGATGCGGCCGATGTTCTCGGCGCTGACGTGGTGGTAGTAGCGCGCCAGCGCCAGCACCAGGCCGATCTTCATCAGCTCCGAAGGCTGCAACTGGATGACGTAGAGGTCGAGCCAGCGCTGCGCCCCCATGCCGATGACGCCCAGCACGTCGACGGCGATCAGCATCGTCAGGGCGACGCCGTAGAGCGGATAGGCGAACTGCATCCACAGGCGGATGTCGATCAGCGCCACCACCAGCAGCAGGCCGGCGAAGACGCCGAACCGCACCGCGTGGCGCATCGCCCAGGGCTCCATCCTGCCGCCGGCGGCGGAATAGAGCACGGCGAAGCCGACGGCGCCGATCAGGCCCAGCAGCAGCAGCAGGCCCCAGTTGACCTGCCACAGCTTGTCGCCCAGCGACATTTCCGGGCCGCGCATCAGCGCGTCTCCCGGCTCGGCGGCGCGGCCGGGCCCATGCCGGCCACCTGGCGCGGCGGCGTGGCGGAGGGATCCCGCTTCTGCGTCTCGACCAGCACGTCGCGCGCCACCGGCGCGGCCGCCTTGGAGCCGCCGCCGCCATGCTCGACCACGACGGCGCAGGCATAGCGCGGATTGCCGACCGGGGCGTAGCCGACGAACAGCGCGTGGTGGCGCAGATGCCAGGGAATGTCATCGGAGCGCTTGTTGCCCGCCTCGCGCTCGGCCTGGGTGATGCGCTTGACCTGGGCGGTGCCGGTCTTGCCGGCCATGGCCATCTCGGGATCGACGATGCGCGCGCCATAGGCGGTGCCGCGCTGGGAATTGGTGACGGCCTCCATGCCGGCCAGCACGTGGCGCAGATGCTCGGGCGAGGTCTTGAGCTTGGGGAACGGCTTGCTCCGGCCGTCGGGCGCGTTGGCCTCGCGCAGCAGGCGCGGCGTCACGGCGAAGCCGCCATTGGCCAGGCGCGCGGTCATCACCGCCAGTTGCAGCGGCGTGGCCAGGATATAGCCCTGGCCGATGCCGAAGATCAGCGTCTCGCCCTGCTGCCAGCCCTGGCCGAACGTGGCCTGCTTCCACTGCCGCGTCGGCACCAGGCCGGTCTTCTCGCCGGGGATGCCGACGCCCAGCTCGACGCCGACGCCGTAGCGCAGCGCCACCTCGGCGACCTTGTCCATGCCGGCGCGCTTGGCGACCTCGTAGAAATAGCAGTCGCAGGACTGCGCCATGCCGATGTGCAGGTCGACCGAGCCGTGGCCGCCGCGCAGCCAGCAATGGAACCTGGTGTCGCCCAGCTGCACGCTGCCGACGCAGGGCACGGTGGTCGACGGCGTCACCGTGCCGGATTCCAGCCCGGCGATGGCGGTGATCATCTTGAAGGTCGAGCCGGGCGGATACTGGCCGCTGATCGCCTTGTTGTTGAGCGGGCCCAGCGCATCGTCGCGCAGGCTCTCCCACTCGCTCTGGGTCAGGCCGCGGGCGAAGGCGTTGGGATCGAAGCCCGGCGTGGAGACCAGCGCCAGCACGTCGCCGTTGTGGATGTCCATCACCACGATGGCGCCGGACTGGCCCTGCAGGCGCTCGTAGGCGTAACGCTGCAGGCCGGCATCGACGGTCAGCACGTGGTTGGCGCCCGGCTGGCCCTCGTCGCGCGCCAGCTCGCGGATGACGCGCCCGACCGAATTGACCTCGAGCTGCACGTTGCCGGCGCGCCCGCGCAGCGGCATGTCGAGCGCCTTCTCGATGCCCTTCTTGCCGGTGCGGAAACCGGGCAGGCCCAGCACCGGATCGCTGCTTTCCTGCTGCTCGCGCTCGGTGACGGCCGCGACGTAGCCCAGCACGTGCGAAATGGGCTCGCCGCCGGGATAGTTGCGCGATTCGCCGACGTCGATGCTGATGCCGGGCAGGTCGGGCGCGTTGAACTCGATCCGCGCCACCTCGTCCCACGCCAGGTTCTCGCGCACCACCACCGGGACGAAGGAGCGGTTGCGCTGCACCTCGCGCGCCACGCGCTTGCGCTCCTGCTCGGTCAGGGTAAGGATCAGGTCGAGCCGGTCGAGCGTGGCCTCGAAACTGCCGGTGCGCTCCGACACCAGCAGCACGCGATAGTTCTGCCGGTTGACCGCCAGCGGCTCGCCGTTGCGGTCGAAGATCAGCCCGCGGGTCGGCGGCAGCAGGCGCATGTTGATGCGGTTGTCCTCGGCCAGCGTGGCGTATTTCGAGGAGTCCATCACCTGGAGCTGGTAGAGCCGCCCGGCCAGGACCGAGAGCAGCAGCACCTTGCCGCCGGCCACCAGGGCGACGCGGCGGGTGAAAAGCTTGTAGCGGTCGGTGTCGCGCTTCTGCATGGCTCAGGCGCTCCGCGCCGAGGCCTGCGAGCGGCCCAAGGCCCAGCCGGCCAGCGGATAGAGGGCCAGCGCGATCAGGTACTGGAAGATCGCCGGACGCGGATCGATCGGCAGCCATACCAGGAAGCAGGTCAGGGCCCAGGTGCCGGCCACCGCCCCGGCCGAGGCCAGCGCATAGCCGAACCAGATCACCGCGAAGGGCTTGTCGACCAGGAAGCGCTGGTTGGCCTCGACGAAGTGGCGCACCATCAGCAGCACGACGGCGTTGACGCCGACCGGGCTGCCGGCCAGCAGGTCGATCAGCAGCCCGAACAGCAGCACCAGCCAGTGCGGCAGCAGGGCCGGGCGGAACAGGCCGAAATGGTACACCGCCATCAGCGGCAAGAGCGGCGAGGCGGTCGCCACCACCGGCACGCGCAAGGGCGCGACGGCGATCAGGACCAGCAGCAGGCAGATGGCGAAGGGCGACAGGACGCGCGCCAGCCCGTCCAGCCGCTGCGCCAGGCTCGGCGTCATGGCAGGGGCGCCGCGACGGCGGGGGCCGCGCCGCGGCGCGGCGGCGGCGCGATGGGCGGCTGCGGCGGCAGGATGCCGGCGATGCCGAAATCGACCACGCGCACGAATTCCAGCCGGTTCCAGTCGACCAGCGGCTCGACCCGCACCGCCTTCTCGCCGACCGAGGCGACGACGCCGACCGGCAGGCCGGCGGGATAGGTGCCGCCATGGCCGGAGGTGACGATGCGGTCGCCGGCCTCCACGCTCATGCCCGGCGGCATCAGGGTCAGCCGCGGCTGGCGCGAATTGTCGCCGGCCAGCACGGCGCGGTCGCGGGTGCGCTCGACCAGCACCGGGATGCGCGAATTGATGTCGGTGATCAGCAGCACGCGGGCGGAGGTCTCGCCGACTTCGGTGATGCGGCCGGCCAGGCCGTCGGCGGTCATCACCGCCTGGCCGTTCTTCACCCCGTCGCGGGCGCCGGCGTTGAGCAGCATGGAGCGCACGAAGGCGCTGCCGGCGTCGCCGACGACGCGGGCGGTGATGAAGGTGGCCTGCGGGCCGGAGGAGAAGGCGAAGAAGGAGCGCAGCGCCTTGTTCTCCGCCTCCAGCCGCTGCGCCACGCTCTGCCACGACATCAGCCGCGCGTTCTCCTCGCGCAGCCGCGCCAGCTCCTCGCGCATGTGGATCACGTCCTCGACCTCGGCCACCGCCTCGTTGACGGTCTGCACCGGGCGGGAGACGACGTTGAGCACGGGAGCGGCGATGTCGACCACGGCGGAGCGCACGCGCTCGATGATGATGGTGTCGGCCTTGCCGATGACCATGACGGCGAAGGCGGCCAGCACCAGCAGGCCGAAGGCGAAGCGCTGGGCCAGCGTCTTCAGGGACACCGTCAATTGACCGACATTCATCCGGTCAGCCACGTTCCGCCCGCTCCCCTAGATCGTTTCGCCCGGTCGTTTCATCCGGTCGTCTCGTCGCGCTGCGCCTCAATACGAGCTGGACAGCACGTGCCGTCCCAGCGTCTTCATCTCCTCCAATGCCCGGCCGGTGCCCAGCGCGACGCAGGACAGCGGCTCGTCGGCGATCGACACCGGCAGGCCGGTGGCGTGCCGCAGCACGTAGTCGAGGTTGGTCAAGAGCGCGCCGCCGCCGGTCAGCACGATGCCCTTGTCGACGATGTCGGCCGCCAGTTCCGGCGCGGTATGCTCCAGCGCCACCTTGACCGCCTCGATGATGGCGCTGACCGGCTCGGCCAGGCTCTCGGCGATCTGGCGCTCGGAAATCACCAGTTCCTTCGGGACCCCGTTCATCAGGTCGCGGCCCTTGATCTCCATGACGCGGCCCTCGCCGTCTTCCGGCGGGCAGGCCGAGCCGATCTCCTTCTTGATGCGCTCGGACGAGCTTTCGCCGACCAGCAGGTTATGGTTGCGGCGGATATAGGCGATGATCGCCTCGTCCATCTTGTCGCCGCCCACCCGCACCGAGCGCGAATAGACGATGCCGCCCAGCGACAGCACCGCCACTTCCGTGGTGCCGCCGCCGATATCGACCACCATCGAACCGGTCGGCTCGGCCACCGGCAGGCCGGCCCCGATCGCCGCCGCCATCGGCTCCTCGATCAGGAAGACGCGGCGGGCGCCGGCGCTCTCGGCCGAGTCCTGGATGGCGCGGCGCTCGACCGCCGTCGAACCCGACGGCACGCAGACCACGATCTGCGGGCTGGCGAAGGAGCGGCGGTTGTGCACCTTGCGGATGAAATGCTTGATCATCTCCTCCGCCACCTCGAAATCGGCGATGACGCCGTCGCGCAGCGGGCGGATGGCCTCGATGTTGCCGGGCGTGCGGCCCAGCATCAGCTTGGCCTCGTCGCCCACCGCCAGCACCTGCTTCTTGCCCTTGGAATTGGTGATGGCGACGACCGAGGGCTCGTTCAGCACGATGCCGCGGCCCTTGACGTAGACCACGGTGTTGGCGGTCCCCAGATCGATCGCCATATCGGCCGACAGCCAGCCCATCAAACGCGAAAACATGGATGTGTTTTGCTTTCCCTTGCCACGAAGCCGTCGCACCCCACGGCGCCAGCTTCCCGGTGACTCCCCTAACGCGGCCTAGGCCCGTCCAATTCTTTCCATGCCCCTGCGCAGAGCGTTTGCAAACGCGGCATCGTGTCCGGCATCGAAACCTCGCGGCGGCGTTCCGCCGCCTCTCCCGCTGCCGTGGCCATACGACCCCTCCACCCGCCGCTTCCGCGCAACAGGCTGACTCTACGCGTCGGCGCCGCCGCATGGCGCACCCCGTTGGCGATCCGGTTGTCGAACGCGATCCCGAAAGGCCGATCGCCGCCCTCTGCCCGCCCGCCGATCCGCTGGCATTGCGTGTTCCGTCAAGCCCCTGTCAGGCGACCTTGCGTTTCGCAATGAGGTCGGCGGCCCGGCGATGGCTTATCCACCGCAACGAAATCGCCTAACCATCGGTCATTTCTAGCCTTTTGCCCTGTATCAGGCAATCATTTTGTTGCGGTCCGTGACATTTGAGCCACAACAGATGGTGCCGCCGAGACCGTCCAGAAACGAAACGGCGTCCGTCGCGAGGACGGACGCCGCCTGTGCCGCCGGACCGAACCGGCGTTCAGTTCTTCGACTTGTCGACCAGCGCCTTCTCCTTGATCCACGGCATCATGCCGCGCAGGCGCTCGCCGACCTGCTCGATCGGATGTTCGGCGTTGCGCGCGCGCATGGCCTTGAAGTTCACCTGGCCGACGGCGTTCTCCAGCATCCAGTCGCGCGCGAAGCGGCCCTGCTGGATGTCGTCGAGGATGCGCTTCATCTCCTCCTTCACCGCCGGGGTGATGATGCGCGGGCCCCGCGTGTAGTCGCCGAACTCGGCGGTGTTGGAGATCGAGTAGCGCATGTTGGCCATGCCGCCCTCGTACATCAGGTCGACGATCAGCTTGACCTCGTGCAGGCACTCGAAATACGCCATCTCCGGCGCGTAGCCCGCCTCGGTCAGCGTCTCGTAGCCGGCCAGGATCAGCGCGGTGAGGCCGCCGCACAGCACCGCCTGCTCGCCGAACAGGTCGGTCTCGCATTCTTCCTTGAAAGTGGTCTCGATCACGCCGGCGCGGCCACCGCCGATGGCCGAGGCGTAGGACAGCGCGATCTCCAGCGCGTTGCCGGACGGGTTCTGCGCCACCGCAACCAGGCATGGCACGCCGCCGCCGCGCTGGTATTCGGAACGGACCGTATGGCCCGGGCCTTTGGGCGCGATCATGAACACGTCGATGTCGGGCCGCGCCTCGATCAGGCGGAAATGGATGTTCAACCCATGCGCGAAGGCCAATGCCGCGCCCGGCTTCATGTTGGCGGCCAGATGATCCTGATAGAGCGCGCGCTGCAGCTCGTCCGGCGTCAGCACCATGACGACGTCGGCCCATTTGGCGGCCGCGGCCGGGTCCATCACCTTGAAGCCCGCGCCTTCGGCCTTCTTGGCCGTCGGCGAGCCCGGACGCAGCGCCACGACCACTTCCTTGACGCCGCTGTCGCGCAGGTTCTGGGCGTGGGCGTGACCCTGGCTGCCGTAGCCGACGATCACCACCTTCTTGCCCTTGATCAGATTCACGTCCGCATCGCGGTCGTAGTAGACTCTCATTGTCATTCCCTCCAAAGAAATTCCGAACTCTCCGCCGGGGCCCGACCGCCTGTCAGCGGTCGAGCGCCAGCCGAATGCCAAGCAGCGTCAGGAAGCCGCCGGTGGCGCGGTCGATCCACACCCGCCAGCGGTCGAAGACGCGACGCGCGCCCCGCGTCGAGAACAGCAGCGACAGGGCCGCGTACCACAGAAACTCGTTGACGAAGACGATGCCGAGCGCCGTCAGGAACACCCATTGCGGCGCCGCCGGCGGCAGCAATGCCACGAAAATGCTGCCGAAGAAAACCATGACTTTCGGATTGGACATCTGCAGCACCAGCGCGCGCAGGAACAGCGCCGCCGCCCCGCCCCGGACGGGTTCGGCGGCCGGCGCCTGGGCCGCCACCGGTCCGGGCCTGGAGCGCAGCAGGTTGAAGCCCAGCCACAGCAGATAGGCAGCACCTGCCAGCCTCAGGCCCAACTCCAGCCACGCCACCTGCTTGAGGATCGCCTGCAATCCATAGAGCGCGCCCGCCGCCCAGACCAGCGCCCCTACCGCCATCGCCAGCGACGCCAGCACGCCCGCGCCGCGCGAGCGCGAGACGGCGGTATGGGTGATGAAGGCGAAGCTGGGGCCGGGGCTGGCGGCGGCCAGCAGATGCGCCAGCGCGAAGCCGGCGAGCGGCAGGAGATAGTCCATGGCCCGCCCCTCAGAGCCCCGCCGGCCCGCGCGAGATGGCCACCACGCCGGTGCGGCAGACATCGGCCAGGCCCAGGGGCTCCATCAGCTTGATGAAGGCGTTGATCTTCTCGGTCGAGCCGGTGGTCTCGAACACGAAGGAGGTGTTGGTGCTGTCCACCACCTTGGCGCGGAAAATGTCGGCGATGCGCAGCGATTCGACGCGCTTCTCGCCCGTGCTCTGCACTTTGACCAGCGCTAGCTCGCGTTCGATATGCGGGCCCTCGACCGTCAGGTCGGAGACCTTGTGCACCGGCACCAGCCGCTCCATCTGCGCCTTGATCTGCTCGATCACCATGGGTGTGCCGGTGGTGACGACGGTGATGCGCGAGAGCGCCTGCTTGGCGTCGACCTCGGCCACGGTCAGGCTCTCGATGTTGTAGCCGCGGCCCGAGAACAGGCCGGTGATGCGGGCCAGGATGCCCGCCTCGTTGTCCACCACCACGGCCACGGTGTGCCGCTCGATCTTGTGTTCGCTCACGACCAATCCTCCCCCGCCGGCCGTCCTGCGACGGCGGCAACGGCGCTGCGGCCGGCCTGACGCCGGCCGGCCTCAGACCAGAACCATGCCTTCTTCGGAAATCGGCTTCTTCGCCGTGTCCCCGGGCCCCAGCAGCATCTCGTTATGCGCAGCACCAGAGGGGATCATCGGGAAGCAGTTCTCCTTGGGATCGACGCAGACGTCGACGATGACCGGCTTGGGCGTGTCGATCATCTCCCTGATCACCGCGTCGAGCTCGCCCGGCTTGGTGGCGCGCAGGCCAACGCCGCCGAAGGCCTCCGCCAGCTTGACGAAATCGGGCAATGCGGCCGAATAGGACTCCGAGTAGCGCCCGCCATGCAGCAGCTCCTGCCACTGGCGCACCATGCCCATGTACTCGTTGTTCAGGATGAAGACCTTGACCGGCAGGCGGTACTGGCAGGCGGTTGACATCTCCTGGATGTTCATCAGGATCGAGGCCTCGCCCGCCACGTCGATCACCAGCGCCTCGGGATGGGCGATCTGCGCGCCGATGGCGGCCGGCAGGCCGTAGCCCATGGTGCCCAGCCCGCCCGAGGTCAGCCAGCGATTGGGCTTCTCGAATTTCAGGAACTGGGCCGCCCACATCTGGTGCTGGCCGACTTCGGTGGTGATGATGGTCTCGCGGTCCTTGGTCAGCGCGTAGAGCCGCTCCAGCGCGTATTGCGGCTTGATGATCGTGTTGGAGGCGACGTAGCGCAGGCAGTCGCGGCCGCGCCATTCCTCGATCTGCGCCCACCACGTCTTCAGCGCCTTCTGCTCGGCGCGCGCCTGGCGCGCCTTCCACACCTTGATCATGTCCTCCAGCACATGCGCGGCGTCGCCGATGACGGGCAGATCGACATGCACGTTCTTGTTGATCGAGGAGGCGTCGATGTCGACGTGGATCTTCTTCGAATGGGGCGAAAAGGCGTTGAGCCGCCCGGTCACGCGATCGTCGAAGCGCGCGCCGATGTTGATCAGCAGGTCGGCGGCGTGCATGGCCAGGTTGGCTTCGTAGGTGCCGTGCATGCCCAGCATGCCGAGGAACTGCGGATCGGATGCCGGATAGGCGCCCAGGCCCATCAGCGTGTTGGTGATGGGGAAGCCGGTCAGCTTGACGAGCTGGGTCAGGAGCTGCGCCGCCTTGGGGCCGGAATTGATGACGCCGCCGCCGGTGTAGAACACCGGCCGCTTCGCCTTGGCCATCATCTCGACCGCCTGCTCGATCTTCTTCAGATCGCCCTTCATCTGCGGCCGGTAGGATTTGTGCTGCATCTTGGGCGTCGAGTTGTACTTGCCCGGCGCCATCAGGATGTCCTTGGGCAGGTCGATCACCACCGGACCGGGCCGGCCCGAACGGGCGACGTAGAACGCCTCGTGCAGGATGCGCGGCAGGTCGGCGATGTTCTTCACCAGGTAATTGTGCTTGGTGCAGGGCCTGGTGATGCCGGTGGTGTCGGCTTCCTGGAAGGCATCGTTGCCGATCAGATGCGTCGGCACCTGCCCCGTGAGGCAGACGATGGGGATGCTGTCCATCAGCGCGTCGGTCAGGCCGGTCACCGCATTGGTGGCGCCGGGGCCGGAGGTCACCAGCACCACGCCGACCTTGCCGGTGGAGCGCGCGTAGCCTTCGGCCGAATGCACCGCCGCCTGCTCGTGGCGCACCAGGATGTGGCGCAGGCGGTTCTGCTTGAACAGCGAATCGTAGATCGGCAGGACGGCGCCGCCGGGATAGCCGAAGACGACGTCTACGTCCTGGTCGATCAAGCATTTGATCACCAGATCCGCACCCGTCAGCGACTCCTCCGACATGACACCTCTCCTCGAGAAAGCGGCCGGCGCGCCAAGAACCGCGGAAAACCCGCGCCCTTTCGCCCAATTTTGCCGCGAAGCCGCGGACCTTAGACGCTCAACCCGGAGGGGTCAACCCGGTTTGGCGAATAAACGAAAAGATTTCAGGCAATATTTTTTCTGAAAATTGCGATTTTATGGTCAGATCGGCAATGAACTGATGCCGAAACCAGGTCTCCTGGCGCTTGGCATATTGCCGGGTGGCCGTGATCGCGCCCTCAAGCGCTTGATCGAGCGTGATTTTTCCCATCGCATGCGCTGCCAGCTCCGGCATGCCCAGGGCCCGCAGCAGCGGCCGGTCCGGCGGCAAATCCCGTTTCAGGAGCGCCCCGACCTCCGCCAACGCACCTGCCACCACCATGGCCTGCAACCGGCCGGCAATGGCCTGGCGCAGCGCCTGGCGGTCGGGCTGCAAGAGGATGGTGACGAATCGCAGCCCCGGCGGCGGGCCCGCCACGGCCGCCGTCTGCCACTCGGATAGAGGGCGGCCGGTGGCCTCGACCACTTCCAGCGCCCGTAACTGTCGCTGCCGGTCGCCGGGCTTCAAACGCGCGGCGGCCGGCGGATCGAGCCGTTCCAGGCGAGCGCGCACCGCCTGCGGCCCGTCCCGGTCCCACAGCGCGCGCACGCGCTGGCGCACCGCGTCGGGGATGTCCGGCATCGGCGAGAGGCCCTGCATCAGCGTGCGCAGATAGAGCCCGGTGCCGCCGACCACGACGGGCAGGCGCGCCGCGCGCCGGGTATCGGCGATCGCCGACAGCGCCATATCGCGCCAGAGCTGGGCCGAGCCGACCTGCTCGGCCGGCAGCACGCCGTAAAGCAGATGCGGCGCCGCCGCACGGTCGGCGGCGGAGGGCTGCGCCGTCAGGATCGGCAGCGCGTCGTAGAGCTGCATGGAATCGGCGTTGATGACGGTACCGTGAAATTCGCCCGCGATGGCCAGCGCCAGGGCCGACTTGCCGCTGGCGGTGGGGCCGCCGATGACGATGACCGGGCTTTCGTCCTGCGAGGCCATCAGCGGCGCATCGCTTGCCACTGGAGTCGGGCGCGGCCAAGATGCGCCCGCCTCATGGAATACGTTCTCACTCTCATCGCCAATCCCGCCCGCGCCGGGCTCGACGATAGCATGGCGCGGCGCGTGCGCGAGGCGCTGGCGGCGCTGGGCGGCGACACCGGCCCGGTCGACTGGCTGGCGCCGGGCGAGGCCTGCGACATCGGCTTCGAGATGGTGGTCCCCGACCAGGCGGAGGCGGCGGCGCGCCAGGCGCTGGGCGAGGCGCCGCTCGACATCGCCGCCCAGCCGACGCTCGACCGGCGCAAGGCGCTGCTGGTGGCCGACATGGAATCGACCATCATCGCCAACGAGATGCTGGACGAGCTGGCCGAGTTCCTCGGCCTGCGCGAGCACATCGCCGCCATCACCGCCCGGGCCATGAACGGCGAGATCGACTTCGCCGCCGCGCTGCGCGAGCGGGTGGCGCTGCTCAAGGACCTGCCGGCCGGGAAACTGGACGAAGCCTCGCGCCGCATCGCGGTGACGCCCGGCGCGGCGACGCTGGTGGCGACCATGAAGGCCGGCGGCGCCTATTGCGCGCTGGTGTCGGGCGGCTTCACCTATTTCACCGCGATCGTGCGCATCGGCCTGGGCTTCGACGTCGACCACGCCAACCGGCTGGAGGTCAACCGCGACCGGCTGGCCGGCACCGTCGCCGAACCGATCCTGGGACGCGAGGCGAAGCTAGAGACGCTGATCCGCCTGGCGGCCGACCGGCAATTGCCGCTGACCAAAAGCCTGGCGGTGGGCGACGGCGCCAACGATTTGCCGATGCTGCAGGCGGCCGGGCTGGGCGTGGCGTTCCATGCCAAGCCGGCCGTCGCCGCCGCCAGCCGGGTGCGGGTGGAGCATGGCGATCTGACGGCGCTGCTCTACCTGCAGGGCTACCGCCGCGCCGATTTCGTGGAGCGTCCCGACACGCTGGTCTGACGCTTTGGGGGAGGAAACGGCAATGACGCAGAACATCCGCATCGTGCTCGCCAGCCGGCCGCAGGGCGAGGTGCAGCCGCAGAATTTCCGCCGCGAAAGCGTCGTGCGCGCCGCGCCCGGCGACGGGCAGGTGCTGGTGCGCGTCGTCTACCTGTCGCTCGATCCCTATATGCGCCCGCGCATGACGGAGATGAATTCCTACACCCCGCCCTTCGCGCTGGACCAGCCGCTGACCGGCGGCGCGGTGGCGGAAGTGATCGAATCGAAAAGCGAACGTTTCCGCCCCGGCGATATCGTCATGGGCATGTTCGGCTGGGAGCAGTATTCGGTGGCCGATGCGAGGCTGCTGCGCAAGCTCGACGCCAAGGCCGCGCCGCTGGTCGCCCATCTCGGCGTGCTGGGCATGCCGGGCTACACCGCCTATCACGGCATGCTGCGCATCGGCCAGCCCAAACCGGGCGAGACGGCGTTCGTCTCGGCCGCCACCGGCGCGGTCGGCGCCATGGCCGGGCAGCTCGCCAAGCTGAAGGGCGCGCGCGTCGTCGGCTGCGCCGGCAGCGACGCCAAGTGCGACTATGCGGTGAAGGAGCTGGGCTACGACGCCTGCTTCAACCACGCCCGGGAACGGGACTACGACCGGGTGCTCAAGGAGCTGTGCCCCAAGGGCATCGACGTGAATTTCGAGAATGTCGGCGGGCCGATCTTCCACGCCGTGTTCCGGGCGATGAACGATTTCGGCCGCATCGCCATGTGCGGGGCGATCTCCGAGTACAACGATCCCGCGCCGCGGCCCGGGCCGGAGAAGATGTTCACCATCATCCAGCGCCGGCTGGAGATCAAAGGCTTCATCGTCTCCGACCATATCCAGGGCATGGGCGAGTTCGTGCGCGAGGTCGGCGGCTGGATCAGGGAAGGCCGCATCCGCTACCGCGAGACGGTGGTCGACGGCCTCGACAACGCGCCGCGGGCCTTCATGGGCCTGCTCAAGGGCGAGAATTTCGGCAAGCTGATCGTCAAGGTCGGCGCGGAGCCTGGCCTTTAGACCCGTTCCTCGCGGCCCGATTTCGCCGCCCGCACGATGGCCTCGAACACCGCCGCACCATGGATCGCCTGCTCGTGCGGCACGATGGGGGCGGTGCCGCGCTCGATCTGGTCGGCGAAGGCCTCCAGCTCGGCGCGCTCGGTGCTGAAATCCTCGAACCGCCGTTCCGTCGGCTCGCCGCCGACGGTGCAGGCCAGGAGCCGGTTCTCGCCCAGCATCTCGCTCCAGCCGCCGCTGCCCATGATGCAGAAGCGCCAGCGATAGGCGGTGGCGGTCAGCGTCGTCAGCGAGGCGGAGACGCCGTTGCGCATGGCGATCTGGATGGTGGTGGTGTCGTCGATCGGCACCGACAGATGCCGCCGCTCGGAGCGCACGGCGACGGCCTCGACCTCGCCGAACAGGTCGATCAGCATGTCGATCTGGTGGATCGCCAGCCCGGCTAGGCCGCCGACCGGCGATTCCTCGCCCGAGGCGCGCCACATGGCGGGGTCGTAGCGCAAGCCGGCCGGGGCGGAGAAATTGCCGTCGACATGCAGCACCCGCCCCAGCCCGCCGCCGGTGACCTGCCGGTGCAGCTCGCGGTAGGCGGGCAGCAGGCGGCGGTTGAAGCCGACCGCCAGCGGCACGTCGGCGGCGCGGCAGGCATGCACCACCGACATCGCGTCGGCGCGGGTCAGGGCGAAGGGCTTGTCGACGAACACCGCCTTGTGGCCGCGCGCCACCGCCAGCGCCTGCGGCACGTGCAGGCTGTGCGGGGTGGCCAGGACGACGCCGGCGATGTCGTGATCGACCAGCGCCTCCTCCAGGCCGGAGACCAGCCGCAGCCCGTGGCGGGCGGCGAACTCCGCCCGCAGCTCGGGATTGCGCACCACCGCCGTCTTGAACCGCGCCTTGGCCGAGCGGCCCTGCAGGGCGTCGACCAGGGTGCGGCCCCAGATGCCCAGCCCGGCGATGGCGAGGTTCAGCATGTCAGCTCCATTGCGGCGGGCGGTTGGCCTTGTAGGCGGTCATAGCCTCGCGGAAATCGGCCGAGTCGAGGCCCTTGCGCTGCAGGTCCATGTAGAGGTCGAACGCCTCCTGCCAGTCCATGTCCGGCATCAGCGCCAGGCACTGCTTGGTGAAGCGCGCGCCCTGCGAGGCGACGGCCAGGGTCTTGTCGACGTATTCGTCGAACTCGGCCTGCATGGTGGCGTCGCTGACCAGCCGGTCGACCAGGCCGATGCGCAGCGCCTCGTCGGCCTCCATGAACTCGCCCCACAGCGCGAAGGTCTTGGCGCGGCCCAGCCCGATATAGCGCGCCAGTCGCAAGGTGCCGAGGCCTGGGATCAGGCCCTCCTTCACCGCCGGCAGGGAGAACCGCGCGGTCGGCGTGGCGATGCGGATGTCGCAGCCCAGGCCGAGCTGCAGCCCGCCGCCCACGGCGTAACCGTGCATCAGGCAGATCACCAGCTTGTCCATGACCTCGAAATGGCGGACGGCGGTGTCCCACAGGCTGAAATAGCGCTCGTCGATCAGCCCGTCGGCCAGGTCCTTGAGGTCGATGCCGGTGGAGAAGGCGCGCCCCTCGCCCTGCAGCGCCACGACGTGGATCTCGCCGTCGGCCGTCAGCAGGCGGCCGATGGCGTCGAGATCGCGCACGGCGGGATAGTGGAAGGCGTTGAGCCGCTCCGGGCGGCGGAAAGTGACGCGCGCCAGCCTGCCCTTGGACTCCACCAGCGCATGTTCGAATTCGACCCGCATGACGTTTCCCCTCGCTGTCCGCCGGTTCAGGCCGGCGATTTTCGCCATTCTAGCCACGGCGAAAGCGGCGCCGCCACAGGCCATCGCGCCGCACGGAATTCCGGCACCGGCGATGCGCAATTGGGCGGGGATGCCGTCGGCGGGAGGCGAAAAAGAAAACGGCGCTGGGAGCGACCCAGCGCCGGTGACGCCATGCGTTCCAAGCAGCGTCTAAGAGTCGATCCGCAGTCCCACGAAGCGCAGGTCGCCCTGGCGATCGATCAGCAGGAGCACGGATTTGCGTTTGGCGTCGCGCGCTTCCTTCACGCGCATGGCCACGTCGTTGGGGGTCTTCACCTCGTGCTGGTTGATGTCGACGATGACGTCGCCGGCGCGGATGCCCTTGTCGGAGGCGGTGCTGTTCTCCTGCACCCGGGTGACGACGACGCCCTTGGTGGCGGCCGGAATGTCGTAGCGGTCGCGCAGCTCGGCGCTCATCTCCGACAGCGTCAGGCCGAACGTGTCCAGCGTCTGGCCGCGCGGGCCGGCGGAAGGGTTGTCGCTGGCGGCGGCGGTCTGCACCTTCTCCGCCTCCTCCAGTTCGCCGACCTTGACCTTCACGGTGCGGCGCTTGCCGTCGCGCCAGACCACGACGTCGACTTCGTTGCCGACCCTGGTCTCGGCCACGACGCGCGACAGCTTGCGCATCTCGGAGATGTCCTTGCCGTCGAAGGTCAGGATCACGTCGCGCGCCTTGATGTCGGCCTTCTCGGCCGGGCCGCCGGGGGTGACGTCGGCGACCAGCGCGCCGCGCGGCTTGTCGAGGCTCAGCGTCTTGGCCAGGTCCTCGTCGACAGTCTGGATGCGCACGCCCAGCCAGCCGCGCTTGGTGCGGCCGAACTCGCGCAACTGGTCGACGACGGAACTGGCCAGGTTGGAGGGAATGGCGAAGCCGATGCCGACGCTGCCGCCGGAGGGCGAATAGATCGCCGTGTTGATGCCGATGACCTCGCCGTCCATGTTGAACATCGGGCCGCCGGAATTGCCCTTGTTGATGGCCGCGTCGGTCTGCAGGAAGTCGTCGTAGGGGCCCTGCAGCGAGCGGGCGCGGGCGGAAATGATGCCGACGCTGACGCTGCCGCCCAGCCCGAACGGGTTGCCGATCGCCATCACCCAGTCGCCGACCCGGCTCTTGTCGGAATCGCCGAACTTGACGGTGGGCAGCGGCACCTTGCGGTTGCCGAGGTCGAGCCTGAGCAGCGCCAGATCGGTCTTGGGGTCCTTGCCGACCACGGCCGCCTTGAAAGTCGAATCGTCGCTCAGCGTGACGGTGATCTCGTCGGCCTCGGCGATCACGTGGTTGTTGGTCACCACGTAGCCCGCGGCGTCGATGATGAAACCCGAACCCAGCGACGTGACCTTGCGCGGCGGGCCCTGGCGTTCGAGGAAATCGCGGAACAGGTCCTCGAGCGAGCCGCCCGGCGGCACGCGCGGCCGGCTGCGGTCGGCGCCGTCCTGCTGGCCGCCCTTGGCCTGGGTGGTGGACACGTTGACCACGGCCGGCGACAGCCGCTCGGCCAGGTCGGCGAAGCTGGTCGGCGTCTCGCGCGCCGCCGCCGCGCCGGCGAAAAAAGTGACGAGGAAACCGCCGGCTGCCGCCAGACGGAAAAGACGGCTGCGACCCAAGCCGCTCTCCCCCGAGGCGGCAGCGGTCGAAACGCCGGTCAACGCAATGCCCACTGAATTACCTCCGAAAGATCGGTGCCCCATCCGCGCGGCCTGGCGTTCCCCCAACAGGCGACCGGATTTCCGAATGAGAATAGGTGACCCGCCAAATATGGTCCAAATATGGCGGGACCGCCGCAACGGGCGCTGCGGCGGTCCTCGGTTTGGCGAATCGTTTCAGCCCCTTAGCGGCTGCGCGGCCCGGCCGCCGGGCCGTTCTCGCCGGTGCCGAAGAAGCGGAAGAACTCGCTGCTTTCCGGCGACAGCACCATGGTCGTGTCGCTCCGGCCCAGCGCCTGGCGATAGGCCTCCATCGAGCGGTAGAAGGCGAAGAACTGCGGATCGCGGTTGAAGGCGTCGGCGTAGATCCTGATCGCGTCCGCATCGCCGCTGCCGCGGGCCACTTCGCCCTGGCGGCGCGCCTCGGACTGGATGACGACGACCTCGCGATCGGCGTTGGCGCGGATGCGCTGGTTCTCCTCGCCGCCCTCGGCGCGGATCTGGCGCGCTTCCTGCTCGCGCTGGGTCTGCATGCGCCGATACACCGCCTCGGAGTTCTCCACCGGCAGGTCGACGCGCTTCAGGCGCACGTCGAGCACCTCGATGCCGAACGAGCGGCCTTCGCGGTCGACCGAAGCGGTGATCTCGCGCATCAGCGCGGCGCGCTGCGAGGTCAGCACCTGCTGCAGGTTGGTCTCGCCCAGCGAGCGGCGGATGGCGGACTGGATCACCGGGCCGAGACGGGCGCGCATGCCCTGCTCGCTCTGCACCGACTGGAAGAAGCGCAGCGCGTCGATGATGCGCACCCGCGCATAGGCGTCGACCTCCAGCCGCTTCTGGTCGCTGAGGATGAAGCTTTCCTTGGGCACGTCGAAATCCAGCACGCGGCGGTCGAAATAGACCACGTCCTGCATCAGCGGCACCTTGAACTTCAGCCCGGGCACGGTCTCGACCCGCTTGATCTCGCCGAACTGGCGCACGATCGCCTGGTGGCGGGGATCGAGGATGAAGAAGGAGCTGTAGGCGACCAGCACCAGCACGCCGACGACGATGATGAAGGCGGTAGCCAGGGGGTTTCTCATCGCGTGCCTCCCTGCGCCGGAGCGGGCGCGGCGTTGGCCGGCGGCGCGTTGCGCAAGGCGGGCAGCGGCAGGTAGGGCACCACGCCCGAGCCGCCGGCCGACTTGTCGATCAGCACCTTGTTCACGTTGCGCAGCACCTCTTCCATGGTCTCGATGTAGATGCGCTCCATGGTCACGTCCTTGGCCTGGGCGTACTGGTTGTAGACCGAGATGAAGCGCTGGGCGTCGCCCTGGGCGCGGTTGACGACTTCGGTGCGATAGGCCTCGCCCTGCTGCACCAGCCGTTCCGATTCGCCCTTGGCGCGGGGGATGACCTCGTTGCGGTAGGCCTGCGCCTCGTTGATGGCGCGCTCCTTGTCCTGGCGCGCCGCCTGCACGTCGTTGAAGGCGGCGATGACGGAGGCCGGCGGGTTGACCGGCAGGAGCTGGATGTTCAGCACCTGGATGCCGGACTTGTAGGAATCGAGGATGCGCTGGATCTGCTGCGCGGTCTCCGACTCGATCGCCGCGCGGCCCTGGGTCAGGGCCACCTGCAGCTCGATCTTGCCCACCACCTCGCGCATGGCGGCCTCGGCGGCCGAACGCACCGCCTCCTCCGGATTGCGGATGTTGAAGGCGAAGTCGAAGGCGTTCTTCACCAGCCAGACGACGTTGAACTGGATGTCGATGATGTTCTCGTCGGCCGTCAGCATCAGGCTGCCGCGCTCGCGCTGCACCGCGACGTTGACGCTGCGCACCGACATGGTGGTCGGCTCGTAGCCCAGCGGCAAGGTGCGCTGGGTGGTGACGTTGACCACTTCGACGTCGCCGATCGGCGAGGGCCAGTTGAAGTTCAGGCCTTCGCCGGTGGTCGAGGAGTACTTGCCGAGCACCAGTTCCAGGCCCTGCTCGTTGGTCTGCACCCGGTAGAGGCCGGAGGCCAGCCAGGCGACCACCAGCACCAGCACCACCAGCACGATGCCGCGACGGGACATGAAGCCGCCGGGCAGCACGTTGCGCATGCGGTCCTGGCCCTTGCGCAGCAGTTCCTCGAGGTCGGGCGGCCGCGGGCCGCCGCCGAAACCGCCGCCGCGATTGCCGCCGCCGCCGCCGGAATTATTCCCGCCGCCCCAAGGGCCGCCGCCATTGCCGCCGCCGGAGCCCCAGGGCCCGCCGCCGCCTGATTTGTCGTTCCAGGGCATAAGCCTCTTCCCGTTGTTTCCTTATTCGCTGCGAACCAAACGAAGGTCCGCAGGATATAGGGCAGATGCCGCCGGGGCGCAAACGCCGCTTACCCCTTGCGCATTGCCGATCCGAAAGGCCATATCGTGTCCAAACGCTGGAAATTCAAGCTATTGCGGCGGGTCTCATGGCCGAACTGAGCGAAGACACCATTCTCCAGGCGCTGCGCGCGGTGCGCGACGGCGATGCCGACATCGTCAGCCGCAACATGGTGAGCGGCGTGGCGGTGCGCGCGGGCCACGTGCGTTTCGCCATCGAGGTCGATCCCGGCCGCGGCGCCGCCCTCGAGCCGTTGCGGCAGTTGGCCGAACGCGCCGTCGGCGCGCTGCCCGGCGTGCTGTCGGTCACCGCCGTGCTGACGGCGGAGCGGGCGGTGCAGGCGCGCCAGCCGGCCAAGGCGCCGGCGCGGGCCGCAGCGCCGGCCGGCGATGCGCGCAAGGCGGTGCCGGGGGTGAAGCACGTCATCGCCGTGGCCTCGGGCAAGGGCGGCGTCGGCAAGTCGACCACGGCGGTCAACCTGGCCCTGGCGCTGGCCGCCGCCGGCCGCAAGGTCGGGCTGCTCGACGCCGACATCTACGGCCCTTCGGTCCCGCGCATGATGGGCATCAACCGCCGGCCCGACAGCAAGGACGGCAAGCGGCTGATCCCGCCGGCCAACTGGGGCGTCGCCTGCATGTCGATCGGCTTCATGATCGCCGAGGACACGCCGATGATCTGGCGCGGGCCGATGGTGATGTCGGCGCTGCAGCAGATGCTCTACGACGTCGAATGGGGCGAGCGCGACGTGCTGGTGGTCGACCTGCCGCCGGGCACGGGCGACGCGCAGCTCACCATGGCGCAGCGCGTGCCGCTGGCTGGTGCTGTGATCGTGTCGACGCCGCAGGACATCGCGCTGATCGACGCGCGCAAGGGGCTCAACATGTTCCGCAAGGTGTCGGTACCGGTGCTGGGCATCGTCGAGAACATGAGCTTCTTCCTGTGCCCGCATTGCGGGGCGCGCTCCGACATTTTCGGCCATGGCGGGGCGCGCGAGGAGGCGGCGCGCCTGGGCGTGCCGTTCCTGGGCGAGGTGCCGCTGCATCTCGACATCCGCACCACCTCGGACGAGGGCACGCCGATCGTCGCCAGCCGCCCCGAGGCGCCGCAATCGGCGATCTACCGCCAGATCGCCGAGCGCGTGCTGTCCGAGCTGGAGGGCGCGCAGCGGCCCAAGCCGCGCATCGTGGTGCAGTAGGGAAGAACCGCTCAGGCCCGCTTGCGCTTGTGCGGTGCGGCCGGCTTCGCCGCCCCGGCCGGCTTGCCGATCATGCCGCCGACGCCGTCGAGCGCGTCCGGCGTCAGGCCCAGCGCCAGGAAGCGGCGCTCCTCGACCGGGCCGGGCAGGGCCAGCTTCAGCGCCTGCTCGCGGGTGAAACCGAACGGGTTGTAGTATTCGGGATCGCCCACCAGCACGATCAGCCTGTGGCCCTGGGCGCGCGCCTGCTCGATGCCGTGCCGCATCAGCGCCTTGCCGTAGCCCAGCCCGCGCAGCTCGGGCTGCACCGCCAGCGGGCCCAGCAGCACCGCCGGGCTCTTGCCCTCGCCGACGGCGATGGGCCAGAAGCGCAGGCTGGCCAGCAATTCGCCGCCCTCGCCCAGCGCCACGAAGCACAGCGCCGCATCCGGCGCCACGCCGTCGCGCAGGCGATAGACGGTCTTGGCGTAGCGGTCGGAACCGAACGCCACGTCGTTGAGCTGTTCGACCGGCGCCGCATCCTGCGGCCGTTCAACCATGATCTTCATCGCTAGTCCTGGGGCCCGTGGCCCGGTGGGCAGACATAAAAAAAGCGGCAAACCGATGTTGCCGCTGCGCCGCCCGAACCGGAGGCGTGTCCACTTCGGACCGCCCCCTCAGCCGGGACAAAACTGGCGCAGCAGCCGCGCCCGGATTTCCGGGCGGCTCGTACGTCGTCGCACGATGATGGTCCGCATGGCCAGATTCCCACTCTCCGACCGCGTTTCGGCCGGCTCAACAAGATAGCATCATCCCCCCGCCTTACAAGGGGTCTTTGCTCATAATCCTTCGTCGAAGCCTTGCGGCACGTCGCTGCGCGGCACGCCGGCCTCGCGCAGCAGGGCGGCGGTGCGGCCGCTGGCCAGCTCGGCGGCGTTGGCCAAGCCCCGCGCGCGATCGTAGTAGCCGGTCAGCTCGTTCTTGAGGCCGGCGTTGTAGGCGTTGATCTGGGCCACCAGCTTGGGGCTGATCGTCAGGCGCTTGGGCTCCTTCAGCAGCGGCAGCCTTTCGCGCAGCAGCGCCAGATCGCGCCGGTGCAAAGCGAGCTGCTTGACGTAGGAGCGCAGGCAGTTCTTCAGCTCGCCGCCGATGCGGGCATAGAGATCGCCCCAGTCGTTCCACTCGGCGCGGTCGGCCGCGGCGGCGGGGCGCAGCCGGGTGTAGACCTGGTCGAGCTTCTCCGCATCCTCCACGCACAGCGCCAACTGGTCGCGCACCGCCGAACGGCTGAGCTGGGCGGCATCGTAGGCCAGCACGGCGTCCTCGGCCGACAGCGGCTTGGGCGTCTGGGCCAGGGCGGCGGACGACGCCCATGCGCAGACCAGAGCGAGGAGCGGAAGAAGCCGTCGATGGCGCATGAAGTCGCCTTAGCCGTCAATCGCGGTCCGGTCAATCGTGGCGTAGGAGAGACGTGGGCGAGAGACGCCGGTTTGCGCGCCGCAGCGGTTTGCCGCAAGCTGCGCGGCGCTCCCATGACCGACCGTCCGTTCTCCGCGCTCTCCAGGCATCTGCCGCTCGCCGCCGCGCTCGCTCTCTACCTGGCGCTGACCATCGCCGGCGCCTGGCAGATCTGGCAGGCGCTGGGCGAGCCGATCTACGCCATCGACGATGCCCATATCCACATGGCGATGGCGCGCAACCTGGCGCAGCACGGCGTTTACGGCGTCACGCCCTGGCAGGCCACGCACGCCTCCTCCGCGCCGCTCTGGGTGCTGCTGCTGGCGGCGGCCTTCGCCGTCGCCGGTCCCGCCTATCTCGTCCCCGGCCTGATCGCCGCCCTGGCCAGCCTCGCCACGCTGGCCATCGCCGACCGCTATCTGCGCGCGCAGGCCGGCTCCGACCGGTTCGGCGCGCTGGCGGGGCGCGGCTTCGTGCTGTGCCTGATCGTCCTCGGCGCCTCGCTGCCGCCGCTCACCTGGCAGGGCATGGAGCACCCTTTGCATGCCGCCCTGTTCCTGCTCGCCGCCTGGCTGGGCGCGCGCGCCGTGGCGCACGCCACGCCCGAGCGCCGCGCCGAGCTGGCGCTGGTGCTGCTGTGCTTTGCCCTGCCGGTGCTGCGCTACGAGAGCCTGTGGCTCACCGTGCTCCTGTGCGCCGGGCTGCTGTGGCGGCGGCGCTTCGGGCTGGCGGCGGCCATCGCGCTGGCCAGCGCCGCCTCGGTCTGCGCCATCGGTTTCTGGGCCCTGAGCCAGGGGCTGACCTTCCTGCCCGCCCCCATCCTCACCAAGTCGGTGGGGCCGATGCTGCTGTCGGACAACAGCCTGGTGCGCATCGGCGCCAAGCTGCTCTGGCACCCGCTCTGGCGGCTGGGCCAGATCCCGCTGCTGGCCATGCTGTTCCTGGGCGGCGCGGCCTATCTCGGCACCATGCTGTGGCGGCATCGCCGGGCGGCGCTGGCGCAGACGCCCGTCGTCATGGTGGCGCTGTTCGTGGCCGGGACCTGGGTGCATGCCAGCTTCGCCACCTTCGGCTGGGGCAACCGCTACGAGGCCTATCTGATCGTGCTGGGGCTGGCCGCGCTGGGCGCCGCCGCCCTGCAATTGCCGTCGCGCCTGGATGCGACCCGACCCGCGCACCGGCTGGCCGGCCTGCTGGCGGGGCTGGCGGCGGCGCTGACCATCTACACCGCCCTGGGCCGGGCGCAGGCCACCTACGGCAATGCCCGGGCGGCCAGTGCGGAGGTGCTGGACCGCGATTTCTACCTCGCCCGCTTCCTGGCCGCGGCCTATCCGCGCGACAGCGTCATGGCGATGAATATCGGCGCGGTGGTGTGGGCCGGCGAGCCGCATCTGCTCGATCCGGTGGCGCTGGGCACGCCGGAAATCCTGCCGCTGATCTTCCAGCGCCGCTACGACCTGCCGGGACTGCAGGCCATGGCGCGCCAGCGCCAGGTGCGGGTCTTCGCCACGTTCGACGACTGGTTCGCGCAGTGGTTCGCCGCCCCGCCGCCCTGGATCGAGGTGGCGCGGCTGGAAGCGGCATCCGATCGGCGGCGGCTGGCGCTGTCGCTCTACGCGCCCGACGCGGCGGAAGCGCAGATCCTGGCGGAGCGGCTGCGCCGCGTCCGGCCGGCGGGAAATTTCAGCGTCAAGCTGAAACTGCTGCCGCCCTTCGAATAGGACCCTTGCGCGCGGACCGGCTACGTCCGGCGACGCGATCGGGCCGATACTGGCGGCACGCGTAAAACCAATCGATTTTACAGGAGGATTCATGTTTTTCGCCAAAACGGCCCCTCGCCGGCTCGCGCCCCTCCTCGCAACCCTGCTGCTGCCCGCCGCCCTTCTGGGGGCCGCCGCACAACCGGCTTTCAGCCAGTCCGCGGGCAAGAGCGAAGTGGTGTTCGCCAGCCCGATCCTGCGCCAGCACTTCGATCCCTCGCTGATGGTCGCCACCACCGACTACCTGATCAACGACGTGATGTTCGACGGGCTGCTGAACCTGACGGTCGACGGCAAGAAGCCCGCCCTGGCGACGTCGTGGACGGTCAGCCCGGACGGCAAGCAGATCGACTTCGAACTGCGCAAGAACGTGGTGTTCCATAACGGCGATCCGTTCACCGCCGAGGACGTGAAGTTCACCTTCGAGAAGATCCTGCGGCCGGACAACAACCACTCCTACCGCAACGGCTTCGTCACCGCGCTGGAGCGGGTCGAGGTCGTCGGCCCGCACCAGGCCCGCTTCATCCTGAAGAACCCGTGGCCGGCCTTCTTCACCACCGCCCGCTTCGGCCTGCAGTCGATCGTGCCCAAGGACTACTACGAGAAGGTCGGCGCCAAGGGCTTCCAGGAGAAGCCGGTCGGCACCGGCCCGTTCAAGCTGGTCGAGGCCAAGGCCGGCGAATGGAACCGTTTCGAGGCGCACGACAAATACTGGGGCGAGGTGGCGCATTTCAAGACGCTGGTGCAGCGGCTGGTGGCCGAGCCCTTCACCCGCTACGCCATGCTGGAAAAGGGCGAGGCCGACATCGTCTCCGGCCTGACCGGCCCGCTGCTGGAGAGGATCTCGACCAACAAGACCATCCGGCTGTTCTCGTCGAAATACGCCAGCACCGCCGGCATCTATTTCAATCCCGCCAAGTTCACCGAGGCGGCGGACAAGCGCGTGCGGCTGGCGGTCGGCCATGCCATCAATCTCGAGCAGATCACCAAGAAGATCCTCAACGGCACCTGCGAGCCGGCCAGCACCATCCTGACCCCGGCCACGTTCGGCTACGAGCCGAACAAGTACAAGGTCATCCCCTACGATCCGGCCAAGGCCAAGGCGCTGCTGAAGGAAGCGGGCGTGCCGCTCGGGCGCGAGGTCGATTTCGTGCTGTCGACCGAATCGCTGGCGCCGGTGCCCAACGCGCCGCAGGTGCTGGAAGCGGTGGCGGGCGATCTGGAGGCGGTGGGGCTGAAGATCAAGCGCATCCCGCACGACACCCAGGCCTGGTTCGGCATGATGCGCGGGGGCAAGCAGCCCGGCATCTACTGGGGCGGCGCCTCGATGTCGGACGACGCCGGCGAGCTGCTGGGCGGCTGGTACGTCTCCAACGCGGTGTGGACGGCGGGCCAGGTCAAGGTTCCCGACTACGACCGCATCTACAAGGAGCAGCTGCAGACCGCCAGCGGCCAGGAGCGCGAGAAGCTGCTGGCCCAGTTCGCCGCGCTCGAGGACGAGAACAAGATGGCGGTGCCGTTCATCTGGTGCGACGCGTCCTTCGCCGCCAGCCCGCGCATCGCGACCTGGAAGCCGGCGACGGGCACGCCCTATCACCTGAACTTCAACACCATCCAGTTGTCGAAGTAGCAACGCGAAGCGGCGCTGCGGCTCAACGCCCCAGCGCCGCCATCAATTCGCGCCATTCGCGCGGCGACAGGCCGCTGCCCTTCTGCTCGACGGCCTCGCCCGCCAGCATCCGCCTGACGATCTCCAGCCCGGTGCGGGAGAGATGGGCGCCGCCCATGCGGTATTCCAGGAACGCCTCGTAGCTCATCGGCGTCCAGCGCTTCAGCGTGTCGATCATCACGTCGGCATAGGCGCGGATCTCGTACTGCGCGTGGGCGTCGGCGCGCAGCGACAGGAAGTTCATCAGGTTGTGCAGGTCCGTCTTCCAGTACCATTGGGTATAGAAGTTCAGCGACAGGTTCATGCGCGCCAGCTCGCGCGCCAGGCCGGTGCGCTCGGCATCCAGCACTTCGCCCTGTTCGTTCTCGTTGAGCATTTCCATGTAATGCTCGTAGACCTGCTCGCTGTCCTTCTTCAGCAGTTCGAAGACGCGCCGCGCCTCCTCCCCGTCCAGCGTGTCGCCGCGGCCCTGGCGGTTGACCGAGGATTGCGCCGCCAGGTGCTCCGGGCGGGGGATGTAGTATTCGTTGTCGAGGATCGAGTAGCGGGCGGAGTATTCGTTGACGTTGGCGGTGCGATGGCGAATCCACTGCCGCGCTACGAAGATCGGCAGCTTGACGTGGTACTTGATCTCGCACATCTCGAACGGCGTGGTGTGGCGGTGGCGGATCAGGTAGTTGATCAGCCCCTTGTCCTCGCTGACCTTCTTGGTGCCGCGGCCGTAGGAGACGCGGGCGGCCTGCACCACGGCGGCATCGTCGCCCATGTAGTCGACGACCCGGACGAAGCCGTGATCGAGCACCGGCAGCGGCTGGTAGAGGATTTCCTCCAGCGCGGCCACGGTGGCGCGGCGGGTCGGCGCCTGCTCGGCGCGCAGCGCCTCGATTTCCTGGGACTGGTCGGTGCGAAGGGACATGGGCGGCTCGAAGCAACGTGCGGCGGGATCGCAAACGGCCGCCACTGTGGCGGAGGAAAGCCCGAGGAACAAGGATCAGGACGGCTTCAAAAATCCACAGGGAGCGCCTATATTGTCTGCGTCGGGCAACCGACTATGGCGATAAACGCTCTGTGGCATAGGCATTTCGGACCCGGGGGCGGTACCCGGCGCCTCCACCAGTTTCCACCGGCTGCGGCCGGTTTTCTGGGGGCGAAACAGGATCGACGAGTGCAGTAAAGGCAGAGTTTTTGCTCGGCATGGTATCCACCGTTATCGGGCCAATCCTAGAAGTGCCAACGACAACGTTGAACTTCGCGCCGCGGCTTAACGCCTAGGCGGGGCTCGGGGGGAGCCTGGCAACAGAATCCCCCCACCGCTTTTTTCCGTCGCTGGCATCGGCGGCGGCCATCTCGGCGGCCATCGTTGACACGGTGGCGGTCGCGCCCGAGAGTAGGCGCGTCAACCTTGGTGGCGCGTCTTTCCGCAATGGCCAGTGACCGGTTCCGCTACGACCAGTATGTCGACGACGCCCTGCGCGGGGTGGCGCGGCGGGTGTTGCGCGACGTCGCCCAGCACGGCCTGACCGGCACGCACCATTTCTACATCTCCTTCCGCACCTCCCATGCCGGCGTCGAGATGCCGGACTATCTGCGCGCCCGCTACCCGGAAGAGATCACGGTGGTGCTGCAGCACCAGTTCTGGGGCCTGGAAGTGGCCGAGGACAAGTTCAGCGTCACCGTCAGCTTCAACCGCCAGAACGAGCGGCTGGTGGTGCCTTTCGCCGCCCTGACCGCCTTCGTCGACCCCTCGGTGCGCTTCGGCCTGCAGTTCGAGGACGGCAAGGCCGAGGCCGGCACCGGCGCCGGCCCGGAGACCCGCCCGCCCTCCGGCCCCGAGACACCAGGCCCCGGCGGCGGCAAGCCCGAGCCGAAAACGGCGGAAAAGAGCGAGCCGGCCGGCAAGGTCGTCACGCTTGACGCCTTCCGCAAAAAATAGTCTCTGACCGGCGATCTCCCTTCCGCCGAGGCCCGCGCCCTAGCGGCGCCTCCCGCCACAGGTCGCCGCATGTCCGAGTTCGAATTCCAGGAAATGTTTCCGCTGGGCGAGGACACCACGCCCTATCGCAAGCTGACGTCCGATTTCGTCGGCACCGCCCGGTTCAACGGCAGCGAGGTGCTGACGGTCGAGCTGGAGGGCATCAGCCGGCTCACCCGCCAGGCCTTCCACGACACCTCGCATCTGCTGCGCCCGGGCCATCTGCAGCAGTTGCGCAACATCCTGGACGATGCCGAGGCCTCGGCCAACGACCGCTACGTGGCGCTGGAATTGCTGAAGAACGCCAATATCTCGGCCGGCGGCGTGCTGCCCATGTGCCAGGACACCGGCACCGCCATCGTCATGGGCAAGAAGGGCCAGAAAGTATGGACCGGCGGCGGCGACGAGATGGCGATCGCGCGCGGCGTCTGGCGCTCCTATGCCGAGGACAATCTGCGCTATTCGCAGGTGGCGCCGCTTGAGATGTTCAAGGAGGTCAACACCGGCACCAACCTGCCGGCGCAGATCGAGATCTACGCCACCGATACGGACGACTACAAGTTTCTGTTCATGGCCAAGGGCGGCGGCTCGGCCAACAAGAGCTACCTGTTCCAGCAGACCCCGGCGGTGCTGAACAAGGCCGCGCTGATCAAGTTCCTCGACGAGAAGATCCGCACGCTCGGCACCGCCGCCTGCCCGCCCTACCATCTGGCGATCGTGATCGGCGGCACCTCGGCGGAGATCAACCTGAAGACGGTGAAGCTGGCCTCGACCCGCTATCTCGACAGCCTGCCGACCTCGGGCAACAAGCACGGCCAGGCCTTCCGCGACCTGGAGATGGAACAGGAAGTGCTGGCGCTGACCCGCGCCATGGGCATCGGCGCGCAGTTCGGCGGCAAGTATTTCTGCCACGACGTGCGGGTCATCCGCCTGCCGCGCCACGGCGCCTCGGTGCCGGTGGGGCTGGGCGTCTCCTGCTCCGCCGACCGGCAGATCCTGGGCAAGATCTCCAGGAGCGGCGTCTATCTCGAGCAGCTCGAGACCAATCCGGCGCATTATCTGCCGGAGGTCGAGCCGGGCCAGCTCTCGGGCGAGGTGGTGCCGGTCGATCTCGACCGGGGCATGGCGCATACGCTCTCGGTGTTGACCAAGCATCCGGTGAAGACGCGGGTCAGCCTGACCGGCACGCTGATCGTGGCCCGCGACGCCGCCCACGCCAAGCTGAAGGAGCGGCTGGACCGCGGCGAGGGCCTGCCCGACTACTTCAAGCAGTTCCCGGTCTATTACGCCGGTCCCGCCAAGACGCCGGAAGGCTATGCCTCCGGCTCGTTCGGCCCCACCACGGCGGGGCGCATGGATTCCTATGTCGACCAGTTCCAGGCCGCCGGCGGCTCGATGGTGATGCTGGCCAAGGGCAACCGCTCCAAGCAGGTGGTCGATGCCTGCAAGGCGCATCGCGGCTTCTATCTCGGCTCGATCGGCGGCCCCGCCGCCATCCTGGCGCAGGACGTGATCAAGAAGGTCGAGGTCCTGGAATATCCCGAGCTGGGCATGGAGGCGATCTGGCGCATCAAGGTCGAGAACTTCCCCGCCTTCATCGTCACCGACGACAAGGGCAACGATTTCTTCAGCGACCTGAAGATCTGAGCGGCCGGCGTGAAACTCGCCAAGAACCACCTCGACGTCGGGCTGTTCTCCAACCAGCGCGACGAGCAGCTCGCCTTCTGGCAGCACGAGGTCGGCCTCACGTTCGACCACATGGGCAGGCTGGGCGGCGGCATCCAGCAGCACCGCCACCACATGAACGGTTCGATCCTGAAGATGAACCACGCCCGCGCCCCCCTGCCCAGGCTGCCGCACAGCGGCTATCGCGAGCTTTTCATCGCCGAGGAGGGCCGCACTTCGTCCAAGACGCTGCACGATCCCGACGGCAACGCGGTGACCCTGGTCAAGCCCGGCACCGACGGCATCACCGGCATTTGCCTCGCCATGACGGTCAACAACCGCGACGCCTTCGACGTCTTCTACGGCGAGGTGATGCAGTTCCAGGAAATCCGCGCCGGCCTCTATCGCTGCGGCGATTCCCTGCTGTGGGCGCGCGAGGAAGGCAAGGTCGAGCGCGTCGACCAGTGGCACGCGCCGGGCTATCGCTACATCACCGTGCAGATTTTCGACGCCGCCCACGAGCACGCCGGCATCCTGGCGCGCGGCGGCACCCAGGGGGCGCCGCTGACGGTGCTGGGCGACACGGTGCGCTTCTCCATGGTGCGCGACCACGACGGCAACTGGATCGAAATCTCCCAGCGCGCCAGCCTCACGGGTGGGACGCTGTAGCTTGCAAAATCGGCTTTGTCGGATATAGTCTGTCTAGACTGTCTAGATGGATTTCACATGAAACGTTGGCAATTACAGGAAGCCAAGAACCGCTTTAGCGAAGTGGTGGATAAAGCCCTGACCGAGGGACCGCAATGGGTCACCCGGCATGGCAAGGATGCGGTCGTGGTGGTATCCGCCGCCGACTATCAGCCGGCCGGCAAACCCCAGAAATCTTTTCGGGAATTCCTGCTCAACGGGCCGAAAATCGATTTTGAGATCGATTTCGATGCGGATCGGAAAAAGAGCCGCAGCAGGAATTTCAGCTTCTGATGTTCCTGCTCGACACCAACGTCGTTTCCGAGACGGCAAAGCGGCGCCCGAACGTTGGAGTCATGAACTGGATCGAGGGGACCGGCACGGAGAACTTGTGGATCTGCGCGATAACGGTCGGCGAGATCGTCAAGGGAATCGCGCGTTTGCGCCCCATCGATCCTTTGCGCGCCAGTCAACTGATGAACTGGTGGACGAAACTGGAATCCGCCTACACCGATCGCATTCTGCCGTTCGATGCAGCCATAGCCCACCGTTGGGGCGAGTTACGTGCCGGCAATCCCAACATGTCGGTCGAGGATTCGCTGATCGCCAGTATTTCGCTGGCAAAGGGATTGACCTTGGTGACGCGGAACATCCGCGATTTCGCGCCTGCTGGCGTACCGCTGATCGATCCTTTCGACTAACGCCTACTGCGCCGCGGCGACCTTCTTGGCGCGCTTGCGGTCTTCGGGCTTCAGCAGGCGCTTGCGCAGGCGGATCGACTTGGGCGTGACCTCGACCAGTTCGTCGTCCTCGATATAGGCGATGGCCTGCTCCAGCGACATCTTGCGCGGCGGCGTCAGGCGCACGGCCTCGTCCTTGGCGGTGGTGCGGATGTTGGTGAGCTGCTTGGCCTTCAGCGGATTGACGTCGAGATCGTTGTCGCGCGTGTGCTCGCCGATGATCATGCCCTCGTAGACCTGCACGCCGGGGTCGATGAACATCGGCCCGCGCTCCTCCAGGTACCACAGCGCATAGGCCACCGCGGTGCCCTCGCCGTTGGCGATCAGCACGCCGTTGCGGCGGCCGGAGATCGGGCCCTTGTAGGGCGCGTAGGCGTGGAACAGCCGGTTCATGATGCCGGTGCCGCGCGTGTCGGTGAGGAACTCGCCGTGATAGCCGATCAGCCCGCGCGAGGGAGCGTGGAACACCAGCCGGGTCTTGCCGCCGCCGGAGGGGCGCATCTCCTTCAGCTCGGCCTTGCGCTGCGCCAGCTTCTCGACCACCACGCCGGTGAATTCCTCGTCGACGTCGACCACCACTTCCTCGACCGGCTCGAGCTGCTGGCCGGTGACCGGATCGGGACGGAACAGCACCCGCGGGCGGCTGATGGAAAGCTCGAAGCCTTCGCGCCGCATGGTCTCGATCAGCACGCCGAGCTGCAGCTCGCCGCGGCCGGCGACCTCGTAGGCGTCGCCGCCCTCGGCGTCGGTGACGCGGATGGCGACGTTGCCCTCGGCCTCGCGCATCAGCCGGGCGCGGATGACGCGGCTGGTCACCTTGTCGCCCTCGCGGCCCGCCAGCGGCGAATCATTGACCGAGAAGGTCATGGCCAGGGTCGGCGGATCGATCGGCTGGGCCGGCAGCGGCTGCTCGACCGCTGGATCGCACAGCGTGTCGGCGACGGTGGCTTCCTTCAGCCCGGTGATGGCGACGATGTCGCCGGCCTCGGCCAGCTCGACGCCGGTGCGCTCCAGGCCGCGGAAGGCCAGCACCTTGGTGACGCGCGCGGTCTCCAGCACCTTGCCGTCGCGCGACAGCGCCTTGACCATGGCGTTGGGCCGGATCGAGCCTTCCTGGATCCGCCCCGTCAGCACGCGGCCGAGGAAGGAATTGGCCTCCAGCGTGGTGACCAGCATGCGGAACGGCTTTTCCGGCTCGGCTTTGGGCGCCGGCACGTGGCGCAGGATCAGATCGAACAGCGGCGCCATGTCGGCGTGCGGCTGCGCCAGGTCCTCGACCGCCCAGCCCTGCTTGGCCGAGGCGTAGAGCACGGGGAAATCGAGCTGCTCGTCGCTGGCGTCCAGACCGACGAAGAGATCGAACACCTCGTCCAGCACCTCGTCGGCGCGGGCGTCGGGCCGGTCGGCCTTGTTGATCAGCACGATCGGGCGCAGGCCCAGCCGCAGCGCCTTGCCGGTGACGAACTTGGTCTGCGGCATCGGCCCTTCGGCGGCATCGACCAGCACCACCACGCCGTCGACCATCGAGAGGATGCGCTCGACCTCGCCGCCGAAATCGGCATGGCCGGGCGTGTCGACGATGTTGACGCGCGTGTCGTTCCACACCACCGAGGTCGCCTTGGCCAGAATGGTGATGCCGCGCTCGCGCTCCAGGTCGTTGGAATCCATCACCCGCTCGGCCACTTGCTGGTTGGCGCGGAAGGCGCCGGACTGGCGCAGCAGGCAGTCGACCAGCGTCGTCTTGCCGTGGTCGACATGGGCGATGATGGCGATGTTGCGAATCTGCATGAAAAATCCCGTTGGAGGGCGGGTTATACGGGAGAGACCGCGCCACGCCAAGGGCTATGTTGCGATGCACAATGCGATTTGCAAGCCAGCGGCGGCAGTTTTGCCTGCCCTGCGCCCGGCGCGCCAGGATAAAACGACCCGCCCATGGCCCTGTTCGACCTCATTCCCTGGCCCAATTTCCTCGGCTTCACGCTGACCGCCGCCGCCATCGTCGCCTCGCCGGGGCCCGACACCATGCTGATCCTGCGCAACAGCTTCCTGGGCGGCCGGCGGGTGGGGCTCTACACCGTGGCCGGCGTGCAGCTGGGGCTGCTGGGCCACACGCTGATGGCGGTGCTGGGGCTGGCGGCGCTGCTGGCGGCCTCGCCCGTGGCCTTCCAGATCATCGCCGTCTGCGGCGCGCTCTATCTTGCCTGGCTGGGCATCCAGACCCTGCGCAGCGGCCTGCTGAGCGGCGATCCGGCCCGGGGCGGCGGGCCGCGAGTGACGGCGGCCGGTGCGGTGCGCGACGCGGCCTTCACCAATCTGCTCAATCCCAAGGTCATTCTTTTGTTCCTGGCGCTGATGCCGCAATTCGTCGACACCGCGCGAGGCAATGTGTCGCTGCAGATGCTGGTGCTGTCGGGCTGGCTGCTGGCGCTCAACATTCTCTGGCAGTCGCCGCTGGCGCTGCTGGCGGAATTCATGCGCCGCGTGCTGCTGCGGCCCGCCGCCCAGCGGGCGGTGAACTGGCTGACCGGCGCCATTCTCCTCTTTTTCGCCGGATTGTTGCTCTACGACTATATTGCCTGACGGGCGTCGCGCCCGGCGGCGATGGAGAGGACAGATGGCGCGGATGCGGCAGGAGAGCGATTCGCTGGGCGAAGTGGCGGTGGAAAACAGCCGCTACTGGGGCGCGCAGACCCAGCGCAGCCTGCAGAATTTCCGCATCGGCGGCGAGCGCCTGCCGCCCGAGCTGGTGCGCGCACTGGGCCTGCAGAAAAAGGCCGCCGCGCTGGCCAATCGCCGCCTCGGCCTGCTGCCCGGCCGGCTCGCCAAGGCGATCGTCCAGGCTGCCGACGAAGTGATCGACGGCACGCTGCTGGAGGAATTTCCGCTGGTGGTGTGGCAGACCGGCTCGGGCACCCAGAGCAACATGAACGCCAACGAGGTGATCGCCGGCCGCGCCAACGAGATCCTGAGCGGCAAGCGCGGCGGCAAGTCGCCGGTGCATCCCAACGACCACGTCAATCTCGGCCAGTCCTCCAACGACAGCTTTCCCACCGCCATGCACATCGCGGCCGCCGAGCTGGTGGCCAAGCGCACGCTGCCGGCGCTGCGCGGGCTGCACAAGGCGCTGGGCGCCAAGGCGCGCGAGTTCGCCGGCCTGATCAAGATCGGCCGCACCCATCTGCAGGACGCCACGCCGATCAGCCTGGGCGACGAATTCGGCGCCTATGCCCGCCAGGTCGAACTCGACATCGCGCGCGTGCAGGCCGCCCTCGCCGACGTCTTCGAACTGGCCCAGGGCGGCACGGCGGTCGGCACCGGGCTGAACGCCACCCAGGGCTTCGACGCCGCCTTCGCCCGCGAGGTGGCCAAGCTGACCCGCCTGCCCTTCCGCCCCGCGCACAACAAGTTCGAGGCGCTGGCCGCTCACGACGCTTTGGTCCAGCTTTCCGGCGCGCTCAATACGCTGGCCGTGTCGCTGATGAAAATAGCCAACGATATCAGGCTGCTGGGCTCGGGTCCGCGGGCCGGGCTGGGCGAATTGCTGCTGCCGGAGAACGAGCCCGGCTCCTCGATCATGCCGGGCAAGGTCAACCCCACCCAGGCCGAAGCCCTGACCATGGTGGCGGCCCAGGTGATGGGCAATCACGTCACCGTGTCGATCGCGGGCAGCAACGGGCACCTGGAGCTGAACGTCTTCAAGCCCGTGATAATCTTCAATGTTCTGCAATCGGCCCGGCTGCTGGGCGATGCGGCCGAGAGCTTCGCGCTGAATTGCGTCGTCGGCATCCGCCCCGACAAGGCGCGATTGAACGATTTGCTGCAGCGTTCGTTGATGCTTGTTACGGCCCTCAATCCCCATATCGGCTACGACAAAGCCTCGAAAATCGCCCGAAAGGCCCACGTGGAAGGCTTGTCGCTGAAAGAGGCGGCGCTAAGTCTGGGATTCCTCGACGAAAAAACGTTCGACCGGCTGGTACGGCCGGAAACCATGTTGGGTCCCCAACCGTTGCGAGGAGGTAAAAAACGTCCAGGGAAAAAGCCATGAGCGGAGCTATCCGCAAGCGTTCGGTGCAGATCGACGGCCACGCCACCAGCGTTTCGCTGGAGGAAGCCTTCTGGTCGGCACTGAGCGAAATCGCCGCCAGCCGCGGCCTGTCCGTGAACAAGCTGGTGGCTGAAATCGACCGCAATCGCGCCCCGGACACGGCGAACCTGTCGAGCGCGATCAGGGTCTATGTTCTGACGGAAATGCAGGCCCGGTGCGAAGCCCGGACGCCGCCGCCCGAGACTAGAATTTCTTCAGTAGGTCTTTGAGGTTCGGCTTCTTCGGCTTCTGCTGCTGTTGCTGCTGCGGCGATTGCTGCTGCGGCGACTGTTGCTGGGGCGACTGCTGCATCTGGCCCGGCTGCTGCTGATCCGATTGCTGCTGCCGGGTCGGCTGCTGTTGCGCGGGCTCGTCCTGCGCCCGGCCCTTGCCGCGGCTGATGCTGAGGCTGGGATCGTCCAGCGGCCCGCGATTGACCACGATCAGGTAGGGCTCCTGCGGGTTCTCGTCCAGCAGGACGTTGGTGGTCGCGTCCAGCCGCCAGGCCGGCAGGCTGGCGGTC
This sequence comes from Reyranellaceae bacterium, assembly GCA_050181585.1. GTDB lineage: Bacteria > Pseudomonadota > Alphaproteobacteria > Reyranellales > JAQSWP01 > JAQSWP01. The sequence continues at coordinate 34,961 of JBFXDA010000016.1, forward strand.
ATCTGCGTCTCCGCCCGTGCCCTATTGCCGACGACGCGCAGGTCGTTGGACGTGATGACGCCGTTGCGGATGGCGAGCGTGCCGCTGGCGTCGCCGTCGCGGTTGGCGAACCGCGCCAGCACCACGTTGATGGCGGCCTTCAGGTCGCCGCCGCCCAGACTGGCGTTCTTGTTGCCCATCAGATTGCCGAGCAGCTTGTCGAGTTGCTGCGCCGCCTGGCCAGCCAGCAGGCCGCCGGCGGTCTCGGCGAAGCTGGTGTTCAGCCGCAGCTTGCCGTTCAGCGAGCCGCGCCCGTTCAGGGCGGCGGCGAGGTCGGCCTCGCTGCTGCCGGCGCTGGTCAGCTCGAGGGCGACATTCATGCGGCCGTCGAAACGGTCCTTCTGCGCCAGCGCCCGCGACAGGCGGCCCATGTCGATCTGGGTCGCCTTCAGACTGGCGTTCAGGCTGGCCGGCAGGCGCGCGGCGTTGAGCGCGCCGGTCAGGTGGAAATCGCCGTCGAAGGCACGGCCGGAAAGCTGTCCCACGTTCAGCACCCCGTCGCGCAGCGTCATCTGCCCGACCGCGTTCTCCACCCGCCAGGGCGGGGCGGAGAGCGCCTGCGACTTCAGGTCGATGCGGGCGTTGAACGAGCGCAGCGCCGAAACGTCGATCGGCGTGCGCGAGAACCGGCCGGCGCGCGCGGTCGCCTGCGCCAGTTGCACCCCGGCGGGCACCACGTTGGGCGGATAGTGCCGCGGCCCGGGCTGCAGGTCGGCGCGGTCGCCCAAAGGCAGGATGCGGTCGATCTCGAGCAGGCCGGTTTCCAGCGTCACGGCGATGTCGGGCACCGCGCCCGCCAGGTTGGCGGTGACGGCGCCGGAGATCGCCGACTGGCCCAGCATGCCGCGCAGATTGGAGATGCGCAGTTCGCGCTCGGGATTGCCGTCGACCCGGGCGTTGAGGCGGATGGCGCCGACGCCGGCGCCGCCGCCGTAACCGGGCAGCAGCAACTGCATGAAGCGCTGGAAGTTGGGGTGGCTGACGCCGACATCCATGGCCAAAGTCGGGCTGGCGCCGAGATTGGCGACGCTGCCTTTGACATCGAAGGCCGCGCCCTGGTTCGCCAGGTCGAGATCGACCGTGGCCTGGCTGGCGCTGCCTTGCGCCGAGCCGGTCGCGGTCAGGGCGCCCAGCTTGCGGCCGGGCAGCGGCGAGGCGATGCCGAAGGCGGCCAACAGCCGGTCGGCGTCGTCGCTGCGCAGTTCCAGCCGCGAGAAATTGTAGGTCGCGCCCTGGGCCGTGCTGGCCAGCTTGCCGGTCAGGCGGACAGTGCTGCCCAGCGCCGTCACGGCGAAATTGTTGAAGGTGAGGTCCTGCGGCCGGCCGGCGATGCGCCCCTGGGCGCTCAGCGCGCCGATGCGCTGCTTGGCCGGCGGCGCGACGCCGGCCAGTTTCAGCAGCCGCTCGACATCCTGGGTCTGCAGGTCGAGAGCCAGGTCGACCCGGGGATTGCCGGCGAAATCGGCGACGGTGCCGTTCCAGGCGACGTTCGATCCGGCGAGGTTGGCGACGCGCGAGGAACGGAACGTGAGCTTGTCGTCAGCCACCGTGACGTCGAGATTGACGCCTTCGATCTGGTGGCCCTGGTAGATCAGCCGCGCCACCCGCGCCTTGATCGTGGCGTCGACGCCCGGCGTGGCGGCCGTCCCGGCGGCCGGCGGCGCTTTCTCGGCGCCTCCCGCCGCGGCGGGCTTGCCGGCATCTGCGGGCGGGGCGGACTTGCCGGCATCCGCCGGCGGGCTGGGTTTGCCGGCATCCGCCGGCGGCGGCAGATAGGCATCGACGTTGACGCTGTCGATGTCGAGATCGGCGACCACGCCCAGCCGCGGCGCGGTGCGCAGCGTCACCGCGCCCTTGGCGGTGGTGGAATCGAGCTTGGCCACGGCGTTGGCGATCTGCACGTTGCCTTCCGCCGTCGCCGCGATCTGGCCAGTGAATTCCAGCGCATTGAGGCGGTCGGCCGGCACGCGCGAAACGTCGACGTTCAGCCACGACAGGAATTCGCGCAGCCGGGCGCTCTTGACCTCGACTTTGCCGCCGCCCGAGGGCTGCGCCTTGGAAGCGTCGACGGTGCCGGCGGCGGAGATCTGGGTGTTGCCCGGGAACTGCCCGCCCAGGCTGTGCAGGGTCATGACGCCCTTGGCGAGATCGGCCTTGACCGCCACCTGCTGCGCGGTGCGGCCCTGATAGACGATGGTGCCGACCGACAGGTCGAGCGAGCCTTCCACTTGCCGCAGCGGCAAGCCCGCCGCAGCGCCGCTCGCGGGCTCTGTCGCCGGCTTCGGCGTGTCGCCGGAAGCAGCCGGCGCGCCGGCGCCGCGCGCCGACAGGAGCTGGTCGAAATCGAGCTTGGCGAAGGCGAATTTCACGTCGACGCGCGGCACCTCGCCCAGGCGCAGCGCGACATCGCCGCTGCCCGATTCGCCGCCCAGATTCAGCCTGACGCCGGTGGCGGCCACCGACTGGGCATCGGCGACGACGGCGGCCTCGAGCTCGAATTTCTGGCCGAAGGCGGGCGGCAGCGGCGTAGGCTCGCGACCGGCGGCGGACGCCAGTGCTGCGACAAGGGCGGCGAAATCGGCGCCGGCGCTTTTCAGTTTGCCCTTCAGCACCGGCGCGGTCTGCAGATTGCCGGCGGTGCCGTCGAACTGCAGCCGGCCGGCTTGCGTCTCCAGCAGCACGCCGATCGGCTGCTCGGGCGCGCGCAGATCGCCGGTGCGCAGCTCCGCCTTCACCGGTATGCCGCGGCTTTCGAACGCCAGGCGCGCGTCGAACGGACCCTGCAGCGTATCGGCGCGGACGCGCCCGTTCAGCCGGTCGAATTGCAGGTTGGTGCCGCTGACCGCATCGCGCAGCACCAGGGTGCTGTCTTCGATGCTGACGTCGCGCACGGCGATGCTGTCTTCCGACCCTCCCGACTTGCCGTTCGACGCCGCACCGTCCGCCTCCTTGCCGAACTGCCAGTTGGCGCGCCCGTCGGCGCCGCGCTCGAGCACGATGCGGGCGTCGACGAAGGAGACCTGCGTCACGTCCAGCCGGCCCGACAGCAGCGGCAGGAAGGCGACGGAGATGCGCAGCGAGCCGATCCGCGCCATGTCGGCATCGGCCGAGCCCGGCAGATTGGCCAGGCGCACGTCGCGCGCGGTGACTTCGGGCGAGGGCAGCAATCCCAGCTTGAGCGGCCCCTCGATCGTCATGTCCCGGCCGGTCCGCTTGCCCACCTCGGCCAGAATCTCCGCCTTGTAGTCGTTGACGTCGACCAGCAGCGGAACGGCGATCGCCGCGGCCAGGATCAGGCCGACCAGCCCGAGCAGGGCGTAGAGGAGTTTGCGCATGCGCATTCCACCAATGTTCCGGTTGCGGGACTGGTGCGTAAGTCCCATGTCGAGCTAGTCTATTAGCGCAATTCAGGCGAGACTGTGACTGGGGAATATGGGCTGCAGGTCCGGATCGGAGGCCGGCCATGGGCGATGTGATCAACCTCAACCAGGTGCGCAAGGCGCGGGAGCGGCAGGAAAAGGCGCGTCAGGCCGACGCCAACCGGCTGCGCCATGGACGCAGCAAGGCCGAGAAGCTGCGCGAGACGGCCGAGGCGGAGAAGCTGCGCCGCGACCTGGAGGGCAAAAAGAAATCGCCGCCCGAAGGCGGCGGCGACAAGGTGGGTTGAGCTTCCGCGGCCTTGGCGGATTGACGCGTTTCGACGGGATCGCGACGGGATTCCGTAAGCGCGATTCGCTCTAGGCGGCGCTGGCGACCTTGTCCCCCTCGCTGCGCTGGCGATCGATCCAGTTCATGAAATCGAGGCTGCGGGGATTGGCGCCCGCACCGGCGACGGCGCGCACGCTGTCGAGTTCGATCTGCTTGCCGTTGCCCTGGTCGATCAGCGCCGGACGCACCAGTTCGCCGCTCTCCTTGTCGAGCAGATTGAGCGGCGGACCGAAGCTGGCCTTGGCACCGAACCGATCGCCCCATTCCTTGAGGCAGACGATCACGGGAAACATGGCGGCGCCCTTATCGGTCAGTCGATATTCGAAGCGGCGCGGACGGTCCTGATACTGCACCTTCACCAGGATACCGTTGTCGACCAGTTTCTTCAGCCGCGCCGTCAGGATGTTCCGTGCAATGCCCAAGTGCCGCTGGAACTCTTCGAACCGACGCACCTGCTGATAGGCATCGCGCAGAATGAGCAGCGTCCAGGGTTCGCCGACGATCTCGAGTGCCGCGGCGACCGAGCAGTTCATGTGTTTGTAGGGTTCGCGTTTCATCTGGCCCCCTCACTCTGTGGCAAAGCACTACTTGGGGAATAATAGTATTTGCCACGAATTCGGCTACAAATTTCCCGCATTGTCAGGGAACAAAAGTCAAAAAACCCTTCGATCCAGTATAGTTTATCGAGCGACAAACCTAGAACGACTGCCGGATGCCTCGATTCTATTATGCAGTCGCGGTGAAAACTTCCTGCTTGCCGTCGACCCCGCGCAGCTCCTGGAACCCCAGCGAGCGCAGCGGCCGGGGGCAGTTGGCGTTGAATTCCCCTGACGTAACAATGGGTACGCCCAGGGCCTTGCTGAGCGCTTCGAGGCGGGCGCAGCGATTGACCGCAGGCCCGATGACGGTGAAATCCAGCCGGTCCTCGGTGCCGATATTGCCGTAGGTGAAGCTGCCGACATGCAGCCCGACGCCGAAGCGGATCTCCGGCTCGCCTTCCGCTTGGCGGCTGGCGTTGACGCCCCGCATCCGTTCGATGGCGTCGAGCGCGGCATCGAGGGCGCCGGAACAGGCCTGCGGCAGGAACATCGCGTCGGCCACGGGGAAGATCGCCAGCACGCCGTCGCCGATGAAGCGCAGGATCTCGCCGCCGCGCGGCCGCAGGGCGGCATCGAGCACCTCGAAATACCGGTTCAGCATCGCCAGCGTGCGCTGCGGCGGCAGCGCCTCGGACAGGCCGGTGAAGTTGCGCATGTCGGAGAACCACAGCACGGCGCGGATGGTCTCGCCGTCGCCGCGCCTGACCAGCCCGTCGAGAATGCGCTGGCCGGTATGGACGCCGAGATAGGTCTGCAGCAGCGTCACGGCGATGCGGTGCATGAGCTGGGCTTCGGCGATGGGCGCCAGATGGTCGAGCGCGCGCTCCAGCTTGGCGATGTCGGCGTCGCTGAAGCCCTCGGCGGCTTCGCTGGCCAGGGTGACGACCGGCACCTCGCCGCGGCTGAACGGCATCGGCCAGGCGAGATAGTCGGTGCCGCCCTCGGCGCGCAGCTCGTGCAGCACCGCATGGTCGGCGTCGGTCAGCACGGCCAGCCGATGGCGCAGCTTGCGCCCGCCGAGGCGGACCTGCTGGATCGGGCTGCCGATGAAGGCGGAGGTCCGCTCGATGCCGTGGCGGCGGGCGATCTCCTGCGTCGGCGTCCCGCGCGTCCAGACATAGGCCATGGCGCGCAACTGCGGATGCAGGGTCTGCAAGCCGAGATAGAAGCGCCACAGCGGCGCGCCGGCCTGCGCCAGGCGTTGGCAGAGGCCGTCGACCACCAGCCGCAGGTCGCCCAGCAGGCGGGCTTCCCGCACCAGCCAGTCGAGCACCGGCTCGACCGGCCAGTCGGGCGCGCGCCGAGGGGCGGAGCCCGGCATCAGCCGGCCAGGACCGCGCCGACTTCCTCGCTGGAGGTGCGATAGCGGGTCGTATTCGACATGTCGACGATGCGCTCGATATTGCGCGCGACGTCGTCGACCGTGACCTTGCCCGGCAGGCGGACGCCGGCGCCCTCGCGGTATTCGATGGTCGAATAGTAGCCGGCGCCGGCGGTGAAGATGGCGCCGGTGTGCTGGCACTGCTCGGAGCACATATAGGCGACCATCGGCGCCACCAGGTCGGGATCGAGCTTCCTGATCACCTCCGGCGGCATCAGGTCCTCGGTCATGCGCGTGCCGGCGATGGGCGCGATCGAATTGACGAAGACGTTGTATTTCTGGCCTTCCAGCCGCAGCGCGTTCATCAGCCCGACCACGCCCAGCTTGGCGGCGGCGTAGTTGGTCTGGCCGAAATTGCCGTAGATGCCCGAGTTGGACGAGGTCATGACGATGCGGCCATAGGACTTGGCGCGCATGATCGGGAAGGCGGCATGGCTGACATAGGCCGAGCCCAGGAGATGCACCTTCAGCACGAACTCGAAATCGTCCAGCGTCATGTTGTGGAACGACTTGTCGCGCAGGATGCCGGCATTGTTGACCACGATGTCGACCGTGCCGAAGGCATCGACGGCGCTCTTCACGATGTTGGCCGCACTCGCCCGCTCGGCGACGCTGTCGTAGTTGGGCACCGCCTTGCCGCCCGCCGCCTTGATCTCCGCCACCACCTTGTCGGCGGCGGCATGGTCGCCGCCCTTGCCGTCGCGCGCGCCGCCTGGATCGTTCACCACCACCGACGCGCCGCGCGAGGCCAGCAGCAGCGCATGGCTGCGGCCCAGCCCGTTGCCCGCGCCGGTCACGATGGCGACGCGATTGTCGAAACGGATGTCCATGTTCAGCGGTCCTTCTGCAGAATGACGACCGAGGCCACCGCCTCCTCCATGCCGATGACGCCGCCGCCATTCTCGGCCAGCGCGATCTCCGCCCCCTTGACCTGGCGCTGCCCGGCCTCGCCGCGCAATTGCGCCGCCAGCTCGTGCAGCATCGACAGGCCGGTGGCGCCCACCGGATGGCCCTTGGACACCAGCCCGCCCGAGGTGTTGACCGGCAGCGCGCCGCCGGGGCCGGTGGCGCCGGAGGCGACGAACTTGCCGCCTTCGCCCTCGGGGCAGAAGCGCAGCATCTCGCACTGGTAGATCTCGCAGAACGAGGTGGCGTCGTGCACCTCGGCGACGTCGATGTCCTGCGGACCGAAGCCGGACATCTTGTAAGCCTTGTCGGCGGCGGCGCGGGTCAGGCCGGGCTCGTCGAGCTGGCGGTACTTGCCGCCGGAGAAGCCGACGCCGGCGATCTTCACCGCCCGCGCCTGCACTTCCTTCGGCAATCCTTCCAGGTATTCCTTCGAGCACAGGATGGCGGCGGCGGCGCCGTCGCCGATCGGCGCGCACATGGCGCGGGTCAGCGGGTAGGACACCAGCCGGTCCTTCAGCACGTCTTCGGCCGTGAGCTGGAAGCGGTACTGCGCCTTCTCGTTCAGCGCGCCGTAATTGTGGTTCTTGGCCGCGCCCTCGGCGATCTGCTCCTGGGTCGTACCGTATTTCCACATGTGCCACTTGGCCTGCATGGCGTAGGTGTCCATGAAGATGGTGCGGTCGGGCCCGGTCTCGAACTTGTGGCCGGTCAGTTCGCCGACCCGGTTCATCTCGTCGATCAGCCGCTGGTGCTGGGTGGTGATGTAGCCTTGGCCGAACGTGTCGGCGGTGCGCTTGGGATCGTCGGGGCTGACCAGCTTCTCGATGCCCAGCGCCAGGGTCACTTCGTTGGTGCCGGCCAGGATGTCTTTCCAGGCGCCGCTGAAGGCGGTCGAGGCGGTGGCGCAGGCATTCTCGACGTTGAACATCGGCACCCGCTCGGGGAACAGCCCCTCTTCGACCAGCGGCTGGAACAGCGCCTGGCCGCGGATCGAGTTCTGGCCCCAGAAGCCCATGCCGCAATTGCCCAGCCAGCCGGTCTCGATGTCGTCGCCCTTCTGCATGCCGGCATCGCTGAGCGCGCCGAGATAGGCCTCGCGCGCCAGGTCGTGGAAGCTCTTGTCCGGGTGTTTCTTGAACTGGGTGGTATAGGTGCCGATGACATAGACGTCGCGCATGGCGTCCTCCGCATTTTCAGGCCGTTCGTTGGCCGCATTTGAGCCCATAAGCCGCGGCGCTACAATCTCTCCCGACCCTTGCCCGACCCTTGCCCAATGCTTGATCGCATGGCGAAACCGGCCCATTGTCGGCCGAAACCGCCGGAGGAACCATGAGTGTCGCGCCCGCCCGGATCGACCAGACCATCGCCGCCCTGCGCGCCCTGCTGGGCGAGCGGCTCAGCACCTCGCGCGCCATTCTCGAGCGCCACGGCAAGGACGAGACCTTCCATACCGCCTATCCGCCCGACGCCGTCGCCTTCGCCCGCAGCGCGGAGGAAGTGTCGCAGATCGTGAAAATCTGCGCCGCCAACCATACGCCGATCATCCCCTACGGCACCGGCACCTCGCTGGAAGGCCATATTGCCGCCTTGCAGGGCGGCGTCTGCATCGACGTGTCGCAGATGGACAAGGTGCTGAAGGTCAATGCCGAGGATCTCGACGTCACCGTGCAGCCGGGCGTGACGCGCAAGCAGCTCAACGAGCATCTGCGCGATGCCGGCCTGTTCTTCCCCATCGATCCCGGCGCCAACGCCTCGCTGGGCGGCATGACGGCGACGCGCGCCTCGGGCACCAACGCGGTGCGCTACGGCACCATGCGCGAGAACGTGCTGGCGCTGCAGGTGGTGCTGCCGGACGGGCGCATTGTGCGCACCGCGCGGCGCTCGAAGAAATCCTCCGCCGGCTACGACCTGACCCGCCTGTTCGTCGGCTCCGAGGGCACGCTGGGCGTCATCACCGAGATCACCCTGCGGCTCTACGGCATCCCCGAGGCGATCTCGGCGGCGGTGTGCTCCTTCGAGACGCTGGAGGGCGCGGTCAACACCACCATCGCCACCATCCAGTCGGGCGTGCCGGTGGCCCGCATCGAATTGCTGGACGACGTGCAGATGGATGCGGTCAACCGCTATTCCAAGCTGAACTATCCGCCGCGGCACACGTTGTTCCTGGAGTTCCACGGCAGCGAGGCGAGCGTGCGCGAACAGGCCGAAGCGGTGCAGGCGATCGCCGCCGACCATGGCGGCGGGCAATTCCAGTTCGCCACCCAGGCCGAGGAGCGCACCAAACTGTGGCAGGCGCGCCACGATGCGGCCTATGCCGCCAAGGCGCTGCGCGCCGACTGCGAGATCTGGGCCACCGACGTCTGCGTGCCGATCTCGCGGCTGGCGGAATGCATCCTGGAAACGCGCAAGGAGCTGGACGAGGCGAAGGTCACCGCTCCGATCGTCGGCCATGTCGGCGACGGCAATTTCCACGTCGCCTTCGTCATCGACACCAAGAACCCGGCCGAGATCGAGCAGGCCGAACATCTCAACGAGCGCATCGTCATGCGCGCGCTGGCGATGGACGGCACCTGCACCGGCGAGCACGGCGTCGGCTACGGCAAGATGCAGTTCCTGCTGGCCGAGCATGGCGGCGACGCCATCTCGATCATGCGCGGCATCAAGAAATCCATCGACCCGGACAACATCATGAATCCGGGCAAGATCTTCACCTTGTGAGCCCGCCGCCAGGCAGAGCATGCCGCGTATCCTGCCGCCCGACTGCGCCGTCCATGTGGTGATGAACGCCGGCTCGGGCGGCGACGACAAGCGGAGTTCGCGGCAGACGCTGGAGGAAGCGTTCGCCGCTGGCGGCAGCCAAGCGGTCTTCCACCTGATCGACGATCCCAAGCGCATCGGCGCGGTCATCGAGGAGACGCGGCGGGCCTGCCGCGGCGACGGCGGCATCCTGGTGGCGGCCGGCGGCGACGGCACGGTCAATGCCTGCGCCGCCGCGGCCGCCGGCACCGATATTCCCTTCGCCGTGGTGCCGCTGGGCACCTTCAACTACTTCGCCCGCGACATCGGCATGCCGCTGGAACCGGCGGCAGCGGCGGCCGCCATCCTCGACGGGGTGGTCGCGCCCGCCCATGTGGCGCGGCTGAACCAGCACCTGTTCCTGGTCAATGCCAGCATCGGGCTCTATGTGCGGCTGATCGAGGAGCGCGAGAAGCACGAGGCCACGCTGGGCCGCAACCGCCTGGTCGCCGTCGCCTCCGGCCTGGTCACCGCCTTGCGCGGGCACTACGCCATGACGCTGGACATGGTCGTGGACGGAAAGCCGGTGCAGGTGCGCACGCCGCTGGTGTTCCTGGGCAAGAACTACCTGCAGCTCAGGAACCTGGAACTGGATATCGCCGAATGCATCGCCGCCGGCGAGATCGGCGTCATCATGCTGCAGGACGCCAACAAGCTGACCATCGTCGGCATGGCGTGGCAGGCGCTGCTGGGCCGGCTGGACGCGGCGAACAAGCTGCACGCCTTCTGCGCCCAGACGCTGGAAATCGGAACGCGCCGCTCGCCGGTCTCCGCCGTCATCGACGGCGAGATCGTGGCGTTGCAGTCGCCGCTGAAAGTCGAAATCCAGCGCAACGCCCTGCAGGTGGTGCGGCCCCGGCCCAAGGACGCCGAGGCCGAACCCAATTCGCTGGCCGCCGCCGGCGGCGAGCGCTGAGGCCGGGCGGCTACTTGGCCGCCACCACCATGATCTCGACGCGATAGTCCGGGCCGGCCAGGGCGGCCTCGACCGTGGCGCGGGCCGGCGTGTTGCCCGGCGACACCCAGGCGTCCCACACCTTGTTCATGTCGGCGAAGCTGCGCATGTCGGTCACCCAGATCTGGGCCGACAGCAGCTTGCTCTTGTCGGTGCCGGCGGCCTGCAGCAGCCGGTCGATCTTGTCGAGGATCTGCTTGGTCTGGCCGGCCGTGTCGGCTTTCACATCGTCGGCCACCACGCCCGCCAGATAGACGGTGTTGCCGTGCACGACGGCCTGGCTCATGCGCGGGCCGATCTCGAAACGCTGGATGCTCATGGATTCTGTCTCCCCAGAAGGACCAGGGCTGATTATGGCATCGTCCGCGTCCGGACAAGCGAAAATCACGGCAATCAGTGGCGCTCGCGCGTCTCGGCGAAGGAAATATCGGGATATTTCTGCTTCACGTGGCCCAGCTCCCAGGCGTTGCGGGCCAGGAACACCGGCGCGCCGTCGCGGTCCTCGGCCATGCCGCCGCGGTTTCCGTCCATGAAGGCCTTGAGCTTGGCCGGGTCGCCCGACACCCAGCGCGCGGTGTCGAAGGGGGCGGCTTCGAAAGCGACTTTGACGTTGTATTCGCTGTCGATGCGGGTCGCCAGCACGTCGAGCTGGAGCTGGCCGACCACGCCGACCACGAACTGCCCGCCCAGCGTGCGGCGGAAGACCTGGGTGACGCCTTCCTCCGCCATGTCCTCCAGCGCCTTGCGCATCTGCTTGGACTTCATCGGATCGTCCAGCCGCACCTGGCGCAGGATTTCCGGCGCGAAGTTGGGGATGCCGGTGATCTTGATGTCCTCGCCCTCGCTCAGCGTGTCGCCGACGCGCAGCGTGCCGTGATTGGGGATGCCGACGATGTCGCCCGGCCAGGCCTCGTCCGCCACCTCGCGGTCCTGGGCGAAGAACAGGATCGGCGCGGAGATGGTCATCTGCTTACCCGAGCGCACCTGCTTCAGCTTCATGCCGCGGCGGAAATGGCCCGAGCACAGGCGCAGGAAGGCGACGCGGTCGCGGTGGTTGGGGTCCATGTTGGCCTGGACCTTGAACACGAAGCCCGCGACTTTGCTCTCGGTCGGCGCGATGGCGCGCGGTTCGGCCGGCTGCGGCCGCGGCGAAGGCGCGAACCGACCCAGCCCGTCGAGGATCTCGCGCACGCCGAAATTATGCAGGGCGCTGCCGAAGAACACCGGCGTCAGATGCCCGTGGCGGTAGCTCTCCAGATCGAAAGCCGGACAGACGCCGCGCACCAGCTCGGCATCCTGCTGCAGCTTCTCGAGCTGCGCTGGCGGCAGGGCTTGGGCCAGCTTGGGATCGTCCAGCCCGTCGCAGACGATGGTGCGGCCGATCTCGCCGCCCTGGCCGGCGGCGAACATCAGCATGCGGTCGTTGACCAGATCGTAGCAGCCCTTGAAGTCGCTGCCCGAGCCGACCGGCCAGCTCATCGGCGCGCAGTCCAGCGCCAGCGTCTCGGCGATCTCGTCCAGCAGCTCGAACGGATCGCGCGTCTCGCGGTCCATCTTGTTGATGAAGGTGACGATCGGCACGTCGCGCAGGCGGCAGATCTCGAACAGCTTGCGGGTGCGCGCCTCGATGCCCTTGGCGGCGTCGATCACCATGATGGCCGAATCGACCGCCGTCAGGGTGCGGTAGGTGTCTTCGGAAAAGTCTTCGTGGCCCGGCGTGTCGAGCAGGTTGAAGATGTGGCCGTCGTATTCGAAGGTCATCACCGAGGTGGTGACGGAGATGCCGCGCGCCTGCTCGATCTTCATCCAGTCCGAGCGGGCGCGCCGGTTCTCGCCGCGCGCCTTGACCTGGCCCGCCATGTGGATGGCGCCGCCGAACAGCAGCAGCTTCTCGGTCAGGGTGGTCTTGCCGGCGTCCGGATGGGAGATGATGGCGAAGGTGCGCCGGCGCTCCACCTGCTCGGCCAGGCGGCCCCCATTCTGGTCGGCTTGTTTGACGGCGGTGACGGACAAGAGGGGCTCCCGGACAAGGGCAAAGCGGCAACGAGGGCGGAGAGGTAAGGCTCCCTTCCGCCAACGTCAAGCAGGGCTTGTTCGCCGCCGCGCCGCAGGCGAAAACAGGCGCATGAGCGTGCGGGTGAAGTCCGATCTCTGGGTGGCGGCGCAGGTCAGGCTGTGCGACCGGCTGACGGTGCCGGCCGTGGTGGCGCGCAAGGGCGATCCCGATTCCGGCGCCATCCTGGTGCGCATCGAGGACGGCGAGCGCAAGGTCGTGGTGTGGACGCAGGTCATCACCGCCGAGGGCGAACGCGGCTGGATGAAGGGCACCGGGCCGGACCCGGTCTCGCCCGAGGAGGCGGAAAACTACGTCCGCCGCGCCGTCGAACGCGACTACGACATCTGGATCCTCGACATCGAGGACCGGCACGGGCGCTACCGGCTCGACGGCGCCCGCCTGTAGCGGTGGCAGAAAGGCCACAGCCGGCGGCTTCTTCTTTTCGCCACGGTTTTTCCCTGCGGCAGGCGAGTACCGGACACGATCCGGCGCTTGCATGCGGGCCACCAAGCCTGGAGGCCCCATGTCGCAATCCGCCGCGGACCAGCCCGTCCCCCCGCCTTCCCGTCTCTTCGGCCTCAAGCCCTCGGCCCTGCTGACCCTGAAAGCGATGCTGGTCGGCGGCCTGACCCTGGCATTGCTGATCCCGCTCTACATGGTCTGGGACGCCATCGACGAGCGGCACAACCGCTACAACGAGGCGGTGCGCGAGATCGGCCGCGCCTGGGGCCTGCCGCAGCGTCTGGCCGGCCCGACCCTGCTGCTGCCCTACACCACCAGCGAGCGCGACAAGGAGGGCACGGTGCGCGTTTATCGCCACCAGTTGCGCGTCCTGCCCGAGACCATGACCATCGCCGCCAGCGCCGCGCCCGAGGTGCGCTATCGCGGCCTGTTCGAGGCGGTGGTCTACGTCGTCGATCTCGACATCTACGGCGAGTTCCTGGTTCCCGACCTGGCCGAGCATGCCCCGACCGGCACGCTCGATCCGGCCGGCATCGCCGTGCAGCTCGGCGTCAGCGACCCGCGCAGCATCGCGCTGGAAACCGGGCTGCTGTTCGGCGATCGCACCCTGACCCTGGAGCCGGCGAGCGACGCGATCCTGGGCGGGGTGCTGTCGGGCCGGCTCGGCGCCCAACCCGGCCCGGGACCGGGCGAGCGCATCCCCTACCGCATCAAGCTGAAGCTGAACGGCAGCGAATCCCTGAGTTTCCTGCCGCTGGGCCGCGAGACCAGGGTAAGCGTGGCGGCGCCGTGGCCGTCGCCCTCCTTCTTCGGCGCCTGGCTGCCGGCGGAGCGCAGCATCGGCGAACGGGGCTTCGAGGCGTCGTGGCGGGTCTCCTATCTCGGCCGCAGCTACGGGCAGGCGTGGAACAGCACGGATATTCCGTCGGGCCTGCGCGAGCGGGTCCATGCCGGCGCCTTCGGCGTCAATTTCCTGCAGACCGTGACGCCCTATCGCGAGACCGAGCGCGCCATCAAGTACGGCATCCTGTTCATCGCCCTGACTTTCGTCATGTACCTGATGTTCGAGATGGTCTCCGGCCGGCCGATCCACCTGCTGCAATACGGCGCCGTCGGCCTTTCCCTGTGCGTCTTCTACCTGCTGCTGCTGTCGCTGTCGGAGCAGCTCGGCTTCTTCTGGGCCTATGCCGTCTCGGCCACCGCCATCGTCGGCCAGACCACCGCCTATACGCTGGCGGCGACGCGGCGCAAGCGCTTCGCGCTGGGCTTCGGCGGGGGCTTAAGCGGGCTCTACGCCTTCCTCTACGTGCTGATGCAGATGGAATCCTATTCGCTGCTGTCGGGCGCCATCGCGCTGTTCCTGGTGCTGAGCGCGCTGATGTGGATGACGCGCAACCTCAACCGGATGGCCATGCCCGGGGCGCAAACCCGCGCCACCTGAGGGCCATGCTAGGCTGCCTCCTCTCTGCTCGAGGAGGCAGCCGCATGGCTTCGCCCAGCGACGTGGCGTTTTCGCCCACCGTCAAAGCGGTCCAGGAACGGCTGGGCTCGCGCGACCATTTCGCCGCCAGCGAGATCGAGCGGCCCTGGCCGACCGCGATCCGCGACGATCTCGCCGCCTTCATCGCCCAGCGCGACAGCTTCTACTTCGCCACCGCCAATGCCGCCGGCCAGCCCTATATCCAGCATCGCGGCGGCCCGCCGGGCTTCCTGCGCCTGCTGGACGAGCAGACGCTGGGCTTCGCCGACCTGCCCGGCAACCGGCAATACATCACCATCGCCAATCTGCAGGACAATGCGCAGGCTTTCATTTTCCTGATGGACTACGCGCGCCAGCAGCGGGTGAAGATCTGGGGCACGGCGAGAGTGGTCGAGGACGATGCGGCGCTGATCGAGCGCCTGTCGGAAGGACTCTCCCTGCGCCGCAAACCGCCGCGCGCCATCGTCTTCAGCGTGGCGACCTGGGACATCAACTGCCGCCAGCACATCACAGCCCGCTACAGCGAGGAGGAAATCCGCCCGGCGATCGAGAAGCTGCAGGCGCGGATATTGGAGCTGGAAGCGGAGAACCAGGCGCTAAAGCGCCATCTCGGAACAGGCTAGTCGCACTTGGAATAGCCGCAGCTCATGCACACGTCGCAGCCTTCGCGGCGGGTGAGCGAGGCGGAGCCGCATTTGGGGCATTGCTTCAGGCGCAGATCGTCGCCGCGGGCGGGGTGGCGCTCGGCGCCGGCGGCGATCTTGCGGATCTGGCTTTCGCTGTCGGCCTCGCGCCGGTCGGGGCCGGCGATGAAGCCGATCGCCACCATGTGACGCTCGATGATCTCGCCGATCGCCGCCAGCAGCGAGGGCACGTAGCGGCCGCCCATCCACTGGCCGCCGCGCGGATCGAACACCGCCTTCAGCTCCTCGACCACGAAGGAGACGTCGCCGCCGCGGCGGAATACGGCCGAGATCATGCGGGTCAGCGCCACGGTCCAGGCGTAGTGCTCCATGTTCTTGGAGTTGATGAAGATCTCGAACGGGCGGCGGCGGCCGTCCTGCACCACGTCGTTGATGGTGATGTAGATGGCGTGGTCGCTCTCGGGCCATTTGATCTTGTAGGTCTGGCCCGCCAGCTCGCCCGGCCGGTCGAGCGGCTGGGTCATGTAGACCACGCCCGCCTCCAGCTCGTCCGCCGGCTTGGCCTTCAGCGGGTCGAGCGGCACGACTTTCTTCTCCTCGCGCCGGCCGTCCTTGTCTTCCGTCTCCAGCACCGCGCCGGTGACCGGATTGGGGCGGTAGGTGGTGCAGCCCTTGCAGCCCAGCGCATAGGCCTGGCTGTAGACGTTCTTGAACGCCTCGAAGGAGATCGCCTCGGGCACGTTGATGGTCTTGGAGATCGAGCTGTCGACGTATTTCTGCGCCGCCGCCTGCATCACCACGTGATCGGCCGGCGACAGCAGCTGGGCGTCGACGAAATAGTCCGGCAGCTTCGCCTCCTCGCCGTGCAGGCGGCGATAGAGCCGCCAGGCGCTGTCGCTGACCTCCTCCTGCTGGCGGCTGCCGTCGGCCAGCAGGATGTTGCGCTTGAAGGAGAAACTGAACACCGGCTCGATGCCCGACGACACGTTGTCGGCGAACAGCGAGATGGTGCCGGTCGGCGCGATGGAGTTGACCAGCGCATTGCGCATGCCGTGCCGGGCGATGGCCGCGCGCACGTCCGCGTCCAGCGACTTGACGGTCTCGCCGGCCAGATAGGCCTCGCGCTCGAACAGCGGGAAGGCGCCCTTCTCCGCCGCCAGCGCGGCGGAGGCCAGGTAGGAATGGCGCTGCACCGCCTGCAGCCAGGCCTCGGTCAGCCGCACGGCGTCGGCGCTACCGTAGCGGGCGCGGCACATGATCAGCGCATCGGCCAGGCCGGTGACGCCCAGGCCGATGCGCCGCTTGGCGCGCGCCTCGTGCGCCTGCTGCGGCAGCGGATAGCGCGAGACGTCGACCACGTTGTCCATCATGCGCACCGCCAGCGGCACGATCTCGGCCAACGCCGCCATGTCGAGATGCGCGTTCTCGGTGAACGGCTCGCGCACCAATCGCGCCAGATTGACCGACCCCAGCAGGCAGGCGCCGTAGGCCGGCAACGGCTGTTCGCCGCAATTGTGGACATAGAGGCCGTTGGCGTCGAAAGCGTTGAGGCCGGGCACCTGGATGTCGAAAACGTCGGCCGTGCCGTCGGCCTCGACGGAATCGATCTCGGCCAGGAAGCGCTCGCGATTGTGCTGGCGCCGGTAGTTCCGCAGCAGAATGGCCAGCCGCGCCGCCTTGGCCGTATCGGCGAACCCGACCAGCTCGGCGAAGCGAACCAGATTGTCGCCGGAAACCGCCAGCTCGTGCTGGGCCTGAACCGGATATTCCCGTTTGCCGCCGCGGCCGTCGGGCAGCGCGGTTTTCCCGGCCGGCCGACGGTTGCGATAGATGCTCGAGGCGATGCCCAGCCGCAGCAGCATGCGCTGCACGGCCTCCAGCCGCGCCAAGTCGCTTTGCGCCAGCCGCACGCTCACGCCCTTGGCCTGGCTGCCCATGACCGACCCGTCGGTGTCGAAGAAGCCGCGCAGGAAACCGCGATGGAACTCGGACGAGGTGCGCTCCAGCGCCGGACGGATCGACTTGTCGCCCGGCCGCAGGCCAAGCTCCAGGGCCAGCTCGCGCAACGCGCCCAGCGCCAGCCGCTTCTCGCCGCGGCCCGCCACGTCCATCCAGCCGGCAAAATCGGCGCGATGCGGCATCCGGCGCGCGGCATCGAGCGCCGCCTGCATTATTCCGGCCGTGCCGTCGACCAGCGCCTCGCCGTTGCCCGCTAGCGCCTTGGGCCAGACGCTCAGCACCGCCTTGTCGCTTTTCAGCACGCCGTCGCCGACCAGCAGGCCGATCAGATAGCCGTGATGGAAGTCATAGGCGCCCGCCCAGGCAGGCGCGGCGCGGTGATCGTTGAGGACCACCAGATCGCCCGCGCGCAGGGCGGCAGCCTCGACCCATTCATGCGCGATGCTGGAGCGCGTCTTGGCGGCAACCCGACGCACGCGATGGTCGGGTGTGAGGCGCAGCGAATAGCCCTCGCGCGTGCGCAGCTTCAGCACAGGCTTGTGGCCGGTGGCGAAGAATCCGTCGGTCGGGACCGGCTCGCCGTTGACCAGCACGGCGACCGGCTTGCCGACCAGATCGCCGACCTGGCGCGGCCCCTCGGCCGTCTGCACCCAGGTATCCGCCGTCACGCAAGGATTGGTGGCGTGGATGTGCTCGCAGTAGTGCAGGTTGTTGGCGCGGTTGATGCGGTCGATGAAGATCACGCCGGGCTCGGCATAGGCGTAGGTGGCGCGCATGATCCTGTCCCACAATTCGCGCGCCGCCACAGTCTTGAACACCGTGCCGTTGAACGTCAGCGGCCAGGGATCGCCCTTCTCCACCGCCGCCATGAAGGCGTCGCTGACCAGCACCGAGAGGTTGAACATGCGCAGGCGGCCGGGCTCGCGCTTGGCCTCGATGAAGGCCTCGATGTCGGGATGGTCGCAGCGCATGGTCGCCATCATGGCGCCGCGGCGGGAGCCCGCACTCATGATGGTGCGGCACATGGCGTCCCACACGTCCATGAACGAGAGCGGGCCGGAGGCGTCGGCGCCGACGCCCTTCACCGGCGCGCCCTTGGGCCGCAGGGTGGAGAAATCGTGGCCGATGCCGCCGCCCTGCTGCATGGTCAGGGCCGCTTCCTTCAGGTTCTCGAAGATGCCGGCCATGTCGTCGGGCACGTCGCCCATGACGAAGCAGTTGAACAGCGTCACCTGCCGCCCGGTGCCGGCGCCGGCCAGGATGCGGCCGGCAGGCAGGAAGCGGAAATCCTCCAGGGCGCGGTAGAACCTGCCCTCCCAGGCCGCCGGGTCCTTCTCCGGCTGCGCCAGGGCCCGGGCCACCCGCCGCCACGTATCCTCGACCGTGCGGTCGACGGGGGCGCCGTCGCCGCCCTTGAGGCGGTATTTCATGTCCCAGATCTGCTGCGAGATCGGCGACAGGGTCTGGCTCGCTTCGGTCATGACAGGACCCTAGGGCGACCCGGTACGAGGGTCAATGTTCTTAATTTGTTCACGCCAGGGCTAAGTTGCGGTAGCCCTTCGTCCCGGCGTTATCCACAGGACATCCCCGGTCCTTCCCCGATAACGCCAGGGCTGGAGGCACTTATCCCGATCAAGCTGGGGATAATGGCCCCTATCGGCCCGCCCTGGCCTGCTCGACCAGGCGCGCCGTGGCGGTTTCCAGCCGCTGGCGCAGCAGGTCCATGAACTGCTCGCGCTTCAGCCCCGGGGGGATGGGGTCGAGGAATTCGACGGTAATGGTGCCGGGCCATTTGACGAAGGTACGCCGGCCCCAGAACACGCCCGAATTCAGCGCCACCGGCACCACCGGCAGGTTCAGATGCCCGTAGAGTGCGGCAATGCCGGGCTGGTAGGGCGCGCTGGCGCCGACCGCCGTCCGGGTGCCCTCGGGGAAGATGACGATGCGCGCGGCATGCCGGTCGGCCATGGCGCGGGCCTGCCGCAGCATGGCGCGCAGCGCCTTGGGGCCGGCCTTGCGGTCGATGGCGATCGAGCCCGAGCGCAGCAGGTACCAGCCGAACAGCGGAATCCACACCAGCTCGCGCTTCAGCACGGTGACCCGCCGCTCGATCAGCGCGTAGACCGCCATCGTCTCCCAGGTCGAATGGTGCTTGGGCGCCACGATGCAGGCGCCGGGCGGCAGGCGCTCGCGCCCGACCACGCGATGGTCCAGGCCGCAGGTGAGCTTGAGCAGGAAGAGGATGGTCTTCGACCACAGCACGCCGGCAAGCTGGGCCCAGCGCATCGGGCCCAGCAGCAGGGGCAGGAAGGCGATGCAGATGATCGCGGTCGCCAAATACATCGCGGCGTTGAACAGCGCCGAGCGCAGGGCCTGGAGCCACAGCGGCGGCCGCCTGGGAGCGGTACTGGGGACGGTACTCGGGGCGGCACTCATGGGGCGGGTTCGCTGAGGCGGGTGAAGAGCCAGGTCATCAGGCATTTGTGGTATTCGCCGATCAGCAGGTCGGCGGTGCCGGGAAAGCGCCACCACGCCTCCTGCCTGACGGTGGCGGGAAAGACCGGATGCGGCACCAGGTCGATGCCGGGCGCGGCGGTGCGGAACTCCATCAGGCTGCGCGGCATGTGATAGGCGCTGGTCACGAGCCGGATCGACCGCACGCCCTCCTGCCGCGCCCACACCGCGCTTTCGCGGGCATTGCCCGGCGTATCGGCGGCGATGTGGCCCAGCGTGATACAGCAGGGCGTGCTGGAGCCGCGATCGTCGATCGATTGCAGGAGCTGCGCCAGGTCGACCCCGGACGGCACGCCAGAGACGAACAGCTTGGGCGCCAGGCCGGCGCGCAGCAGCCTCAGCCCCTCGCCCAGGCGCAGGCTGCCGCCGGTCAGCACCACGACGGCGTCGGTCTTGCGCTGCGGTTCGGCCACGCCGGTCGGCAGCGAGCCGACGAACCAGACCAGGCCCAAGAACCAGATCGCCAGCAGCACGCCGACGACCAAGCCCAGCCGCAGCAGGGTGCGCAGCAGGCGGCGCATCAGCCCTGGCCTCCATCCAGCACATGCGCCACCGCCTCGGCCAGGTCGGCGCGCACGGCGACGGGCAGGATGTCGGCCGGGATGCCGGCGGCCTGCGTCGCCGCCCCCTTGCCGGTGCGCACCAGGATGCGCCCGCAGCCCGCAGCGGCCGCCGCCTGCAGATCGCCCAGCGAATCGCCGATCATCACCGCCTGGGACGGCGACAGCGAAAAGCGGCGGAGGACCTCGCGCAGCATCCCCGCGCCGGGCTTGCGCCGCTCGGAAGCGGCCCAGGGCGGATCGGTGCAGAGGGCGGCGAAATCCAGCCGCGCGCCCTCGCGCGCCAGCGCCTCGCGCAGCCTGTCCTGGATGCGTTCCAGCATCGCGGGCGAAATCACGCCGCGGCCGACCACCGACTGGTTGCTGACCAGCGCCACATGAAGGCCGGCGCGGTTCAGCCGCGCCACGGCGGCGGCGGCGCCGGGCAGCAGCACCAGCTCGTCGGGCGTCTTCACCGAATCGGGCCGGTCGACGTTCAGCACCCCGTCGCGATCGAGCATGACCAGGCGCGGGCTCACGGCAGCTTCTCCAGCGTGCGCATCACGGTGCGCCAGGCGGTCGCCACCGCGATGGCGGCGGTCACCAGCGGCACCAGCAGCAGGCAGGCCCATTGCCAGGGCCGCAGCGCCACGTCCGGCCCCAGCCAGCCGCCGATCTCGCCGCCGGCCCAGTCGCCGCCGACCCGGGTCAGCAGCACCAGCGCCAGCAGCGCCGGCACGATGCCGATGACGCCGCCGCGCAGGCCCAGCCGCAGCGCCTGCATGGCGAACTGGCGGGCGATGTAGCGGTCGGTGGCGCCCATCAGGTGCAGCACCTCGATGATGCGCAGATGCACCATCAGCCCGGTGCGGGTGGCGAACACCACCGTGCCGACCGCCGCCAGCGCGTTCAGCAGCACCACACCCAGCGCGATGATCTGCGCCCAGCGCACGCGGCCGGTCAGCGCATCCAGCCACAGCCGGTGGCTGTCGACCGAGATGTCGGGCGCGATCGCTTCGAGCTGGCGCTTCATCAGGCCGAGATCGGCCTTTTCCGGGTCTCGCAGCCGCACCTCGATCAGCGCCGGCAGCGGCAGCGCCTCGAAAGCGGCCGCGCTGCCCAGCCACGGCTCGAGCAGGGCGCGCACCCGCGCTTCGGGCACCGGCTCGGCCACCGCCACGGCCGGCATGCCGCGCAAGGCGGCCAGCACGGTGTCGATGCGCTGCTGCAGGGCGGGCGGATCGGCCCGCTGCGGCGGCGGCACCTGCACGGTCAGCGCGTCGCTCAGGCCGCGGTTCCAGGCCGAAACCGCCTCGCCGACCACCAGCGTCGCCGCCAGCGCCAGGGCGGCGAGAAAGACGATGAAGGCGACGATCCACGGCAGGAAGCGCGCCGTCTCGTCGCGGTCCAGCGGCAAGTCGCGCGCCAGGCGCCAGGGCCACGCGATCGCCAGCCGCATGCTCAGGCCACCGTGCGGGTGCGGCTGAGCCGCAACTGGCCGTTGCTCAGCACCAGCACCGGATGCTGGAACTGGCGCACCAGCGACTTGCTGTGGGTGGCGATGACGATGGTGGTGCCCAGCCGGTTCAGCGCCTCGAACAGATAGAGCAGGCGCACCGCCAGGTTCTCGTCGAGATTGCCGGTCGGCTCGTCGGCCAGCAGCAGGCGCGGGCGGGTGATGACGGCGCGGGCGATGGCCACGCGCTGCTGTTCGCCGCCGGAAAGCGTGGTCGGCCGCGCCTGCACCTTGTCGGCCAGCCCGACCCAGTTCAGCAGCTCGCCGACCTCGTCGGCGACGCGTTTCTCCGGCGCCGCCGCCAGGCGCAAGGGCAGCGCCACGTTGTCGAACACGCTGAGGTGATCCAGCAGCCGGAATTCCTGGAACACCACGCCGATATTGCGCCGCAGCTCGGGCATGCGGGCGCGCTCCTGGCTGGCGATGTCGCTGCCGAACAGGCTGATCAGACCGCGCGTCGGCCGCAGCGCCAGATACATCAGCTTGAGCAACGTGGTCTTGCCCGCGCCGGTCGGGCCGGACAGGAAATGGAACGAGCCGCGGGGCAGCGCGAAGCTGACGTCGCGCAGGACTTCCGCGCCCATGCCGTAGCGCAGGCCGACATTTTCAAAACGAACGATAGACGGCGTCATGGTTCTTTCGGGGCGGCACCTTCGCATGGCCGGCCGCAGCCGGCAAAGAACCGGGCATCCGGCGTTTTCCACCGCCTGCCAGGCAGGGGCGTTACCCTTGTGTTGCCATCGGTAAAGACTTAAAGTGTTGGAAACAATAGAATTCTTCGGGGTCCCGTCCGGATGATCGTCACCTGCCCCAATTGCTCGGCCCGATTCATGGTCGACGCGTCCGCCCTGGGGCCCACCGGAAGGCAGGTCCGCTGCGGACGCTGCAAGGAAGCCTGGTTCCAGGGCCCGGCCGAACCCGACGCGCTGCGGCTGGAAGAAACCGTTCCCGAATTCATCATCCGCCCGCGCACGCCCGGCTCCAACCTGCCGGCGCTGAAGCCGCCGCCGCGGCGCAACCTGCGCAGCTTCGGCTGGGTGCTGCTGATGCTGCTGCTGATCGGCGCGCTGGCCGTCGCCTGGTACAACCGCGACACGCTGGCCGCGCGCGTCAAGGGCCTGGATTCGCTGATCGACGGCATCTTCGGTCCCGGCACGCTGGGCACCGGCGCGGTGCTGGAAATCCCTCCCGAACGCATCGACTTCACCCGCGAGGGCACCGCGCTGGTGGTCAAGGGCATCATCGTCAACGCCAGCGACACCGAGCGCGAGGTGCCGCCGCTCGAACTGATCCTGGGCGCCGCCCGCGGCGGCACGGTGGGCACGCATTCCTTCACCGCCAAGTCGCCGCGCATCGCGGCCAAGGGCACGATCGAGTACGAGACGCGGATCGAGAACGTGCCGGCGGCGGCGGAAACCATGACCGTACGCTTCGCCGGCAAGCCCTGAGCGGCAGGCGGCAGCCTGCGATGGCGCAGATCCAGATCCGTTTCTCCGCCGCCGAGATCGCCGCGCGCGTCGATGCGCTGGCCACCGAGATCGCCGCCCGCCTGCCGGCCGACGTGCTGGTCGTGGCCGTGCTCAAGGGCAGTTTCGTGTTCACCGCCGACCTGATCCGGGCGCTGAGCCGGCACGGCGTCGACTGGCCGATGGATTTCATCACCCTTTCGAGCTACGGCGCGGGCACCGCCTCCTCCGGTTCGGTGCGGCTGACGCGCGACGTCAGCGAGGAGATCGCCGGGCGCACCGTGCTGCTGATCGACGACATCCTGGAATCGGGCCGCACCCTGGTGTTCGCCCGCGACCTGTTCCGCGAGCGCGGCGCGGGCAAGGTGTGGCTGTGCACCCTGCTCGACAAGCCGATGCGCCGGGCGGCGGCGATCGAGGCCGATTTCTGCGGCTTCCGCATCGGCGACGAGTTCGTGGTCGGCTACGGGCTCGACCACGCCCATCACCATCGCGGCCTGCCCTATATCGGCGTCAAGCTCCCCGATTAGAAACGGCGCAGCAGCCGCTCGATGTAGTCGAGCTCGATCTTGGGCCGGTTGCCCTCACCGGCGCGCCGGCGCAACTCCTCGAGGATCTCGCGCGAACGCTGGCGATCGGGCTGGTCGGGGATTTTCACGCCGCGATCGTCGACGGCGCGGCCGAAATTGCCCTCGCGCCCCAGCGGATCGCGCTGCTGCTGGCGCTGTTCCTGCGGGTTGGGCCCCTCGCCGACCTCGTTGCCGGTGCCGCGCATCTGCTGCGCCATGTCCTGCATGCCCTGCTGCAGGGCGTCGAGCGCCTGGCGCTGGGCGCGTTCGGCGCCGTTGAGGTCGCCCTGGCCCAGGCCGCGCTCGGCCTCGCGCATGAAGCGTTCGGCATTGCCCAGCGCGTCGGGGATCGAGCCCATCATGTCGTTGAAGCGGCCCATCATGTCGCCGAGCTGCCGGCGCAGCGCCTCCTGGCGCTGGCGGCCGCGCTCCATGCCCTCGCCGGGCCCGTCGCCCGGCTGCTGGCCCTGTTGACCCTGTTGGCCTTGCTGACCCTGTTGGCCTTGCTGGCCGCGCTGGCCCTGTTGGCCGCGTTGACCCTGCTGGCCCTGCTGGCCGCGCTGGCCCTGCTGCTGCATCTGCCGCTGGGTGTCGCCCAAGAGATTGTGCTGCTCGCGCGTCAGCCGGTCCATCTCGTTCATCATCTGCTGGCCCTGCTGGTTGCGCTGCTGGCGCTGGGCGCGGTCCGATTTCATCGGCCGCATGTTCTCCAGCATGTTGCGCAGCTCCGACAGCATCTGGCGCGCCGCGTCGCGATCGCCCGACTGCGCCAGTTCGCGCGCCCGGTCGATCATGCGCTGCAGGTCGTCGCTGGTGATGACCCGGTCCTCGTCGTATTCGCCGGGCTCGGCCATTTCCTCGCCGTCACGCGCCATCTGCTCGGCCAGTTCGCGCATGTAGTTGTTCAGGGCCTGTTTCAGCTCCTCGATCAGCCGCTCGATCTCCTCGTCGCGCGCGTTGCGGTCGATGGCGTCCTGCAGCGCGTCCTGGGCGCGGCGCAGTTCGCGCTCGGCCAGCGACAGGTTGCCGTCCTCCAGGCGCAGCGCGGTCTCCCACATCAGCTTCTGCACGTCGCCGACCGCGGCGAAGCTCTGGTCGAGGATCAGGCGGTTGGCCGCCATGCGCATCGCCAGGTAGACCACGGTGTCGTGGTTGTAGAGCTGCGGCTGGCCGCCCAGCCGCGCCATGCCTTCGGCGACCTGGGCGCGATCGTCGGGATTGCGGATCAGCGCCTTGCGCAACAGGATGATGGCCTGCGCCACCGGGTGGCGGAACTGGCGCTCGGGCAGGATGTATTCGACGCGGGCGGAGCGGCCCTGCTGCTCGGCCCCGTCGGTGGCGATCAGGGTGATGTAGACCGGCAGCCCGGCCCAGGGATGCGCCGTCAGGTCCTCGTAGGAGGTCTCCTCCAGCCGCTTGCTGGAATTGGCCGGCAGCGGCAGGTCCAGATGCAGCCGCTCGTCCATGCCCGGCGCGTCGGGATCGAAGGGCACGCCCTCGATCGGCGCCCGCCGCAGCTCGGCGATCAGCTTGACCACGCCGTAATCGTCGCCCGCCAGATAGTCCAGCCGCAGCAGGTTGCGCGAGGTGGTTTCCGGGTCCTGGGCCAGCTCGACCGTCGGCGCGTGATCGGGCACCACGGCCAGCGGCCAGCCGGCCAGCTCGCGGCCGCGGCGCTCGATGGCCAGCCGGTCGCCGGCCTTCACCTCGGCCGAGGCGGTGAACTTCTCCTTCTCGACCGCCGTGAATTCGGTGGCGGTCTGGCCCAGCTTCAGCACCGGCAGGCGCGTGCCGCCCTGCACGATGGCGGTGACCTTGCTGCCGACCGGCACGCGGATCGCCTTGGCCGATTGCGGGTCGATCAGCCGCGGCGGCAGGCGGGTATAGGCGGGCGGATTGACCCAGACCTCGAAGCCCACCGGCGGCGGCGGCGCGAAATGCGGGGTGAAGGCGGCTTGCAGCAGGTCAGGACGCCAGCCGCCGGCGGCGACCACGGCGATCGCCACCGCCAGGATCGGCACCACCCGCAGCGCCATGGGATCGCGCGTCGGCAGGCCGGGGCTGGGCAGGGCGTTGCGCAGGTCGCGCAGGCGCTGGGCCATGCGCTCCTGGTGCGCCCGCCACAGCGCGGCGGTCGCCGGATCCTCGCTGCCGCCGGACAACCGGTCGTCCAGCGCCACCAGCGGCCGGTGCGGCAGGTTGCTGTCGCGCTCCAGCCGGCGCTGCACGGCGTCGGGGCCGGGCCAGCGAAAGGAGCGGAACTGCCAGAAGACGACGCCGATCAGCGCCAGGGCGAAGGCGGCCAGCAACGCGATGTGCAGCCAGCCGGGGAAGAGCGCGAAGACCTCGGCATAGGCTGCGGTCAGAAACAGGGCCAGGATGGAGAGCGGCCAGACCAGGCGCGGCCACAGCGCTTCCCACAGCAGGGCGAGCCGGGACAGCGCCAGCTTGCGGCGCAGCAGACTCTGGGGATTTCGCAACCGACCGGTCAGCGCCATGCGTCCTCGTCATTGCCCGACGCTGGCGGAACCCAAGGCGCCGACCGCCTTACTTCAGCCAGGGCGGAACCCTGTCCGCCGCCAACAACTCCTCGAGCGTCTGGCGCGGCCGGATGACCGCGTAGCGCTCGCCGTCGACCAGAACCTCCGGCACCAGGGGCCGCGTGTTGTAGGTCGACGACATGACCGCGCCATAGGCGCCCGCCGACTCTACCACGATCAGATCGCCCGACGCGAGCGGCGGCAATTCACGCTTCAACGCGAGGTAATCGCCCGATTCGCAGATCGGGCCGACCACGTCGCTCGCCACCGATTTTGCCGCAGAATCGGGCAAAATTACGGGCCTTATGCCGTGATATGCCTCGTACAACGTCGGCCGGATCAGATCGTTCATGGCCGCGTCGACGATCACGAAACTGCGCTCGTGGCCGGGCTTGACGTAGATCACCTCGCTCAGCAGCACCCCGACATTGCCGACCATCCAGCGGCCCGGCTCGAAGGTCAGGTGGCAGCCCAGCCCGCCCACGGTATCGCGCACGATGCCCATGTAGTCGGCCAGCGAGGGCGCCTTTTCCGCCCCATAGACGATGCCAAGGCCACCGCCCAGATCGACCCGCCCGATGGCGATGCCGTCGCCGCGCAGCTCGCGCACCAGTTCGGCGACCCGCTCATAGGCCGCGCGATACGGCGTCACATCGGTGATCTGCGAGCCGATATGCACGGCGACGCCGACCGGATCGAGGCCGGGGAGCTGCTTGGCCACGGCATAGACGCGGCGGGCCTGGTCGTAATCGACGCCGAACTTGTTCTCCTTGCGGCCGGTAGTGATCTTGGCGTGGGTGCCGGCATCGACGTCGGGGTTGATGCGCACCGCCAGCGTCGCGGTCCGGCCGGCGGCGACGGCGACGTCGGAGAGCTGGCGCAGTTCGGCCTCGCTCTCGACGTTGATCTGCATGATGCCCGCCGCCAGCGCCTCTTCCATCTCGGCCTTCTTCTTGCCGACGCCGGAGAAGACGATCTTGCCGGCCGGCACGCCGGCGGCGATGGCGCGGCGCATCTCGCCGATGGAGACGACGTCGGCGCCGGCGCCCAGCCTGGCCAGGGCGGCGATGATCGCCAGGTTGGAGTTGGCCTTGACGGCATAGCATACGGCCGCGTCCAGCCCCTGGGCGGCGGCGACGAAGTCGCGATAGTTCCGCTGCAGCGCGGCCAGCGAATAGCAATAGACCGGCGTGCCGACTTCGGCGGCGATCCGCTGCAGCGGCACGGCTTCCATGTGCAGCCGCCCGTCGCGATAGGCGATGGCGCTCATTGCGGCTTGGGATAGGTGCGGGGCTTGCGGTCCTTGGCCTCGGGCGGCGGATCGAGATCGCCCTTCTTGCCGCAGGCGGCGAGCAGCGCGGCAAGCGCGGCGCCCGCCATCGCCACCAGGGCCGTGCGCCGCGCCGTGTCGATCTTCTCTTCTTCTTCTCGCATTGCCATCCTCACAGGAAGCGCTTGCGGGCGCGCGCCACGGCGGCGCGCACATTGGCCGGTGCTGTGCCGCCATAGGAGCGCCGCGCATTGACCGAGGCCTCCACCGTCAGCGCCTTGAACACGGTCTTGGTGATGCCGGGCTCGACCTGCTGCATCAGCGCCAGCGGCAGGTCGACCAGCGGCACCTGGCGCTCGGCCGCCAGCGACACCAGCCGGCCGGTGACGTGATGTGCCTTGCGGAACGGCAGGCCCAATTCGCGCACCAGCCAGTCGGCCAGGTCGGTGGCGGTGGAATAATCGGCGCCGGCCACCGCCCGCATGCGCGCCGGATCGGCCTTGAGGTCGAGGATCATGCCGGTCATCGCCGCCAGCGCCAGCTCGATGGTGTCGGCGGCCTCGAAGGTCGGCTCCTTGTCCTCCTGCATGTCCTTGGAATAGGTCAGCGGCAGGCCCTTCATCGCCGTCAGCAGCGCCAGCAGCGACCCGAACAGCCGCCCGCTCTTGGCCCGCACCAGCTCGGCGGCGTCCGGGTTGCGCTTCTGCGGCATGATCGAGGAGCCGGTGGTGAAGGCATCCGACAGCGCCACGAAACGGAACGGCGCGCTGCACCACAGCACGATCTCCTCCGCCAGGCGCGACAGATGCACGCCGCAGATCGCCGCCGCGCTCATGAATTCCAGCGCGAAGTCGCGGTCGGACACCGCGTCCAGCGAGTTCTCCATCGGCCGGTCGAAGCCCAGCGCCGTGGCCGTCATGTGGCGGTCGACCGGATAGGGCGTGCCGGCCAGGGCGGCGGCGCCCAGCGGATTCTCGTTCATGCGCTGGCGGCAATCGGCGAAGCGGGAGCGGTCGCGGCCGAACATCTCGACATAGGCCAGGAGGTGATGGCCGAAGGTCACCGGCTGGGCGGTCTGCAGATGGGTGAAGCCGGGCATCACCGTGCCGGCATGTTCCTCCGCCCGCGCGATCAGGGCCGCCTGCAGCGCCTTGAGCTGCGTCTCGGTGCGGTCCAGCGCATCGCGCACCCAGAGGCGGAAATCGGTCGCCACCTGGTCGTTGCGCGAGCGGGCGGTGTGCAGCCGGCCAGCGGCATCGCCGATCTTCTCCGCCAGCCGCGCCTCGACGTTCATGTGGATGTCCTCCAGCGCGGTGGAGAACGCGAAGCGACCGGCGTCGATCTCGGCCAGGATGGCGTCCAGGCCCTGGGCGATGGCCGCGCCGTCCTTGGCCGATACGATCTTCTGCCGCACCAGCATGGCGCAATGCGCCTTGGACGCGGCGATGTCCTGGCGATAGAGGCGGCGGTCGAAGCCGATCGAGGCGTTGATCGCCTCCATGATCGCCGCCGGCCCCTGCGCGAAGCGGCCGCCCCACAGCTCGTTGGCCGCCTTGGCCGCACGCTCATGTGACCGCCCGCCGCTGGCGCCACCAGGGGCTTTATGCTTCCTTGTTGCCATGACTGCCGACTATCTCTGGGCCAATTCGCAGCGATCGGGGGCGCGGGCGCGTTCCGGCAGGATCCTTGCGGGGCTGGTCGGCGTCGCTTTGGCGGCGATTGTGGCGATATCCGCGCCGCAATCAAGCGCGCAAACCGCCCCGCCGATTTCCGGCACGGTGGCCGGCTTCAAGCCCGCCGCGCCGCCCAGGGAGGCGCCGCCGGCGCGTTTCGTCGATCCGCAGGGCCAGGCGCTCGATCTCGGCCGCTACCGGGGCAAGGTGGTGCTGGTCAATTTCTGGGCCACCTGGTGCGCGCCCTGCGTGCGCGAGATGCCCAGCCTCGACCGGCTGCAGGCGGCGCTGGGCGGCGAAGGCCTGGTGGTGCTGCCGCTGTCGCTGGACGGGCCGACCCGGCCGCGGGTCGAGCCGTTCTACAAGGACCGCAACCTGGCCCACCTGCCGATCCTGTTCGACGAGAAGAACGCCACTTTCGGCCGCTTCGCCGTCGCCGTGCTGCCGACCACGATCCTGATCGATCGCGACGGGCGGGAGGTTGGCCGGCTCGAAGGACCGGCGGAATGGGACGCGCCCGAGGCGGTCGCCCTGATCCGCCATTACCTGAAGGCCGGAAGCTAGATGGCGCGCATCCTGTTCGGCTGGGACAACGGGCTGGGCACCGGTTACGTCGACCGGCTGCTGCAGGTGGCCGACGCGCTGGCGGCCGAGGGCCACGAGCCGGTCTTCTGCATCCGCGACCTGATCGCCACCGCCGGACGCCTGGCGGCGGTGCGCTATCCGGTGCTGCAGTCGCCGGTGGCGGTCGGCCAGCTCGACCCCTTCGTGCCCCGCTTCGTGCCGGGCAGCTTCGGCGACCTGCTGGCGGTCTCCAACTTCAACAACGAGGCCGAGCTGATGCGGCTGATGCTGGCCTGGGACCTGTTGTTCCAGACCGTCCAGCCCGAGCTGATCGTCGCCGAATACGCGCCGGTGATGTCGCTGGCCGCCTATGGCCGCTACAAGCTGCTGGCCATGGGCCACGGCTACATCCTGCCGCCGCCGGACCTGCCGCAATTCCCGATCTTCGACTACACGCAATCGCCCTTCGCCACCCAGGAAGCGATCTTCGAGGTGTGCCGGCGCGTGCAGGCGGCGCGCGGCCTGCCCCAGCTTGCCGCCCTGCCCGCCTTCCTCGGCGGCAGCGCGCATGTGGTGACCGCCTATCCCGAGATCGACCCCTACGACCGGCTG
This sequence comes from Reyranellaceae bacterium, assembly GCA_050181585.1. Taxonomy (GTDB): domain Bacteria; phylum Pseudomonadota; class Alphaproteobacteria; order Reyranellales; family JAQSWP01; genus JAQSWP01. Next base: position 65,212 of record JBFXDA010000016.1, read on the forward strand.
CGCCGCGACAAGGCGGTGGGGCCGCTGGAACGCTACGCGCCACTGCCGCCGCCGGCGGAGCCGCGCTTCTACGCCTATCTCGCCGCCGATTTCCGCCAGTTGCGGCTGGTGCTGGAAGGGCTGGTGAATTCGCGCCTGCCGGGCTCGGTCTACATCAAGCGCATCACCCCGCCGCTACGGCAGTTCCTGAGCGAGCGCGGCGTTGCGGTGCTGAACGCGCCGCCGCCGCTGGCGCAGGCGGTGGCCGAAGCCTCGGTGATCGTGCACCACGGCGGCATCGCCACCACCATGGCGGCCATGGGCCTGGGCCGCCCGCAACTGCTATGGCCGCAGGTCGCCGACCAGACCGTCACCGCGCAGGGCGTCGAAGTGCTGCGGGTCGGCGAGATCGCCACGCGCAGCGTCAAGAATGCCGCCGAGGCTGCCGCCGCACTGCGCAGACTGGCCGAGGATCGCGAGACCATGAGCCGCGCCCAGGCGCTGGCGGCGCGGCTGGCGCAGCGCCATGGCGGCGGCGGCCTGGCGGTGGTGATGGAAAAGGCCCGCGCGCTGCTGGCGGGCTAAAGCGTCAGCGGGTGGGGACCGGCTTGGGGCCGGAATAGTCGTAGAAGCCGCGCCCGACCTTGCGGCCGATCCAGCCGGCCTCGACGTATTTCACCAGCAGCGGACAGGGCCGGTACTTGGAATCGGCCAGACCTTCGTAGAGCACCTGCATCACCGACAGGCAGGTGTCCAGGCCGATGAAGTCGGCCAGCTCGAGCGGGCCCATGGGATGGTTGGCGCCCAGCTTCATCGCCGTGTCGATCGATTCCACCGAGCCGACGCCCTCGTAGAGCGCGTAGACCGCCTCGTTGATCATCGGCAGCAGGATGCGGTTGACGATGAAGGCGGGAAAGTCCTCGGCATTGGCCGGCGTCTTGCCCAGCTTGATGGTCAGGTCGCGGACGGTCTGGAACGTGTCGTCCTCGGTGGCGATGCCGCGGATCAGCTCGACCAGCTGCATCATCGGCACCGGGTTCATGAAATGCATGCCCATGAACTTGCCGGGACGGTCCGTCACCGAGGCCAGGCGCGTGATCGAGATCGACGAGGTGTTGGTGGCCAGCAGCGTCTTGGGTTTCAGGCTCAGGCAGAGCTTCTTGAAGATCTCGCGCTTGACCGCCTCGTTCTCGGTCGCCGCCTCGATCACCAGGTCGCAGTCGCCGAACACGCCGTATTCGGTGGCGGGGTGGATGCGCGAGAGGGCGATCAGCTTCTCGTCCGGCTTGAGCCGGCCGCGGCTGACCTGGCGGTCCATGTTGCCGTCGATCACCGCCAGGCCCTTCTCCACGCGCTCCTGGTCGAGATCGACCAGCTGCACGTCGTAGCCCGCCAGGGCGCAGACATGGGCGATGCCCGTCCCCATCTGCCCGGCCCCGATCACGCCGATATTGTGGATCGCCATGTGAAAATTCCCTCGCGTCCCTGACGCAAACAAGAAGCGGGGGCAAAGCCCCCGCCCGTACTCTTCTTCAGCGCTTGGCCAGCTCGGCTTCCAGCTCGGGAAGGATCTGGAACAGGTCCCCGACCAGCCCGTAATCGGCGATCTGGAAGATCGGCGCCTCTTCGTCCTTGTTGATGGCGACGATGACCTTGCTGTCCTTCATGCCGGCCAGATGCTGGATGGCGCCGGAGATGCCGACGGCGATGTAGAGATCGGGCGCCACGACCTTGCCGGTCTGGCCGACTTGGTAGTCGTTGGGCACGAAACCGGCATCGACGGCGGCGCGCGAGGCGCCGAGCCCGGCACCCAGCTTGTCGGCCAGGCTCTCCAGGATCTTGAAGTTCTCCTTGCTCTGCAGCCCGCGGCCGCCGGAGACCACGATCTTGGCCGAGGTCAGTTCCGGGCGCTCCGACTTGGAGAGTTCCGAGCCGACATATTCGGACAGGCCCGCACCGGCCTCGCCGCCCACCGTCTCGACGCCGGCCGAGCCGGAATTCGGGTCGGCGGCCTTGAAGGTGGTGCCGCGCACGGTGACGACCTTGACCTTGTCGGCCGACTGCACGGTCGCCATGGCGTTGCCGGCATAGATCGGCCGCACGAAGGTGTCGGGCGAGACGATCGCCACGATGTCGGAAATCTGCGCCACGTCGAGCAAGGCGGCGACGCGCGGCATGATGTTCTTGCCGAAGGAGTTGGCCGGCGCCAGCACGTGGCTGTAGTTGGCCGCCAGCTTGACGATCAGCGGCGCCATGTTCTCGGCCAGTTGGTTGGCGTAGGCGGCATCGTCCACCTTCAGCACCTTGGCCACGCCCGCCACCTTGGCGGCGGCGTTGGCCGCGCCGTCGTTGCCCGCGCCGGCGACCAGCACGTGCACGTCGCCGCCCAGCTTGGCGGCGGCGGCGATGGTGTTCAGCGTCGCCGCTTTCAGCGCGGCGTTGTCGTGATCGGCGACTACAAGGATGCTCATCTCAGATCACTCCCGCTTCGTTGCGCAGCTTGTCGACCAGCTCCGCCACCGTCTTCACCTTGATGCCGGCCTTGCGCCCGGCCGGCTCCTCGACCTTCAGCGTCTTCAGGCGCGGGGCGACGTCGACGCCCAGATCTTCCGGCTTGTGCTGGTCGATCGGCTTCTTCTTGGCCTTCATGATGTTGGGCAGCGAGGCGTAGCGCGGCTCGTTCAGGCGCAGATCGGTGGTGATCACCGCCGGCAGCTTCAGCTTGACGTTCTCCAGGCCGCCGTCGATCTCGCGCTTGACCGCGATCGAGCCGTCGGCGACGTCGAGCTTGTTGGCGAAGGTGCCCTGCGACCAGCCCAGGAGCGCGGCCGCCATCTGGCCGGTCTGGTTGCTGTCGTCGTCGATCGCCTGCTTGCCGACGATGATCAGGCCCGGCTGCTCCTTGTCGGCCACCGCCTTCAGCAGCTTGGCGACGGCCAGCGGCTGCAATTCGGCGTCGGTCACCACGTGCACGCCGCGATCGGCGCCCATGGCGAGCGCGGTGCGAATGGTCTCCTGGCATTGCGTCGGCCCGGCGGAGAAGGCGATCACCTCGGTGGCCTTGCCCGCTTCCTTCATGCGCACGGCTTCTTCGACCGCGATTTCGTCGAAAGGATTCATCGACATCTTGACGTTGGCCGTCTCGACGCCCGTTTTGTCGGCTTTGACGCGGATCTTGACGTTGTAGTCGATCACGCGCTTGACCGCGACCAGGACTTTCATTGAGGCATTCCCTTGGCAAATGAACGTTGTTCTTTAGGGGCAGGCCAGAGGCAAGTCAAGCCGTCGCTGCGGTTGCGAAAAGCGCCGCACAAGCCCGATTTCGCCTTACGAACCAGATATTTACGCCGGGCGATTGCCGCCGGGCACCCACAGCACGTCGTCGGCGCCCTTGCCGCTGACGAAGCGGGCCAGCACGAAAAGATGGTCGGACAGGCGGTTGATGTACTTGATCGCCTCGGGATTGACCGCTTCGCGCTCGGCCAGCGCCGTCATGCGCCGCTCCGCCCGCCGCGCCACGGTGCGCGCCAGGTGCAGATTGGCGGCCAGGGCCGAGCCGGCCGGCAGGATGAAGGAGTTCAGCGGCTTCAGTTCGGCATTCATCGCGTCGATCTCGCGCTCCAGGCGTGCGACCTGGGCGGCGACGATGCGCAGCGGCTCGTAGCCGAGGTCCTTGTCGCTGAGCGGCGTGGCCAGGTCGGCGCCGAGATCGAACATGTCGTTCTGGATGCGGCCGAGCATGGCGTCGGTCTCGCCCTGGGCGTGCACGCGGGCCAGGCCGATGCAGGCATTGGCCTCGTCGACGTCGCCATAGGCGGCGACGCGCGGATCGTGCTTGGGCACCCGGCTGCCGTCGTTCAGCGAGGTCTGGCCCTTGTCGCCGCCGCGGGTATAGATGCGCGTGAGCTTGACCATGGCGACAGGCTCAGCCGCGCAGGTGCAGCAGCAGCAGCACGAAGACGATGACGGTGAAGCCCTGGAAGTAGATGCGGGCGCGCATCAGCTTGTTGCCGTAGCGCTGGTTGAATTCGCCGCCGCGGCCCATGGTGATGAGGCCGGAGAACAGCGACACCAGCGTGCCGATCAGGCCGATCGCCAGCAGAATGTAGAGAATCGTCGTCATTTCCATCTCCTGCCGGCGCGCCAGCTTCGAGCGGATAATAGGACCGCAACGTCCCGCTTACGAGCCCCGTTTCCGCAGCAGCCGCGGCAATTCCTCCATCGCCTCGAACACCGCGCCGCCCGCCGCCTTAAGCCCGGCGCGGTCGGCATGGGAAGCGCCGGCATAGGCCAGCACGCGCATGCCCGCCGCCACGCCGGCCTCGACGCCGGGCACCGCGTCCTCGATCACCGTGCAATCCGGCGGCCGCGCGCCGATCCCGCTGGCGGCGTGCAGAAACAGGTCGGGGAACGGCTTGCCGCGCGCCACCATGGCGGCGCTGAACATCCGCCCCTCGAAGCGTGGCAGCAGGCCGGCCAGCCCCAGGGTCAGCCGCATTTTCTCGATCTCGCCGGAAGAGGCCACGCAATAGGGAACGCGCTCCGCCTCCAGCCAGTCCAGCACGCCCACGATGCCGGCGACGGGCTGCACCGGGGCGGCGCGGAAGGCGGCGAAGGTCTCCTCCTGCAGCCGCGCCAGGAAGTCGCCGGGCAGGGTCCGGCCGGTCTCCCGCTCGATGATGGCGACGCAGGAACTCATCGAGCGGCCGACCAGCCGGCGCATGGTCTCTTCCACCGACCAGTCCAGACCGATGCGGTTGAGCGCGGCGGCGAAGACGCGATTGGCCAGCCTCTCGGTATCGACAAGCACCCCATCGCAATCGAAGATGACGGCCACGCGCGCTCCACCGGAAAAAGGCGCGGCACTCTAGCAGCAAGGCTGTGTTCACGACCATGCGCAGAAACCGCGGGCTAGATCGGGCGCTGAAATTCGCCGCGGGCGCGATCGGCCTGGCGCGGCGGGAGATCGCGCTGTTGAGCCTGCTGCTGCTGATCGCGGGCTCGCTATGGATCTTCCTGGAGATCGCCGACGAGGTGGCCGAGGGAGAGATCGAGCATATCGACCGCACCATCTTCCTCGCCTTCCGCAATCCGGCCGACATCGCCGACCCGCTGGGCCCGGCCTGGCTGGAGGAAGCCGCCCTGGAGATCACAGCACTAGGCAGTTTCGCGGTGCTGGGGCTGATCACGCTTGCCGCCCTCGCCTGGCTGCTGCTGTTGCGCAAGACCAGTGCGGCCGTCCTGGTGCTGGCATCGGTGCTTGGCGGGGTGCTGATCTCCTCGCTGCTGAAGACCGGCTTCGCCCGCCCCCGTCCCGACCTGGTGCCGCATGCCGATGTCGTGCACACGCTGAGCTTCCCCAGCGGCCATGCCATGTCGGCGGCCGTGGTCTACCTGACGCTGGCGGCGCTGCTGGCGCGGGCGCAAGCGCACCGGCGGCTGAAATTCTACCTGATCGGCGTGGCGATGACGCTGACGCTGCTGATCGGAATCAGCCGCGTCTATCTGGGCGTGCACTGGCCCAGCGACGTGCTGGCCGGCTGGAGCGTGGGCAGCGCCTGGGCGCTGATGTGCTGGGCGGTGGCGTTGTGGCTGCAACGACGAGCCGCCGCACCCGGGAATTACTGAACGTCCTCGGTGATCGTCCACAAACCGGTATAGGCCGGATTGACGACGACCTCTTCCGTGCCGCGCAGGCGATACTCGCCCGGAGCCGCAGGTTGAAACGCTCGCGTATCGGGCGGCAGCCAATAGTCGTCGCCGGAATTCGAGCCGCGCAGTTCGATCTGAATTCCCGCCTCGCGATCGACGCCAACCACTTTACCCCAAAGCTGTTCCTGTCGAACCGGATTGTCTTGGGGATCGACAAATGTCAGGCCAATCAGGACGACGGAGTCCAACAACTCCGCGGCAAGAGCCTCGTCCCAGATTTCCTCAAGCGGGTCGGATTCCCATTCCGAGTCGGACTGCATCGCCTGCCTGCAAGGGGTGATCGGAGTGCGCGGAGAAGCTCAGCCTAATTCCGCCCCTCGATCAAGCCGCGCGCGATGACCTGCGCCTGGATCTCCGCCGCGCCCTCGAAGATGTTGAGGATGCGCGCGTCGCACAGCACGCGGCTGATCTGGTATTCCTGGGCGTAGCCGTTGCCGCCGTGGATCTGCAGGGCGTTGTCGGCGTTGGACCAGGCGACGCGGGCGGCCAAGAGCTTGGCCATGCCGGCCTCGATGTCGCAGCGCCGCTCGCTGTCCTTCTCGCGGGCGGAGAAATAGGTGAGCTGGCGGGCGACCATGGTCTCCACCGCCATCCAGGCGATCTTGCCCGACACGCGCGGGAAGGCATAGATCGGCTTGCCGAACTGGATGCGCTCCCTGGCGTAGCGCAGGCCCAGCTCCATGGCGCATTGCGCCACGCCGACGGCGCGCGCTGCGGTCTGGATGCGGGCCGATTCGAAGGTCGCCATGAGCTGCTTGAAGCCGTTGCCTTCCTCGCCGCCCAGCACGTTCTCGGCCGGCACCTCGAAGCCGTCGAAGCCCAGCTCGTATTCCTTCATGCCGCGATAGCCCAGCACCTTGATCTCGCCGCCGGTCATGCCCTTGGCGGGGAACGGGTTCTCCTCCGTGCCGCGCGGCTTCTCGGCCAGCAGCATGGAGAGGCCCTGGTAGCCCGGCTTGTCGGGGTTGGTGCGGGCCAGCAGGGTCATCATGTCGGTGCGGGCGGCGTGGGTGATCCAGGTCTTGTTGCCCTGCACGCGATAGACGTCGCCGTCGCGGATGGCGCGGGTGCGCAGATTGGCCAGGTCGGAGCCGGTGTTCGGCTCGGTGAACACCGCCGTCGGCAGGATCTTGCCGGTGGCGATCCTGGCCAGGAACTTCTCCTTCTGCGCCGGGGTGCCGTTCAGCCGGATCAGTTCGCCCGCGATCTCCGAGCGCGTGCCCAGCGAGCCCACCCCGATATAGCCGCGCGACAGCTCCTCGGTGACCACGCACATGGCGAGCTTGCCCATGCCCAGCCCGCCCCATTCCTCCGGCACGGTGAGGCCGAACACGCCCATCTCCGCCATCTTCTCGACGATCGGCAGCGGAATCAGCTCGTCCTTCAGGTGCCAGTCATGGGCGTGCGGCACCACCTCGTCCTCGACGAAGCGGCGGAACTGGTCGCGCACCATGTCGAGCGCGTCGTCCTCCAGCCCCAGCGCGCCGAAGCTGCCGGTATCGAGCCCATCGGCGATCAGCTCGGCGATGCGGGCGCGCACCGTATCGGTGTTGCCCGCGCGCATCAGCGTCTTGACGGCAGCGGAGGATTGCAGGGCGGCGACGTCGCCGTCGCCGATGCCGAGATCGGCGGGACGCACGATCTCGACCTGGCTGATGGCGATGCCGCCGGCGAGCTGGTTCAGGTACTCGCCGAAGGCGGCCTGCAGGATGAGCTGCTCCAGCTCGCCGAAATGGCCGGCCGCATTCAGCCGTTCCGACCAGCCCAGCATCTGGCGCAGGCCGGAGACATAGGTGGCGATCCAGGCATAGCCGTGGACCGGGAACTGGTGCTCATTCAGCAGATTGCCGTCGACCTTGCCGCGCGGGGCGATGGTGTTGCGCACCGCGTTGCGGGCGGCGGCGGCATAGGTCTCGGCGGCATTGGCGGCGTCCGTGCACAGCGGAACCAGGCGATCGATCACAACGGAAGACGCGGACGCGGTGGCCCGCTGCACGGATGCCGACATGTTACCTCCAGTAAACGCGAAAGCGGCGGACCATAGGCCGTGCGGCCTCAGCCTTCCAGCACATCCTCGAGCGTGCGCAGGCCCGGACGCGGCGCCTGCACCAGCACCGCCATGTTGCCGGGCTTGTGCTGGTTCCTCAGCATCTTGGTGTGCGCCTTGGGAATGTCGGCCCAGGCGAAGACTTCCGACATGCACGGATCCAGTCGCCGCTCCAGCATCAGCCGGTTGGCCTGGCTGGCCTGCAGGTAGTTGGCGAAGTGCGACCCCTGCACGCGCTTCTGGCGCATCCACACGTAGCGGGCGTCGAAGGTGAGGTTGTAGCCGGTGGTACCGGCGCAGAACACCACCATGCCGCCGCGCTTCACCACCAGGCAGGAGACCGGGAAGGTCGCCTCGCCCGGATGCTCGAACACCATGTCGACGTCGTTGCCCTTGCCGGTGATGTCCCAGATCGCCTTGCCGAACTTGCGCGCCTCCTTGGTCCAGGCCTCGTATTCGGGCGTGTTGACCTTGGGCATCTGGCCCCAGCACTTGAAGTCGTTGCGGTTGATGACGCCCTTGGCGCCCAAGCTCATCACGAATTCGCGCTTGGTCTCGTCGGAGATTATGCCGATGGCGTTGGCGCCCGACACCGCGCAGAGCTGGACGGCGAAGGAGCCCAGCCCGCCCGAGGCGCCCCAGATCAGGACGTTGTGGCCCGGGCGCAGGATGTGCGGGCGATGGCCGAAGAACATGCGGTAGGTGGTGGCGAGGGTCAGCGTGTAGCAGGCCGCCTCCTCCCAGGTCAGGTGCTTGGGCCGCTCCATCAGCTGGCGGTCCTGCACGCGGCAGAATTGCGCGAACGAACCGTCCGGCGTCTCGTAGCCCCAGATGCGCTGCGTCGGCGAGAACATGGGATCGCCGCCGTTGCATTCCTCGTCGTCGCCGTCGTCCTGGTTGCAATGGATGACGACCTCGTCGCCGACCTTCCAGCGCTTCACCTTGGAGCCGACGGCCCAGACGATGCCCGACGCATCGGAGCCGGCGACGTGATAGGGCGCCTTGTGGACGTCGAAAGGCGAGATCGGCGTGCCCAGCCCGGCCCAGACGCCGTTGTAGTTGACGCCGGCGGCCATCACCAGCACCAGCACGTCGTGCGAATCGAGCTCCCAGGTCGGCACCACCTCGACCTGCATCGACTTCTCCGGCTCGCCATGGCGCTCGCGCCTTATCGTCCAGGCGTACATTTTGGACGGGACATGGCCCAGCGGCGGGATCTCGCCGATCTCGTACAAATCCTTCTTCGGCTGACCGGCGGTCAGCTGAAACATTTCTGCCGTGTCCTTCATATCCATCACTCCCTCGCGGCTTACCGCTCCGGCCGGCCGCCCTGGCCGGAGCGGCGCCCATGGCGTCGAAACGCTGCGACCTTAACAATGATCCGGAATTTTGCAACGCACAATGATGGTTTGTTTTCAACCTGCCGCAATTGAAGAAATTAAATTATCAGACAGGAAGCCGATCTGCTTCCAATCCACTGATTATCAATGATTGTGACTTTGAGTGATAAATCCGGTACTGCGCCGCGGCGGACGCAGCGCAGCATCATGGCCGGGGGTTGCTGCGGGGGCGTTCGGGGGCGCTGGATTGGCTGCAAATCTTGCGCAGGGCCTGCCAGTCGCCGTGATCGAGGGCGGGCCGTCCGGCGTCGGAACGCCTCGTCGCCTGCATGCGCTCGTCGAGCGCGGGATGGGTGGAAAGAATGCCCAGCTCGGCGCCGGCATCGCCCTTGGCGGCCATGCGGGCGAAGAAATCGTGCAAGCCGTTCTGCTTCAGGCCGGCGGCGGCGAGATAGCCGAGGGCGGCGACGTCGGCTTCGCGCTCCGCCTCGCGGCCGTTGCTGAGCACCAGCACGCTCTCGCCGAGCGAGCCGGCGATGTCCACCGCATCGCCATAGCCGCCCAGCGCCATGCGCCGCAGCAGGCCGATCCCCATCTGGCGCAGCAGCCCGCGCATGGGATGGCGATGCACGACATGGCCGAGCTCGTGCGCGAACACGCCCGCCACCTCGTCCGGCGCGACGGCTTCCTGGATCAGGCCGTCGAACAGCACGATGCGCCCGCCCGGCAGGGCGAAGGCGTTGACCAGCCTGCTCTTGACGACGACGACCTTGGTTTCCTCCTCGCGCCCGGCGGCGGCGATCAGCGGGCCGGTCAGGCGCTGCAGCGCCTGACTGCCCTCCGGCGCGTTGCAGACGCCGAAGCGGCCGGAGAACTCCGCCAGCACCAGATCGCCCAGCTCGCGCTCCCAGCTTTGCGGCACCAGCGGCGCCACAAGCTGCGGGCCGCGCCAGACCGCCAGCACGACGCCGCCCAGCACCGCCACCGCCAGCACGGCGACCAGCGACCACACCCGCAGATTGCTGGGCCGGGGCGCGATGATGCGGGCGATCGCCGGCAGATGCGGCTGCAGCAGCGCCACGGTCTGCGGCTGCGACACCAGCAGGCGCGCATCGGGATGGGCGCGGCTGACGATCATCGCCTCGCCGATGCTGTCGTCCTGGCCCGGCAGGCGCAGGTCGGAGATCAGCCACCGCACCAGCTCGCGGCCGTCGTCGTCGACGACCACCAGCATCGGGCCGACGACGGACAGCACGACCGAGCGCGGCGCGGGCGTGATGCCGTCGTAGAAGCGCGCGCCCGCCTGCGCCATGTCCTAGATCACTCCCGTATCCAGCAGCTCGAACAGGCCCTCGCCGGTCGAGGGCGCGGCAAGCTGGCTCTGGCGCACCGTCTCGGCGTCGATCTCGCCCTCGACCCTGACATTGGCGACGATGAAGTTCATCACCCGGTGCAGCACCCAGGGAAAACCCAGCCCCAGCGTCAGGAGCAGGATGAGCAGGTTGACCACGATATAGCCGAACATCGGCCAGGTGCGCACCACGCCGGCGAAGCGGATGCCGGCGATCGAGATCTTGCCCAGCACGTAGTTGTAGACGAAGGCGTAGTACCAGCAGAACACCGGCAGCATCAGAATCGCGGTGACGAAAATGCCGGCGTAGATCGCGACGAAGATCTTCAGCTGCAGCCGCGCCAGCTCCGGCGGCACGTCGCCCTCGCGCGACCGCGCCATCGCCTCGCCCAGCCGCTCGAAATCCTCGAACAGGCCGAACCCGGCCAGGACCGCGACCACGCCGCCGATGACGATGAGGCCGAGAAAGATCGAGCCGAAGAAGAAGGCCAGGAAACGGGGATAAAGATCGCCCGGCGCGCCGTCGAAATCGGTCCGCGCGGTGCCGAAATGCGCGTTCTTCAGCCGGTAGGACAGGGTCTGGATCAGCACCACCGGCCCCAGGAAACCGGCGGCGACCAGATTGGCGATGTTCCAGCCGGCGGAAATCAGCGAAAAGCGCCAGGGCGATCCCGCCAGGCCGCCGCGGATGGCGCGCCAGCGCGTGCGCGACAGGCGATAGCGCAGCGCGGTGAAGCGGGCGACGAAGAACAGAAGATTCAACCCGACGAAGAATATCAGGGAGACGATCAGCAGCAGGCCATGATGCAGGAGGCTGAGGAGCCAGCCAACCAGGGCCAGCCCGCCGCCGGCCACGATCAGCAGCCCGATCGCCAGCAGGAAGCCCAGGAACAGCTCTTTGCCGGTGCCGGTATATTCGAAGCGGTCGCCGAACAGGGAAGTGTGCGACCACAGATAGCGCCTGATGCGGGTCTTGCCCCAGAAACGGTAGATGCCCAGGGTGACGATGCTGAGCAGCACGTTCTTGATGAAAATGACGTAAAGCTCGCCCAGCCGGCCGTCATAGACGAAGCGGGTGGGTCCGGCGGATTCGCCGGCGGCTTGCAGATTCTGCATGTGACTCCCCAACAACTGCGGCAAACCTATCGAAATCCATGCCGGGTTGTCATTCGCTCCTGTAAGCGCGCCTGCGCGCTGGCCTTACGAGGCCATTCCAAAAGGTTATTGTTGCACCGCAGCAGAGAACCTTCCTAAATGGGCGGAATTGTTTTCCTGCGATGGCCCCGATGAGCGACAAGCCTTCCTCCACCCGCGACCAGCCCTGGCTGATCCGCACCTATGCCGGGCATTCGACGGCGCAGAAGTCGAACGAGCTCTACCGCACCAATCTGGCGCGCGGCCAGACCGGGCTGTCGGTGGCGTTCGACCTGCCGACCCAGACCGGCTACGACGCCGACCACGTGCTGGCGCGCGGCGAGGTCGGCAAGGTCGGCGTGCCGGTCGGCCATCTGGGCGACATGCGGGCGCTGTTCGACGGCATTCCGCTCGACCGCATGAACACCTCGATGACCATCAACGCGCCGGCCGCCTGGCTGCTGTCGCTCTACATCGCCTGCGCCGAGAGCCAGGGCATCGACCGCAAGACGCTGCAGGGCACGACCCAGAACGACATCATCAAGGAGTACCTGTCGCGCGGCACCTACATCTTCCCGCCGCAGCCGTCGCTGAAGCTGACCGCCGACGTCATCGCCTTCACCTACCGCGAGGTTCCCAAGTGGAACCCGATGAACGTCTGCTCCTATCACCTGCAGGAAGCGGGCGCGACGCCGGTGCAGGAACTGGCCTTCGCGCTGGCCAACGCCATCGCCATCCTCGACGCGGTGAAGGCCACCGGCCAGGTGCCGGACGCGGACTTCTCCAAGGTGTTCTCGCGCATCTCCTTCTTCGTCAACGCCGGCATCAAGTTCGTCACCGAGCTGTGCAAGATGCGCGCCTTCACCGAATTGTGGGAAGAGATCGGCCGCGACCGCTACGGCGTCAGCGACCCGCGCGCGCTGCTGTTCCGCTACGGCGTGCAGGTCAATTCGCTGGGCCTGACCGAGCAGCAGCCCGAGAACAACGTCTACCGCATCCTGCTGGAGATGCTGGCCGTGGTGCTGTCGAAGAAGGCGCGCGCCCGCTCCGTGCAGCTTCCGGCCTGGAACGAGGCGCTGGGCCTGCCGCGCCCGTGGGACCAGCAATGGTCGCTGCGCCTGCAGCAGATCGTGGCGCACGAGACCGACCTGCTCGAGTTCGGCGATATCTTCGATGGCGCCACCGAGATCGCCGCCAAGGTCGAGGAGCTGAAGACGGCGGCCCGCGCCGAACTGGCGCGCATCGAGGGCATGGGCGGCGCCGTCGCCGCCGTCGATGCCAGCTACATGAAGCAGAAACTGGTCGAATCCAATCTGCGCCGCATCTCGGCCATCGAGAGCGGCGAGCAGATCGTGGTCGGCGTCAACAAATTCACCGAGGGCGAAGCCTCGCCGCTCTCCACCGGCACCGACGCCATCATGACCGTCGATCCGCAAGTGGAGATCGACCAGGTCGAGGCGCTGAAGGCGTGGCGCGCCAAGCGCGATGCGAAGAAAGCCGCCGCCGCGCTGGAAGCGTTGAAGGCGGCGGCCAAGGAAGGCCGCAACATCATGGAGCCCTCCATCGCCTGCGCCCATGCCGGCGTCACCACCGGCGAATGGGGCGGCGCGCTGCGCGAGATCTTCGGCGAATATCGCGCGCCGACCGGCGTGGCCCGCGCCGCCGGGCTCGCCGGCGATTCGCTGGCGCCGGTGCGGGCGGAAGTCGAGCGCGTCTCCCGCCACCTGGGCCGGCGCCTGAAGATCCTGGTCGGCAAGCCCGGACTGGACGGCCACTCCAACGGCGCCGAGCAGATCGCCGTGCGCGCCCGCGATGCCGGCATGGAAGTGGTCTACGAGGGCATCCGCCTGACCCCGGCGCAGATCGTCAATGCCGCCCTCGAAGAAGGCGTGCATGTCGTCGGCCTGTCGATCCTGTCGGGCAGCCACGTGGCGCTGGTGACGGAAGTGCTGGACGGCATGCGCAAGGCGGGCATCGGCGAGGTGCCGGTGGTGGTCGGCGGCATCATTCCGCCGGCCGATGCCGAGACGCTGACCAGGGCCGGCGTGGCGCGCGTCTACACGCCCAAGGACTACGACATCACCGCCATCATGCGCGACATCGTGGCCGTGGTGGACCGCAGCGCGCGCGAGGCCGCTTAAACGAGTTCGGCCACGGCCAGGACGGCGAGGCCGGCCAGGATGCCGATCGCCGCCTGGTTGGTGAGAGCGCTCAGTCCCAGGGCGGCGATCACCGCCAGCACCACCAGCAGCGCTTCCAGCATCGGCTGCTCGACGGCGCCGACCACGACGGGCGAGAGCAGCAGCGCGGTCAGCAGCCCGACCGGCACCAGATCGAACAGGGCCAGGACGAAACGGTTCTGCGGCAGGCGGCCGAAAAAGTACGGCACCGCCTTCATCGCATAGAGCGTGAAGCCCAGCGCGCAGAGGCTGGCCAGCTCGATCATCGCCGCCGTTTCCACAGGCCGATCGACGCCATGACCAGGATGGTTGCCACCACGCCGGCGAACAGCGGGCCCAGCCGATAGGGCAGCGCCGCCAGCGCCACGCCGAAGGCGAAGGCCAGGGCGGCGATCGCCAGGCGCTGGCGGTCCTTGATCAGCCCGACCAGGATCGGCGCCAGCACGATGGCGGGAATGGCGTAGGCGTGCTTCAGCGGCGGCAACTGGCTCGACAGCAGGGCGCCGACGGTGCAGGTGCTCACCCACACCACGCAGAGCGCCAGGCCGGAGCCGAGCACGACGCCGAAGCGGTCCTCCAGCTTCTCGTCGAGCGCCAGGGCGAAGGAATTCTCGCTGATCAGGAACGGGCCGAAGATGCGCACCAGCAGGCTCCTGGGCCGCGGCCAGCTTCCCACGATGGTGGCGTAGATCAGGTAGCGCAGATTGATCAGCACCAGCGTCGCCAGCATGGACAGGAACGGCGCGCCCAGGGCGACGAGCTGGGCATAGGCGAGCTGCCCGGCCCCGGAATAGATCACCAGCGGCATGGCGAACAGCACGTGCTCCTGGACCGGCGCCTGCGCCACGGCCGCGCCGGTCGCCAGGCCGAACAGCGCCGTGCCGACCAGCATGGGCGAGACCTTGATCAGACCGCGGCGGCAGGCGGAGGGCGAGGGAGGCGCCGGCGGCGTGTCGCCGGGCGGCGGAGCGGACGTCATGAGGCGAAGCTATCGGTCAGAACTGCGCCAGAATAGAAATCCGCGCCGGCAAACGACAGCGATTTCACGGCATGGCAGGCGTGCAAACCGGCCCTCGGAGCGGCCGTCAGATCGGCCGCGCCGCCAGCACGCAGCTTGCCGTGGCGTGCAGGATCGGGTCGGTGGCGGCATAGCTGAACAGCCAGGCTTCGGCATGCGCGATCCGCCGGCCCCGCCGCAGCACGCGCGACAGCGCCACCACGTCCTGCGCCTGCGCCGGGCGCAGGAAGGAAACGTTCAGCGTCGAGGTCAATGCGATGCGATCCTCGGGCAGATCGACCTGCACGGCGGCGTAGATCGCGGTGTCGGCGAAGGACAGCAGCAGCGGCCCGGAAAAAATCTCGCCCGGCCCCAGATAGCCGGGGCGGAAGGGAAAACGCAGCCGGATCTCGCCCTCCTCGACGGCCTCGACCGCGACCTCGTGCAGGTCGCGCGCCGGCAGGGTGCGCCGCAGCAGCTCCAGCAGGTCCCGCTCGGCGGCGCTCGCTTTGCCGGTGGCTTCACGATCGTTCATCGCCCAATTCTAGCCTGTACCGCCGCTTGCTGTGTAGAGTGCCGGCCATGGCTTTCCTCGATCACATCCGCGCCTGCAACGCGCACGACATTGCCCGCTTCCGGCCCTTCCGCATCGCCGGAAGGGTGGCGGGCTGGATCCGCGACGACTTCATCGCCACCCTGGCGCGCCGTCCCGACCTGTTCCTGATCCAGCCGCATGCCGTGACCCTGAACCGCGACCTGGCCAGCCCGCGGCAGCGGACCGACGCGCTCGATCCGTTCCTGCGCGAACTGAAAGAGGAAGGGCTGATCAAGGGCTGGCGCGACGAACGCTATCCCGTCGCCCTGCGCTGGGGCGAAGAACCGCTGATGGCGATGGAGCGCGCCGCCATCCCGTTCTTCGGCGTCCGCGCCTATGGCGTGCACCTCACCGGCTTCGTGCGCAAAGGCGACGGGCTGCATGTCTGGGTCGCCACCCGCAGCAAGAGCAAGCCGACCTATCCCGGCATGCTGGACAACACCGTCGCCGGCGGCCAGCCCGAGGGCCTGTCGCTGATCGACAACCTGATCAAGGAGTGCCAGGAGGAAGCGTCCATTCCCGAAGCGCTGGCGCGCCAGGCGCGGCCGATCGGCATCGTCACCTATTGCCTGGAGCATCGCGACGGGCTGAAGCCGGACGTGCTGTTCAACTACGACCTCGAACTGCCCGACGATTTCGTGCCGCGCCCCCACGACGAGGAGATCGAGCATTTCGAGCTGTGGCCGGTGCGGCGCGTCGTCGAGCGCGTGCGCGACACGTTCGACTTCAAGTTCAACTGCAATCTGGTGCTGATCGATTTCTTCATCCGCCACGGATTGCTCGACCCCGCCGACCCCGACTACGTCGCGGTGGCGGCCGGCCTGCACGCGCATGCCGAGGGGCCGCAGCCCTGACGCTGCGCCCAAGCCATTGTCATAAATATGTAATATTTCTTCCTGACCGGTCGGCGGCTCGACTTGCCGGACCTGCCGTGACACTCTTCCTCGGGGAGACCGGAATGTCGAGGGACGGACGCGACTTAGCGGTCAGCAATGCTTCGCCGCAGGCCATTGCCGCGCTCGATTTCCTGCGCGAGCAATGGCTGGCCTATGGCAACCGGCTGGCCGAATTCCTGCCGGCGGTCGAGCGCGACCCCGACTGCCCCATGATCGTGATGATGGCCGCATTGCTGCATCTGTCGATGGAGAACCGGCAGGGCTACAGCGACGCCGAACCCTTCCTGGCGCGCGCCCGCGCTCTGGCCGAGCGCATGAACGAGCGCGAGCGGCTGTGGCTTGCGATCCTCGACGCCCAGCATCGCGACGACCTGTCCACCGTGACCGCCGCGCACGAGGCGCTGGCCGAGCGGTTTCCGCGCGACGTCCTCGGCGTCAAGCTGGGGCAGAAGCACTATTTCTATCTCGGCGATTTCGACGCCATGCTGCGGCTGGCCGACCGGACCATGGCGGCCAATGCCGACGTGCCCTTCCGCCACGGCATGCGCGCCTTCGCGCTGGAGCAGTGCCACCGGCTGGAGGAAGCGGAAGAAGAAGGCCGGCGTGGTGCTGCGCTGGTGTCCGATCCCTGGGCGCATCATGCGGTGGCGCATGTGATGGAAACGCAGGGGCGCGTCGAGGAAGGGATTGCCTGGATGCAGGGCCATGCCCGCGCCTGGGACCAGTGCAACTCCTTCCTGTACACCCACAATTGGTGGCACCTGGCGCTGTTCCTGATCGACGCCGACCGCACCGCCGAGGCGCTGGCGCTGTTCGACCGGCGCGTCTGGGGCGTGTGGAAGGAATTCTCGCAGGACCAGGTCAATGCCGTCGCCCTGCTGGCGCGGCTGGAGTTGCGCGGCGTCGACGTGGGCGAGCGCTGGCGCGACGTGGCGCCCTATCTGCTGCCGCGCCTGCACGAGCATGTCTCGCCGTTTCTCGACCTGCATTACGTGCTGGGCCTGGCCCGCGCCGGCGAGCGCGCGGCGGTGACCGAAATGCTGGCCAGCCTGGAGGCGCAGGCCCAGAGCGCGCCCGATTTCGTGCGCCGCGCCTGGCGGGACGCGGCGGTGCCGGCCGCCCACGGCATTGCCGCCCACGCCGCTGGCGACTGGGCCGAGGCGGTCAACGGGCTGGCCGCCGCCCTGCCGCACCTGCAGGCCATCGGCGGCAGCCACGCCCAGCGCGACTTGTTCGAGCAGCTCCATCTCGACGCGCTGATCCGGGCCGGCTGGAACGACAAGGCCTTGGCGCGGCTGCGCCAGCGCGACCTGGCGCGGCCTGCCATCCCCGCCCTCAAGCGCAGCCTGGCCGACATCCATGCCCGCCTCGGCCAGGCGGAAGCCGCCGCGCACTACGCCGCGACGGCGCAAAGCCTGGCGCGCAACGGCAGCGCCGCCGCCCAATAGACGAGGTCCCATGGCGACAGATCCCACCCAGATGACCGCCCTGGAGCTGGCGGAGCATTTCGAACGGCGCAAATTGTCGCCGGTCGAGGTCGTCCAGGCGGTGATCGACCGCATCGACGAGGTCGACGGCCAGATCAACGCCTATGCCGTGGTCGACGCCGAGGGCGCGCTGGCGGCGGCGCGCAAGGCGGAGAAGCGCTGGAAGAAGGGCAAGCCGCTGTCGAAGCTCGACGGCGTGCCGGTCAGCATCAAGGAGCTGATCCAGACCAAGGGCATGCCCACTGTCATGGGCTCGCGCGCGATCGATCCGGCCAGCCAGGCCTGGGACTACGACGCGCCCTCGGTGGCGCGGCTGAAGGAAGCCGGCGCGGTGATCGTCGGCAAGACCACCTCGCCCGAGTTCGGCTTCAAGGGCGTCACCGATTCGCCGCTGCGCGGCATCACCCGCAACCCGTGGAACCCCGACAAGACGCCGGGCGGCTCCTCCGGCGGCTCGGGTGCCGCCATCGCCGCCGGCATGGCGCCGCTGTCGGTCGGCACCGATGGCGGCGGTTCGATCCGCATCCCCTCCAGCTTCTGCGGCCTGGTCGGCATGAAGGCCACGTTCGGCCGCGTCGCCGCCTACCCGCCCTCCATGCATGGCACCATGGCCAATGCCGGGCCGATGGCGCGCACGGTCGAGGATTGCGCCGCACTGCTGGGCGTCATCGCCAAGCCCGATGCGCGCGACTGGTACGCGCTGCCCGACGACGGCGCCGATTACGAGAAGCACCTGCGCGGCGGCGTGCGCAAGCTGAAGATCGCCTACAGCCCGACGCTGGGCAGCGGCGCGCGCGTCGATGCCGAGGTCGCCAAGTCGGTGGCCAAGGCGGCCTGGCGCTTCGAGGCGCTGGGGGCGCGGGTCGAGCAGGTCGATGCGCCGGTCGAGGGCTTCGATGCCGGCGGCATGTTCCTGACCCACTGGCTGACCTCGGTGGCGCATCTGCTGAAGATCACGCCCCAGGAGAGGCACAAGCTGTTCGACCCGGGCCTGGTGCAGGCGGGCGAGATGGGCGCCAACTACTCGACCGACGATCTGGTCGTGGCGCAGCAG
This sequence comes from Reyranellaceae bacterium, assembly GCA_050181585.1. Classification (GTDB taxonomy): domain Bacteria; phylum Pseudomonadota; class Alphaproteobacteria; order Reyranellales; family JAQSWP01; genus JAQSWP01. The sequence continues at coordinate 83,984 of JBFXDA010000016.1, forward strand.
CAACGGCGCCTGCTGGGCCACCAGTACGAGATGTTCTTCCAGAAATACGATCTGCTGCTCACGCCGACCGTGGCGGTGCTGCCCTTCGACGTCGGCCTGAACGCGCCGCTCGACGACAAGGGCGCGCCGAACAATCTATGGACGCCGTTCACCTACGTCTTCAACCTGACGCGGCAGCCGGCCATCACCGTGCCCTGCGGCGTTAGCAAGTCCGGGCTGCCGATCGGGCTGCAGATCGTGGGCGGGCTGCACCGCGACGCACTGGTGCTGCGCGCCGCCCGCGCCTATGCGCATGCCCACCCCGTCCGCCTGCCCCCACTGCCCGTCGCCAAAGCCTCGTCGCGGAGCGCCTGACATGACCAAAGACCTCGCCCTGATGCCGGCATCGAAACTCTCCAAGCTGTTCCGCCGCGGCAAAGCCTCGCCGGTCGAGGCGCTCAATGCCGTGTTCGGACAGATCGACCGGCTCAACCCGGTGCTCAACGCCTTCCAGGCGCAGGACCGCGAGGGCGCGCTGAAGGCGGCGCGGGCCTCGGAAAAGCGCTGGAAGAGGGGCAAGCCGCTCAGCGCCATCGACGGCGTGCCCACCACCGTCAAGGACACGCTGTGGACCATCGGCATGCCGACCCTGTTCGGCACCAAGGCCAACGATCCGGCCGGCCCCTGGACGCAGGACGCGCCCGCTTCCGCCTCGCTGCGCGCCGCGGGCGCGGTGATCTTCGCCAAGACCACGACGCCGGAATACGGCTGGAAGGGCGTCACCGATTCGCCGCTGTTCGGCATCACCCGCAATCCGTGGAACACCGACAAGACCCCGGGCGGCTCCTCCGGCGGCTCCGCCGCCTCGCTGGCCGCCGGCATGGGCACGCTCTCGGTCGGCACCGATGCCGCCGGCTCGGTGCGCATTCCCGCTTCCTTCTCCGGCCTGGCGACGCTCAAGGCCACTTTCGCCCGCGTGCCGGTCTATCCGCCCTCAGCGCAGGGCACGTTGTCCAATGTCGGGCCGATGGCGCGTTCCGTCGCCGACGTCGCATTGATGATGAACGTCATCACCCGGCCCGACCCGCGCGAATGGTACGGCCTGCCCTATGACGGCATGGATTACGTCAAGGCGCTGAAGGGCAGCCTGAAGGGACTGAAGATCGCCTATTCGCCGACGCTGGGCTTCGTGAAGAGCGTCGACCCCGAGGTCGCCGCCGCCGTCGCCAAGGCGGCAAGGGTCTTCTCGCGGCTGGGCGCCAAGGTGACGGAAATCGACCCCGGCATTCCCGATACGACGCAGATCCTCGACATCCATTGGATGGGCAACGTATCGGTGCTGCTGAAGAAATTCTCGCCCGAGCAGCAGAAGCTGATGGACCCGGGCCTGCTGCGCGCCGCCGAAGTCGGCGCCCGCCAGAGCCAATCCGACTACATCACCGCCATGAACCAGCGCCAGGAAATCGGCGCCACGCTCAACCTCTTCCTGTCGAAATACGACCTGCTGCTGACGCCGACCATGCCGATCCCCGCTTTCGACGTCGGCAAGAGCACGCCCAAGGGCGGCGACGACGTCAGCCTGGCCTGGACGCCCTTCACCCTGACCTTCAACCTGTCGCGCCAGCCGGCCGCCTCGGTGCCTTGCGGCCTGACCAAGGCGGGCCTGCCGATCGGCCTGCAGATCGTCGGCGGGCACTACAAGGATGCGCTGGTGCTGCGCGCGGCCAAGGCGTTCGAGGACGAGATCGGCACCTTCACGGCGAAAATGGCCGCCGCCTGAGACGGTAAACGCCCGTTCATTGACGGCGGGCGCGGCCGCTTCCATAGTCCGGCGAGCCAGATATCAAGAAATAGAGCGGATTCACACGATTGGATGGAAGCGCGACCGCTTCCATCCAATCGCGATCCGCTCTAGCCCCGGAGCCGCGCCATGATGAAGGAAAGCCTCGCCACCGATCCGTTCCATGCCGGCGCCCAGGGCGACCACCGCGCCGACCGCATCAGCGGCGACGCCGAACGGGCGACGCTGGCGCCGGAGCTTGAAGCGCTGCGGCGCGACGGCTACCTGATCCTGCCCGAGCTGGTCCCGATGCAGACGGTCGAGGCGATCTGGGCGGAGATGGACCGGCTGCACCAGGACACGCCGATGGGCCGCAGCGTGTTCGAGGGTTTCCATACCCAGCGCATCTACAACGTCGTCGCCAAGACGCGGGTCATGGACGCGCTGTGGCTGCATCCGACCGTCGTCGCCCTGGCCGAAGCCTATCTCGACGACCAGATCCAGCTCTCGGTCGCCTCCACCATCACCTCCTATCCCGGCCAGACGGCGCAGGTGCTGCATCGCGACGACGGCTATTACCCGCTGCCCCGCCCGCGCCCGCCTTTGTCGCTGAACTGCCTGTGGGCCATCGACCCCTTCACGGCGGAGAGCGGCGGCACGCTGGTCGTGCCCGGCAGCCACACCAGCCCCAGCGAGGAACGCCCGACGCAGGCGCCGGTCAGCGTCGAGATGCCGCCGGGCTCGGCCGTGCTCTACGACGCCAGCCTGTTCCATGGCGGCGGCGCCAATGTCGGCGGCGACCGGCGGGCGGCGGTGTCCGCCGTCTATTGCCGGGCCTGGCTGCGGCAGCAGGAGAACCAGTATCTCTGCGTGCCGCCGCATATTGCCAAGACCATTCCCCGCACGCTGCAGCGGCTGATCGGCTACTGGGTGGTCGGCGCGCTCCTGGGCGTGGTCGAGGGCGGCAATTGCCGCCAGGTGCTCAGGGACTAAAGAGCGTAGCCGCCATCGACCATCAGGGTCTGGCCGGTGATCCAGCGCGCCCGGGCCGAGGCCAGGAACACCACCGCCTCGGCCACCTCCTCCGCCGTGCCCAGCCGGCGCAGCGCCATGTTCTGGCGCGAGGCCTCGAGGAAACGCTGGTCGAAATCGCCGGTCTCGATCAAAGCGTGGTACATCCCGTCCTCTATCACCCCGACGCCGACGCCATTGGCGCGCACCCCGAAGCGGCCCTCCTCGGCCGCCACGCCGCGCACCAGCGCCTCGATCGCCGCCTTGGGCGCCACCGACAGCACGTCCTTCACCGCATAGCGGCGCAGGGCCGGCGTCGCCAGGGCGACGAAGGCGCCGCGGGCCGAGCGCAGATGCGGCAGGGCGGCATGGATCAGGTTGAAGCAGCCGAAAGCGTCCTGCTCCATGGTGTCGCGGAACAGCGCCGGCTCGATGCGGCTGATATGGCGCATATGGATATAGGGCCCGGCGGCATAGACCGCCGTGTGCAGCCCGCCGAAATCCAGCGCCGCCTCGTCGACCGCCCGCGCCACCGCCTTCTCGTCGCGCAGGTCGAGTTGCACCGGCTTGGCCTGGCGGCCGGCGGCGCGCACCAGCTCTGCCGTCTCCTCCGCCCGTTCGCGCCCGTTGCGATAGCTCAGCACCACCTCGCAGCCGGCTTGCGCCAGCAGGCGGCAGATAGCGCGGCCGATGCCGCCGGAGCCGCCGGCGACGAAAGCGGTCCCCTGCGCCGGAAATCCGCTCATAGCGCCGGCAATCCCAGGGCGCGGCGCACGCTGGCGTGGAAATGGATCAGGGCGGCCTCGTTGCGGCCGTAATAGACGTGCTCCTGCGCGCCGCTGTGGAAGGCCTGCTGCATCTGGGCGCCGATGGTGAAATCCTCCGCCTGCACCGTCTTCACCGCCAGCTCGAAATTCTTGGTCCAGTAGCGGGCCGCCTTGTCGTCCTGCGCCGGTTCGGGAATGTAGAAGCCGAAATCGACCAGGCATTCGTCCGGCTTTTCGGTCGAGGGCAGCACCCGCCAGGTCTCGACGTGATCGGCCTGGAAGATGAACATGGAGCTGGGGAACAGCGTATAGAGCACGATGGCGTGCTTCAGCGGCGTCTCGCCCCATTCCGCGTCGGGCCTGCCGCGCAGGTCGGTGGCCGCCTTGCGCAGCGCCGTCATGCGGCAATGCAGGTCGTAGCCTTTGGCGCCGGAGAGATTGCTGTGGAAGATCGGCGCCACGGTCTGCTTGTGCAGGAAGGCGATGTGGTAGGACTCCAGGAACGTGTCGATGACGAACTTCCAGTTCATCGCCACCGGGAAGCGCACGCTGCGGAAATGGCTGTAGCGCCCAAACTCGAACGGCGCCAGCTCCTCCTGCATGCCGGCCAGGTGCGCATCGACGTCGATGGCGGCCGCTTCGCCGTCGCGCAGCAGGCGCGGCTGGACGAAGATCATGCCGTGCTTCTCGCCGGCCGGCAGGCGCTTCAGGTGCAGCTCTTCGCGCCGCAGGCCGGGGAAGGCCCGCTCGTCGCTGATCGACAGCAGCCTGCCATCGGTGCCGTAGCACCAGCCGTGATAGGGGCAGACGAAGGCGCGGGCATTGCCCTCGCCCTGCGCCACCGGCGCGCCGCGATGGCTGCAGATATTGGCGAAGGCCTTGACGCTGCCGTCGCGGTCGCGGGTCAGCAGCACCGGCAGCCGGTCGATCGTCTCGACGCGGTAGTCGCCGATATTGGGCAGCAGGCAGGACAACCCCACGAACAGCGGATGCTCGCCGCCGAACAGGATGCGCCGCTCCTGCTGCCAGCGCGCGACGTCGGTGTAGGCGGCGACGGGATTGCGCATGACGCGCTCGGCCTGGGCGGTGGCGCGCGCGTCGAAATAGCCGAAGAGCTCGCGCAGCAGCGCGACCTGCGCTTCCCGCTTCATGGCGCTCCCTCCCGAATTGCTTGCCGGCAAGTATGAGCCCGCCGCAACGGGGGGCGCAATGCGGCTGCGACCGTCAGGCGAAACCGGCCCGCGCCCGCACCGCGGCCGGCGTCAGCCCGCTGTCGCGCAGGGCGCGCAGGGTCAGCGCCTTGTCGCGCTTGGCCAGCCGGCGGCCGCTGTCGTCGGTGAGCAGTTCGTGATGGCGGTAGCGCGGCGGGGCGTAGCCCAGCAGCGCCTGCAGCAGGCGATGGACATGCGTCGCCTCGAACAGATCGCGCCCGCGCGTCACCAGCGTGACGCCCTGCAGGTTATCGTCCACCGTCACCGCAAGATGGTAGCTGGTCGGAGTGTCCTTGCGCGCCAGCACCACGTCGCCCAGCGACAGCGGATCGGCTACCACCTCGCCCGCCTTCTCGTCATGCCAGTTCAACGGCCCGGTGCGCGCCAGCGCCCGCGCCACATCCAGCCGCAGCGCATAGGCCAGGCCTGCCGCCACCTTCTCCCGCCGCTCCGCGGCGGAAAGCAGGCGGCAGGTGCCGGGATAGAGCGGACCGTCCGGGCCGTGCGGCGCGCCGGCGGCCGCCTCGATCTCGCGCTGTATGTCCTGGCGCGTGCAGAAGCAGGGATAGATCAGCTCCATGCCGGACAAGCGCTCGAGGGCGGCGCGGTAGTCGGCGAAATGCCGCGACTGGCGGCGCACCGGCTCCTCCCAGCGCAGGCCGAGCCAGGCCAGGTCCTCGAAGATCGCCGCCACGAACTCCTCGCGGCAGCGGCCGGCATCGATGTCCTCGATGCGCAGCAGGAAGCGGCCGCCGCCCCGCTGCGCGGCGGTCCAGCCCTCCAGCGCGGAGCGCGCATGGCCCAGATGCAGCAAGCCGGTGGGGCTGGGCGCGAAGCGGGTAACGAGCTTGTCCACGCCGGCGACATTAGCGAAGATGCCGCCTCACGCAACGGCAGGTTCTCCATGGCGCGCATCCGCCGCCTCAACCAGCGTTCCCTGAAAGAAGGGGCGGCGCATCTGGCCAAGATCGATCCCGACCTGGCGCGGGCGCTGGAACAATGCGGCCTGCCGGCGCTGCGCAGCGCGGAGCCCGGTTTCGCCACCCTGCTGCGCTCGATCGTGGGCCAGCAGGTGTCGGTGCATGCCGCGCGCGCCATCTGGGAGAAGCTGGCGCTGCTGGTCGATCCGCTGACGCCGGAGAACCTGCTGGCGGCGGGCGAGCCGGTGCTGCGCCAGGCCGGCTTCAGCGGCCAGAAGATCCGCTACGGGCTGGCGCTGGCGGCCGACGTGGTCGAGCGCCGGCTCGACCTGGAAGCGCTGCACGTGCTGGACGACGAAGCCGCCATCGCCGAGCTGGTCAAGGCCAAGGGCATCGGCCGCTGGACGGCGGAGATCTACCTGATGTTCGCGCTGGGCCGGCACGACATCATGCCCGGCGCCGATGTCGGGCTGTGGGTGGCGCTGCAGCACCTGAAGCGCCTGCGCCAGCGGCCCGACGCGGCCAGGCTGATCAAGGTGGCCGAGGCATGGCGGCCCTGGCGCAGCGTCGCCGCCCTCACCCTGTGGCACTATCGCCGCAACATGCCGGACTGGGCCAAGACCGAGGCCAGGCTGGCGCTGCGCGTCGCCACCCCGGTGCCGACGCCCGACCCGATCTCGCCGCCGCTTCGCCGCAGAAGGACAGCCGCATGAGCCCGATTTTCGAACTGACCGGGCCCAGCGCCGGTCCCCTGCAGGAAGGAAGGCCCAAGCACCTGGTGATCCTGCTGCACGGCTACGGCGCCAATGGCGACGACCTGATCGGGCTGGCGCCGGTCTGGGCGCCGGTGCTGCCCGACACGCTGTTCCTGGCGCCCAACGCGCCCTATCCCTGCGACATGAATCCGTTCGGCTTCCAGTGGTTCGGCATTTCCAACCTGCAGCCGGACATCATGCTGGCGGGCGCCCGCGGCGTGGCGCCGACGCTCGACGCCTACATCACCGCCGCCATGGCGCGCCACGACCTGGACGAATCGAAAACCGCGCTGGTCGGCTTCTCGCAAGGCACGATGATGGCGCTGCATGTCGGGTTGCGCCGCGCCAACCCCTTCGCCGGCATCCTCGGCTATTCCGGCGCGCTGCCGGGCGCTGCCGCGCTGCGCGAGGAAATGCAGTCGCGCCCGCCGGTGCTGCTGATCCACGGCGATGCCGATCCCATGGTGCCGGTGCAGGCCCTGCACCTGGCCGAGCAGCAATTGCAGGCGCTGAAAGTGCCGGTGCAGACCCATGTCTGTCCCGGCCTGGAGCACGGCATCGACGAAGCCGGCGTCGAGCTGGGCGCGCGCTTCCTGATGAAGGCGCTGGCTTAGGCGGCGCGGTCGCGCAGGCGCGAGGCGGTTTCCTCCTCGTTCCTCAGGTAGAGCTCGATCGCCTCGGGCCCGGTCAGCGCCGTATTGGGCGTGCCGCCGTCGCCATGGGCGATCAGCGCCAGGCAGAACCAGGCCAGCCCGGCCTTGGCCGGCTTGATGTTTTTCTCCCAGGCCATGCCGTCGCCGCCGGCCAGGATCCTGTTCGGCAGGTCGGTCTCCACGCACATCGGCCGGCCCAGCCCCACCACGTCGAGCGCGCCCGAGGCCAGCGCCGCCTCCATCGCCGCCCTGGAGCGGAAGCCGCCGGTCACCATCAGGGGCAGCTTCGACACTTTCCTGATCTGCTCGGCGTATTCCATGAAATAGGCCTCGCGCCTGACCGTGCTCTCCGCCACCGCCGCGCCCTCCGACGTCTTGGAGCCCATCATCGAGGGTTCCTCGTAATTGCCGCCGGAGATCTCCAGCAGGTCCAGCCCCGCCTGCTCCAGCCAGCGCACCACCTGCAGGCAGTCGGCATTGGAGAAGCCGCCCTGCTGGAAGTCCGACGAGTTCAGCTTGGCCGAGATCGGAAACGCCGGACCGACGGCCTGGCGGATGTCGCGCACGATGCCGAGCAGCAGCCTGGCGCGGTTCTCCAGCGAGCCGCCCCACCGGTCGGTGCGCTGGTTGACCAGCGGTGTGAGGAACTGGCTGATCAGATAACCGTGCGCAGCGTGGATCTGAACGCCGGTGAAGCCGGTGTCCTGGGCCGTCTTGGCCGCGTGCACGAAGCGGCGGATCACGTCCTCGATCTCCGCCTCGCTCATGGCGCGCGGCGGGGCGAAGGCGCTCTCGGGCAGGTTCTTCAGCTTCACCGCCGAGGGCGCGATCGGCTGCTCGCAGACCCGCCGCGGCGTCTGCCGGCCGGGATGGTTGATCTGCATGAAGAGATGCGTGCCGTTCTGCGTGCCGGCCTTGGCGTAGGCTTTCAGCGCCTCGATGCCGCCATTGCCGTCGATGACGACGTTGCCCGGCCGCTCGAGATAGCGGCGATCGACCTGCACGTTGCCGGTGACCACCAGCCCGGCGCCGCCCTGGGCCCAGCGGCCGTAGAGCTCGACATGGCGCTGCGTGGCGCGGTTCATGTCGTCGGCCAGGCCCTCGGTCAGCGGCGCCTTGCCGAAGCGGTTCTTCAGCACGGCACCGCACGGCAGCGTCAGGGGCGAAGCCAGCGTCAAGGTCGAGGTTGCCATCGCGTTTCGCCTCGTCAATGGTTGTGGCCAGGCAAGAATGCCCGGAGGACAGGCGCAACACATGCCACAGACCGATGCCATCGACCAAACCCTTCCGCGCGGCCGCCTGCAGGGATTTTGCGTGCCGGAATTCAGGCCGGTCCTGGAGGCGTTCCAGGCCAATTTCGCTGAGCGCGAGGAGCTGGGCGCCAGCCTCTGCCTCAGCGTCGGCGGCCGCACGGTGGTCGATTTGTGGGGCGGGCTGGCGGAAGCCGACAGCGAGCGGCCCTGGCAGAAGGACACGGTGTCGATCGTCTTCTCCTGCACCAAGGGCGCGACGGCGATCTGCGCCCATGTGCTCAAGAGCCGCGGCCTGCTCGACTACGACGCGCCGGTGATCCGTTACTGGCCCGAGTTCGGCAGGCACGGCAAGGACGGCACCACGGTGCGCATGTTCCTCGACCACTCCGCCGGCGTGCCCGCCCTGCGCGCGCCGGTGAAGAAGGACGGCGCCTATGACTGGAACTACATGGTCGAGCGCCTGGCCGACGAGGAGCCGTTCTGGACCCCGGGAACGCGCAACGGCTATCACGGCATGACCTTCGGCTGGACCGTGGGCGAGATCGTGCGCCGCGTCGCGGGCAAGTCGCTGGGCCGGTTCTTCCAGGACGAGATCGCCGGGCCGCTGGGCCTCGATTTCTGGATCGGCCTGCCGGAGGAGCACGAGCCGCGCGTGGCGCCGATGATCCGCCATGTCTGGCCGTCGGACGTGGCCCTGCCGCCGTTCCTGGAAGCGGTGGTCAAGGACAAGGCGTCGACGCCGTCGCTGTTCCTGCTCAACACCGGCGGCTTCATGCCCGGCGGCGCCAATAGCCGCGCCGGCCACGCCGCCGAGATCGGTGCCGCCAACGGCATCTCCAACGGGCGCGGGCTGGCCGGGCTGTACGCGCCGCTGGCCCAGGGCGGCGGCGCGCTGGTCGACGGCGAGACGCTGGCCGAGATGGGGCGGGTGTCGATGGCGACGCACTGGGACGCCACGCTTTGCATCCCCACGCGTTTCGCGCTGGGCTTCATGAAGTCGATGGACAACCGCCGGCGCACCATGCAGGTGCCGGCGATGCCCGGCCTCGACAGCGTCATCCTGGGCGAGCAGGCCTTCGGCCATGTCGGGGCCGGCGGCAGCATCGGCTTCGCCGATCCCGAGTGCGGCCTGGCCTTCGGCTACACCATGAACCGCATGGGGCCGGGCCTGCTGCTCAACCCGCGCGGCCAGTCGCTGGTCGACGCCGCCTATCGCTGCCTGGGCTATCGCTCCCATGCCAGCGGCGTCTGGCGCAGGTAGTTACGAAAACGTTACGTCCCTGTTGTGGTTAAGGAATCCACCGCACCACCAACTATTGTGTTTTGCCCGGGTTTTCCCCAGAATGCGCGCCATGGTCAGGCAGTTGCATAGTCGATGGAGACTGAGGCGTGGCACCGCCGCCTGACTCCTGTCCGGCGCTGGTGCTCAACGCCGATTTCCGGCCGCTCAGCTATTTCCCCTTGTCGTTGTGGTCGTGGCAGGACGCGATCAAGGCGGTGTTCCTCGACCGCGTCAGCGTCGTGTCGGAATACGAGCGCACCATCCGCAGCCCCAGCGTGGAAATCCGCCTGCCTTCCGTCATCGCGCTCAAGGAATACATTCCCGCCGCGCGGCGGCCGGCCTTCACGCGGTTCAATGTCTTCCTGCGCGACAAGTTCACCTGCCAGTATTGCGGCGGCGGCTTCGCCGCGCACGACCTGACCTTCGACCATCTGGTGCCCAAGTCGCTGGGCGGCCGCACCACCTGGCGCAACGTGCTGGCCGCCTGCTCGCCCTGCAACCTGCGCAAGGGCAGCCGCCTGGCGCACCAGGTCGGCATGCTGCCGATCCGCCAGCCCGACGAGCCGACCACCGGCGAATTGCAGGAGAACGGCCGCGCCTTCCCGCCCAACTACCTGCACCAGAGCTGGCGCGACTTCCTGTATTGGGACAGCGAGCTCGATCCGGCATAATCGGCGCCGAGAGCAAAAGTCCAGGCGCCGGAACGGGCGCCGCCATTCCGGGAGACGCGCCATGCCTTTCGACCTGCCCAGCGGCGATCCGCAGAAACTCGGCTTCGACCAGGGCCAACTCGACCGGCTGATCGCCGCCATCGAGAAGCATGTCGCCGAGGGCTGGTATCCGGGCTGCGAGATCGCGCTGGCGCGCCACGGCCGGCTGGTGCTGTCGCGCCATTTCGGCCAGGCGCGCATCGCGCCGCGCGAAGTGAAGGCCGATGCCTCGACGCTGTGGCTGCTCTACTCCAACACCAAGGTGCTGACCGCCGCCGCGCTGTGGCAGCTCGCCGAGCGCGGCCTGATCCGCTTTGACGACACCGTGGCCGAGCATTTGCCGGGCTTCGAGAAGAACGGCAAGCGCGCCATCACCATCCTGCAGGTCATCACCCACCAGGGCGGCTTCCCCGACGCGGTGTTCCGCGGCGAGACCTTCGAGAGCATCGACAAGCGGCGCGAGGCGGCCTGCAACATCGCCCTGCAATGGACGCCGGGCTCGCAGATCTCCTACCACCCGCTGGCGGCGCACTGGGTGCTGGCGGCGATGATGGAAACGATTACCGGCAAGGACTTCAAGGCGCTGATCCGCGAGGAGCTGATCGAGCCGCTGGGCCTGGCCGACGAGATCCATGTCGGCCTGCCGGAGAGCCTGCATGGCCGCGCCGCCGACATGCACGCGCCCGAGGACGGCAGGCCCACGGTGCAGAAGCCGCTGGACGAGGCCAACAACGCGCTGTGGCGGCGCGGCGGCGCGCCCGGCGGCGGCGGCTACGCCACGGCGCGCGGCATGGCGGCGTTCTACCAGATGCTGCTGCAGGGCGGCACGCTGAACGGCCGGCGCGTGCTGTCGCCGGCCACCATCCGCTACGCCACGCGCAACTTCACCGGCGATCGCGTCGACGCCTATATGGGCATGCCCATGCATCGCGGCCTGGGCCCGCATCTGCGCGGCACCACGCCCAATATCCGCGGCCTGGGTTCGCTGGCGACGCCGGAGACGTTCGGCCATGGCGGCGTCGGCTCGTCCTATTGCTGGGCCGATCCGACCTCGGGCGTATCCTTCGCCTACCTCACCAACTCGCGCCAGCCCGATCCCTGGCACAGCAAGCGGTTGGACACGATCTGCAACTTCGTGCACAGCGCGATTGTCGGTTAACAAGAGCCGTCCTGGCCCGGCTTGACCGGGCCACCCATGGCTCTGCGGGACTGTGCCGTTGCGAGCATGGGTCGCCCGGTCGAGCCGGGCGATGACGAGAAGGGAAAGCTATTTCAACGCCGGCGTCTCGCCCTCGGGCAGTCCGACCTGGAAGACGTTCAGCGTCAGCGACACCAGGCAGTAATAGCCCAGCACGCCGACCAGCTCGACCACGGCCTTCTCGCCCAGCAGCCCGACGGCGCGGGCATAGGTGTCGTCGCTGACATAGTGCAGCGCATAGGCCTCGCTGCAGAAATCGTACACCGCCTGCTCGTCCGCCTGCATGCCGGGCGGCGGCAGGCGGTCGCGGATGGCGTCGATGATCGGCTGCGCCAGCCCGCCTTCGCGCGCCATCTTCTCGTGCGCGTACCATTCGAACTGCGCCTTCCAGTGGCGCGCCGTCACCAGGATGGCCAGTTCGGACAGGCGCTTGGGCAGCGAGGTGTTGAAGCGGCAGAACTCGCCCAGCTTCTGCGCCCGGTCGGCCAGCACCGGGCTTTGCAGCCAGGGCACGAACGGCCCGCCGATCGAGCCGCGCGGGCCGGCGACGATGTCGTCGTAGATGCGGCGCTGCTCCGGCGCCAGCTTGGCGGGATCGAATTTGCCCAGACGCGACATCGTGTTCTCCGCCGAAAATCAGAGCGCCGACCAGCCCGGCGCTTCGCGGTCCAGCATACGCTTGAGCGCGTCGAAATGCAGGAAGGCCTGCTGGCTCTCGCCCTGCATCTGCTTGGCCGTCCGCGCCGCCATGTCCGGCGACACCAGGCTGAGCGGCCGGCCGGTCGACATGGCCAGCACCTGCACCATGCAGGCGCGCTCCAGATAGTAGAGCTCGTCGAAGGCCATGGCGATGGTCGAGGCGGTGACGATGACGCCGTGATTGCTGAGGAAGGCGATGTCGGCCGCGCCCATGGCGGCGCAGATGCGATCGCCCTCGGCCTCGCTCAGCGCCAGTCCGCCATAGTCGTCGTCATAGGCGATGCGGTCGTGGTAGCGCAGCGCGTTCTGGGTGCACATCTCCAGCCGGCCGCCGCGGATCGTGGTCAGGGCCGTGGCATAGGGCATGTGGGTGTGCAGCACCGCCCGGGCCGAGGGTTTGCCCAGATGCACGCGGCCATGGATGAAGAAGGCGGTCGGCTCTACCGGGTGGCGGCCCTCGACGATGTTGCCCTTGGCGTCGGTCATCACGATGTCGGCCGCCGTCACCTCCGACCAGTGCAGCCCCTGCGGATTGATCAGGAACCGGTCCTCGGTGTCGGGCACCGCCACCGAGAAATGGTTGCACACGCCTTCGTGCAGGTTCAGGCGGGCGGCGCTGCGCAGGGCGGCGGCCAGATCGATGCGGGCCTGCGAAACGGGGTCGTTGCGGAGCATTTGCTCTCTCCAGGAAGCCTGCACCGAGAATAAGCCGGGCTTGCGAAAACGCCTATACCGCAACCGGTTTCGACAGCGACCGTTTCCGTGCGCAGCTAGAAACGGGTGGAGAGCCAGATCGCCAGGCGCGAGGCGGCCTTGATGCCGGCGTTGAGCACCGGATAGGCTGGCGCTTCCTCCGCGCCCTGGGCCAGCGCCTCGTCGCGATGTTCCACCTCTTCGGCGCGGAACTCCTCGATGGTGTCGCGCAGCTCCTTCTCGTCCTCGCCCAGGACACGCGACTGCCCGGCATAGTGCTGGTCGATCACTTCCTCGACGGCGGCGGTGCAGGCCATGGCCGCTTTCGGCCCCAGCAGCGCCGTCGCCGCGCCCAGCGCGAAGCCGGCGACATGCCAGACCGGTTGCAGCAGGGTCGGCCGCACGCGGCGCTCGACCAGCAGCCGGTCGAACGCCTCCTTGTGGCGCTGCTCCTGGCGCGCCATGTGCTCGATCGCCCGGCGCGCCTTGTGCCCCGGCGGGAAGCGGCGGCGCATGACGGCCTGCTGGCCGGCATAGATGCGGATGGCGCCGAACTCGCCGGCGTGGTCGACGCGCACGATGCGCTCGACGATCTGGCGCGGCGAGGGATCGCCCGGCTGGCGGCCTTCGCCGGTGCGTGCCGGCCGGTCGAGCGGCAGTTCGGTCTCGCTCATGCCTGCCTCAGGCGCGCAAGAGAGAACAGCGCCACGGCCAGGCCGGCCGTGGCGGAAACGATGGCGTTCCAGCCCGCCATGGAAATGCCCAGCAGCGACCAGGCGATCTCGTCGCAGCGCACCACGGGCGTTTCCATCAGCCGCCTGGCTGCTTCGGCGGGACTCAGGCCGGAGAGATTGGCGGCGCTGCAGGCGGTCGGCCCGGCCCACCATTTCTGCTCGACGCCGACATGGAAGACGCCGATGCCGGCCGAAACCACCATCGCCGCGCCGGCCAGCGCCACCAGGGTCCAGCCCAGGCGTCCGCGCACCGCCAGCCCCAGTGCGGCCAGCGCCAGCGCCGCGCCATGGGCGTAGCGCTGGTCGATGCACAGGGCGCAAGGCGCCAGCCCGCCCAGATACTGGAACGCCAGCGCGCCCAGCAGCAGGCCGCCGCTGACGGCGATGGGCGCCAGGGCGGCGTGCCGCGGCGATTGCAGGAGCCAGGCGGAAACGAGGCCGGTCATGCCTTCAACTATGGTGCGCCCGGCCCCGCCTTGCCAGCGCCATGCGGTCGCAATCCTCAGAAGACGTATTTCACGGCGATGAAGCCGCCGATCAGCGCCGCGAGAAAGGCCCAGGTCAGCACTTCCAGCCGCTTCTCGATGAAGCTGCGGATCGGATCGCCGAATTTCCACAGCAATCCGGCCACCAGGTAGAAGCGCAGGCCGCGGGTGACGATCGAGGCCCAGACGAAGGTGAAGAGGTCGAAATGCGCCACGCCGGAGGCGATGGTGACCAGCTTGTAGGGAATGGGCGTCAGGCCCTTGATCAGGATGATCCAGGTGCCGTACTGGGCGAACTCGTCGCGGAAGGTCTGCATCGCGCCTTCGAGGTGGTAGACCGAAATCACCCAGGCGCCGATGGTCTCGAACAGGAAATAGCCGATGGCGTAGCCGAACAGCCCGCCGATCACCGAGGCGACGGTGCAGACGCCGGCGATCAGGAACGCCTTGCTGCGCTGCGCCAGCACCATGGGCACCAGCATGACGTCGGGCGGGATGGGAAAGAACGAGCTTTCGGCGAAGGAGATCGCGGCCAGGGCGGGAATGGCGCGGCGATGGCCGGCCAGCCGCATCATCCAGTCATAAAGACGTCTGAACATCGAGAACCATGGTTGCGCGGCCGGGCCTGCTCTCTAGCAGCCGGTCCGGCAGGGGGCAATCGCCGGCGATTTGCCGAAGTCCTAATACTCCGCTATCAAAAGGCATAAACAAGAATGCTGCAATGCAGCAAAACAGGCAGGGACATGGCGAAAGCTCGCAAGGGCAACCGGGTTGTCATCTATGTGGCATTGCTGCTGCTGGCCGCCGTCGCCGCGGGCGCCTGGTGGTACAGCAATGGCGGGGCGATGATGCCGGCCTCGCGGCCGTCCGGCCAGAGCACCACAACCTTGCCCCGGCCGGCGGCCAGCCCGCCGGCCAGCGCCATCCCGGTCGAGGCCATAAAGGTCACAGTCGAAACCGCCCAACGCCAGACCCTGGCCATCGGCACTTTCCGCTCCTTCGAGTCGGTGATCATCCGGCCGGAGGTGACCGGGCGGGTTTCGGAGCTGCCTTTCCGCGAGGGCGAGAAGGTGGCGCGCGGCCAGGTCATGGTGCGGCTGGACGCCTCGGTCGAGCAGGCGACGCTGGCGCAGGCCGAGGCGCGGCTGGCGCTGGCCAAGGCCAATTTCGCCCGCGCCCAGACGCTCTTGGCGCGCGACGCCGGCACGGTGAAGGCGCTCGACGAGGCGCGCACCGGGCTGCTCAGCGCCGAGGCCGACATCACCCTGGCCAAGGCGCGGCTGGAGAAGATGAGCATCGCCGCCCCCTTCGACGGCATCGCCGGCCTGCGCCGGGTCAGCGTCGGCGACTATCTCAGCCCGGGCACCAATATCGTCAATCTCGAGCAGATCGATCCGCTGAAGATCGATTTCCGCGTGCCGGAGATCTTCCTGCCGGCGGTGAAGGACGGCGCGGCGATCTCGGTGACGGTCGACGCCTTCCCCGGCCGCAGCTTCACCGGCGCCATCTACGCCATCGATCCGCTGATCGACCAGGCCGGCCGCTCGATCGTGGTGCGCGCCCGCATCGACAATCCCGGCGACATATTGCGCCCCGGGCTGTTCGCCCGCGTCGCCCTGACCCTGGCGGTGCGCGAGAACGCCATCTTCGTGCCCGAGCAGAGCATCATCCCGATCGGCGACAAGAGCTTCGTCTACCGCGTCATCGACGGCAAGATCGCCAACACGCCGGTCAGGCTGGGGCTGCGCCGCAGCGCCAGCGTCGAGGTGCTGGAAGGGCTGTCGCCGGGCGACCTGGTGGTGACGGCGGGCCAGCTCAAGGTGCAGCACGGGCGGGCGGTGACGGTGGTGCCCGCGCCGGGCGACGTGCCGATCGCGCCGCGCGTCTCGGGCGACGGCGCACCGCCATCGCCAGCGCAGCCGGCGGGCGAACGGACCAACTGAGCGGAGCCGGCCATGACGCTGCCCGAACTCGCCATCCGCCGCCCGGTCTTCGCCACCGTCCTCAGCCTGGTGATCGTGCTGGTGGGGTTCATCTCCTACCAGCGCCTGTCGGTGCGCGAATATCCCAACATCGACGAGCCGGTGGTGACGGTCGACACCACCTATCGCGGCGCTTCCGCCGAGATCGTCGAGAGCCAGATCACCGTGCCGCTGGAGGATTCGCTGTCGGGCATCGACGGCATCGACGTGCTGAGCTCCGTCTCGCGCGCCGAGCGCAGCCAGATCACCGTGCGCTTCCGCCTCAACCGCGACCCCGACGGCGCGGCCGCCGACGTGCGCGACCGGGTCGGCCGCGTGCGCCAGCAATTGCCCGACGACATCGACGAGCCGGTGATCGCCAAGGTCGAGGCCGACGCGCAGCCCATCATCTATCTCGCCTTCTCCTCCGACCGGCACTCGCAGCTCGAAATCACCGACTACGCCGACCGCTACGTCAAGGACCGGCTGCAGAACATTCCCGGCGTCTCCGGCGTGCGCATCTTCGGCGAGCGCCGCTATTCCATGCGCCTGTGGCTCGATCGCGCCCGGCTGGCCGCCTACAACCTGACGCCGCAGGACGTCGAGACGGCGCTCAGGCGGCAGAACGTGGAGATCCCGGCCGGCCGCATCGAAAGCCAGGCGCGCGAATTCACCATCACCACCGAGACCGACCTGCGCACGCCGGCGCAGTTCGACAATCTGATCCTGCGCGAAGTGCAGGGCTATCTGGTGCGCCTGCGCGACGTCGGCCGCGCCGAGCTGGGCGCGCGCGACAGCCGCGTCATCGCCCGCTACAACGGCAACAACTCGGTGGCGATCGGCGTCATCAAACAGGCCACCGCCAACCCGCTCGACGTCTCCAAGGGCGTGCGCGAGGAAATGCCGCGCATCGAGCAGGAGGCGCCGGAGGGCATGAAGGTCGGCATCGGCTACGATTCCTCGATCTTCATCGACCGCTCGATCGACAACGTCTTCCGCACCATCGCGGAAGCGGTGATCCTGGTGGTCATCGTCATCTTCCTGTTCCTGCGCTCGCTGCGCGCCACGCTGATTCCGCTGGTCACCATCCCGGTGTCGCTGGTCGGCGCCTTCGCGCTGATGCTGCTGTTCGGCTTCTCCATCAACACGCTGACCCTGCTGGCCATGGTGCTGGCGATCGGCCTGGTGGTCGACGACGCCATCGTCATGCTGGAGAACATCTCCCGCCACGTCGAGGAGGGCATGCCGCCGTTCCAGGCCGCCCTGCAGGGGGCGCGCGAGATCGCCTTCGCCGTCATGGCCATGACCATCACGCTGGCCGCCGTCTACGCGCCGATGGCGTTCCAGACCGGCCGCACCGGCCGGCTGTTCATCGAGTTCGCCCTGACCCTGGCGGGTTCGGTGCTGGTGTCGGGCTTCGTCGCCCTGACGCTCTCGCCCATGATGTGTTCCAAGCTGCTGCGCAACCACGAGCGGCACGGAAGGCTGTTCATGCTGGGCGAGCGCTTCCTGGAAGCCCTCAACCGCGGCTATCGCCGGCTGCTGGCGCCCACGGTCAAGGCCTGGCCGGTGATCGCGCTGGCCTGGATCGCCGTGTTCGGCGCCGCCATATACCTGGTGATCAAGCTGCCCAAGGAACTGTCGCCGATCGAGGACCGCGGCACGGTGGTGACGTTCGGCATCGCGCCCGAGGGCTCGACCATCGACCACACTTTCGAGTACGGGCGGCGCATGGAGGCGATCCTGCGCGATACGCCCAACATGTCGACTTATTTCCTGATCGTGGGCTTCCCCGCCGTCAACAACGTCATCGCCTTCGGCCGGCTGGTCGACTGGAGCCAGCGCGACGTCAAGCAGCAGCAGGTGGTGGCCGCGCTGCAGCCCAAGATCTTCGCCATCCCCGGCATCCTGGGCGCACCCAGCAATCCGCAGTCGCTGGGCCAGAGCGCCTCGGAGCGGCCGGTGCAGTTCGTGCTGCAGACCTCGGGCCCCTATTCGGAGCTGCAGAAGGCGGTCGACGCGCTGCTGCCGATCGCGCGCGCCAATCCGGGGCTGATCAACGCCGACACCGACCTGAAGCTGAACAAGCCCGAGATCCGCATCAACGTCGACCGCGAGAAGGCGGCCGATTTGGGCATCGACGTCGACGTCATCGGCCGCACCCAGGAGACCATGATGGGCGGCCGCCAGGTGACGCGCTTCAAGCAGAACGGCAAGCAGTACGATGTGGTGGTGCAGGT
>JBFXDA010000017.1:0-98213 GCA_050181585.1 Reyranellaceae bacterium
ATGGTCGAGCAAGCGGTCGGTGTCGATGAAGGCGTGGCGGGCGGCCAGCTTGCGCGCGATGCCGATCTCCAGGATCTTGCGCGCCTCGTAGATCTCGTGCAGCTCCTCGATCGAGGGCGTCGGCACGAAGGTGCCGCGGTTGGGCACCATGTCGAGCCAGCGCTCATGCGCCAGCCGGTGCAGCGCCTTGCGCACCCGCTCGCGCGACACGCCCAGCGCGCGCGCCAGCCGCGGCTCCTGCAAATTCAGCCCGGCCGGCAGCCGGCCCATCAGCATGGCCTGGCGGATGGCGTTGTAGATCGCCTCGTCGGTGTCGACGTCGCCTTTCTTGCGCCGGGTCGAGGGACGCGCCATCGGGGGGCGCGGCGTCCTAGCCGGCGGCATCGATGTCCTCCACCGCCGCCACCAGCAGCTTCAGCGCCAGGGCGAAGTCGGCGACCTCCATGGCCTCGTCGGGGTTGTGGCTGCCATGGGCGTTGCGGACGAAGATCATGGCGGTGGGCACGCCTGCATTGCCGAACACCGCCGCATCATGGCCCGCGCCGCTCGACATGGGAATGGCCGCGATGCCGTGCGCCGGCGCCAGGCGGGTCAGGCGGGCGAAATGACCGGGGTCGATCGGCCCCGGCAGGGCGTTGGTGTAGGGCCCCAGCTCGATCTTCACCCGCCGTTCCGCGCCGATGCGGGCGGCGATGTCGCGCAGGCGGCGGTCGATGTCCAGCAGCACGTCGTTGTCCTCGCTGCGGATGTCGAGGGTGAACCAGATCTCGCCCGGGATTTTGGTCAGGGTGTGGACCTCGGTGTCGGTGTGGAACTGGCCGACGGTGCAGACCAGATCGCGGCCGGCCGCCTCCTCCGCCAGCCACAGTTGTTCCAGTTCCGCCACGAAGGCGACGCCGGCCAACAGCGCATCCTGCCGCGACAGGCGCGGTTCGGCGCCGGCATGGCCGTAGCGGCCCAGCACGTGGCAGTGGCGGTAGCGCAGATTGCCGCGAATGCCGGTGACGATGCCGACCGGGATCCGCTTCTCGACCAGCAGCGGCCCCTGCTCGATATGCAGTTCCAGGAAACAGTGGATGCGCCGCGCATCGAGCTGCGGCTCGCCGGCGCGGATGCGTCCGGGATCGAAGCCGGCCAGGGCCATGTGCTCGGCCAGGGTCTTGCCGGTGTCGGGACGGCGCGTCTCGTCGAGGCTTGCGGCGTCGAGCTGGCCGAAGGCGGCGCGGCTGCCGATATAGGGGGCGGGAAACCACGACAGCTCCTCCGCCCGCACCGCCATCACCGTGACGTCGCGGCGCGGCTGCCTGCCCGCCCGCCGCCAGCGCGCCAAGAGCGCCATGCCGGCGACGACGCCGGCGGCGCCATCGTAATTGCCGCCCTCCGGCACCGAATCCAGATGCGAGCCGGTCATGATCGACGGCAGCGACCGGTCGGCGCCAGGCAAGGTGAGATAGAGATTGCCGGCGGCGTCGAGGCGGCGCTCCAGCCCCAGCCTCTCGCCCAGCGCGCTCATCAGGTCATGCGCCATCTGCTCGCCCTCGCCATAGGAGGCGCGGGTGACGCCCAGCCTCGAGGCGGAGCGGGCGCGCAAGGTGGCGAACAGCTCGTTGGCCAGCACGGTTTCCGGCGCCAGGTCGGCGGCCAGCGAGGATGAAGGCGACGCATCGTCGGGCATGGAGTCCTCCTCCCTCCTGTCCTGCAAACCGCGTGCCGCGCGATTCTCCGTTGCCGCCGCCATCCCGCCGCGCCCCGTGTTTGATAAATGTGCACATCCGGAAATGGAATGTGCACATCTTGCGCACCGGCGCGCCGGCCGCAAGCGGGGCCGGCGCGCCTGGCCGAGGGTGGAAACCGCGCGAATCCGGGCTCGCTCGCCGCTTGCGCCCATTTGGCACGCCGATTGCTGCTCTCCCCGGTGAGGAGAGAGGACATGACGCGGATTGCCGAGGTTTTCGGTTTCGCCATGGCGGCGCCGTCGGACGTGACGGGGCTGGCAGCGGCGATCGCGGCCGGCGCGCTGCGGCCGGCCGATGCCGTCTGCGTCTACGTCAAGAGCGAGGGCAACGGACAGGACAACGATTTCAGCCGCGACGTGGCGGTGCGCGCGCTGCAGGACCTGTTCGGCGCGCACCAGGCCGCGCCGCTGCTGATCGCCTCGGGCGGCTGCGAGGGCGTGCTGTCGCCGCATTGCACGGTGATCCAGCGCCGCACGGTCGACGGCACGGCAACGAACGGAACCAAGGCGCTGGCGGTGGGCCATGCGCGCAGCCGCACCCTGCTGCCGGAGGAGATCGGCACCCTGGCGCAGGCGCAGGCCATGGCCGAGACGGTGCGGGCGGCGATGGCGGATGCCGGGCTCGTGCCCGAGGACGTGGCCTTCGTGCAGGTCAAGGCGCCGCTGCTGACCGACGCCGCCATTGCCGATGCCGCCCGCCGCGGCGTCGCCGTGCGCGCGCCGCGGCCGCATGCCTCCAAGCCGCTGACCCGCGCGGCCTGCGCCATCGGCGTCGGGCTGGCGCTGGGCGAGATCGATGCGGCGGCGCTCGCCGAGGAGTCGCTGGGCGATGCGACCGACGCGAACCTGCGCACCGCGCGCGCCATCGTCACGCCGGGCAACGCCGATTTGCGCATCGATGCCGTCGCCTTCGGCCATGCCGCCGGCTGGGCCGGGCCGCATCGGGTCGGAACCGCCACCATGGCCGACCTGATCGACCTGCCGGCGGCGGCGGCGCTGCTGCAGCGTCTGGGCTTCGCGCCGGCGCCGCAGTTATCGCGCGATCAGGCCGCGCGCATCGATGCGGTGCTGTTCAAGGGCGATCCGCCGCCGGAAGAGACTATCCGGGGCAGCCGCCACGTCATCTGGCGCGACAGCGACATCCAGCCGCCGCGCCATGTCCGCGCCGCGGTCGGCGGACTGCTGGCCGGGCTGGTGGGCCACACCCGCATCTTCTGCGCCGGCGGCGCCGAACACCAGGCGCCGCCGGGCGGCGGCGTGCTGGCGATTTTCGCACGGGAGGAAAGCAGCCATGCCTGATCCGCTGGACCTGCAGGCGCTGCGCGGCGATTTCGCGCGCGACGGCGCGGTGGTGCTGGCCGACCGCCTGCCGCAGGAGGCGGTGGCGGCGATGCGGGCGGAGATCGACCGGCTGATGGCGCTGGGCGCCGACCGCGCGCCCGGCGATGCGCATTTCGACTTCGAGCCGCGGACCGTCGACGGCAAGCCGGCGATCCAGCGCATCAAGCGGCCGCACGAGATCAGCCCGCTCCTGTTCGAGCTGGCGAAGTCGCCCGCCATCCTCGACATGGTCGAAGCGCTGATCGGACCCGACATCCGCCTGCACCATTCCAAGGTCAACGTGAAGATGCCGGAAGTCGGCTCGCCGCTGGAATGGCACCAGGACTGGGCCTTCGTGCCGCACACCAATCCCGACCTGGCCTTCGTCTCCATCGCCGTCGACGCCTGCACCGAGGAGAACGGGCCGCTGTTCCTGCTCACCGGCACGCACCGGCAGGGATTGCGCCAGCACCACCACGACGGTTTCTTCGACGGCGCCATCGACGTGGCGGCCGAGCAGCTCGACACCGGCAAGGCGCAGGTGCTGCTGGGGCCGCCCGGCACCTTGTCGATCCACCATCCGCTGATCGTGCACGGCTCGGGCCACAATCGCAGTAGCGGGCCGCGCCGCATCCTGTTCTTCGAATACGCCGCCGCCGATGCCTGGCCGCTGTTCTACGGCGTCGACTGGGAGGAGTACGAGAGCCGCCTGGTGCGCGGACGCTCGACCCTGACGCCGCGGCTGGGCAGCGAGCCGATCCGCCTGCCCTGGCCGCGCCGCAGCAAGGGCATGATCTACGAGCTGCAGCAGCAATTCGCCCGCCCCTATTTCGCCAGCGACAGGAAGGAGGCGGCGGGCTCATGAGCATGGCGCGCGATCTTTACGGCTACGGCCCCGACATGCCCGCCCTCGCCCTGCCCGGCCGCGCCAGGCTGGCCGTGTCGCTGGTGGTGAATTTCGAAGAGGGCGCGGAGCTGGCGGTGGGCGACGGCGATGCCCGCACCGAGAAGCAGGCCGAGGTCGGCTCCATCATCCCCGACGGCAGCTGGGACCAGGGCACCGAGCAGATGTTCGCCTATGGCATGCGCGCGGGCGTGTGGCGCATCCTCGACGCGCTGCGCCGGCATCAGCGCGTCGCCACCTTCTATATGTGCGGGCGCGCCGTGCAGCGCTCGCCGCAGATCGCCCGCCGCATCGTCGAGGCGGGGCACGAGGCGGCCTGCCATGGCTGGCGCTGGCTGCCGCATGCGCTCTACGAGACCGTCGAGCAGGAGCGCGCCGACCTGCAGCGCTGCATCGCCGTCACCGAGAAGGCGACCGGGCAGCGGCCGCTGGGCTTCTTCTGCCGCGGCGGGGAGAGCGCGCGCACCCGCACCCTGCTGCGCGAGCTGGGCTTCGCCTACACCAGCAACGGGCTGGACGACGACCTGCCGTACTGGGACGAAGCCGGCAATGCCTCGCCGCTGCTGGTCGTGCCCTATTCCTTCGACACCAACGACATGAAGTTCTTCCACCCCAACGGCTTCGTGCGGGCGCAGGAGATGGTCGACTACGTACGCGACGCCGTCGAGGTGCTGCTGGAAGAGGGTCGCGCCGGGCGGCCCAAGCTGCTGAACATCGGCTTCCATTTGCGCATCGTCGGTCGGCCGGCCCGCTTCGCCGCTTTCCGCGGCATCCTCGACCTGCTCGACCGCTACGGCGAGCAGCTCTGGGTGACCCGCCGCATCGACCTGGCGCGGCTATGGAGCGAACAGTTTCCCCCCGCCCTGCGCGCCAATCCCCAAGCCGGGCCCCAATCCGGCCCGCAATCCGGACGGCAACTGGCAACGGAGCCCGCGGCATGAGCCGACAGATCATCCCCACCATCGACATCGCCCCTTTCCTGGCCGGCGACGGCGAAGGCAAGCGCTGGGTCGCCGCCCAGGTGGCTTCGGCCAACGAGAGCATCGGCTTCTTCGCCATCACCGGCCATGGCGTGCCGGACGACGATTATCGCGCCGCCTACAACGCGGCCTGGCGCTTCTTCGACCTGCCGCGCGAGGAGAAGGACCTGGTGCGCCGGCCCTCGCCGGAGGCCAGCCGCGGCTGGAACGCGGTCGGGCGCGAGGCGCTGGCCTATTCGCTCGACGTCGCCGCCCCGCACGATTTGAAGGAAACCTTCGCCATCGGCCCGGTCGACCTGCCCGACGATCCCGACTATGCCGGCCCGCGCTCCTATCCGCATTTCGTGCCCAATGTCTGGCCGCTGCGGCCCGCCGCGCTGCAGCCGGTGTGGACGCAGTATTTCCGCACCATGCACCGGCTGGCCGACGACATCATGCGCATCTTCGCCGTCGCGCTCGACCTGCCCGAAGCCTGGTTCGCCGACAAGACCGACAAATGCATCAGCCTGCTGCGGGCGCAGAACTATCCCGAACAGGCAGTGCCGCCCGAGCCGGGGCAACTGCGCGCCGGCGCCCATTCCGATTACGGCGCGCTGACCATATTGCGCGGCGATGCCGCGCCGGGCGGGCTGCAGGTCAAGACCCGGGCCGGCGACTGGATCGACGCCGCCATTCCCGAGGGCGGCTTCATGATCAATATCGGCGACCTGATGGCGCAATGGACCAACGACCGCTGGGTCTCGACCCTGCATCGCGTCGTCAACCCGCCGCCGGCTTCAGGCTTCGGCACGCGGCGGCTGTCGGTGGCCTTCTTCCACCAGCCCAATTACGACGCGCTGATCGAGTGCATCCCAAGCTGCCTGCAGCCCGGCGAAGCCCCGCGCCATGCGCCCATCACCTCGGGCGACCACAAGCGGATGAAATTCGCCAAGGCCAACAAGGTCGCGATCCAGGCGGCGGAGTGAGCATGGGCAAACGCACCCTTCTCTCGCAGGCGAAACTGCTGGCGCACAGCGAGGCAGCGCTGCGCGAAGCGGACGTGCTGATCGAGGCCGACCGCATTATTGCCGTCGAGCCCGCCGGCGCCATCCCGGCCGACCGTGCCGACACGGTAATCGACGCCGAGCGGCTGCTGGTCGCGCCCGGCCTGGTCAACGGCCACCTGCATTCCTGGGACCATTACCTGAAGGGCTGCATGGAGAACCTGACCATGGAAGTGGCGATGGCGGTGATCCGCCCGCGCCGCCCGGTCAGCATCACGCCCCGGCAGATGTATCTGCGGACCATGATCGGGGCGCTGGAGTCCTTGCGCACCGGCGCCACCACCCTGGTGGACGACCTGTCGCTGGGCCAGGTGTTCTCGCGCGAGCATGTCGATGCCGCGCTGCAGGCCTACCAGGATTCCGGCGTGCGCGGGCTGGTCGGCTTCTCGATGATCGATCGCGCGGTGGTCGATTCCTACCCCTTCATCGCCGAGTGCTTCCCCGACGATCTGCTGGGCGAACTGCGCGCCCTGCCGCGGCCGCAGGCGGACGAGCTTCTGGGGCTGGTAGCCGATCTGGCGAAGACCCGGCATCCCAAATCCTCGCGCATCGGCGTGGTGGTGGCGCCGTCGGCGCCGCATCGCTGCACCGACGACTTCCTGCGCGCCTGCCGCAAACTGGCCGACGAGTGCGACCTGCCGCTGTTGACCCATTGCCAGGAGACGCGGCTGCAGATCGTCACCGGCGAACAGTTCTACGGCAAGTCGCTGGTGGCGCATCTGGCCGATCTCGGCTTTTTGCGCGAAGACACGACGCTGATCCATGGCGTGTGGCTGTCGCGGCGCGACATCGACATCATCACCCGCACCGGCGCCACCGTGCAGTACAACCCGTGGAGCAACGCCATCATCGGCGCCGGCATCGCGCCGGTGCGCGCCTGCCTCGACGCCGGCATCAACGTCTCGATGGGCACCGACGGGGTCGGGCTGATCTTCGGCGTCAACATGCTCAACGCCATGGGCACGGGCGCGGTGCTGCCCAACCTCGCCACGCCGGACATGGACAAGTGGCTGACGGCGCGCGAGGTGATGACGGCGGCGACGCGCGGCGGGGCGCAGGCGCTGGGGCTGGGCGACCGGCTGGGCGTGCTGGCGCCGGGCATGAAGGCGGACCTGGTCGGCTACCGCCTCGACTCGACGGTGTTCACGCCGCTGAACGATCCGGTGCGCCAGATCGTCTATGCCGAGCGCGGCCTGAACGTGTCGCTGGTGATGGTCGATGGCGGGCTGGTGCTGCGGGACGGCAAGTTCCTCACCGTCGACGAGACCGCCCTGCTGCGCGAGGCGCAGGCCGCCCATGCCGAGCTGATCGGGCAGCTCGCCGTGTCGCAGTACGACACCGCCCCGTTCCGCAACGCGCTGGAGGCGGTGTACCTGAAATCCCTGTCCTGCCCGATCGCGCAGGACCATTTCGCCGCCGCGATCATGGGCAACAACATCGTCGGCCGCGTCGACGGCCCACCGGCAGGTGCGGCATGAGCGCCAGCACCGCGCCGCGCGGCCATCACCTCGCCATTTCCCGCGTCTCGCACGCCTATGCCAGCGTACCCGCCCTATCCGACATCACCCTCGACATCCCCGCCGGCAGCCTGACAGCACTACTGGGTCCTTCCGGCTGCGGCAAGACCACCCTGCTGCGGGTGATCGCCGGCTTCATCCGCCAGACCGAAGGCTCGGTGCTGGTCGACGGGGCGGCGATCGACGACGTGGCGGCGGCGGAGCGGCGCATCGGCATCGTGTTCCAGAATTATGCGCTGTTCCCGCACATGAACGTGACGCGCAACGTCGGCTACGGCTTGCGGGCGCGCGGCATGGCGGCATCCGCCGTCAACGAGCGCGTCGGCGATATGCTGAAGCTGGTGCAGATGGAGCGTTTCGCCGCCCGCCTGCCGGGCGAGCTGTCGGGCGGCCAGCAGCAGCGCATCGCGCTCGCCCGCGCGCTGGCGGTGGAGCCGCGCATCATGCTGCTGGATGAGCCGTTCTCCGCCCTCGACAAGGGGCTGCGGCTGGACATGCAGATCGAGGTGCGCGCGCTGCTCAAGCGCACCGGCGTCACCTCCATCCTGGTCACCCACGACCAGGAGGAGGCGCTGTCGATGGCCGACCAGGTGGTGGTGCTGCACCAGGGCCAGGTTGAGCAGATCGGCAGCCCGTCCGAGCTGTACGACCGGCCCCGCACCCTGTTCGTCAACCAGTTCCTGGGTCACGCCAATTTGCTGCCGGGAAAACTCCTGGCCCGCGACGCCGGCATCACGCGGCTGGAGCTGGCGGACGGCCGCAAGGTGGAAATCCCCTCCGACAAGGAGATCGCCACCGGCACAAGCGTCTTCCTCTCGGTACGGCCGGAGAACCTGGCGCCGGCCGCCAACGGCGCCGCCCTGCTGCACGCCACGGTGCGGCAGGTGCTGCCGCTGGGCTCGCAGGACGTGATCGAGGCGGTCGCCGCCGACGGCACGTCGCTGAAGATCACCCAGCCGCACCGGCGGGGCGGCATCGCGCTGCGGCCGGGCGACGTCACCGGCCTGGCGATCAGCGATCCGGCCGCCTGCAGCCTCTATTCCGCCGGCAACGCACCCGGCATGCCGTCAGACCACGACACGAACCGTCAAACAGCGTGAAGGAGATCGAGATGATTACCGACCGTCGCAGCTTCCTCGCCCTGCTCGCAGGGACCGCCGCCGCCACCGCCTTTCCCGCGCTGGCGCAGTCGAAAGAAGTCTTCATCGCCACCTATCCCGGCTCGGTGGACGAGGGCTTCAAGGCCGTGATCGGGCCGCAGATCCGCAAGGAACTGCAGGCTACCCCGACCTTCTCGCCGATGCTGAACGCCGATCTGATCGGCCGCATCCAGGCCGCCCGCTCGACGCCGCCCTTCGACCTGGCGATCTGGGACAACGGGCCGATCATCACCGCCAAGCAGGACGGGCTGCTGGAGAAGTTCGACGCCGCCGGCTCGAAGAACTACAACGACATCCCCGCCAACCTGCGCGATCCCGACGGCTTCGGCCCGGCCATGGCGCTGACCTCGATCGGCATCGCCTACAACCCGACCAAGATCAAGACGCCGCCGACCTCGTGGAACGATCTGTGGAAGCCCGAATACAAGGGACGGGTCGGCGTGGTCGGCCCGGCCTCCACGCTCGGGACCACATTCCTGATCGAGGTTTCCAAGCTGCGCGGCGGCTCGCCGACCGATGTCGAGCCGGGTTTCGCCGCGCTGAAGGAGCTGATCCCCAGCGTCGGCGCCATCCCGCCCAATCCCGGCGCGCTGACCACCGCCCTGGCGCAAGGCCAGGTCGACATCGCGCCCAATTTCTTCAACAACGTGGCGGCGCTGAAGGCGCGCGGCGCCGACATCGCCTTCGCCGTCCCCGAATCGGGGCTGCCGATGCAGACGGTGACGGCCGCCGTCATCAAGAACGCGCGCAATCCGCAGACGGCGCAGAAGGTCATCGACATCATGATCGCGCCCGAGATACAGACCAAGCTGGAGGCCGCACCCTGGAGCATGATGCCGGCGCACCCGGCGGTGAAGCTGACCGGATTCAATACCGTGCTGGGCGACACGGTCGAGGCGGTGCTCAAGCGCGGCGCCTTCCTCGACTGGACCAAGTTCGTCGCCCTGCGCCCAGGCTGGGTCGAGCGTTTCAACCGCGAGATCCGGATCTGATCCATGCGGCGGGCGGGCGGCGCTTCCCCCTATCTCGCGGCGGCGCCGCTCGCCCTGCTGTTCGTCGTCGCCTATCTGGTGCCGGTGGTCATTCTCGCCATCGTGTCGCTGTCGTCCTCGACCACCGGCTTCGTCTTCACCCTCGATAACTACGCCAGCGCCCTGACCTCCGGCTTCAACGCCGGCATACTGGGCGACACGCTGTTTCTGGGCCTGCAGGTCTCGTTCTTCACCATGCTGGCGGCCTATCCGCTGGGCCTGCTCTACATGCGCTGCGGGCGGCGCGGACGGGCGCTGCTGCTGTTCCTGATCCTGCTGCCGATGCTGACCAACACCGTGGTCCGCACCTTCGCCTGGATGATCATCCTGGGGCGCGAGGGCGTCATCAACTCCGCCTTCCTGTCCATGGGCTGGATCGAAGCGCCGCTGACCCTGCTCTACACCCGTGGCGGGCTGATCGTGGCGCTGGTGCAGATCTTCCTGCCGCTGATGGCGCTGCCGATCAACGCCTCGCTGGCGCGCATCAACGACAACGTGCTGAAGGCGGCGGAAGGGCTGGGCGGCTCGCGCTTCTACGTCTTCCGCACCGTCATATTGCCGCTGTCGCTGCCGGGCGCCATCGCCGGCTTCCTGCTCACCTTCGCCGGCTCCTGCACCGCCTTCGTGTCGCAGACCCTGGTCGGCGGCGGGCGGCAGATCTTCATGCCGCTGCTGATCTACCAACAGGCGATCGGGGTGCAGAAGATGAACGAGGCCGCCGCCCTGTCGGTGGTGTTCGCCGTCGCCATCATCGTGCTGGTGTTCCTGATCAATCGCTATTCCCGCCGGCTGCTGCGAGGCGTCGATGCCTGACCAGAATCGGCGCTTCAGCCCGCGCGCCCTGCGCAATCTGGGCTACGAAAGCGTGGTCGGCCTGCTGGCGGCGTCTTCCGTGCTGCTGCTGGTGGCGCCGACGCTGATCATCCTGGTGATGTCCTTCACCGGCGACATGCTGCTGCGCTTCCCACCGCGCTCCTGGTCGGGGCGCTGGTACCTGGAGCTGGTCGACAACTCGCCGCAGCTTCTGGCCTCGGCCTGGGTCTCCATCCAGGTGGCGCTGATCGCCACCGTCGCCGCCGGCACGTTGGGCACGCTGGCCGCCCTCGCCATCGCCGGCAAACGCTCGAACTGGGCGGTGGCGCTCGACGCCTTCTTCATGTCGCCGATGGTGTTCCCCGCCATGTCGCTGGGCCTGGCCATGCTGCTGCTGCTCTCGGCCATCGGCGTGCGGCCGGCGCTGTGGGCGTTGTCGATCGGCCATACGGTGATCGTCACGCCCTTCGTCATCCGCATGGTCTCGGCCTCGGTGCAGCAGCTCAACCGCTCGCTGCTCGACGCCTCCTCCAGCCTCGGCGCCGGCCGGCTCTTCACCTTCTTCCACGTCACCTTGCCGCTGATCCGGCCTGGCCTGATCGGCGGCGGCATCATCGCCTTCCTGTCCTCGATCGACCATGTGCCAGTGTCGCTGATGCTGTCGGACCCGCGCATCGAGACCTTGCCGGTCAACATGTGGACCCTGCTCGACACCAATCTCGACGTGCGCGTGGCCTCGATCTCCGGGGTCATCGTGGCCATCACCCTGCTCGTCATCCTGCTGCTCGACCGGCGCCTGCTGGGCAATGTCGCGCGCTAGGATTCTCATCGTCAATCCCAACAGTTCCGAGGCGGTCAGCGAGCGGCTGCGCGCCACGGCCGCCAGGTTCGTCGGCGAACGTGCCCGGATCGAGGTCGTCACCTGCAGTGACGGGCCGTCCTATCTCGGCGACGAAGAAACCATGCGGGCCGGCGAGGCAGCGGCACTGACGAAGATCGACGGCCTGCTGAAAGAGAAAGAAAAACCCGACGCCATTGTCCTGGGCTGCTTCGCCGATCTCGGACTGAAGGCGCTGGCGCAGCGCACCACCCTGCCGGTCTGCACCCTGCTCTCCGCCTCGCTGGCAGCGGCAACGGGCCGCACCGCCATCGTCACAGCCGGCGCGCAGTGGCGGACGATGCTGCCGCCCATGGTGGCGCGCACCCGAGGCGAAACCGACCTTGTCGCCGTGCGCACCATCGCCGCCACCGGCACGATCATCGCCGCCAATCCGCAGGCCGCGATCGCCGAGCTGCAACAGGCGGTCGATGCCTGCGCCGCCCTGGCCGACACCATCGTCATCGGCGGTGCCGGCTTGGCCGGACTGGCGGCGTCGCTGGCGCCGCCGCCGGGCGCACGCCTGCTCGACTGCTTGCAGGCGGCGATGCTTTTCGCCTGCAACGCAATCGCAGCCGGCTCACCGGGGCAATCGGGCCGGCCCGGCGTTGCCGCCTCCAGCCCTGGGAAGAACCCGGGAAACTGATCCGGGCGTTTGCCATCCGCCTCCGGTCTTCCGGCGGCGGCGCCCCTAATCCATATGCCGGCGCTGGCAAGCCAACTGCGAATAGCGGACTTGGCGCGAAATGATAGGATGGAAAAACCCTGCGTCCCGGGCGACTACCGGACGTAAGGAGCGGCCGGTGCCGGCGCGGATGCCGACCGGATCGGGGGGAATCCATGGCGATCGGTTCGAAGTCGGTTGGCGTTCGTTTCTGGCGCATCCAGGCGGCCGGCCTGCCGCTGGGGCTTTTTCTTGCCGGTCATCCGGCACAGGCCCAGAGCGGTTCGCCCCCTTCGACTGGCGGTCCGGCTCCCGAGCCGGAGGCCATCGAGGCGCTCCTGTCGCAGCGCCTGACGGCGATCGAAACCCACTTCGAAAACCTGCTCCTGGCAATTCCCGCGATCGGGCCCGAGTTCGAGCGCTTGGCGGCGACCTTCAAGCAGGCGCTCGGGGGCTGGAGCGTCCTGCAATTCGCTCTGACCGTTGGGCTGATCTGCATCGCGGGCGTGGCGGCAGCGTTTGCGTTCCGGCACGTCACCCGCAACGGACGGCGGTCGGCGGAGACTGGCAGCGCAGGCGACGTGCCTGGCCGGCTGCGGAAGGTCGCCCTTCTCGGCATGCTGAACGTCGGCGAGGTGATTGCCGCGCTGGCGGCCCTGATCGCCGCGGTCCTTCTGGTCAACTGGCCGCCCGGCGCCCTGCGTTTCGTCGTCGCCGCCTTCCTGGCGGCGGGCGTGGCCCTGCACCTGCTGGCCGCCATCCTGCGGACCGCGCTCGGTTCGGGCCGGGCCCATGCCGATGGCGAACCGATGGCTATGCTGCCCGCCAGTCCCGAAGAGGCGGGCTGGTGGCGCAGGCACCTCATGATTCCGGCCGCGATCTTCTTCTTCGGCTGGGCCACCGCCGCAACGTTCAGAACGTTCGGCGTCCAGTTCGAAGTGATCCAACTGATGGTGTATGCGCTGGGAATCGGCATTGTCGCCGCCTCGCTGCACATGACCTGGCGGCGTCCCTCCGTTGCGGATGCCGGCAAGACCGGTTTCCAGTCGCTGGGGCGCATTGTCATGACCTGCCTCATCGCGCTCATCTGGTTCGTGTGGCTGGCCAGCGCGAAGATGCTGCTGAATCTGCTGCTCGTCGGCACGTTCCTCTATCTCGGCATGAAGGTGGAACGAAAGGCCGTCGCGCATCTGCTGCGCCCCGCAGCCGACGGAGTGCCCGACGCCAGCCTGTCGCCGGTGCTGGTCGTCGCCATCGACCGCATTGTCCGCGCGGTCCTGATCATCGTGGCGATGGCCGTTCTGCTCAGGGGCTGGAATATCGAGTTCCTCGGCATCGTCGGCGGCGAGCCCGGCCCGCTCGATCGGATCGTCCGGGCCGCCGCGCATGCGCTGGTCATCGTCCTGGTCGTCGATCTCGTCTGGAGCATCGTCAACGTGATGATCAAACGGGCGCTGGCGGGCAGCGCCGCGCAAGGCGCGGCTTCGGAGGAAACGCTGCGGCGCGAGGCCCGCCTGCGCACGCTGCTGCCGATCCTGAAGAACATCGCGGGAGTAACGCTGTTCGTGATGGGCGCGTTGATGGCGCTGGCCGCCTTCGGCGTCGAGATCGGCCCTCTCATCGCCGGGGCCGGCGTCGTCGGCGTTGCGGTCGGCTTCGGGGCGCAAACGCTGGTTCGCGACATTTTCAGCGGCATCTTCTACATGCTGGACGATGCGTTTCGCGTCGGCGAGTACATCCAGAGCGGCAACTACAAGGGCGTCGTCGAATCCTTCAGTCTGCGATCGGTCAAGCTGCGGCACCATCGCGGCGCGCTCTTCACCGTTCCTTTCGGCCAGCTCGGCGCCGTCCAGAACATGAGCCGCGACTGGGTCATCGACAAGATAATCATGACCCTGGCCTACGGATCCGATTTCGAACAGGCCAAGAAGATCATCAAGCAGGTCGGCAGGGAACTGGCCGAGGATCCCGAACTGGGCGGCGACATCATCCAGCCCCTCAAGATGCAGGGCATGGAGCAGTTCGGCGAGTATGGCATCAGCATTCGCCTCAAGATGATGACCAAGCCCGGCAAGCAGTTCGTGCTGCGCCGCCGCGCCAATGCCACGATCAAGAAGCGCTTCGAGGAGGCCGGCATCAAGTTCGCCATGCCGGTCGTCCACGTCGCGGGCGACGGCAAGCCCGACGTCGCCGCGGCCCACCAGACCCTGGGCGCGACAGGCAGCACCTGAGGCAGGGCGCGAGCCTTTCGTTGTTCGTCACGATTTCAGCTTGCGCTGCTGCTCCTGCCATACGAACAAGGGCGCGATATCGGGATTCGCCGCGCGCTCGTTGTAGTATGGAATGAATTCCTTGTAGACGTCGAAGACGCGGCGCAGCTCGCCGATCGGCTCCTCGTGCACGTCGACGCGCAGATCGACCCTGGCGAAAGGCTCGGTGTCGTAGACCAGGAGCGAGGCCGATTTCTGCCCGCCATGCTGGCCGCCCGCATCTCGCGCCGCTTCGAGACAGGCCAACAGCCGCTCCTCCAGCGGCTGCTCCTCCGTCCGTTCCAGGACGTCGGCCATCGCCTGCACGATGTGCTGGCCGGTCAGCACGTTGCCCATGGCGATCTGGTTGCGGCGCACGATGTGGCCGGCCCAGTCGCGCGCCCGCGCCCCGGTCTTCGCCGCCGCATTGCCGTCCGAATCGATGACGCCGATCTGGCGCAGATCGGCATGCGGGTCGGCGCTCTCCAGCTCCAGGAGCACCTTCTGCGCGTGGTAGCCGAGATCGAGCAGGCGCAGCGCCAGCGAGGTCATGCGCGGGTCGGCCACGGCCTGGAACGCCACGACGCCGACGCGCGAGCGGCCGCCGGGCACGCGCGCTCCCACCGCCAGCGACCGCGTCGAACTGGCGACGCCCAGCATGCCGGTGCGCGCGCAGCGCGCCATGGCCGTGAAGGTGTTGAACTCGATGCCTGCGTAGCTGCGCATGGTTTCCCCCAACTCCGAACATTTCGCTTCAGCCATATTGTCATTTGTGATAACAGATAACAACTGGGCTGTTTGGGGAGACGAAAATGCTGCGCAAATCCATCGCTCTCGGCGTCGCGGCGGTCCTGGCCGGCATGGCCGCGGCAGGCGCTGCCGTCGCGGCCGACCGCACCGTGGTGATCATGCGGACCAACGACACCAGCAACTACGATCCGCAGCGCAACGGCGCGCGCGCCGGGGCCGAGATCATCGCCATGCTGTCGGATTCGCTGCTGTCGCTGGCGCCGGACCTGACCACGATCGAACCGGGGCTGGCACAATCGTGGTCGGTGTCGCCCGACGGCCTGGCCTACACCTTCGTCCTGCGCCGCGACGTGAAGTTCTGCGACGGCCGGCCGATGACGGCGGACGACGTGGTCTACAGCCTGCGGCGCTGGATCGATCCGGCCACCAAGTCGCCCACCGCCTCGCGCGCCGGCGACGTGAAGGAGATCGTCGCCGTCGATCCCCATACGGTGCGCTACGTGCTGAACAAGCCGTACAACGAACTGCCCTACCAGCTCACGCTGGCCTATTCCTCGATCGTCGACCGCGCCGCCGTCGAGAGACTGGGGCAGGATTTCGGCGTCACCGGCTTCAACGGCGTCGGCCCGTTCTGCTGGGAAAGCTGGAAAGTGCGCAACGAACTGGTGCTGAGCCGCAACGAGCATTACCGCTGGGGGCCGCCGCAATACGAAAATCGCGGCCCGGCCAAGGTCGATCGCGTCGTGTGGCGGGTGGTGCCCGAGGACAATACGCGCATCGCCGCGCTGGAGACCGGCCAGGGCGACATTACCTACGTCATGCCGTTCTGGGCGGCGCAGAAGCTGCGCGCCAGCCCGCGCGTGGCGGTGGCGAAGGCGCCGAAATTCGGCTGGACCGCCTTCATCGGCATCAAGATGGACCGCGAACAGATGGCCGATCCGAAGGTGCGGCGCGCCATGCTGCTGGCCATCGACCAGAAGGCCATGGCCGAAACCATCTGGGCCGGCGAAGCCGATCCGGCCTACACCTATATCGCGCCGGGCATCCTCGACCACGATCCGGCGCTCGAGGCGCGGGCGGCCAAGTTCGACAAGAGCGCCGCCGAGCGGCTGCTCGACGAGGCCAACTGGCGCAAGGGCCCCGACGGCTTCCGCAGTCGCGACGGCCAGCGGCTGGCGCCGGTCATGTACGGGCAGAACAACACCATGTGGCGGTCGGTGTTGGAGGCCGTGCAGGGCCAGTTGCGCGCGGTCGGCATCGACATGCAGCTGCAGCTCTTCGAGCCGGCGGCGGCGATGGCCAAGCTGCGCACCCAGGAGTTCGATTTCTTCGCCCTCTACTCCGCCTATCTCACCGCCGGCGACGCGCTCGACCTCTACTTCCGCTCGACCAACACGCCCGCCCCCAACCGGATGAATTGGAAGGATGCCGAGACCGACGCGCTGCTCGACAAGGCGCAGGCGGCGCTGACGGCCGCCGATCGCCAGGCGGCGTATTCCAAGCTGCAGCAGAGGCTGTACGACGCCACCGTCTGGATTCCGCTGGCGCACGAGCCGATGCTGGTGTTCTACAACAAGCAGCGCGTCTCGGGCGTGAAACCGCACGGCATCGGCGGCACCGGCCTCTACAAGGGGCTGGACCTGACCGTAACCGCCAGGTAGCTGCCGTCGCCAGGCAGCCGCGCAACGCAGACCGGAGACAGCCGACCATGACGCCGCTGATCAGATACAACCCGCCGGGCGTGATGCCGCCGGTGGGACCCTACACGCACGGCATCGGGATTCCGGCCAATGCCCGCTGGCTCTACGTCTCGGGCCAGGTCGGCGCCGACGCCGCCGGCGCGACGCCGGCCGACATCGCCGCGCAGTCGGAGCTTGCCTGGCGCAATTTGACGGCGGTGCTGGCGGCCGCCGGCATGCTGGCCGCCGACCTGGTCAAGGTCACCACCTTCCTGCTGCGGCCGGAGGACCTGCCGGTCTATGCCGGGATCCGCAAGCGCTATCTGGCGGGCAGCGAACCGGCGATGACCCTGCTGTTCGTTTCGGCGCTGGCCCGGCCGGAATGGCTTGTCGAGGTCGAAGCCATCGCGGCCCGCGCCGAACGATGAGAAAAGCCGACGCCGACGCCGAGATTAGCGACGCTGCCGCGCCGGCGGCGGACGGGCGCGCCCCCCAGCTACCGCGCATGCAGCGCCAGACGCTGCAGGAAGACGTCTACGACGCGCTGCGCCAGGCGCTGATGAACGGCCAGTTCGTGCCCGGCGAACCGCTGATCCTGCGCGACCTGGCGCGCGCGCTGGGCACCAGCATGATGCCGGTGCGCGACGCGCTGGTGCGGCTGGTGGCCGAGGGCGCGGTCGAGCTGCTGCCCAACCGCACCGCCGTGCTGCCGATGATGACGCGCGACCGGCTGCGCCAGCTCTACCGCGTGCGCATCGCGCTGGAAGCGATGCTGGTGGAGGAGGCCGCCGGACGCGTCTCGGCCGACGAGATGGAGGTGCTGGCGGCGCTGATCGAGCGCATGCACCTGGCCTACAAGGCCGTCGACGTCACCACTTTCCTGCGCCACAACCGGGAATTCCACTTCACGATCTACCGCGCCGCGCGCGAGGACGTGCTGTTCAGGATGATGGAGACGCTGTGGCTGCAGGTCGGCCCGTTCATCCATTTCAGCCTGACGCCCCACGGCATGAAGGTCGGCAACGACCATCATCGCGACGCGCTGGCCGCCATGCGGACGGGCGACGTCAAGGGCGCCTGCCGGGCGATGGAGCGCGACATCGCCGACGCCGTCGCCACCATCATGCGCAACCTGCCCGACCCGTCCCGCGAGCGGCCGGCGGAGGCGGGGAAGGCGAAAGCCGGCGCCAAGGCGAAGTCGCGCGGGCGGCACGCCACGGGCAGGACCGGAGCGCGATGAGCCGCTTCGTCGTCCATCGGCTGCTGGTTTCCCTGCCGTTGGTCGGACTGGTGCTGTTCTTCGGGTTCCTGCTGCTGCAGATCGTGCCGTCCGACCCGGCGGTCCTGGTCGCCGGCGAAAGCGCCAGCCAGCAGACGATCGAGGAGATCCGCCGGCAGATGGGGCTGGACCGGCCGGTGCTGTGGCAGTTCCTGCTGTATGTCGAGCGCCTGGCCGGCGGCGACCTGGGCCGCTCGCTGATCACCAACGTGCCGGTGGCGCGCGAACTGGGCCACACGATCTGGCCGACGCTGGAACTGCTGCTGGGCGGCATGGCCTGGGGCGCGCCGGCCGGCATATTGCTGGGCACCTTCGCCGCGCTGCGCCGCGGCCGTCCGACTGACCGGGCGCTGATGGCCATCGCGGTGGCCGGCGTCTCGATGCCGATCTTCACCCTGGGCCTGGTGCTGATCGAGTTCGTCGGCTTCCGCTGGGAGATGCTGCCGGTCGAAGGCCGGGGCGGCCCGCCCTGGACCGCGGAGGGGTTGCGCCACCTGCTGCTGCCCAGCCTGACCCTGGGCGCGGTGCTGATGGGGCCGGTGGCGCGCATGACGCGCACGACGCTGCTGGAGATTCTCGGGCTGGATTTCGTGCGCACGGCGCGCGCCAAGGGCATGCCCGAACGCATCGTCGTCTTCCGCCATGGCCTGCGCAACGCCCTCATCCCCGTCATCACCTTGATCGGCCTGCAGGCCGGCTACCTGCTGGGCGGCGCGGTGGTGACCGAGACCATCTTTTCCTGGCCCGGCGTCGGCCGGCTGGCCGTCGGCGCCATCACCGGCGGCGACCTGCCGCTGGCCCAGGGCGCCATACTGACGCTGGCGCTGTCGTTCATCGTCATCAACATCGCGGTCGACGTGGCCTATGCCTTCGTCGACCCGCGCGTGCAGACGGGCCAGACGTGAGCGTCCCGACGCAGAGCGGCGGCGAGTCCCGCCTCCGGCCGCGCCTGCGCACCGCGCGCCTGGCGTGGCTGACGCGCGACGCCACGACGGCGGCGGCGACCGCTTTCCTGGTTCTGGTGGCGCTGGTCGCGGTGTTCGGCCCGCTGCTGCTGCCGTTCGACCCCAACCAGACCGACCTGCGCCTGCGCATGGCGCCGCCGCACTGGCCGCACGTGCTGGGCACCGACGAACAGGGACGCGATATTCTCAGCCGCGTCGTTCTCGGCACGCGCATGACGATGGGCATGGGGCTGGCAAGCCTGGCGCTGGGCGGCGGCGGCGGCGTGGCGCTGGGCATCCTGGCCGCCTATTACCGCCGGCTCGACGGCATCGCGATGCGCGCCATGGACCTGCTGCTGTCCTTCCCCGCCATCCTGCTGGGGCTGGTGATCGTGTCGCTGACCGGGCCGGGACCGGGGGGCATCGTGGCGGCGCTGGCCATCGCCACCATGCCACCCGTGGCCCGCATCGCGCGCAGCACGGCGGTCGTGGTGGTGCGCCAGGACTACGTGACGGCGGCGCGGGTGGTCGGCCTGCCGGATACGGCCATCCTGCTGCGCTACGTGGCGCGCAACTGCATCTCCTCCATCACCGTGTACCTGACGCTGCGCCTGGGCCAGGTGGTGCTGCTGGCCGCCGCCCTGAGCTTTCTCGGGCTGGGCGCGCAGCCGCCGGCGGCCGAACTGGGGACCATGGCCAGCCAGGGCCGCTCCTTCCTGTTCCTGGCGCCGCACGTGTCGCTGGTGCCGAGCCTGACCATCTTCCTGATCGTGCTGGCCATCAACATCGTCGGCGACGCGCTGCGCGACCGGCTCGATCCGCGCATGGCGGTGTGAGATGGACGTCGCCCGGCCCGCGCCCGCGCTGCTCGAGGTCAGGAACCTGGCCACCGAGTTCGCCACCGCCTGGGGGCCGTTCCGCGCCGTCGACGGCGTCAGTTTCTCGGTGGCCGGCGGCCGCACGCTGGGCATCGTCGGCGAATCGGGCTGCGGCAAGAGCGTCACCTCGCTCAGCGTCATGCGCCTGTTGCCGCCGGGCATCGGGCGCGTGGTCGCCGGCGAGGTGCTGCTGAACGGCCAGGAGCTGCTGCGGCTGGACGACGAAACCATGCGCACGGTGCGCGGCCGCTCCATGGCGATGATCTTCCAGGAGCCGATGACCTCGCTCAATCCGGTGATGCGGGTCGGCGACCAGGTGAGCGAGAGCGTGCGCTTCTACCGCGGCCTGTCGCGCCGCGACGCCCGCGCGCTGGCCGTCGAGCTGCTGGGCCGGGTCGGCATTCCCTCACCGCAAAGCCGCGTCGAGCAGTACCCGCACCAGCTTTCCGGCGGCATGCGCCAGCGGGTGATGATCGCCATGGCGCTGGCGGCGCGCCCGGCGCTGCTGATCGCCGACGAGCCAACCACGGCGCTGGACGTCACGATCCAGGCCCAGATCCTGGCGCTGCTGCGCAAGCTGCAGGCGGAGGACGGCATGGGCATCGTGCTGATCACGCACGACCTGGGCGTGGTGGCGGAGATGGCGCAGGAGGTGGCGGTGATGTACGCCGGCCAGATCGTCGAGCGCGGCCCGGTCGAACTGGTGTTCGGCGATCCGCTGCATCCCTACGCCATCGGCTTGCTGGGTTCCGTCGCCCGTCTCGACCGCACGCAAAGCCGGCTCGACACGATTCCCGGCCAGGTGCCGGGACCGGGCGCGCTCTTCGCCGGCTGCCGCTTCGCCGAGCGCTGCCCGTTCGCCGACCGGCAGTGCCGCGAAGCGCCGCCGCCGCTGTCCGATGCCGGCCGCAGCCATCTCGCCGCCTGCTGGAAGGCGCCGCTATGACGGCGCCGGCGGATATTTCCCCGAGCGCAACCGCGGCGGAACCCGTGGTTTCGTTCGAGAACGTCGAACGGCATTTCGCCGCCGGCGGCGGCTGGTTCGCGGCGCGGGACCGCAATGCGGTGAAAGCGGTCGACGGCATTTCCTTCGAGCTGTTGGGCGGCGAGACTCTGGCGCTGGTCGGCGAAAGCGGCTGCGGCAAGACCACGGTCGGCCGCATGCTGGTCAACGTCGATCGCCCCACGCGCGGCACCATCCGCTATCGCGGCCGCGACCTGGCCGAACTGGGCCGGGTCGAGGCCCGCCGGCTGCGCCGGCACGTCCAGATGGTGTTCCAGGATCCGTTCTCCTCGCTCAACCCGCGCATGACGGTGGCTCAGACCATCGCCGAGCCGCTGCTGCTGCACGGGCTGGCGGACCGGCGCTCGCTGCAGCGCAAGGTCGAGCAGACGCTGGCCTCGGTCGGCTTGTCGCCCGATCGCGCCGGCTCGTTTCCGCACCAGTTCTCCGGCGGCCAGCGCCAGCGCATCGGCATCGCGCGCGCGCTGGCGGTCAATCCCGACGTCATCGTGTGCGACGAGCCGGTGTCGGCGCTCGACGTGTCGATCCGCGCCCAGATCGTCAATCTGCTGCAGGATCTGCAGCAGCAACGGGGCATCAGCCTGCTGTTCATTTCGCACGACCTCGGCGTGGTCCGGCACATCGCGGACCGGATCGCGGTGATGTATCTCGGCCGCATCGTGGAGATCGCCGGCACCGCCGCCCTGTTCGACAGCCCGCGCCATCCCTATACGAGGGCGCTGCTGGCCGCCGTGCCGGTGCCCGACCCGGCCCGCCCGCGCCAGCGCGCGGTGCTGGAAGGCGAGCTGCCCAGCCCGCTGAACGTTCCAGCCGGATGCCGTTTCCATCCGCGCTGCCCCTATGCCGTCGAGGAGTGCCGCCGCCGCGACCCCGAACTGCGCGACGCCGGCCCTGGCGCGGCGGTGGCTTGCCATCGCTGGGAGGAGATCGGCCATCTGACGCCGGACGCGCCGCTGCAGGCATCCGGGCCCCTGCCAACCTTCGAGCGTCGCCTGGCGCTCTATCGCTCGATGCAGAAAGCCAAGACCGACGCCTAAAGGCGACTGCGCAGGCTCGCCGGTCGAGCGGGGGGCCGAGGATTCGGCCTGGTTGCCGCTTCGGTCATCGCGCCGTTCAGTCAGATCCTCGCGTCGGTCGGTTCGCATGGACGACGCCGACATGCCGGCGGCGAATCTGCCCGTCGTTTCCTGCGCCGTCAGCTGCCAAACACCGGCTTGCGCCGCGCTTCGAACGCAGCGAGGCCTTCGCTAATGTCCTCGTGCAGCAGCTCGTCCACCACGGCCTCTTCTTCGAAGCGCAAAGCCTCGTTCACTTCCATGTGCAGGCCGCCGCGCGCAAGCCGCTTCATAGCCACAAGCCCGTGCGGACTGCGCTCGGCCAGCATTGCGCAATATTGCATAGCGGCTTCATGCAGGCGTTCCGGCTCCACCACATAATTGACCAGCCCGAACTGCATTGCCGTCTCGGCATCGGCCCATTTTCCGCTGTAGAAAAAATCCAACGCCCGCCTCAGCCCGATCGCGCGCGGCAGACGCTGCGTGCCGCCCGCTCCCGGTATCAGGCCGTAGTTGGAATGCTGGTCGCCGAACTGGGCATTCTTGGCGGCGAATGCCACATCGCAGGCCAACGCGATTTCCAGGCCGCCAGCCAGGCAAAGGCCTTGAATGGCCGCCACCACGGGCAACCGGCTCGCCTCCAAAGCCCTGAGGCTTTCATGGCCAACGCGAATGAAATCGGCCCAACGGGCGCGGGACGTGCGCATTTCCTTGACGGCGGCCAGGTCGCCGCCCGTACAGAAATTCTTGCCTCGCGCCCGCAGCAGAACCACCCGCACATCTGCCGCCTCCAATGCCCTCAGCGCAGACGTCAGCTCCGCCCACAATGCCTCATTGATGGCATTGAACTTCGCCGGCCGATTGAGTTCGATGATCCCCACGCGCCGGATCGTCTCGAACACAACGGGAGCTTCCTCCACCATATCCCCTGTTTCCTCTGTGCGCGCCTGGCTCACCCGCAGAGCGCGCCGGCCTGGCGCAGCTCGTCGATCGCCTCGATCGAATATCCCATCCCTCGAAGTATGGTTTCGGTGTGCTGGCCGAGGAGCGGCGGTGGCGAGCCGATCGCGCCCGGGGTTCGCGAAAGCTTGATCGGAATCCCGGGCACCTTGATTTCTCCCGCTTCCGGATGCTCGACGGCGAGCACCATCTTGTTGTGATTCACTTGCGGGTCGGCGAACACCTCCGCCAGGGAATTCACCGGTCCGCACGGGACGTCCGCCTTGACGAGAATCTCGGTCCACTCGGCGCGCGTCCTGGTTTCGATGATGTCGCTTATGATCGGGACCAGCTCTTGCCGGTGGGCGACGCGAACCTCGTTGGTGACGAATCGCGGATCGTCGACCAGCTCGTTCAAGTCCAGCGCCTTGCACAGGTTGCGCCAGAAGCCTTCGGTCAGGCAGGCGATGATCAGATATCCGTCCTTGGCGGTGAATATCTGGTAGGGAACGATCTGCGCATGGCCGCCGCCGCTCGGGCCGCTCGGCTTTCCGTTGACGTGGAAGCCGGTGAGGTAGTTCGCCATCGACGCCACCAGGCCATCGAGCAGGGAAACGGTGACCAGTTGCCCGATGCCCCAGCGCTCCCTGGCCAGCAGTGCCATCGAGATGCCGAACCCCGCCAGATAGGAGCCGATGAAATCCGCCAGAGGAGGACCGGCTTTGACCGGCTGCCGGCCCGGTTCGCCGGTTATGCCCATGAGGCCGCCCATGCCCTGGACGAGAATGTCCATGCCGGGACGATTGGCGTATGGTCCGGAAACGCCGAAAGCGGAGATGGAGCAATAGACGATGTCCGGCCGCTTGCGCGCGACGCTGTCGTAGTCCAGCCCCAATCGACGCAACGCGCCGGGCCTGTAGCTCTCGACCACCACCTGGCTGCGCGCCAGGATGTCGTCCAGCACGCGCATGCCGCCTTCGCTCTTGAGATTCAAGACGATGCTCTTCTTGCTGCGATTGAGCCCCATGAAATACGAGCTGTCGGCGCCGGGAAACACCGCATCGTAGGCGCGGGTCGGATCGCCGCCGCCGACCGGTTCGATCTTGATGACCTCGGCGCCCATGTCGCCGAGCATCGAGGTGAGATAGGGACCGGCGCCGATATGGGTAAGGTCGAGTACGGTTATGCCCTGCAAAGGCCCATGATTCAGCGAGGTGCCTGCATCCGCCATTTTAACCACCGTGAAAGGTCCCCTGGCTTTTCCACCGCCTACCAGCCGCCGAACGACAAGCCGCCGTTCGCCGACAGCGTCTGACCGGTCACCTGCGACGCTCCTTCGGACGCCAGGAACATCACCACGCGCGCCACCTCTTCGGCATTCGGCGGCCGGCCGAAGGGGAAGCGGTCGAGGGCCTTGCCGAACAAGTTGGTCTGGAACGTCTGCTCGGAGAAAATACGGTCCCAGCCCGGCGTATCGGCCGTCAGCGTGAGGGACACGGCGTTGACCCGGATCTTCCAGCGCGCGAATTCCTTGGCCAGCACCTTGGTCGTCAGGATAACCGCCGCGCCGTAAGCGCCGACGATCGATTCGCCCGAGGTCGCATGACGGCCCGCGTCGGTGCCCAGCATCACCACCGCCCCTCCGCGCACGCGCAAGTACGGCAAGGCCGCATGGACCGGATTGATGCGCGCGAAGTAGCGGGAGTTGAAGGCTGCCGCCAGTTCTTGCCCGCTCATATCGGCGAACGGCATTGGCCGTACCGCGCCATGGGCTCCGGCGCTGACCAGAACGTCGATCCCGCCATTGATCGCGCCCGCCTGTTCGGCGACCCTGCGCGCGTCCTCGTAGTTCGAGGTATCGCCGACGGCGAAACTGCATTTGTCCGGATCGATCCGGTCCGACGCCTGGCGCAGCTTGGCCAGCGCCTTCTCGCAGTTTTCCGTCGTGCGGCCGTTGATCATGACGATCGCGCCGCTTTCGGCCAGTTTCCTGGCGGCCTGAAAGCCGACGCCGCCGTTTGCGCCGGTCACGAGCGCAACTTTGTCGGCAAGATCTGGAAAGACCATGGCTACTCCCTCAGGCGTTCAGCGTGGTGAGGCAAATCCGGATATCCGGCGTCGAGACGACCGGCCATCGGCCGGTCAGGCCTTGAAGGTCGGGCTGCGCCGTTGACGGAACGCAGCGACCGCCTCCTTGGCGTTGTCGGTCGTCTGTACGACCCCCATGTGCGAGGAGATCAGGTCGAGGCTGGTGTGAAGATCGCTGCGCAGGCTTTGATCCACGGCCCGCTTGATCAAACGCAGCGCGATCGGGTTGGACGTCAATAGACGCTCGGCGAAGCTTTGCACTTCGTCCGCCAGCGCCTCGTCGTCGCAAATGCGGTTGACCAGCCCGATGCGCAGGGCTTCGTCGGCATCGACGAAATCGCCGGAAAGCAGCAGCTCGAGCGCTTTGGCTCGACCGACGAGACGGGGCAGGTAATAGCAGCCGCCGTCGCCGGGCACCGCGCCGATCCGAATATACCCCTCCGAGAACCGGGCCGAGCGCGCCATGAAGCGCATATCGCACATCAGCGCCATGTCCATGCCGGCGCCGAAGGCCACGCCGTTGACTGCCGCGATAACCGGCTTATCCATGCGCTCCAGCGTAAAGGCAATCCTGTACACGCGGTCCCAGAGGATCGACTTCCAGTCCAGCGCCGTGTTCTGCGCCAGCCAGTTCTCCATCACGGCTCTGTCGATGCCGGAGCAGAAACTGTCGCCGCTGCCGGTGACGACGATCGCCCCGACATTCGGATCCCTGCTCGCGCTCAGCAAATGGTCTGCCCAGGCATCGACCATCTCAAGCGTGAAAGCGTTCTTGTACGACGGCCGATTGAGCTGAATCGTGCCGACGCCGTTCTTTACTCGATAGGTGAGATCAGTCATCGCTGCGCACTGGTTTGGTTATATGGGTCCATAAGGTGTCGGCGCCCCGCTCGATCGTGCGTTCGCCGAGCCAGTCGCTCCAGTCGGCTTCGGTGCCGTATTCCTCGCGCCAGGCCCACAGGCGCCTGGTCCAGATATTGAGCGGCGCCTCCTGCGTGAAGCCGAACGCGCCATGCACCTGATGGCCAAGCGACGTGATCTGCCGCGACGCCTGGCCGGCGCGGATCCTGGCCGCCGCCACATGCTCGAAGGAATCTTCCTGCCCGAACTTCTCGACCGCGTTGTCGATCAGCACCGAGGTCGCAGACAGCTCTCCCGCCATGATGACGAGATAGGACTGGATGGTCTGGAA
This sequence comes from Reyranellaceae bacterium, assembly GCA_050181585.1. Taxonomy (GTDB): domain Bacteria; phylum Pseudomonadota; class Alphaproteobacteria; order Reyranellales; family JAQSWP01; genus JAQSWP01. The sequence goes on from JBFXDA010000017.1 coordinate 26,122, forward strand.
GTCGGCAAGGGCGCGCTTGAACTGCTTGCGGTCGTGCGAGTATTGCAGCGTCAGCTCGTTGACCCGCATCATCGCGCCCAGCATCTGGATGGAGCGGCAAAGCGCGCCGCGCTGCATCACCTGCTCCGGCCGGTATTCGAGACCGACTTCCCGCATCTCGCCCGCAGCCAGGTCTATTGCTTCGTCGAGTACCACGCCGTGCGGTTCGCGGGCCAGGTTCGCAGCAGGATTGAGCTTTACGTCATCGATGTTTTTCAGCGCCACCCTGTGGCTGTCCCCGACGCAAAAGCTGAACAGGAGCTTTCGCGCACACCCCGCCCACGGAACGACCCGATTGCGGATCGATAGCCGGACGGCGTCCTGGCCCTTTTTCGAGCCAACGGCGGCCGGATCGACGACGACGACGGTCATGATGTCGTCGACCGCCTTGAACCCGGCTCCGTTTGCCAGCCAGCGCCCTATTGCCTCGCTATCGACGAAGGGAACAAGCGCTCCGGCTTCGCCGATCGAGCCCATGACCACCGCCAGTTCCGGCATCGACAGAGGCGCCTCGAGGCCGATCACGCCCAGCTTGCACAGCGCCGCCCACGCCGTCCCGTCGAAGCCGGCTTGCTCGGCGGCCAGCGTGCTTCTCGGATCGACCGCGTTCTTCCAAAGGCGGCCGACCGAGTCTTCCAGTATGGTCAACGTATCGTCCATCAGCGCATCCCCAGGCCGCGCGCGACGATGCCCCGCAAGACTTCGTTGCTCCCGCCGCGCAGCGTGAACGAAGGCGAGTGCGTGATCGCCTGCGCCATCAGGTCGTTGTAGTGGTCTTCGCTGCCCAGCGAGGGCTGCACGGGGCGGATCAGCCGCGCCCATTCGGCCACTTCGCTTTCGAAGCGCGTGCCCATGTCCTTGACCAGGGCCGCCTCGACGTTCGGCAGTCTTCCTTCCTCCAGCGCCGTGGCGATGGATATCGACATCGTCCGCAAGGCGGTGAACCGGGCGACCAGCTCGCCGATCGCGGTGCGGGTCCTGTCGTTGGCGGGAGCCTTCTGGACCTGGCGGACCAATTCGACGAGCAAGGGAAACGTGCTCATGAACCGCTCCGGCCCGCTGCGCTCGAACACCAGCTCGGACGTGATGATCCTCCAGCCTTCTCCAGGCTGGCCCAGGACCATCGAGTCGGGCACGAACACGCGCTCGAGGACGGTCTCGTTGAAGTGGTGCGCGCCGGTCAGCAGCGGAATGGGGCGGATCGTGACGCCCTTTGCCGGCAGCTCGACGATCAGCATCGAGAGCCCTTCCCGCTTGTTGCCGTCGCTGGACGCCGTGCGGCACAGCACGAACATGTAATGGGCGTGGTGGCCGTTCGTGGTCCAGACCTTGGTGCCGTCGATCAGCCAGCCGCCGGAGACCCGCTCGGCGCGGGTTCGCACCGACGCCAGATCGGACCCGACATCGGGTTCGCTGTAGCCGGCGCCGATGACCAGTTCGCCGCGGACGATGCGCGGCAGCAATTCGGCCTTCTGCTCCGGCGTGCCGAAGCGCAGGATGCTGGGGCCCATCTGGCGTTCGGAGACCCAGTGGGCGGATACCGGCGCGCCAGCCGCCAGCAGTTCTTCCGTCACCACGAAACGCTCGAGCGGCGATCCTTCCTGGCCGCCATACTGCTTCGGCCACGTAATGCCCAGCAGACCGGCAGCGCCCGCCCGACGGCTGAAGCCGCTGTCGAAGCCCTTGAACCAGCAGTCGCATTGCGGCGTGAACCGGCCGTGCTGCAGCTCGTCGCGCAGGAATTCCCTCACCTGCTTGCGGCGTTCCTCGCTCTTTCGATCCAGGTGGCCTGCCCGCAAGCGCACAGATGCCCAACTCATCTTCTTCCTGCTCCTCTATTCACGGCGGAGGCTATCGTTCGCGCCAGGGCCGGCGTCGGCAGAGCCGAGGCGTTCCTCTGTCCTACCGTGCAGCACTCGCGCTCTTGAGGTGAGGGTCGGCCTGATTTGCCACCAGCAAGGAAGCGCGCAGCTCGCGGAGCGCGACCAGATAGGCTTCATGGTTGGTATCGATGCGCTCCGCCGGACCGGCCAGACAAAAGCCAACCGCCTGATCGCCGAGCCATCCCGAAACCGCGAGCGTATTGACGCCCTCGGCGCCCTCCCCGCGCGTTTCGTACCAGCCGCGCTCCTTGCTGAGTTCGATCTCGGCCAGGAGCTGGTCGACATTGGTGATGGTTTGCGGCGTGACGGGCAGCAGGGGATAGCGCCTCAGGAACGCGACGATTTCGTCGCGCGGCTTCAGGCCGAGCAAGGCCTTGCCCAGCGACGAGGCATGCGTCGAAACGCGCGAGCCGACATCCACGATGTAGCGCAGCGGCAAGCGGCTGGGCTGCATGGCCAGTATGGTGACCGACGAACTGTCGAGCACGCCGAAGAACGCGGTCTCGTTCGTCCTGTCGGCCAATCGCTCGATGGCATCGCGCGCCATGGCGGTGAGCGGATCGCTTTGCTTGATGCGACGCGCCACCTCGAACAGCCGGCCCGTCGGATAGAAACGGCGCGTTCGCGGGGTACGCATCAGATAGCCCAGCGAATGCAAGGTATAGAGAAGGTCGGACGAACTGCTGTCGGCAACGGACAGGAGCCTTGCCATCTCGGAGTTGGAGAGTTCCCGGCGCTCGTGCGCGAAGACCTCGAAAACCTCCATGGTTCGGCGGGCGGCGGAGACCATTGTCGACATGAATTGTTCAAGCTCCAGTGATGTTCTGATTCCGATATACCGGAGTTCTATTCGAATACGCGGATCGTGGCAATCTCCGCTTCGTCCGACCGAGCGGAAAAGGCGGGATTAAAGTCGGGTCGAGAGCGGCCGATCGGAGGGTCCGGAGTCCGGGGGCGATGCAGCCACCCAGCCTGAGCGCTGCGACGACAGCATCGAACGACGCCCCCGGAAAAATCCCCGCATCGGATCACCGATCAGTTGGCCACGCGGCAAATGGCGACTAGTTCTCCAGCACGATCTTGTTTTCTGCGATGACCCTTTTCCAGATCACCTGTTCGTCGCGGAGGAAGCGCGCCAATCCTTCGATCGACGTGGCGGTGAACTGCCCGCCGGAGGCAGCGGTGATTCGCTTGCCCTCCTCCGACGCCATCGCCTTGTTTATCTCGCTGTTCAAGCGAGCGAGTATGTCCTTCGGTACGTTGGCCGGCGCCATGATGGCAACCAGGCCGGTGACGTGGAAATTCCGAATGCCGGCTTCGTCGGGCGTCGGAACGTCGGGAAGAACGTCGGCGCGATTGGGAACCGTGACGGCGATCGGGCGCAGCAGGCCCGCCTGGATATGCGGCATGACGGGCGGGATGTTGGTGAACATGACGTCGATCCGGCCGGCCACCAGGTCGGTGATCGCGCCGGCGGCGCCCTTGTAGGGGATGTGCGTGAGATTGGCCCCGGTCAGAAGCTTGAACAGTTCGCCGCTCATATGCTGGCTGGCGCCGACGCCGGCCGAACCGTAGTTCAGCCCGCCGCTGCGGGATTTCGACAGCGCCACCAGCTCCGGCAATGTCTTGACCGGCAGGGCCGCGGGGACGACCACGACGTTGGGTACCGTCACCAGCATGGCGACGGGCGAGAAATCGCGCTCCACGTCGTATCTGGTCTGGCCGAAAGCGGGAACGTTGACCAGCGGGCCGCCGTAAGTCAGCCACAGCGTATGGCCGTCCGGCTTGGCGGCCGCAACGAAGTCGCCGCTCAGCAGGCCGCCGGCGCCGGGCTTGTGCTCGAGCAGCACGGGCTGCCCCCAGGCCTTCTGCAGCCAGTCCCCGATCGTCCGACCGAAAGGATCCATCAGGCCGCCAGGCGTGGAGGCGACGACCAGCCTGATCGGCTGGTTGGGATATTCCTGGGCCTGTGCGGCCAACCCACCGGATGCGGCGAGCATCGCGGTCAATAGAATCAGTTTTACGAAGCGCTTCATCTTTTTCCTCCCTAGTTCGTTTCCTGGGACCGACCATCGCGTGGGGCTTGCGCAACCCCAGAGCGGTTTCGTTCGTCCCGTCGGCCAATCGCTTTCTTTGGATCGCGCCTTTGCCACGAACGGGCCGCCTGCCCGCTGTGGGGCGCCGCCTCGGACAACCCTTCGATCGATGGACCCGGTATCTCGAAAAACCTCCGTGGCTCAGGGACGGCAAAACGTTGTCGACAGCGATATTGCGGCTCCGGGCTTTGCCAGAGTCCGATATTTCGGAGTCTTATTCGAATATTCGGATAAGCACAACAGCCCATGCCACGACCAGACAGTCCCATTTAACCACTAATATTTTATGTAAATTATGAAGGCGCGAGGTGCGCCGCGTGCGACGCCAATCGCGGAAGGCAGTCCCTCAACGGGTAATGGTCGGCTTGCGCAATGCGGCGTTGGACGTAACGCGCGGTCTGTCGCCTAGGCGTTCCAACTGGCTTTCAATATCGGCCGGCTTCGTATCCGGGCGGCTCACCGCAAGCGCAATGCCTGTTCGATGCCGAGCGCCGCCCGCTGCAAGGTTTTCAGGGATTTCGCTATGTCGCTTTTCGATTCCAGACGGCTCGCCAGCGCACTTACATTGATGCCGGCCACGATCCTCGAATTCCTGTCCTTGACCGGCACGGCAAGGGAGCGAAGCCCGTCTTCCAATTCCTGATCGACGAATACCCAGCCCTGCGCGCGGCCCGCCTCGACCGCCTTTCGAATATCGGGCCAGTACGTCAGGGTATGCGCGGTATGTCGAACGAATCGGACGCGCTCGCCATAGGCCTCCAGCTCTTCGCTGGCGAGACTTCCCAGAACGATCCGTCCGATCGACGTGCAATAGGCGGGAAGCCTCACCCCGGCGCCGATCTGCCGGCCTATGATGCGCGAGGCGCTCTGTTCGCTGCCGAGATAAAGGACGTCGTTGTCGTCGAGAATGCCGAAAGAACATCCTTGCCGGGTTTCCGCCGCCACCTGCTTCAAATACGGCACCGCGATTTCACGCAGCGGACTTGAGGCGAGATAGGCGTAGCCGAGATCCAGGACTTTGGGCGCCAGAAAGAACGTGCGGCCTTCGAGCCTCAAATAGCCTTCGCTCAGCAACGTCAGAAGGAAGCGGCGCGTCGTGGCGCGATCGAGTTCAACGGCGCGCGCCACTTCCGACAGGCTCATGCCCCCCTGCCGTCCCCCCAGGGCCCTGATGATGTCCAGGCCGCGCACGAAAGCGCGGACAGCCGGCGTACCGGGCTTGGAAGCCTTGACAGGCTTCTCGATCTGCTTAACCATTTTTCACCAATAGCACACCTGTGCGCTGGATGAAACAAAATTGGTTGCGATCACGGAGCAAGTTCGATGAATTACCAGTACATCCGAGTCGAAAAAGGCTCGCCGAAGGTCGGCGCCGAGATTTCGGGCGTGAACCTCGCCGGGGACATGCCGCCCGACGTGATCCGCGAGATCCGTCATGCGCTGGTGGAAAACGGCGTTGTCGGGTTTCGCGATCAGAAACTGTCGGTCGACGCTCAAATCTCTTTCGCGCAGAACTTCGGAAAGCTGTACGTGCATCCGATCGCGGATCAGGCGACGCGGCGCCCCGAGGTACTGCCCATACATGCGGACGAGAACTCGACCAGCGCCCCCGGCGAGGCTTGGCATACGGACGCATCCTGCGATCTGGAGCCGCCTCTGGGCAGCATCCTGGCGCTGCAGGAGGTTCCGCCCGTCGGCGGAGACACTTTGTTCACCAGCATGTTCGCCGCCTACGACGCCTTGTCGGACGCGATGAAGTCGTTCCTGCAAGGGCTGACGGCGCTTCACGACGGCGGGCAGCAATTCCGCAAGCGCTACTGGAACAATCCGAATGGCGTGCGCACCAAGTTCGTCGAGAAGGACTATCCGACCAACGAGCACCCGGTCGTTTGCACCCATCCGGAGAACGGGCGCAAGTACCTGTATGTGAATTCGATGTACACGACCCGCATCGTGCAGCTTACCGAAACGGAGAGCGCGGCGGTGCTGCAGTTCATATACCGCCACGTCGAAACGCCGGAGTTCCAGTACCGGTTCAAGTGGCGTCGGGATTCGGTGCTTTTCTGGGACAATCGCAGCGTCCAGCACAAGGCGATCTTCGACTACTTCCCGCATCGGCGCTCCGGCACCCGCGTACAGATTTGCGGCAGCCGGCCGAGGGCATTCTAGGAAGCCGTCGATCTCGACGATGCGCCGGACGGCGAGTCGGAGTTACGAGTCGGAGCTATAGGCCAGCCAAAGCAAGCATAACGACGAAACGAGGATCCCCATGACTGCCATGCAGAGCGCCACAGCCGTTCGCGATCCCAAGACATCCGGCATCATCGACGTGCCGAATGTCGCGGTATATCGACAGGTCGGACCGGTTCCGCCGCACGTATTCGTCGCGGAACGCGATCGGGCTCTGTCGCCGGCAACCGAAAGCGGACTGATCGATCTCGATCTTTCCAAGATCCTCGGCACCGATTATCCCGCCACCACGCCATTGCTGCTCTGCCGTTACGTGGTGATTCGGCGCGGCGAGGAAGTAAGGCATAGCCTGCGCGCGACCGGCGAGGTCTACTTTGTCATTCGGGGCAGCGGCAGCAGCATTGGCCCGGACGGCACCAGGCTCGCCTGGTCGGCCGGAGACGTCTTCTGCTTTCCCGGCAGCGGCACCACCCGCCACCGTGCGACCGGCAACGGCGATGCCTTGCTCTACCAAGCGACCGACGAGCCGGCTCTTTCCTATTTGCGGCTCAATCCGCCCACCCCCGACCATGCGCCCGTCCTGGCAGCCCATTTCTCCGCGCGCGAGATCGACAAGCATCTCGCCAGCATCCATGAGAAAAACGAGCGGCACCAGGGCGCCGGCAAGGCGGTGATTTTCTATACCGAACCCATGGCGTACATGCGCACCATGCTGCCGGCCATGAATATCGGCGTGAATTCGCTCGAACCGGGCGGGGATCAGCGGCCGCATCGCCACAACTCCATCGCCGTGACGCTTGCCGTCGAGAGCGAGGGAGTCCATTCGCTGGTCGACGGCCAGAAAGTGCCGTGGGAGCGGTTTGCGGCCTTCATCACGCCGCCCGGCGCCGTGCATTCCCATCACGTCGCCACCGGCTCACCGGGCGATATGCGGGCCTTCGTTATCCAGGATGGCGGCTTGCATTACTATTGCCGCACCGGAATGTTCCAGTACGCCGATGCCTAGAGCAAATCGCGTTCTGCCGGAATCGCCGGCGATTCCGGCAGAACGGGCGAGTTGCTCCAAACATCAAAGGACTATTTCCTGAACCGGCGGAAATCGGGCTTGCGCTTCTGCATGAAGGCGCTCGCCCCCTCGGTCATCTGCTCGCTTCCGGCCAGCCGCAGCAAGGTCTGCTTGGCATGCATCATTGCCGGCGCCAGCATGTCCCACCAGACGTTGGACGTGATCTTGCTGAGCTCGAGATAGGCGGGGCTCTTGTCGAGCAGTTCCTGGCACCAGGCATCGACTTCGGCGCCGAGCTGGGCCTGCGGGACCACCTTGTTGATCCAGCCCAGCTCCAGGGCTTCCTGCGCCGTGTACTGGCGGCAGAGATAGACCACCTCGCGCGATTTCTTCTCGCCCACCGTCAGGCTGAACAGATTGGTCGCGCCCATCACCGGCGAGCTGCCGATGCGCGGACCGGTCTGGCCGAACCGGGCGTTGTCCGAGGCGATCGCCAGATCGCTGCAGATCACCAGCTCGTTGCCGCCGCCCATGGCGAAACCGTTGACGGCCGCGATGATGGGCTGCGGGATCTGGCGCATCAGATTCATCGTCTCGGCCGACGCATCGAACAGCTTGCGTCCCTTCTCGACGGAAAAATTCGCCAGGTCCGCGAGGTAGCCGCCGGCGCAGAACGCCTTGTCTCCGGCCCCGGTAAGGACGACCACGCCTATCTTGCTGTCGTGGCCGGCATCGCGAAAGGCGACGCCCAGCTCGCCGATGGTCGCATGGTCGAACGAGTTATGGCGTTCCGGATGATTGATGGTGATGTAGGCAATCTGGTCGCGCTTCTCGTAAATTATGTGGTCGAAGTCCATTTGCTTGCTACTCCTGCGATGTCGGCGAAGGATCGGGGCCAAATGCCTCTACAACACCTTCGCCAGCGTGTCGTAGAGCGAAGCCAGGTTCACTTGGCCAGCCTGACCTTCGCCGGCGTCAGCGCCAGGCCGGGGACGCCGACCCTGGCGCGGAGCACGCAGCCGCCAAGATCGGGCGAGCCCTCGAATCCGGTGCAGATATAGAGATCGCGCCGGTCGGGGCCGCCGAAGCACAGGCTGGTGACCATCGGGGCGGGGATCGGGATGCGCAGGACCTCGCGTCCCTGCGGATCGAAGACGGCGACGGCACTGCCATGCGCGATGGCGATCCAGACGAACCCCGCTTCATCCACGGCGAGGCCATCGGGCATGCCGGTCTCGACCCGGGCGAAAACGCGCTTGCCCGAAAGATCGCCGTTGGGCAGCACGTCGTACCTGTAGGCGCATTGCCGCACCGAATCGGAGTGGTAGAGGATCTTGCCCGACGGCGAAAAGCCCAGCCCGTTGGTCAGGGCGATATCGGTGGATACCACCCGCGCGCTGCCGTCGACGTCGATGAGATGCAGCGACCCCGACTTGCCCTCGGCGCTTTGCCGCAAGGTGTCGTGGCTGGTGCCGGGTTGCGCGCCGGCCGCCTCGCCGCTCTTGGGCGCATGCACGGCGACGAAGCCGACCGAACCGACATAGATGCGCCCCATGCGGTCGGTGGTGAGATCGTTGAACCCGATTATCCCGGCCGCAGGGTCGTTCTGCAGCAGCACGATCGTCGGGCCGGCATCTTCGCCCGCGGCCGACACGTTCTTGTAGGCGATGTTCCTGCCGCTCACCACCAGCCCGCCATCGGCATGGCGGACCATGCCGCCGATGCCGCGACGATGCGGCAGCACCATCGTCTTGGGCTGGCCCTTGTTGAACGTCCAGACGCCGCCGCCGGTGGTCTCGGCGGCGATCAGGCCGAGATCGGGGTGCCACACCGGCGCCTCGACCAGCCCGTTGCCGGAAGAAATGAGTTCTGGTCCGCTGATGATGGTTGGCGCCGGATCGGCCATGTCATTCACCTCTGAATATCGGCGTCCGCTTTTCGGCGAACGCCTTGATCGCTTCCTTCCGATCCGCACTGCGGTCCGCCGCCTGGCGCAGGGCTTCGAATCGGTCCACTATCGCCGGGTCGGCCGGGATGCACGCCCGCCAATCGGCAAGCTGGCGTATCATCTGCTTCATGGCCCGTTGCGCCAGCGGTCCGCTGGACAGCAATTCCCGGCAATAGGTCATGGCCTCTTCCCGGTCGCGCACGATGCGCGTGACCAGACCAATGCGCAGCGCCTCCGCCGCCGTCAGCTGGCGGGCGGCCACGAACATCTCCATCGCCGCCGTCGGGCCGATGGCCCGCACGAAGCGCGCCATGCCCTCCAGCGAATAGATCAGCGACAGTCGCGCCGGCGTCAGCCTGAATACCGCCTCTTCCGTCGCCAGCCGGAAATCGCAACTGAGGAACAGCTCGTTGCCGCCGCCCATGACGATGCCGTCGGCGATCGCAACGGTGATCTTCTCGGCGGTCTCGATCGCGGCAAAACTGTCGTAAAGCGCCTGTTGGCCGGCTGCCGCCTGATCGGTCCCGAGGAAGGAAATATCGAAGCCGGCGCTGAATACCCGCTCCACGGCGGAACGGATCACGACGATCCGCGACCGGTCCGCCTGCGCCAGGTCGAGCAGCCGCTTGAGTTCGGCCGCCATGGCCGGCGAGAAAGCATTCTTCTTGCCGCCGCGGTCCAGAACGATACTGGTGATCAAACCGTCATCGTGGCACTCGGACCGTATCTCCAGAGATCGCTCGTCCATTGCGTTCCGCCTTGCATCCGAGAAGTCTTCCGAGCCGCTCCCGCTAGGCCGTGATCAGGCTTTCGACCTCGCTTTGCTTGCGGTCGAACTCCTCTTTGTTGCCTTCCCACGCGATGCGGCCGCTTTCCAGCACCACGAAGCGGCTGGCCAAGGCGCTGGGAACCTTGAAATTCTGTTCGACCAGCGCCAGGCCGACGCCGCTTTTCGATATCTCGCGGATGGCGTCGACCATCATGGCGACGACAAGCGGCGCCAGGCCTTCGGTCGGTTCGTCGAGCAGCAGGTATTTCGGACAGCACAGCAGTGCGCGCCCGATCGACAGCATCTGCTGCTCGCCGCCCGACAGCGACTGGCCCAGGGCGTTGCGGCGCTCGGCCAGGCGGGGAAACAGCTCGAACACGCGGGCGATGGTCCAATCGCCATTGCGGCGCACGACCTGCGCCATGCGCAGATTCTCGTCGGCCGTCAAGGTCGGGAATATCTGCCGGTCTTCGGGCACGAAGGCGACGCCGGCGCGATTGAGATCTTCCGGCCCGAAGCGGGTGACGTCGACGCCATCCATCATGCGAACGCCGCGCCGGCAGGGCAGCAGGCCGCACAGCGTCTTCAGGGTTGTCGACTTGCCAGCACCATTGCGCCCGACCAGCGCCACGATCTGGCCCGGCTCCAGCGCGATGCTGAGATCGTGCAATGCGGGGGCATTGCCGTAGAAGACGTCGACGTGTTCCAGGGTCAGCATCGGTCAGCCGAGATAGGCGCTGCGCACGCGCGGGTCGCTCCGGATGGCGGCCGGTTCGCCCTGCGCCAGAATGCGGCCGCCGACCAACACCACGATCTGCTGCGACAGTTTCATGACGGCGTCCATGTTGTGTTCGACCAGAACCACCGTCCTGTCGGCGCAGACGCGCTCCAGAAGCCCGACGAAAACGTCGATGTCGCTGCGGCCGATTCCGGCGAAGGGCTCGTCCAGCAGCAGAACGGTGGGATTGCCCATCAGGGTAAGGCCGATCTCCAGCGCCCGCTGTTCGCCATGCGACAGCCGGCCGGCCGGTTCGCGCCGGCGCGCCTCCAGACCGATCAGGCCGAGCATCGCATCGACGTCGCGGTTGAGCGCGGAATAGGTGGTGGCGGAGCGCCAGAAAACCGGAAACGACAGATGCAGGCGCTGGCCGGCGATACGCAGGTTCTCCTCGACGCTGTCGTCGCCGAAAACGCTCATGATCTGGAACGACCGCCCCAGCCCCAGCCTGGCGCGCTGGAAGGGCGCCAGCTTCGTCACGTCGCGCTGGAACAGGCGGACCCTGCCCTCGGTCGGGATCTGCTGGCCGGAAAGCGCATTCAGCAGCGTGGTCTTGCCCGCGCCGTTGGGTCCGATCAAGGCGGTCACCTGGTTTGCCGAGACCGCCAGGGAAACGTCCGAAACGGCGACGAACTCGCCGAAGCGGACGCTGAGGTTGGCGCATTCCAGCGGCGCGCCGTTCATGGCCGCAGCTTCCGCCGCAGGCGCGCTATGGCCGCGGTTGCGATGCCGATGATGCCGGCCGGAGCCGCGATCGTCATTATGATGAAGATGGCGCCCAGCAGGCCGTACCAATGCACGGTGTAGGGGCTCAGGATGTCCTTGAGCCATTCGAAGGCCAGCACGCCGATGATCGGCCCGAACAGCGTTCCCCGCCCGCCCAGCGCGGCCATGATCACGACGTCGCCCGAGGCGGTCCAGCGCGTCAGCTCGGGGCCGACATACATCATCAGCGAAGTCAGCAGCGCCCCGGCCAGGGCGGAGACCGCGCCGGATATGGCGAAGGCGCTGATGGCGTATCGCTTGACGTCGTAGCCGAGCTGGCCGGCGCGCACCTCGTTCTGCCGGATGGCCGCGAGAACGCGGCCATAGGGCGAACTGCGCAGGATCGCCGCCCCGACCAGGACCAGCACGAAAACGACGGCGATCAGCAGCGAGAACATCTGGTTGTCGTAGAAATCGATGCCGGCGAGCTCCGGGCGGGGCACGCCGGAAATCCCGTCGGTGCCGTTGGTCAGCGACCGCAGCTTGAACTCGAAGGTGATGCTGACGAGCTGCGCCAGGCCAAGCGTGATCAACCCCAGATAGACGCCGCGGGTCCGCCCGGCCACCGCGGCGAACAGGGCCGCCAGCGCGGCGCCGACCACGATCGCCGCCGCCAGGGCGGGAGCGAAGGGCCATCCCCCCTTCATCATCAGCAGGGAAAAAGTATAGGCCCCGGTACCGAAGAACGCGGCATGGCCGAACGACAGGCGGCCGAGAACGCCGAACACCAGATCGAACCCGATCGCGAAGATCGACCAGATCATCAGCACCATCATGAAGTACTGCGTGCCGGACCCGCCCTGCCAGGCGATGGCGGCGAAAGCGAAGCCGAGCAGGATCGCGGCGGCGATCTGGATGTACAGCGCTCTTGTCATGCGACGCGAGAGGTTCTCGTTCCCATCAGACCCTGCGGGCGGAACATCAGCACCGCGACCATCAGCAGCATGGTCCACACTTCGATCCAGCCGGGCGCCAGATACTGGCCGAACGCCTGGGTGACGCCGATCAGCAGGGCGGCGATCGCCGTGCCGCGCACGCTGCCCAGGCCGCCGATCACCACCACGATGAAGCAGTCGATGATGATCGACGAACCCATCCCGACCTGCACCGGCAGCAGCGGTGCGGCGACCGCGCCGCCCAGGGCCGCGAGCCCGGCGCCGAGCGAGAACACCGCGGTCCGGATGCGATCGACGCGGATGCCGAGACAGCGGGTCATCGCCGGGTTGGACATCGCCGCGCGCAGCACCATGCCCAGCCGGGTGCGCTCGATGCCGACGATGAGCGCGGCCAGTATCGCCAGGCCCAGTCCGACGACGAAGATGCGGTAGGTGGCGACGTTCTCGCCGAACAGCCGCGTCGGCTCGGCGAAGATCGGCGGCGGCGTCAGGCTGCGATACTCGACGCCCCAGATCAGGCGCACCACCTCGTCCAGAACCAGGATGAGCCCGAAGGTCAGCAGAAGCTGCTGGACGTGGTCGCGCGAATAGAGCGGGCGGAGCAGCCCGAACTCCACCGCGACGCCGACCACGGCCACCATGATCGGCGCCACCGCCAGCGCCAGCCAGAAATTGCCGGTGCGGGTGGCGATCTCATAGGCGATGAACGCGCCCAGCATGTAGAGCGCGCCATGCGCGAAATTCACCACGCCCAGCATGCCGAAGATCAGCGATAGACCCGCTGCCAGCAGGAAGAGCAGCATGGCGATGCTCAGTCCGATCAGCAGAGTCCCAACCATGGAAACGCAGCTCCTCAGTCAGGCCAGGGAGCATCGCTCCCCTGGCCTCCCGCCCGCACGGGAAGGATCGGACGTCGACCGGACACCAAGACTACTTGCAGGGCTCGAACAGCTTGTCCGCGGCGAAGTTGTGCGTGATCTGCATCGTCACGGCCGGCAGGGGCGCGGTGCCCTTGACGGCGCGGCCGTAGAGCCCGACCTGCTCGGCCTGGTTGTCGCAGGCGCGCATGACCTTCATGCCCTCGACCGACTTGGCGTACTTGTTGCCCTTGAACGCCTTCACCCAGGCTTCGCGGTCCCAGCTTCCGGTCGAATCGACCACCTCGAGGAACCACGACATGCCGTCGAACGCCTCGCCGGCCATGGCGCTGGGGAACTCGCCGTATTTCTTGCGGAACGCCTCGACGAAGGCGTTGTTGGCGGGATTGTTGTGGCTGAAATGGTAGCGCAGCGTGGAGACGACGCCGTAGCTGGCGTCGCCGACCGCCTGGCCGATCAACTCGTCCATCAGGATCATGCCGGTGATCGGCTTGGTCTCGTTCAGCTTGACCTGGCCGGCCTGCTTGAGAAAGGTGATGAGGTCGGCGCCGATCAGCGCCATGCCGACGGCGTCGGCATTCGATTTCGCTATCTTGTCGATCAGCAGGGCGAAATCCTTGGTCCCGATCGGCGCGTAATCGATGCCGACCATCTCAATGCCCTTTTCCTTCAGAAGCCGGGAATAGTCGGCGTAGATCTCGTGCCCGACGGTGATGTCCGGCGCCAGCATGTAGATGCGCTTATGGCCGTTTGCGACCGCATACTCGACCATCATGCGCAGGTCCATGTCGGCCGAATTGGAGGTGCGGAAAACCCAGCGATTGCCTTCCGTGCCGGTGATGTTGTTGCTGGCCGCGAAGGTGACGATCAGCGGAATCTTGCGCCGCTCGGCCAGCTTCAGCATCGACGTCGTGGTGGCGGAGGTCACCGCGCCGAACAGCATCTGGGCGCCGTCGGCGTCGAGCTTGGTCGCTTTCTGCAGAGTGACCTGCGGCTTGCCTTCGTCGTCCTCCCAGCGCACCTGGATCGGCACGCCGAGCACCTTGCCGCCGCGCAGCTCGACGGCGAGGTCGGCGCCCTTCTTCATGGCTTCGCCGGCCAGCGCCAGCGGCCCGGACAGCGACAGCACGCCGCCGACGACGAATTCCTTCTGCTGGGCATGCGCCGGGGCGATCGCGACGCCAGTCGCGACGGCGGCCCAGAACGCCATTCTCCGGATATTGCTCATCATCGGCCTGTCCTCCCACTTTCTTTGGGCGAAGCGATCGCTTCGCCCGCCACCTCTCCGGTCCATGGAATTAGGCCAGGAGGTTTCCGATTTTCATTCAATCTTACACCCGGTCGATGCCGTGACAAGCGCCGATTCGAATGTCCGAAATGTTTTCTCGATTCAGAATTTCTCGATGCAGAACCGGCGCCGCGCCGGGCCGAAGGGGCCGGGCGCAGGATGGGCCGGATTGCCCCGCCCTCCCACGACAACGACAAGACTTTCGCGGAATGCGAGAAAGCTGCTATTTCCTCGCCAACGAAACCCAGCCGGGAACCTTGCCTATGGCCAGTCAGCGGACAATCCGTCGCGGACAACATGCGGCGCGCGACAAAGAGTCGCCGCGCAAGCAGGTGCTGGTGAAGCCGGTCGTCAGCAGCATCCGGATCCTGCGATATCTGTGCGAGGCCAGGCACCCCGCCACTCTGACGCAGATCGCGCGCGAGCTCGAACTCAATCCCAGCACCTGCCTCAGCATTCTGCGCACGCTGGTGGCGCTGGGGTTTGCCGTGCCGTTCGGCAACACCAAGACCTACGTCATCGGCGACGGCATCATCGAGCTGGCCGAGGGGGCGCTGGGGCGCGGCGGCATCCTGAAATCGCTCAACCATTCGATGCAGCGGCTGGCCCGCCGCTACAGCGTCACCGTCACGCTGTGGCGGCAGATCGAGGACGAACGGCTGGAGCTCACCGCATCGGCCGTCAGCGGGGCCGACGTCGAAATCCAGATGCGGCTGGGGCAGCGGCTGCCGCGCTGGATATCGGCGGTCGGCCGCGTCATGGCCGCGCATAGCGGCCTTTCGGAAGTCGAACTGAGAAGAAGGTTCAAGGCGCTGCGCTGGCAGTCGGCGCCGAGCTTCCGGACCTACATGGAGGAGGTCAAGTCAGTGAAGCAGCGCGGCTACGCCATCGACAACGGCAACTACGCGCGCGGCGTGCTGACCATATCCGCCCCCATCTTCAATCCCGGCGGCGACGTGACGTGCGGGTGCAGCGTGACGATGTTCGCCGGGCAGCACCCGCCGGCCACGCTGGACGCGATCGCCAAGGAACTCCTGACGATCGGCGACCTGCTGCGGCGAGGGCCGCAGACGCACCATGGCAGCCGCGCCGGCTGACGCGCCCGCCGGCGGACGATGCCCGCCACCGAATTCTGCATTGAGAAAGATTTTCTTCATATAAAAATCGGTGTTGTCCGCCGTCGCGGCCGAAAGGTATGATCGCGGCTGCGACCGGACGGCCATTCGGCGGCCGGCATGGCCGCGCCCAAAGATCGGCCGGCGCCGTCCGATCCAAAAAGCCAAAGCGATGCGATACGATTCCGGCCGATCGCGGTTCATGCCAGCGCCGGACCTGTCGCGGACCTTGTTCTGATACGGGAGGAGAGAGCGATGTTCTCGCTGGTCGGCAAAGCGTGCCTGGTGGTCGGAGGAAGCGGCGGAATCGGCCGCGAGATCGTGCTCGGCCTGGCCGAGCAGGGCGCCGATGTCGCCCTCACCTATCACCGGCGGGCCGAGACCGCGGCCGAGCTGGTCGAGCGGGTCGGCCAGCTCGGCCGGCAGGCGGCGGCATTCGCCTGCGACGTCTCGCACAAGGGCGCCATCGAGACCTGCGTCGCCGATGCGCATCGGCGGCTGGGCCGCATCGATGCGCTGATCACCACCGTCGGCTGGCACCCGTTCGCGCCGTTCCTCGACATGCCGGACAACGATGTCGAGTACATGATCGCCACCGAGCTGCGGTCGGTCATCGACCTGACCCGCGCCGTCCTGCCGATAATGATGCGGCAGAAGGGCGGGCGCATCATCACGGTGGGATCGGATTCGGGCAAGGCGGGCAACCGCAACGCGGCCATCTCGTCGGCCTGCCGCGGCGGCGTCATCGCCTTCACCAAATCGATCGCCCGCGAACACGCGCGCGACAACGTCCTGGCCAACGTCGTCTGCCCCGGACCGACCGATACCGACCTGTGGCGCAACGACGTCGGCTACGACGAGATGGGCAAGAAGATCCAGGCGGCGATGGTGCGGGCCATACCGCTGCGCCGTCCGGGGACGGCGCGCGAAGTGGCGGCGCTGGCGGTGTTCCTCGCCTCCGACGAAGCATCCTACATCACCGGCCAGGCCATCAGCGTCTCCGGCGGACTGACGATGAACTGATCCCGCGCCGGGCGCGGCCTGCCGCGCGGCGGCGACGCTTTGGCATCTGAATCGTCGTTTACCGGAATTTTGATAGTCGCTATCGTTGCTTCGACGTTTCCTCGCCGCTCGCGCGCCAGGCGCCGAGCGGCGATATGGAAGACAACAGAGGGCCGCCCGTACGGCTTCGTTTTGGGAGAGATGCCAGTCCATGCTGACCTATCCTCGCTTCGACCCCGTTTTCAAGAAAGAGATGTGGTCGCTTCCCCGGATCCTCGAGCACCAGTCCCGGGTCAACGCCGACCGGCAGTTCCTGCAATGGACCGACAAGAACCCGGCGCTGTCTTTCGCCGAGGTCAACCGCAAAGCCAACAGCCTGGCGCACGGCCTGAAGGCGGCGGGGGCCGGCAAGGGCACGCGCATCGTCCTGTTCATGCCGAATTCGATCGAACTGGTCCTGCTCTGGTTCGCCGCCAACAAGCTCGGCGCCATCGAGGTGCCGATCAACACGGCCTATCGCGGCACTTTCCTCGAGCATCAGGTGAACACCTGCCAGGCGGACATGATCGTGGTCGCCGAGGACATGCTGGACCGGGTGATCGAGAGCCTGCCGCGCATGCCGCGGCTGAAGCACGTGTTCGTCTGGTCGGCGAGCGGCAAGCTTGGCGCGCTCCCCGCCCCGGCGGGCTGCAGCGTGTCGCCGCTCGAAACGCTCTATTCCGGCAACGAATCCGACCCCGGCGTCGAGGTCGGGCCGCGCGACCTGGCGGCGGTGCTGTTCACCTCGGGCACCACCGGTCTGTCGAAGGGCGTGGAGATGACGCATGCGCATCTCTATTTCTTCTCCGAGGAGACCGTCCGCCTCGTCGGCCTCGCCGCCGACGACACCTACATGACGGGGTTTCCGCTGTTCCACGGCAACGCCCAGTTCATGACGCTCTACCCCTGCCTCATCGTCGGGGCGCGCTGCGTCCTCTACGAGCGCTTCAGCGCCTCGGAATGGGTCGACCGGCTGCATGCCACGGGCGCGACGGTCACCAACTCGCTGGGCGTCACCCTGCCGTTCATCTTCGGCCAGCCGCCGACGCCGCGCGACAAGACGCACAAGCTGCGCCGCATCTTCGCCGCGCCCAGCCCGCACGACATGCTGGACGCGGTCAAGGAGCGATTCGGCGTCGCGCAGATCGTCGAGGCTTTCGGCCAGACCGAAACCTGCACCGCCATCATGACGCCCCTCGGCGCCAAGCGGCCGAAGGGCGCCTGCGGCGTGCAGGTCGAGCAATGGTTCGAAACCCGGATCGTCGATCCGGAGACGGACGAAGACGTCCCCGACGGCGAGGTCGGCGAACTGATCGTTCGCGCCCGCGTGCCCTGGATCATGACCGTCGGCTACGCCAACATGCCGGAAAAGACCCTGGAGAGCTTCCGCAATCTGTGGTTCCACACCGGCGATGCGCTGCGCCGGGACAGCGACGGCTGGTACTACTTCGTCGACCGGATCAAGGACGCGCTGCGCCGGCGCGGCGAGAACATCTCCTCCTTCGAGGTCGAGGACGCGCTGCGCCAGCACGAGGCGGTGGCCGAGGTGGCGGTGATCGCCGTTCCGGCCGACGTGGCGGCGGGCGAGGACGAGGTCAAGGCCTGCGTCGTCCTGAAGCCCGGCCGCACGCTGACCGCGCTGGAACTGGTGCAGTGGGCCGAGCCGCGCATGCCCAGTTTCGTGGTGCCGCGCTATATCGAGTTCTACGACGCGCTGCCGACGACGCCGTCGGAGAAAGTCCGCAAGACCGAGCTGCGCAAGGACGGAATTACGGCCAAGACGTGGGATCGCGTCAAATCGGGCTACAAGCTGAAGGACGAAATCGAGCGCGATCTTCGCAAGCGTGGCAACTGATCGAAGCTGCGACCCTTGCGACGCATTGGAGATTCAGGCCGATTGCGCCCTGTCCACGGGCAGATGCAGCGACAACAACCGTAAAGCGAATTCGCCTACGGCCGCAATGTCGTCGCGACGAAATACCGGCAGGCCGATAGCGGCCGGGACCAGACAGTCGCTTATCACGGCCGCGATTCCCCGATCCACCAGCGCAAGTGGCGGGCGATCGGCGCAGGCGTCCCACACCTCGATGCGCGGGAAGCGGTAGTCGCGGAAGCCCTCGACCAGGACCAGGTCGACATCCGCCAGCGCCGCCAGCGCCCGCTCCAGCGACGGCGGCGCCCGGCGCGCGCGTTGCACGATCACGGTGCCGCTAGGTGCGATGAGCAGGGTCTGGGCTGCGCCCGCCTGCTGGTGGCGGTCGGAATCCTTGCCTGGCGCGTCCAGCGCCAGCGCATGATGGCAATGCTTGACGGTCGAAACCCGCAGGCCGCGAGCGGCGAGAACGGGGATCAGCCGTTCGATCAGCGTCGTCTTGCCGACCCCCGACCAGCCGACGATGCCGATGGCGCGATCAAGCTCCACGCGACCGCTCCCCGTTCCGCCACCGGCGCGCCGCCTGCGGCGCGCGCTGCGCAAGCCTTGCCGCCATCTTCTCCTCCCGTACGGCTCGAGCTAGCCCGGCAATCCATCGACGCGCGGCCGGAAGACGATCGGCAGCAGGATGGCGGCGAACGCGGCGAAGGCCACACTCCAGGCGACGGCGGACGCGATCAGCAGCTCCTGAAGCAGGGCCTCCAGCGGCGGCAGCGCGCCTGCCAGGCGCAGCAGTGCCGCCAGCGAGACGAGGCCGAAAGCCAGCACATGCAGGCCCGAGGCCTTCATGGCGCGGCCGGTATGGCCCAGCGTGGCGCGCGACATGATCGCCATGGTCATGGTGCCGATGGCGCCGATGGTCAGCGCATGCAGCCCGGCCGCGCCCACAAAGAAACCGAAGAGGGCATCCAAGCCGCGCACGGCGAGGCCCAGGACCAGCCAGGCGTAGCCCAGATGCAGGACGAAGAGGATCGGCTCGCCGCGCACGCTCCAGCCCTTCCACCCCGCCAGGCGCGCGCCATTGGCCGCCGCCGCCAGCAGGCAGAGCACGCCGACCAGCGGCGTGCGATCGCCCAGGGCGGCGTCCGCCAACGCCAGCACCGCCAGCGACGCCATGGCCAGACGATCGAGCATCGGATGGCCGGCTAGGGCGGGCGGCGTCCTGCCGGCGGACAAGGCCTGGACGCGCAGGAAATTGCCGGTGAAGGTCGGGATGATGCGGCCACCGACGACGGCGATCATCAGCGCGAAAATGTCGAGGGCGAGGAACTGGCCGCGCCGGCCGATATCCAGCGCCGCGGCCGGATCGAGCCCCAGCAACTCGGCATGGATGGCGGCATTGCCGGCGAACAGGAAGGCCAGCAGGACGAAGAACATGTAGTTGCGCCGATTGCGCGCGCCGATAAGAGCGGGCGCCACCGCCAGCCCCAGCGCGGGCAGGAAGACGAGATCGACGGCCGCCACCAGCGCCGGTGGCAGCACCCCCGACAACCAGAACGCCACCCGGCCGGCCAGCCAGAGCACGACCAGCGCCAGCAGGCGTCCGCCGCGCACCGGCGGCATGCCGGTCCAGTTGGGCACCGCCGTCATCAGAAACCCGGCCAACACCGCGGCGGCGAAGCCGTAGAGCATTTCGTGCCCGTGCCAGATCGTCGGCGCGATGGCGATGGCGGCAATGTCGGTGCCCAGCCAGAGAAGCAGGAACACGGGCACCGCCAGGGCCGCCTGGCAGGAGGCGAGGAAGAACATCGGCCGGAAGCCATAGGCCAGGATGGCCGGATAGGGCGCCGGCGTATCGGGCTCCAGCAGATCGACCACGTGTCCAGCCATCGCCATCTCCTCCGCGCGCTACTGCACCAGCGGCGTGCGCGCGCCCTCGACCTCGACCCCTTCGATGCGCGCCTGGCCGGCCAGGAGCTGGAGGTACTGGCGCACGCCGTTGCGCCAGGCCGTCTGGCGCAGCATCGCCGCCACCTGCTCGCGCACCGATTCGAAGGGCAGCTCCCGCCCCTCCTCCCGCTGGTCGACCAGCACGACATGCACGCCGTAGCGCGATTCGACCGGCAGCGGGCAAAGCTGGTCCGGCTCGAGGTTGAAGAGGAAGGTCTCCAGCTCCGGTACGGTGTCGCCGCGCGTCACCTGTCCCAGCGCGCCGCCCTGGTCCTTCGACGGGCAGGCCGAATGCTCGCGGGCCAGCGCGCCGAAGGCGGTGCGGTTCTGCTGCAGCATGGCGATGAGCTCGCGGGCCTTCTGCTTGGCCGCGGCGCGCGCCGGCTCGTCGTCGGGCGCCGCCGCGATCAGGATGTGGCGGGCTTCGACCAGGTCGGGGCTGCGGAAACGGGCCCGGTTGGCCTGCCAATAGCGCCGGCAGGTTTCCGCGTCGGCTTCGGGAATCGAGACCGCTTCCGACAGCAATAGCTGGATCGCCTCCTCCTGCTCCTCGGGCTCGGCCTGGCGAAAGTCCTGGCCCAGATGGCCCGCGCCGGCCGCCTGCTCGAGCAACAGCTCGCGCACCACCAGCGCCAGGGCGGCGGCGCTGCGCGACTCCGCGAGGCCGGCCGCGGGATGGTTCTGCATCTCGCGCGCGATGTCCGCTTCGGCGATCGGCCGACCGTTCACCGAGACCGGCGGCGCCGTCATCGCCGGGCTCCCATGGCGCCGGGCCGCCTGCCGTCGCCGCGCCGGCGCACCACCTGGTAGCGGCGGAACACGTACCAGACCGGCGCGCTCCAGATATGCACCAGGCGCGAGAACGGAAACACCAGGAACACCGTCAGGCCCAGGAACATATGGGCCTTGAACACCCAGCCGACATCGGCGATGGCGTCGGCCGCGCCGCCGCGGAAGGTGACGATGCGCTGCGCCCATTCCGACAGCTTCAGCATCTCGCTGCCGTCCAGATGCGCGGCCGAGAACGGAATCGTGGCCAGCCCGAGCACGAGCTGGACCCACAGCAGCAGCAGGATGGCGATGTCCATGGCCGAGCTGGTGGCGCGGATGCGCGCGTCGAACAGCCGCCGGTGGATCAGCAGCGACAGGCCGACGAAGCAGACCACCCCGGCGACGCCGCCCGACACCATGGCCAGGATCTGCTTGCCGCCGGCGCTGATGAAGTGCTCGTAGAGGAAATGCGGCGTCAGCATGCCGAAGAAATGGCCGACGAACAGGAACAGGATGCCGGCATGGAAGAGATTGGAGCCCCAGCGCAACTGGCGCGCGCGCAGCAACTGGCTGGAGCCGCTGCGCCAGGTGTATTGCTCGCGGTCGAAGCGGATCAGGCTGCCGATCAGGAACACGCTGGCGCAGATATAGGGATAGATGCCGAATGCGAACTGGTGCAGATAGGCCTGCATGACGTCACCTCCGCGTGCCGGGCGTTTCGTTCATCCGCGCCACCATCGCCGACGCCCGGCCGCAATCCTGGCCGCCGTCCAGCGCGGGATTGCCCTCGGGCCCGAACGTGACCGCCGCCTCCTCCCAGGCCCGGTCGAGGGCGGCGAAATCGAGTTCTTCGACCGGCTCGTCGCGGGCGACCGCCTTGGCCTGGGCCAGGTGCAGCAGCGCTGCGAAGACGTGGCGATAGGGCGATTTGCGCTTGTCCAGCCGGTCGTGCAGCACGGCCAGGATCGCGCCCGCGTCGCGCAGCAACTGGCGCGCCTTTTCCGCCGGCAGCACCGAGAGGAACTCGAGGAACAGCGGCAGATAGTCCGGCAATTCCCGCGCCGTGACGTCGAGCCCGTGCTGGCGGTAGAGCTCGACCAGATCCAGCATGGCGGGACCCCGGTCGCGCGAATCGCCATGCACGTGCTCGAACAGGTGCAGCGACAGCGAGCGCATGCGGTCGAACGTCGCCACATAGGCTTCCTGCAGTTCGAGCGGGTCGGCCGCCCGCATGTCGGCGATCAGCCCGTCAAGCGAGGCGCGCAAGTTCGCCGGCAGGGCCGAGGTGGCGCGCACCGGCTCCCGCATTTCGCCGAGAGCCCTGCATATGCCGTCGTCCGGATAGGACAGCAATCGGGCGAGTACGCGATAGAGCATCATCATTCGACTCCCATCGGCGTGCGCGCCTTGCGCTTGGGCGAGAACAGGTTGGCGTCGCTGGCGCCGTCGGAGCAACCATTGCCGAAGCTGAAGCCGCAGCCGCCGCGCAGGTCGAAGGCGTTCTCGGCGTATTCGCGATGGGTGGTGGGGATGACGTAGCGGTCCTCGTAATTGGCGATCGCCATGTAGCGGTACATTTCCTCGACCTTGGCGCGATCCAGCCCGACGCGGTCGAGCACCGCCTGGTTGTCGCGGCCCTCGACATGGCGGTCGCGCATGAAGGCGCGCATGGCCAGCAGCCGCTCCAGCCCGCGCACCACCGGCGCCTCGTCGCCCGCCGTCAGCAGGTTGGCGAGATAGCGCAGCGGGATGCGTAGCGAGCGCACGTCGGGCAGCTCGTTCGACATGGCGATCTTGCCGCCGTCGGCGGCCGCCTGGATCGGCGACAGCGGCGGCACGTACCAAACCATCGGCAGGGTGCGGTACTCCGGATGCAGCGGGAAGGCCACCTGCCATTCGATCGCCATCTTGTAGGCGGGCGAGCGCTGCGCCGCCTGCAGCCAGGCTTCCGGCACGCCGTCGCGGCGCGCCTGCTCGAGCACGGCCGGATCGTAGGGATTGAGGAACACCGAGAGCTGCGCGGGATAGAGCTCCTTCTCGTCGGCGACGCTGGCGGCCTCCTCGATGCGGTCGGCGTCGTACAGCAGCACGCCGAGATAGCGGATGCGGCCGACGCAGGTCTCCGAGCACACGGTCGGCTCGCCGACCTCGATGCGGGGATAGCAGAAGATGCACTTCTCGGCCTTGCCGCTCTGCCAGTTGTAGTAGATTTTCTTGTAGGGGCAGGCGCTGACGCACATGCGCCAGCCGCGGCACTTGTCCTGGTCGATCAGGACGATGCCGTCCTCCTCGCGCTTGTAGATCGAGCCCGACGGGCAGGAGGCGACGCAGCTCGGGTTGAGGCAGTGCTCGCACAGGCGGGGCAGATAGAACATGAAGGTGTTCTCGAACTGCCCGTAGATCTCCTTCTGCACGCCTTCGAAATTGGCGTCGCGCGAGCGCTTGGCGAACTCGGTGCCGAGGATCTCCTCCCAGTTCGGCCCCCACTCGATCTTCTTCATGCGCTGGCCGGTGATCAGCGACACCGGCCGCGCCACCGGCATGGCCTGCGACTCCGGCGCGGTTTGCAGGTGCTCGTAGTCGAAGGTGAACGGCTCGTAGTAGTCGTCGATCTCCGGCAGGTCGGGATTGGCGAAGATCTTGGCCAGGATGCGCCACTTGCCGCCCATGCGCGGCTGGATCCTGCCGTTCTTCAGCCGCACCCAGCCGCCCTTCCAGCGGTTCTGGTTCTCCCAGTCCTTGGGATAGCCGATGCCGGGCTTGGTCTCGACGTTGTTGAACCAGGCGTACTCGACGCCCTCGCGCGAGGTCCACACGTTCTTGCAGGTGACCGAGCAGGTGTGGCAGCCGATGCATTTGTCGAGGTTGAGCACCATCGCGATCTGGGCGCGGACTTTCATGGCAATGCTCCCTATTCCGCGGCCTGGCGCGGCGCCGCCGGCAGCGGTCCGTCGAGCCAGTCCACATTCTTCATTTTGCGGACGATCACAAATTCGTCGCGGTTGGTTCCGATCGTGCCGTGATAGTTGAAGCCGTAGCTCTGCTGCGCGTAGCCGCCGATCATGTGGGTCGGCTTGGGGCAGGTGCGGGTGACCGAGTTGTGGATGCCGCCGCGCGCATTGGTGATCTCGCTGCCCGGCGTGTTCACGATCTTCTCCTGCGCGTGGTACATCAGCACCATGCCCTTGGGCACGCGCTGGCTGACCACGGCGCGGGCGACCAGCGCGCCGTTGATGTTGAAGGCCTCGATCCAGTCATTGTCCTCGATGCCGGCCGCCTTGGCGTCGATCTCGCTCAGCCACACGATCGGGCCGCCGCGCGAGAGGGTCAGCATCAGGAGATTGTCGGTATAGGTGCTGTGGATGCCCCATTTCTGGTGCGGCGTGATGAAGTTCAGCACCAGCTCCTTCTCGCCGTTCGAGCGCTGTCCCAACAGCGGCGCTACGGTCTTGGTGTCGATCGGCGGGCGGTAGAGGCACAGCCCCTCGCCGAAGGCCAGCATCCACTGGTGGTCCTGGTAGAGCTGCTGGCGGCCGGTCAGGGTGCGCCAGGGGATGAGCTCGTGCACGTTGGTCCAGCCGGCATTGTAGGTGACGTGCTCGGACTCGATGCCGCTCCAGGTTGGCGAGGAGATGATCTTGCGCGGCTGCGCCTGCAGGTCGCGGAAGCGGATCTTGTCGTCCTGCCGCGGCAGCGCCAGGTGCGTGTGGTCGCGGCCGGTGATCTTGCTCAGCGCCGCCCAGGCCTTGACCGCGACCTCGCCATTGGTCTCCGGCGCCAGCGCCAGGATGACCTCGGCGGCGTCGATGTCGGTCTCGATGCGCGGCAGGCCTTGGGCGACGCCGACCCCGTCGCTGGCCCGGTTCAGGTTGCGCAGGAACTCGACCTCGTGCTCGGTGTTCCAGGCGATGCCCTTGCCGCCATTGCCGATCTTGGCCATCAGCGGCCCCAGCGCGGTGAATTTGCGCCAGGTGTTGGGGTAGTCGCGCTCGACCACGGCGACCGACGGCATGGTCTTGCCGGGGACCGGCTCGCACTCGCCCTTGCCCCAGTCGCGCGGCGCGAAAGGCTGCGCCAGTTCGCCCGCCGTGTCGTGCAGGATCGGCACCAGCACCACGTCCTTCTCCACGCCCAGGTGGCCGACGCAGAGTTCCGAGAATTTGGCCGCGATGCCCTTGAAGATCTCCCAGTCGCTGCGCGCCTGCCAGGCCGGGTCGACCGCCGCCGACAGCGGATGGATGAAGGGATGCATGTCGGAGGTGTTGAGGTCGTGCTTCTCGTACCAGGTGGCGGTCGGCAGCACGACGTCGGAATACATGCAGGTGGTCGACATGCGGAAGTCCAGCGTCACCAGCAGGTCGAGCTTGCCTTCCGGCGCCTGCTCGTGCCACGCCACGTCCTGCGGCCGCGCCCCGCCCTCCGCGCCCAGGTCCTTGCCCTGCACGCCGTGCTGCGTGCCCAGCAGGTGCTTGAGGAAATATTCGTGGCCCTTGCCGCTGGAGCCCAGCAGGTTGGAGCGCCAGACGAACATGTTGCGCGGGAAATTGGCGGGATTGTCGGGATCGAGGCAGGACAGGCGCAGCCCGCCCGCCTTCAGTTGCTGCGCCACGTAGGCGGGCGCTTCCATGCCGGCCGCGGCGGCTTTCGCGGCGATGCCGAGCGAGTTCTGCTCGAGCTGCGGCGCGGAGGGCAGCCAGCCCATGCGCTCGGCCCGCGCGTTGAAGTCGATCAGGCTGCCGCTGAGCTGGACCGGCGAGATCGGCGACAGGATGTCTTCCACCGCCAGCTTCTCGTAGCGCCACTGGTCGGTGTGGGCGTAGAAGAAAGAGGTCGAGTTCATGTGCCGCGGCGGGCGATGCCAGTCGAGCGCGAAGGCCAGCGGCGTCCAGCCGGTCTGCGGCCGCAGCTTCTCCTGGCCGACATAGTGCGACCAGCCGCCGCCGGGCTGGCCGATGCAGCCGCACATCACCAGCATGTTGATGATGGCGCGATAGTTCATGTCGGCGTGGTACCAGTGGTTCACCGCCGCGCCGAGGATCACCATGGAGCGGCCCTTGGTCTTGTCGGCGTTGTCGGCGAAGGTGCGCGCCACCTCGACGACATGGGCGCGCGGCACGCCGGTGATGCGCTCCTGCCAGGCCGGCGTATAGGGAACGTCCTCGTCGTAGGACGCCGCGACGTTGCCGCCGCCCAGGCCGCGATCGATGCCGTAATTGGCGCACAGCAGGTCGAACACGGTGGCGACGCGGGCCTCGCCGTCCTTCAGCCGCAAGGTCTTGACCGGCACGTTGCGCACCAGCACGTCGGCATGCTCGCTGTGCTGGAAATGGACGTGCGGACGGCCGCCGAAATAGGGGAAGCCGACGCCCACCACCTCGTCGCGCACATCTTCGAGCGACAGATGCGGCTTGATCTCGTCGCCGGTCGCCCCATCACGGCTCTCCAGGTTCCATTTGCCGCTCTCGCCCCAGCGGAAGCCGATCGAGCCGGTCGGCGCCACCGGCTTGCCGCCGGCGTCGAGGGCGACGGTCTTCCAGTCGGCGTTGTTCGCCTGGCCCAGCGAGTCGGCGAAATCGGAGGCGCGCAGCAGCCGGTCGGCGATGTAGGAGGAGCCCTTGCGCACCAGCTTCACCAGGAAGGGCATGTCGGTGTAGCGCCGGCAGTAATCCTCGAAATAGGCGCTTTTGCGCGCCAGGTGGAATTCCTTGAGGATGACGTGGCCCATCGCCATGGCCAGCGCCGCATCGGTCCCCTGCTTCGGCGCCAGCCAGATGTCGCCGAACTTCGATGCCTCCGAATAGTCGGGCGTCACGGTGACGATCTTGGCGCCCTTGTAGCGCACCTCGGTCATGAAATGGGCGTCCGGCGTGCGCGTCTGCGGCACGTTGGAGCCCCACATCATGATGAAGGTGGAATTGTACCAGTCGGCGCTCTCGGGCACGTCGGTCTGCTCGCCCCAGGTCTGCGGCGAGGACGGCGGCAGATCGCAGTACCAGTCGTAGAAGCTCATGCAGACGCCGCCGATCAGCGACAGGTAGCGGGTGCCGGCGGCGTAGGAGACCATCGACATGGCCGGGATCGGCGAAAACCCGATGATGCGGTCCGGGCCGTGCCGCTTGGCGGTATAGACGTTGGCGGCGGCGATCAGCTCGTTGGCTTCGGCCCAGTCGACGCGCACGAAGCCGCCCAGGCCGCGCACCCGCTTGTAGCTGCCGGTCTTTTCCGCATCCTCGACGATCGAGGCCCAGGCCGCGACCGGATCGCCGTGGCTGGCGCGGGCGGCGCGCCACAGCTCGACCAGGCGGCGGCGCATCAGCGGGTGCTTCACGCGGTTGGCGCTGTAGAGATACCAGGAATAGGAGGCGCCGCGCGAGCAGCCGCGCGGCTCGTGGTTGGGCAGGTCGGGCCGCGTGCGCGGGTAATCCGTCTGCTGCGTCTCCCAGGTGACGATGCCGCCCTTGACGTAGATTTTCCACGAGCAGGAGCCGGTGCAGTTGGTGCCGTGGGTCGAGCGCACGATGCGGTCGTGCGCCCAGCGGCTGCGATAGGCCTCTTCCCAGCGGCGATCCTCGTTGGTGACGACGCCGTGGCCGTTGGAGAAGGTATCGACGTTCTTGCGGAAGAACATCAGGCGATCGAGAAAATGGCTCATCTTGTCGCTCCTTGATCGCCGGTCAGGTGGCTGGCTGGAGCGCGGAACGGCCGCGCTCTATGTCGTGGAGCAGCCCGCCGCGGCGGGTGTAGAACCACCAGGTGACGGCGATGCAGCTCAGGTAGAAGACGAAGAAGCCCCACAGCGCCAGTTCCGGACTGCCGGTGGCGGCGATCGAGCTGCCGTAGCTCTTGGGGATGAAGAAGGCGCCATAGGCGGCGATGGCCGAGGTGAAGCCGATGATCGCCGCCGATTCCTTGTCGGCCTGCATCCGCTTCTGGTCGGCCCCCGCGCCGGGCAGCAGCCGGTCCATCTCGCTGCGCATGATGGCGGGGATCATCTGGAAGGTGGAGGCGTTGCCCACGCCGCTGACCAGGAACAGCAGCAGGAACATGGCGAAGAAGCCATAGAAGTTGTGGGCGTTGAGGAAATACACCACCCCCACCACGCCGGCCGCCATGGCGACAAAGACCCAGAACGTCACCCGCCCGCCGCCCCAGCGATCGGACACCCAGCCGGTCATGGAGCGCGACAGCGCGCCGACCAGCGGACCGATGAAGGCAAGCTGCAGGGCGTCGATCTCGGGAAACTGGATGCGAGCCAGCAGCGGGAAAGCCGCCGAGTAGCCGATGAAGGAGCCGAACGTGCCGGTATAGAGCCAGCACATGATCCAGTTGTGCCGGCGGCTGAAGATCACGGACTGCTCGGCGAAGGAGGCCTTGGCGGTGGCCAGATCGTTCATGCCGAACCAGGCCGCGAATGCCGAGATGACGATGAACGGCACCCAGACGAAGCCCGCGTTCTGCAGCCACAGCGGCGCCTGCCCCGCTCCGGCTTTGACCATGACCGGATCGCCGCCCAGCGCGCCGAACACGCCGGCGGTGATGGCCAGCGGCACCACGAACTGCACGACGCTGACGCCGAGATTGCCCAGCCCGGCATTGAGCGCCAGCGCATTGCCCTTCTCCGCGCGCGGGAAGAAGAAGGAGATGTTCGACATCGAGGAGGCGAAGTTGCCGCCGCCGAAGCCGCACAGCAGCGCCAGCAGCAGGAACAGCCAGTAGGGCGTGGCCGGATTCTGCACCGCGAACCCGATGCCCAGCGCCGGTATCGCCAGCGACCAGGTCGCCAGCGTGGTCCACAGCCGGCCGCCGAAAATCGGCACCACGAAGGAATAGAAGATGCGCAAAGTGGCGCCCGACAGGCCGGGCAGCGCCGCCAGCCAGAAAAGCTGGTCGGTGCTGTAGGTGAAGCCGATCAGCGGCAGCTTGGCCACCACCACCGACCACACCATCCACACCGCGAAGGACAGCAGCAGGGCGGGAATCGACAGCAGCAGGTTGCGGCGGGCGATCTTGCGCCCCGTCTGGTTCCAGAACTGCGCATCGTCCGGCCGCCAGTCGGTGATCAGCTTGCCCGAAAGCGCGCCCTCGTGCTCGGGCCGGTGAATGGGCTGCATTTCGGGCAGTTCGGGCAGCTTGTCGAGCTGGCCGCCCACCGCGGCCCGCTCCATCGCCCGGATCGCGAAGTGCATCCACGCCAGCGAGGCGGCGGCAATCAGGAGCAGCA
This sequence comes from Reyranellaceae bacterium, assembly GCA_050181585.1. GTDB lineage: Bacteria > Pseudomonadota > Alphaproteobacteria > Reyranellales > JAQSWP01 > JAQSWP01. The sequence continues at coordinate 55,629 of JBFXDA010000017.1, forward strand.
GCATGAAGCAGCTGGTCCACACGCCGGTCAGGTCGTTCATCAGGCCGAAGGCGATCGGCAGCACGAAGCCGCCCAGGCCGCCGACCAGGCCGACGATGCCGCCGACGGCGCCGACATGCTTGGGATAGTAGACGGGCACGTGCTTGTACACGGCCGCCTTGCCCAGGCTCATGAAGAAACCCAGCACGAAGACCAGAACGGTGAAGGACACCAGCCCGATTTCGACCCGGAAGGCGATCGGGCCCTTGATGCCGGTGACGAGATACTCGGTCGGCGGATAGGACAGCAGGAAGCAGACGGCGACCGCCACGCCGAAGGTCCAGTACATCACCCGCCGCGCGCCGTACCTGTCCGAGAGATGGCCGCCATAGATGCGGAAGATGCTGGCCGGCACCGAATAGGCGGCGCCGATCATGCCGGCGACGGCGATATCGACGCCATAGGCGCCGATCAGGTAGCGCGGCAGCCACAGCGCCAGCGCCACGAAACCGCCGAAGACGAAGAAGTAGTAGAGCGCGAAGCGCCAGACCTGCAGGTTGCGCAGCGGCTCGAGCATGGTAGCGAGGCTCTCCGGCTTGGCGCCGGAACGCCGCCGGGCTTCGAGCTGCGGATCGTCCTTGGTGCCGAGCCAGAACAGGATCGTGGTCAGCACCAGCGCGGCGGCCCAGATATTGGCCACCATCTCCCAGCCGAACGCCACCATGACGAAGGGCGCCGCGAACTTGGTGACGGCCGCCCCGACATTGCCGGCGCCGAATATGCCCAGCGCCATGCCCTGCTTGCCCGGCGGGTACCAGCGCGACACATAGGCGATGCCGACGGCGAACGAGCCGCCGGCGATGCCGATGCCCAGCGCGGCCAGCAGGAACATCTCGTAGGTCTCGGCGAAGGTCAGCAGCCAGGTGGCGAGCGCCGACGACAGCATCACCGGCACGAACATCAGGCGCCCGCCGTACTGGTCGGTCCACACGCCCAGCACCAGGCGCACCAGCGAACCGGTCAGGATCGGGGTTCCGACCAGCAGACCGAACTGCGTGTCGTTCAGCCCGAGCTGCTGCTTGATCTGCAAGCCGATGATGGAAAAGATGGTCCAGACGGCGAAGCATACGGTGAAGGCGAAGGTGGAGAACCACAGTGCCCGTTGCGCCCCGCCGGTCTCCCGGCTCCCAGTCTCCGGCGCATCGGTTGCGCTCATTGCCTGGTCTCCTTTTCTGCTGGCCAACTAGAAATCGTTTCGGGCGGAAATGGATTTGACCTCGATCAATCGCGCCCGAGAATCGGGGGAGAATCTGCGGTTCTCTTGATGTATGGTTTTCACCGCCTTGACATTTGACAAGCGGCACCGGAATTACCGTACGGACCCCCTGCATGAAGCCGAGCGATTCCTTGCTGCTGCGCCGCACGAGACTTCTGTCGGGCGTCGCCGAATCGACCATGGCCCGCCTCCAGGATGAAGCGTCCGTGCAGGTGCTGGGGCCGGGCAGCATGCTGTTCGAACAAGGCGAGCGGCCGCGACAGGTTCAGATCGTCCTGCACGGAGGCGTCGCCCTGACCGGCAGCGTCGAGAAGTCCGAGATCGTGGTGGAGTTCTTCGGCAGCGGCGACGTGTTGCTGGCGGCGGCGGTGATCCTGGACCTGCCCTATCTCGTGAGCGCGCGCACCACGGAGGAGAGCCGCATCGCCTCGGTGCCCGCTGCCACCTTCCGCAGCCTGCTGCACGCCGACCACCGCCTGGCCGTCGCCATGACGGAGGAGCTGGCGCGGCACTGGCGCACGCTGGTGCGGCAGATCAAGGACCTCAAGCTGCGCTCGGCGGCGCAACGCCTTGCCGCCTATCTGCTGGCCAACGGCGCCCCGGGCCGATCGACCATGAAGATCACGATCGAGAAGCAGGTCCTGGCGGGCCGGCTGGGCATGACGCCAGCCAGCCTCTCGCGCGCCTTCCGCGAGCTGAAGGAGCTTGGCGTCCACACGCGCGGCAACCAGATCGTCCTGGCGGATCCCGAAGCGCTACGCGCCTTCTGCCACTACGATGCCGCAAGTTAGTCCCCCGGCACGGCACGCGAGCCTCGTCGTTTGGCTATAGTGCGAATCCAGATCGGACCTGCCTCGGCATGCCGCTGTCCCATGCGCTATCCGCCCGCTCCCTGCCTTGTGGGGGCCGGCCTGAGGAAATCCATGTCCCGCAGCGAGGGATGGGATCGCAGGTATTGCGGCGGACAGAAGAACTTTTCGCCCAGCTCGACCGCGGCGTGCCACGGCCAACGGGGGTTGTAGAGCATCGCCCGCGCAAGGGCGACCATGTCGGCCTGGCCGGAGCGTAGAATCGCGTCGGCCTGGCGTGGCTCGGTGATCAGGCCGATCGCCATGGTGGGAATGCCCGCCTCCCGGCGGATGCGCTCCGCGAAGCCGACCTGGTAACCGGGATAGATCTTCGGTTGCTGCTCAGGGACCGTGCCGCCGCTGGAAACGGCAATGTAGTCGCAACCCCGTTCACGCAAGGCGGCGCAGAAGCGGACGCTGTCGTCCATATCCCAGCCGCCTTCCACCCAGTCGGTGGCGGATATGCGCACGCCCAACGCTTTTCGCTCCGGCCAGACGCGCCGGATCGCCTCGAACACCTCGAGCGGAAAACGCATGCGGTTGGGGCCGCCATACTCGTCGTCGCGCCGGTTGGTCAGCGGCGAAAGGAACTGGTGCAGCAAATAGCCGTGCGCCGCATGCATTTCCAGCAGGTCGACGCCTAACCCGTCGATCCGCCGGGCCGCGTCGATGAACTGCGCAACGAGGCCATCCATGCCCCGCCGATCCAGCTCGATCGGCACGCCGCGTCCAGGATAGGCGATCGCCGATGGCGCGCAGGTCCGCCAGCCGCCGAGTTCGGGCGGCACGTATTGCTGTCCCTCCCAGGCCGAGGTGATCGAGCCCTTGCGGCCGGAATGGTAGATCTGCATGCCGAGCTTGGCGCCGCCATGACGTCGGCAGAAAGCGAAAACCGGCTCCAGGGCCGCCGCCTGCGCATCCGACCAGATGCCCAGATCGGTGGCGCTGCCGCGGCCGTCGGGATGGATGGCGGCGGCTTCGGCGATCAGCAGGCCCGCGCCCGACACGGCGAGATGGCCCAGATGCATGACATGCCAGTCGGTGGCACAGCCGTCCCGCGCCGAATACTGCCCCATCGGCGACACCGCGATGCGGTTGGACAGCGCCAGGCCGCCCAGCGCCAGCGGTCGAAACAGCATCGGGCCTCAGGCCGCCGGCTTGCTTCGCCGGCCCTTGGGCGTGCGCCTGTCGAGATCGATCAGATAGAAGAAGGACTCCTCTTCGATCGTGTGCCGCGGCGATTCGTTGAAATAGCGCTTGATGTATTCCTTCTTGGCCACAATGTCGGCGCGCATCTCCTCGACCGGGGGCAACGTCGCCTCTCCCTTCTCGAGCGCGCAGATCCAGCGCGACTGGTATTCGAAAATCTGATTGAGGGAGTTGGCGGTCGAATTCAGCAGCCCGACGAAGTAGAGCCCATTCCAGCCCGGCGCGCAGACGCGCTTGTAGAGATCGACGGCGTTGTCCTCGACCGGGACGATCGACGGGGGAATGAACGGAAGATCGATCAGGTAGCCCGTGGCGGCGATCATGACGTCGAACTCTTCGTCCGTGCCGTCGGAGAAATGGATCCGCTTGCCGTCGATGCGCTGAATCCCCTGCTTTACCGTCACGCGACGATAGGCGATGTGCTGGATCAGCACGGCGCTGGTGGTCGGATGGGCGCGCCGCGTCAGGGGCCTGAAGCCCAAATCCGTCATGCGGCCGTGCACGAGATAGACCAGAAAGGAGATCAGCTTGCGCCGCAGCCAGTCCGGTATCCAGCGCCGGTAGAGCTTCATGGTCAGGTCGGTGAACGGCCGGCCGAAGATCAGCTTTGGCGCGATCATGACGCCGGATCGCGCCACCATGACGGTCCGGGGCGAGGTGACGCAGACGTCGCTGGCTATGTCGCAGGCGCTGTTGCCGACGCCGACGATGCAGATGCGCTTGCCGACGAAGGGCTCGGGCTCGCGATAGTCGTGCGAGTGCAGATATTGCCCGCCGAACTTGTCGCGCAGCTCCGGCACGTGCAGCGGCACCGAAAGATGGCCGGAAGCGACCAGCACGCGGTCGAACGTTTCCACCGTGCCGTCCTCCAGCTCGACCTCCCATTGCGGGTCGGCGGCGGCGTACCGCGGCCCGGGACGCACGCCGACGACCCGCGAATTGAACCGGATGCGCCGCGTGACGTCGAACCGGTCGGCGTAGGCGACGAGATAGCGATGCATGTCCCAGTGGTCGGGGAAGAGCTGTACGGAGGCGTCGAACTGGAAATCGCTGAAGCAGGTGACGTTGCGGGCCGTATTGATGTGCAGAGTCCGGTAGGCGGCGGAACGCCTGCTGTCGTTGCGATAGCACCACAGTCCGCCGATCTGGGTTCCGATTTCGAACACGGTGACGTCGTCGAAGCCGTTCTCGAGCAGGTACTTGGCCGCGCACAAGCCGGCCGCGCCGGCGCCGATCACGGCGAATCGGCGACGGGGCCGGGAGGGCGTTTCGGCGACCGGCGCCGTGTGGTTCAGGCTGTCCATGGCATGTCCCTCTGCTACCCTGATTGTCGCTTTCCTGCTCCGCTATTGCGCCGTCCAGCCGCCGTCGACGATCAAGGCGCTGCCGGTCACGAAGCTCGAAGCATCGGAGGCGAGAAAAACCGCGGGCCCGATCAGCTCCTCCGGCCGGCCGAAGCGGCGAAGCGGCGTCGCCGTCTCGAAGGCCTTGCGGGATTCGACGGAGCGCTGGCGCGTCAAAGGCGTATCGATGAACCCGGGCGCGATGGCGTTGACGCGGATCCCGGCCGCAGCCACTTCCAGCGCGAAGGCGCGGGTGAGCTGCAGCACCGCGCCCTTGGCGGCGGCGTAGGCGGCGATCTCCGGCATTCCGACCAGCGCCGCCACCGAGGCGATGTTGATGATCGTTCCGCCACCGCGGCGCTGCATGCCCGGCGCCACCGCGCGACACATCAGAAACGCGCCGCGCACGTGCACATGGAGCAGCGAGTCGAAATCGGGCTGGCTGAACTGCACCATCGGCTTGCGGATGTTGTGGCCGGCGCCGTTCAGCAGCACGTCGATGCGACCGAATCGGGCCTCGGCGGCGGCAACTGCGGCGGCGACGCTGGCCTCGTCGGCAACGTCGGCGACGAAGGCGGCAGCCTGCCGTCCGCTGCCGGCTGCGATCTCCTGGGCGCTGGCGCGGGCCGCCGTCTCGTCCCGGTCGAGGATCGCCACGTCGGCGCCGTGGCAGGCCAGGCCCCAGGCTATGGCCCGGCACAGGCCGGAACCGCCGCCGGTGACCAGCGCGATCTTGCCCGCGAGGTCGAAGCCGCTCCGCACCGCAGCGGCGGCCGGCAGCGCATGCGGGGCCGCCGCCATCGCCGTTCCGCCGCTGGTGGGAGCGCCGGCTTGCATCGTCTACGCCTCTTCCGCGCTGGCGAACGCGAAGGCATTGCCCCGGCTGAGGATGCGGCCGGCGGACGGCGCCAGGAAATGCGCCGGCATGACGAGCGTCGGCGTGTCGGCGTGCTGCTCCATCAGCCCGCGCCGCGCCGCGGCGGCCTGGACCGGATCGGCGCAGGCGGTCGACGACCAGTCGGGCCTGACGAACTGCATCGGCGAGTGGATGGTGTCGCCGCTGAACACGCCGCGCGCCTGGCCCGAGCGCACGTTGATGACGGCATTGCCCGGCGTATGCCCCGGACAGACCTCCAGCCAGACGCCGTCCTCGATGGCGTGGCCGTCGTCGACGATCAGCGCCTGCTCGGCGCGGACCAAGGGCAGAATGCTGTCGGCGAACGACAGATCGTGCAGGCGGCGCTCGCCGCGCGCGTGCATGGCGTCCCGATGTTCGTATTCGGGGCGCGCCATCACGTAGCGGGCGCGCGGAAAGGTCGGCACCCACTGCCCGTCCTGCAGGCGGGTATTCCAGCCGACATGGTCCCAGTGCAGGTGGGTGCACATGACGAAATCGACCTCTTCGAGTTTCACCCCGGCGGCGGCGAGCCGGGCAGGAAAGTCCGTGCGGCGCAGATGGCCGATCTCGCGCCCCGGGCGTTCCTTGTCGTTGCCCATGCAGGTATCGATCAGAATGGTGTGCCGGCCGGTGCGGAGCACGAAACTGTGGAAGCTCAGCATCATTCGGCCGGCTCCCGGCTCGAAAATGGGCCCCAGCCAGTCGTGACCTTCCAGTTCGGCCGCATCGAAATCGGGAAACAACTCGCCGGGACGGATGAACGGCCCTTCGTATTCGACGGCACGGTCTATGCGAAAGTCGCCGAGGGCGATCACGCCGATCTCCTGTCGGGTAGACCCGGCCTCTCCCGGCGGGTCGTCGACCCGCCGGGCGCGCCGGCACTGGAGCGGCCAGGCCAGCTCAGCATTTCGGCTCCGACTGCGGCACCGTCTTCCACAGGATCTCTTCGGCGACCAGCGGCTTCTTCAGCATCTTCGACTTCAGCAGGAATTCGTTCCAGACCGGGAAGCTTTCCTTCGGGAAAGTCATCTTCAGGACCGGAATCTCGTCCTTGACCATCTGCCGGAACTGGTCTTCCGACAGCTCGCCCGCCGACAGTTTGGTCTTCATGATCCCGACCAGTTCGTCGAAGTTCTTCGGATCGTGGATCCAGCAGTAGGTGCGCTGATGCGCCTTGATGATGCCCTCCACCGCGGCCGGCCGGCCTTCGGCCGTCTTGCGCAGCGTGGCGACGCCCTGGTAGGTGATGCCCTTGAAGTTGGCCGGCCCCTCGCCCTTGCGCAGATCCACCAGGACTTCGCCCAGCTCCAGCTTGGCGGCCACGTTCGGCCCCGGCGAAAGCGTGATGAACGCATCGATGCGACCCGCTTTCAGCGCCGGCAGGGCGGTCGGCGACAGGCCGACGCCCAGATAGGTGACGTCCTTGTCGGGATCGAGCCCGGCATCGACGGCCATGGCGCGCATGAACATCTCGCTGTCGGCGCCGCGGGCGGTGATGCCCCAGGTCAGGCCTTTCAGGTCGCCCATGACTTGCGGATACTTGCCCTTGTTCGGCAGCCTAAGCTTGCTGCTGGCGACGACGACGTAGGGCATGCCGATATTGCCGGCGATCACCACTTCGTCGAGCCCCTGTTCGCGCGCCACGCCGACATTGTTGGGCGGCTGGAAAGCGAAATCGATCGTGCCGCTGCCCAGCATCGAATTCATCAGCGGGCCGTTGGCCACCGTGATGAAAGTCGGGTTGACCCCTGCCTCCTTGTAGAAGCCCTTGGCGTCGGCCACGTAGACGTTCATGTGGAAGGTCTGGCCGGGATAGACGCCGATATTGACGTTCTCCTGCGCCGCCGCCGGCGCCGCCATGACGAGCAAGGCGGCCAGCCCGACCGCCAGTGTCGTCCCGCGCCGCATCCGATCTTTCCTGTCCTTTGTCATGCTTTTCCTCCCATTGGATTTTTGCTTTCGTTCGGCCCGCAGGCGGCCGACATTTCTTGCCGCCGACCGCAACCTCACTTCTTGCCGGCGGACGGGTCGATCCAGCCGCCCAGCAGCTTCGCCTCGACCCAGTCGGCCACCACCGTCAGGATCACCGCGAACACCGCCATGACGAGAAGGATGCCGAGCACGGCGTCCATGCGCAGGATGCCGGAGTAGTACATGATGAGCTGGCCGAGTCCGACCTTCGAGGCCAGCATCTCGCTGGTGACGACGCCGAGAAACGAATAGATCAGCGCCAGCTTCAAGCCGGCGAACACGCTGGGGATCGCCCAGGGCAGCATGATCTTGGTGAACTGCTGGCGCGCCGTGCAGCCGAGCGACCGGCTCAGGCGGATCAGCGTCGGGTCGACGTTGCGTATGCCGGCATAGGTGCTGAGCAGCACGATGAAGAAGCCGAGACTGAACGCCAGCGCCACTTTCGAGGTGATGCCGATGCCGAACCACAGGATGAAGATCGGCGCCAGGGCGATGCGCGGCATGCTGTTGAGCGCCGTCAGGAACGGATCGATCGCACGCTTCAGTCCCGGGAGTTCGAACAGCAGCAGGCCGGCGGCGACGCCCACGATGCCCGACAGCGCGAAGGCGATCATCATGGCCGTCAGCGTGCTGACCGCATTCGGCAGTATCTCGCCGATGAAGCTGGTGTAGAGGAATTTCGCGACGTCGTCGGGGCTGCCGAAGAAGAAACGGTCCAGCCAGCCGACCTGGACGGCGAACCACCAGACCGCCCCGAAGCCGGCCAGGATCGCCACCCGGATGCACAGCAGCACCGCCGCATCGCGCAGCGCCAGGCGGCGCTGCTGGCGAGCCTTCGCCTCCTGCATGTCCTGCGCCGGCGAGGATTCCGCGGCCTGCACCCGCCCGGACGGCACCGCGCTCATACGGCCATCTCGGCGGCCAGGTCGCCCCAGATCCGCTTGTAGTAATCGTGGTAGCGGGAATCGTTTTGCAGCGCGTTGATGTTGCGCGGCCGCTCGATGTCGACGGTGATCTGCGACTTGATCGAGCCGGGCCGCGCGGTGCAGACCAGGATCTTGTCGGCCAGGATGATCGCTTCCGACAGGTCGTGGGTGATGAACAGCACCGTACGCTTGTCGCGGTCCCACAGGCGCAGCAGCCCCTGCTCCAGCATCAGCTTGGTATGCGCGTCGAGCGCGCCGAACGGCTCGTCCATCAGCAGCACCGGGCTCGGCATCATGAAGGTGCGTGCCAGGGCGACGCGCTGGCGCATGCCGTGCGAGAGCTGGCGCGGATAGGCCGTTTCGAAGCCGCTCAAGCCGACCATGGCGATCAAATCGCGCGCATGCTCGCGCGCGTCGCGCGGCAGATCGCCTTCGCACATCCTGACCTCGACGCCGAACAGGACGTTGTCCAGCACCGTGCGCCACGGCAGCAGCGCGTCCTGCGCGAACATGTAGGCGATGTCGTGCCGGCCGGCGCGGGGCGGCGCCTCGCCGATCGCGACCTCGCCGCCCTGCTGCGCCTCCAGCCCGGCGATGATATTGAGGATCGTGGTCTTGCCGCAGCCGCTCGGTCCGACGATGACGACGAACTCGCCCGGCGCGACGGTGAAGCTGGCGTCGCGCACCGCGAGCAGCCCGCCGGCGAAACGATGCGACAGATTGCCGACCGATATGCCGCTGTCCCGTCGAGCGGCGGCCGACATTGCGGTGGCAGTCATCGCGCTGGCGGTCGCCGTTGCGGCGACAGTGGCAGATTTCATCGAACACTCCGTGCGTCACTCTACGTGACAGGCGTAATGTCAACAATCACACAAGAATACAAACTAAATAACGCTCCCCAGCGTGTCAAGCGAAGTGCCGTGGCAAAGACACGCCCTGCGTCGGGATCGCGTCGGTCGCAGGCACGGACGTGATCGGATCGTTCCGATCGGGCGATGTTGCCGCTTTGCGAGACGTGGAGAATCGCCGCGACACTGCGCGGAATCGCAAGGTCCCCGTGCAAGACAAAGCATGATGCGATGCATCATGTGTCGTTCGATCTTCCGCATTGAAGCCATGAAACAGCCGAATAAGATCGAGGGACACCAGATTGTGCACCGCACAACGAGGGCATGAATGACGAAAGACAGACTGCTCGCGCTGGCGCGACGATCTGCAAGTCGGACCGCCGTCAGTTGCGCTCGCGCGCCGCCGCCAGAACATCGGCGGTCATCCCCGTGTGCACCTGTCCGGCACGGAAAGCGGGATCGGCAAGCACTTGCTGCAGAAACTCGATGTTGGTCTTTACGCCTTCGATCGCGAACGCCGCCAGCGCCGCCGACAGCGACGCGATTGCAGCCTCCCTCGTCCGGCCGTGCGCGATCACCTTGGCGACCATCGGATCGTAGAACGGCGTGACTGCCCCGCCTTCGCTGTATCCCGTCTCGATGCGGATAGAGGGAAGAGAAGGCGGCCGGAACACTTTCAACGGTCCCGGCGACGGCAGGAAGCGTCTGGAATCCTCGGCATAGATGCGCGCCTCGATCGCATGGCCGTCAAGCGGCACCTGCGCGGGCAAGATGTCCTCGAGCCGGCCACCGGCGGCAAGCCGGATCTGCAGCGCCACCAGATCGAGGCCGGTGACCTGTTCGGTCACGGCGTGCTCGACCTGCAGCCTGGTGTTCATCTCGAGAAAGCTGAAGCCGACGCCGGATTCGTAAAGCGTTTCGACCGTGCCGATGTTGTCATATCCCAGCCGCGTCAGGATACCCGCGACATGCTTGGCCTGGGCTTCGACCATCCAGCGCGACAGGCCGGGCGCCGGCGTCTCCTCGATGACTTTCTGGTGGCGGCGCTGGATCGAACAGTCGCGCTCGAACACGTGGCGGACATTGCCGGCGCGATCGGCCAGGATCTGGAACTCGATATGGCGCGGCCGCTGCAGCAGGCGTTCGAGGTAGATTTCCGCGTCGCCGAAGCTGCGGCTCGCCAGCGAGCGGGCACGCTGCACGGCGCCGGCCAGTTCGGCCTCGTCGCGCGCCGGCAGCATGCCGATGCCGCCGCCGCCATTAGCCGGCTTCACCAGGACGGGAAAGCCGATGGCCCGCGCCAGAACGGCGTTGTCGGCCTCGCTTTCTCCGAGCACCGGCGAGCTCGGGCACATCGGCATGCCATGCCGCGCCATCAGGTCGCGGGCCCGGGTCTTGTGGCCCATCGCTTCGAGCCAGCGCGGGCTGGGACCGATGAAGGCCACGCCCGCCTGCTGGACGCGCCTGGCGAAGGCATGGTTCTCCGACAGAAAGCCGTAGCCGGGGTGCAGCCCGTCCGCCTTGCTGCGGCGCGCCACCTCCAGCAGGACGTCCTGATTCAGGTAACTCGCCGCCGGCGGCGCGGCGCCGATATCGAAGGTCTCGTCGGCCAGCGCCAGATAGCCTGCGTTGCGGTCGGCGTCGGAATGGACGGCGACCGACGCGATGCCCAGTTCGCGCAGCGTGCGCAGGATGCGCGCGGCCACCGCTCCGCGGTTGGCGACCATGACCTTCTTGAACATGCGGGCTCCCCCTCCGGCGTTTGCGGCGTCGTCGAATAAAGGGTGATGTATTGCCTTATTGTCAACAATCTGCTTGACTGCATCTACTGGCGACCGCAACCGGAAAACGCGCGCAAGGACGATCGCGACGATGCAGTCAGAGATGGCGACAGGAAAAGGTCCGCTGGAAGGCATCAAGGTCGTCGAATTCGGTTCGACCGTGGCGGCGCCGTTCTGCTGTCGGCTGCTGGCGGATTTCGGCGCCGAAGTGATCAAGGTCGAGCCGCCGGAAGGCGACGTGCTGCGCTGGATCGGCGCGCGGCATGACGACGTCAACCTCTACGCCACCAGCGTGCTGCGCAACAAGCGCCTGGTCGCGATGGACCTGAAGCAGCCGGCGGCGTTGGCGCTGGCGCGCCGCCTGGCCGAACGCGCCGACATCGTGGTGGAGAATTTCCGGCCCGGAACGCTGGAACGGCTGGGGCTGGGCTACGAAACCCTGTCGCAGGCCAATCCCGGGCTGGTGCTGGTGCGCATCAGCGGCTTCGGCCAAAGCGGCCCCTATCGCGAGCGCGCCGGCTACGGCGTGGTCGCCGAAGCCATGGCCGGGGTGCGGCACATGACCGGCGATCCCGACCGGCCGCCGGCGCGCGTCGGCGTGGCGATGACGGACCAGCTGACGGCCGTCTATGCCGCTTTCGGCGCCATGATGGCGCTGCGCCATCGCGACGCCACCGGCCGCGGCCAGGTGGTCGATGCCGCGCTCTACGAGTGCGCCTTCTCGCTCATGGAGCAGCACGTGCCGGCCTACCAGAAGGCGGGCATGGTCCCGATGCGCGCCGGCTCGGGCCTGTCCGATGCCGCCCCCAACAATCTCTTCGACGCGGCCAACGGCGCCTACGTGCATGTCGCGGCCAACGGCGATGCCGTGTTCCGCCGCCTCATGCAGACGATCGGACGCGCCGATCTGGCCGACGCGCCTCGCTTCCGCACCGCCGCCGACCGCGCCGCCAACAAGCAGCAGCTTGACGCCGCCATCAACGCCTGGACCAGCAGCCGCGATGCGCGGCAGATCGAAGAGACGCTGGTGGCCGCCGGCGTGCCCGCTTCGCGGGTCTTCACCATGGCCGACATCTTCGCCGATCCCCATTACGGGGCGCGCGAAATGCTGCTTTCCGTTCCCCACCCGGCACTGGGCGAGGTCGTGCAGGCCGGCATCGCGCCCAAGCTGTCGGCCAGTCCCGGGCGCGTCGACTGGGCCGGCGCGCGGCTGGGCGAGCACACCGAGGAGATCCTGCGCACGGTGCTGGGCGTCGGCGACTCCCAGATCGAGGCCTTGCGGCGGGCCCGGGCGATCGTCTGCGCCGATGGGCCGGCCGACGGCGCCGCGCTGGCGGCAGGCTGAGACATGCAGGACATCGCCGATTTCCGCCTGGATCCGGCCGCCATCGACCATGTCGGCGTCGACCTCAGCCGGCCGGAATGCGTGCTGACGCAATCCGACGGCACGCTGTTGGTTTCGGACAATCGCGGCGGCGTCACCCGCATCGCCGCCGATGGGCGGCAGAAATTGATCGGCGACATGGGCGGCGATCCCAACGGGCTGGCGATGGACCGCGAGGGAACCATCTACGTCGCCAATATCGGCGACGGCAAGCTCTATCGCCTGCACGGCAACGGCCGGTCGGAAGTCGTCCTCGACCGCTTTGCCGGCAACAGGCTGGGCGCCGTCAATTTCGCCTATGTCGACGCCGCCGACCGGCTCTGGATCACGATCTCGACGGTGACGGAACCGCGCGCCGAAGCCATCCGGAACCCGCGGCCGGACGGCTATATCCTGCGGCACGATGCCGATGGCTGGCGGCGGGTCGCCGAGGGTTTCCGCTTCACCAACGAAATCCGTATCGACCGCGCCAACCGCTTTCTCTACGTGGCAGAGTCCGCCGCCGGCGCCGTCGCCCGGCTGGAACTGCGGCCGGACGGCAGCCTCGGCCGCGCCGAGCCTTTCGGCCCCCGGCCGCTGTTCGAGGGCGCGATCGTCGACGGCATCGCCTTCGATGCCGCCGGCAATCTGTGGGTGACCGAGATTTCGCGCAACGCCCTGATCGTCCTGAAGCCGGACGGCACGCCGGTCACCGTGTTCGAGGACCCGGCCGGCGCGCTTATCCACTTTCCCACCAGCATCGCGTTCGGCGGCGAGGATCTGCGCACCGCCTATATTGGTTCGCTGCGCATGAACCGGCTGGCGCGCTTTCGCGTTCCCTTCCCCGGCCTGCCGCTGCGGCACTGGCGCTAGAGTTCCCCTCGAGCGCGAACAAGAACGGGATTCGAGGACTGCGCTACTTGCGCATGGTCCTTCCTTTCACCCCGAGCTGCTCGGGCAGGATGCGGTAGGCGTCCTCGATCCAGTTGCACAGGATCGGCCGCGTGTCGCGTGGATCGATCACGTCGGGCACCCGGAAACGCTCGGCGCTGAGGAAAGGCGAGGCCAGGCGCTCGTATTTCAGCTCCAGCTCCGCCAGACGCTCGGCCCGCTTTTCTTCCGGCAGTTCGTCCAGCTCGCGGCGATAGGCGGCGGCGATGCCGCCCTCGAACGGGATCGATCCCCAGCGCGCTGATGGCCAGGCGTAGTGCAGGTTGATGCCCTGCAGCCGCGCGTAGCCGCTGCCGGCCAGGCCGAACAGTCGCCGGATGACGATCGCGCACCAGGGCACCCGCGTCTGCTCGATGGCCGAGACCACCCGCACGGAGCCGCGCACATTGCCCGTGCGCTCGCCATCGACCCCGACCACGGTGCCGGGCTGGTCGACGAAGTTGACCAGGGGCAGGTGGAAGGTGTCGCACAGGTCTATGAAGCTCTCCAGCTTCTCCGCCGCCGGCCGGTTGAGGCCGCCGCCGAACCGGTAGGGATCGTTGGCTATCACCCCGACGGGACGGCCGGCCAGGCGCGCCAGGCAGGTCACCACGGAGGTTCCGTAATTGGGCGCGATCTCGAGCAGGGAGTCCTTGTCGAGCACCATCTCGAGTATCTTGCGCACCTTGTAGACTCGGCGCCGCTCGCGGGGAATGATCGACAGCAGCTCCTCTTCGCGCCGGTCGGCCGGATCGTCGCAAGGCAGCACCGGCGGCAGCTCGAACACGCTGCTCGGCATGTAGGACAGGAAGCGTCTGGCCAGCGCGAACGCCTCCTGTTCGGAAGCGGCCTCGTTGTCGACCACGCCGCTTTGCCTGGTGTGCATCTGCGAGCCGCCAAGCTCCTCCTTGTCGACATTGGTTCCCACCCCGCGCTGGACGACCGGCGGGCCGCCCGCGAACACCTGGCTGGTGCCCTTCACCATGACGGAGAAATGCGCGCAGGCCACTTTCAGCGCCCCCAGCCCGGCGCAAGCGCCCAGCGCGATGCCGACCACCGGGACGTATCCCAGCAGCGCCGCCATCGGCCACGTCGAGTAGCCCGGGATCTTGGTCGATCCCTGCTGCTCCACCAGGCGCACGCTGCCGCCGGCGCTCTCCACCAGCCGCACCAGCGGCATGCGCATTTCCATGGCGTAGTTCTCGGCGTAGATCCACTTCTCCGACACGGTCGCCTCGGAGGAGCCGCCGCGGATCGTATAGTCGTCGGCGCCGACCGACACCTTGCGGCCCTCGATCCTGCCGGTGCCGATCACCGCGTTGGACGGCCGCACGGTCCTGAGATTGCCGTCGCCGTCGTACTCGGCCTTGCCGGTCAGGACGCCGAATTCGTTCCAGCTGCCCGGGTCGATCAACTGGGCGATGCGTTCGCGCGCCGTCTGCCGGCCAGCCGCGTGCTGCCGGCGCACCGCCTCCTCGCCGCCATGGGCATTGGCGAAATCCTTGCGTCGCTGCAGTTCCTCGACTTCCGCTTTCCAGTTCATCCGTTCCATCCCGTCGTTGCACCGTCCGCGCGGCCAGCCGCAGTGTCGAGCGTAGCGGTGTTCAAGTCAACGATTGTTGACAATAATACACAAATCACGTTGACTGCGAGCGGATCGCGGCGCAGGGCCGCCAGGGGACGAGGACCGACGTCATGGGAATGCAACGCAAGCTGGAGGAGTTCGAGCGGCGCCGGGCGAAGGCGGCGGCGATGGGAGGCGAGGCCAAGCTCGGGAAGCTGGCGCAGCAGGCGGTGCTCAACGCGCGCCAGCGCATCGACTATCTGTGCGATCCGGACAGCTTCATCGAATCGGGCCTGTTCGCCACCTCGGACCGGCCCGACGCCCGCGACGACACCCCCGCCGACGGCAAGGTCTGCGGCTATGGCCGCATCGACGGCCGGGAAGCGGCGATCGTCTCGCACGACCTGACGGTGAAGGGCGCCTCGAGCAGCCCGATCAACGTCCGCAAGATGGGGCACATGCGCCGCACCGCGATCGCCAACGGCATGCCGCTGGTGCTCCTGAACGAGAGCTCGGGAGCGCGCATTCCCGACACCATGGGCGCGATCGGCACCGGCACGGTCGGCCAGGACCCGCAGCAGTTCATCCGCATGCGCGAGGTGCCCTACATCGCGGCCGTGCTGGGGCCCGCTTTTGGCACCGCCTGCTGGTTCACCATGCTGTCCGACTTCGTGGTGATGAAGAAGAACGCCATTCTCGCCATCTCCAGCCCCAAGGTGACCTCGGTGGCGATCAACCAGTCGGTCGATCCGCAGGAGCTCGGCGGCTGGCGCATGCAGAGCGAAGTCACCGGCAAGGTCGACCAGGTCGTCGACAGCGACGAGCAAGCCCTCGACATGCTGAAGCGCTACCTGTCCTACCTGCCCAGCCACCACGGCGAAGCGCCACCGATGGCCGACGTGCCGGCGGGTTCCGACGACAACGCCGCCAGGCTGCTCGAGCTGGTGCCGGACGACCGCAGCAAGGTCTACGACATGCGCAAGGTCATCGAGGCCATCGCCGACAAGGGCAGCGTGCTGCAGCTCAAGGAGCGCTTCGCCAAGACGGCGGTGACGGCGCTGGGGCGCATCGACGGCCAGGTGGTGGGCTTCGTCGCCAGCAATCCGCTGTTCAAGGCCGGCGCGCTGGATGCCGATTCCTGCGACAAGATCACAAGCTTCCTGGTGATCTGCGATTCCTTCAACATTCCGCTGATTCTGCTCGTCGACACGCCGGGCTTCCTGGTCGGCATCGAGGGCGAACGGCGCAAGGCGCCGGGCAAGATCATGAACTTCATGAGCGCCCTGCAGATGTGCACCGTCCCCAAGCTCTCGATCGTGCTGCGCAAGAGCTACGGCCAGGCCTATCTCAACATGGGCGGCACGCGCAATTCCGACGAGATGGCGGCCTGGTTCACGGCCGATATCGGCTTCATGGACCCTACCGTTGCGGTGAACGTGGTGCATGGCGTGCGGCGGGAGAGCGAGCCGGACCGTTTCGACCGGCTGCGGGCGGAGTTCGAACGCGACAGCTCGGCCTACGATCTCGCCAGCATCTTCTCGGCGCAGGCGGTTCTCGATCCGCGCCATACCCGCCGCTACCTGGCGCGCCTGCTGCAGGTGCATCGCCGCCGGCCCAGCCGCGGTATCGGCAAGCACCTGCTGGCCGGCTGGCCGACCACCTACTGAGCGACCCCTCCGACCGGTTTCGTTGACATTGTTAATGTACGCTCTTACCCAGTTGAATTGCGGCAATTGACCGTGTAAACACGGACTTGAGCCGCTGGCTTTCAGCGGCGTGTTTTAGGCGAGGCCTCAGGCTTGAGCATTCAGCACGGTCCGTCAGCCAGGCTGGCCGCGGACGAGGATGAGGCGGGAACGACATTTCGTTGGTCGCCCAGCCGTTCCGCCCAGACCCTGTCCCTGCCCGAACAGATTGCCGAAACCATCGGCAATGCAATCATAAAGGGCGACCTGGAGCCGGGCCAGCGCATCCAGGAGCAGACGATCGCCAGCCAGTTCGACGTCAGCCGCGGACCGGTGCGCGAAGCGCTGCGCATTCTGGAACGCGACGGCATGGTCCGCATCCTGCCCCGCCGCGGCGCCCAGGTGACCCAGCTCAGCATCGACGAAGTCAGCGACGTGTTCGCCATCCGTGCCAGCCTGGTCGGCCTGGTGGCGCGGCTGATCGCCGAGAACCCCGATCCGGCGCTGATCGCCAAACTCCGTCAGCGCGCCGACAAGCTCAACCAGCTCGCCGCCTCCGACGTCGATGCGGATCAGTACGTCCAGGAGAGCTACTACATGAACATGAGCATGGCGAGCGGCTGCGGCAATCCCCGCCTGCGCGACCTGATCTACTCGCTGGCGCACCAGACCGTCCGTTATTCGCGCCTGGGCCTGTCGACCAAGGAACGCCGGCAGCAATCGGCCAAGCTCCATCATGCCCTGGTGCGGGCATTGCAGAAGGGCGACGCGCGGCGCGCGCAGGAGACGGCGGAACGGCTGGTGATGGAATCGCGCGCCATGGCGATCATGCTGCTGCGCGAGCAGCACACCGGCGCGCAGAAGAAACTGCGCAAGCGATAGCCGCCGCGGTGGCAGCGGCGCTCAGGCCAGCACGGCCACGATCTGGCCTTCGTTGACGGCCTCGCCTTCTCCGACCAGGATTTCCTTGACCACCCCGGCCTCGGGCGAAAGCACGGGAATTTCCATCTTCATCGATTCCAGGATCATGATCGGATCCTCTTCGGCGACCGACTCGCCGACCTTGACCCGGATCTGCCACACCGTTCCGGTGATCTCGCTCCTGACGGACTGCTCCGACACCTTGCTGTCTCCCTCGTAGCGGGCAGGCGCCTTCGCCTTGCCCGCGCCAGATACTATGTTGTATTGTCGTATTGTCAACAAAGCAAATGGCAGCGTTTGACAAAGTACGGCCGCGCCGGCCGGCAACAGGAGAGAGCGGAATGGATAGCGTCACGCAGCGTCACGACGGGCCGCTGGCCGGCTGCCGGGTTCTCGAGCTGGGCTCCACCGTCGCCGGGCCGTTCTGCGGCCGGCTGCTGGCCGATTTCGGGGCCGAGGTCGTCAAGGTCGAGGATCCCGCCGGCGACGCCGTCCGCTCGATGGGCAAGCGCTATCGCGACGTGTCGCTCTACGCCGCCAGCATCCTGCGCAACAAGCGGCTGATCGCCGTCGACCTGCGGCGGCCCGAAGGCCAGGACGTGGTGCGCCGGCTGGTCGCCTCCTGCGACATCGTGCTGGAGAATTTCCGGCCCGGCGGCCTCGAGCAATGGGGCATCGGCTACGAAGACCTGCGCCGCATCCGTCCCGACCTGATCATGGCGCGCATTTCGGGCTTCGGCCAAGACGGGCCGTATAGCGGCCGGCCGGGTTTCGGCATCATCGGCGAGGCGATCAGCGGCCTGCGCCACCTGACCGGCGACCCGGACCGGCCGCCGGCGCGGGTGGCCGTTTCCCTCACCGACTATATCGCCGGCCTCTACGCCGCCTTCGGCGTCACCATGGCGGTGCTCCACCGCAAATCCACCGGCCAAGGCCAGTTGATCGACGCCACCTTGTTCGAGTCGGCCTTCAGCTTCATGGAACCCTTCGTCCCGGCCTACGACAAGCTGGGCGACATCCCCAAGCGCGCCGGACCGGCGCTGCCGGGCCATGCGCCCAACACGCTCTACCAGGCCGGCGACGGCGGCTATATCCACATCGCCGCCGCCAGCCAGAGCCTGTTCCGCCGGCTGGTCAAGGCCATGGGGCGGGAGGAGTTGATCGAGGACGAGCGGTTCGAGACGCCGGTGCTGCGCGGGGAGAACAGCGAGGCGCTCGATCGCATTATCGGCGAGTGGGCCGCACAGCATACCGTCGAGCAGATCGAAGACCTGCTGTGCAACAAGGCCGCCGTACCGGCCGCGCGCATCTACACCATGGCGGACGTCTTCCGCGACGCGCATTTCAAGGCGCGCGACATGATCAAGGAAGTCGCCGAACAGGATCTCGGCACCGTCAAGCTCGCCAACGTGGTTCCCAAACTCTCGGGCAGCCCTGGCCGCATCCGCTGGAGCGGCCGCCGCCTCGGCCAGGACACCAGGACCGTGATGAAGGAACTGGCCGGTTTCGACGACCAGGCGATCGACGCACTCACCGCAAGCCAAGCGATCTATTGCGGCGACACCGACAGAAGCAAAATCAAAGAAGCAGTCGCCTGACGACTCGACATGCGCCTGCACTGCGGCGCCGTTTGCCCGTTCTTAGCGGTGAACGGATTCGGTGCGAAACCAGGATCTAACGCGCTTTGTCCAGGGCGGTGTCGTCTCTGTGACGACCAATAATGCGGTGCTGTCGGAAGTTTACCGCACTTGGAACCACCCGGAAGCGATCGAGATCGGCAAACTCTATGCTCATGTCTCGTCAATGTCAGATCGCCGGCTCATGGGCTTGAAGATTGTCGCGATAAACCCGAACCACGTTTCGGCCGGCCGGTCACTGGCCAGGAGAGATAGGTCGCTACCGCGCCGGAAGATGTGCCGGCACATAGGCGCTACTCTGGGTCACATAGCCATAAGGATGCGATCCAACGAGTCTGTGACCTAGCGCTGCATTCCCCATTTGCGGACCGTGCGCTTTTCGATCGTCCGGAAGATCGCGCTCTCGACCAGCAGGCCGATGATGGTGACGGTGGTGAGGCCGGCGAAGACGTAGGGCGTCTGCAGCAGGTTGCGGTTCTCGTAGATGAACCAGCCCAGCCCGCCCGAGCGCGAGGAGACGCCGAACACCAGCTCGGCGGCGATCAAGGTGCGCCAGGCGAAGGCCCAGCCGATCTTCAACCCGGTCAGAATCGAGGGGAAGGCGGCGGGGATCAGGATCAGGGCGATGTAGCGCACGCCGCGCAGCCCGTAATTCTGCCCGACCATGCGATGGGTCTCGGAGATCGACTGGAATCCGGCATGGGTGTTCAGGGCGACCGCCCAGAGGACCGAATGGACCATGACGAAGATCAGGCTCGGCACGCCCAG
Source organism: Reyranellaceae bacterium (assembly GCA_050181585.1). GTDB lineage: Bacteria > Pseudomonadota > Alphaproteobacteria > Reyranellales > JAQSWP01 > JAQSWP01. Next base: position 75,576 of record JBFXDA010000017.1, read on the forward strand.
CCCGAACCACAGCATCGCCAGCGGCAGCAACGCGATGGCGGGCAGCGGGTTGAACATGGCGGTGAGGGTGGACAGAAGATCGGTGCCGATCCTGGTCGAGACGGCGATGGTGGTGAACACCGCGGCAATGGCGATGCCGGCGAAATAACCCATCAGCAGGACCTTGACCGAAGTCAGGGTGCGATCGATCAGCTCGCCGTGAATGCTGGCGTCGATCAGCGCCTCGATCATGCCCGTGAAGGTCGGGAAGATGAGCGGGTTGTTCACCCAGCTGGCATAGACCTGCCACGCCACGGCCAGGACGGCGAGGATGAAGATGCGCCGCACCGTGGTGTTGTTGCGGATCTTCTCCCAGATCGACAGCGGGCGCGCCACGTCGCCGACCTGCACCGCTTCCATCGGATTGCCTGCAACCTCCGGCCGCCAGATCAGTTGCGCGACCTGGGCGGATCCTGGCCTGGCAATATCAGACATTGGCAGCCCTCCTGGCTGGCATTTGCTCGCCGCCGAACAGCATTTCGTGGATCCGCTGCTGCAGCTTGACCGATGCGGCTTCCCGCTCGCTCTGGTTGGAGTAAGGGCCGACATTGAGCTCGGCCTTGACCTGGCCGGGATGCGGCGACAGCACCAGGATGCGGCTGCCCACGATCACCGCCTCCTCGATCGAATGCGTGACGAACAGCACGGTGAAGCGCACGTCGTCCCACAGGCGCATGAGCTCGTCCTGCATCTGCCGCCTGGTCAGCGCGTCGAGTGAGGCGAACGGCTCGTCCATCAGCAGGATCGCCGGCTCCATCGCCATGGCCCGGGCGATGGCGACGCGCTGCTTCATGCCGCCCGACAAGGTGTGCGGATAGGCGTCGACGAACTTGGTCAGGCTGACCTTGTCGATCACCGCCCGCGCCCGTTCCTCCGCCTCCTTGCGCGGCCAGCGCCCGCTGGTCAGCAGCGGGAACAGCACGTTCTCCAGCACCGTCTTCCACGGCAGCAACTGGTCGAACTCCTGGAACACCATCATCCGGTCGGGACCCGGCGCGAGCACGGGCTGGCCGGACAGTGCGATGCTGCCCTCGACCGGCTTGACGAAGCCGGCGATGGCCTTGAGCAGGGAGGATTTGCCGCAGCCCGACGGGCCCAGCAGCACGAAGCGGTCGAGCCGGTGGACCTCGAAGCTCACCTGGTACGTCGCCGTGATCAGGTAGTCGGCGGTCTTGTACTGCAGCGTGACGTCGCGCACGCTCAGTAGCGGCGGCGGCGATGGGTCGCGTATCAAAATCCCTCCCTCAAGGTCTGCTGCGCCGTCTCTTCACACAGACGCGCGATTCAGTTTCGCGCCGGCTCGGCGACGATGCGCGCCGCCATGTCGCGCAGCACCGTCTTCTGCACCTTGGCGCCATTGGCCGACGGCGTGGTCGGAAACTCGTCCAAGGCGATCACGCGATAGGGCAGTTTGTATTTCGCCATCCGCGCCTTGGCCTCGGCCAGCACGGCCGCCTCGTCGAACGCCTGACCCGCCTGCGCCAGCACGAAGGCGAAGGGACGCAGGGCCTGCTCCACCTCCACGCCGACCACCTGCGCGTCGCGCACCAGCGGATGCTCCTTGAGAATGTCCTCGATCTCGGAAGGGTTGACCAGATAGCCCGAAATGCGCAGCGCATCGCCGATGCGGTTCAGATAGACGAAGCCGCCATCGGCGGTGGCGGTGCCCAGGTCGCCGGTGCGGAAGAAGCCGTCGGCGGTGAAGGCGCGGGCCGTCGCCTGCGGATCGTCGAGGTATTCCCCCAGCATGGTGGGCGAGCGGATCTCGATTTCGCCCGCGGTCCCGGCAGCGGCGATCTCGCCGGTCGCGGCGTCGCGAATGCGGATTTCGGCCGCCGGCCGGACCGGAACGCCGCCGCCCTGGCAGCGCCGGTCCAGCGGCGAAGCGAAGGGTTGCCGGGCGAACAGCGCATGCACCTCGGACGAACCGTAAAGACCGACCATGCGGACCCCGCGCCGCTGCGCGGCGGCGACCAACTCGCGGAAGCCGGCGCGAAAGGCGGCGAAGCCGATCGCGTGCAGATCGGGAAACGGATCGTCGCCGGCTGCGGCATCGAGGACGGGCGCGAACATTTCGTCGCTGCCGAAGCTGTGGCTGATGCGGTGCCGGCGCAGCTTCTCGGCCGCCGCCTGGGCATCGTAGCGCGGCTCGAGGAAGACTTCGGCGCCCGCGCAAAGGGCGGCCATGACGCTGGTGAAGCCGAACGTGCCGCACAACGGCAGCAGCGCCAGCAGTTTCGCGTCCGGCCGGTCCAATTCGAAGCCGGCAGCGGCGTCCCTGGCGTGGTCGACCACCGCCTGCTGCGTATGGAGCACGATCTTGGGCTTGCTGGTGGTGCCGGAGGTGGTGAAGGCGATCAGCCGCGAGTGCGGGGTGCCGAGGTCGGGGCTGTCGCCGCCGCTTGCGCCCAGTTCGCCGAACGTCGCCGTTCTGCGGCCCAGGCCGGGATCGCGAGCCGGAGTCAGGGTGACGATGGTTTCGAGATCGGGGACGGCGCTTGCCGCCACCTCGCGCAGGACGCCCTCGAAATCGATGCCCAGGAAACCGGGATCGTAGATCAGGAGCCGGGCTTTGCTTTTGGCCAGCAGATACTCGACCTCGGCCGAGCGGAAGCGGGTGTTGACGGCGACGGCCAGCGCGCCAAGACGGGCCGCCGCGAAGAAAGCGATCAGCCATTCGAAGCCGTTGGGCAGCCAAAGCGCGATGCGATCGCCGGGGCCGATGCCGCATTTGGCCAGGCCGGCGGCGAACCGCCGGGCCGCGCGTACAAGCTCGGACAGGGGCCGCGCGGCGTCGCCGGCATGGATCGCGGTATCGCCGCGCCGGACCAGCTCGTCCAGCAGCGACGGTAGCGTCGGTGTGCAGCCAGTCATCGTCCGTCCAGCTCGGTTCTCCGCGTGAAACGGCGGAAATTCTAATCCCTGGAACGGAGTGCAGGTATATCATGAGCGGCATAACTGTCATTGCATAAAGCTGCGGGAGGACGAGATGCGGCGGAAATCGGTCGCCAGCGACTGGCTGGACCTGAAGCGGCTGCGCTATTTCATGCGCATCGCCGAGAGCAACAGCTATTCCAGGGCGGCGATCGCGCTCGGCATCGGTCAGCCTGCGCTGTCGCGCTATATCCGAGACATCGAGAACGATATCGGCCTGACTCTGTTCTACCGCGACGGGCGGGGCGTGAAGCTGACCGAGGCAGGCGAAAGGCTCTACGCCAACGGCCGCGACATCGTTGCGCGCGTGGAATCGGCCAAGCTGGAGATCGCCGGCCTCCAAGGCGAATTGTCGGGCAAGGTGACCCTGGCGATCCAACCGTCGATCGGGCGGCTCCTGACCGCCCCGATCGCGCGGCGGGTGCTGGCCGACATGCCCAAGGTCCACCTGCACATCGTCGAGGGCATGTCCGGGCATCTGGCGAGCTGGCTGTCCAACGGGACGGTCGATATCGCCTTGCATTACGACCAGCCCAATCTCAGCCGCATGCCGCGGGAGAAGGTGGCGGCGCAGGATCTCCTGCTGGTCGCCCCGCGCGCTGCCGGCCTGCGGCTCGATTCCGCCCGTTCCTTCACCGAGGTGACCAAGCTGCCGTTGATCCTGCCTGGCCGCCCACACTCGCTGCGCATCACTCTCGACGCGCTGGCCAGCCGGCGCGGGCTGACGCTCAACGTGCCGGTCGAGGTCGATTCGGCCAACGGCATCACCGAACTGATCGAGGCGGGCGCCGGCTACGGCGTGCTGCCGATGGCCTCCTTCGCCCGTGCCCTGCGCGACGGCAGCGTTTCGGCCTGCCGCATCAACAAGCCGCAGATCACCCGCATCCTGCTGATGATGACGGCCAGCCACCAGCCGGTGACGCCGCTGGCCAAGAAGCTGATGGAGATCGTCCGCGACGAGTCGCGCAAGGTCTCGAGCCTGGGCGGCGAACTGATCCACCTGCCCCGGGTCAGGGCCGCTTCGTAGCCATAGCCGCTGCCGCGTCCTGCACATTCCGGCATATCTGTTAGTGCACTCGCTGGGTCGCGGCTTCTGGCTATAGTTGCCGGCCTTCTCCCCCACGCGAGTTCGTATCCATGGCCAAGGGCATGTCGGGACGACGGGTATTGATTACCGGCGCCAGCGGCCGCGTCGCGCGGGAGATCAGGCCGCTGCTTGCCGAGCGCTACCGGTTCCGGCTGCTGCAGCGGCCGGGCGAACCGGCCCTGGCCGGAACCGGGCGCGACGACGAGATCGTCGTCGGCGACATCCTCAGCGCGGCCGACATGCGCCGGGCGGTCGAGGGCGTCGACGCGGTGATCCATCTGGCGGCGGCGGTGTCGATGACCGCCCCGTGGGACGATGCGCTCAATCTCAACGTGGCGGGGACGTACAACGTCCTCGAAGCCATGCGCGCCGCCGGCGTCCGCCGCCTTGTCCATGCCTCGTCCAACCACGCCACCGGTTTCTGGGAGACGGTCGGCGCCGGCTGCGATTCGGCCACGCCGCTGCGCGGCGACAGCTATTACGGCGCCTCCAAGGCCATGTCGGAGATCCTGGTCAGGCTCTATGTCGACCTGCACGGGATTTCCGCCATCTGCCTGCGCATCGGCTCGTTCCGCAAGGAGCCCGAGGACGCGCGCCAGCTCAGCACCTGGATTTCGCCGCGCGATCTGGCGCAAATGGTCTGGCGCGCGATCGAGTCGCCGCTGGACTGGGGCGTGTTCTATGGCATCTCCGGCAATACGCGCCGGTACTGGGACATCGGCGCGGCGATGGACCAACTCGGCTACCGGCCCGAGGACGACGCCGAGGCCTTCGCCCATCGCTTCGACACTACGACATAACCGGGACCGACGCGTGACCGAGATTATCGATATGCGGCTGCGGCCGCCGCTGCCGAGCTGGCTGAAGACGCCGCTGTTCGCCCCGGGCGGCAAAAGCGCCACCTGGCATCCCGACTTCCCCCGGCCGGCCTCGGCCGATACCGGCGCGATCGCGGACCTGCTGGAGGAAATGGACGCCGCCGGCGTCGCCATCGGCGTGGTAATGGGGCGGCAATCGGCCGGCGGCCTGGGCTCGGTCCCCAACGAGGAAATTGCCGGGCTGGTGCGGGTCCATCCCAGCCGCTTCGTGGCCTGGGTCGGCATCGACGTCGGCCAGCCGACTGACGCGATCCTGGCCGAGATCGACCGGTTCGTCGGCGAGCACGGGTTCCGCGGCGTCTCGATCGAGCCGAGCCTGGTGCCCGAAATCGGCCGCGCCGACGATCCGCGGCTGTTTCCTGTTTACGAGCGATGCGTCGCGCTTGACCTGCCGGTCAGCATCACGCTGTCCTCGGTACTGCAGGCCAGCGAACGCCAGCCGGTCGAGCGCGCCCATCCCGCACAGATCTACAATCTCGCCCTGGCGTTTCCCCGGCTGGCCATCCATGTCGCCCATGCCGCCTGGCCCTGGGCGGCGGAGATGGTGGCGATCGCCATCTCCTGCCGCAATGTCTGGCTGTCGCCCGACCAGTACATGCTGGGGCCGATTCCCGGCAGCGATACCTATGCCAAGGCCGCACTCCATTACCTGGCCGACCGGACGCTGTTCGGCACCGCCTATCCGTTCAAACCCCTGGCGCCGGCGGTCGATTCCTACCGCCAGTGGCATTTCCCCCCGGCCATTGCCGCGGCGGTCTTCGCGAAGAACGCGCGCCGCCTGATGGGCGGGCTCTAGAATCGTTTCAATCCGCTCTATTCATCAATGTAGAACGAACCGACCCCAGCCCGCGCGGCGCGGCCGGGGTCGCGCAGGCCGCGGCGGCGGCGCTCAGCTGCCCGGCTCGTTGTGGATCTCCGGCAGGAACAGGTCCTTCCAGCTCGAAGGCATGTTCTTGATCGTGCCGATGCGATGCAGGAACTCGGCATATTTCATCACCCCGTTCGGCGTCGTGGTGAAGTCGACCGACGGTTCGGCCAGGTTGGCCAGGATGTTCTCGATCGGCTCGTTGCTCTTGGTCACGGCAAGATAGGTTTGCGCCGCGCGCTTGTGGTCCTCCTTGATCATGGCGATCGATTCCTTGAGGGCGGCGAGGAAGGCGGCGTAGAGTTTGGGCTTGGTCTTGTGGAATTTCTCCGACGCCTCGACCATGACGTAGGTGGCGGGGCCGCCCAGCACGTCGTCGGAGTTCAGGATGGTGCGGATGCCCGGCTGCTTGAGCTCCAACGTGGAGAAGGGCGGCGAGGTGAAGTGCAGGTTGACCTCGTTCTTGCCCGACAGCAGCGCCGCCAGGCCGTCCGGATGCGCCATCGACACCGTCAGGTGATCGAGCGCGAAGGCCTTGCCCTTGCCGAAGGCCTGCTCGGCAGCCATCTGCAGCACGATGGCGGTGACCGAGACCTTCACGCCGGCCAGCGCGATGCGGTCGGTCTCCTTGAGGTCCTTGATGCTCTTGATCCTGTCTTCGCGGGTGTTCAGCACCATCGGGATCGAGTTCATCGCCGCCACGCCGCGGACGTTGAGATTGCCTTTGGTGCGGTCCCACATGATGAGGAAGCCGGGCGTGCCGATGCCGGCCACGTCGACGTTGCCCGACAGCAACGCATCGTTCATTCCCGCCGCATTGGCGAATTGCTGCCAGTTCACCTTGGCGTTGGCGATGCCGACCTTGGCCGCATGTTTCTCGATTAGCTTGAAATGCTCGATCATCATGAACGGCAGGTAGGAAATGCCGTGTGCCTTGGCGATGCTGATCTCGTTGCTTTCAGCCCGGACGGCCGAGGGGCCGGCGATACCGACGGCAAGGGCAACGAAGGCGGCGGCAATTGAGCCGAGAAACCGGCGGCGTATCGTGTCGTGCATTTTTTCCTCCCGCAGATTGCTTTGTTCTAGTGCAGGGCGGCGCCGGCGGCGCCGGCGGCGCTGGCCTGGTCGCGGACGCAGATTCGGTGCATCAGGCGCGGCTGCGAGGGGTCGTAGCCACCGGTAGCGCGATGCTGCACCAGGCAATTGTCCCATATCACCAGATCGTCCGGCCGCCAGTTGTGGCGGTACAGGAAGCGCGGCTGGGTGATGTGGTCGAAGAGACGTTGCAGCAGGGCGGCGCTGTCGGCCTCGCTCATGCCGTCGATGCGCGCGGTATAGCCTTCGTTGACGTACAGGCAGGGCCGCCCGGTCGCCGGATGCGGGCGCACGACGGGATGGAGCACGTCCGGATTGCGCCGGCGCTCGTCTTCCGACAGCTCGCGGCGGGCGCCGCCGCTTTCCTTCACCACCTGGGCGTAGCGCCAGCCGTGGCTGTGAACGGCGAGGAGTCGGGAGAGACGGGCCTTGTCGGCCTCGGGCAGCGCATCGTAGGCGGCGGCGGCGCTGGCGAACAGCGTATCGCCGAGCGACCGGCCCTGTTGGTCGACGGGGATCTGGATCGCGTGCAGCAGCGTGCAGCGGCTGGGCGGCACCTGGTAGGACATGTCCACGTGCCACCATTGCCCGGCATCCCGCGCTCCGATCGGCCGGCCATTGCGCACGATGTTGGAGAGAACCAGGATCTCGGACTGTGCCGGCAGCAGGTACTCGGAGACCACCGGTATCTCGATCGGCCCCAGCGACTCGGCCAACCTGACCTGCGAAGCCGGCGCGATCTTCTGGTTGCGCAACACGATGACGCCATGGGACTGCAGCGCCCGGCCCAGCTCCGCCAGCCCCTGCGCGTCGATGGTATCGAGGTCGCACCCAAGCACTTCTGCTCCCAGGGTTTCGCCGAGGGGGCGGATATCCAGATCCTGGCCCATGACCGCTATGCCCTCTTCCCTTCCGGTTGGCTCCACGATGCCGTTAGGTTGCCGAGAACGGGCGGCAGGCGCCAGAAAGACCGGACTTGGTATGGCTGTTATGCTCAACAGGGAATAGCTGGCGCGCTCCGACATGCCGAGAGGCGGTGCGCTTCGGCAGCAGGCATCGTGTCGAGGTTGTTCACACCCTCTAAGTAGCTTTCTAAGCCTCTATCGTCCCGGCAACGAAAGCAAAGCGAAGCTTCACCAAAGCCACGCGGGATCAGGAGTGCCTAGCCTGCGTCGGCGGACAGGTCGCCAGCCAGTGACGGGCGATGTCAATTCGCCGGGCAACCCACACGCGGTCGCCCAGGCTCGCGACATGCTGCACGAATTTTGAAAGGCCTGCGAAGCGGGCTGGGCGCCCGATGATTCGCAGGTGCAGCCCGACGTTCAAGATGCTGCTGGTCTGGCCGCGGTCGCCTTCCTCAAGGAGAACGTCCAACGCGGTCTTCAGGTAGTCCAAGAAGGCGTTGGCCGTTCCCCAAGGATCACCCGAGAAAAACTTGTAGTCGTTTGTATCGAGCGCATAGGGAACGATCAGAACAGGTGCGCCATGGGAAAAGTCATAGAAGGGAAGGTCATCGTCATATGAGTTGGAGTCGTATACGAAACCGAGCTTCAGAAGGTTTTCCCGGGTACGCGTGCTCGCGCCCCACCGACTGTAGAAGCCCAGCGGGCGGACGCCCGTCACGGCGGTCAATGCTTCGACAGCTCGCTCTAGGTCAGCCTTCTCCTCCAGCGCCGTAACCTCGGCATAGCTGATCCAGCGATAACCGTGACAGGCTATCTCATGGCCCAACTCGGCCACCTTTCTAGCGAGCTCCGGCGTTCTCTCGGCCGCCCTTCCACACATGAAGAAGGTCGTCGGCATACGATGCCTGGAAAAGAGCTCCAGCAACCGCGGCAAGCCCGCCCTGGTACCATAATTAAACATCTGCTCGATGGCCAGATCCGGCATCGATAGCGGCACGTCCGAAGCGAGTTCGCCTCGAGTTTCATGTGCGCCCGAGTCATCTCCAATGGCGGCCTCGGCGCCTTCCTCGTAATTGACCACGAGCGAGAGAGCGACCTTTGCGCCATTTGGCCACGTAATGGTCGGACGTTGCAATCCGTATCCTGTCAGATCTCGCATGAAGCGCTCCGCTTAGATGGTTCGCAAATAGAGATTGCGATCAATGTCAGTAACTGCACGACTGTAGCGTTGCAGCTCGGCCTCCTTGACCTTGGTGAAGATCCGGTGGATGTCGCGCCCGAACGCCGTGGCGGGCCAATCGGATCTAGCGAACAGAGAGAGCGCCTCGCTCCAAGTCGATGCAACCGATGGACATTGCTGGTGTTCGAGATTGCCAACCGCAACCGGTGCGAGGGGAAGGTTTCTCTCGATACCGTCCAACCCTGCTGCAAGCAGGGCGGCGATGGCGAAATGCGCGCCAATGTCTGCGCCCCCGACCCGGAACTCGATTCGGGTCGCAGCCTCGCTCTCGTTGATCGCCCGCACCGCCGCCGTCCGGTTGTCGAGGCCCCAGGCCTTCTTCACCGGCGCGAAGTAACCCGGGACGATCCGCTTGTAGGAGTTGCCGTAGGGCAGGAAGACAAGCGCAAGCTCATCGAACCTTTCCAGGATGCCGGCGATGAAGGCATGGCATAGTGAGGACAGGCGATCGGGCGCAGCGGCGTCGTGAAAGGCATTCTTGCCGTCACTCGTCTGTAGAGACACGTTCAATTGACAGGCCGATCCGTTCCTGTCGCTGAACGGTTTGGCCATAAAAGTTGCAACTGCGCCATGCCGTCGGGCCGTGTCGGCAAGCGCCTGGCGACCGAAATGCAGCCGATCGGCGGCCGAAAGCGCCTCTTCGTGGGCCACGTTGAACTCGAATTGTCCCGGGCCATGCTCGTGGTGCCAGCCTTCGACGGACCAGTAGTTCTTGAGCGTCTCGATCATCGCCGACAGCAGCACATCCTGCTCGGCGACGTTCTGCAAACCATAACATGGCATGCCCGTGCCCAAGGGTACGCCATTCTCAGTCAACAGATAGAGCTCGACCTCGGGCGCGACGCGAGCCGTAAGATCCCGCGCCTTTAGTCGCGCAAGCACATTCTTGAGTGCTGCCCGGGGCGACAAGTTCAAAGCCTGGCCCGCGAAGTCGAAGAAGTCCGTCTGAACCTGGGCCACCGCCGTGCCGGGATGTCGGACGCACAGACTCTGGAGATCCGGTTTTGCGACGATATTCGAAAAGCCGTTTTCCTCGCCCCATCCGCTGCCAAGCGCGGGGACCGTATCGGCATCGAAGGCCGTGGCGACCGCGGTGAATTGAATGCCTTTGACCGCCAGCTCTGCGAAGCGGATCGCCGGCACGACCTTGCCACGCGAAAGACCGTTGATGTCCGGCCACTCGACCCTGACATTCTCGATCGACTTCGCTTCGAGCCAAGCCTGCGCGTCCCGTGCCGTCTTGCCGCTGAAATGCATCCGTCAAATCCTTCCCATTGGCCGATATGAATCGGCCATGAACCGCTCAGAACCTCTCGATACTGAAGGAACTGACATCGATGTCCGTCGCCTTTCCGGCGACGATCTGCGATGTCAGGAACGCGACAGCCGGCGCCAGCGTATATCCGCTGGACGTCACAGCGTTGAAAAAGCCAGGGCGCCCCGGCACCTCGCCAAGGATCGGCGCACCGTCAATGTTAATGTTCATCGCAGCCCAAGCCCGGATGACGTGCAATTTGCGAAGGTGAGGCAACACCAGCGCTGCCACCCAGAGGTTTCCCTCGACGCTTTCCCGGGTCACCGAAATCTGGCGGGCAACCGGACTACGCCGCCCCGGCCAGGCGCCGCCAATGATCATCCCGCCCGTAGAAGCCTGCTTTAGGCTAAGATGTCGATCCGCATGAGCGAGCAGCTGCGTCACCAGGGGCGGGGAACGCTCGGTGACAATCATCTGAAGCGGGCTGCCGCGAACCGGCACCTCAATGCCGACCAGGGATGCGATCTCTCGCGCCCAGGGGCCCGCTGCGTTGACCACTCTTGGCGAATCAACCCGACATCGGGACGTCGATATCCGCCACATTGTCCCGATGCGCTCGATGGCGGTAACGTTCGCGCCCCGGAGAAACACAGCCCCGAGCTGCTTTGCGCGATTGAGAACGCCGTAGGTGGCGCGAAGGGGATTGATCTTGCCCTCGAGCGGCACGTACTCGGCGCCGGCCAGGCGATCGGAGAGCGCGGGCGCCAGGTCTCGAAGCTCTTTTGGGCCGACGATGTGGTTGTCAATCCCGAAGCTGCGTTCGAGCGACGCCTTTGCGCGGAGAAAGCCCATGCCGGCTTCGCTGTCGGCAACCATCAAGCCGCCGGTCGTGGCGAGTTCGAATTCTTCGCGGCAATCCTGCTGCAGTTCGCGCCATAGCGCGACGGATTTAGGTCCGAGCGGCAGCGCGGCTGCTGCGGGGCCGCCACCGGCCTGCGCCTTACTGCCGAAGTCGTACGACAGGAGCTGCACGTGCAGGCTGCCGGCGTTCGAACCAGAAGCCTGCTTGTTGGCGTCGTCGCGGTCGAGCACGACGACATTCAGGCCGGCGCGCGAAAGGTAGTAGGCGAGGCACGCGCCCATGATCCCGGCGCCGATCACGACGATGTCCGCCGTTCGGTCCGGCAAGGGGGGACTAGAGGGCGGCGTTCCGAGATCTACCGGAGAGGCCTGCGCATGACTGCCCCATTCTGGTTTTTCGTAGGTAAGGGTAGACACAGGCACTGGCTTCGCCGGAAAGCGTGTCGTGAAGTCCGCCGTTGAGGCCGTGTGGCCGGCCGCTCGAAGCAAATGCACTGCGGTCGGCACGCAGTAGCGCCCTTGGCAGTGCCCCATGGCCAGCCGGCATTTGCGCCTGAGAGCCGCAATGCTGTCGAAACCGTCGTCGACCGCGCGTCTGAGAGCGCCGAAGGAAATCTCCTCGCAGCGACAGGCGATGGTCTCATCGGCGATCGACGACAGATAAACGGGGGGCGCCTTGAACATCGACCATAAGGACGACTGGAACCGCAGCGCCGACCGCAAACGGCTTGTCGCGTGCCGGCAGCCCTTGCTGTCCGCGTGGAACCCGAGTTCCCGCGCAGCGGCCTGTCCGGCAAGATACCCCCGCGCCATCGCCACGCGGGCTCCCTTCGGTTCAGCACCGTCGCCAACCGCGTAGACGCCATCGACACTCGTCGCGCCGTTGTCGCTTGTAGTGGTCGCCTCGAAGCTCAGGTGCGATTGGACGGTATGATGATCGCATCCGAGAATGCGGGCAAGCTCAGTCGACGCAAGGAAACCATAACCAACGCAGACCGCGTCGACTTCGAGCCTGGTCAGAGATGCGCTGTCCATGCTCCCGTCCGGCCGAAGCCGACCGAAATACGCGGCCTCGACCCGCTGGCCGCCTTCGACGCTGTGAATGGCCCGAGAACGCAAGAGTGGAACGCCGTGCTGCCGCATCGTGCGAAGGTATGAAAGGCCATCCCAGGCAAGCCGGGGCGAGCGGCGAGCGAGTTCGATCGCCCTGAAAACCTGGGGGAAGCGAAAGGGATCTGCGGCTTCGAGAACGGCAACGACGTCCGCGCCACGGCGCAGAAGCTCATGAGCGAGCTGGAGATTGAGAGGCCCGTTGCCGGCAATGAGAATGCGGCTGCCAGGCGCCACGCCATAGGAACGGGCGAGGGTTTGCGCCGCGCCCGTCGTCATCACTCCAGGCGTGGTCCAACCTGGGAACGGAACGCTGCGCTCGTAGGCCCCTGGAGCAAGGATCAGGCGGCGCGGCGTGTAAACCACCTGCCGGTCTCGCTGCGCCGCCGATATTTCGTGCGGGGAAAAGGCGCCGAGGACCGTGACGCCCTGGACGATCGTCACACCTGCGCAACGCACACGATCGATGAGCGCACGCCCCTCTTCGAATTGCCGGTCCTGATACAGCTTCGAAGCTCTCAGCGGTAAAGCGAGTGGCTTGAAAAACTGACCGCCCGAATCGGGGCGTTCGTCCAAGACGATGACCGACGCCCCCGCAAGCGCCGCCGCCTCCGCCGCCGACAATCCGCCCGGGCCGGCGCCGATGACCAGAACATCGGGGCTGATTGTCTCCGGCGACGAAGCGGTCGGCGCAGGCGCGAGGTCGGATAGCGCGTCGATCGGCATGTGGATGGGGTTTGCCGATCGAATGTCCTGACCTTCGGCGACCGTGGTGAGGCAGGCGCGTTGGCCGATCCTGCCATCCACAGTCACGCGGCAATCTTGGCAAGTCCCCATGCCGCAGTACTGGCCGCGCATCTTTCCGTTTGCGGTACGTCGAAGGGCAACAATGCCCTTTGCCGCCAAGGCGGCGGCTATTGTTTCGCCGGCGAAAGCCTGAACCACCTCACCGTCGAAGCGAAACTGCACCGTGCCGGCAGAGCGGGCATGATCCGTTGGACGCTGCAGTCTCACGGTCGCGGAACGCATATCAGTGGAGACTATGAAATACCGGCCTGGTAGTTCTGGCCCTGAAGGTTACCCATATGCCGGGCAACAGCGTCGCGATGCGCCTCCACGGCTGCGGCGTCCATGTCGGCGGCCGGCCGCGGTTCGAGATCGAAGTAGCCGTACTGATCGGTGCCGCGCATCAGCATGGCCGATTCACGAGCGTTGAGTTGACGAACGTGGGTAGGGATGAAGCGCGCCGCAACGCCGATCCTGGCGAACGATGAGGTATTCGGCCGAGAGGCATGCAGTGTCCTGGTGTGATGGAACGAGGCTTCACCGGCCTTGAGAACCGCGCTTACCGCGTCCTCTTCGTTGACGCCCTGGGCGATCTGTCCGCTTTGCAGCATATTGTTGGCATCGGGCTGGTTCACGATCTTGTAGCGTGATGCGGTGTGGCTTCCCTTGATGAATCGTACCGGCCCCGCCTGCTCGGGAACGTCGGAAACCGCGATCCATGCGGTGACCTCGATCGCGGGCTCTAGATGCCAATAGGTATCGTCCTGATGCCAAGACACGAACCTTTTGTCGCCGGGGTCTTTGAAGAAGAACTCTGTCGACCAAAGGAGCAGGTTGGGCCCGATCAGGTCCTCGACGGCATCGAGCAGCAGTGGTTCGTGAACGAGTTCGTCGACCCACTTGAAGAGCAGGTTCGATTTTTGGGCATGGGCCTTGCTGATGGTGCCGCCCAGATTGGCCCGCATTTCTGCAACACACTGCTGGTAGTAGGCGGCCTTTTCCGACGGAAAGACGCGGACCGGAAAGTGGAAGCCGTCGCGTTCGTACTTGGCGATGTCGGTGTCACTAACAAGCTTCGGCATGCGGCTCTCCCTGCGCTGCATCTGCCTGCCGACCATACCGAGTAGTTCAAATTCTCGTCAAGGAAACATTTATCGAATCAGAGAATATGCCTTAAGATCCCCCATAGACGTGGAAGGCGCCGCGTATCTCGGACTTCGTTTTCTCCCCCTGAAGCAGGACGACCAGCAATACACGCGCCTTCAGGGCGTCGAGCAGACCGCTGGTGATAAACCCGCGATTCAGCAGGTCTATCTCGGATCCCTCGAAGCCGTACGTCTTGCTTAGGGTACTGCCACCGCGCGGCCGGGCGGCAATGATGACGGGCATCTCCTGCCGCAACCGTTCCAGCTTGTCGACGCAGGCCGGCATGACATGGCCACCGCCATAGCCTTCGACCACAAGTCCGGACGCCACCTTGGCCGAGAGGCCATCGAGGAGAAAGCCGTCGTCGTCCAGGCCGAGCTTGACCAGTGCGACGGGCTTCAGGGCAGGGCTGTAGGTTGGGCGGATGGTGCCCAGGTCGGCGCGAGTGGGATTGTAGAGCAGAGTAGTCCTACCTTCCCGGACATAGCCCAGCGGACCACCGTTTACGGAGGCGAAAGCGAGATAGCTCGTCGTGTGCACCTTCTGTACAGATCGCGCCGCGTGAATCTGCTCGGCCATGACGACCAACGTTCCGAAGCCTCGCGCTTGCGGGCTGGAGGCAACTTCGATGGCATCGCTCAGGTTCGCCTTTGCATCGGAGCCGGGCAAAGACGGGCTTCGCATGGCGCCGGTAAAGACGATCGGGACATCGGCCTGGACGAGCAAGTCGATCGCGAAGGCGACCTCCTCGATCGTGTCGGTGCCCTGCGTGACCACGATCCCTTTCGCGCCCGAAGCGACTTCATTGCGGATCTCTTCCGCCAGCCTGAAGACGTCCGGCCAGGCAAGCGCCGAACTGGCGACTGTCATCAACGAGCGCGCCTTAACGGCGCGAGCAGTGCGCGTCAGTCCTTCCACCAGGCTTTCAGCCGACAATTGGGGAACCAAACCAGCGCCCTGCGACGCAGGTTGCATCGAAATCGTGCCGCCAAGGGAAAGAACGCTAATCACCATTGATACTCGATCAGGAAGAGGAACCGGGAGCGACGTGCTTGGAGAGTTCGCCACAGCACACCGACAGGACGCGCGCGTTTTCCTCGCTGATGCAGATCATGGCGTGCCCCATGTCGCTGTCGATATAGATGCTGTCGCCGACGTGGAGATCGGTGGGACTATAGTAGTCGGTGTACATGCGGATCGCGCCCGACAGCACGTACATCCACTCTTCGCCGCGATGCTTGCTGTACTCGCCAAAGGACTCGATTTCCCGCTGCCACACCGTCGTGATCAGCGGCACCATCTTCTTTCGGGTCAGCTCGGTCGATAGGATTTCGTAGCTGTAGTTGCCGTTCCTGACTTGCATACCCGTATGGGCGCGGTTGATGACCCGGCGGCCCGACGGAGCCGAGGTATCATTGGAAACCAATTCGTCGATGCTGATGTTAAGGCCCTGGACGATCTTCATCACCGTCTCGAACGAGAGGCCCGCCTGGTCATTCTCGATCTTCGACAGCGCCGAAACGCTTACGCCGGTTATTTCGCTCAGTTGCTTGAGGGTGAGGTTTCGGGCACGGCGCAGCTCTCCGACGTTCGTCCCGAGCCGTAAAGTGGAGCCTAATTCACCGGTGCCTTCGCTCTTGGGGACGCTCTCGACCATCGGGCGACGTTTCAGAACCGGGTCTCTCAAACGCATAGAACTGGCCTTTCGAAGAAGAGTCTTGGGCATTTCTCCCCCTTGCTTGACATGGGCCTCGCGAAGGCCGGCCTGATAGTTACTCGCACTGCCTCGTTATGGCAATATTATCGTCTTATGAGAGAACTATTCTCTAGTAAGAAAAGTTCGCTATTATGTAGGTGATGATGAACTCACCTACAATGATCCCTGCTCAGTCCAAACGCTGGACCGCGCAGAAGGTTGAAGCTGCACGGTCGCGCTCCAGCATCGGTGTCGTAGCAGGTTCCGGGCCGGAAGCTGGCATCGATCTCTGGCAGAAGATTCTTTTCGTGACTCGCACTTCAACGGGCGAGTCCTTCTGTGGCGACATCGATGCTCCGCGGGTCAGGATCGTTTCAGACCCGATTCTTGGACTGTCAATGGAACTCGAGGAATACGAGACCGAAGTATGGTCGGTTTTGAAGCGGTGCGTGTCGGAAATCGGACAATCTTCCGAATCCTACGGGATAGCTTGCAACACGCTGCACTATTTCCAGCCGCGTATTGAGGAAATGGGTATCCGGTCCAGATTCGTCTCGATCGTGGACGTGGTAATGCAGGAACTGCGGAGCCTGGCAACGAAACGGGTAGCGCTCCTGGGAAGCGCCGCCGTCATGAGTAGCAGCGCATGGTCTCCTTACCAGAAGCTGTTCAACGAGTTCGACGTCGAGGCGGTTTCCGCAGGAGCGGTGCACGAGTTGATCTATGACGTAAAGACGTATGGCGGTGAGGCATCGATCGTCAAGGAGTCCTTTGCCCGCATTCTCGGCTCGCTGCGGGCGGAAATCGTCATTCTCGCCTGCACGGAGCTTCCACTGATCCCGCCGCCGCCTGGCGCACAATCGCTTATCGACCCAAGCATGCTTCTGGCCAGAGAACTGGTCAGAAGCACCTTGGGAGAAGGCTCTTAAGCCACAGCCTTAAGGGCAACGCCCACGCTGTTCAGCACCGCTGCCACCTCGTCGATCTCGTGACGCGGCGAGGGCAGCCGCGGCGGTCGCGGCTTGCCGACGGAGAATCCCATGAGATTGAGGGCCGTCTTGGTCGCGCTCACGTAGCGATGCCCGCCGACCAGCCTAAGAAGCGGGGTGATCTGGTGATAGATCTCCCGGCCGCGCCTCACGTTGAGCTTGTCGGCGCATTCGACGAAGAGGGCCGCGCAGGCCTCCGGAAGGATGTTGGAGCCGACGGAGACCCAGCCTTCCGCGCCTTCCAGGAACGACTCATACCCCATGATGCCGCCGAAGACGGTAATGCGGCCCTGGCTGAACTCGAGGATGTCGCGGATCCGCGTCACGTCCATCGTCGATTCCTTGATGTACTTGACGTTATCGATTTCGGAAAGGCGCGCGACGATCCTCGGCGTCATGTCGACATTGGCGGTCGCGGGATTGTTGTAGATCATGATCGGAATGCCGACCTTGTCGCCGATCCGGCGATAGTGCTCGAACAGCTCGTCTTCGGTCGGCGTCGAGTAGAAGGGGGGAATGATCATGACGCCGTCGGCCCCCAGACGCTCCGCCTCGACCGAGTAGCGGATGACGTCGTCGGTCGATTCAGCGCCGGTCCCGACCAGGACGGGAACCCGCTTCTTTGTTTGGTCGATCACGACCGAAGCGACGCGGGTCTTCTCCTCGTCGGACATCGAGAGGAATTCCCCGGTGCTACCGAGCGGGATTAGCCCGTGAATCCCCTGCACAATTTGCCACTCGACATATCGTCTGAGGCTCGCCTCGTTGACCGCGCCGTCGTCACCGAACGGCGTCACCATCACTGAAAAGCAGCCGCGAATTTTATGCTTCATGTCGCCGATCTCCTCCGTTGCGCCCGATCATGTCACTGGGACAATAAATATTCTACAATGATATTATTTTTCGTTGACGAAAATATTCAATGGCCTCATCGTTCGAACGCACCTCAATCAATTGAAGTGGAGGCCGGGGATGAAGAATCGTATCGCTAAAGCTGCAATTGGGATCGCATCGGGCCTGCTGTGTTGTGCCCTTGCGAGCGTCGCGGTTGCGCAATCGATCGCGCTAAAGGCTGGTCATTCCGCCGCGACGACCGAGCCGTACCAGGCCGGCTTCGATGAAATGGCACGGGTGGCCAAGGAAAAGAGCGGGGAACGCCTCCAGATCCAGGTGTTCCCCAACAGCCAACTCGGCCAGGAAAAGGAGATGGTCGAAGGCCTGCTGCTCGGCACGATCGATATCGCAAACCCTACGACCGCAGTTCTGGCAAATTTCGTGCCGGCGTTGAAGGTCCTGGATCTGCCGTTTCTCTTCGACGACCGGACTCACATGTACCGAGTCCTCGACGGCCCGATCGGCGAAGAACTCGGCCGCGCGATGCTGGCGCGAGGTTTCAGGCTGCTGGCGTGGCAGGAAGCAGGTTTTCGCCACATCATGACTAAGAAGGCGATCAACGACATGTCCGACCTGAAAGGGTTGAAGATCCGGACCATGCAGAGCCCGATCCACGTTTCCGCTTTCCAGGCCTTCGGAGCGAATCCCACTCCCCTCGCCTATGGCGAAGTGTACGGCGCGCTGCAGTCCGGCGTCGTGGACGGGGCAGAAGCAGGCAACAGCAACTACTATGCCCAGCGCTTCTTCGAGGTCGCGCCTCAGTGGGCGATGGTCTCGTGGACTTCGTTGGTGATCCCCGTGATCATGTCCGAGAAGAGGTTCCAGGCGCTGCCCAAGGATATGCAGGCAGTTCTGGTCGAAGCGGCCAAGGCCGGGGCGGTGGTCGAGCGAAAGGCTTATGCGGACTCCGAAACAAGTCGTTTGGCGGATCTTCAGAAGGCTGGCGTGAAGGTAACAAAGCCCGATCCAGAGAAGTTCCGCGAGGCGGCCAAAACCGTGTATGCGAAATTCGTCACGGATCCCTCCGACAAGAAGATCCTCGACCAGATCATCGCTGCACGACAGTAGCTCCAAGAGCGTCCCAGCCAGATGGCCATGCGCCATCTGGCTGCTCTCGTGCCCGTGGTCGGAGGGTTGCGATCGATGTTGATGTCCAATCTGAGTGTCGCTTTGAAAATAATAAGGCGGACTGCGGAATTCGGCGTAATCGCGCTGTTCCTGGTAATGATGATCTCGGTGACCGCCCAGATTTTCGGCCGCTACATCTTCAAGTTCCCGATCGCCGAGGCGGTCGAGATCGCCACCATCGCGCAGATCTGGATGGTCCTGCTGGCCGCAGGCATTGCGGCGCGCCTCGGCATCCATGTCGGCGTCGACATCGTGGTGGCGCGACTGCCAAAGCGCGCGATCGTCGTGATCAATGTCTTCGTCGTAATCGCGTCAATCTGGTTCCTTTGGCTGGTCTTTGTCGGAAGTCTCGATCTGATCGAGATCGGCGAGATGCAAACGACGCCAGGCTTGCAGGTGAAGATGTCCTGGATCTACTCGGCCTTGCCCATCGGGGTGATCTACCTCGCTCTGGAATTCGTCATCGCAACGCTGCGCAAGGCCGGCAGGAGCGAGAAGGTCTACGTCGAATGATTTTCACCTTTGCAGCCTTCGTTGGAATGCTGTTCTCCGGCGCACCGGTCGTCTTCGCGCTCGGCATTGCCGGAGCCCTCATCCTGATCACGACGACCAATACGCCATTGAGCCTGATCGCACTGCGCATCTACGCGGGGCTGGATTCTTTTCCCCTGATGGCGATTCCCTTCTTCGTCTTCGCCGGCCTGGTGATGGAAAAAGGCGGCATCGCTCGCTGCATTATCGACCTTGCCCTATCCCTCGTGGGCTGGATACGCGGCAGCCTCTACTATGTAGCGATCCTCGGAGGGTCGGGTCTCTCAGCCATATCCGGATCCGGTTCGGCCGATACGGCGGCAATCGCGTCCATGCTGACGCCGGAAATGAAACGGCGGAAATACGACGCAGATTACTCAGCCGCGATCGTCGCTTCCGCCGGCGCGCTAGGGCCGATCATTCCGCCAAGCATCATGATGGTCGTCTTCGCGATGATCTCGAATCTGTCAGTGGGCGCCATGTTCCTAGGCGGCATCATCCCGGGCATCCTCATGGCGATAGGCATGATGCTCGTTTCGTATCTCTTTGCTCGTCACGAAGGAAACACCGACCGACAGGAGTTCACGATCCGGAATGTCGCCTACACTGCGTACAGAGCAGTACCGGCGTTGAGCCTCCCGTTCGTCATCGTGGGCGGCATCGTGGGCGGTATCGTAACGCCAACGGAAGCAGCGTGCCTTGCAGTCATCGTAGGATTGATCGTCTCATTCTTCGTCTACAAGGAGCTCCGGATCTCCGACCTACCGCCAATGGTGATCCAGACGGGCGCGATCTCGGCTGCCGTTATGATGATCATCGCAACGGCCAGCATATTCTCATGGATCGTCGCCAGTCAGAATGTGCCGGGAGTGCTAGGCGAATGGCTGCAGTCCGTTTCCGATAGCGCGTTTCTGTATCTCCTCATCATAAACGTTCTTCTGCTGATCGTGGGGATGTTCATGGAAAGCGTAGCGTCGATCCTGATCCTGGCGCCGATCCTGATGCCGATCGCCGCCCGCTTCGATATCGACCCAATCCATTTCGCGGTCGTCGTGTGCCTGAACCTGTCGATCGGCTTCATCACGCCGCCCTACGGTGTCTGCCTATACGTCGCCTCCACGATCACCGGACGGACGGTCTCCCAGGTGAGCAGGAGGATCTGGATTCCGCTGATACCGATGATCGCTGTGCTGCTGCTCTGCACGTACATTCCCGGTCTCATCCTATGGTTGCCCGACATGCTGATTAACTAGTGCGAGGAATAAGTGGAGAGACGAAAGGCGAAGGTATTCGTTTCGCAGTTCATGCACGAAACAAATACCTTTTGCAGGCTTCCCTGTGGCCTAGAGAACTTCAAGCAGCGCGAACTGCATATCGGCGAGTCGGTAATCACCGAGCACCTGGGAAGCTCGAGCGAACTCGGCGGTTTCATGGGGGTCGCAACTCGGAATGAGTGGATAGTCGTCCCCGGCCTGTCAGCCGATGCCACGCCGTGCGGGATCGTCTCCGCCGAGGCTTATACTTCGCTTACGGGGGAGCTGTTACACCGGCTGGCCATGGCTTTGCCTTTAAACGGCGTCTTCCTCGCCTTGCACGGGGCTATGGTCAGCGAGAAGTTCCCCGATGCTGACGGGGAATTGTTGAGGCGCGTGCGGGAAATCGTGGGCCCAACGATACCCATAGCCATCACCCTGGATCTGCACGCCAATGTGAGCGACGCGATGGCAATGTATGCGAACACGATCGTTGCCTATCGCACCTATCCGCACGTGGACACGTTCGCCTGCGGACGACTGGCTGGCGAATTACTGGCGCAACAGATGACGACCGGCCTACTGCATCGTTGCGAGCTTCATCGGCCTGCAACCTTGTTTGGCTGCAACCACGGGCGGACAAGCGAAGGACAGATGCTGGATCTTTTGGCTGTTGCAAACAGCCTCGAACGCAATACGGGCAATTCGGTCAGCGTCCTGGCCGGATTCCCCTGGGCCGACGTCTTCGAAGCCGGCCCGTCGGTTGTCGTCTCCGGCACTCCAGGACCTTCGGACAAGGCGTTTGGGATCGACCTTTCGAGAACCATCTGGGACCGGCGGCAGGAAAGCAGCCTTCAGCCGACAACCTCGGACCGGCTGCTCGAGGAACTGACGTGGAACCGGCAATGCCCTCTTGTCATCGCCGACTACAGCGACAACCCGGGCGGCGGCGGCCACGGCGACGCTACCAATCTGCTTCGCCTCCTGCTCCGGGCGGACCGCCCGGGAACGGTATTCGGAGGGATTTGGGACCCGGCAGCCGCCGACATCGTGCACCAGGCCGGCGCTGGGGCCACAGTTGAACTCGAGCTCGGGGGACACATCGCTCCAGAGAGCGGCGGAGAACCTGTGATCTTGCAGGCGTTCGTTCGAACGGTCACGGACGGCGAATACGTTTCCAGTGGTCCAATGTACCAAGGGAGGACTCTACACCTGGGCAAGAGTGCGCTTGTTTCCGTCAGCAACGTCGACATCGTGATCATCAGCCGTCGAATGCAGGTCTTCGACCTCAATTTCTTTCGCGCTTTCGGCATCGAACCAGCACGATGCCAAGTGATCGGCCTGAAATCGCTCCAACATTTCCGCGGAGCTTTCGAGCCCATCGCCTCGCAGGTTCGCTTCTTCGACAGCGGTGGTTTGGTCTCCGAGGAGCTGAGACGATTCGCCTATCAGCATGTCCGCCGTCCGATATGGCCGCTGGATGACACCGAAGGCGCTGACCAGGCAACGTGACAACGGAGCTTCACGAGCAAGACTCTCCGTACGCAGCGGGATCGACAATCATGTCGATATGGTTAATCGCGCAATGATTACCCCGCCCCACCGACGCGCTCCTCTGGGAACTGGCATCTTGTAGCACATGGTTCGGCAGACGCTCTCAAATCCCCACCGGTTGGCATCCGGTCCGTATGGATATTGAGACCATATTTCAGTACGAGAATTGGAGTGACATCGTAATGGTCGAACAACTCATTGAGACTCAAAGCTTGGACCTTGAGCATCAGGCTCGGATAAAACCGCCGTACAACCGACAATTGAGTCCTTGCTTTCGGTTCTCTGGCATCGCTTCCAGAAACTCCTCGACCGCAAGCCCCGAATAACTCAAGCCAATTGGTGCCCCTGCATCGGTTGCCAATTTTCTCTGTAATAGCAATGGTTTATGGCGG
>JBFXDA010000018.1:0-91563 GCA_050181585.1 Reyranellaceae bacterium
ATCGACTGCAATCGCCGCACCGCCCTGCTCGGGAGGATGAGAGGCGACTCCGTGGGCGAGTCGCTGCGCGGCGGCGTCGCGGTCGGGGACGGGCGGAAGAGCTGGTCCGTCACCAGGTCGAAAGCGCCGGACTGCGCCCCGGAGGCCGCGCCGGCCGCGGCGCCGGCCGCCACGGTCGAGCCGGCGCGCACCGCGCTGCCCAGCGAGCCCGCCGCCAGGGCCGCCCCGATCAGCACCGCCAGGCCCCACATGACCAGGCCGTGCATGCCGTCGCGCGCATTCGATTCGCGCTCGTTGGCGTCGTAGAAGCGATGCCGCATGCGGCCGGTCAGGTAGCCGCCCGCCATGAAGCTGGAGACGGCGACGAACACCACCCACACCGCCGACAGCACCACCGCGGCCAGCCCGGGCACGGCCGAACCGCGATAGGGCGAGACGATGCCCAGCCCGATGGCCGAGCCGAAGGTGAAGAGGATGAAAGAGATCGCCGACGCCACCACGGCGCCCGCGATGATCGCCGGCCAATCGACATAGGAGCGATTGTTCTCGCCGCCGGCGACGACGACATTGGTCGTATCAGCCATTTCTATCTCCCCGCCGGCGTCGCGGGGATTGCCCCGCGAAAGCGCCGCGCAAATTCCGGTGAATGGTCTAGCGAATGCCGAAGAAGGACAGGACGGCGATGATCACGACGACCAGGCCGACCAGGTAGATGATGCCGTTCATGGCGTAGCTCCCCTTGCAGGTGGTTCCACCCTGCAAACGGGGGACGGTAATGCCGGTTCCGCCCTCAGTGCTCGCCGCCGGCGAAAGGCAGCGCCGCCAGCAGCAGCAGGCACGAGCCCGCCCCCAGCCATGGCACCACCGCCGGCGCCCGGAAGCGCCCCTTCGGCAGCGCCTGCCGCGACTTCAGCCGGATCAGCGCCAGGTTGGCGACGCAGAAGACGACCAGGATCACCGCACTGGTGGCGGAAGCCAGGGTCCGGGTGGGGAAGAACAGCGCCAGCGCCAGGATGATGCCGCCGGCCAGCGCCGTGGCGAGGGCCGGGGTCCTGGTCCGCGGCCAGAGGGCGGAGAGAAATCGCGGCGCGCCCCTTCTGCGCTCGCCCAGGTCGTAGACGGTGCGCGAGACCATGATGATCTGGGCGAACAGCCCGTCGGCGATGGTGACCAGGCCCAGCACGCCGACGATCAGCCCGTTCATGCCGGTGCGTTCGACCACGGCGACCAGCGGCACCTTGCTTTCCGCCAGCTCCCGCGGCGGCAGGGTGGTAACGGCGGCCAGCGCGATCAGCAGATAGAAGACCAGCGCCACGCCCAAAGTGACGAAGATGGCCAGCGGCACGGTGCGATGCGCCGCCTTGGTCTCCTCGCCCAGATGCACGATGTCCTCGAAGCCGATGAAGGCGTAGAAGGCCAGGAACGCGCCGATCACGATCCCCAGCAGCAGGCCACCTTCCACGCCGCCCGCCTCGCCACCGGCGTCGCCCAGCGCCAGCGTCTGCGGCCAGTCGCCGATGTTGCCGCCCGCCTGCCACAGCACCAGCACCAGGCCGACCAGGCCGGCCACCGTCGTCACCGCCATGACGATGGCCGATTCCCGCACGCCGGCGATGGCGATGGCGGTGGGGATGCCCACCACCACCGGCAGGATCCACCATTTGGAAAGCGGGACGAAGGCGCCGATATAGGCGACGAAGCCGGTCGAGATGGTGGCGGCGGAGGCGATGCCGACGGCGACGATGCCCCAGCCGACGCCGACCGAGAGCCAGCGCCGGCCGAAGGCGTCGTCGGCCCAAGCCACCGGCCCGCCAGCACTTGGATTGCGTCCCGCCAGCTCCGCGAAGCTCGTCCCGGTGAACAGCGCCACCACGCAGGCGACGAGAAAGGCCACCGGCGTCCAGTAGCCGGCGCTGCCGATGATCTCGCCGATGACGACATAGATGCCCGCGCCCAGCGTGGTGCCGAGCGCCACCAGGATCAGCAGCGTCGGCGAGAGCGCCCGCGCCAGCCCGCTTTCGGCCGCCCCGTCCGGCGCTGCGTCGGGCGATGCGCCTTGGCTCACTTCGACTTGGCGACCCGCTCGGGTTTGCCCTTGCGCTTGGTCGAGGCCATTTTCTCGAGCTCCGTTTCGCTCATGGATTCTACCATGGAGCGGGACGCGCCCTTGAGCTTGCTTTTGGCCGTCTGGCCGCGCTTGGCGGACAGCGCCGCCCCCGCCGCCTTCTGCTGCGCCTTGGATTTCGCCGGCATGATGAACTCCTCGTTCTCGAACCGCCTCTGGCGCGAACGCCGCGGGCGGGAGCGGCGTTCCCCGATGCCGTGAAACCTTCACTGGCGCAGGATGGGCCGGCGATAGTACCAACGGCACCATGCCCGACGCCGATCCGCCGCCGCTTTCGGTCGCCCCGCCATTGCCCAGCCTGGCCCAGGCCACGCGCGTATGGGCCAAGATCGGGCTGCTGGGGTTCGGCGGGCCGGCCGGGCAGATCGCGCTGATGCATCGCGAGCTGGTCGAGCGGCGGCGCTGGATCGGCGAGCAGCGGTTCCTGCATGCGCTGAACTACTGCATGCTGCTGCCCGGGCCGGAGGCGCAGCAGCTTTCCGTCTATGTCGGCTGGCTGCTGCACCGGACGCCGGGCGGGCTGATCGCCGGCCTCCTCTTCGTGCTGCCCGGCGCGCTGGTGATGCTGGCGCTCTCCATCATGTACGTGCTGTGGCGATCGGCGCCGCTGGTCGATGCCGCCTTCTTCGGCATCAAGGTCGCCGTGCTGGCCATCGTGCTGGAGGCGTTGTCGCGCATCGCCCGGCGCACGCTGAAGAACGGCGTCATGTACGGCATCGCCGCCGCCGCCTTCGTCGGCATCTACGGGCTGCAGGTCCCCTTTCCGCTGATCGTGCTGGGGGCCGGCCTGTTCGGCTTCTTCGCCAGCCGGTTTCGGCCGGCGATGTTCGGCGGCTACGGCAAGATCGCCGGCGCCCCCGATACGCCCAGCGCCATCGACGCGCTGTTCGCCCGGGGCGCGCCCGAGCACACGCGCCCCTCGACCGGCCGCGCGCTGAAGGTGCTGGCACTATGGCTGCCGCTGTGGCTGGGGCCGGTGGCGCTGCTCTTCGCCATTGCCGGGACGGACAGCGTATGGGCCGGCATCGGCGGCTTCTTCAGCGGCATGGCGGTGGTGACGTTCGGCGGCGCCTATGCGGTGCTGGCCTATGTCGCGCAGGCGGCGGTGGATTCCTATCACTGGTTGCAGCCGGGCGAGATGGCCGACGGGCTGGGCCTGGCCGAGACCACCCCCGGGCCGCTGATCCTGGTGCTGCAGTTCGTCGGCTTCCTCGCCGCTTTCCGCGACGCCGGCGGGCTCGATCCGATCCTCGCCGGAACGCTGGGCGCCCTGCTGACGCTGTGGGTCACTTTCGCGCCCTGCTTCCTGCTGATCTTCCTCGGCGCCCCCTTCATCGAGGCGCTGCGCGGCAACCGGACGCTGGCGGCCGCCCTCGGCGCCATCACCGCCGCCGTGGTCGGCGTCATCCTCAACCTGGCGATCTGGTTCGCCGTGCACGTGCTGTTCGCCCGGTCGGTGCGGCTGGAGTTCCTCGGCGTCGGCCCCGACCTGCCGGTGTTGGCCAGCATCGACTGGCGCGCCGCTCTGCTGGCGATCGCCGCCATCGTCGCGATGATGCGCCTGGGTGCGGGCATGTTCGCCACCCTGGCCGGCTGCGCGCTCTGCGGCATGCTGCTGCGGACGCTCTGATCGGGGCATCCGGCAAAAAATAAGGAGCGTCCGGGGGGGTGGACGCTCCTTCTAGGTGCGGACGGCAGGGGAACGCCGTCCTCTGGGGAACTGGAAGTCGGGGCCTATACCCCCGACTTGCCCTTGGATGACGCTCCCGACCCGGTGGAAGTTCCCGGGCCGTCCGAGGAATTTCCGCTGGCGGCGTTGCCTACAGCGCCGCTTGCCTGTTTCTCGCGCCAGGACGCGAAGTCCTTGCCGAACTTGTCCTGCCGTTCCTTGCGCCACGAGCCGTAATCCTGGTCGTAGCTGCGCGCCTGGGCTTCGCGCCAGTCGCGGTACTGGCGGTCGTATTCGCCGAGCTGCCGTTCGCGCCAGGAGACATAGTCGGGATCGTCGTGCGGCTGGCCCTGGCGCGCTTCCTGGCCGTATTGGCTGCCATGCTGGCCGCCATAGCCCCCGGCGCCGGACCGGCCGCCCTGGGCGAAGCGCTCCGGCCCGCCATACCAGCCCTGGTCGTTGAAGCGGCTGGCGCTGGTGCGCCCGTAGCGGCGGCTCTGGCTGCCGTAGTTCTCGCCCGCCCCCTGGGCTCCGCTTTCGCCATAGAGGCCGCGTTGGGCGTCGTAGCCCTGGCGGCCGATGCCCGTCACGTAATTGCCGCCGCGGCCCTCGTCCTGCGAATAGTCGCCCTGCCCGTAGCCGCCGCCGTAACCGCCCCGCTCGGGGTCGCGCGAACCGTAGTCGCGCGAACCGTAGCCGCGCGAGCCGCCGGAGCGGCCGCCTTCCCACACCTCCTGCCGCGAATGGCCGCGCCGGTAGTCGAACTCGGCTTCGCCCTGGCCGTATTCCTCGGCCCAGCGGCCCTCGTCCTCGCCCGGCCGGTCGCGCCAGCGCGCGGGCTGGCCATGGCGGCCGCCGCGTTCGTGCTCGCGCTGCTCGTGGCGATGCCGGCCGCCGTGGTTGCGGTTGTCGTCCTCGTCGTATCGCACCATGCGTTCCTCCTGTCGTTGGCGTTCGTCAAGACAACAGGACGGGGAGGAAAGCGGTTCCGGCGCAACACCGCTCGCATCAGGCCGGTACTTTCGTACCCGGCCTCGCTCAGTAGCCGCCGACGATCGGCAGGATCTCGCCGGTGATGTAGCTGGCGCAGTGCGGCGAGGCGAAGAAGACGTAGGCCGGCGCGATCTCCTCCGGCTGCGCCGGCCGTTTCATCTTGGTCTGCGCGCCGAACTTCGCCACGTCCTCGGGATTCTTGTCGGAGGGATTGAGCGGCGTCCATACCGGGCCGGGCGCGACGCAGTTCACCCGAATGCCGCGCGATACCAGATTGCCCGCCAGGGCCCGGGTGAAGGCGTGGATGCCGCCCTTTGTCATGGAATAGTCGATGAGCTGCGCGCTGCCGTCGATGCCGGTGATCGACCCGGTATTGATGATCGAGGCGCCGGCCTCCATGTGCTCGACCGCCGCCTGCGCCATGTGGAAATAGCCGTAGAGATTGGTCTGCAGCGTTTCGTCGAAATGCTCCGGCGTCAGGTCCTCCAGCCGCGGCGCATGGACCTGAAAGGCCGCGTTGTTGACCAGGATATCGAGCTTGCCGAACGCCTCGACCGTGTCGGCCACTGCCTGGCGGCAGAAGGCGCGATCCTTCACGTCGCCCTTCAGAACCAGGCAGCGGCGGCCCTCGGCCTCGACCGCCGCGGCGCTGACCCTGGCATCGGCGTCCTCCGCCAGATGGGCGATGGCGACGTCGCAGCCCTCGCGCGCGAACAGCACCGCCACCGCCCGGCCGATGCCCGAATCGCCGCCGGTGATCAGCGCCGCCATGCCCTCGAGCTTGCGCGAGCCGATGTAATACGGCGCGTCGTAGAAGGGCGGCGGATCGAGCCGGCGCTCCTCGCCCGGCTTGGGCTGGTGCTGCCTGGGGAAAGGCGGCACCGGATAGTGGCGCGCGCCGGCCTGCATGGCCGCCTCGCCCGGTTTCGCCGTCTTCTTCGCCTCCTGCCGCTGGTCCGCCCGCTTGACCTGTTTCTGGATGCGCTGCTGCTTTTTCGCCACGGCCTTGGTGGATTTCTTCGCCATTTCGAGCCCTCCGTTCCCCGTCGGAACGCGGCGAAGAAAGAAATGTTCGCCGGGCACCGACAAAAGCCTGGAACGTTAGGCTGCTAGCGAAGCAGAGGAGCGAACCATGGCGTTCAATGCCGAAATGCGTAAGGAAAAGCCCAAGGACGGGGCGCAGCCGGCCGATCCCAACAAGGACCCGAAAAAAGACGCCAAACTCGACAAGGCGTTGAAGGACACATTCCCAGCCAGCGATCCGGTCGCCAAGGAAACGCCGGTCACCGGCAGCCGAGCGCGGAAGCCGAAGCTGCCGGAATGACGTTCAGCCGCGCCGCATCGGCCGCTTAGGTCGGTGCGGCGTTGTTTTCGATCGAGCTGGAGAAAATGGGGCGAGCGACGGGACTCGAACCCGCGACATCCAAGACCACAACCTGGCGCTCTACCAACTGAGCTACGCCCGCCACAGAGGGCGGTTTGGTAGAACTTTCCGCCCGCTCGGTCAAGACTCTGGCGGTTGCCGGCTACTTGCGCAGAATGACCCAGACGGCATGGATGATGCCCGGGACGTAGCCCAGGATCGTCAGCAGCAGATTGAGCCAGAAATGGCCGCCGAAGCCGACCTGCAGGAAGACGCCCAAAGGCGGCAGCAGGATCGCCAGCAGCACGCGCAGGACGTCGTTGCCATCGCGCCGCGGTACGGGCTCCAGGCGGCTCATCCCTTCAGAGTCCGATCAGCAAAAGTCCGCCGGCGACCATCGCCAGCAGCGATCCGATGCCCAGCATGTCGCGTCGATACCTGGCCATTGCGCCCTCCCATGGCTGTTCGGGCGCCAACGCGGGGCGGCGCGAAACGGTTCCCCCTCGGGGGTGCGACGGAATCGCCGGCTAGCGCCGGAAATGCCGGGCCAGCCGCTCCAGCGCGCCGTCGAGCGTCGAGTCGTTCTTGCAGAAGCAGAAGCGGGCGAAATATTCCGGCCCGCCCTGCTGGTAGAAGGCGGAAACCGGCACCGCCGTCACCTTGGCCTCGGTGGTGATGTGGCGGCAGAAATCCTCGTCGTTGCCGTTGAAGCCCAGCGGCCGGAAATCGGTCGTCACGAAATAGGTGCCGTCGGCCTTGAGCACGCCGAAGCCGATCTCCGCCAGCCCCTTGGACAGCCGGTCGCGCTTGGCCTGCATGTCCGAGGCCAGGCCGGTGAAATAGGAATCGTCCTTGTTCAGCCCCACCGCGGCGGCGAATTGCAGGTTGGGCGGCGTGGTGAAGGTGATGAACTGGTGCGTGCGGGCGATCGGCTTCAGCAGCCCGGGCGCGGCGGTGACATAGCCGATCTTCCAACCGGTGACGGAGAAGGTCTTGCCGGCCGAACCGATGCGGGCGCAGCGCTCGCGCATGCCCGGCAAGGTCATCAGCGGAACGTGCCGGCCGCCCTCGAACACCAGGTGCTCGTAGACCTCGTCGCAGACCGCGTAGGCGTCGTGCTTGATCATCAGATCGGCGATGAACTGCAGCTCCTCGCGGCTGAACACCTTGGAGCAGGGATTCATCGGCGAGTTGAGCACGATCAGCTTGGTGCGGTCGGAGAACGCCTCGGCCAGGGCCTGGCGCGGCAGTTCCCAGTGCGGCGGCTCCATGCGCACCAGCTTCGGGATGCCGCCGGCGCGGCGCACGATCGGCAGGTAGGTGTCATAGAGCGGCTCGATCAGCACCACCTCGTCGCCCGGCTCGATCAGGCCGAACAGGCAGTCGGCCAGCGCCTCGGTGGCGCCGGAGGTGACCATGACCTCGCTCTGCCAGTCGATGTCCAGCCCGTAGAAGCGCTTGTTGTGGCGGGCCACCGCCTGGCGCAATTCGGGAATGCCCATCATCGGCGGATACTGGTTGTGGCCGTTCATCACGAACTCGGCCGCCGCCCGGCGCACGTCCTCTGGCCCGGGATCGTCGGGAAAGCCCTGGCCCAGGTTGATCGACTGATGCTCGCGCGCCAGGCCGGACATGACCTCGAAAATGGTCGTGCCGTAGCCCGACAGAATGGCATTCCCCTGCTTCACCGGCGTTTCCCCGTTTCCTTTTGGCGGGGAGTGTTTAGCATAAAATTCTCGCGGCGCGGGGAGAGCATGGCCGAGGAGAAAGCGCAGAAGAAGCCGACGCTGTCGCTGGCCGCCGGCCAGGCGGTCGAGACCGACCAGGGCATCACCCTGGCCTTCGCCACCCCCGTCCTACGCATGAGCCTGCCCGGCGCCGAGTTCCTCAACAAGGGCCTGCGGCGCCAGATTCTCGAGCTGGAGCAGCAGCCGCCGGGCCGCACCGTCTCCAATGCCGGCGGTTTCCAGAGCGACGGCAACCTCTTCGCGCTGCGGACGCCGGAACTGAATATCCTCTCCCAGGCGATCGAACTGGCCTATCGCGCGCTCTGCCGCAGCCTGGTACCGGACCAGCCGCGGCGGGAGCAGGATCGCCTGGACGTCAACGGCTGGGCCAACGTCAACCGCGACGGCCATTACAATCGCGCCCACAGCCATGGCGGGGTGCACTGGTCGGGCGTGTACTACGTCGCGGCAGGCCAGCCCGACCAGGCGGTGGCCAATAACGGCGTCCTCGAATTGATCGATCCGCGCGGCCTGGGCGGCGTCGTGGCCGCTCCCGGTTTCCCGGCCGGCCACAGCTTGGTCGTCGTCCCCGAGCCGGGCCTGCTGGTGTTGTTTCCCGGCTGGCTGCAGCACTGGGTGACGCCGTATCGGGGGACCGGCGAGCGGATCTCGATCGCCTTCAACATCGTGGCGCACCACCCCCAGGATTAGATTGACCGAAACTTAATCATCGTGATGATATTTTAGGCTGGCGCGCGGGGCGTCCGCCGTTGCATCTGGGCAGAAGGCCCGCTTTGTGGCCAAACAGCAGGCAGGCCTTTCCCCTCATTTGGCACGAAACCTGCTTTCTTCAGGCCTGCGGTTCGGGCGACCGGGCCGCATGCCGTTCCGTCGTCGCTTCGACGGCGGAGCCCGCCAACATTCGAGAGCCTGTTCAAAACGATGAAAAAAATCGAAGCGATCATCAAGCCGTTCAAGCTCGACGAGGTCAAGGAAGCGCTCAACGAGATCGGACTGAAGGGCATCACGGTCACCGAGGCCAAGGGCTTCGGCCGCCAGAAAGGCCACACCGAGCTCTACCGGGGCGCCGAGTACGTCGTCGACTTCCTGCCCAAGGTGAAGATCGAACTGGTCCTCGAGGACGAGATGGTGGAAAAGGCGATCGAAGCGATTCGCAACGCGGCCCAGACCGGGCGCATCGGCGACGGCAAGATCTTCGTCTCGAGCATCGAGGAGGCGGTCCGGATCCGTACCGGCGAACGCGGCAACGACGCCGTCTGACGTTACTGAAGCAACACTCAACTGGGGAATGAAGACCATGGCTGACGCCAAAAAAGTTCTTGGAATGATGAAGGAGCACGACGTCAAGTTCGTCGACTTCCGCTTCACCGACCCGCGCGGCAAGTGGCAGCACACGGCCAAGACCGCCAGCGCCGTCGACGAGAGCGTGTTCGCCGACGGCGTCATGTTCGACGGCTCCTCGATCGCCGGCTGGAAGGCCATCAACGAGTCCGACATGATCCTGATGCCGGATCCCGACACCGCCATGCTCGATCCGTTCACCGCCCAGACCACGCTGGTGCTGAACTGCGACGTCATCGAGCCCTCGACCGGCCAGTACTATTCGCGCTGCCCGCGCTCGACCGCCAAGCGCGCCGAGGCCTACATGAAGAGCACCGGCATCGGCGACACCGCCGTGTTCGGGCCGGAGCTGGAGTTCTTCGTGTTCGACGACGTGAAGTTCAACGTCTCGATGAACCACAACTTCTTCAAGATCTATTCGTCGGAAGGCCCCTACGCCACCGGCGACGAGTTCGAGGGCGGCAACCTCGCCCACCGTCCCGGCGTCAAGGGCGGCTACTTCCCGGTGCCGCCGGTCGATTCGATGAACGACCTGCGCGCGGAGATGTGCTCGGTGCTGACCGAGATGGGCCTGACCATGGAAATCCACCATCACGAGGTGGCGCCCAGCCAGAACGAGCTGGGCTTCCGCTTCGACACGCTGGTGAAGACGGCCGACAACGTGCAGAAGTACAAGTACGGCCTGCACAACGTGGCCCATTCCTACGGCAAGTCGCTGACCTTCATGCCCAAGCCGCTCTACGGCGACAACGGCTCGGGCATGCACACCCACCAGTCGATCTGGAAGGAAGGCAAGCCGCTGTTCGCCGGTTCGGGCTATGCCGACCTGTCGGAGACGGCGCTGTACTACATCGGCGGCATCATCAAGCACGCCAAGGCGCTGAACGCCTTCACCAACGCCAGCACCAACTCCTACAAGCGCGTCATCCCCGGCTTCGAGGCGCCGGTGCTGCTGGCCTATTCGGCGCGCAACCGCTCGGCCTCCTGCCGCATCCCCTACGCCGCCTCGCCCAAGGGCAAGCGCGTCGAGGTGCGCTTCCCCGATCCGTCGGCCAATCCCTACCTGGCCTTCGCCGCCATGCTGATGGCCGGCCTGGACGGCATCCAGAACAAGATCCATCCCGGCGACCCGATGGACAAGAACCTCTACGACCTGCCGCCGGAGGAGCTGAAGGAAGTGCCGACCGTCGCCGGCTCCCTGCGCGAGGCGCTGCAGAACCTGGAGGCCGACCACGCCTTCCTGACCAAGGGCGGCGTGTTCACCGAGGACCAGATCCAGGCCTACATGGAACTGAAGTGGGAAGAGGTCTACGCCTGGGAGCACCAGCCGGCGCCGATCGAATACAAGCTCTACTACTCGGTGTGATCGTCCACCCAGTGCGATCGACCTGAGGAGAACCCCCGCCGGCAACGGCGGGGGTTTTTTATCGGACCAGGGCCTGCTCGCAGGCCGCGATGTTGGCCTCGTGCGCTTCCAGCATCTCGCGCAGATCGGCGTAGAGCATGGGATCGTCGATCTTCTGCAAGCCTTCGCGCAATTTCTTCACCACCCAGCCCTGGCCGCGGTTGAGCAGGTTGAGCTTGGCTTCCAGCCCGTCGGTGGCGCGCAGCTTGTCGAGGAACTTGCCGGTCGCCGCCGTCGGCCTGCCCTGCAGGCGGGCAATATGCCGCGTCAGCATGGCGCAGAAGCGGGCTTCGTCGGCGGCCACCGCCTGCAGCAGCGGCCGATGCGCCGCGCCGGGCGGCGCGGCCATCTCGCCCACGCCGCTGGCGCCGGCACGTTCGGCCTCCAGCAGCTCGTTGAGGAAGGCCACCATTTCCTCCGCACTCATGTAGCCGAGATAGACCGGATCGACCTCGTGCAGCATGCAGGGCGGCGAGGCGAAGCCGGGATCGGGGCGTTTTCTGTCGTTCATGGACGTTCTCCCGCTTTCTTGTCGGCAAAAGGCGGGCACGGGCCGGCCCCCCGTGCCGCGATACGCCCTGTCGCAGAGCGATGGCGCGCTGGCGCCAAGGTTGGCAGGACGGACCTTTGCCGGGCACCATAGGCCGATCCGGCGCACAGCGCAGCCCTCGAATTCGACCAGGCAGATACCATGTCGACCGCTACACCGACCCGGCCCCGTTTCGCCATCATCGGCGCCGGCATGTCCGGCATCCTGACCGGCATCAGGCTGAAGGAAAAAGGCCTGACTAACTTCACCATCTACGAGAAGGCCGCGACCTTGGGCGGCACCTGGCGCGAGAACACCTATCCCGGCGTCGCCTGCGACGTGCCTTCGCATGTCTATTGCTATTCCTTCGAGCTGTCGCCCGACTGGAGCCGGCGCTTCTCGCCCGGACCGGAGATCCGCGACTATTTCGAGCGCGTCGCCGTCAAGCACGGCATCGACCGCCATATCCGCTACGACAGCCGCATCGACAAGGTCGAGTTCCGCGACGGGCGCTGGGAGCTGAGCGGCCCGAACGGGCTGAAGGACACGGCCGATTTCGTGGTCGCCGCCACCGGCGTGCTGCATGTGCCGGTGGTGGCCGACATTCCCGGCCTCAAGGATTTCGCCGGGGCGAGCTTCCATACCGCGCGCTGGGACCATTCGGTCGACCTGGCCGGCAAGCGCGTGGGCATCGTCGGCACCGGCTCGACGGCGATCCAGATCGTGCCGGCCATCGTCGACAAGGTGAAGTCGCTGTCGCTGTTCCAGCGCACCGCGCAATGGATACTGCCGCTGCCCAATCCCTTCTACACCGAGGAGGAGAAGCGGCTGTACCGGGAGAACCCGGACATGCTGCGCCAGCACTACGAGCACTGGGCGCAGCGCTTCAACGAGACCTTCGCCCGCGCCGTGCTGGGCGACGAGGTCGAATTGGGCCGCATCGAGAAGCTGTGCCGCGACAATCTCGAGGACAACGTGCGCGACCCGGCGCTGAAGGCCAGGCTGACGCCGAACTACCGCGCCGCCTGCAAGCGGCTGATCATGTCGGACGAGTTCTATCCCGCGATCCAGAAGCCCAACGCGCATCTGGTGACCGAGGCCATCGAGCGCGTCGAGCCGCAGGGCGTGCGCACCAAGGACGGCGTCCTGCACGAACTCGACGTGCTGGTCATCGCCACCGGCTTCAACGGGCACGCCTTCCTGCGGCCGATGGAGGTCGTCGGCCCGCACGGCAACCGGCTGGACGAATACTGGAAGGACTCCAATCGCGCCTATCGCTCGGTGGCGGTGCCGGGCTTTCCCAACTTCTTCATGCTGGTCGGGCCCAACAGCCCGATCGGCAATTTCTCGGTGATCATGATCTCCGAGATGCAGGTCGACTACATGCTGCAACTGGTCGATGCCGCGCGCGCCGCCGGCCGGCCGATCGCGCCCAGCCACGCCGCCACCGACCGTTTCAACGCCGCCATCCGGTCGGCGATGCAGGGCACGGTCTGGCAGTCCGGCTGCAAGAGCTGGTACTTCGACAAGAACGGCAACGTGCAGCTCTGGCCGTGGAGCTTCGAGCAGTTCGTCGAGGACATGAAGAAGCCCGACCTGCGCGACTTCGAACTGGTCGGGCAATTCGGCTGACGCGGCGCCTTGGCGCAAGGTCGACGGCGCTCCGAAGCCGGAGAATCTAAAGAAAACTCCGCGTCAGGCCGCCACCGAAACCTTAACGACGAAGAAATTGCCGCGCGCCTCCTCCGGCCGCAGGACGCGGCGGTTGAAATTGTCGGGCCAGGGATCGCGCACCACCAATTCCCTCAAGGTCACGAAACCGCTCGGGGCGCGCTCGTAGCGGGCGGCGGTCAGCACCGTGGCATGGCCCAAAGCGCCAATGATGAGGGGATGGCCGTTCGCCAGCTCCTGGACCAGCTCGGCGGAGCCGTTGTTGCTCCAGATCTTCATCGTCATGTCGATCACCAGGTCCTGGGACTCCCGGCCCCCGCCCGAGCTGCGGATACCGACCCCGGCGTCGGGCAGCGATTCGCCCGTGGCACGGAAGCGCCGGCCGCGGCTGTCCACCCAATTGCCGGTTATGGCCTGCAGGATCTGCAGTCCGTTGGCGCGCAGACAGGCGGTCGAGCCGTAGATCTTGCGCACGATCTCTTCCTGTTCGACCTCGAAGCCGCGCAAGGCGAAGACGATCTGGACGCAGGCCGCCCAGCACCAGTTGTCGCAGCGCTGTCGCGCCGTCTGCACAGGGCCGATCTGCAGCCCGGCTTCGCAGAATTGCATGCCCGCTTCATTCGGCCGGCTGCATTGCACGGCCGCCAGGGTCTCGCGGCCGAACACGGGCAGCAGTGGCAGGGCCGCGAGCAGATGCCGGCGCGTCAGCATCAGAACCTGCCGCCGATGCGCCTGCTGATCCAGCCGCCGATGCCCAGCATGCCGGCGAAGGCGATGAAGCCCGCCGCCTTGTACTTGGCCAGCGTCGACAAGGTCGGGCCGGCGCCGACATAGAAGGCGAACAGCAGCAGGATCACGCCCAGAACCGTTCCCACCGCCCGGGCGGTGCGATCAGGCTTGCCGTCCGGTCCCGCCAACCGGCGCCAAATGACGTCGAAAGCCAGCAGCACGCCCAGCAGGATGCCGCTCAGCAGCGCTACCGAGCCGGTATCGCTGCCGACATTGCCGGCCATGCGGTCGCTGACGGAGCCGATGTTGAGATAGTTCAGCCCGAAGAAGATCGCGCCAAAATAGACCGCGCTCAGGAGGATCATGCCGATCGGAAAGCCGATTATGGCCAGCAGCGTTATCGGCATGTTGCGCATGATCGCCTTCCCCTATCCCGCGTTCAGACGCCGCGCCCCCTCGGGCGTGCAGGCCTTGCCGGCGTAGGCCAGGTAATGCGTGGTCAGCGGCGCCGGCTTGGGCTGGTCGGCGGGCCACAGCCGATTGCCGCGCAGGGTGCGTTCCAGGTCGCCGGCCAGGGTCGCCGCGTCGGTGAAGCCTTCGGCGCGATAGAGTTCCGTCAGCCTGTCGGTGCGCGGAGCGACGACGCTGACGGTGGGATAGACCTGCAGCTTGAAATGCATCGCCATGCGACGGGCGAATTCGTCGCCCTGCGGCGTGCCGTAAACGAAGACCGCGGCGCCGGCGAGTTGGTTGAGCTGCGGGCATGGCACGACCAGCTCGGCGAACTTGGCCGCCATCGGCGAGGTGTGGTCGCCGAAAACCACGACCATGGCCTTCTCGTTTTCCAGCGCGTGGACGAAGGCCTTGTAGCTGTCCTGCCACCAGCCGATCTGCTTGCCGGGAACGTCCTGACGGGGATAACGGGCGAAGATCTGGTCGGCGCTCTGCGCCAGTGCCGGCGCCGCGACCAGCGTCGCGACGAGAAACCCCGCAAGCCAGCAGCGAAGAGCCGCCATGCCATCCCCCGCAAACCGGTTTCAAGCATAGCAAGATCGCGCCAGCCAAGCGATGGAATTTGCCGTCGGGGGCGGCTCAGAAACCGGCTTTGGCGACATCGGCGAACTTCGCCAGCCGGCCGCGCACGCCCTCCTGGTCGCAGTTCAACGCCGACACGGCGGCGGCGGGAACGTCGCCGATATCGACCTTGTTGAAGACGCAGGTCCTGGGATCGAAGGCGAAGAGCTGGGCCTTGGTCATGTCGAAATACCAGCCATGGATGGCGAGCGAGCCTTGCTTCACCCGCTCGACGATCCAGTCGAAGGTCATCAGGTTGGCGACGGTGTTGACCACCGAGCCCTGCTCGATGGCGCGGCGCACCCGGTCCTCCGGCGCGCCCTTCGGCATCGCCTTGAGGACCGCGTCCTTGGCCGGCTGGGCGATGCGCACCCAGTTGAACAGGAAGTCGTAGTCGGAGAGCGGCGAGTCGTCGCCCTCGTAGAGCGCCCGCAGGCCGCCGCACAGCGCATGGCCCAGGATGACGACGTGTTCGACCTGCAGCCCGCGCACGGCGAACTCGATGGCCGAGGAGGTGCCGTGGAACTGGTGGTCGCGCTGGCTGGGCGGCACGATGGCGCCGACATTGCGCACCACGAACAGATCGCCGGGCTGGGTCTGGGTCAGGATGGCGGGATCGACGCGTGCGTCGGCGCAGCCGATGATCAGGACCTTGGGCGACTGGCCCTCGCGCGCCAGCCGGTCGTAGAGCTCGCGATGGCGCGGATAATACTGCGTCCGAAACGTGGCGAATCCGTCCAACAGCCGTTCCAGCGCCATTACTCAACTCCCTATCCCTAGCGGCCCCGCGGCCCGGAATAGGCGTCGCGCCCGGCTCCGTCAAGCCCTCGCCTTGTCGCCGGCGCGCCCGCCTGCCACTATGAACGCCTGTTCACGGAACGGGCCGCCGGGGCGGGAGGAAGCCATGGAATTCGACATCAGGATCACCGGCGGCAGCATCGTCGACGGCAGCGGCAAGCCGGCGTACCGGGGCGATGTCGGCATCAGGGACGGGCGCATCGCCGCGCTGGGCAAGGCCGAGGGCCAGGCGCGCCAGACCATCGACGCCGCCGGCAAGGCGGTCTGCCCGGGCTTCGTCGACGTGCACACGCATTACGACGCGCAGGTAGTGTGGGATCGCATGATGACGATCTCGCCCTGGCACGGCGTCACCACCGCGGTGCTGGGCAATTGCGGCTTCGGCGTCGCGCCGACCCGGCCGCAGCATCGCCGGCTGATCATCCAGACGCTGGAGAAGGTCGAGGGCATGTCGGCCGAGGCGCTGCAGGCCGGGCTGGGCGGCGACTGGCCCTTCGTCACCTTCCCCGACTATCTCGACGCCGTCGAGGCGCGCGGCACGGCGATCAACGCCGCCGTGTTCGTCGGCCACACCCCGCTGCGGCTCTACGTCATGGGCGAGGACGCCACCGAGCGGCCGGCCACCGCCGACGAGGTGAAAACCATGCGCGGGCTGGTCGAGGAGGCGATGGAGGCCGGCGCCATCGGTTTCGCCACCTCCAAGTCGATCACCCATGTCGGCTTCGCCGGCAAGCCGGTGCCCTCGCGCCTGGCCAGCTACGAGGAGATCGACGCGCTGGTCTCGGTGCTGGGCGAGAAGCGGCGCGGGCTGATGCAGATCACCATCGGCAAGGAATTCTTCATGCCGGAGATGGAGCGCATCTCGCGCGAGCGCGGCGTGCCGGTAACCTGGACGGCGCTGCTGGCCGGCCTGGCCGGCCCCGGCAGCCATCGCCGCTATCTCGACGGCACCGCCAAGCAACGCGCCAACGGCGCGCGCGTCGTGCCGCAGGTGAGCTGCCGGCCGCTGAACTTCGAGTTCAATTTCGCCGATCCGTTCCCCTTCGAGATCATGAAGATGTTCAACGAGCTGGCGGCAGCCGACGCCAAGGCGCCGGGCGCGCGGCTCCGGGCCTATGGCGATCCCGCCTTCCGCCGGCGGTTCAAGGACGAGCTGCTGCCCAATCTGCGCCACTGGTGGGAGCGCGCGACGATCGCCTTCGCCCCCGGCGCGCCGGAACTGGAGGAGCAGAATCTCGCCGCCGCCGCCCGGGCGCGCGGCATGGACCCGACCGACCTGGCGCTCGATCTCTCGCTCTCCAGCGATCTCGCCGCCCGTTTCCGCCTCGCCGTGCTGAACTACGAGGAAAGCGAGGTCGCCGAACTGCTGCAGGACGACAAGGTGGTGGTGGCGCTGTCGGATGCCGGCGCCCATGCCAGCCAGCTCTGTGACGCCTGCTATGCGACCTATCTGCTCAAGCACTGGGTGCGCGAGACCGGCACGCTGAGCCTGGAACAGGCCGTCCACATGCTGACCGCGCGGCCGGCCGAGGTGTTCGGCATCAAGGATCGCGGCTTGCTGGCGGCAGGCCGCCCCGCCGACGTGGTGGTGTTCGATCCCGAGACCGTCGGCGACGGCAAGCTGCAGCGCGTGCACGACCTGCCGGCCGGCGCCGACCGGCTGATCTCGCAGGCTTCCGGCATCGAGGCGGTGATCGTCAACGGCGTCCTGCTGCGCCGCAACGGCCAGGACGCGGTGCTGCCCACTGCGAAACTGCCGGGCCGGCTGCTGCGCGCGGGGATGGCGGCTTAGAACGCGCGTCCCCTGCAATTGTCATTCCGAGCGTAGCGAGGAATCTTTTGGCCCTTCAACCGGTTTACCGGACGGAAAGGACAAAAGATGTCTCGCTCCGCTCGACATGACAGTAAAGAGTTTGCGCAGGGGTTGCCGTCCCGCTAGCCTCGCGGCCTCATGACTTTCCTGCTCCTGAAGAATGCGCTGATCTTCGACGGCCAGTCGCCCGATCTGGTCGAAGGCGACGTGCTGGTCGAGGGCGAGCGCATCAGGGAAGTCGGCAGAGGTCTGGCGACATC
Organism: Reyranellaceae bacterium; assembly: GCA_050181585.1. Classification (GTDB taxonomy): domain Bacteria; phylum Pseudomonadota; class Alphaproteobacteria; order Reyranellales; family JAQSWP01; genus JAQSWP01. Next base: position 17,519 of record JBFXDA010000018.1, read on the forward strand.
GGCGGCGCGCGCGCTCGACCTCAAGGGCCGCACACTGATGCCGGGCCTGATCGACGCGCATTTCCATGCCGCGCTGGTCGACGCCAATCTGGCGCGGCTGGGCCACATGCCGCGCTCGCTCAACGCCCTGCACGCCGCCCGCAACCTGGAAGCGGCCCTGGATCGCGGCTTCACCACGGTGCGCGATGCCGGCGGCGCCGATCACGGGCTGGCCCGGGCGATCGAGGCGGGGCTGGTCAAGGGACCGCGCCTGTTCTATTCCGGCAAGGTGCTGTCGCCCACCGGCGGGCATGGCGATGCGCGCTCGCCCGAGGCGGTCGACTGTCCCTTCTGCCCGGCCGGCGGCAACTTCACCCACATCGCCGACGGCGTCGATGCCGTGCGCAAGGCGGCGCGCGAGGAGCTGCGCAAGGGCGCGGCCCAGATCAAGATCATGGCCTCCGGCGGCGTCGCCTCGCCCGCCGATCCGATCTGGACCCTGCAATATTCCGAAGAGGAGATCGCCGCCGCCGTCTGGGAGGCGAAATCCTGGCGCACCTATGTCATGGCGCATGCCTATACGCCGGAAGCCATCGCGCGCGCCGTGCGCCTGGGCGTGCGCTCGATCGAGCACGGCAACCTGATCGACGCCGACACCGCCGCGCTGGTGACGCATCACGACGCCTGGGTGGTGCCGACGCTGGTCACCTACGAGGCGCTGGACCGGTTCGGCCGGCAGCAGGGCTTCCCGGAAGTCTCCATGCGCAAGCTGGAGGAAGTGCTGACCGCCGGCGCCCGCTCGCTGGAGCTGCTGCGCGCCGCCGGCTGCCGCATCGGTTTCGGCACCGACCTGCTGGGCGACATGCACCAGCACCAGAGCCGCGAATTCTCCATCCGCGCCGACATCCAGGGCAATCTGGAGACGCTGCGCCAGGCCACGTCGCTGAACGCGGCGTTGCTGGAGCGCGGCGGGGTGCTGGGGACGATCGCGCCGGGAGCCGTGGCCGATCTCGTCGCCCTCGACGGCGATCCGCTGCGCGACATCTCCGTGCTGGAGCACCAGGGCGCCAAGATGCCGCTGATCGTCGCCAACGGACGCCTCCACAGGAACGCTTTGCGGGAAACGGGATGAGCAAGGAACTGCACGACCTCACCTTGAGCGAAATGGCTGAAGGCTTGCGGGCGAAACGCTTCACCACGCGCGACATCGCCGATGCCTTCCTGGCGCGGATCGCGAAGGCGGACGCCAAGTTGCATTCCTATGTCGAGGTCTACGCGGAGGAAGCCCAGGCGCTGGCCACCGCCGCCGACCAGGCGCGCCAGGCGCGGTTGCCGCTGCCGCCGCTGCACGGGCTGCCCATCGCCATCAAGGATCTATGCGAGATCGAGGGCCGCATCACCACCGGCGGCTCCAAGATGTGGCAGAAGCGCGTCAGCCCGACCACCAGCGCCACGGTCGAGCGCCTGCTGGGCGCCGGCATGGTGCCGCTGGGCAAGACCCACATGGTGGAGTTCGCCTACGGCACCTGGGGCACCAACCCGCTGATGGGAACGCCCTGGAATCCCTGGGACCTCAAGACGCAGCGCGTGCCGGGCGGCTCCTCCAGCGGCTCGGGCGTGGCGGTCGCCGCCGGCCTGGCTCCGGCCGCGATCGGCTCCGACACCGGCGGCAGCATCCGCATCCCTGCCGCCTTCAACGGCCATGTCGGGCTGAAGACGACCTGGGGCCGCATCTCCCTGCACGGCACGCTGCTGCTGTCGAAGACCCTGGACACGATCGGCCCGATGACGCGCTCGGTGCGCGACGCCGCCCTGATCTACGACGCCCTGCGCGGCCCCGATCCGCGCGACCCGGCGAGCCAGGGCCACACGGCCGACGAGGTGCTGGCCCATCTGGAGAACGGCATCAAGGGCTGGAGGATCGCCGTGCTCGATTCGGCACAGCTTCCCGACTTCGTCCATCCCGACGTGCAGACAGGGCTGGCGCGGGCGGCCAAGGCGCTGCGCGAGGCCGGCGCCATCGTCGAGACGCTGCGCCTGCCCGACTGGTATTTCACCCTGGGGCCGGAAGTCGGCGGCATCATTTCGACCGAGGCCTACGGCTATCACCGCGACTGGATCGAGGACGAAAGCAAGGCGATCGGCCAATACGTGCGCAGCCGCGTCTTAGGCGCGAAGAATCTGGCGCCCGGCGCCTATGCCGAGATGCTGCAGCGCCGGCCGGCCAGGCTGGCGGAGTTCCTCGAAACCCTGCGCCCCTACCAGGCCCTGGTGACGCCGGGCGTCCCCTTCCCCGCCATCCCGGTGGCGGAGGTCGACGAATCCTACCTGCATTGCGGCTATTTCACCCGTCCCGGCAACTATCTCGGCCTGTGCAGCCTCAGCCTGCCGGCCGGGCTCGCCGGCGGCGGCCTGCCGGTCGGCGTGCAGGTCATCGGCCGGCCGTTCGACGAAGCGGGCATCCTGCGCGTGGGGCGCGCCTACGAGAGGGTCGCCGATTTCGCCGCCGCCAGGCCCGACCTGAAGGCGCTGGGCCTCTAGCGTCGATGTTCCGCAGCGCGCCGCGCTACATTGCCGTGCAGGCGGCGGTCGAATTCTTCGTCAACGCCGCGCTGAACGGCGCCATCGGCTGGTACTGGACCAGTGGCCTGGAGCACATGCCGCTGTGGGGCTGGCCGAGCGCGGCGCTCGATCTGCTGCCGACCGGTTTCGGCATCGCCCTGCTGCTGTCGCTGGCGTTCACCTGGCGCTTCCATCGCCGGCTGCGCGCGGGAACTACCGCGCCGGCCGCGCGCTATCCCGGCCGCGTGCCGGGCTTCGTCCATCGCCTGCCGCTGAACGCGTGGTGGCGCTGCGGCCTGATCGGCCTGGCCGGGGCTGTCCTGGCGGTGGTGCTGCTGATGGCGCTGCAGGCGGCGGGGACGCGCACGCTGGAGCGGTGGGATTTCATCCTGCTCAAGACGGTGTTCGCGGCCCTGGTGGCGACCGGCGCGATGCTGATCGCCGGCTATCGCGCCCTGGGCGACGGCGTGACGCCGCAACGGCCCATGGGATACTGGACCGATCGCCCGGCGGGAAAACGCGACCTGCGCAAATCGCCCTAACGGACTGCGTGCGCGGCCAGAAACCGGTCGATGCAGTGGCGGCTGTAGCGTTCCAGCCGCGCCTTGTCGGCGTTGAGGGCGCTCAGACTGCGCTGGGCGGAAAACAGCGCCTTGATTTCCAGATTGCCGCGCAGGCTGCCGATGAAGCTCTCGGCCGACAGCTTGGCGTCCTCGACCGCCAGCCGGCCGCTGCGGTGCTGCGCCTCCAGATAACGCGCCAGATCGGCCACGACGCGGTCGGGCCCGCTGCGAAACACCGCTTCCGCCAGGTCGGGAAAGCGGTGCGCATCGGCTGCCAGCAGCCGGAACAGGCCGATGCTGGTCGGCGCCACCATCAGCGTCACGAAACGCCGGGCAAAATCGCCCAGTACCGCCGCCGGCGCCGATTCGGGCGAGGTGTCGACATTGACCGTGGCCATCAGGTCGTCGCAAATCTGCTCGACGATCGCCTGGAAAAGCGTCGATTTGCTGCCGAAATGGTTATAAAGCGTCTGCTTGGCGACGCCGGCCCGGCGCGCCACCTCCTCCATCGAGGCCGAGGCATAGCCCAGCTCGATGAAAAGCTCGGTGGCGGCAGCCATGATCGCCTGGCGCTTCGGCCCGCCCGTCTCCGTGAGGTTCGCCGCTACCATTTTTGACATCCGAGTCGGCAGAATTTCACTTGCCGGCCTATACGAAACGACTATTCTGCCCTACAAGATTTAGACCGGACCGTCTAGTCTATATTTACAGGTCGCGTCGATGCGTTTGCCCCGATATTCGCTGCTGATTGCCCTGGCGATCGTCGTGGTCGCGGCAATCGCCGGCTCCCAGATTCCTGCCGTGCGCAATCTGTTCGGCGACAAGCCGCCGGCCGCGGCCACGGCACGGGCGGCCGCGCCGATCTCGGTCGACGTGGCGACCGTCACCACCGGTCCCGTCGCCACGACGGTCAACTCCGTCGGCAGCCTGCTGGCCGACAAATCGGTCACCATCCAGCCCGAGATCGCCGGCATCGTCGCCAAGGTCGGCTTTTCCGAAGGCAGCCAGGTCAAGGCCGACGATCTCCTGATCCAGCTCGACAACACGATCCTTACGGCCGAGGTCGACCGCGCCGAGGCCGCCCTGGCGCTGGCCCTGCAGAACTACGGCCGGGCGCAGACCCTGGCGGCTCAGGGCAGCGGCACGGCGCGGGCCCGCGACGAGGCCGCGGCGGCGCTCAGCACCGCGCGCGCCGAATCGCAGCTTGCCAGGGCCCGGCTGGAAAAGGCCACCATCCGCGCGCCGTTCGCCGGCACCGTCGGCCTCAGCTCGGTCACCCCGGGCCGTTTCGTCGCGGTGGGCGAGCGCATCGTCAATCTCGAGAGCATCACGCCGATCAAGGTCGATTTCCGCATTCCCGAGAATTTCCTGCCACAGCTTCGGATCGGGCAGACGATCGCCGTGGCGGTCGATGCGTTCCCCCAGGCGGCCTTCCAGGGCACGGTCTACGCCATGGACCCGCTGGTCGACGTCAATGGCCGCGCCGTCAAGCTGCGGGCGCGCATTCCCAACGACGACGCCACGCTCAAGCCCGGGCTGTTCGCCCGCGTCTCCCTCACCCTCGAGCAGCGGCCCAACGCCATGCTGGTGCCGGAAGCGGCGATCGTTCCGCAAGGCAACAACCAGTACGTCTATCGCGTCGAGGGCGACAAGGCGCGCTACGTCAAGATCCGCACCGGCGAACGGCGCAATGCCCAGGTCGAAGTGCTGGAAGGCCTGTCGGTCGGCGACGTGATCGTCGTCGCCGGCCAGGTCAAGCTGTTCGACGGCGCGGCGGTGAAGGTGGAAAAGACGCTGCCGCCGCCTCCCGCTCCAGGCAAGGAATAGGCGGAACCGGCGCCATGGGCATCTACGAGATCTGCATCCGCCGGCCGGTTTTCGCCACCGTCCTCAGCCTTCTGCTGGTTCTGGTCGGCGTCGTTTCCTACGGGCGCCTGACGGTGCGGGAGTATCCCGCCATCGACGTGCCGGTCATCACCGTGCAGACCACCTATCGCGGCGCTTCGGCCGAGATCGTCGAGTCGCAGGTCAGCCAGGTCCTCGAGGCCTCGATCGCCGGCCTGGAGGGTATCGAGATCCTGTCCTCGCGCAGCCGTTCGGAAGTCAGCCGCATCGTGGTCCGCTTCCTGCTCAGCACCGATCCCGACGTGGCCGCCTCCGAGGTGCGCGACCGGGTGGCGCGGGTGCGGGCGCGGCTGCCGGACGAGATCGACGAGCCGGTGATCGCCAAGATCGACGCCGACGCGCAGCCGATCATGTACATCGCCTTCACCAGCTCGGCCCTGTCGCCGCTGGAGGTCACCGACATCGCCGACCGCTACGTGAAGGACCAGATCCAGAACGTGCCGGGCGTGGCGGAAGTGACGATCTTCGGCGAGCGCCGCTACGCCATGCGCATCTGGGTCGACCGCGCCCGGCTGGCCGCCTACTCCCTGACCGTGCAGGACGTCGAGACCGCGCTGCGCCAGCAGAACGTCGAAATCCCCTCCGGCCGCATCGAAAGCACCGACCGCGAGTTCACGGTGCTGTCGCGCACCGGCCTGACGACGCCGGAGGAGTTCGGCCGCATCGTGGTGGTCGAGGCCGGCGGCCGCCTGGTGCGGCTGAGCGACGTGGCCGGCATCGAGCTGGGCGCGCGCGACGAGCGCACGGTGACGCGGTTCAACGGCAAGCAGGCGATCTCGCTCGGCGTCGTCAAGCAGGCCACCGCCAACCCGCTCGACGTCTCGCGCGAGGTGCAGGCCAAGCTGCCGTCGATCATCGAGGGCCTGCCGGAAGGCCTGGCGCTGGACGTGGCCTACGACACTTCGGTGTTCATCGACCAGTCGATCAAGTCGGTCTTCACCACCATCATCGAGGCGGTCGTCCTGGTGGTGCTGGTCATCCTGCTGTTCCTGCGCTCCTTCCGCGCCACGCTGATCCCGCTGGTCACCATCCCGGTGTCGCTGATCACCAGCTTCGCCATCATGTATGCGGCCGGATTCTCCATCAACACGCTGACCCTGCTGGCCATGGTGCTGGCGATCGGCCTGGTGGTGGACGACGCCATCGTCGTGCTCGAGAACGTGCACCGCTACACCGAGGCCGGCATGCGCCCGTTCGACGCGGCGCTGAAAGGCACGCGCGAGATCGCCTTCGCCGTGGTCGCCATGACGATAACCCTGGCGGCGGTCTACGCGCCAGTGGCCTTCACCACCGGCCGCACCGGGCAGCTCTTCATCGAGTTCGCCATGACCCTGGCCGGCGCGGTGCTGGTATCGGGATTCGTGGCGCTGACGCTGACGCCGATGATGTGCTCGCGCATCCTGCACGACCACGAGAAGCACGGGCGCATCTACAATTTCCTCGAACGGATGCTGGACGGCCTGACCAGCGGCTACCGGCGCGCCCTGACGGTCTCGCTGTCGATACGCGCCGTCATCGTCGTGTCGCTGCTGGGCGTCATCGCCGGCGGCTACGGCGTCTTCACCCAGCTCAAGTCCGAGCTGTCGCCGATCGAGGATCGCGGCGTCATCCTGCTGATCGGCGAAGCGCCGGAAGGGTCGACCATCGGCTATACCGCCAGCTTCGCCCGCCAGTTCGAGCCCATCGTGTCGAAGATACCCGAGGTCGCCAGCTACTTCGCCGTCGCCGGCAATCCGGAAGTGACGGATGCCACCTCCTTCTCGCGCCTGCGGAGCTGGGACGACCGCGGCCGCAAGCAGCAGGACATCGTCGCCTCGATCACGCCGCAGCTGTCGCAGATCACCGGCATGCGCGTCTTCGCCAACAATCCGCCGTCGCTGGGCCAGAACGCGCGCTCCAATCCCGTCATGTTCGTCATCGGCAGCTCGCGCAGCTACGAGGAGATCGACAGATACGCCCAGCTCCTGCTGGAACGGGCGCGCAACAATCCCGGCCTGGGCAACGCCCGCGTCGATCTGCGCATGAACAAGCCGCAGCTCGCCATCGAGATCGACCGCGACAAGGTCGCCGATCTCGGCCTGTCGGTCGAAACCATCGGCCGCACGCTGGAGACCTTCCTCGGCGGCCGGCAGGTGACGCGCTTCAACCGGGCCGGCGAGCAGTACGACGTGGTGGTCCAAGCGGCGGACGCCGACCGCCGTCGCCCCAGCGACCTGAACGACATCTATGTCCGCGGCCGCCAGGGCGAGATGATCCAGATCTCCAATTTCGTGCGGGTGGTCGAGAACGTCGCGCCCAAGGAGCTGTCGCGCTTCAACCAGCTCCGCGCCGTGACCCTGTCCGCCACCCTGGCGAGCGGCTATTCGCTGGGCGAGGCGCTGGCCTTCCTCGAGGAGCAGGCGAAGGAAATCCTGCCCAGCGATTTCCGCGTCGACTACGTCGGCGAATCGCGCGAGTTCAAGACGTCGAGCGCCTCGGTGCTGCTCACCTTCCTGCTGGCGCTGGGCTTCATCTATCTGGTGCTGTCGGCCCAGTTCGAGAGCTTCCGTGATCCGCTGGTGATCATGATCACCGTGCCGCTGTCGATGGCCGGCGCCTTCCTCGGCCTGCTGCTGAGCGGCGGCACGCTCAACATCTACAGCCAGATCGGGCTGGTGACGCTGATCGGGCTCATCACCAAGCACGGCATCCTGATCGTCGAGTTCGCCCGCCAGGGCATGGCGCGCGGCATGGAGCCGCGCGAGGCGGTGATCGAGGCGGCGGCACTGCGCCTGCGCCCGATCCTGATGACCACCGGCGCCATGGTGCTGGGCGCCCTGCCGCTGGCCCTGGCCGAGGGCGCCGGCGCGGAGAGCCGGCACCAGATCGGCTGGGTGATCGTCGGCGGCATGACGTTCGGCACGCTGCTGACGCTGTTCGTGGTGCCGACGGTGTTCACGCTGCTGGCCCATCGGCGGACGGCCGCCGCCGGGCACGCCGCGCCCCAGCCCCAGCCGCAATCCCAGCCGCAGGCGGCGGAATAGCTCAGCCGGCGCGGTCCGCCCGCGCCTCGTGCAGCAGCAGGTAGATGCCGCTGCCGGCGATGACCGCCGCGCCGACCCAGGTCCACAGGTCGGGGAAAGTGGCGAACACCAGGTAGTCGAAGACGATCGCCCCCAGGATCTGCGTGTAGTTGAACGGCGAGATCGTGCTGGCCGGGGCCAGCGCCATGGCCTGGGCGATGAAGTAATGGGAGATGCCGCCCAGCATACCCATGCCGAGGAACATCCCCAGATGCGCCAGCGTCTCGGGGGTCTTCCAGAAGAACGGCACCACCAGGCTCATCAGGAAGGTGCTGAGCACCACGCTGTAGGTCGCCGTGGTCTCCGGCGTGTCGAGACCGGCGATGCGGCGCATCATGATCTGGTACAGGGCGTAGGTGGCGGCGCTGCCCAGAACCAGGAAGGTCGCCCAGTGGAACAGCGCGGTGCCGGGGCGCATGACGATCAGCATGCCGGCGAAGCCGGCCAGCACCGCCAGCCAGCGCGCCGGCCCGACGCCCTCCTTCAGCAGCGCCACCGAGAGCACGGTGACGATCAGCGGCGCGGTGAAGATGATGGCCGAGGCATTGGCCAGCGGCAGGAATTCCAGCGACACGAACATCATGGCGGTGGAGACCAGCAGCAGCAGCGATATGACCATCTGCGCCAGCGGCCGGTTGCAGCGGACCAGCCGCGCAAGGCCGATCCTGGGCACGAAAATCGCCAGCAGGAATAGCAGGTGGCCGGCGTTGCGCGCCCAGACGATCTGCGTCGGATGGTAGTGCTGGATGAGGACCTTGGCGAAGCCGTTCATCAGCGGAAACAGCAGCGCTGCCGTGCACATCAGCAGAATGCCGCGGATGATGCGGCCACGCTCTGCCTGTGCCGACGGACGGCGGCCCGACCCGGATAAACGCTCGTTCACCCGGCCAGTATAGCCATGCGGCGGCGGCTGTCGATGCGCGAGGCGTCTGTCACGTCACCACGCGAGACGCCGCCTTGCCGATCGCACTGGCGGCTTCCGGATGGAAGGGGTTTATATCGGGCTTGTCGGTGTCGCACTCGCCGGCGCGAGCCTGGCGCCGGGCCAGATCGGCCAGCCGCGAATAGTGCAGATGGACCATTTCGATCTCCTCCTCGGTCAGTTCCTCGAGATCGAGCATGGCGTTGTGCGCGCCCTCGACGCAGCGGATCAACTCGTCGAGCTTGAGCTGCAGGGCGGTGGTGTCGCGGTTCTGCGTCGCCTGGATCAGGAACACCATCAGGAAGGTGACGATGGTGGTGCCGGTGTTGATCACCAGCTGCCAGGTGTCGGAGTAGCCGAAGAACGGTCCGGACACCGCCCACAGGACGATGACGCAGATCGCGACGCAGAACGACAGCGGACGGCCCGTCACCTTAGCGACAGCCCGTGTGACCCGCGTGAAAAGATTGCCGCCAGTGATCATGCGTGCCCCCCTCCAATGGGGCGATTGCCCGAACGGAAAACCGACGCGCCGCTTCCACGGCGCCCCTACAGCGGACGCGCCAGGACGGCCGCCAGCATCAACCCGCCCGCCAGACTGACCAGGGCGCCGCCGGCGATCGTCATGCCGCGCTGCAGCCACGCCTGGCCCCTGCCCAGGCCGTCAACAAAGCGCAGACGAAGGATAACGGCTGTGAAGCCGAGCACAATCAGGGTCAGCGCCATCCCCAGGCTGATGGCGAAGGCGCCGAGCAGGCCGACCGGCAGCAGGCCGTTGGCCAGCGAGAACAGCAGCAGGATCATGGCGCCGCTGCACGGCACCGCCCCGGCCACGGTCAGCAGGCCCAGCATGGCGTCGGGCCGCAGAAACTGCCGCAGCCGCAGGCGCCAGCCCGAGGAAGGGCCGTGGGCATGGCCGTGATCGTGGTCGTGACCGTGGTGATGATCGTGGTCGTGGTGGGGGTCACCATGGGCGTGGCAATGCGGCGCGCCGCGCAGGCCGGCCAGCAGCCGCCACAGACCGATGGCGAGGATCAGGCCATAGGCGATGATCTCGATCACCCGGGTCTGGTCGATGACGTCGAGCGCGGCGCCGCGCAGGATCACCGCCAGGACCAGTACGATGAGAATGGCCGAGATGGTATGGCCGAGCGCGATCCAGCCGCCGGCGAAGATGGCCGCCGACCAGTGCCGCTGGCGATCCATGAAATAGGCGGCCACGATGGCCTTGCCGTGGCCCGGCCCCAGCGCATGGACGACGCCGTAGAGAAAGCCGACCGCCACCAGCGCCAGAACCGCCGGCAGCCCCTCGCCGCGCCGGATGGCGCGCACCTCGGCGGCCAGCGCGCGGTTGGCCTCGCTCTGCCAGCGGCCGACCCGAGCCACGACGCTATCGACCGCATCGCCGAGAAACACCGGCACCGCCGCTGCCGGCTCGGCGGCCACCGCGACTGACGCGCCGGCGACCAGGCAGCCGATCGCCAATGCGGCCAGGACCAGCGCGCGCCGCCTCATTTCACGCCGCAGGTGACGGTATCGGGGGTGATGCTGCCCCACGTTTCGGTTTTCACCGGCTTGCCCCGTCCGGCGGTGCAGGCGAACCCCGCGCCGCTCAGGGGCTGCCGCTTGTCGGCCTGCATCTCGATGTAATATTCGGGATCGAGGGACGACACCGAGACCGCGCGCGCCGGCGCCGGCAGCTTCAGGGTGAAGACGTAGACCAGGTGGTCGCCCTCGACCGTGGCGGTGAAATGCTCGGCCTTTTCCGCCTGCCAGGCAGCGCCGTCCAGGATGACGCTGGCGTAGAACCTCGCCTTCTGCAGGTTGGCCAGGGTGCGGGCGGCGATGGCGTCGATTTCCGGCCGGGACAGTCTGCGGTCGCGGTCGCGATCGACGGTGTCCAGCACCAGATCGCTGTAGAAATCGTCGAAGCGCCAGAAAAGCTTCACCGCCGCGATGCCGCCATTGGCGAGAAGCGGCTCGATATGCCAGTCGATGAAGACATGCGGATGCGCCGCCCCCTGGCGCAGCGGCAGCAAGACCCCCAGCAGCAGGGCGGCGGCCGGCAACCGCATCAGCGGCGCGCCTTGCGCGATGCGGAAGCGCCGTCCTTTGGGATCGGCCGCGGCTGGCCGTTGTCGTCGATGGCGACGAAGACGAAGACGCCTTCGGTCACCTTGATCGGCTCCGGATCGAGGCGGCGCTGCACGATGGTCTCCAGCCGGATCGAGACCGAGGTGTTGCCGACGCGCTCGACCTCGCCATAGATGCTGACCACGTCGCCGACCTTGATCGGCTTGTTGAAGGTCATGCCGGCCACCGCCACGGTGGCGATGCGCCCCTGCGCCACCCGCGCCGCGGCGATGCCGCCGGCAATGTCCATCTGCGCCATCACCCAGCCGCCGAATATGTCGCCGTTGCCGTTCATGTCGGCCGGCGCCGGGGCGGTACGGATGATGGGATCCCGGCCGGGATGGATTTCGGGCGGTTCCGAACGACGGATCGCTTTGGCCATACCGGTTTCCCTCCAACCTTATTTTGTGATACGAGGAGCAAATACCTACCATATAAGCCGAAATGCGGCCAGTTGGGCGCGCAGCGACGGGGATTTCCACGCAGGATGGCCAAGGCTAAGGATCTGTTTTCGGACGCCCCCAAGGGCCGGAATGCCGCCTATACGGCGCGCGATATCGAGGTGCTGGAGGGGCTGGAGCCGGTGCGCCGGCGGCCGGGCATGTATATCGGCGGCACCGACGAGCGCGCCATGCACCATTTGGTGGCCGAGGTGCTGGACAACGCCATGGACGAGGCGGTGGCCGGGCATGCCAGCGTCATCGAGGTGACGCTGGAGCCGGGCAACTGGGTCACCGTCACCGACAACGGCCGCGGCATCCCGACCGACCCGCATCCCAAGTTCAAGAGCAAGTCGGCGCTGGAAGTCATCATGACCACGCTGCATTCGGGCGGCAAGTTCGGCGGCAAGGCCTACTCGACCTCGGGCGGCCTGCACGGCGTCGGCGTGTCGGTGGTCAACGCGCTGTCCGACGAGCTGATCGTCGAGGTGGCGCGCGAGCGCCAGCTCTGGGAGCAGCGCTACAGCCGCGGCGAGGCCAAGTCGAAGCTGAAGAACCTGGGCGCCGCCCGCAACCGGCGCGGCACCACGGTGCGCTTCCATCCCGATTCCAAGATCTTCGGCGACAAGGCCGAATTCTCGCCCGCCCGCCTCTACAGCATGGCCCGCTCCAAGGCCTATCTCTTCCGCGGCGTGGAGATCCGCTGGCAGTGCGATGCCGCCCTGCTCGGGAAGAAGGACGAGACGCCGCAGAAGGAGAGCTTCCATTTCGAAGGCGGCCTGACCGACTACCTGAAGAGCGAGATCGGCGAGCGCCTCACCATCACCCCCGCCCCGTTCCACGGCGAGGCGGAAACCGACCAGGGCGGCAAGGTGGAATGGGCCGTGTGGTGGCCGGCCGACGGCGAGGGCTTCATCCGCTCCTATGCCAACACCGTCCACACGCCCGACGGCGGCACGCACGAATCGGGCTTGCGCACCGCGCTGACCCGGGGACTGAAGCGCTACGGCGAGCTGACCGGCAACCGCAAGGCGGCGCAGATCACCGCCGAGGACGTGATGGAAGGCTGCGCCGGGCTGCTGTCGCTGTTCATCCGCGAACCGCAGTTCCAGGGCCAGACCAAGGACAAGCTGGTGTCGGTCGACGCCGCGCGCATGGTCGAGAACGTGGTCGGCGACCATTTCGACCACTGGCTGGGCGGCGACCCGGAGAGCGCCAACGCCCTGCTCGAGGCGATCGTCGAGAAGGTCGAGGAGCGGCTGCGACGCAAGCAGGACAAGGAGCAGCAGCGCAAGACCGCCACCCGCAAGCTGCGCCTACCGGGCAAGCTGGCCGACTGCACCTCCAGCAGTTCGCTGGGCACCGAGCTGTTCCTGGTCGAGGGCGATTCGGCCGGCGGCTCGGCCAAGCAGGCGCGCAACCGCAACACCCAGGCGGTGCTGCCGTTGCGCGGCAAGATCCTGAACGTGGCCTCGGCCTCGGCCGAGAAGCTGCGCGAGAACCAGGAAGTCGCCGATCTCATCCTGGCGCTGGGCAGCGGCGCGGGCGCCCATTACGACGACCGCAAGCTGCGCTACGAGCGCGTCATCATCATGACCGACGCCGACGTCGACGGCGCCCATATCGCCTCGCTGCTGATGACGTTCTTCTACAAGGAAATGCCGAAGCTGATCGAGAACGGCCATCTCTATCTGGCCCAGCCGCCGCTCTACCGGCTGACCCGCGGCGCCACCTCGGTCTATGCGCGCGACGACAAGCACCGCGCCGAGCTGATGGCCACCACCTTCAAAGGCAACGGCAAGGTCGAGATCAGCCGCTTCAAGGGGCTGGGCGAGATGCTGCCCAACCAGCTCCGCGACACCACCATGGACCCGGCCAAGCGCGCCTTGCTGCGCGTCTCCATTCCCCAGGCCAAGGACGAGGCCGAGCGGCGCGAAGCGATGCGCACGGCGCGGCTGGTGGAAGACCTGATGGGCCGCAAGCCGGAGAAGCGTTTCGCCTTCATCCAGGAAAACGCCCAGTTCGCGCGGGATCTGGATGTCTGATCAAGCGTTTATCCATGGCCTTAATTCCGCCGCCAGCAAAGCGCCTGATTCGCCCATGGCCAAACGCACCCTTGCCGCTGCCCTGCTGATCCCTGGCCTGCTACTCGCCTGGCTGGCGCCACCGGTGCAGGCCGCCGTCATCACCCATGAGGAAGTCCACATCCAGTACACCTGGGAGGAGTTCTTCGGCGCCGCGGACGGCAAGGAATTCCAGGTCCAAATCCGCGGCAATCCCTTCGCCATGGCGGACGAGGCGTTCCACCAGGCCGTTCTGGCGCGGCTGCAGCAGCGTTCGGTCGGCCCCGCCACGACCTGGACCGTCAAGCCGGCCAGCGAGGCCGCCCCGGACCAGTACCGGCTGGTGCTGGTGTTCGGCGCGGGCAGCCAGCTCGGCCAGACGCTGTGCGCCGATCTGCCGAGCTTGAAGCCGGCCCCGGCCAAGGTCCCCGCCGGCGTCCAGGTCGCCGCCGCCTATTGCCGCGGCAGCCAGCCCATGACCGAGGCCTATGCCAGGACCGATTCGACCGGGGCCGAGGACCGCTCGTTCGACCGGATGTTCTCCGAACTGATGCCGGTGCTTTTCCCCCGCCGCCCCGGATTGAGGCTTGACCCGCCGTTCTGGCGGCGCGACTGATAGGGATAATGCTCGACCTCTATCCGCTGCTGCGGCCCGCCCTGCCCCTGATCGATGCCGAACGAGGCCATCGCATCGCCCTGTGGGCCTTGCGCAACGGGCTGCTGCGGCCGGAAACCAGTCCCGACGATCCGGTCCTGACCACCAGCCTGATGGGCCGCATGCTGCCCAATCCCATCGGACTGGCCGCCGGGTTCGACAAGAACGCCCTGGTGATCAACGCCACCCAGTCGATGGGCTTCGGCTTCATCGAGATCGGCGGCGTCACGCCGCGGCCGCAGCCGGGCAATCCCCGGCCGCGCCTGTTCCGCCTGTCCGAGGACCATGCCGTCATCAACCGCATGGGCTTCAACAACGACGGCATGGACATCATCGCCCAGCGCCTGACGCTGCGCGATCCCCGGGCCGGCATGGTCGGCGTCAACATGGCCTCCAACAGCGACAGCCAGGACCCGGCGCGCGATTTCGACCTGCTGGTCGAGAAGTTCACGCCGCTGGCCGACTACATGACCATCGACATTTCCTGCCCCAACACGCCCAACGGCAAGGTGTTCCAGTCGAAGGCCCCGCTCGAGGCGCTGCTGGAGCGGCTGAAGGCGACGCGGGCGCGGGCGGCGCAACAGGCCGGCGTCGCCCTGCCCTGCATGCTGATCAAGTCGGCCCCCGACCTGACCGAGCAGGAGAAGCGCGACATCGCCCAGGTGGCGCTGGCCTCGGGGATCGACGGCATGATCGTCAGCAACACCACCATCGCCCGACCCGACTCGCTGCGCAGCCGCTATCGCTCCGAACGCGGCGGCATGAGCGGGCGGCCGCTGTTCGAGATGTCGACCCGGCTACTGGCCGAGATGTACCGGCTGACCGAAGGCAAGGTGACGCTGATCGGGGTCGGCGGCATCGCCAGCGCGGCCGACGCCTACGAGAAGATCCGCCAGGGCGCCGCGGCGGTGCAGCTCTACAGCGCCATGGTGTTCCACGGCCCGCACCTGGTGCACCGCATGAAGCAGGAGCTGGCGCAGCTTCTGCGCCGCGACGGCTTCGCCAGCGTCGGCGCCGCCGTCGGCGCGGCGCACCGGTAGAACGGATCAGGTCTGCCCTTCCGAGCGCAGGGTCTGGGTCTCCGCCTGGACGGCGCGATGGCCGCTGACTTCGGCCCCGGCATCGCGCGCCAGCGGCAGGAAGAACGCCAGCGACACCACGCAGAGCGTGCCGATGGTCAGGAAGGCGGGCAGGAAGTCGCCGGCGCCGATCTGCTCGGCGCCGCGCAGCGACAGGGTGACGTGCAGCAGCAGCGCGCCGATGCCGACGCCGATGCTGAGCGAGAGCTGCTGCATCATGGAGGCGAAGCTGGTCGCCTTGCTCATGTGCGGCGCCGACACGTCGGCGTAGGAAAGCGTATTGATGGCGGTGAATTGCAGCGAGCGGAAGAAACCGCCCGCCAGCAAGGCGAGGAAGATGACGAAGTGGGCGGTATCGGGCCGGAACAGGGAATAGCCCATCAGGAACAGGCCGGAGATCACCGCATTGGCGATCAGCACGCGGCGGAATCCGAAGGCGCGGATGATCGGCCCGGCCGTCATCTTCATGGTCATGGCGCCGGCGGCGCTGGCGAAGGTCAGCAGGCCCGATTCCAGGGCCGACATGCCGAAGCCGAGCTGCAGCATCAGCGGCAGCAGGAACGGCAGGGCGCCCAGGCCCATGCGGAACAGCAGCCCGCCCAGCACGGCGGCGCGGAAGGTCGCCAGCCGCATCAGCCCGAGATCGAGAATGGGCGCCTTGGCCCGCCGCGAATGCCAGAGATAGAGGCCGGTGCAAAGAGCGCCGCCGGCCAACAGCGCCAGTGTGGCCCCCAGCGGCAGCACCTCGCGCCCGACCGTCTCGAAGCCGAAGATCAGCCCGGCCAGCCCCAGGCCGATCAGCACGAAGCCGCGCAGATCGAGCGGCGGCACGGTTTCCTCCCGCACGTTGTCGATCAGCAGCGTGACGGCCAGGATGCCGGCGATGCCGATGGGGATGTTGATGAAGAAGATCCAGCGCCAGTCGGCATAGGTGACGATGAAGCCGCCCAGCGGCGGTCCGATCACCGGCCCGATCAGCGCCGGCACGGTCAGGTAGGACATGGCCTTGACCAGCTCCGCCTTGGGGATCGAGCGCAGCAGGATCAGCCGGCCCACCGGCGTCATCATCGCCCCGCCCATGCCCTGCAGGATGCGGGCCGCCACCAGCTCGGGCAGCGAACCGGCCACGCCGCAGGCCATCGAGCCCAGCATGAAGACCACGATGGCGGCGCGGAAGATGGTGCGCGCGCCGTAGCGGTCGGCCATCCAGCCGCTGATGGGAATGAAGATCGCCAGACTGAGCAGGTAGGAAGTGATCGCCAGGTTCAGGTGCAGCGGATTCTCGCCCAGGGAATGGGCGATGGCCGGCAGCGCGGTGGCGATGACCGTCGAATCCAGGTTCTCCATGAACAAGGCGGCGGCGACCACCAGCGGCACCACCACCATGCGCGACGGCTTTTTCATCCCGGCGCCGCCCCGCGACCGGACGGGCCGGCCCCGGATTTGCAGTGCCCGACGCTGGAAGATCGCGTGCCCACCTGCCTTACAGCCTGGCGATGAATTCGGTCAGCGCCTGGCGGGCGGCGAGCAGCGCCTGCTCGGTGCCGGTCCGCTCCTGCGCCAGCCGCTCGAGGGCGTTTTCCTGCTCCTCGAGCTTGGCGAGATAGCGCTTGTAGAGATCGCTGTCGCGCGGCACCGACGCGAGATTGCCGCGCAGCCGTTCCTGGTCGGAAACGATGGTGCCGCGCTCGGCATCGAGCTGCGCCAGGCGCTGCTGGTGGCGGGTCACGTCGCTCTGCAGGACGGCGATGCGCGCGAAGGCGTCGCGGATCGGCTTGTCCAGCTTGGTGTTGCGGGCGAAGACGGCGATGAGATCGGGCGAGATCGTGGACAGGCTGAGCGTTTCCTCAACCGGACGTTCCAGCACCAGCTCCACTTTGGTCTGCGTGGCGGCGGGGATGGTGGCCGGAACGCGGAACCGGTTCTCGCTGATCTCGACGCTCTTTGGATCGGGCTGCACCACCGTCCAGCCGGAATCCACCCGATGCTCGAACAGCATGGTGCGCCCCTCGTTGGCTGGCGTCTTGACGCGCCAGCCCTTGGTCTGGATCTCGGCGGTGGCATAGCGGAACATGCCGTTGGCGATGCTGCCCCCGATGACGCGGCGGGTGAACTGGACTTCGCTCTCGACGATGGTCCGGGTGTCGAGCGCATAGCTCAGCAGCCGCTTGTCGCCGACCGGCAGGCCGGACAGACGCGCATCGCCGACATAGGCCGCCTGTCCCGCCGCCGCGCCGCGCTCGTAGATGGTGAGGATGCCCGGCGGCAGGCCGGTGGTGCCGTCGTTGCGGATTTCGATGGCGGCCAGCGGATGGCGAACATGGGTTTCGGGCTGGTAGAGGGCCAGGCGGCGGATCGGCACCTCCCGGTCGATGACCGGGACCGACAGCGTGCGGCCGGCGCCGATGCTGATGGGCTGCGGGAACTTGAACGAGACTTGCGTCAGCGACTCCGCGCCCGTGGCGAGATCGACGCTGCCGGCAACCCGGCTGGGCATGGCCTCGGGCCTGGGCGCATAGGCCGGCGGTGGCGGCGGCGTCAGCCCCATGGCCGGCGCCGCTGCCGTGCCGCCGCGCAGACGCCGATCCTGTTCCTGCGCCACCATATCGGCGGCAACACCGCCCAGATCGGGCCGCGGCAGGATGCGGCCGACGACCTCGACCGGCACTTGCGGGCGGTTGACGTAATAGGCCTGGTACAGCGCCTGGCGGAAGGTGACCGGGCTGCCGGAAACCAGCGTCAGCTCGACATTGCTCCAGTCGGTGCCGGTCATGTTCTCCAGCACCGCCCAGCCCTGCATGCCGGCCTTGGCGGCATTGGCATCGGCCGGCAGGGTGACGCGATAGGCCGCCTTCCATACCGGCACCGAGACGACATAGGCCGCCCGCACCAGCCGCTTGCCGCTGCCGCGCAGGCTGACCGTCAATATGCGCGAATCGCGGGCGCGGTTCTCGCGCACGGCCGCCAGCGCGCCGCCGATCTGGCGCCGCAGCACGGGGTCGTTGAACTGCAGGTCCTGCGCCTCCTCCAGCACGAATTGCTGCATGACCCCGTCGGCGGTCAGGACCGAGACGCGATGGCGCTGGCGGGTTTCCTGCCCGTTGCCGGCGATGGTGATCTCCGGCGTCACCGCCACGACGCGGCCGCTCAGCATGCGCGGGCCGGAAACGGCGATCTCCGCTCCCTGCAGCGCCTGCACCAGGCTGGCCAGCGAACCCAGCGCCTCCTCGCCGAAGGGCAGGCCGCGGAAGGCTTCCGCCAGCGGCTCCTTGCCGGGCAGGCTGACGCCGCCGATGCCGCCCTTGTCGTCGTAGACCACCAGGCTCTTCAGCACGTCGTCGACCTGGTCCAGCCGCACGTTCAGCTTCAGCTCGGCATTGCCGTCGATCTCCGCCTCGTGCTCGAAATAGCCGATGCCGCCGGACGACAGCATCACGCGCTTGAGCGTCAGTTCCTGCGCGGCGGCAGGCCAAGCGGCCGCGGTCAGCAGCGCGGCGGCAACGAGCGAACGGCAAAGCATGGAATGTCTCCCGGGATCAGGAAGGCGTCTGGAACAGACCGGCCAGAGCATCGAAGGCCAATGTGACGCAATCGTGACGCGATTTTCTGGCGCGTACCGGCGTGAAGGCCGCCGCGCTGTTCCACGGCGCCGCCGCGTTGCGGCCGGCGAGAAAGGCGCGCATTTCCTCGCCCAGCCGGGCGGCCCGCGCCGCGTCCAGGCCGGGCGCGTTGGCCGCCACCAGTGCCGCACCCGCCTCGCACAGCAGGCAACCGCGGGTTTTATGGCGGATTTCGGACAGAGTGCCGTCGGCGGCGAAATTGCCGGTCAGCGTGACGCGATCGCCGCACAGCGGATTGTCGCGGGTGGCCCTGGCCTGCGCCGGCTCGAGCGCGCCGGCATGCGAAGGATCGCGCGCCAGGGCGACGATGGCCTGCTGGTAAAGGTCCTCGCTCATGCCAGCTTGCGCCGCGCCAGCGCGACGCCTTCCAGCAGCGCATCGATGTCGGCGGCATCGTTATAGGGCGCGATGCTGGCGCGGGCGGTGCCCGGCAGGTCGAAATGCTCCATCAGCGGCTGGGCGCAATGGTGGCCGGCGCGGATGGCGACGCCTTCGAGGTCGAGAAGCTGCGCCAGGTCGTGCGGATGGATGCCGTCGACGGCGAAGGACACCACTGGCACCCGTCCCTGCAAGCCGCGCGGCCCGACGAGGCGCGCGCCCTCGATGCGGCCCAGCCCGTCCATCAGGCGCTGCGTCAGCGCCATCTCGTGCGCTCCCACGGCGGCCCAGTCCAGCGCCTGCATGAACCCGACCGCCGCGCCCAGGCCGACGGCCTGGGCGATGGGCGGCGTACCGGCCTCGAAACGGCGCGGCGGCGGCGCATAGGTGGTGCCGGCGAAATCGACGCGGGCGATCATCGACCCGCCGCCCAGGAAAGGCGGCATGGCCTGCAATATCTCCGAGCGCGCCCACAACACGCCGATGCCGGTGGGGCCGTAGGCCTTGTGGCCGGAGAAGACGTAGAAATCCACGCCCAGCGCCTTGAGGTCGAGCGGCCCTTGCGGGATGCGCTGGGCGCCGTCCAGCAGCACGCGGGCGCCGAGCTTGGCCGCCTCCCCCACCACCGCCGGCACGTCCAGCATGGCGCCGGTGACGTTGGAGGCATGGGCTAGCGCGATCAGCCTGGTGTTGGCCGAGGTCAGCCGCGGCAAGGCCGCCACGTCGATGCGCCCGTCCTCGGTGACCGGCAGCACGCGCAGCACCACGCCGGCGCGCTCGGCCAGCAACTGCCAGGGGACGATGTTGGAATGGTGCTCCAGCGCCGACAGCACGATCTCGTCGCCCGGCTTCAGCAGGCTGCCGTAGCTATGGGCCACGAGGTTGATGGCGGCGGTGCAGCCGGCGGTGAAGACGATCTCCTCCGGTACCACGTTGAGGAACGAGGCGACCTGCGCCCGCGCCGCCTCGTAGGCCTCGGTGGCGCGCTCGGCCAGGGTATGGACGCCGCGCAGCACGTTGGCGCGGGCATGGCGCTCGTGACGCGAGACGGCGTCGATCACCGCCTCGGGTACCTGGGCGGTGGCGGCGCTGTCGAGATAGTGCAGCGTCCGGCCGTGGACTCTCTCGCGCAGGATGGGAAACTGCGCCTGCAGGGCGGCGACGTCGAAGCTCATCGCCACCCCCCAAGATAGTCGCGCAGCGCCTCGGGCGTATCGAGATCGGTCAGTACGGCGGCATCGCCCATCTCGACCTCGCACACCGTCTCGGCGTTCTCGCCGATCAGGTGGCGGGCGCCGACATCGCCGGCCAGCTTCAGCATCTCGGGCACGAAGCGGCGCGCCCACAGGATGGGATTGCCGCGCTTGCCTTGATAAGTCGGCACGCAGATGGCGCGCTGCTCGACCGGGTTGAAGGCGGCGATCAGCCGGTCGATCTGCGCCGCCGTCACCGCCGGCATGTCGGCCAGGCAGACCAGCACGGCGTCGGCTTTCTCCGGCAGCACCGCAAGGCCGGCTTGCAGGGAGGTGCTGAGGCCCTCGGCGAAATTCGGGTTCTCGACGAAGCGCAGGCGCTTGTCGGCGCCGGCCGCCGTGACGACGGCCTGCCTGACCTGGGCCGCATTGTGGCCCAGCACCACCACGATGTCGTCGACCGCAGCGGCGCGCACGGCGTTCAGCGTCCGCGCCACCATCGCCTCGCCGCCCAGATCCTGCAGCAGCTTGTTGGGGCCGCCCATGCGGCGCGACATTCCTGCCGCCAGCAGCAAGGCGGCGATGCGCGGCGCCGTCGGTGGCGCCTCGGTCTCGGCGCGTGGCAGGGGGCGGCTGGGAATCTCCGCCAGCAGCCCGCCGACGCCCATGCGCATGATCTGCTCGGGCCCGACCGGCAGTCCGGCCAGCAGCCGCTGCAGCACCTGGTCCAGCCCGTTGAACTTGGGCGAGCGGGCGCAGCCGGGCAGGCCGATCACCGGCTTCTCGTCCATGTCGGCGAACAGCAGCAGGTTGCCGGGATCGACCGGCATGCCGAAATGGCGGATAGTGCCGCCGGCCTGCTCGATGCCAGCCGGCACCACGTCGCGGCGGTCGACGATGGCCGACGCGCCGGCCACCAGCAGCAGCTCGCAGCCCTCCTGCTTCAGCTTCTCCAGCTCCGCCGCGACTTCCGCCGCATCGTGGCGGCAGCGGCGCTCGGCGATCAGCGTGCTGCCCAGATCCTCCAGCCGCTTGCGCGTGACGTTGACCGTCTTGTCCAGCACCGACGGCTTGGTGCTCGCCACCATGGTCTGCACCAGCCCCGCCTTCATCGCGCGCAAGCTCGCCACGCGCAGCAGCGGCGCGTTGCCGGCGATGGTCAGGCATTGCTCGAGTGCCGCCCGCGGCGCGGCGAAGGGGATGATCTTGATGGTCGCCACCATCTGCTTCTCGGTGACGGTGGCATGGGCCGACAAGGTGGCGACGGTGATCGCCTCGTGCACCAGGTTCAGCGCGTCGATGCGCTCGGGCGCCAGTTCGATGATGCCGGCGCTAGCGGCGAAAAGATTGACGCGGCCGGTGAAGGCGGCGCCGACCGTCAGCCCCTGCCCCGCCAGCGCCCGCGCCAGCCGGGCGGCCGCCTGGTCCTCAGGCACGTCGTCGGCCTCCAGCCGCGCCGCCACCACGGAGGTCACGCCGGCCTGCCGCAGCGTCTCGATATCCTCGGCCGACAGCACGCGGCCCTTGCTCAGCGACTTGCCGGGCGCGCGCCAGGAATGCGCCAGGATGGCGCCTTCGGCTTCCGACAAGGGCGTGTCGCCGAACTTCATGCCGCCTCCGGCTTGCGCCGGCGGACCTGGGTGATCTGGCCAACGATGGAAACGGCGATCTCCGCCGGCGACAGCGCGCCGATGTCCAGCCCCACCGGTCCATGGATGCGCGCCATCTGCTCCGGCGCGATCCCGGCCTCGGCCAGCCGCGCCAGCCGCTTCTCGTGCGTGCGCCGGCTGCCCAGCGCGCCGACATAGAAACAGTCGGAGTTCAGCGCCGCGATCAAGGCGGGATCGTCGAGCTTGGGATCGTGCGTCAGGGTCACGACGGCGGTGGCGCGATCGGGCTTCAGCGCTTCCAGCGCCTCGTCCGGCCAGTCGGTCAGCACCGTGACGTTGGGGAAGCGGCTGTCGGAGGCGAAGGCGCGGCGCGGATCGATCACCGTCACGGCATAGCCGGCCATCGCCGCCATCGGCACCAGCGCCTGCGCGATATGCACAGCGCCGACCACGATCAGGCGCGGCGCGGGAACATGGGCATGCAGGAACAGCTTGCCGACGCCGGTCTCGACCACGCCCGAGCGGTCGGCCAGCATGGCCTGGCGCGCCGCCTCCACCACCATCTCCTCGCCTGCCAGCGGCCCCTCGGCCGTCTCGGCGAAGACCAGCGCCTGCTGGCCGTCCTCCAGCCGCGTCGCCAGCACCACCGGCCGGCGCTCGCCGCGCGCCTTCAGCAGTTTGTCGAGCAGCGCCGCTTGCATCTCATTCCACCGGCTCGACGAAGACCTGCACCTTGCCACCGCAGGCCAGGCCGACGTCCCAGGCCTGCTCGTCGGTGACGCCGAAATCCAGCAGCCGCGGCTTGCCGTCCTGCATGGCTTCCAGCGCCTCCTTGACAACCGCCCCTTCGATGCAGCCGCCGGAGACGGACCCGATCATCGCGCCGTCCGGACCGACCGCCATCTGGCTGCCCACGGGGCGCGGCGAGGAGCCCCAGGTGGTGACCACCGTCGCCAGCGCCACCTTGCGGCCCGCGCCGCGCCATTCCTGCACCTTGCCCAGAACGTCGTCGTTGTAGGTTTCCATGTCAGGCCTCCGCCAGACGCTGGCGCCAGCGGGCCATGTCGCCATCGGCCCGGGGCGCGGGTTGCGACAGCGCCCGGGCCAGGGCCGCGAGGCTGTCGAGATTGTGCACCGGGCGGAACTCGTCGACATGCGGCAGCATCGCCCGATTGCCCTGGGATTTGGGCGCGAAGGCCTCGTAGCGCAACAGCGGGTTGAGCCAGATCAGCCGCCGGCAGGAGCGGTGCAGCCGCTCCATCTCCTGCGCCAGGCCCGGCCCGCCCTCGCGGTCCAGCCCGTCGCTGATCAGCAGCACGATGGCGCCCTGCCCCAGCACGCGCCGGTTCCAGAAGCGGTTGAACTCGTGCAGGCAATGGCCGATGCGGGTGCCGCCCGACCAGTCGGCGACCTGGTCGCCGGCCTTGGCCAGGGCGACGTCGACGTCGCGGTAGCGCAGCGCGCGGGTGACGTTGGTCAGCCGCGTGCCGAACAGGAAGCAATGCACCCGGTCGCGGTCGTTGGTCAGCGCATGCATGAAATGCAGGAACATGCGGCTGTACTGGCTCATCGAGCCGGAAATGTCGCACAGCACCACCAGCGGCGGCGGCCGCACGCGCCGGTGCTTGCGCGCCAGTTCGATCATGCCGCCCGACCGCAGGCTGCGGCGCAGCGTGGCGCGCAGATCGATGCGCGCGCCGCGCCGGTCGGCGGCGAAGCGGCGCATCGGCACGTCGGCGATGGGCAGGCGCAGGCGCCGGATGGCGCGCAGGGCGGCATCGGCCTCGGCCTGCGACATCTGCTCGAAATCCTTCTTTTGCAGCAATTCGCGGTCGGAAAAGGTCAGCGTGGCGTCGATCTCGACCTCGGACGGCTCCTGCTCCTCGCCCGGGCCGTGATCGTCGTTGGCCGGTCGCATCGCCTCGGCCAGGCGCCGGCTGATCTCCTCGCGCTTGTCCTCCGCCTCCTCGGTCTTCACCGTCGGCAGCAGCATGGATAGCATCTTCTCCAGCAGCTTCGGATTGCGCCAGAAGATGTGGAAGGCTTGGTCGAACAGCGCCCGCTGGTCCTGCCGGTTGACGAACACCGCATGCAGGGTCCAGTAGAAATCGTCGCGCCGCGCCACGCCGGCGGCCTCCACCGCCTTCACCGCCTCGATGACGCGGCCCGGCCCGATCGGCAGGCCGGCCCGCCGCAGCGTGCGGGCGAAATGGGCGATGTTGTCGACCAGCCTGCCGTCGCCCAGCCTTCCGGCGGCCGTGTAGACGTCGCTCATGCGCCGCCGCCTCCCGCCAGCGCCAGTTCGCGATTGACGCGGTTCAGCAGCTCGGCGGCCGCGCTGCCCTGGATCTTCTGGATGTCGTCCTGGTACTTCAGCAGCACGCCCAGCGTATTGTTGATGGTGTCCGGATCGAGCTCCAGCACGTTCAGCTCGGTCAATGCGGTGGTCCAGTCGATGGTCTCGGCCACGCCGGGCAGCTTGAACAGGTCTTGCTTGCGCAGATCCTGCACGATGGCGACGATCTGCCGGCTCAGCCGCTCGCGCACGCCCGGCACCTTGGCGGCGATGATCTTCATCTCGCGCTCGGCATCGGGATAGTCGACCCAGTGGTAGAAGCAGCGCCGCTTCAGCGCGTCGTGGATCTCGCGCGTGCGATTGGAGGTGATCACCACCAAGGGCGGCGTCGCCGCCTTCACCGTGCCCAGTTCGGGAATCGTCACCTGGAAATCGGACAGCACTTCCAGCAGATAGGCCTCGAACGGCTCGTCGGCGCGGTCCAGCTCGTCGATCAGCAGCACCGGCGCGCCGCTGCCGGTCGGCTGCAGCGCCTGCAGCAGCGGCCGGCGGATCAGGAAGCGCTCGGCGAAAATCTCGTCGCCCAGATTGGCGCGGTCGACCACGCCCTGGGCCTCGGCCAGCCGGATCTCGATCATCTGGCGGGCGTAGTTCCACTCGTAGACGGCGGAGGCGATGTCGAGGCCTTCGTAGCATTGCAGGCGGATCAGCGGCCGGTCCAGCGTCTGCGCCAGCACCTTGGCGATCTCGGTCTTGCCGACGCCGGCCTCGCCCTCGACGAAGAGCGGCCGGCCCAGCTTCAAAGACAGGAACAGCGTCGTCGCCAGGCTGCGATCGGCAATGTACTTGCCCTCGCCCAGCAGGGTCATGGTGTCGTCGATCGAAGCCGGCAGTGCTCGGGTCATATCCGTTCCGGGGGGCGAAAGATGGCCGATTTTAGCGCAGAAAAGTCTAGGCGGGCCAAGGGTTTCCCATGCGTTTGCCGCCCCTTTGCCTTGCGCCTGCGGGGTGGGCGGCGATAATGCTGCCGGGAGCCAACGCCATTCCAGGGAACACCATGAAACTCTACGACAGCAAGACCGCGCCCAACCCGCGCCGCGTGCGCATCTTCCTTGCCGAGAAGGGCATTTCCGTGCCCACCGAGCAGGTCGACATCGCCGGCAAGCAGAACCGCGGCCCCGAATACTCCGCCAAGAACCCGCTGCACGGCGTGCCGATCCTGGAGCTGGACGACGGCACCGTCATCGCCGAGACGATGGCGATCTGCCGCTATTTCGAGGAGACGCAGCCCAACCCGCCGCTGTTCGGCACCGACGCCAAGGACAAGGCCATCGTCGAGATGTGGCAGCGGCGCATGGAGCTCTACGTGATGAGCTGCATCACCGGCGCCTTCCGCCACGGCAGCGCCTTCTTCGCCGACCGCATCGCGCAGGTGCCGGCCTATGCCGAGCAATGCCTGAAGGAAGCGCCGGGCATGTTCGACTACCTCGACGGGGTGCTGGCCAAGACGAAATACATCGCCGGCGACCGCTACTCCATCGCCGACATCACCGCCCTGTGCACGGTCGATTTCGCCCGCGTGCTGAAGCTGCGCATCGATCCCGACAAGCACAAGAACCTGGCCCGCTGGCATGCCGAGGTTTCGGCCCGGCCCAGCGCCCAGGCCTGACGGCGCGCGGCCGGCCATCGCGGCCGCGATCCCTGGGTCGCGAAAGGGCATCATGCGCGAATTGGCCGGCAAGACGGCGTTCGTGACCGGCGGGGCGAGCGGCATCGGCCTGGCGCTGGGCCGCGCCTTCGCCGAAGCCGGCATGAAGGTGATGCTGGCCGATATCGAGGCGCAGGCCTTGGCGGCCGCCGTCGATAGCCTGCGCAAGCTGGCGCCGGACGTGCGCAGCGTCATTTGCGACGTGAGCGATGCCGCCAGCGTCGAGCGCGCTGCTCAGGCCGCATACCAGGCCTTCGGCAAAGTCCATGTGGTTTGCAACAATGCCGGCGTCGCCGGCGGCGGCGGCTCGCTCGACACCTGGCGTTGGGTGCTCGACGTCAATCTGATGGGCGTGCTGCATGGCATCCACAGTTTCCTGCCGCACATCTAGGCGCATGGCGAAGGCGGCCATATCGTCAACACCGCCTCGATGGCTGGACTGCAGAGCAATCTGGGCTTCAACCCCTATGCCACCAGCAAATACGCCGTGGTCGCGATGTCGGAAGGCCTGGCCAAACAGCTCGCCGGTTCGAATATCGGCGTAACGGTGCTGTGTCCGGGCTATGTACGCACCGGAATCGGCAACAGCGGCCGCAACCGGCCACCGCGTTATGGCCCGTCGCCGACACTCGATCCGACGAGCCCGGCCGGCAAACTGGTCGCCGAAATCGCCAGGCAGTTGCAGGCCGGACTTGATCCCATGGATGTCGCGGCCCAGACCCTGGCGGCAATCCGCGCCAACGAGCTCTATGTCTTCACCCACCCCGAAATGCGCGACGAAGTCGAGGAGCGCTTCGCTGCCATCGTGGCGGCATTGGATAAGGCGGAAGCTCGCTAGAGCCGCGCGGCGCAACAAAAAGGGAGGCCGTAGCCTCCCTTTTTTCGATTCTCGGGTGGGATTACTTGGCGGCGGCGACCGCGCGCTTGGCCATCACCGTCACCAGATGGGCGCGATATTCAGCGCTGCCGTGGATGTCGGCGTTCAGCCCGGAGGCCGGCACCTTGATGCTCTCCACCGCCTTGGCCGAGAAATCCTTGGCCAGCGCGTCCTCCATCGCCTTGACGCGGAACACGCTGGGGCCGGCGCCGGTGACCGCCACCCGCACCCCGCCGCCGCTCTTGGCGACGAAGACCCCGACCATGGCGTAGCGCGAGGCCGGGTTGGGGAACTTCATGTAGGCGGCCTTCTCCGCCACCGGGAAGCTCACCGACACGATGACCTCGCCTTCCTTCAGCGCCGTGGTGAACAGGCCCTTGAAGAAATCGTCGGCGGCGATGGTGCGCTCGTTGGTCCTGACGGTGGCGTTGAGCGCCACCACGGCGGCGGGATAGTCGGCCGCCGGATCGCTGTTGGCGATCGAGCCGCCCAGCGTGCCGGCGTTGCGCACCTGCGGATCGCCGATCTCCGACGCCAGTGCGGCCAGCGCCGGAATGGCCTTGCGCACCTCGGCCGAGGCCGCCACCTCGGCATGCCGGGTCATGGCGCCGATCGTGACCGTGTTGCCCTCGACCTTGATGCCGCGCAGCTCGCCGATGCCGGACAGGTCGACCACGTCGGAAGGCTGCGCCAGGCGCTGTTTCAGGGTCGGGATCAGGGTCTGGCCGCCGGCAATCAGCTTGCCGTCCGGCGCCTTCTTCAGAGCCGCCACCGCATCGGCCAGGCTCTTGGGACGATGGTATTCGAAATCGTACATGGTCCTGGCCTCCCCTATTCCGCCGCCATCTTGGTGTTGGCCCGCTGGATCGCCTGCCAGACGCGGCTGGGCGATGCCGGCATGTCGATGCTGGTCACGCCGACCGGCGCCAGCGCGTCGTGGATCGCGTTCATCACCGCCGCCGGAGCGGCGATGGCGCCGGCCTCGCCGCAGCCCTTCACGCCCAGCGGGTTGTGCGGGCAGGGCGTGATCTGGTAGCCGATATCGAAGCTCGGCAGGTCGGCGGCGCGCGGCATGGTGTAGTCCATGTAGGAGCCGGACAGGAGCTGGCCGCTCTTTTCGTCGTAGACGCCGTGCTCGAGCAGCGCCTGGCCGATGCCCTGGCCGATGCCGCCATGCACCTGGCCCTCGACGATCATGGGATTGACCAGGTTGCCGAAATCGTCGACCGCGGTGAACTTGGCGATGGTGCTGACGCCGGTGTCGGGATCGACCTCGATCTCGCACACATGCACGCCGGCCGGATAGGTGAAATTGGCCGGATCGTAGAAGGCGTTCTCGTCCATGCCCGGCTCGAGCTCGTTGAGCGGGTAGTTGTGCGGCACATAGGCCGAAAACACCACGCCGCCCAGCGGCACCTGCTTGTCGGTGCCGGCGATCGAGAAGGTGCCGTTCTTGAACTCGATGTCGGCGGCCGAGGCCTCGAGCATATGGGCGGCGATCTTCTTGCCCTTGGCGATGATCTTGTCGCAGGCCTTGATGATCGCCGAACCGCCCACCGCCAGCGAGCGCGAGCCGTAGGTGCCCATGCCGAACGGCACCGAGGAGGTGTCGCCGTGGATCACCTCGACCTGGTCGAGCGGCACGCCGAGATGGTCGGACACGAGCTGGGCGAAGGTGGTTTCATGCCCCTGGCCGTGGCTGTGCGAGCCGGTATAGACCTGCACGTTGCCGGTCGGGTTGAAGCGCACCTGGGCCGATTCCCACTGGCCGACGCCGGCGCCCAGCGAACCGACCACCGCCGACGGCGCCAGGCCGCAGGCCTCGATATAGGCCGACAGCCCGATGCCGCGCAGCTTGCCTTTGGCTTTCGACTCCGCCCGCCGCTGCTCGAAGCCGGCATAGTCGGCCATCTCCAGCGCCTTGGTCATGGCGCCGGCGTAGTTGCCCGAATCGTAGGTCAGGGCCACCGGCGTCTGGTAGGGATAGGCGTTGGAGGCGATGAAGTTGCGCCGCCGCAGCTCGGCCTTGTCGATCTTCATGTCGCGCGCCGCCTGCTCGACGATGCGCTCCAGCACGAAGGTCGCCTCGGGCCGGCCGGCGCCACGATAGGCGTCGACCGGCGCGGTGTTGGTGAACGCCGCCTTGACGTTCACGTGGATGGCCGGCGTGGTGTACTGCCCGGCCAGTAGCGTGCCGTAGAGATAGGTCGGCACCGCTGTGGCGAAAGTCGAGAGATAGGCGCCCATATTGGCGATGGTGTCGACCTTCAGCGCCAGGAACTTGCCGTCCTTGTCCATGGCCAGCTCGGCATGGGTGACGTGGTCGCGCCCATGCGCGTCGCTGACGAAGGATTCGTTGCGCTCGGCCGTCCACTTGATCGGCCGCCCGACCTTGGCGGAGGCCCAGGTCAGCATGGTCTCTTCAGAATAGATGAAGATCTTGGAGCCGAAGCCGCCGCCCACGTCGGGCGCGATCACCCGCAGCTTGTGCTCGGGAATGCCCAGCACGAAGGCGGACAGCACCAGCCGCGTCACATGCGGGTTCTGCGAGGTGGTCCACAGCGTGTACTGGCCGGTGCCGGCATCGTATTCCGCCGCCGCCGCGCGCGGCTCCATGGCGTTGGGGATCAGCCGGTTGTTGACCAGATCGATCTTGGTCACGTGCGCGGCCTTGGCGAAAGCGGCATCGACCGCCGCCCGGTCGCCCAGCTCCCAGTCGTAGCAGAGATTGCCCGGTGCCTCGGCATGGAGCTGCGGCGCGCCCTTGTCGAGCGCCTTGGCGGGATTCACCACTGCCGGCAGCTCCTGGTAGTCGACCGCGATCTTCTCGGCCGCGTCCTTGGCCTGGGCGGCGGTCTCGGCGATCACCATCGCCACCGGATCGCCGACATGGCGCACCGTGTCGACGGCGATGGCCGGATGCGGCGGCGCCTTGTGCGGCTCGCCGTGCTTGTCCTTGACTACCCAGCCGCAGATCAGGCCGCCGACCTTGGCCGCCGCCGCGTCGGCGCCGGTGAAGACCGCCAGCACGCCCGGCGCGCTTTTGGCGGCGCTGGTGTCGATGCTCCCGATCTTGGCGTGCGCGTGGGGAGAGCGCAGGAAATAGGCGTAGGTCTGCCGGTTGCGCTGCAGATCGTCGGTGTAGCGGCCATTGCCGGTGAGAAAGCGCTGGTCCTCCTTGCGGACGACGCGCTTGCCGATGCCGTGTTCGGTCATGTCACACCCCCTTGGCCTGCATCGCCTTGGCGCCGGCCAGCACCGCTTTCACGATGTTGTGGTAGCCGGTGCAGCGGCAGAGATTGCCCTCGAGGCCGTGCCGGACGGTGGTCTCGTCGACGTCGTAGTTGTGGCGCTTCACCAGGTCGATGGCGCTCATGACCATGCCCGGGGTGCAGAAGCCGCATTGCAGGCCGTGATGCTCGCGGAAGGCTTCCTGCATGGGATGCAGCGCGCCGCCATTGGCCAGGCCCTCGATGGTCGCCACCTCGGCGCCGTCAGCGCGGATCGCCAGCATGGTGCAGGACTTGATCGACTTGCCGTCGACATGCACGACGCAGGCGCCGCACTGGCTGGTGTCGCAGCCGACATGCGTGCCGGTCAGCCCCAGGTGTTCGCGCAGGAACTGCACCAGCAAGGTACGCGGCTCGACGGTTCCCGACACCGCCTTGCCATTGATCTTCATGTTGACCGACACGGACATTAGCGCTCCTCCCTCTCTAGGTACGCTGGACGCACCCGGGCGGGCCACACTGCCGGCGATCTCACCTGGGTGGCGGAAAGTCTTTCCCTTTCACCCGTTCCGGTCAAGCAACAAGCCGGCGCGACGGCAGGCACCGGCGAGAAACCGCCCGTTGCGACTCGTTAGCGGAAGATCAGCCAGGCCACGACGACGACGACCGCCACGGCCGCCACGGCGAGCCAGTACTTCATGGCGCTTCCGGCCGTGGGCGGCGCCGCGGGCGGCGCGACCGCCGCCTGTTCCGAACCGGGCGCGCCGGTCGCCACGGCGGTGGCGGCCGCGGCTTCCGCCGGGCCGCTGGCGGCGGGCCCGCCCATCTCGCCGACCTTGGCGGCGAAGGCCTCGAAGAATTCGTCCGCCAGTTTCTTGGCGGTGCCGTCGATCAGCCGCGAGCCGATCTGCGCCAGCTTGCCGCCGACCTGCGCATTGGCGGTGTAGCGCAGTAGAGTGCCGGCGCCGTCCTCCTCCAGCGTCACCACCGCGCCGCCCTTGGCGAAGCCGGCCGCCCCGCCCTGCCCCTCGCCGGAGATGCGATAGGATTTGGGCGGGTCGAAATCGCTCAGCGTGACCTTGCCGGAGAACCGCGCGCTGACCGGCCCGATCTTGGTCCGCACCGTCGCCTTGAACTCGTTCTCCGCGCTGCGCTCCAGCGATTCGCAGCCGGGGATGCAGGCCTGCAGGATGGCCGGATCGTTGAGGGCGGCCCAGACGGTCTCGCGGGGCGCGGGAATGCGATATTCGCCGGTCATTTCCATGGTCGTGCTCCTGCGGCTTTTTCGAGAGGGGTTCTACCACTTGCCGGTGAAGGATTCCGGCGGCTGCTCCGCCATCGGCAGGGCCAGCGACAAGCGCATCGTAGCCAGAAACGGCAGGCTCATCAGCAGGCAGAGCGCGGCCCAGACCAGCGCCTGCCGGTTCAGCATGCCCTCCACGGCCACCAGTGCCACCGCCCCGCCGATCAATCCCAGGCAGAGCAGGGCCTCCGGCCAGATCGGCCCCAGGCGCGAATAGCCCGGCGGCAGCGGCGCCGCCGGCTCGTGGCCGACCAGGCCCAGGATGCGTCCGAACGACAGGGCCTCGCTGAGCCGGTGCCGCTCGGGGGCCTCGGACGAGGGGCGAAGGGCGGTGCCGATCTTCCACAGCATCAGCACCAGGGCGGGCAGCAGGAAATTGCCGATCGGAAAATCGCGATAGCGGCCGTCCAGCACCAGGATCCAGACATGCCAGATGGCGAGAACGGCGAAGACCAGGAACAGCATCTGCAATGTCAGGACGCGGTGGCGCCACAGCCGCAGAAACCCATACTCGCGCGCGCTGCGCACGCTGCCGCGCACCCGGCGCAGGCGCTGCGGCACCGGCGCGTCGCCGGCCAGCGCATTGGCGATGGCGCGCACGAAACAGAGCAGGAACGCCAGCCCCAGCAGGCCCCACAAGCCGGCCCCGGCGACGCGCTGGGCATAGAAGAAATAGCGGTAGACTACGCCCAGCGCCTCGAGCGGCGCGGCGGCGAAACGCTTGACGGCGACATGGACCATCTCGCCCGCCACCGCGACCAGCGGAATGCTGCGTTCCAGGTCGATCGCCAGCCCGTAGACGAAAGCCGTCACGGCCGCCTGGGCGAAGAGCGCGAAGACCAGGATGCGCGGCCCGCGCAGCTCCTTGCGACGGGCGCCCAGCAGCAGGACCAGCGCGACCGCGGCGAGGCTGGAGATCGCGAACTTGGCCAGCCATCGCGGATCGTTGCCGACCGGCGCGCCGGGCTGGAACTTGGGCGTGCGGTCGGAATAGAGCATGCCCCAGCTATTGCCGACCGTGCCTTCCATGATCGTCTTCCACGGCTGGTCGAAGGCTTCGATGATGTTGTAGTCGAAGCCCTTCTCGCGGGCGAGATCGAGGAACATGGCGACGAAGCGGGCATGGTCGACCAGGCCGGGCGCGGCATCGTTGCGCATGCGCCCGTCGGTCGGCCAGCCGGTTTCGCCGATCAGGATCGGCTTGTTGGGAAAGCGCGCCTTGACGATGTCGTAGACGTCGGCGATGTGCTGGCGCGCGCGGGCGACGCCGACCGGATGGTCCTCCCAGTAGGGCAGGATATGGACGGTGACGAAATCCACCTCCTCGGCCAGCGCCGGATTCTCGATCCAGCGTTCCCACACGTCGGCATAGGAAACCGGCTGCTTGACGGCGGAGCGCACGGTGCGGATGTAGTTGACCAGCTCGCGTTGCGTCAGGTCCTTGCGCAGCAGCACCTCGTTGCCCACGATCACCCGCTCCACCGTCTCCGGGTAGCGATTGGCCGCGTCGATCAGCGCGGAAATCTCCTGCGCGTTGATCACCGGGCGCGTGCCGAGCCAGGCGCTGTGGGTGACTTTCAGGTTGTACTTGCCGGCCAGCCGGGGAACGATTTCCATGCCCTCGAGCGCGGTATAGGTGCGCACCGCGCGCACCGCGCCGGAAACCGCCTTCAGATCGCCCTCGATCTCGGCCGGCCGGGGGTAGACCTGCACCAGCGGGCTCTGGCCGCGATGGAACGGCGCAAAGGAGATGCTGCGGAGCGGAGCGGCCGTGGCCAGCTCGATCGTCACCGGCCGGTACGACCCCCACCAGACGAGAAAATTCAGCGCCACCGCCAAAGCAGCCGCGGCGATCAGGAATAACGCGCGCATTTCCAAGCTTTTAGCAGACCAGACCCGGTTGGCGGCAGCGATTTGTTTTGCAATGATCCCCCTCCCTCAATGACCGCTTGCCGATCTTGGACTCCCCGATTTCGCCCGCTTCCGCCCGAATCCCGCCATTCCTGACCGGCGACGGGCCGGCCGGCCGCGTGCTGGCCTTCGCCGCCAGCGTGCTGCTGCTGCTCTCGGCCGCGGCGCTGAACGGCTATCCGCTGCTGTTTCCCGATTCGGGCAACTACATGGCGCTTTCCATCGTGGCCGAGGAACTGCCCTACCGCACGCTGGTCTATGCCGCGCTGATGACCGTACTGGGCGCGCAATGGACGCTGTGGGGCGTGGTGCTGTTCCAGGCGCTGTGCATCGCCTGGCTGCTGGACCAGACCGTGGCGCTTCTCGTCCCCTGCCGGCGCGCCCTGTGGCTGGTCGGCCTGACCGCCGGCCTGACGCTGCTGAGCGGCCTGCCCTGGTATGTCGGCCAGATCATGCCCGACGTGTTCAGCGGGGCGCTGGTGCTGTCGGCCGGGCTTCTGCTGGCCTATGGCGAGCGCCTGCCTCCGTGGCGCCGGATCGTGCTGGCGGCGATCCTGGCGCTGGGAACCGCCATCCACGCCTCGCATCTGCCGGTGTCGCTGGCGCTGGTCCTCGCCGCGATCGTCCTGGTGCGCCTGGCGCGCCTTCCCGCCCGCCGCCTGGCGCCGCCGGTCGCGGCCCTGGTGGCCGGCACCCTCGCCATACCGGCCGTGCATTACCTGGAGACCGGGCGCGCCTATATGCACAAGGGCGGCGAGATCTTCCTGTTCGCCCGGCTGGTCGAGGACGGCATCGTCGCGCGCTATCTCAACGAGCGCTGCCCGCTGCCCGACACGGTGCTGTGCGCCTTCAAGGACCAGCTTCCCTCCACCCATAACGGCTATCTGTGGGACGACACGCAGGCTTTCGAGATGGCCGGCGGCTGGGAGCAGTCGGGGCCGGAATCGCGGCGCATCATCCTCCAGACGCTGCTGCACTATCCCGGCATGCACGCCATCACCGCGCTGCGCAGCTTCGGCCGCCAACTTGTCATGGTCCGCACCGGCGATTACCTGCGCAGCTCCTTCCGCCACAATGCGGTGATCGTCGAGATCATGCTGCCCTGGGAGGCGGGCGCCTATCACGGCGCCCTGCAGCAGCGCCTGGAGCTGCAATTCTTCGACCAGCTCAACTGGTTCCAGGTGCCGGTGGCGCTGGCCGCCTGTCTCGGGCTGGTCTGGCTGGCGATCCGGCGCTGGCGCGGCGACCGCCCGGCGGCCCTGTTCTGCCTGATGCTGCTGGCCGGCCTGCTGGCCAACGCCCTGGCCTGCGGCACCCTGTCGAACCCGCAGGACCGCTACCAGAATCGTGTGGTATGGATCGCCGTGCTGGCGGTCGCCGCCCTGGCAGGTCCGCCCGCGATCGCCGCCTTGCGCCGGCAAAAGAGTGCGGAATAGCGATGTCCTTCACCGAACCGGCCGCCTCGACCCGCCTCGCCGCGCCGCCGCCGCCGCCGCCGCCGACCGCGCCGCGCATCGCCGTGCTGCTGCCCTGCTACAACGAGGAGATCGCCATCGGTGATTGCGTGCGCGCCTTCCGGCAGGCGCTGCCGGAGGCGGAAATCTACGTCTACGACAACAATTCCCGCGACCGCACCGCCGACATGGCGCGCCAGGCCGGCGCCATCGTGCGCAGCGAGCCGCTGCAGGGCAAAGGCAACGTGGTGCGGCGCATGTTCGCCGACATCGAGGCCGACATCTACGTCATGGCCGACGGCGACAACACCTACGACGCCGCGAGCGCCCCGGCCCTGATCGACCGGCTGCGCCAGGAGAATCTCGACATGGTGGTCGGCTCGCGCCTGCAGAGCTACGCCAGCGCCACCCACCGGCGCGGCCACCGTACCGGCAACTTCCTGATCACCTGGTTCGTCGGCTTCCTCTTCGGCAACCGCTTTGGCGACATGCTGTCGGGCTATCGCGTCTTCTCGCGGCGGTTCGTCAAGACCTTCCCCGCCCTCTCGGCCGGTTTCGACATCGAGACGGAGCTGACGGTCCATACCCTGTCGATCAACATCCCGGCCGCCGAGGTCGAAACGCCCTATGCGGCCCGCCCGCCCGGCTCGGTCAGCAAGCTCAACACCTGGCGCGACGGCTTCCGCATCCTGCGGGCGATCGTCAACCTGTTCCGCGACGAGCGGCCGCTGGCCTTTTTCAGCCTGCTGGCCGCCGTCCTGGCTGCGGCATCCCTGGTGCTGGTGGTGCCGGTGGTGATCACCTTCCTCGAAACCGGGCTGGTGCCGCGCCTGCCGACGGCGGTACTGTCGGCCAGCCTGATGCTGCTGGCCTTCCTCAGCGTGGTCAGCGGCCTGATCCTCGATACCGTGTCGCAGGGGCGGCGCGAAACCAAACGGCTGCATTACCTGCAGTACCGATCGCCGGGCCGATGAGCAGCCTGCTGTCGCGGCTCTGGGGGCTCACCTTCGGGCGCAGCCAGTTCCTGCGTTTCGGGCTGGTCGGCGTGGCCGGCTACGTCGTCGACGCGGCGGTGCTGACCGGGCTGGTCGAGGCGGCCCGGCTCGATCCCTACAGCGCCCGGGTCGCCTCCTTCCTGTGCGCCGCCAGCACCACCTGGTGGCTGAACCGCCATTTCACCTTCGCCCGCAATCCCGAGCAGAAGCTGGCCCGGCAATGGCTGGGCTTCCTGCTGGTCAGCACCGGCGGCGCCGTCATCAATTACGGCGCCTATGTCGTGACCTTGCAGCTCTGGCCGCTGGCCTACGACTATCCCGCCATCGGCGCGGCGGTCGGCGCACTGGCGGGCATGCTGTTCAATTTCCCGGTATCGAAGCTGCTTGTCTTCCGCACCGGTTTGCCCGCACCATCCGTTGCCAGAGACAACGAACGATGACCGACTTCTCCCGCCTGCGCCTGCGGAAAGGCCGGAAACAGTATCTGGTCGCCCCGCCCGGCCACACCGCCGACCCGCCGCACCGACGGGCGCCGGTGTTCGACCTGCCGGTGCATCGACTGGCCGGCGATTTCCGCCGTCACGCGCTGGCGCAGCCGGGCATCGCGCTGAAGGATGTCGGCAGCGACGGGCGCAAGCTGGAGCTGGTCCACCGCTCCGGCCTGTTCCGGTTCTCGACCTGGATTTCCGCGCAGTTCCTGCCGCTGGACGAGAACCGCTCCACCCTCGCCGTCTACAGCCGCACAAGCTGCGGCAGCGGCGCCGACAACCGCCAGCGCATCGACGCCTGGCTGGCAGCGCTGGGCGCGCGGGAAGAAGGCGGCGAGCCGGCCGGCGTTCAGCTCGAGGCGAGCCCGGCCAGCGCCTGACGCGTCACCTGGTAGCCGCGAAACAGGATCATTTCCTTCCAGTCGTCGCGGTCGGGATAGAAATGGTCGCGCAGCATCGCCTTGATGCGCTTGCCCTCGGCCGAGAGCGGGTCGCCGTATTTGTGCAGCCAGTGATCGGCGCGCAGGGCGCTGTGGCCGGGCTCGCGCGGATAGGTGCCGAACTCCAGCGTCACCACCGTCGTATCGCTGCCGGCCAGCGCCCGGTTGTAGCCATAATGCGTCAGCCCGTCGCGCGCCTGCGAGGCCGACATGCCGCGCTTGGTCTCCATCAGCGACGGCCCGTACCAGCGCCGCTGCCGCTCCGAACCGGGCGTTCCCGGATCGTAGTGCCCGATCAGTTCGCCGTAACCGTAAGGGCCGAGCCCGGTGTGGAAATCCACCACCGCCACCGCCTGGCGGTGCTTCAGGAAGCGGTCGATGACGGCGTGGGTTGTGCGGTTGGACCAGGTCGGGCCGTTGCCGCCGTAGAACAGCCCGTCGGCATGCGAATACTGGCCGGCCGAGATGGCGCGGTAATAGGCGATGTCGCCGTGCTGCCGGCGATAGGCTTCCAGCCGGGCCTCGGCGGCGCGGATCGCCTCCTGATCGAGCGAGCGCGGGATCAGGTAGTCGGCCAGCTCGCGATAGCCGGGATTGTCGGGATGGGGCCGGGCGTGGTCGACGAAGTTGCGGTTGAGGTCGACGTTCTCCTCCGTCACGCGCCGGATCCAGCAGAAGCCATAGGGATTGATGGCGTGGACCAGCAGCATGCCGACGCCCGGCGGCAGGCGATGGCGGCCTTCGCCCCGCAGCCAGTCGATCTGCCAGCCCGATCCGCAGAAACCTTCCACACCGTGCGTGCCGGAAACGCACACCAGCGCCTTGCCGGCGGCGGGATCGCCGAACCAGGCGACGTCGGTCGCCAGGGTTTCGCCGGCCGGCCCCTTGTTGGGGTTGACGAAGGATTCGGGATGGCCGCCGGCCCGGTCGGCGGCGGCGAGAAACTTCTCCCGCGCTTCGGCGAAGGATTGCGAGAACGACTGCCCGGCGGCGCTCATGTCCGCAAGGTTAGCCCGCCATCCGCCACAAGGCCATGGCCGGTGATGAAATCGGCATGGTCGCTGGCCAGCAGCAGGGCGGCGCGCGCGATGTCCATCGGCTCGCCCAGCCGGCGTAGTGCTGCCTTCCTTTCCCACACCTTGCGGATCTCGGGATTGTCGAAATTGCCCTTGGTCATGCCGGTGTAGATCGCGCCCGGCAGCACGTAATTGGCCGTGATCCGGTACTTGCCCAGTTCCAGCGCCAGGGTCTTGGTCAGCCCGGCGACGCCGTGCTTGGAGGCGGTGTAGGCGGCAAGCCCGTAATCGGTGTCGAAGGCCATCACCGAGGCGGTGTTAACGATGCGCGCCCGCCCTTTCTTCTCGGCGGCCTGGCGCAAAACGGGGATCGCCTCGCGGCAGATGCGGAACATGGCCCGGACGTTGACTGCGAAGGTGCGGTCCCAGTCGGCATCGCTCATGTGCTCGGCCAGCGCGTTGGAGGAAACCCCGGCATTGTTGAACAGCACGTCGATGCCGCCCAATCTCTCCTGCGCCGCGGCGATCAGCGCCGCCGGCGCCGCATCGCCGGTGATATCGAGTTCCAGCGTCCGGATGGCCTTGGCGCCGGCATGTTTCTCGCCAAGTCCGGTGCCGGGCCGGTCCACCGCCAGCACCTGCGCCCCCTGCTCGGCGAAGAGCGCAGCACTGGCCGCGCCGATGCCGGACGCCGCGCCGGTGACGATCGCGGCCTTGCCCGCCAGCAGCATCAGGAACGGCCGGACAGCAGGACGATCTTGCCGGTAGCCTTGCGCGAGAGCAGCGCGTTCATCGCCTCGGCCGCTTTCTCCAGCGGGAAGGTCATCGAGACATGCGGCTTGATCTTGCCCTGGGCGTACCAGTCCAGCATTTCCTTGAAGTTCTGCGCCGCGTCCTGGGGATCGCGCGCCCGCCAGGCGCCGTAGAATACGCCGCGCACGTCGCAGCTCTTGAGCAGCGCCAGGTTGGCCGGCAGCGAGGGGATGCGGCCCGACGCGAAGCCGATAACCAGCAGGCGCCCCAGCCAGTTGATGCTGCGGATGGCCTCGTCGAAGGCGTCGCCGCCGACCGCGTCGTAAATCACGTCGGCGCCCTTGCCGCCGGTCAGCTCCTTCATGCGGTCGCGGATTTTTTCCTTGGAGTAGTTGATGCCCGCCTCGGCGCCGTATTTCCGGGTCAGCTCCAGCTTCTCGTCGCTGCCGGCCGCGGCGATGACCTTGGCGCCCATGATCCGGCCCAGCTCGACCGCGGCCAGGCCGACGCCGCCCGCCGCCCCCAGCACCAGCAGCGTTTCGCCCGGCTTCAGCTCGCCGCGCTGCTTGAGCGCGTAGTACGAGGTGCCGTAGGTCATGGTGAAGGCCGCGCCGTCGATATAGCTCATGTTGTCCGGCATCTTGAGCAGGCTGCCGGCGTCGGCCACCACCTCGTCGGCGTAGCCGCCATGGCCGATCATGGCGATGACGCGGTCGCCCTTTTTGTACTGCGCGACGCCCTCGCCGACCTCGACGACGTCGCCCGCCACTTCGTGGCCCGGCGCGAAGGGCATCTCGGGCTTGAACTGGTACTTGCCCTGGATGATGAGCGTATCGGGGAAGTTCACGCCGCTGGCATGGATCGCCACCCGCACCTGCCCCTTGCCCACCGGACGGGACGGCGTTTCGGTCAGCTTCAGGCTCTCGGGCGGGCCGTATTCGGTGCACAGCATGGCTTTCATTGCGCGACTCCCAGCGGGTTTTTCCGGATGTGGCGGCAGCTTAGTGACTGGCCGGCAGACTGTGAAGCGCCGTTTACCCAGCCCGGGCGGCGATAGGCGCAGCCTGCCGCCCGTGCCATAAATTAGCCGCCGTCGCCCGCCAATCAGGACGTCTCGAAACCGCCCGGACCATGCGTCGCCCCTCGCGCAACATCGAAATCTTCTCGCTCTCGGCGCTGGACCTGTTCGCCTGCGCGCTGGGCGCGTTCATCATCGTCACCATCCTGCTGTTTCCCTTCTACCAGAAGACCCTGCCGCTCATGCAGCAGGTCTCGGCGCTGAGCAGCCAGCTCGCCGCCTCGCAGGCCGCCGCCCAGGACCAGGCGCAGCAGATCGAGCAGCTCAAGGGCCAGTTGCAGCAGGCGCAGGCCCAGGCGGCCGATATCGGCAAGCTGCAGGCGCAGGTCCAGGCGCTGCAGCGGCAACTGGCGCAGCAGGCCGCCACGCCGCAGCCGCGGCCGCAGCCCAGCCGCTTCGTCATCCTGGGCATCGATCCGCGGGTGAAGAGCTACGTCATCCTGGTCGACATGTCGGGCAGCATCGCGCAGGTGCGCTGGCAGGGCCGCGTGCTCAACACCTTCGCCAGCATCGTCAAGGACATGGACGCCAGCTACTCGATCCAGGTGATCGGCTTCCAGGGCGACGGCGGCCAGACCCGCCTGCCGCAGTGGCTGCCCGGCAACCAGCTCGCCCCGCTCAACCCGCAGAACAAGGCCCAGGCCACGAGCTTCGTCCAAGGCCTGATGGCGCGCGTCGACGGCGGCACGCCGACCCTGGCCGCTTTGCGCGCCGCGCTGGAGTACGATGCCGAGGCCATCATCCTGATCAGCGACGGCGCGCCCTCGCCGGACGGCTCGGCGCCCTATGTCGTCTCCGAGATCACCCGGCTCAACGCCGGGCGCAAGATCATCCACTGCGTCGCCGTCGGCAACTTCACCACCGACACCCGCTTCATCGAGTTCCTGACGCAACTGGCCGAGCGCAACAACGGCCAGGTCGCGGCCTCGGCCGGCATCCGGCCGTGACCGCCGCCCGCCTGCCGCCCGAACTCGACGGCAACAGCGCGCGGCGCGCCAGCACCATCCTGTCGGCGCTGGTCGAGCGCGGCGAAACCGCGCCCTTGCGCATCGGCGACCTGCTCGACGCGCTGCACGAACGCGCCTTCGGCATGGCGATCCTGATTTTCGTGCTGCCCAACACGCTGCCGATGCCGGGCATCCCCTATGTCTCGACCCTGACCGGCATTCCGATCTGCCTGTTCGCGCTGCAGATGCTGCTGGGGCTCGACCGGCCCTGGCTGCCGCCCGGCATCGCGCGGCGCGAACTGCCGCAGCGGCGCGTTCGCGTGGCGTGGCGGAAGGTGCTGCCGGCGTTCGTGCGCGTGGAGAAGTACGTCCGCCCGCGCCATCTGGCGCTGACCAGCCAGTTCGCCGAGCGGCTGCTGGCCCTGGTGATCCTGGCGCTGGCCATCGTGCTGGCGCTGCCGATTCCCGCCGGCAATCTGCTGCCCGCCTGGGCCATTGCGCTGCTGTCGCTGGGCCTGATGGAGCGCGACGGCCGCTTCGTCGTCGCCGGACTGGCGATGACGGCGATCGCCGCCGCCTGGCTGGTGGCGCTGCTGCTGCTGGGCGAGCAGCTCTTCCAGTGGCTGCGGACGCTCTATAGCGGACTGGTCGGAGCTTAGTACGAGCGCGGCAGGCCCAGCACGTGCTCGGCGACGAAGCTGAGGATGAGGTTGGTCGAGATCGGCGCCACGGTGTAGAGCCTGGTCTCGCGGAACTTGCGCTCCACGTCGTACTCCTCGGCGAAACCGAAGCCGCCATGGGTCTGCACGCACATGTCGGCCGAGGCCCAGGCCGCCTCCGATCCCAGCATCTTGGCCATGTTGGCCTGCGGGCCGCAGGGCTGGCCGGCCTCGAACAGGGCGGCGGCGTGGCGCACCATCAGGTTGGCCGCCTCGGTCTGCGCGTAGCAGCGCGCGATGGGGAACTGGATGCCCTGGTTCTGGCCGATCGGGCGGCCGAACACCTTGCGCTCGTTGGCGTAATCGGTCGCCTTCTCGATGAACCAGCGTGAATCGCCGATGCATTCGGAGGCGATCAGGATGCGCTCGGCGTTCATGCCGTCGAGGATGTAGCGGAAGCCCTTGCCTTCCTCGCCGATCAGGTTCTCGGCCGGCACCTTCATGTTGTCGAAGAACACCTCGGTGGTGCCGTGATTCATCATGGTGCGGATGGGACGGATGGTCAGCCCGTTGCCCAGCGCCGCGCGCATGTCGACCAGGAACACGCTCAAGCCCTCGGTGCGCTTCTTCACCTGGTCGGCCGGCGTGGTGCGGGCCAGCAGCAGCATCAGGTCGGAATGCTCGGCGCGCGAGGTCCAGATCTTCTGGCCGTTGACCACGTAATGGTCGTTGCCCTGCTTGACCGCCATGGTGCGCAAGGAGAGCGTGTCGGTGCCGCTGGTCGGCTCGCTGACGCCGAAAGCCTGCAGCCGCAATTCGCCGCTGGCGATCTTGGGCAGGTACTTGGCCTTCTGCTCCGCGCTGCCGTTCCGCAGCAGGCTGCCCATGATGTACATCTGCGCATGGCAGGCGCCGCCGTTGCAGCCGGCGCGCTGGATTTCCTCCAGCACCGCCGCCGCGGCCGACAGGCCCAGCCCGCTGCCGCCGTATTCCTCGGGAATGAGGACGGCGAGCCAGCCGGCTTCGGTCAGCGCCTGGACGAATTCGGTGGGATAGGCGCGTTCGCGGTCGAGCTTGCGCCAATAGGCGCCGTCGAATTTCAGGCACAGGGCGCGAACGGCGTCGCGGATCTGCTGGTGATTGTCGGTGTCGGGAGTCATCATGCGCGGCAAGGTAAACGGATGTTTACCCGGGCGCAACGCCGCCCGTTACGCCGCCGCCTTGCTGCCGCTGACCTTGTCGATGGCGCTGGCCAGACCGTCCCAGCAGTGTTCACGACACATGCGCCGGGCTCCCTCGACGCCCAGGAGCTCGATCAGCTCCAGCGCCAGGGCTTCGCCGGTGCGTCCCTTCCGATCCTGGTCGGAGGCCGCCGGCGGACGATGACTAGACATGATTTCCTCTGACTACTCCTTTGCGGCCGGCGGCTGCCGCCGGCGCGGTTTATATGGCGAGGTTCTTGGACAAAACCAAGGCATCCGCTGCCAAGGAAGCATCAAGCCACAATATATATTATAAATCAAATAGATATTTCTTCTTCTTAAACTTCCATCTTACTTTTCGGTCGCCTCGTACACGCCATCCCACCGGGCCGGCGCATCCGCCTGCAGCCGCGCCAGACGGCCGCGCATCACCTCGTAGTAGTGCTGGTGCCAGCCGAAGGCCCGTGCCGCCGCTTCCGCCTCGTCCAGGACCGTGGCGGCGTCGCCGAAGCTGCCTGCCCGGTAGACCT
This sequence comes from Reyranellaceae bacterium, assembly GCA_050181585.1. Classification (GTDB taxonomy): domain Bacteria; phylum Pseudomonadota; class Alphaproteobacteria; order Reyranellales; family JAQSWP01; genus JAQSWP01. The sequence continues at coordinate 60,570 of JBFXDA010000018.1, forward strand.
CGAGGAAGCGCTTCTGCGCGTCGGCAAGGGCGGCGAACCCGGCATCCTGGCGGCGGTTCTGGTCGCCCATCAGGGCGAAGATGCGGGCCGGCTCGCGCTTGCCCTTGACCCGCAGCAGGTCCAGTTCGACCACCGCCAGATCGGTGGCCCGCTTCTGGGTCTCCTCGCTGATCAGCGTGTCGACGCCATAGGCCTTGGTCTGCCCTTCCAGCCGGGACGACAGGTTCACCGTGTCGCCGATGACGGAATAGGCCAGGCGCTGGTCCGACCCGAAATTGCCGACCGAGGCCGGGCCGGTGTTGAGGCCGATGCCGATCTGGATCAGGGGGCTGTTCTCGCCCCGCTCGGCGCGCCAGGCCTGGTTCACCTCGGTCAGGCGGGTGCGCATGTCGAGCGCGGCCCGGCAGGCGTTGGCGGCATGGTCGGGATCGTCGAGCGGGGCGTTCCAGAACGCCATGATGGCGTCGCCCATGTATTTGTCGATGGTGCCGCGCCGGCCGAGGATGATGTCGGTCATCGGCGTCAGGAAGCCGTTGAGGAAGCGGGTCAGTTCGTCCGGCTTCAGCGCCTCGGAGATGGTGGTGAAGCCGCGGATGTCGGTGAACATCACCGTGACCTCGCGCTGCTCGCCGCCCAGCCGCAGCCGGTCCGGGTTGGCCGCCACCTCCTTCACCAGCTCCGGCGCCAAATAGAGCGAGAAGGCGTTGCGCACCTGGCGCCGCTCGGCTTCCGAGCGGATGTAGGAGAACAGCGTCCCGGACAGGAACAGCAGCAGCAGCACGCCGGAGGGATAGACGGCGTCGACCAGCCAGCCCAGCTCGCTGAACGCGAACCACGACAGCGCCAGCGCGCCGCAGATCAGCACCAGGGCGGCGACGCCCGACAGGGCCGCGCCCAGGCGCGGCAGCAGCAGGACCATGACCAGGCCGATCAGCACCAGGTAGAGGAACTCCGCGCCGCGAATGAGATCGGGCCGCTCCAGATGCACCTTGCCGATGATCTGCTCCGCCAGTTGCGCGTGCACCACGACGCCGGGCGCCACCGGATCGAGCGGCGTGGTTCGCAGGTCCTTCAGGCCGGGAGCGGACGAGCCGATGAACACGATCATGCCCTCGACCCGCGAGGCGTCGAAGCCGTCGGACATGACGTCGGCGAGCGAAATGAACCGTTCCGCCTGCGGCCCGGTGTCGTAGAGCAGGATCTGGCCCAGCCCGTCCGTCACCGGCTCGAACTGGCCGATCTTGACGCTGACCATGCCGGTCTGCTCGCCGTAGCCGGTCTCCTGGCTGGCGTTCGACGACTTGATCACGTAGGTGGTGGCGCCCTGCGCCACGCGGATCGCCTCCGCCGCCAGGGAGGGGTAGAGCTTCTCGTCGATGCGGAAGAACAGCGGCACGCCGCGGATCGTGTTGTCGCCGCCGAATTCGGTGGTGATCGAGCCGACGCCGGCCGCCGCCTTCTCGAGAATTTCGAGATTGGTGGTGGCGCCCGCCCACAGCCGCAGAAACAGGCGCGGATCGTCGCCGGTGAAGGCCAGGCCGGCCTTGCGCACCGGCTCCTTGCCGCTGGCCATATCGGTGGGCGAGAACCCCAGCACCATCGGCACCTGCGCCAGGACTTCGGCGAAATAGGCGTCGTTGTCGGGCAGCGCCGCCAGCCGCTCGCGCAGCAGCGGATCGGCCGCCACGGTCGGTATCTCCCGGGCCACGGTGGGCGGCGAGGTGCGGTCCGGCTCGCCCAGGATGCCGTCGAACACGATCGCCGCGGCGCCGGCATTGGCCAGCCGAGCGACGATCTCGGCCATGGTCGTGCGCGGCCAGGGCCACTGCCCCAGCAGCGCCAGCGAGGCATCGTCGATGTCGGCGACGCGGACGGGGATTTGCGGATCGTACGCCCGCGGCTTGATGCGCTGCAGGCTGTCGAAGGTGAAGGCCGTGACCTGGCGCAGGAAGGGCGGGTTCAGCGCGTTGACGACCAGCGCCGCCGCCAGCAGGCCGAGCGGCACCAGCGTCGGCAGCCCTCGCAGCAGCCACGACAGCCGCCGCCGCAACGTGGATTTTCCCGCTTCCGCCATGTCCCTCCCCGACCTCGCCTCCCCGTGGCGAGGCGGCGGCAGTCTAGAGCAAATCATGTTTTGACGGAATCGCTCGCGATCCCGTCAAAACATGTGAATTTGCTCTAATCTTTAAAGAATAGAGCGGATTCACACGATCGGACGGAAGCGTCTGCGCTTCCGTCCGATCGTGATCCGCTCTAGCGAGATTGCCGACTGCGCTCCACGGTTACGGCAGACGCCGCTGGCAGCCGGCGACTGGCACCGCCGCGCGGCTTCGCGTATGAACGGGCCTGCATGCCGCCGCCGTCGCCCCCCTCTTTGTTCCCGTCCTCGACGGCTGGCCGGGCCATCGGCCTGATGCTGCTGGCCGTGTTCCTGTTTGCGGTCATGGACGCCATGATCAAGTGGCAGGGCGCCTTCTATCCGGTGCTGCAGATCGTCTTCTTCCGCAGCGCCTTCGGCCTGCTGATCTCGATCGGGCCGGTGATACGCGACGGCCGGCGCCTGCTGGCGACCCGGCGGCCCTGGCTGCATCTGGCGCGCGCGCTGCTGGGGTTCGGCGCCCTGTTCTGCTTCTTCGAGGCCTTCGTGCGCATGCGGTTCGCCGACGTCTACGCCATCTCCTTCGCCTCGCCGCTGTTCATCACTGCCCTGTCGGTGCCCTTCCTGGGCGAGCATGTCGGCTGGCGGCGCTGGACGGCGGTGGCGGTGGGGCTGGCGGGCGTGCTGCTGATGATCCGGCCGGGGGCGGGCGTGTTCGAAACGGCCGCCCTGATCGCCCTGGCCGGCACCGCCTGCTACGCGCTGGCGATGATCCTGGTGCGGCTGCTGGCGCGCACCGACAGCAACATCGCCATCGTCTTCTATTTCGGCATCATGGCCACCTTCCTGAGCGGCCTCACCCTGCCCTTCGTCTGGGTGACGCCGACCTGGGAGGATCTGGTCTGGCTGGCGCTGATCGGCATCATCGGCGGCGCCGCGCAGCTCATCCTGACGCAGTCCTTCCGCATGGCGCCGGTCTCGCTGCTGACCCCGTTCGAGTACGTGGCGATGCTGTGGGCGGTGCTGTTCGGCTGGCTGTTCTGGCGCGAACTGCCGGATCCCTATTTCTATGCCGGCGCGCCGCTGGTCATCGCCGCCGGCCTCTACATCCTGCACCGCGAGACGCGCCGCAAGAGCTGAGCGGAAACGGAACCGGAGGTCGGCTGGCCCCCGGATTTCCGTCCCGTTCGCCGGTCAGTTGCCGCCCGACGGCGCCTTGCGGCAGGAACTGGGCTTCCACATGTCGGCCAGGTAGCACATGGCGTACTGGCTGGTCTCGCCGGCCTGGGTGGCATCGCCCGCCAGGCCGAAAGCGGTGCTGAAGACGTCGACGAAATACGGGTCGAACAGATTGCCGTTCTCGTTGAAGTACGGTCCGGTCGCCAGCACGTCGCCCGGCGTCTCGGCATCGCCGCCGCGCGCCAGGCTGTCGAGCAGCGAGCCGAACGCATAGTACGGAATCACCGGGGCGAGCGGCGGCGGGGTGACGATCTCGACCCGCACCCAGTCGCTCACCGCATCGCCCAGGCCGCCGCTGTTGGCGGTCTCGAAGTGGGTGCCGGTGGTGAACGGGATCTGGCCGCCGAAGTCGTTGCCGCGCGCATCGAAGATGAAGCCGCCGGCATTGGGGCCCGGCCGCAAATTGTTGATGCCGCCGCGGTTGACGCCGTCGCCCGGCGCGGGCGCGCCGTTGCCGCTCAGAACGTTGTCGCGGAACCAGATGTCCAGCGTCGGGACCGGATCGCCCGCTATGCCCTGGCCGATGCCGTTGCCGCTGACGCCGTTGTCGATCTGCACGCCCCAGACCACGTTATTGGCGAAGGTGTTGCCCGTGACGGTGCCCATCACGTTGTCGCGGATGAACAGGCCGGTGCCCGAGTCGCTGATCGAGTTGCCGGTCAGGGTGATCAGCGCCGCCGGCCCGGCCGCGTTGCCGATATCGATGCCGATGCCCAGTGATCCCGGCGTCACGTTCATGATGGTGTTGTTGGTCACCGCCGCCGAAGCGAAGTCGCGCAGGAAGATGCCGGCATCCGTCGCGTCGCCCGTGCCGTTGCTGGCCAGCGTATTGCCGGAAGCGGTGACGCCGCCCGCCGTGCTGGTAATCGAGATCGCCACATGGGCCACGCCGGTCACCGCGTTGCCGCTGGCCTCGACGCTGCCGGTGCTGCGGGCGATGCGGATGCCGTCGCCGGCGACCTGCGCGTCGTCGAGATCGGCGGCGCTGCCGTTGCCGTTGCTGATCGAATTGCCGTTGACCGTGACGTTGCCGGAGGAGCTGTCGGCGATCACGATGCCGTCGCCGGCGCCCGCCGACAGGTTGCCGAAATCGTCGATCCGGTTGTTCAAGGCGATGACGTGGTCGCCGTTCTGGTCGACCTGGATGCCGTCGTCGCCGACGTTCTGGATCGAGTTGCCGGCGATCGTCAGCTCGCCGGTGCCCAGCTCGACCCGGATGCCGTCGCCGGCCGAGCGGGAGGCGCCGTCCGGATCGAACGCGCCCTCGCCGAACACGCCCGAGATCGAATTGCCGCTGATGGTGGTGTTGGCCGCCACCTGGATGATGACGATGCCGTCGCCGGTGGTCGAGACGCTGCTGACCGAACTGATGCTGTTGGACACCACGGAGACGGCGCCGCCGACGAAGCTGACCTGGATGCCGTCGTCGGCGATGCCGCCGACCGTGTTGTTCTCGACCCGCACGTTCACCGGCATGCTCGAGATGCGGATGCCGTCGCCGGCCGAGTAGCCGTCGACGTTGTCCGCCGCCCCGGCATTGGCGCTCACCACGTTGCTGATCGTGTTGCCGCTGATCGTGGCGTTGCCGATGACGATATCGGTGACGAAAATGCCGTCGCCCAGGCCGGCGGCGCCGGTGCCGATCGTGTTCAGCACGTTGCCGCTGATGGTGACGTTGCTGGCGCCGAGATTGGCGGCGATCTCGATGCCGTCGTCGGCCACCACCGATACGTCGTTGCCCTCGACCGTGGTGCTGCCGACAATGACGTTGGTTATGCGGATGCCGTCGTTTTCCGTCGTCGGGCCGCCATTGTCGACGTTGGCGACGCCGCCGGTGCCGCGAATGTCGGCGACGGTGTTGCCGGACACCACCACGGCGTCGCTGCTGTCGGTGCCGATCGCTTCGACGACGATGCCGTCGCCGCCCTCGGAGATATTGCCCGCCAGGCTGACGCGGTTGGCGGTCACCGAGACGCTGCCGGTGATGGTGAATGCCTGAATGCCGTCGTCGCCGACGGTCTGGATGTCGTTGCCGGCCACGACCGCCGGGCCGTCGATGGACGACAGGCGGACGCCGTCGCCGGCGGTGATGCCGTCATCCGCATCCAGCGTGCCATTGCCGGTCACGTTGGCGACGGTGTTGCCGCTGACCGTGACGCCGCCGGTGCCGGCGGCCCCGGCGACGGTCGCCGACGCGCCGGTGCCGTGCACGACGATGCCGTCGCCGCGATTGGAGCCGGCGCCGACGGTCTGGATCGTGTTGCCGGTCACGTTGACCGCGTTGCGCACGTCGAACACCTGGATGCCGTCGTCGCGGGCGTTGGTGACGTCGTTTGAGCCGACCGCCGCCGAACCGTCGACCAGGACGATGCGGATGCCGTCGTTCGACGTGTAGCCGCCGTCGTCGGGATCGGCCGCGCCGACGCCGCCGGAGTTGATGGCGACGTTGGTGATGACGTTGCCGTCCACCGTCACGCTGCCGTTGCCGTCGCCGGCCGCCATGCCGGTATTGAAGATCAGGATGCCGTCGCCGGTCGCCGAGGTGAAGCCGACATCGGTGATCGTGTTGTCGTTGGCCGTGGCGGTGAAGTCGACATTACCCATCTGGATGCCGTCGTCGGCGATGGGATCGATGACGTTGCCGCTCACCGTGGCGTCGCCGCTGATCTGGTGCAGGCGGATGCCGTCGCCGGCCGTCTGGCCGTCCTCCGGATCGTCCAGCGCCGGCGCGCTGGTGTTCTGCACGTTGGCGATGCTGTTGTCCGACACCACGACGTCGCCGGCGCCCAGCGCGCCGAGGCCCGACACCGCGTACTGGCCGGTGAAGTTGACCTGGATGCCGTCGCCGCCGGCCGAATCGGTGCCGTCATTGGCGACGTCGCGGATGGTGTTGAAGGTGACGGTGGTGGCGCCGGTGACGCTGTAGACCTGGATGCCGTCGTCGTCGACGCCCTGGATCGAATTGCCCGCCGCGCTCTGGCCGACGATCACGTTGCCGGCGGCGAACTCGACGCGGATGCCGTCCCCGGCCGACAGGCCGGCGCCGGTCGCACCGTAGAAACTGCCCGGATTGTCGAAGTCGTCCAGGCCGGGGGTGCCGGCGTCGACATTGGCGATCGAATTGCCGTTGACCGTCACGTCGCCGCCATCGGGCGCGCCGGTATACTGGCCGGTGAGCGACACCACGATGCCGTCGCCGGTAGCGCTGTCCAGGCCGATGCCGTCGAGACGGTTGCCGGAAACCGTCACACTGCCGCGCACCACGCCGACATAGATGCCGTCGTCGTCGACGCTGGCGATGGAATTGGCGTTGGCTTGCACCGAGCCGTCGACCCGCACGATACGGATGCCGTCGCCGTTGCTGTGGTTGGGATCGTTCAGGTCGGCCGTGCCGTTGCCGTTGACGCCCAGGATCGTATTGCTCGACACGTTCACCAGCACGTCGCCGTCACCGCCTTCGGCATAGGCCGAGCCCACATCGGCCACGGTGATGCCGTCGCCGGCATTGCTGCCGACTCCCACCGTGCCGATGCTGTTGTACAGCGCCGTCACGTCGCCGTGCACGGTCTGCACCTGGACGCCGTCGTCGTCGGCGTTCAGGATCGAATTGCCCGTCGCCGAGGCGTCGCCGATCACCAGGTCGCCACCGATCTGGTTCGCCCGGATGCCGTCGCCCGAGCTCAGCCCCAGCCCCGTGCTGCCGTAGAAGTTCAGCGGGTTGTCGAAGTCCGGCGCGCCGGGAGTGTCGGCGTTCACGTTCGTGACGGTATTGTTCAGGATCGTCACGTCCCCGGCGCCCGACGCGCCATTGGCGTAGCCGCCGGTCAGCGCCACCACGATGCCGTCGCCGGTGGCGCTGTCGAGACCCATGTCGGTCAGGCGGTTGTCGCGCACGTTCACCGACCCGCGCACCACCCCGACATAGATGCCGTCGTCGTCGACGCCGGTGATGGTATTGGCGTCGGCCTGCGCCGAGCCGTCCACCCGCACGATACGCACGCCGTCGCCATTGCTGTGGTTGGGGTCGTTCAGGTCGGCCGTGCCGTCGCCATTGACGCTCAGGATCGTGTTATTGCTGACGTTCACCAGAACGCCCGCCACCGTGCCGCCGGCATAGGCTGCGCCGACATCGGCCACGATGATGCCGTCGCCGGCATCCGTGCCGACGCCCACGGTGCTGATCCGGTTGAACAGCGCCGTCACGCTGCCGCGCACGGTCTGCACCTGGATGCCGTCGTCCTCGGTGTTGAAGATCGAATTGCCGGTTGCCGAGGCGTCGCCGATCACCAGGTCGCCGTCGATGTTCTCCGCGCGGATGCCGTCGCCTGAGGACAGACCGGCGCCCGTAGTCGTGTAGAACCCGTTCGGATCGTCGAAGTCCGCCGATCCCGGAGTAAGGGAATTCACGTTCGTGACGGTGTTGTTCAGGATCGTCACGTCGCCGCCGCCCGCCGCGCCGCCGGTGAAGGCGCCGGTCAGCGCCACCACGATGCCGTCGCCGGTATCGCTGCCATTGCCCATATCGTTCAGGCGATTGTCGCGCACGTTCACCGAGCCGTAGATCGCCCCGATATAGATGCCGTCGTCGCTGACGCCGTCGATGGTGTTGGTGTTGGCCTGCGCCGAGCCATCGACGCGCACGATGCGCACGCCGTCGCCCCTGCTGTGCTGGGGATCGTCCAGATCGGCTCCACCGTTGCCGTTGACGCTCACGATGGTGTTGTTCGACACGTTCACCAGCACGCCCGCGGCGGTGCCGCCGGCATAGGCTGCGCCGACATCGGCCACGATGATGCCGTCGCCGGCATTCGTACCAACGCCCACCGTGCCGATCCGGTTGAACAGCGCCGTCACGCTGCCGCGCACGGTCTGCACCTGGATGCCGTCGTCCTCGGCGTTGAAGATCGAATTGCCGGTTGCCGAGGCGTCGCCGATCACCAGGTCGCCGTCGATGTTCTCCGCGCGGATGCCGTCGCCGGAGCTCAGCCCCAGCGTCGTGTCGCCGTAGAAGTTCAGCGGATTGTCGAAGTCCGGCGCGCCCGGGGAAAGAGAGTTCACATTCGTGACGGTGTTGCTCAGGATCGTCACGCTGCCGCCGCCCGCCGCGCCGCCGGAGAAGGTCCCGGTCAGCGCCACCACGATGCCGTCGCCCGTATCGCTGTCCAGGCCCACGCTGTCCAGCGAGTTGCCCTGGACCAGGACGGACTGGCGGATCGCGCCGATATAGATGCCGTCGTCGTCGACCCGAGCGATGCTGGTACGCAGCACCTGCACGCTGCCGTCCACCCGCACGATGCGGATGCCGTCGCCATTGGAGTGCTGCGGGTCGTCGGGATCGGCCGCGCCGTCGCCGTCGACGTCGCTGATGACGTTGTCGGCCACGACGACGGTGACGCCGGACGGACCGATGCCGCCGTCATAGGCGTTGCCGACATCGGCGATGACGATGCCGTCGGCGGTGCCGGACGCGGCGCCCGCCCCGACGATCTCGTTGTTGCTGACGGTGACGCCGCCGGCCACCGTATCCGCCTGGATGCCGTCGTCGCCGAGATCGGTCAACGAGTTGGCGTCGGCCGTCATGCCGCCGTCGATGCGCGTGGCGCGAATGCCGTCGCCGGCGGAGAACTGCGCCACCGGTCCGTCGCGGTCGAGCGTGCCGTCGCCGGCGACGTTGACGACGAGATTGTTGCTGATCGTCACGCCGGCCAGGCCGGCGGTCGGCGCGAAGCTGGTGCCGCCGCTGGCGTACTGGCCGGTATCCTCCACCACGATGCCGTCGCCGTCGACCGAGGCGCTGCCGATGGTCGTGGCCGCATCGCCGATGGTGTTGCCGTCCACCGTCACGCCGTGCGTGACGTCGGCGACCTGGATACCGTCATTGGCGATGTTGGCCGTCACACCGATCGAGTTGCCCGACACCGTCACCGCGCCGTTGGCCGAGCGCACGCGCACGCCGTCGCCGGCCGTGCGGCCGTCGTCGCGGTCGAACCCGTTGCCGGCGACGCCGTCGACGGTATTGCCCTGGATCAGCACGCCGCCGCCGCCGGTATTGGTGCCGACGTCCGGCGCCAGGCCCAGCCCGAAGCCGCCGGTGAAGGACACCACGATGCCGTCGCCATCGGCGTTGGCCAGGCTCGGCGTATTGCCGACGCTGGCGACGGTGTTGTTGAGGATGGCGACGGCAATGGCGCCGTCGCTGTTCAGGCCGGAGACGTAGTAGGCCTGGATGCCGTCGCCCGCCGTGGTGTCGACGCTGTTGCCCGAGACCGTGACCTGGCCGTCGGCATAGGCGACGCGGATGCCGTCGCCGGCGCTGAGGAACTCCTCGGGCGCGTTGCCGGCAACGATGTCGGGCAGGCTGGCGCCGGGGCCGCCATTGGCGTTGTAGCCGTCGGCATCGATGTCGGCCGGGCCGACGACGTTGCGCACCACGTTGTCCGCCACGGTGACGTGGCCGCCGAAGCTGACATTGGCGGTGTCCGCCCCGTAGCTCGAGAAGAAGCCGGTATTCTCGACCACGATGCCGTCGCCGTCGGACGTGCCGGCCGTGCCGACGCCGATCGAGGCATTGGCCGAGCCGACCAGGTTGGAACTGACCGTGACCGCGCGGGTCACGTCCCAGACCTGGATGCCGTCATTGTCGATGTCGCCGCCGAGCGTGCTGGCGATGGTGTTGGACAGTATCGCCACGTCGCCGTCGGCCGAGCGCACGCGAATGCCGTCGCCCGCGATGCGGTCGTCGTCCTCGTCCGTCGTGCCGTCGCTGGTCACGTCGTTGACGGTGTTGCGGGCCGCCAGCACGGAGCCGTTGAAATCGGCCGTCGCGCCACCCGGGTCGGTGGCGAAGGCGCCGGTGAAGGAAATCGCGATGCCGTCGCCGTTCACCGCCGCCACGCCGGCGGTGGTGACCACGTTGTCGGTCACCGACACCGCATAGGCGTCGGCCGCGGTGCCGTTGCCGGTCACCGCGAAGACCTGGATGCCGTCGTCGCCCACATTGGTGACGGTGTTGCCGGTGGACGAGCTGCCGCCGACCGTGACCTGGCCGTCGGCGAAGCCGACGCGGATGCCGTCGCCGGCGGTCAGGCCGGCATCGATGCCGTTGACCGCAACGGTCGCCAGATCGCGATCGTCGAGCCCGTCGCCGGCGACGTTGGCGACGGTGTTGGAGGCCACCACTACGTCGCCCTCGCCCGCCACCGCGTGCGCCGCGCCGGACAGCGTGCCGGTGCTTTCGATGACGATGCCATCGGCGTCGTCCTGGTCGGTGCCGATGGTGGCGCCGGTGCCGACCTCGTTGCCGCTCGCCAGCACCGAGCGGGTCACGGTGTGGATCTGGATGCCGTCATTGGCGATGCCGCCCACGGTCGCATCCGAGCCGGCGCCGACCAGGTTGCCCGACACCGTCACATGCCCGTCGGCCTGCACCACGCGGATGCCGTCGCCCGCCGTGAACCCGTCGTCCTGGTCCACGGTGTCGGCCTGCACGTCGTTGACCGTGTTGTCGAACACGCTGACATTGCCGGTGAAATCGGCCGAGGAACCGCCGAAGCGGCCGGTCTTGCTGACCTGGATGCCGTCGGCATCGGCGTCGGCGCCGAACGCGCCGGCGCTGACGATGCGGTTGAAGCCGACGGCGATGCCGGCATTGTCGACGCCGTCCTCGCCGGTGGCGTAGTAGACCTGGATGCCGTCGCCGGCCACGTTCTGGATCGTGTTGCCGGTAGTGGAGGTGCCGCCGATCAACACCTCGCCGTCGATGGCGCCGACGCGGATGCCGTCGCCGGTGCTGAGGCCCTGGCTGGCGCCGGCCGAAAGCAAGTCGCTGTCGTCCTGGGCGTCGCTTTCGACGTTGGAGATCGCATTGGCGATGATGGTGACGCTGCCGCCCTGCGCCACGCCGCCGCTTGCGGCGTACTTGCCCGTGTTCTCGATCACGATGCCGTCGCCGGTGTTGCTGAAGACGCCGATCGAATCCAGCGTGTTGCCCTCGACCAGCGCCGTCCCGCCGATGCCGTAGGCCTGGATGCCGTCGTTGCCGATGGTCTGCAGCGAGTTGCTGCCGACGGTAATGTTGCCGTCGACGTTGGACACGCGGATGCCGTCGCCGCTGCTCAGCCCGTCGTCCTCGTCGGCCGACCCGTCGCCCTCGACCGTGTCGACATGGTTGCCGCTCACCACGACGTCGCCGTTCAAATCGTCGGCGGCGCCCACGGTGCCGGTGTTGGACACCAATATGCCGTCGCCGGCGAGCGTGCCGTCGCCCACGGCGGCGATGGTGTTGTCGGCGACGGTGACCGCCAGGCCGGCATTCAACACGACGATGCCGTCGTCCTCGGCATTGACTACCGAATTGTCGTGCACCGACACGTTGGCGGCCGAATTGAGGATGAAGATGCCGTCGCCGTCATAGGCCGAGCCGTTGAACACGACGCCCGGCAGGGCGGCGTTGCCGATCAGGTTGTGGCGGACGGTGACGTCCCCCGCCAGCGTATCGACGATGAAGATGCCGTTGCCGCCGAGCGGACCGACGCTGTTGGAGGCGCCGCCCACGTAACCCGCCTGCGCGATCTGGTTGTGCGATGCCAGCACCCCGCCGGCGCCGCCGTTGACGCCGGTATTGCTGACATAGATGCCGTTGAGGCCGGCATTGTCGATGGTGTTGCCGGTCGCGGAATCGGCGCCGACCGTCACCTGGCCGCCGGTATCGTGCACGTAGATGCCGTGCTGGCCGGTATTGGCCACCGTGTTGCCGAGGACCAGGACGGTCTCGACGGTGTTGCGCACCAGGATGCCGTTGAGCAGCGGCCCGACCCCGGACGTGCCGATGGAATTGCCGTCCACCGTCACGGTGCGGAAGCCGTTGGCCTCGATGCCGTCGCCGCCGACCTCATCGACGGTATTGCCGACGACGGAGACGAAATTCTGCGGATCGGCCGGGTCGGCCGCGGCCAGAACGGAATTGTCCAGGATCATGCCGTCGTCGAAGGCGCCGACGATGGTGTTGCCCGACACGGCCGCGGCGTAGGTGACGTCGGACAGGTCGAAACCGTCGTCGCCGATGGCCGGCGCCAGGCCGGTGGCGCTGACGTAGTTGTCCTGGATCGTCAGGCCGCGGATCGTGTTCAGGTTGACGCCGTCGCCGTCGATGCCGGCGATGGCGTTACCGACGATGGTGACGTTGCCGATGGTGTTGGACGCACTGGTCGGATCGCCGGTGGCGACGTTGTCGATGCCGTTGCCGGCGATGTTGGAGGCGCTGCCGCCCAGCACGAAATTGTTGGCCAGGGTTATGTTCGACAGCGGGCCGCCGAAATTGGGATCGATGCGGATGCCGAAGGGCTGGTCGGCGTCGGCCACCACCGCCACGCCGTCGATGGTGACGCCGCTGGCCCCGATGACGACGCCGCCATCGCCGCTGGAGGTCGCGCCCTCGAAATCGAGCACCGACTCGTTGGCCGCCACGAACGGGTTGCGCGGCGCGGTCGCGGCCGACACGCCGGCTTGCGCGCCAACGAGCGAGAGCGGCCGGTCGATGAAGAGATAGTCGTTGCCCGGCGTGCCGATCGTGATGCCCTGCAGGGAGTCGTTGATCGTGTCGAGCAGGTTGGACGCATCGCCGTAATTGCCGGCCAGCAGATAGATGGTGCCGTTGTCGACCGAGCCGCTGATCGCGAGCTGAACGGCGTTCAGCCCGCCGCCGTCGTCGAGCGAGAACGAATCCGCCTTCACCCGGATCAGGCCGCGCATGTTGCGGACGGTTTCGGGGCCGGTGAGCTCGTAGTCGTCCAGCGTCGTGTCGAGATAGTGGACGATGCGGTTTTCGATGTCGGCCAGGGCCTGCCGATCGGCCAGGTCGGTGGGATCGAGGTCGATCGCCGCGACGCCGTCGAAGGTGACGGAGCTGGCGTCGTAGCTCAGCGGATTGAACGGATCGTCGTTGGGATCGCCGTGCAGGGCGGCGTTCTCCAGCACGATGAAGTCGCCCGAGATCGGGCTGATCGAGGTGCCCAGCACCAGATCGCTCAAGGTCTGGCCGGCGATGCGGGTATCGGGCCCGCTGAAATGCAGGCCGGTGGCCGCACCGGCGATGGCGTTGCCGGCGCCGAACGAGGCGACCACGAAACCTTCGTCCAGGGTCGGGTTGTCGTCGACGATCCTGATGCCGGCGCCGGCGACGTTGGCGATGCTGTTGCCGGTGAAGTTGGCGGTGATGGTGGCGGCGTTGGCGTTGAGGACCGAGATGCCGTCGCCCGCGCCGGCGCCGTCGTCGACCGTGTCGATGGCGTTGCCGGAAAGGTCGAACGTCGCGTCGCTGGCGCCGGCGACGATGCGGATGCCGGCGTTGTCCGTGCCGGTCGAGCCGACGCTGGTGATGGTGTTCGACGCCACCGAGTAGCTGCCGGTCGAGCCTTCGAAATGGATGCCGCTGCCTGCGATCTCGTAGCCGGCCACGCCGCCGCCGATGACGTTGCCGCTGACGCGCGAAGCGCCGCCGCCGCCGCCGGTGACGAAGATGGCATCGGCGCCGATGGAGTCGGTTGCCAGCGTCGAATTGACGACGTTGTCTTCGACGATGGTGAGGCCGAAGCCACCGACGGCAATGCCCTCCTGCCCGGCCGTTTCGACCGTGTTGCCCGACACCGTGACCGGCTTGGTGTCGCTGCTCGACGACAGCGAGATGCCCCGGCCGGCGCCGGCCCGGACGAGATTGCCGTCGACCAGGACGTCGCCGGCATCGGCGAAGGACAGCTCGATGCCCGAGCCGCCGACCTGGTAGATGTTGTTGCCGCCGATCGTGGCGGTGGCGATGCTGCCGCCGGCATTGTCGATGCCGTTGGCGTCGAAACCGTGAATGAAGTTGTTGGCGATGACGATGCCGGCGCGGTCGCCGTCGACGCGGATGCCGTAGCTTTCGTCGACGGCGTCCGCCTGGATGTCGAAGCCGCGCACGGTGACGTCGCTGCTGGCGATGAGAATGCCGCCGACGGTTTCGACCGCCAGACTGGGATCGGCATTGACGACGGCGAAATCCAGCACCGTCTCGTCGGCGCCGCCGGCGGTCCGGGTCCCATCGGCCGCCGAGGCGAAGGCCTGGCGTCCGTAGACGAACAGGCTCTTGTCGATCGTCAGGGGCGAGGGGGCGCCGGGACCGCCCGGCGAGGGATCGCCGAACACGCCGGCGGCGACGAATACGTAACCGCCCGCCGGCGCCGCGTCGATCGCGTTCTGGATCGACTGCAGCCCGCCGCTGTCGTCGGCGATGATCGCCACGCCGGGGCCAAGCACCGAAATGCGCCCGACCAGGCTTCCGGGCGGGTTGTAGTCGAGGATCGCCGCCTCGACCAGCGCCACGTTGGCGGCGATGCCGCCGACGCCCCAGAAGGCGTCGAGTTCGCCCTGGGTGTCGATGTCGGCCGGATCGAAATCGGCGAGTTCCTGCTCCGACGTGCCGATGGTGCCGTCCGAATTGATGTCGAACCGCGTCCCGGCGGCGCTGATTACCGTCGGCGAGTCGGGCGAATAGAGCGCGCCGTCGACCAGCGCGATGAACAATCCGGTCGAACCGTCCGGCCGCAGGAAAGTCATCTCGCCCAGCGACCGGGTGGCCGGATCGTCGCCGATGGCCGTGCCGACGCCATGCACGATCAGGCCGAAGCCGCCGGACGGAATCGAGATGGTGTTCGGTCCCTGGAAGTAGACCGTGGTCAGGGTGCCGGGATCGAAAGCGTCGGTATCGGAAACGCCGATGCCGTTCTGGGTGAAACCGGTGATGGTGTTGCCGGCGGAGCCCGCGGTCGAGATCGTATAGCTGCCCGCCGCGAAAGTGCTTCCGACAATGGCGATGCCTTGAACGCCATTGGACCCGATATTGGTCAGGGTGTTCTCGTCGATGATGACGGCCGGCAGTCCGCGAAGCGAGATCGCGACGGCTCCGGCCGCCGCCCCTCCGACATTGACCAGATTGCCGGCGATGGTCGTTGTCCCGAGGAACGTATCGGCGCCATTGATGATGATGCCCGCACCGCCGATCGGGTTAACCGTATCCCCGCCGATGGCGTTGTCCGAAATCTCGATGCTGTCCGAGCTCGTGCCGGTCGGCGCATCGACCTGGATGCCGGTATTGGCGACGTCGTCGATCGTGTTGCCGGACAGCACCAGGCTGCCGGTCGGGCTGACGAGGTAGATGCCGTTGGCGCCGAGACCGCTTGCGTCGCTGATCGTGTTGCCGCTGGCCGTGAAGCCGCCGGTGGCATTGTTGGCTTGGATGCCGTGTTGCGTAAAGCCGGTTACGACATTGTCCTGCACCACCGCGGCCACGGCGCCGTCGGCGAAAACGCCGATAGTGACGCTGCCGCCGCCGTCGATCGTGTTGCCGGCAATGGTCACCGAATCCGATCCGGTATTGATGCGCACCCCATAGGCCGATCCACCCGCGGGAGCGATATGGAGATTGCTGACCGTGACGTCGTCGGCGAAAACGTCGATCCCCGCCGCCACCGCCCCCGGCGTGCCGATGGTCGGCGCCGTGCCGTTGGTCGAGGTCAGCGTCAGCGACTTGTCGATCAGGATCGCCTCGCCGTACGTCGTCGCCTGCAGGTCGACCGTGCCGCCGCTGCCGACGATATCGATGGCGTCGGCGACGATGCCGGCGGCGTTGCCGGTGACGTTGACCAGCGCCGCCGCGTTGGCGCCGGCGTCGAGGATGGTGACGCCCAGCTCGCTGCCGAGATTGACGGTGCCGGCCTGCAGTTCCAGCGAGCCGTTGGCGAAGGTCACGCCCGACTGGATGGTGATGATGCCGCTGGCGATGTTGCTGCCGCCGTCGTCGTCGGCGATCAGGGTCAGCGAGTTGGTGGCGAAATCGATGCTGACGCCGCCATGGACGGTGATGGCGCCATTGCCCGTGCCGGTGCCCGCCGTCGATGTCGCGATGGTGACGTTGTTGGCGCCCAGCAGCGCTTCCAGCGTGCCGTCGGTGATGGTGCCACCGGTGGCGATGGTGTCGTTGGCGCCGTCGATGATGTCGACGGTGGTGGGATCGAGCAGCAGCGTGCCGGTGGTGCCGAGCGGCGCGCGCGTGTCGACGAAGCCGCCGAAGCCCAGCGTCTGCTTGCCCGACACCTCGACCATGCCGCCATTGCCGCCCTGGGCGCCGCCCCGCGCGTCGATGGCGCCGGCGAACATGGTGGTGCCGTCGGCCCACACCACCACGGTGCCGCCATTGCCGTTGTCGATCGCCGAGGCGCTGATCTGCGCGCCCTTGGCGATCGAAGTGTTCTTCGCCGTCGGCGTGGCGCCCTTGCCCTGCCAACCGCCGCCGACCTTGACCGTGCCGCCGCCGGCCTTGCCCGAGGCGTCGATCTTGGCCGTGGCGGCGAGGGTCACGTCGTTCTTGCCGGTGACGGTGACCGCGCCGCCTTTGGTGCCGGCCTGCTGTCCCGACACGTCGAGCGTGCCGGATACCGTCACGCTGCCGCTGGGACCGGCGTCGAGCACGATGTCGCCGTTCTTGTCGACATAGGCCGACTGGGCGCGCACCACGCCCGACATGTTGATGGCGTTGTCGACGATCGCCGAGGCCTGCTGCGCCGTCATCTGCACCCGGCCGCCATCGGCGACGATGCGGCCCGAGTTCGACACCAGCGCGTTCGCCGGCTGGCCGTCCGGGCCTACCGGCGCCGCCGTCGTGCCGCCATCGACGGCGATCGAGACCAGGTTGTCGCCGTAGAGGTCGACGGTGAACTTGTTGCCCGAGGCCAGGGCGACGCGGCCCAGATTGGCCGTGATGGTGCCTGCGTTCGACACGCCCGGCGCCACGAACGCCACCAGGCCCGCGTCCCGCACCGTGATGTCGCCGCGGTTGACGATCATGGCGCTGGGATTGCCGGGCTGGTCGAACTTCATGTTCCCGGACATGAAGTTCTGGTTCGAGATGTTCGAGGTGGTGGCGATCAGTCCGTTGGCGTCGACGCGGCTGCCCTGGCCGAACACCACGCCGTTGGGGTTGATCACCGCGATGTTGCCGTTGGCGTTCACCGAGCCCAGGACCTGCGACGGCGAGGTCCCCGCCGTCACCCGGTTGACGGTCCACGAGCCCGAATTGGGCTGGTGGAAATTCACCGTCGCGTCGGAGCCGACGTCGAAGCTCGACCAGTTGATGATCGCCTTGTTGCTCGACTGGTTGACGTTCAGCGTGCTCTGGTTCTGCTGGTTGATCGTCGCCTGCCCGGCGACGACCTGGCCGCCGGTCGGCAGCGTGTTGGGACCGACCTGGCCCCAGGCGTTGCCCCCGCCCAGCGCCAGTCCGGCCAGCGCCCCGCCCAGCCCCGTCGTCGCCATCAGGCGCGTGCGGCTCCACCTCTCGCGGCGCTCGTAGCGGACCTGCGCCCGGACGCGCGGCGTACGGCCGCGAGAGCTGAATGGAGTCATGACTTACCTCGAATGATCGCCGCCAGGGGCAAGGGCAGCCAGAAGGACACGGGCCGCCAGGCATCGCAACGGATGCATGGGACAGCACCGGACATCAGAGCAGATGGCGCGCCGAACCACTTGCGATTCCCCCGCTCCCCTTTGCCATGTCCGCACGCCGGCGCAACAACGGTTTACGATCGCGCCGACGGGCCATGGCCCGGCACCGAAGAACCTCGGAGCCCGCGCAAAACCTTCGCCGAAAAAGCCGGGCGCAGCAATGGATTTCGCCTCTTTTCCCCCGCGGATCGCGACCGTGGCGAGCCGGTCGAACGGCGGCGTGCGAGCCACGACGCCCCGCGGTATTTGCAATATAAATGCGAAAAAGAAAGCGGGACGGCCGTCGGAAGGACGCGGTCCGCCCGTTTCTTTGCAGCAATCCCAGTGAAAGCAGGCCTAAGCGGCGCTCAGGCGGCCTTCTTGCGCCGCGCCGCCTGCTCGACCAGCCCGGCCCAGTTGGCCATCGACATCAGGTGCGAATAGACCAGATGCAGCCAGCCCTTGGCGCGCCATTCGAGGAAAACCTCGTTGGGCAGGGCATTGAAGCGCTGCTCGTCGATGATCTTGAAGCCGCCCAGCGACACTTTCTCGACGCCGGCGATGGTCGCGTTGGCCTGGTTTTCCACCAGCAGATTGTGCTTCTTCAGCGCCTCGCCGAACTCGCGCGTCTGGACGTGGTTGCCCTGGAAGGCGGAGCAGAAATTCAGCGCGTTCTTCACCAGCGCCGAGGCCTTGCGGTCGGGTTCGAACAGGATGTTGCCCTCGCCTTCGGTCAGGAAGCCGCTGTCCTCGTCGATGCAGAGGACGAACTGCAGGCCGTCCGGCCCTTCCATGAAGATGAAAGGATAGCGCCGCACATAGGCCGGCACGTAGGCGTTGGGCGCCCACGCGCCCTTGTCGTCGACGAACAGGTTCTCGCCGTTGCGCAGGCCGAGCACCGCCAGCGGCACCGGCGCCGCCTCGCCCGAGAACACGATCGGGTAGGAGCGCTGGATCAGGGGAAACTCGACGACGTTGATGGGCACCGAATTGGTGCCGCGGGCGAAGGAGAAATTCCCCTCCCGCTTCAGCTTCTTGCCGCCATGGACGCGGAAATCGAGCGGCCGCGGCTTGCGGTAGAACAGGGGCAGCGGGCCGCCCTCCCGCGCCGAGGCCCCCGACGCCGTCTTCCCGTTGTCCGCACCGTCTTCTTTCCCCTTGCCCTTGGCCATGGCCCGGAATGCTCCCTGTGACTGTCGATCGGACCGGTCGCGCCGGCCGGCAGCGCCCCTGGCTGCTGTCGCCCGCCATAAGGCCCGCGCCCCTCCCGAGGGTCAAGGAAAATTGGGCATTTCGCGGTATGGATTGACACTTCAGGCAAAGCGCCTAAATCATTGCTTCATAAAGGGCCGGCAGCGCCGGTCCGAGTGGAGTAACCATGGCAAGTCTGGAACAGACCGCAGCCCCCTCTTCCCCGCCCGAGGCATCGCCGGTGGTGGTGACCGACAGCGCCGCCCGGCGCATTGCCACCCTGATGAGCCGGGAAGCCAATCCCGACATTTTCCTGCGCGTGGCGGTGCTCGGCGGCGGCTGCTCGGGCTTCCAGTACTCGTTCAACTTCGACGACGCGCGGACGGACGACGATCTGGTCATCAGCAAGGACGGGGCGGTGGTGGTGATCGATTCCACCTCGCTCGACCTGCTGCGCGGCTCGCAGATCGACTTCGTCGAGGACATGGTCGGATCGGCCTTCGCCATCAAGAATCCCAACGCCGCCACGAGCTGCGGCTGCGGCAACTCGTTCAGCGTCTGAACCGTCCGGTTTGCCGCCTGCGGGGCCGGCTTTGCTGGCCCTTCGTCTTTCCGCTTGTTGCGGCCCGCCGCGGCGGCCCACAATCCGGCCCATGAAAATCGCCACTTTCAACGTCAATTCGATCCGCCGCCGCGTCGGCGCGCTGTGCCAGTGGCTGCGCGACGCCGCGCCCGACGTGGCGCTGCTGCAGGAACTGAAGGCGATGCCCGAGCAGGTGCCGCTGACGGAGATCGAGGCCCTGGGCTATCGCGTCGAGCTGGTGGGGCAGAAGGCCTATAACGGCGTCGCCATCGTCTCGCGCCATCCGGTCGCCGTCACCCAGCGCGCCCTGCCCGGCGACGGCGCCGACGACCACGCCCGCTACATCGAGGGCAACATCGAGGCGCCCGGCGGCACGGTGCGGGTGGCGTCGATCTACCTGCCCAACGGCAACCCGGCGCCGGGCGAGAAGTTCGACTACAAGCTGCGTTTCCTGAAGCGGCTGCGGGCGCACGCCAAAGACCTGCTGGAGCTGGAGATGCCGGTGGTGCTGGGCGGCGACTACAACGTGGTGCCGGCCGACATCGACGTCTACGACCCCGTGGCGACGGCCGACGACGCATTGTGCCGGCCGGAAACGCGCCAGGCGTTCCGCCGCATCCTCAATCTCGGCTACACGGAAGCGTTCCGCACCCTGCACCCCAACCGCATCGACTACAGCTTCTGGGACTACCAGGCCGGCGGCTGGCAGCGGAACAAGGGCTGGCGCATCGACCACCTGCTGCTGTCGCCGCAGGCGGCGGACCGGCTAGTCGCCTGCGACATCGACCGCGGCCCGCGCGCCTTGCCGGAAGCGTCGGATCACACCCCGGTGTGGTGCGAACTGCGCGACTGAACGGAAAAGCCCCGCCGAAGCGGGGCTTGTCGTGGCATCGATCCGCGCCGGCTAGATGTCGACGAAGGTGTGCGTCTCGGCCTTGCCGCCGGGGTGGGTGACGGCGCCGTCGACCGCCGGCCCGACGAGCTGGGCGTATTTCCACAGCGCGCCGGACTGGTAGTCGGTCTTGCGCGGCTTCCACTTCTTGCGCCGCGCCTTCAGCTCCTTGTCCGACAGCTCGACGTTGAGGACGCCCTTCCTGGCGTCGATCACGATGATGTCGCCGTTCTTCAGCAGGCCGATCGGCCCACCCACCGCCGCTTCCGGCCCGACATGGCCGATGCAGAAGCCGCGCGTGCCGCCGGAGAAGCGCCCGTCGGTGATCAGCGCCACCTTGTCGCCGACGCCCAGCCCGTAGAGGGCGGCCGTGGTCGACAGCATCTCGCGCATGCCCGGACCGCCCTTCGGCCCCTCGTAGCGGATGACCAGGACGTCGCCTGCCTTGAACTTGCCGTTGACCACGGCGTTGAAGCATTCCTCCTCGCTGTCGAAACAGCGCGCCTTGCCGCGGAACACCAGCTTGTCCTGCTCCATGCCGGCGACCTTCACGATGGCGCCGTCGGGGGCCAGGTTGCCCTTCAGGCCCACCACGCCGCCGGTCGGGGTGATGCAGTTCTCCACCCGGTAGACCACGTCCTGGTTGTCGGGGAACTTCACGTCCTTGTGGTTCTCCGCCAGCGTCTTGCCGGTGACGGTCAGGCAGTCGCCGTGCAGCAGCTTGTTGTCGAGCAGCTCCTTGATGACGACGGGAATGCCGCCGATGCGGAACATGTCCAGCGCCACGTATTTGCCGCCCGGCTTCAGGTCGGCGATGTACGGCGTCTTCTTGAAAATCTTGGCGACGTCGAACAGGTCGAACTTGATACCGCATTCATGCGCCATGGCTGGCAGATGCAAGGCGGCGTTGGTCGAGCCGCCGGTGGCGGCGACCACCGTGGCGGCGTTCTCCAGCGCCTCGCGGGTGACGATGTCGCGCGGCCGGATGCCGAGCTTCAGCAGGTTCATCACCGCCTCGCCCGAGGCCACCGCGTATTCGTCGCGCGATTCGTAGGGTGCGGGCGAGCCGGCCGAACCGGGCAGCGCCAGGCCGATCGCCTCGGAGACGCAGGCCATGGTGTTGGCGGTGAACTGGCCGCCGCAGGAGCCGGCCGACGGGCAGGCCGCGCATTCCAGTTCGTGCAGATCGGCGTCGGAGAACTTGCCGGCGGCATGCATGCCGACGCCCTCGAACACGTCGACCACGGTGACGTCCTTGCCGCGGAACTTGCCCGGCAGGATCGAGCCGCCATACATGAAGACGGACGGCACGTTCAGCCGCAGCATCGACATCATCATGCCCGGCAGCGACTTGTCGCAGCCGGCCAGCGTCACCATGGCGTCGTAGCAATGGCCGCGCATGGTCAGCTCGACGGAATCGGCGATCAGGTCGCGGCTGGCCAGCGACGACTTCATGCCCTGGTGGCCCATGGCGATGCCGTCGGTGACGGTGATGGTGGTGAATTCGCGCGGCGTGCCGCCGGCGGTATCGACGCCCTTCTTCACCGCCTGGGCCTGGCGGTTGAGCGCGATGTTGCAGGGCGCGGCCTCGTTCCAGCAGGTGGCGACCCCGACCAGCGGCTGCGCCACGTGCTTCTCGCTCAGGCCCATGGCGTAGAGGTAGGAGCGGTGCGGCGCCCGCTCCGGGCCCACCGTGACGTAGCGGCTCGGCATCCTGGACTTGTCGAGCGTCGGATTGGGATGCAGCCCGCGGCCCTTTTTGCCGGAGTTCTTTTTCTTGCCAGCCATGTCGTTTCCCCGAATTTGACCGAACCGAAAACCGGCGCGGACTATAGCAGAAGAGCCGCCGCTGTCATTTCCGCGCCGGATGCCTTCCCTGCGCAGGACGCATTTGCCGCAGGCGCAACCCTGCCGCTGGAGCAAATCGCGTTCTGCCGGGATCGCAAGCGATTCCGGCAGAACGCGTGAATTTGCTCCAGACTTAAAAGATAGAGCGGATTCACATGATTGGGCGGAAGCGCATGCGCTTCCGCCCAATCATGATCCGCTCTAAAGTCGCCGGCCTGCCCTCTTCCCGGTGCCGCGTGGAACTCTGGATCCCGATCACGATACTGGCCGCCATCCTGCAATGCGTGCGCACGGCGCTGCAGCAGAAGCTGAAATCGCTGCTGTCGACCAACGGCGCCAATTTCGTGCGCTACCTCTACGGCGCGCCGGTGTCGCTGGCCATGCTGGGCGCGGTGCTGGCGGCCGGCAGCGGCCTGCCGATGCCGGGGCTGAAGTTCCTGGCCTTCATCGCGCTGGCCGGCCTGGCGCAGATCGTGGCGACGTCGCTGCTGATCTATGCCTTCACGCTGCGCAACTTCACCGTCGGCACGGCCTATTCCAAGACCGAGACGGTGCAGACGGCGATCTTCGGCACGCTGCTGCTGGCCGAGCCGCTCAGCCTGTGGGCCTGGATCGGGGTCGGCGTCAGCCTGTTCGGCGTCTGGGTGCTGTCGATCCGCGGCGACGCCAAGGGGTTGCGCAACATTCTCTTCGGCTGGACGCAGAAATCGGCGCTGGTCGGCATCGCCGCCGGCGGCGGCTTCGCCATCGCCGCGGTGTCGATCCGCGTCGCCTCGCTGTCGCTGCCGGAAGGCGACTTCGTCATTCGCGCCATCCTGTCGCTGGCGGTGATGAACTCGCTGCAGGTGCTGATGCTGGGAAGCTGGCTGGGACTGCGCGAGCCGGAGCAGCTCATCCGGGTGGTGCTAACCTGGCGCTCCTCGGCCGTGGTCGGGCTGCTCAGCGTGCTGGGCTCGGCCTGCTGGGCGCTGGCGATGACCTTGGAGAACGCCGCCCATGTGCGCGCGCTGGGCCAGATCGAGCTGGTCTTCACCTATATCGCCTCGCGCTGGCTGCTGAAGGAAAACCCGCTCTGGGGCGAGATCGCCGGCAGCGTGCTGGTGGTGCTGGGCGTGGTGCTGCTATTGCTGCGCGGCGTCTGACCGGCGCTGCAGCCGCCGCCGGGCGAACGCCGCCAGCGTGCCGCCCCAAACGATCGCCAGCACCGTCCAGGCCGGCCGCATCTGCTCCCAGGGCGGGATCTCGTAGGCCTGCAGCACCCGTGCGCCGGGAACGCCGGTGAAGAGCTCGTAATACGCCGCCTCGCCCAGCCCGGCCAGCACGGCGGAGACCGCGCCCAGCAGCACGAGCGGCAGCCAGGCAACGGCCTGGCCACGGCTGCGGCGGGCCAGCAGCCGGTAGCCCATCAGCCACACCAGCAGGCCGGTCATCACCACCGGCTCGGCCACGTTCACCTTCGACTGCATGTAGTGATGCGCCACCGCCAGCACCGCCGCGACATAGGTCAGACGATGCACGTTCTGCCAGTGCCGGCCGCCCAGGTCTCGAATGGCCTGGGCGGTCGAAGTGGCCGCCAAGGCGCCCAGCAGGATCAAAGCGCAGAAGCCGATCAGCAAATAGTAGCGAATCAGGATTTCGCTCACGACCTTCAGCAGGTGGAAGGACTCGTCGAGCGCGTAGAGCAGCAGGTGCGCCAGCACGTAGGCGAAGGCCGTCACGCCGATCATGCGCCGCACCGCGATCAGCTTCGGCGCCGCCAGCATCTGGCGCAGCGGCGTGATCGCCAGCGCCACGAAGAGAATGCGGATGGCCCACAGGCCGGTGCGATGGACCACCTCGTTGACGGGCCGCGGCTGGTAATCGCCCAGCCCCCAGCGCGTCGCGATGACGATGCCGGGCAGCAGCAGCAACAGGAAGGTAACGCCATGCAAGGCGGAGAACCGGCCGTTGCGGTCCTGCCAGGGAATCCACAGCGCCGGCTTCAGCCACCCCGATCGCGTCGTCATTGCCGTCGAAGCCATGCCCGCGAAGATACGCGGTCCGCCCATCGGCGAACAGGCCGCTCACCGGAACTTGAGAAGGTTTGAGCGTCAGCCGGCAAGCTGCCGCAGGGCGCGCCCCAGGCGCTGCTTGGTGGCCAGCGCCTCTTCGCGCCGCTCGCGCTGCTCCTCGACCACCTCGGCCGGCGCCCTGGCGACGAAGGCGGCGTTGTTCAGCTTGCCGTCGATCCGGCCGATCTCGGCGTCGAGCTTGCCGATCTCCTTCTGCAGGCGGGCCCGTTCGGCGGCGAAGTCGATGATGTCGGCCAGCGGCAGGGCGAAGGTCGCCTCCTCCAGCACCAGCTGCACCGAGCCCTTGGGCACGGCGCCGGTACCGGCGTCGATGTCGCCGATGCGCGCCAGCCGCTTGACCAGCGCCTCGTAGCGTTGCAACCGCGCCTTGGTCTGCGCGCCCGCCTCGCGCACCAGCATCGGCAGCACCGCGCCGGCCGGCACGTTCATCTCCGAGCGCACGGCGCGGATGTCGGAGATCAGCCGCACCAGCCAGCCGATCTCGCCTTGCGCCTGGGCATCGACCAGCGAAGCGGGAAGCTGCGGCCACGGCTCGGCGATCAGCATGCCCTTGCCGCCGATGAACTTCTCGTACAGCTCCTCGGTCAGGAACGGCATGATCGGGTGCAGCAGGTGCAGCAGCCGGTCGATCGACCAGGCGGTCAGGGCGCGGATCTCGGCCGCCGCCTCCGTGTCGTCGCCCGCCAGCACCGGCTTGGCCAGTTCCAGGTACCAGTCGCAATAGGTGCCCCAGATGAAGCTGTAGAGCTCGTTGGCCATGTCGTTGAAGCGGAACTGCTCGACCGCCTCGGTGACGCGCGCCGCCGCCTGCGTCAGCTCGCCGACCAGCCACTTGCTGAGGGTGAGTTTGCAGGCGGCGGGATCGAAGCCGGCCACCGGCCGGCAGCCATTGACTTCGCAGAAGCGCACCGCGTTCCACAGCTTGGTGGCGAAGTTGCGGTTGCCCTCGACGCGCTGGGTCGAGAGCTTGATCTGCCGCCCTTGCGCTGCGATCGACGCCATGGTGAAGCGCAGCGCGTCGGCGCCGTATTTCTCGATCAGGTCCAGCGGGTCGATGATGTTGCCCTTGGACTTGGACATTTTCTGCCCCTTCTCGTCCGTCACCAGCCCGTGCAGGTAGACGGTGTGGAAGGGGATTTCCTGCATGAAATGCAGGCCCATCATCATCATGCGCGCCACCCAGAAGAACAGGATGTCCTTGCCGGTGACCAGCACGTCGGTCGGGTAGTAGCGCTTCAGCTCGGCGGTCTGCTCCGGCCAGCCCAGCGTCGAGAACGGCCACAGCGCCGAGGAGAACCAGGTGTCGAGCACGTCCTTGTCGCGGGTCAGCTCGGCGTCCCGGCCGTAATGCGCCTTCGCCGCCGCCCTGGCCGCCGCCTCGTCGAGCTCGACGAAATAATGTCCGTCCGGCCCGTACCAGGCCGGGATCTGGTGGCCCCACCAGAGCTGGCGCGAGATGCACCAGGGCTGGATGTTGTCCATCCACTGGAAGAAGGTGCGCTCCTCGCTCTTGGGGATCAGCGCGATCCTGCCGCTCTTCACCGCCTCGATCGGCGCCTTGGCCAGCGTCTTGGCGTCGACATACCACTGCTCGGTCAGCCACGGCTCGATCGCCACGCCGGAGCGGTCGCCATAGGGCACGGCGTGGGCGTGCGGCTCGATCTTCTCCACCAGCCCCAGATGCTCGAACGCGGCCACCACCTTCTCGCGCGCCGCGTAGCGGTCCAGGCCGCGATACTCCTCCGGCGCGTTGTCGTTGATCCTGGCGTGCTGGTCGAAGACGTTGACGACTTCCAGATTGTGCCGCCGGCCGACCTCGAAATCGTTGAAGTCGTGCGCCGGCGTGATCTTCACTGCCCCGCTGCCCTTCTCCGGGTCGGAGTATTCGTCGGCGACGATGGGAATGCGCCGGTTGGCGATCGGCAGCTTGACGTGGCGGCCGATCAGGTCGGCGAAGCGCGGATCGTCGGGATGCACGGCGACGCCGGTGTCGCCCAGCATCGTCTCCGGCCGGGTGGTGGCGACGACGATGTGGCGGTCGGGCAGGCCGTCGATCGGATAGCGCAGGTACCAGAGATAGCCCTTGACCTCGCGCGATTCGACTTCGAGGTCGGAGATCGCGGTCAGCAGCTTGCTGTCCCAGTTGACCAGCCGCTTGTCCTTGTAGATCAGGCCCTGCTTGTAGAGATCGACGAACACCTTCAGCACGGCGGCCGACAGGCCCTCGTCCATGGTGAAGCGCTCGCGCGCCCAGTCGGCCGAGGCGCCCAGCCGGCGGAGCTGGCCGACGATGGTGCCGCCCGATTCCGCCTTCCATTCCCACACGCGCTTGATGAAGGCCTCGCGGCCCAGATCGTGGCGCGAGACGCCTTGCGCGTCGAGCTGGCGCTCGACCACCATCTGGGTGGCGATGCCGGCATGGTCGGTGCCCGGCTGCCACAGCGCGTCGCGCCCGTTCATGCGCTGGTAGCGGATCAGCACGTCCTGCAGCGTGTTGTTGAGCGCATGGCCCATGTGCAGGCTGCCCGTCACGTTGGGCGGCGGGATGACGATGGTGTAGGGCTTCCGGTTGGAATCGGGCTGCGCGGCGAAGGCGCCCGCCTCTTCCCAGCGGCGATAATGCTTGGCCTCGATCTCGGCCGGGTTATAGGTCTTTTCGAGCATGGCAATGGCGTTTCCGGCAGCGCCCGGCGCTGCGGCGTGGACTGGCAGAGGGTCGCGCGAAGGTTTGCGGCAAGCGGCGGCGGAAATCAATCCTTTCGCCTTGCCGCGCTCGACGGCGCTAGCGCCGGCTCATCTTCTGGATTTCCTGCTGCACCAGCCGCTCGACGATGGCCGGCAGGTTGGCGTCGAGCCATTGCTGCAGCATCGGGCGCAGCATTTCGCTCACCATGTCTTCCAGCGCCCGGCCGCCCACCGTGGGCGACGGGGTCCTGGGGGCGGCGGGTGCCGCCGGCTGCTGCTGCTGCAAGGCCGCCTGCGCCAGCCGATCGAAGGCGGCGGTGGCGGCATTGGCGGTCTGCCCGGAGACCAGACCGGATGGGGCGGAGGGCGATGATTGCGGCGGCGACGCCGGCGGCTGATTGACGGGGGTCAGGGAAATACCTCCTGGGCTTGGCATGATCCGGGGCGGCGGCGCGGCGGGCGGCGGCGGCGGCGCGGCGGCCTGTGGCTGCGGCCGAGGCGCGGGCGGGGTCGCCGGGGCGCTCGGCGGCGGGGCAACGGCGGGGCGGGGATCGCCGGAAAGCACGGACCGGGCCGGCTCGGACTGGCGATCCCGCTCGCCGCGATCGGCATAGATCGGCGGCTCGTCGTCCTCCAGCGGCCGCGGCGCCAGGTCCGGCGGCGAGTCGGGGGATTTCTGCAGCGAGGTGACGCTGCCGTCCTCGTTCACCAGCTCGGTCAGTTCGAGAATGTCGGAACCGGCCTTGCCGCCGGGCGCCGCGGCCGGCTTGCGGGTCTTGCTGCCGTCCTCGTCGATGATCCGGCGAATCGACGCCAGGATGTCATCCATGGATGGCTCGGCCTTTTCGGTGTCTTTCGTCATCTTGCTCCTTCGCCGGCTCCCTCCCCCAGGCTGGATTCCTGCGGGGGAGCCGCCCAAGCGCAGCGCCTGCTTCGGTCCCGGCCGGGCTTCGCCCTACTTGTCGATGCTCGGGCCGAGGCCGATCCAGCGATTCCGGTTCTCCCTGTAGTATTCTTCCTCGTCGTACAGTTGCACCGGCAGCTTCAGCTCGCGCGCCAGCAGCGCGCCGATCGCGGCCAGCACCGAATAGTGCTGCACCACCACGTCACGCTCGGCGCGCACCAGCAGGACCTTGGCGTCGAGCAGCTCCTGCTCCGCATCGAGCACGTCGAGCGTGGTGCGGGTGCCGACCAGCGCCTCCTGGCGCACGCCGTCGAGCGCCAGCGCCGAGGCATCGATCTGCGACTTGATCGACTTGACGCGCGCTTGCTGGGCTTCGAGCCGCTGCCATACCCTGGTCGTCTGCTCGATCGCCGCGCGCCGCACGCTGTCCAGCTCCAGCCGGCGCTGGCCGACGAACTGCTTGGCCTCGCGCACGCGCGAATGCTCCGCGCCGCCCTGGTAGATCGGAATGCTGACCTGGCCGATGATCTCGTGCCGGGTCGAGCGGTCGCCCTCGATGTTGGAATCCCAGAACTTCGAGGTCGTGCCGATGATGCTAACGGTCGGCAGCAATTCGCCGATCGCCAGGTCGACGCGATAGCGGGCCGAGGCCTCGCGATGGAACGCGGCGCGCACGCTCGGATGGCGCTCGCCGGCCAGCGCGATCGCCTCCTCCTCGGTCTTGGGCAGCGTGCCCATCACCATCGGCTCGGCCAGCGTGCCCGGCGGAATGCCGACCACCTGCAGGTAGACCGCCCGCACCACCGCCAGCTCGGCTTCGGCCGCGATCAGGTCCGACTGCGACCCCGCCAGCCGGGCCTCGGCCTGCGAAACGTCCGTCCGCGTCAATTCGCCCACCCGGAACCGCGCGGTGGTGGAGGTCAGGTCCTCCCGCAGCACCCTGACGTTGTTGGCGCGCAGCCCGACCAGCGCACCGGCGGTCACGACGTCGGCATAGGCCGTCACGGCGTCGAGCAGCACCTGCTGCTCCTGCGACAGCAGCGCCGCCCGCTCGGCCAGCACGTCCTGCTCGCTGGCGCGCGTCTCGGCCAGGGTGCGGCCGCCGCGGAAGATGGGCTGCACGATCTGCGCCTGGGCGCCATAGGGCCGCAGGCGCTGCCAGTCGAGCAGCGTCGTGTTGTTCTTGAACCAACTGCGGCCATATTCGCCGATGATCCGGATCGTCGGCCGCCAGTTCGATATGGCCTGGGCGACGTTTTCGTCGGCCTGCCGCAGGCGGGCGCGCTGGGCGCCGAGGTCCGGGTTGGTGTTGTAGGCCGCCGCCATGGCGTCGACGACGTTCTCGGCTCCGGCCGGCGCTGCCGGCAGGGCAAGCACGGCAGCCAGAACTCCAAGCACCCAATAGCGCGACGCGAACGCACCCATCAGCCCACCTTCATCTGCCGATCGATCCGGTGCATCCGGGCCTCGATCCCCCAAGCCAGCTTGCCAACGCCAGCGAACTCCCCGGCCGGGCCGGGAGGGGCGGCAAATCCAGCAAAATCCAGCATTCGATAATAATATAACACCATCAAGGCGTTGGGCAACTTCAAGCTTGGCCGGGAACCGCCTGAGGACAAAAGGGATTGCCTGTGCGTGCAAGGCAAACCCACCGCCTCAGCCCGCTCGCGCCTCCCCATGGACAGACTTTCTCCGGCATTGGGGCGACAGGCCCTCGCCCGACGCGCTCAGAACACGAATTGCTGCGGCCGGCCGAAGCCCGGCAGCAAGCGGCAGCCGGCATCGAATAGCGGGCGGCTGGACACCGCGCCCGCGACCTTGCGGTAGAGCCGGGCCACGCCCATGGGCTGGCCGTCGGTGACGACCGCGACCAGGCGGCCGCCCTCGGCCAACTGGTCGAGCAGGGCCGCCGGCATGATCTCGACTGCTCCGCCGATCACGATGACGTCGTAAGGCTTGTGCTCCGCCCATCCCTGTTCCATCGGCCGCGTCGAGACCACGACGTTGTCGGCGCCGAGCGCGGCGAGATTGGCGGCGGCCTGCTGCACCAGGGCGGGATCGGAATCGATCCCGAACACCGTGCTGGCCAGGCGCGACAGCAGGGCGCTGGTGTAGCCGGCGCCGCAGCCGATATCGAGCGCCACGTCGCTGGGCCTGGGATCGGCGGCCTGGATCAGGCGGCAGACCACCAGCGGCTCGAGCATCGCCCGCCCGTTCGGCAGCGGAATGTCGTCGTCGACATAGGCCACGCGCTGCAGTTCGGACGGCAGGAAGCGTTCGCGCGGTATTTCGCCCACGGCGCCGAGCAGGGCCGGGTTGGTGACGCGGTTGGGCCGCAACTGGCCGTCAACCATGTTCTGTCGGGCCTGCGCAAAATCGACCATCGGCTTTTGAACTCGCTTCCGCGGGCGGCCGTTTTCGGGGGAAAACCGCCCAGTCCGTGCGCGCGTTTATACTTTCACCGCACCGCACCCGTCAATTCGTCGAGGCGGCGCAAAACCGGCTAACGCCTTGACCCCCAATGGCCAAACCTCTATATCGGCGCCACGCTTTGCCGGCCCAGACGGACCGCAGCGGCCCGGTGGCAGAGTGGCCATGCAGAGGACTGCAAATCCTCGTACGTCGGTTCGATTCCGGCCCGGGCCTCCACACGCGCCGACCGTTCTTCGCGCGCGATCCCGGCTCCGGCGCGGGCGCAAAAGAAGGTTGCGCCAGAACCGGTCGTCTGCCAAAAAGCCGGCCTGATTTTCGAGGCCCGCCGCCAGCGGGCCTGCGATCCGGAGTAGCTCAGTGGTAGAGCAAGCGACTGTTAATCGCTTGGCCGGGGGTTCGAATCCCTCCTCCGGAGCCAGATGCAACGAAACGGCGGGATGACACTCCCGCCGTTTCCGTTTCCACGCCCCGTTCCCCGGCCGACCGGCTCCTTCCTCTTGACTGTCGCGAGCCGTTTGCCGACGGTCACGATATCGAT
>JBFXDA010000019.1:0-88731 GCA_050181585.1 Reyranellaceae bacterium
CCTGCTTGTTGAAGGTGAAGCGCAGGCGGGAGAAATCGGCGATCGACCGGATGTCGTCGGGGCTGGCGCCGCAGGCTTCCATCTTGCGCCGGTAGATCGGCGAGCGGTCGTAGCAGTAGCGCACCTGCTGCTGCAGGCGGCTCAGCCGCAGCGCTTCCAGCGCCTCGCCGACCCGCGGCGGATGGGCCGGCCACAGGCCGTGCAATCCCGTTTCGCTCTTCATCGCGCTCTACCCATCAAAGACGACGCCCAAAGAAACCAAGAATCCCGGAAAAACAAGGGCCGCCCGCCGTTGGCGGCGGACGGCCCGCAAGGTCAGCACGCTCGCGACGAGGGAACGAGCTGGAGCTGCACCGGCTTCTTGTTCTTCACTTCCCACACTGCCAGCGACAGGCGGGTGTGGCCGTCCTCCTGGAAGCAGAAACTGCCCGAGGCGGTCTCGAACTTCCTGATCTTCAACAGCGTGTCGCGGAAGGTTTCGCGCGTGATCTTGGCGCCGGAGGCCTGCGCCGCCTCGATCACCTTGGTCACCACGGTGGCGAAGTTGTAGCCGTAGAGCACCAGCGGCCCGATCTTGTTGTTGGCGGCGGCGATCTCCGGCGGCAGCCCGTCGCCGACGGCGAAGCCGGTGTAGACGAAGCCCTCGCCGGCGTCGACGTCGAACAGCGCACCCTCGGGCGAGGCCAGATAGCCGATGAGCTGCGACTTGATGCCGAGCTGGCGCGCCTGCACCACGACGTTGGTGTTCTCCGACGTGCCGATGGTGCCGAGATAGATGGCGTCCGGCTCGGCCTGCTTGATGGCGGCAAGCTGCGGGCGGAAGCTGGCGGTCGGCACCGGATAGCGCTGCACCGACACCACCTTGATGTCACACTTGGTGAAGCGGTCCTGCACGGTGTTGACCGCGGTGTCGCCGAAGGCGCCGTTGACCGCCAGCACGGCGATGGTCTTGATCGACTTCTTGGCGCAGTAGTAGTCGGCGGCCGCGTTCACCTCGTCGGAGAGCAGCGGCACGATCTGCTGCAGGTAGTTGTTGTCCTTGACCAGCGCCGTCGCCTCGGCGGTGCTGAAGATCACCGCCTTGCTTTCCTCGAGGAACGGGCGGGCCGCCAGCAGGATCGGGCTGCCCGCGCCCAGCATGGTCAGCACGTTGTCGACCTCGATCGACTTCTTGATCGAGTTCAACCCCATGGTCGGGTCGTAGGAGCCGACATTGACCGAGATGCGCTCGATCCGCACGCCGGCGTTCTTCTTGTTGAACGCCTCGAACACCGGCGCGGCGCCGACGGCGAAACCCTCGCCGAGACTGGCGAACGGGCCGGTGCCGCCGAAAATGCCGACCTTGATCGTCTCCTGCGCCTGGGCCGGCGCGTGCAGCAGCGCCGCCAGGGCCAGCGCCGCGGCCATGCCGGCCGCTCTGCCGAATACCGCATTCGAAAGTCTCATCGTTCCCTCCTCACGCGTTGCGGCGGTTGGTGCCGCCTTTGTTCGTCCACATCCGACATTTACAAACTGACTGGTCGGAATTTTTCTCACACCCGCCGCATCCGGTCAAGGAAGGCGGGGGGCGGAAATCCCTGCGCCGCGCCGGCCCGGCCGGCGGCGGCCGTTGTGCGGCGGCGCGATTTCGCGCCATATTCTGCGCCCTGGGGAGCAAAGCCATGGCAAGCCAGAAACCGAGCGTCCGAGCGACCAAGGCCGCGGCCGCCGCGCAGCGCCGGCCGAAAGCCAAGAACGGGCCGGCCGCGAAACGGACCCGCACGCCCAACCCGGTGCGCCGCGCCGTCAGCCGCGAGGCGGTGCTGAGATCGGCGCGCAGCCTGTTCGTGGCCCAGGGCTATCTGGCGACCTCGGTCGACGACATCGCGCGCAAGGCCGGCTATTCCAAGGGCGGCGTCTATTTCTACTTCCTCGACAAGTCGCAGATCCTGCACGAGCTGCTGGTGCAGAGCTGCGCCCTCTATGCCGAGATCATCGCCACGCTGAAGAACGAGAAGCTGGACCCGGTCGACCGCCTGGTGAGCTGGGTCAACAGCGTCTCCCGCCTCGGCGCCGAGGCGGCGGACGAGATCCTGCTGCCGATCCTGGTGTCGCTGGAGTTCCTCGGCAAGAACGACGACATCGAGCACCTGGTCAAGGCCCACCACCAGGCGCTGCTCGACGGGCTGGCCACGATGCTGCGCGATGGGCGCAAGGCCGGCATCTTCCGCGACAGCGGGCCGATCCGCGAGCAGGCGGCCACCCTCTCCGCGCTTGCCAATGGCGCGCTGCTGGAATGGTTCCGGCGCAAGAACCAGCTCGACGGACCGGCCTTCGTGCGCTCGCTGCGCGAGATGGCGATCGTCGCGACCTGCGCCGACAGGTAGCCGCGGCCGGCCGGCGGCCGAAGCGCGGGTTAGTTGCCCATCTGGGACGGCAGCCATGTCGATATCCCCGGAAAAGCGACCAGCAGGGCCAGGACGAACAGTTCGATCACGATGAAAGGCATGACGCCGCGGATCAGCTCGCCCGATTTCACCGTGCCGTCCGACGCGCTCATCACGGCAAAGAGGTTCATCCCCACCGGCGGCGTGATGGTGGCGATCTCCACCATCTTCACCACGATGATGGCGAACCAGATGACGTCGACGCCGATGTGGTTGGCCACCGGCCACAGGAACGGGATGGTGATCAGCATCACCGACAGCGTGTCGATGAACATGCCGAGGATCAGGTACAGCACGCAGATGGCGATGATCAGCTCCAGCGGCGTCATCTTCCAGCCAGCCACCATGGCCGAAAGGTCGGTGATGAAGCCGCCATAGGTGAGAAGCCGCGAGAAGATCAGGCCGCCGATGATGACGAAGAACAGGGCGGCGGTGGCGGTGGCGGTGCCCTGCAGCGCCGACCACAGGTTCTTCCAGTCGAACCGGCGCCGCATCAGGCCGATCAGCAGCGCGCCGGCGGCGCCGACGGCGCCCGCCGAGGACGGGAACATCAGCCCGCTGTAGATGCCGCCCAGCACGATCAGGATGAGAACGACGGCGGGAGCGATGTCGCCCAGCCCGCGCAGCTGCTCGCGCAGCGTGTAGCTGGGGCCGCGGCGCGGCGCCCAGTCGGGGCGGATCCGCACCATCACGGCGATGCCGAAGAGATAGATCACGGCGGTCAGGATGCCGGGCAGGATGCCGGCGATCAGCATGGCGCCGATCGAGCCCTCGGTCAGGATGGCGACGATCACCAGGCTGATCGAGGGCGGGATCAGGGCGGCGAAGGTGCCGGAGGCGGCGATGCAGCCGGCGCTGATGCCCCGTTCGTAGCCGTATTTCAGCATCTCCGGCAGGGCGATGCGGGTGAAAACGGTGGCGTTGACGATGGTCGAGCCGGAGATGGCGCCGAAGATCGCCGACGCCATGGTGGTGGCCATCAGCAGCCCGCCGCGGATGCGGCCGAACAGGCGATGGGTCACCGCGTAGAGTTCGGTGGTGAGGCCGGCGACCGACGCCAGCGCGCCCATGAGGATGAACATGGGAATGACGGCGAAGGCGTACTCGCTGAGGATCTGGTACGGCATGGTCTTCAGCGTGCTGGCGACGAAGGCCAGCCCGCCGAAGTACCACAGCCCGCCGATGCCGACCACGATCATGGAAAAGGCGACGGGAACGCCGATGGCGCCGACGAAGAGCATGGCGCCGATCGCCAGCACGCCGACCAGGAGAGGTTCACTCATAGGCGACGTTCTCCTCTTTGCCCGGCACGGGTCCGCGCTCCGGTTCCCAGACGCCGCAGCAGATCCATGCCAGCTGGCGCAGGAATTCCATGGTCGCCAGGGTGAGGCCGAGGGCGAAGGCGATTTTCCACGGATAGACCGGGAAGGAGTACAGGCTGGAGGCGGTCTCGCGCATGCGCACGCTTTCCAGCCCCAGCTCCCAGGCGCGCCAGGAGAGCAGCGCCATGCAGAACAGGCCGACCAGCAGCTCGATCACCAGCGAAACGCGCTTGCCCCGCGGCGAGAAGTGCTGGAACACGACGTCGACCACGATGTGCTGGCGCCGGTACTGCGTGTAGGCCAGCGTCATCACGATGCTGACGGCGAGCGCCACCTCGACCGATTCGTTGGCGCCGGAGAACGGCCGGCCCAGCACGATGTAGAAGATGACGTCGGCGGTGCTGACGAAGGCGATGAAGAACATGCCGACCCCGGCAATGGCGAGGGCGACGCCGTTCAGCGCTCGAAGCGCCTTGTCGAGCCGGAGCAGGATGTTCATGCGGCCACCGGAATGCGGTTTGAGCTTCATGCCGCCGCCCGGGCGCGACCCGGGCGGCGGCGGAACTGCCCGGCCGGCGCGACCGCCGGCCGGAATGGTTCTATTTCAGCTCGGTGCGGCGCTTCTTGATGTACTCGGCGATCTCGCGCGCCACCGGCCGGCCGGCCTTTTCCTGCTGCTCGGCCCAGACGTCGATGAAGCTCGGCACCATGGACTCCAGCTTCTTCTGCTCGGCGGCCGACCACTCGACGATCGTCGCGCCCTGCTTCTTCATCAGCTCCAGCGCCTCGTCGCCGGCGGCCGTGTCGGCCTCGGCGCTGCGCCGCTCCGCCTCGCGCCCCAGCTCGATGATCAGCTTGCGCAGGCTCTCGGGCCACTTGTTGAAGAAGGTGTCGTAGTTGACCACGATCGGCCAGGTGGCGCCGGCGCCGAAATTGGCCGTGCTGATGTACTTGCCCTGCTCGTAGATCTTCTGCGTCTGCAGCGCGGGATAGGAATAGAAGGCGCAATCCAGGCGGTTGCGCTGCAGGCCCTCGTAGATTTCCGCCGGCAGCACGGTGACGCCCACCGCGCCGACCGATTCCCACAGGCGGGGATGGTAGGCGCTGAACTGGCGGATCTTCTTGTTCTTCAGGTCGTCGACCGAGGCCACCGGCTTGGTGCAGGCGACGCGGAAGGAGGTCGCGGCGTTGAAGTAGATCGGCCAGATGCCCAGCGCCTTGAACTCCTCCTGCATGGCCGGGAACTTGTCGAAGATCTCGCGCGTGATCTTCGAGGCCTGGATGGCGTTGTCGAAGGTCAGGGTGCCGAGCAGCGAATTGGGCATGGTGTTGAGCGGCAGTTGGGCGGGATAGTAGCCCTGCGCGTCGCCGCCGAAGACGACGCCGCCCTTGCCGACCATGTCGAACACTTCCTTGGGCCGGCCCAGCGAGCCGTTCCAGAAGATCTGCGCCTTGACCTTGCCGCCGGTGCGCTTCTCCAGCTCCTCGAAGAACCACTTGTCGGCCTTCTGCGACTGCACGTAGGTCTCGGGCAGCGAATGCGCCACCTTCAGCGACAGTTCGGGATAGTCCTGGGCGACGGCGGCGCCGACGCCAAGGCTCATGGCCAAGGCTCCCGCAGCCGTCGCGGAAATCGCCGTCATCATCTTCGACATCATCGTTGTCCTCCCTGCTTGTTTTCGGACAGCCCTGGCGGCTGCCCGGTTTGGCCGGCGACGCGCCGACCATCGTCAGCGACAAAGAAAAAACCGACTAGTTGGATTGTAGTAGCGCCGAAAACGGAGTCAATCGGCGCGCGTGCTACGCGCGCGGGGAATGGCAGGCATGGAGCGCTCATGGCTCGATCCTGCGCTTGAAGCCGGGGCCGCCGCCGTTGCCGGCGCGCCGGATGGTGCGGGCGATCAGGGCGCGGGTCTCGCCGGGCGCGATCACGTCGTCGATCAGTCCCAGCCCGGCCGTGGCATAGGCGCTGGCCGCGACTTCGAAATCCTTCAGGATCTCGCGCTTGCGCGCTTCGGGATCGGACGCGGCCATGATTTCCTTCTCGTGCGCCAGCATGACGCCGGCTTCCGGCCCCATCACGTCGAAGAAGGCGGTCGGCCAGGCGACGATGGCGTTGGGCCGGCAGGCGCGCCCGCACATGGCGATGTAGGCCATGCCCACCGCCTTGCGCACCACGATCTGGATCTTCGGGACCGAGGCGGAGATCAGCGACATCATCAGCCGGCCGCACAGGGCGACCATGCGCTGCTTTTCGACTTCCGGCCCGACCAGGAAGCCGGGCGTGTCGCAGAAGAAAGCCAGCGGAATGTGGAAGGCGTCGCACACGTCGATGAAGCGGCGCGCCTTGATCGCCGCCTTCTCGTCCAGCACGCCCGCCCGCTGCGAGGGATTGTTGGCCACCAGCCCGACCGGCTGGCCGTCGATGCGCGCCAGCGCCGTGATCAGGTTGCGGCCGTAATCGGCGTGCAGCTCGAACAGGCTGTCCGCGTCGACGACGAGCTGCAGCAGCCGGTGCATGGAATAGGCCTGGCGATGGCCCTGCGGCACCAGCTTGCGCAGCGAGGCCGCCCCTTCCTCGCTCTCGCTCAACGCCGCGCGCGGCGGCGCCGAGGGCGGCCGCTCGTGGCAGCTCGAGGGCAGGTAGGAGAGATAGCGGCGGACCGATTGCAGCGCGTCGGCCTCGTCGACGCCCAGATAGTCGAGCTGGCCGGTGGCGCGCATGGCCATGTCCGGGCCGCCGATCTCGTCGAAGCTGTGGTCGACGCCGATGCCGACCTTGACGATGGGCGGCCCGGACATGCCCATGAAGCCGGTGCCCTTCACCATGGCGACGAAGTCGCACATGGAGCCGACGAAGGACGGGCCGCCGAACGAGGCGCCCATATGGACGGAGACCTGCGGCACCACGCCGCTCAGCTCGAAATGCTGCGCGAAGCCGCCGCCCAGCCCGGCCGAATAGGCGCCGTTGGTTTCCTGCACCCGCGCCGCACCCGCCTCGTTCAGCATCACCAGCGGCAGCCGCTCGCGCAGCGCCAGCGAGCGCAGCCGGATCAGCTTCTCCTCCGCCACCCGCCCTCTTGTGCCGGCCAGCACCGAAGGATCGTCCGCCATCACGAAGACGCGCCGGCCCTCGATCGTGCCGCAGCCCGTCACCACGCCGTCCGCCGGCGTGCGGTTCTGCAGGCCGGGATACTGGCTGTGCGCCAGCAGGCCCATCTCCTCGAACGAGCCGGCGTCGAACAATATGTCGAGCCGCTCGCGCACCGGCAGCTTGCCCGCGTCGCGCACCTTGCGCACCCGCTCGGCGCCGCCCATCGCCCGCGCGGCGCGGCGGCGGTCGGCAAGCTCGTCGAGGAGGCGATCTTCCATCGTCCGCTGGTCCCGCCTAGGTGATGGTGGCGCCGCCATCGGCGACGATGACCTGGCCGGTGACGAAGCGGCCGGCGGGTGCGGCCAGCATGACGGCGATGCCGCCGATGTCGTCGGGCTCGGCCAGCCGCTTGATCGCCTGGCTGCCCAGGAAGTAGTCGGCGTTCTCCTTCGAATCCCACAGCGGCTTGGCGAAATCGGTCTTGATCAGGCCGGGCGCGATGGCGTTGACCCGGATGTTGTCCTTGCCCAGCTCGATGGCGAGGTTGCGCACCAGCGCCATGTCGGCCGCCTTCGACACGCCGTAGGCGCCCAAGGTCTGGCTGCCCTTGATGCCGGCGATTGAGGAGATGAGGATGACGGCGCCGTCCTTCCTCGCCTGCATGTCCGGCAGCGCCAGCTTCACCAGCCACAGGCTGGAGAGGATGTTGTTGCGCATGATCTTGTCGAACATGTCGTCCGGCAGGCCCATCATCGGCCCGTAATGCGGATTGGACGCGGCATTGCAGACCACGATGTCGACCGGCCCGAGCTGGCGGCGCGTCTCGGCCACCAGATGCTCCAGATGCGCCTGCTCGGAGATGTTAGCCGGCACCGCGATCGCCGTGCCGCCCTGCCGGTTGATATCGGCCGCCACCTCCTCGCACGGGCCGGCCTTGCGGCTGGAGATGACGACTTTGGCGCCGTGGCGGGCCATCTGGGCGGCGATGGAGCGGCCGATGCCCTTGCTGGAGCCGGTGACGATGGCGACTTTGCCGCCGAGATCGAACAGGTTCATGGTCCCCTCGCCCGCCTAGCCCCGCCTAGCGCCGCAGCGACAGGGGAATGCGCGCCACGCTCTGCCAGCGGTCGGGCGCGCGCACCGCCGATTTCAGGGCGAGGATGGAATCCTTCGACACGTCCTTGAGATCGGCCGCCAGCGCGTCGGCGAAGGCGGTGCGCTCCGCCTCCTCCACCGCATGCGTCGCCAGGCCCAGTCTCAGCGCCTCCGCCAGCTCGACCTTGCGGTTGCGCAGCACCAGGTCGAAGGCCTGGTGGTCGCCGACGATGCGCGCCAGCCGGCCGGTGCCCAGCGTCACGCCCGTCAGGCGGAAGCCGGGAAAGCGCAGCCAGGTCGAGGCGGCGCAGGCGCGATAGTCGCAATTGGCCGCCAGGTCGGCGCCGGCGCCGACCGCCGCGCCCTGCACGAAGCCGACCGAGACGTAGGGCGCGTTCCAGATGAGCTGCAGCAGCGATTCGATGGCCAGGATGCGGTTGTTGCGCTCCTTCTTGTTGGCGAAGCCGCCCTGGCCGGTATCGAAGCCGGAGCAGAAATTCTTGCCCGCGCCGCTCAAGGTCAAAAGCCGCGTTTCGTCCTCGTAGGCCTCCAGCACCACCTCGGTGAGCGCGGCGACGGTCGGCGTGTCGAGCGCATTGGAGCGCTCCGGCCGGTTGATCTGCACGTCGAGGCGGAACTGATCGATGCGGGTGACGAGAAGTCCATTGGTCATTGCAGGTGTCCGTCTCCTATTTGCGGCCCGCGCCGGCGCCGAGCCATTCGGCATCGACGATGCCGTTATGCTCGCCGGCCTCGGGCGGACGGTTGAAAATCTCGAACTCGTAGCCGCTCATGCGGATGGGATTGGCGACGGTGCGCGTGGCGCCGCCATTGGGCAGCGCCATATCCTGCACCAGGCCGATGGCGCGCACATGCTCGCTGTCCAGCGATTCGGCGTAGTCGCAGATCGGCGCGCAAGGCACGCCCGCCGCTTCCAGCGCGTCCAGCCAGTCCTCGGCGTCGCGCTGGCGGAAGGTCGGCGCCAGGATTTCGGCCAGCAGTTTGCGGTTGCGCGCCCGGTCGGCCTGGATGGCGAAGCGCGGATCCTCCGCCAGATGCTCCACGCCCATGCATTTGCACAGCCGCCGCCACAGTTGCTCGTTGCCGGCGGCGACCACGACCCATTTGTCGTCCTTGGCCAGGAAGCCCTCGTAGGGCGCGTTGCGCGGATGGCCCGAGCCCAGGCGCTTGGGCGCAATGCCGGTGCCCCAGAACTCGCTGGTCTGCAAGGCGGAGATCGCCAGCATGCAGGACAGCATCGAGCAGTCGACATTGGCGCCCTGGCCGGTGCGCTCGGCCTGGCGCAGGGCGACGACCGAGGAGCAGGCGGCGAAGACGGCGGTGCAGAAATCGGCCAGCGGCACGCCGCACTTGGCCGGCGGCCCGTCCTCCTCGCCGGTCACGCTCATGATGCCGGAGATGGCCTGGATGGCGACGTCGAAGGCGCCCTTGCCGCTGAACGGGCCGGACTGGCCGTAGCCCGACACCGAGCAATAGACCAGGCGCGGGTTGAGCTTCGACAGCGCCTCGTAGCCCAGCCCCAGCCGCGGCAGCACGCCGGGGCGAAAATTCTCGATGACGATGTCGGCCTTGGCGGCCAGCTTGCGCAGGCGCTCCAGGTCGGCCGGGTTCTTCAGGTCGGCGGTGATGCTGCGCTTGTTGCGGCTGACCGAGGCGAAGTTCAGGCTGTAGTCGGGCTGGCCGTCCCCGCCCTTGGCGAAAGGCGGCCAGGCGCGCAGGCCCTCGCCGCCCGGCGGCTCGACCTTGACCACGTCGGCGCCCCAGTCCGCCAGCACCAGCCCGGCGAAGGGGCCGGCGGCGAAATGGCCGAACTCGAGCACCTTCACGCCCTCGAGCGGGCGCCTGGTCGCGGCTGCGGCCTTGGCCTGGGTCTTGGCCGCCGCGTCGCTGCGTTCCTCGGACATTTTTCCTCCCATCGCTACCGCCCGCCTTCAGGCCGTTCTCGCCGCCGGCCCGGCGGCCCGCCGCGCCGGCGCGAACGCCGCCGCCATCAGCGCGCCCAGATCGTCGATCTCCTCCAGCGACGACAGGCCCGCGAACAGCCGCGCTGCGTCGATCGCCTGGCCCATCGCCGCGCCATAGGCCATGCAGTCCTGGAACTTCTCGGCCACGTCGCCATCGCTCAGCGGCGCCTGGGCCGAACCGGGAATGGCCGCGACGGTGCGCTGCACGATGCCGCCGCCGGTCTCGACCACGACGGTGGCGGGCGTCAGGAAGCCGGGATTGCCCTCGTCGATTTCGATCTCGATCCGCTCGGCCAGCGCCCGCACGGCCGGCTCCAGCACGCGCGCCGGCATCAGGTCGCGCAGCTTCAATTCGCGCCGCAGCAGCGCGCAGGCCACCGAGTAGCGGACGCTGAACTGGGCGGCGACCTGCAGATCGCCGCTGGGGTCGAACGCGCCGCCCACCACCTGCTGCATGTAGGGCGTGATCTTCACCCGCACCCGCTTCAGGTCGCCGGCGGCGATCTCGCGTTCGCGCGCCAGGTCGATCGCGGCCTGGATGGCGGCGTGGTTGCAGGCGCAGCTCGGGAACTTCTTGATGCCGGTGTTGAGGACCTCGTAGCGCTGCCCCAGCTCCTCGAGCAGGACATGGGCATCGCCCGGTTCGAAGGCAGCGTAGTAGCCGGCCTGGCCCTCGAAGGCGCCGGCCGGGCCGGTGACGCCGCGCCGCGCCAGCTCCGCCGCCAGCACCCCGCTGCGCGCGGCGAAGGCCGATTGCATGCGCTTGGCCAAAGTGCGCTCGAGCACCGCCTGGATGGTGCCGCTGGCCTGGCACAGCGCCAGGCCGAGCGCGTTGCGCGTCTGCTCCTGGTTCAGCCCCAGCATGACGGCGGCGGCGGCGGCGGCGCCGAACGTGCCGTTGGTCGAGGTCACGAACCAGGCGGCGTTGCGCCCGGTCGACATCGCCATGCGGCACATCAGGTCGCCGCCGACCACGACGGCGCGGATCAGGTCGCGGCCGCTGCGCTTCTCGCGCTCGCCCAGCGCCAGGGCGGCCGGCAAAGTGACGATCTCGGGATGGATGACGCCGTCGAAATGCAGGCTGTCGTAGTCCAGCGCGGCGGCGAAGGTGCCGTTGGCCAGGGCGGCACCCATGGCGGAGGTGCGCTGGCCGGTCGACCACAGCGTGGCATGCGGGGCGGCGCCGTCGGCCAGCACCGTGTCGGCGATCTCGGCGCAACCCGGTTCGGCGGCGCCGGCATAGCCGGTGCCGATCGTGTCCATGATCAGCCGCTTGGCGGCGGCGATCGCCGGCGCCGGCAGGTCCTCGTAGCGGACCGCAGCGACGTGGCGCGCCAGCCGGTCGGAGATGGACATCACCGTCCTCCCGCAGCCCGTCGGTCCGTCGCCTTGCGACGCGGCGGCTTAGAACGGCGCATGGTCGGCGCCGCGCGACAGGTCGAGGAGGCTCGCGCCGATGCGGAGCGTCGGCAGCGGCACGGCTAGCGCGCCCGGCCGCGGTGCCAGCGACGACATTGCAGGAACACCCATCGCGCCCTTCCTCCGCTTCGCATCGCCCGGACGGAAACCGCCCCGGCGGGCCTGTTTTTTGCTGCGCTCCCGGCCGGCCAGGCTGGAATGCGTTCAATGCCACACTGCAACAATAGATAAGAAATTATATCAATGCCAGAGATTCTGGCGCCGAATTGTATCAATGCGAGACCAGGAAAGTGTCAATTGCACATCCGGCTCGGTGCCCCGGTATGCGGCAGCGTCACGCGGCGGCGCCGAACAGTTTCTGGCGCATGACGCCCGGCTCGTATTCGGTGCGGAAGACGCCGCGCTTCTGCAACTCGGGCACCACCAGGTCGACGAATTCGTCGACGCTGCCCGGCAGGTAGTCGGTGGTCAGCATCATGAAGCCGTCGCCGGCCTCGGCGAACACCGCCTCCATCTGGTCGGCGATCTGGCGCGGGCTGCCGAAGATGCGCATGCCGGCCAGGCCGCAGCCGTAGCGGCGGCCGGCATCGGCCAGGGTCATCTCCGGCCCGAAATCGCCGATCACCGAATCGAGGATGCCGCGCACGCCGGAGATGGCGATGTTCTCCAGCGGCTTGTCCATCGGCAGCGACGACAGGTCGTAGCCCAGATGCCCCGACATCAGCGACAGGCCGGCTTCGGGCGCCACCCGCGCCATCATGGCCTTCTCGCGCGCCCGCGCCGATGTCTCGTCCTCGCCCAGGATCGCGGTCAGGCCCCACAGCACCTTGACGTCCTGCGGCTGGCGCCCGGCCCGCGCCAGCGCCTGGTTCAGCCGCGCCCGGTGGCCCTTCATGCCGTCGACCGAGGCGCGC
Source organism: Reyranellaceae bacterium (assembly GCA_050181585.1). Taxonomy (GTDB): domain Bacteria; phylum Pseudomonadota; class Alphaproteobacteria; order Reyranellales; family JAQSWP01; genus JAQSWP01. The sequence goes on from JBFXDA010000019.1 coordinate 12,256, forward strand.
ACGGCGAAATGGATCTCGGTGTGGCGGGCGGCGAATTCGGTGCCTTCGGCCGAGGCGCCGGCCTGGATGATGGTGGGGCGGCCCTGCGGCGTGCGCGGCACGGAAAGCGGGCCGGTGCAGCGGAAATACTTGCCGACATGGTTGATGCGGTGGACCTTGTCGGGATCGGCGAAGACGCCGGTATCGCGGTCCATGACCACCGCATCCGGCTCCCAGCTGTTCCACAGCTTGTTGCAGACCTCCATGTACTCCTCGGCCCGCTCGTAGCGCGCCTTGTGGTCGAGCACGTCGTCGCGACCGAAATTGGCCGCCTCGCTGCGGCTGAAGCCGGCGACCACGTTCCAGCCGATGCGCCCGTCGGTCAGGTCGTCGAGCGTGGCGAACAGGCGCGCCAGGTAATAGGGCTCCATGTAGCTGGTGTTGGCGGTCAGGCCGAAGCACAGGTCGGAGGTGACCCGCGCCATCAGCGGGATCAGCAGGGAGGAATCGCTGCGCGGGAACTGCAGCCCGTACTTGATCGCCATCGACGGGTTGCCCTTGTACACGTCGTGCAGATTGAACGTGTCGGCCAGGAACAGCATGTCGAAGCGGCCGCGCTCCAGCGTGCGGGCCAGATGCTCCCAGTATTGCGGCTTGTTGTAGCGGAAGCCGTTGAAGGAGCGGGGATGCCGCCAGACCCCGATCGAATGCGGCGCCGGGCAATGGGCGATAATGGTGGCGAGATGCATCTGGGAAGGCACGGCAAAGCTCCGATTACAGCAATGCCGGATAAAAACATAGGGTATGGATTGTTGCAATTAAATCATTTATAGCAATTTTGACCGAGGACGAGGCCGATAAAGGGGCCGATCCGGCCCGATTCGCCCGACCGGCCGGCCGGTTTTTCCCGTCGGGCGCTTCTTGGCGGGATTGAAGGACAGAGCGGATTCGCCCGCTCGAACGGAAGCGTCTGCGCTTCGATCCGAGCGCGAGTCCGCTCTACACCGACGTGCCCAGCCGCGCCTCCTCGGCATGCAGCAGGTTGCGGACCGTTCCCAGATAGCGCGAGAAGGCCTCGTCGGAGGACGGCGAAGTCAGCGCCAGGCGCACGCCGTTCATGTCCGGCCGGACGCCGGCGATGACGAAGTTCTGCGAGCCGCCCAGCGCCACGCCCTGCACCCGCGCCGCCGTGGTGAAGGCTTCCGAAGTCCACATGCCGGGCAGTTCGAGCCAGGCCAGCCAGCTCAGCGGATGGGCCCGCAGCGCGTAGGGCGCCAGCATCTCGTGCGCGATGGCGATGCGGCGGCCGACCAGCGCCTTGGATTCCTCGCAGATGCGGTCCAGCGCGCCGGACTCGAGCAAAGCCTTGATGACCTCGACGTTGAACATCGAGGCGTAGACGTGATGCGTCTTGATCGCCGTGTTGAGCTGCGAGGCCCAGCCGCGCGGCACCGCCAGGAAACCGACATTGACGCTGGGGCTGATCGACTTGGCGCCGCTGGTGATCAGCAGGGTGCGTTCCGGCGCCAGGGTGGCGGCCATGACGCGGCCCTTGTCGAAGGCCAGCGGCGCGGCGTTGTCCTCGATGATGATCAGGTCGAACTTGCGGGCGATCTCCACGATCTCGCGCAGCCGCGCCTCGCTGGTCGAGAAGCAGGTCGGGTTGTGCACGATCGACTGCAGATAGAGCACCCGCCCGCCCGACTGCTTGCAGCCCAGCTCAATCGATTTTACCACCGGCCCTTCCTCGTCGACCTCGATCGGGATCAGCGGATGGTCGTGGGCGATGGCGATGTTGCGCAGCCCGGCGAAGGTCAGCACCGGCGTCATCACCGGCAGCCGCCGCAGGTTCTCGGAGAACAGGATGACGTAGAGCGCCGCATGCGCGCCGCTGGTCAGCACCACGTTGTCGATGTCGACCGTCAGGCCGAGGCGGGCGAACCAGTTGACGCCCACCTGGCGGAAGCGCTCGCCGACCTGGGCGCCGTGCGGATGGTAGCGGCCGAGGGTGAAGTTGAAGTCCTCGCTGGCCCGGCCGATGGCGTCGTGCAGTTCGGGGGCGAGATTGGCGGCGCCGACATTGGGCACCGCCAGGTCGCCCAGCAATCCCGGCTCGGCCGGCTGCTGGCCGCCGCGCGCCGGCGGGGTGGCGCGGTCCTCGACATAATCGGCATCCTGCGGCAGGCGCGGCGCGGAAGCGCCGCGGCGCACGAAGGTGCCGCGCCCGGTCTCGCCCGAGATCAGCCCGCGCTCGGCGGCGATGGCATAGGCGCGCGCCGTGGTGCCCGGCGTCAGCCCCAGCATCCGGGCCAGTTCGCGCTGGGTGGGGATCTGCTGCTTCTCGCGCAGCTGCCCCGATTCGATCATCTCGACCAGGGCCTCGACGATGGCGATATAGCGGGGCCCGAACTGGCGGCCGATCGCCGCCACCCACTGGTCCTTATTCACCATCTGCATTCACCATCCGGGCGGCGCGAGGAGGCTGCCCCGTGGCGGGTTTCTGGTTTGAAAAGACTGGTTTTCCGGCTCATTGGGCGTCTCAGGTAGCGTGGATCGCCATCCCTTATCAAGCCAGCTACTGAGCAATGGCACAATTGCTTTATTATTGCCTTAATTGCTGTATTTTGGCGCTGACGGGAGGGGAGCGGCGATGAGTGTACGACTTGGACTATTCTACCCCAACGCGAGGGCCATCCATACGATTTCCGGCCAGGTTGCCTCGAGAAATCCCGATGTGCTGCACATCGACAGCCATGTCGCGGTGGCCCAGGCCTGCGAGCGGATCGGGCTGGACTATCTTTTCCTGGCCGACGCCTGGGGCTCCTACGGCCCGCACATGTCGGCGATCGGCCTGCAGGACCCCATGCTGCTGCCGCCCATCCTGGCCGCCGCCCTGATCCCGGTGACGCGGAAGATCCGGCTCATCACCACGCTGCACACCTCCTGGTTCGAGCCGCTGCAATACGTGCGCATGGGCGGCGCGCTCGATCGGTTGAGCCGCGGGCGCTGGGGCATGAACATCGTCTCCGGCTCGGGCTTCGCCGACCAGGTCGAGGGCGGGCCGGCCGCGATCCCGCACGATGCGCGCTACGAGCGCGCCGGCGAGTTCGTCGAAATCATGACCCAGGCCTGGACCACGGGACGGGTCGATTTCGAGGGCCGGCATTTTCGCATCCATGGCGCCATCGTCGGGCCGGCCCCGCTGCAGGCGCCGCGCCCCTTCATCGTCAGCGCCGGCGCCTCCGACGCCGGGCGCGATTTCGCCGGCCACCACGCCGACTGCATCTTCATGCCCGGCCGCACGCCCCAGGACGAGCTGCGCAAGCGCGTCGCCGACATCCGCCGCATCGCCGCCGGTTGCGGCCGGCCGGCGGACGCCATCAAGGTGCAGATGCACGCCCACATCGCCCTGCGCGACACCGATGCCGAGGCCAAGGAATATTCGGAGTGGCTCGCCCGGTCGGTCGATCTGGAGGGCGTGGCCGAATACCTCAACGCGGTGCGCGCCAACATTTCCACCTACGACGACATCTACAACTCGCTGGGCGAGCTGCAGATGCGGGCCATCGGCTCGGTATCCGGGGCGCGCAAGATCCATGGCGGGCCGACGCAGGTGGCGGACGGCATCGCCGAGCTGGTCGACGGTTTCGGCTGCGACGGCGTGGCGCTCAGCTTTCCGGTGTGGCAGCCGGAGGAGATCGAGCGCTTCGGCCGGACGGTGCTGCCCATCCTCGAGGACCGGGGCCTGTGGTCCCATCCCAGGACGCGCGATTTCGGCTGGTAGCGGCCCGCGCCGGCCGGCGCCGGGCCGATTGTCAGATCGGAACGACCGTCGCTAATCTGCCGGCGGGCCCGCCTCGCCCAGAGAGGTTGATCCGGCATGATCCCCAAGCGCATCCCCGCCAGCCGCGCCGCGTTCGTTCGCGGACTCCAGCTTTCGCTGCGAGCGTCGGTGGCGGCAGCCGTCTCGCTTGCCATCGCGCAGGCGGCGGGACTCCAATATCCGATCTACGCCCTGATCGCGGCGGTGATGGTGTCCGACCTGTCGCCGGCGCAAACCAGGAAGCTGGCGCTGCGCCGCGTGGTGGCGACGGTGATCGGCGCGGCTTGCGGCATCGCCGCCAGTCTGACGCTGCCGGCCGACACGCTGTCGATCGGCGTCGGCATCCTCGTGGCAATGCTCGTCTGCAACCTGCTGCGCACGCCGGAAAGCGCCAAGCTGGCGGGCTACGTATGCGCCATCATCGTCATCACCTATGCGACCGACCCGTGGTGGTACGCGTTCTACCGCCTTGTCGAAACCGTCATCGGCATCGCGGTCGCCTGGCTGATGAGCCTGGTGCCGAAGCTGGTCGATGCGGAGGGCGACGCTCCGACGGCCTCGAATTGAGGCGGCGCGGCCGTCACGCCTTATCGCCGCCGCCCGACAGCCTGGCGTCGACCATGTCGGCGGTGAGGATGCCGACCAGGCAATCGATCAGATTGCCGATCTCGACCGAGTTGCGCGGCCGGGCGCCGGACGGCTTGGCCGCCGCCAGTTCGCGCTCGATGTCGGCCATGCCCTGGCCCAGCGTCTTCAGCACGATCTCCATGCGCAGATTGGCGATCTTGCGCGGCAGTTGCGGGCACAGATAGCGATAATGCGCCGCGCAACCCAGCACGCTGGAGTAATGCCGCCGGCGCACCAGCACGTTGACGTGCTCGGGCGAGCTCTGGGCGCGTTCGAGGAAGCGGCAGTAGAAGCTGCGGCCGCTGGCCTGCAGCAGCGTCTCGGCCAGCGGCTGCACCAGCAGCCGGGCGATGTCGCGGATCGCCGGCGGCTTGCCGCTCTGGTCGAGCTCGGCCAGCATGTGCAGGCGGCGTTCGTTGATCGGCGACATGCGCATCTCGAAGATGGCGTCGACCAGCGCCGAGCGCGTGCCGAAATGGTACTGCAGCGCCGATTCGTTGCCGACCTTGGCCGCCTGGATGATCTGCTTGGCGCTGACGCCGTCGATGCCGTGCTGCGCGAACAGCCGCTCGGCCGCCTCGATCAGGCGCATGCGGGTATTGGTGCGCCGCACCGGCTTGGCCGGCGTCCGCCGCTTGCTGCTGCTTTTCCTCAAGGCCATCCGTGATTCCGATCCGGCCCTGTCGTAACTCAAGGTTGCACGCGTGACAAGCGGCAAACGCCGCCGGCGCCGCGCCGGCTCCGACGGTTTAATGGTTTGACATTAAATTGGGATTATGCGCTGATTTTCGCCGGGAAGGAAACGGCGGCGGCACGGCCGCTGCTCCAGGCAAAGCAAGCGATCGCGCGCCCGGCGCCGGGGAACGCGCGGCGGGGCGGGCGCAAAGCATGGCGATACGCAATCTGAAGGATTTTCTGTCGGGCGCCATGTTCGTCGCGTTCGGCGGCCTGGGCCTGTGGTTCGGCCGTCCCTATGCGATCGGCACCGCGTTCCAGATGGGGCCGGGCTATTTTCCCATGCTGCTGTCGCTGGGGCTGATCGGCATCGGCCTGATCGTCATTGTCCGCGCCCTGCTGCAGGCGGGCGAAGCGCCGGAGAAAGCCTCGTTGCGGCCGTTGGCCGTGGTGCTGGGCGCGGTCGCCGCGTTCGGGCTGCTGGTCGAAGCCGGCGGCCTGGTGGTCGCCGTGGTGGCGGCCGTGCTGCTGGGCGGGCTGGCCTCGCGCGACAGCCGCCGACTGGAACTCGCCGCGCTGGCCGCCGGCATGGCCGCGTTCTGCGCCGCCCTGTTCGTCTACGGGCTGGGACAGCCGATCCCGCTCTGGCCACGCTGATGGACGTGCGCTGATGGACGTTCTGGGCAATCTGGCGACCGGATTCGCGGCCGCCCTGTCGCTGGGCAATCTCGGTTTCTGCCTGCTGGGCGTGCTGCTGGGCACGCTGGTCGGCGTGCTGCCCGGCATCGGGCCGCTGGCCACCATCGCCATGCTGCTGCCGATCACTTTCGGGCTCGATCCGCTGCCCGCCCTGATCATGCTGTCGGGCATCTATTACGGCTCGCAATACGGCGGCTCGACCACCGCCATCCTGGTCAACATGCCGGGCGAATCCTCGTCCGTCGTCACCTGCATCGACGGCTACCAGATGGCGCGCCAGGGCCGCGCCGGAGCGGCACTGGCGATCGCCGCCCTCGGCTCCTTCATCGCCGGCTGCATCGCCACCCTGGCCATCGCCGTGTTCGGCCCGATGCTGGCCGCGTTCTCGCAGCGCTTCAGCGCGCCGGAATATTTCTCGCTGATGCTGTTCGGGCTGATCTCGGCCGTGGTGCTGGCGCGCGGCTCGGTGATCAAGGCGGTGGGCATGATCCTGCTCGGCCTGCTGCTGGGCCAGATCGGCACCGATATCAGCTCGGGCGTGGTGCGCTACACCCTGGGCGTGCCCGAGCTGTCCGACGGCATCGGCTTCGTGCCGCTGGCGCTGGGCCTGTTCGGCCTGTCGGAGATCATCGCCAATCTGGAGAAGCCCGAGCGGCGCAGCATCCTCAGCACCGCGGTCTCGGGCCTGTGGCTGCGCTGGGCCGAGTTCAAGGCCGCCCTGCCCGCCATCCTGCGCGGCACCGGGCTGGGCTCGGTGCTGGGCATCCTGCCCGGCGGCGGCGCCGTGCTCAGCGCCTTCGCCGCCTATACGCTGGAGAAGAAGCTGGCCCGCGATCCCGCGCGCTTCGGCCAGGGCGCCATCGAGGGCGTGGCGGCGCCCGAATCGGCCAACAACGCCGGTTCGCAGACCAGCTTCATCCCGCTGCTGACGCTGGGCATTCCCTCCAACGCCATCATGGCGCTGATGATGGGCGCCATGATCATCCAGGGCATCGCGCCCGGGGCGCGGGTGATGGAGACCCGGCCGGAGCTGTTCTGGGGCCTGGTCGCCAGCATGTGGATCGGCAATCTGCTGCTGCTGGTCATCAACCTGCCGCTGATCGGCGTCTGGGTGTCGGTGCTGCGCATCCCCTACCGCCTGCTGTTCCCCGCCGTCATCGTGTTCTGCTGCATCGGCGTCTACAGCCTCAACAACAGCGCCTTCGAGGTGCTGCTGACGGTGGCGCTGGCGCTGCTGGGCTATGCCTGCCTCAAGCTCGACTGCGAGCCCGCGCCGCTGCTGCTGGGATTCGTGCTGGGCGGGCCGCTGGAGGAGAATCTCAGGCGCGCCATGCTGTTCTCCAAGGGCGATCCGATCATCTTCGTCGAACGGCCGATCAGCGCCGTCATCCTGGCCTGCGCCGCCTTGCTGCTGATCATGGTGATCCTGCCCGCCGTGCGGCGCGGGCGCGAACAGGCCTTCGTCGAATAGGCATGGGCGCGCTGTCCGGCTTCTCGATCGTCGAATTCGCCGGCATCGGCCCGGTGCCGTTCTGCGGCATGCTGCTGGCCGACATGGGCGCCGACATGCTGCGCATCGATCCGGTCGAGGAGGCCGGACGCGGCATCGGTCTGCCGCCGCGCTACCAGGTGATGGCCCGCGGCAAGCGAACCATCGCCATCGACCTGAAGCGGCCGCGCGGCCGGGAGCTTGCCCTGGCGCTGGTCGAGCGGGCCGACGCGCTGGTCGAAGGGTTCCGTCCCGGGGCGATGGAGCGGCTGGGGCTGGGGCCCGATCCCTGCCTGGCGCGCAACCCCAGGCTGGTCTATGGCCGCATGACCGGCTGGGGCCAGGACGGTCCCTGGGCCCAGGCGGCCGGGCACGACATCAACTACATCGCCCTGGCCGGCGCGCTGTTTCCCATCGGCGAGCGCGACGGCGATCCGCTGCCGCCGCTCAACCTGGTCGGCGATTTCGGCGGCGGCGCGCTCTATCTCTGCGTCGGCGTGCTGGCCGCCCTGCTGGAAGCCTCGCGCTCGGGCCGGGGACAGGTGGTCGACGCCGCCATCGTCGACGGTGCGGCCTCGCTGCTGGCGCCGCTGCTGGGCCGCCTCTCGCACGGCTCCTGGGTCGAGCGGCGCGCCAGCAACGCCTTCGATTCGGGCGCGCATTTCTACGCCACCTACCGCACCGCCGACGGCGCGCATGTGGCGCTGGGCGCGGTCGAGGCGAAATTCTATCGCACGCTGCTCGACGTGCTGGGCCTGGCCGACGATGCCGATTTCCGCGACCGGCAGATGGACCGCAGCGCCTGGCCGGGGCTGAAGGCCAGGCTGGCGGCGATCTTCGCCCAGCGCAGCCAGGCGCAGTGGTGCCAGGCCTTCGCCGGGCGCGACGCCTGCTTCGCGCCGGTGCTGCCGCCCAGCGCGGCGCGCCGGCACCCGCATCTCCACGCCCGCGGCACCATCGTCGAGCGCGACGGCGTGCTCGAGCCGGCGCCGGCGCCGCGCTTCGGCCGCACCCCGTCGGCGCCGGGCGACCGGCCGGCCGGGCCGGGCGCCGACACCGATGCGGTGCTGCGGCACATGGGGCTGGGCGAGGACGAGATTGCCGCGCTGCGCCAGGAGCGCGTGGTCGCGTGACGGCACTGTTAATGTTTTGACATTAAAAAAATAATGTGGAAGCGTTGATCATGCTTTTCGCCGCAATCAGGGGACATCCGCGATGATCCGCGACCAGAAGCGCCTCGACCGGGCGCTGGAGAATATCCGCGACGTGGTGCGCAACAGCTGGATTCCGCGCGAGGCGGAAGTCGACCGCCTGGCGCGGCTGCCCGACGACATCGTCGCCGAGATGCGCCGGCGCGGCCTGTTCGCCTACGGCGTGCCGGAGGAATACGGCGGCGAGGGCATGACCTGCGAGGAGCTGGCCCATATCAACATGGAAATCTCGCAGTGCTCGCTGTCGTTCCGCACGCGGCTGTCCAACAACATCGGCATCGGCGTGGTGCCCTTCCTGCAGGGCGGCACCGAGGCGCAGAAGCGTTTCTACCTGCCCCGGATCGCCAGCGGCGAGATCGTCGTCGCCTTCGCCGTGTCGGAGCTGGACATCGGCGGCTCGCAGGCGACCAAGATGCGCACCGTGGCGCGTCCCGACGGCGACGGCTGGGTCCTGAACGGCTCCAAGTGCTACGTCTCGCTGGCGCCGGTCGCCGACCGCATCCTGGTCTACGCCCGCACCGATAGCGCGGCCCGCGGCCTGCGCGGCGTCACCTGCTTCGTGCTGGAGCCGGGCACGCCGGGGCTGGAGATCGGCAAGCCCTACCGCAAGATGGGCCAGCACGGCATGGCGATGTCGGAGGTGCATGTGCGCGACTGCCGCGTCGGGCCCGAGGCCATGCTGGGCAACGAGCCGGGCTTCGGCTTCGAGACGCTGATGCGCGGCTTCCTGTTCCAGCGCATCAACCTGGCCGGGCTCAGCATCGGGCCGGCGCTGCGCATGGTCGACGAGGCGCTGCGCTTCGCCGGCGCGGTGCGGCCGGGGCGGGAACCCTTCATCAGCCACCAGCTCATCCAGGCCATGCTGGCCGAATCGCAGGTCGACATCGAGGCCGCCCGCGCTCTGCTGCTGCAGACCGCCCGCCGCTACGACGAGGGCAAGGACGTCACCATGCAGGCCTCGGTCGCCAAATACTTCTCGACCGAGATGGTGTGCCGGGTGGCCGACCGCATGGTGCAGGTGTTCGGCGCCCGCGGCTACATCGCCGACTATAGCCCGATCGAGATGCTCTATCGCGACGTGCGCGGCGGGCGCATGGCGGAAGGCACCAGCCAGATCCACCTGCTGACCATCGCCCGCGAAATGCAGAAGGGCGCCGCCTGATGTCCGATCCGGCCACGCGCGCGCAAGGGCTGCGCCGCATGCTGCGGGCCCGCTCGGTCGCCGTCATCGGCGCCTCGGCCGACGCCGCCCGCGTCGGCGGCCGGCCCATCGCCCTGATGCAGGGCTACGGCTTCGACGGCGCCATCCACCCGGTCAATCTGAAGGCCGACACGATCCAGGGCCTGCCGGCCTGGCGCTCGGTCGCCGACATCCCGGCCGAGATCGACCTGGCGATCTGCTCGGTGCCGGCCGAGCAGGTGGTCGAGACCGTGCGCCAATGCGCCGCCCGCGCCATCCCCGGCGTCATCGTCTTCGCCGGCGGCTTCGCCGAGATCGACGAAGCCGGCCGGGCGCGGCAGGACGAGCTGGCGCAGATCGCGCGCGACTCCGGCATCCGCATCCTGGGTCCCAACAGCGTCGGCTTCGCCGATTTCCGCCGCGGCCTGGTGGCCAGCTTCCATCCCGCCTTCCCGCCCTCGATGCCGCGCGACGGGCGCATCGGGCTGGTGACGCAAAGCGGCGCCTTCGCCGGCATGTCGTCGCTGATGGCGGCCGCGCGCGGCGGCTCGTTCAGCTACGTGCTGGCCACCGGCAACGAGGCCGACATCGAGGTCGCCGAGTGCGTCGAGTTCCTGGCCGAGGACGAGAACACCGACGTCATCCTGTGCTACATCGAGACCTGTCGCGACGGGCCGCGCATGATCGAGGCGCTTTCCCTGGCGCGCGAGCGGCGCAAGCCGGTGGTGGCGGTGAAGCTGGGCCGCACCGATGCCGGCGCCCGCGCCGCCCAGTCGCATTCCGCCGCCCTGGCCGGGGCCGACGAGATCTACGACGCGGTGTTCCGCCAGTTCGGCGTCTATCGCGCCAAGTCGCTGGAGGAGTTCTTCGACGTCGGCTTCGCCGCCGCCATCGCGCCGCTGCCCAAGGGCGATTCGCTGGGCATCATGACCGTGTCGGGCGGCGCGGGCGTGCTGCTGGCCGACACGGCGGTCGATTACGGACTCAGCGTCGATCCGCTGCCCGAGGCCTGCCGGCAGGAGATGCGCGAACTGGTGCCGATCGCCGGCGTCGAGAACCCGCTCGACCTGACCGGCTACGTCATCAACTCGCCGCCGCTGTTCGGCCGCGCCATGCGCATGATCGTCGAGGGTGCGGATTTCGCCAGCATCTCGGCCTACCAGGGCGGGCTCTACCGCAACCGCCAGGCGATCGAGCCGCATCTTCCGATCTGGCGGGTGCTGCGCCAGGACTATCCCGACCGGCTGTTCACCCTGTCCGGCTTCATGGACGGCGAGTGCCATCGCGCCTTCGAGGCGCTGGGCATTCCGACCTATCGCGAGCCGACCCACGCCATCCGCGCCACCGCCGCGCTGCGCCAGTTCGCCCGCGCCTTCGCGCGCGAGAAGCCGGTGCGGCGCGAGACCTCGGTCCCGTCTTTGCCCGCCGGCCCGCTCGACGAGCCCGAGGCGCTGGATTTCCTGCAGGCGGCAGGCATTCCCACCGCCCCGCACCGGCTGGCGGCCACGCCCGACGAGGCGGTGGCGGCGGCGCAAGGTTTCGGCTTCCCGGTGGCGCTGAAGATCGTGGCCGGCGGCCTGATCCACAAATCCGATATCGGCGGCGTGCGCCTGAACCTGGCCGATGCCGATGCCGTGCGCGCCGCGTTCGCCTCGATCGTGGCGGCGGTCGCCACGGCGCGGCCCGACCTGGCGATCCGCGGCTGCCTGGTGATGCCCATGCAGCGGGGCGGCGTGGAATGCATCATCGGCACGGTGCGCGATCCGGGCTTCGGGCCGGCGGTGATGTTCGGCCTGGGCGGCGTGCTGGTCGAGGTGCTGAAGGACGTCAGTTTCCGCGTCGCGCCGTTCGACGTCGCCGAGGCGCACCGCATGATCGATGAGACGCGGGGGGCGGCGATCCTCGACGGCGTGCGCGGCGCGCCGCCGGCCGATCGCGAGGCGCTGGCGCTGGCGCTGGCACGGCTGTCGGAAATCGCCCATGCCCATGCCGCCAGCGTGCGCAGCATCGAGGCCAATCCCTTCATGGTGTTCCCGCGCGGCCAGGGCGCGGCGGCCGTCGACGCGGTGATCGAGCGCGACGAGTAGCTACGTCGCGGCCTGGCGCGCCAGCCTGTCGGCGCGCGAGCGGGCATCGCGGGCGGCGGCGCGGAAGATGCCCTTGGCCATCTGCGAGGGTTCGGCCTCGGCGCGCCGCTCGTTGACCTCGGCCCGCACCGTGTGCACGAAGGGATCGGCCGGATCGGCCAGGGCGGCCCATTCGGCCAGATGCCCGGCCAGGCGCAATTCGCCGGCGGCGGCATGGCCGGCGGCCTGTTGCGCCAGCGCCCGGGCCGAGCCCGCCACCGCCGCCAGCGAGGCGGCGATCTCGTCCTCGCTCGCCGGCTTGAGATGGGCGGGGTTGCCGTCCCACCAGCCGCCATAGAGCCGGCAGACGTTGCGCACCACGAATTCGGGATCGTCGTAGGTCGGCTGCAGCCAGGGCAGGCGCGCCAGCTCGGCTGGCGCCTTCACGCGCTGCACGATCTCGTCGACGCGATAGCCGTCGTTGAGCAGCGCCACGGTCTGGTCGTGCAGGCTCTCCAGCCAGCTTGCCGCCGCCTCGAGATAGGTGCGGATGGCCGCCGCGCCGACCAGCGGCGGGCCGTGGCCGGGAATGAGGAATTCCGCCTCGCGTTCGACCATGGCGCGCAATGCGATGGCCCAGTCGAACGCGTAACGCTGCGCCTTTTGCGGGTTGCCGGCATTGGGCGCCGCCCACATCACGAAGTCGCCGGCCGCGATCAACCGCCGCTTCGGCGCCCACAGCCAGGCATGGTCGTCGGTCTCGCCTCGGCCGTGGAAGAGATGGAACGGCTCGCCGTCGACCTCCAGCGCCAGCTCGTCGTGGAACACCTGGTCGGGATAGCGGTAGCGGGTCGGCCACTGGAAGCCCGGCCGGCTGTACTGGCGCCGGTTGATGGCGCTGTTCAGCGGCGCGGTGCGCTCGTAGCGCTGGAAGCGGCGGCGCACGTCGGCATGGGCGAGGACGCGCGGCAGCGGCCGGCCCTTCAGCGTCGCCTCGGCGTCGTAGAGGGCGGTGCCGTTGCAATGGTCGAAATGGCCGTGCGTATAGACGATGGTGTGGACCGGCTTGCCCGGCTCCCAGCGGCGGATGGCGTCGAAGATCTGGCCGGCGGTGTCGATGGCGCCGGTATCGGCCAGGATCAGGCCGGACGGGGTGCGCAGCACGGTGACGTTGGCCGACAGGCCGCGGCAGATCACCACCGCGCTGTCGGCGCCCAGCGGCGTCAGCCGGCAGGGCGGGACGCTGCGGAACCATTCCGCCGTCGTGAGAACGCCGCCCATGATGCGGGCGGCGTCCCCCAGCAGGTCTTCGCCGATGGCGCTTGCGGCAACCGTCATTGCTGCTGGATCTTCGCCTCGCGCACCACCCGGGCCCAGCGATCGACCTCGTCCTTGGTGAACTTGGCCAGTTCCTGGGTCGTGGTGGAGGTCGGCACCGCGCCGAGATTGTCGATCTTGGACACCACGTCGGGATCCTTCAGCACCTCGCCGATCGCCTTGTTGGTGCGCTCGACGATGTCGGCCGGCGTCTTGGCCGGCATGTAGAGCGCCAGCCAGGCCTGCACCACCAGGTCCGGGAAGCCGGCCTCGATCACGGTGGGCACGTCGGGGATGGCGGGGAAACGCTTGTCGGAGGTGACGGCCAGTGCGCGCACCTTCTTGTCCGCCATCAGCGGCTTGGCCAGCGTCACCGACGGCGCCATCCAGGAGACGTTGCCCTGCGCCAGGTCCTGCAGCGCCTCGGCCTGGGTCTTGTACGGCACGTGCACCATGTTGACGCCGAACTGCACCTTCACCATCTCGCCGATCAGGTGCATGGAGGTGGCGACGCCGACCGAGGCGAAGGTCAGGTCGCCGGGCTTGGCGCGGGCCAGTTCGATCAGCCCCTTCATGTCCTTGGCCGGCAGCTTGTCGGTGACGACGATGACGTTGGGAAACGTCGCCAGCATGGTGACCGGGGCGAAATCGCGGATCGGATCCCAGCTCAGCGATTTCTGCAGGCTGGGATTGACGGTCAGGCTGGGGCTGCCGAGCACGATGGTGTAGCCGTCGGCCGGGGCGCGCGCCACCAGTTCGGTGCCCAGGCTGCCGCCGGCGCCGGGCTTGTTCTCGACGAAATAGCGCTGGCCCATCTTGTCCGACAGCTTGTCGGCGACGATGCGCACGATGACGTCGGCGACGCCGCCGGCGCCGAACGGCACCACGATGCGCACCGGCTTGTCGGGATAGGAATTCGCCTGCGCGCCGGACAGCGGCAGCATGGCGGCGGCCAGCAGCGCCGCCGCGGTCAGGATGGCGCGCCGTCCCGGCAGGCCACGCTTGGTCGCAAAATTCGACATGGTTCCCTCCCGTTCTATTGGCCGGGTTGCGTCTTGCGGCAAATCCCGGCATTGGCGGCCGATCGGCGGCCCTGGGAATGTCATCACATGGCTTTTTTAATGTCAATTCATTAATCCTGTGACTCCGGTTGGCGCCGATGCTAGGCTCGGCGCATGACGGAGACCTCCTCGCAGGCGCAAAACGGCGGATTCGGGGACGACCGGGTGCTGGTCGAGCGGCACGGCGCGTTCGCGGTCCTGACGCTGAACCGGCCCGACAAGCTCAACCCCATCGACTGGGCCACGATTCGCGCGCTGCGCGCCGCCATCGCCGCCATGGGCAGCGCGCCCGAACCGCGCATCGTGCTGCTGACCGGCGCCGGCCGCGCCTTCTCCGCCGGCGGCGACCTCGACGGCTATGTCGGGCTCTACCGCGACCCGCCCCGCTTCCAGGCCTTTCTCGACGATTTCCGCGCCATGCTGGAGGAGATCGAACAGTCGCCGCGCATCTGGATCGCCGCCATCAACGGCCATTGCGTCGCCGGCGGGCTGGAGCTGGCGCTGGCCTGCGACATCGTCATCGCCGCCAGCGAGGCGCGCATCGCCGACGGGCATCTGAATTTCGGCCAGCTTCCCGGCGCCGGCGGCTCGCAGCGCCTGCCGCGCGCCATCGGCGCGCTGCGCGCCAAGCGCCTGATCCTGACCGGCGCCGAAATCGACGGCACCGAGGCCGAGCGCATCGGGCTGGCGTCGCTGGTCGTGCCGCGCGGCGAATTGATGACCGCCGCCCTGCAGCTCGCCGAACGGATGTGCGACAAGAGCCCGCTGGGGCTGGCCCAAGCCAAGCGCCTGGTCAACGACGGCGCCGATCTCGACCTGGCGCAGGCGCTGCGCCTGGAGATCGAGCGCGTGCACCGCTACGCCATCGCCTCGCACGACGCGACGGAGGGATTGATGGCGTTCCGCGACAAGCGCGCGCCGCGCTTCGAGGGCCGCTGAGGGCGGCGCCGTCAGGCCTGCCCGCGCATGTCCCGGTAGATTTCCCGCAGCCGCCGGCGCAGCACCTTGCCGGTCGGGTTCTTGGGCAGGCGATCGACGAACACGAACCAGTTCGGCGCCTTGTAGGCGGCGATGCGCTGCAGGCAGAAGCCGCGCAGCTCGTCGGCCGCGATCTCCCGCGTCGTCACGACGAACGCCACCGGCGCCTCGCCCTGTTCCGGATCGGGCACGCCGATCACCGCCGCCTCCGCCACCGCCGGATGGGCCAGCAGCGCCTTCTCGATTTCGACGGGATAGAACTTGACGCCCTGGCTGTTGATCACGTCGTCGGCCCGGCCCTTGAAATGGAAATAGCCGCGCGCGTCGATCGCCGCCAGATCGCCGGGGTAGAACCAGCCGTCGCGAAAGCCGCGCGCCGTCGCCGCCGCATCGCCGATATAGCCGCCGGGAAACCCCTCGCCGCGAAACCCGGCCAGCCCGACCGTGCCGGGCGCCACCGCTTCTCCCTTCGCGTCGACGATGCGCGCCTCGACGCCGGGCGCGACGCGGCCGATGGCGGCGGGCTCGGCGTCCTGGTCGGCGGGCGTGCCGAGGACCAGAAGCCCCGCTTCGTTGGTGCCGAGCTGTTCGTAGAAATTAGGCGTCAGCCGCCGTCTCACGGCTAGGCGCCGCTCGTGCGTCAAGGGCGCGCTGCCGACCACCAGCGTGCGCACCGTGGGAAAGGCGGGGATGTCGGCCGGCGGCAATTGCAGCAGCAGATGCAGATGCGCGGGCGTGAGGGCCAGGATGGTGATGGCCTCGGCCTTCGCCTTCTCGATCAGCGCCGGCGGCGACAGGCCGCGACCGACCACGATGGTGGCGCCGATATGGAACAGGACGAAGCACAGTTCGCGCTCCCAGAAGAACGCCATGCTGACGGCCGCCAGGTAGCGGTCCTGCTCGGTCCAGCCGAAGCAGCGCCGATGCCGGGCGGCCTGGACCGCCATCGACCGGTGGCTCCACAGGAAGGATTTGGGCGCGCCCGTGGTGCCCGACGATTGCACCAGCGCCAGCGGGTGATCGGCGGCAATCGAGGGCGGCGCAAAAGCCGCCGTCGCCGGCCGGCGGAATTCGTCCAGCCACAGCGTCCGCAGGCCGGCGATGGCGCTGCCCGGGCCGTCGATGACGATGGCGCGCGCGCCGGCCAGCGACGCCGCCTGCAGCCGCTCGGGGGCGGACAGCATGCCGTCGATGGTCACCATCACCGCGCCGGCCCTGGCGATGGCCAGCAGCAGGACGAGGTGCTCGGCGGAATCCTCCAGCGTCAGCGCGATCACGTCGCCCATGCCGATGCCGGCCGCGTCCAGATTCGCCGCCGCCATCGACACGCGCTCGTCCAACTCGCGGTAGGAAATCGTCCGGCCGTCCTCGACGATCGCCGCCCGCTCGGGCCGGTCGCGGGCATGGGCGTGCAGGATGTCGGTGAAATTCATTCGCACACCATAACAGCCCTCGCTCCCTTGCCGCTTCGGGATGCCGGACAATTGCCATTCGATACTTTCCGCGCGAACGGCGGAAAAATGTCGGCGGCGAAGCCTATCGGAAAATGCATTTTTGTGAGATTTGTCGGATACTTCCGACCGTCCCGCCAACGACTCAGATGACGCGATGCCAAAGACGTCCGCCAGATTCAGAACATTGCCGGGCGCCTTGCTGCTGGCTGCCCTATTGGCGCTGGCCGCCCTCTCGCCTCACGCGCTTGCCCAGGACGCCTATCCCAGCCGGCCGATCCGCATCATCGTCGGCTTCCCGCCCGGCGGCATCGCCGACACGCTGGCGCGGCTGGTGGGCGATGCGCTGTCGCAGCAATTGAAGGCGACGGTGGTCGTCGAATCGCGCCCCGGCGCCGGCGGCCTGGCGGGCGCGGAGGCCTGTGCGCGGGCGGCGCCCGACGGCCATACGTTCTGCATCGGCTCGGCGCCGGTGCACTCCTTGCATGCGCATCTGCGCAGCCAGCCGCTGAACTGGGATCCACAGACCGCCTTCGCCCCCGTCGCCATGCTGGCGACCGAGCCGACCGTGGTCGCCGTCAGCCCCAAGATCGGCGTCGGCAATCCCGCCGCCTTCGTCGAATGGCTGCGCCGCAATCCCGAGACGGCGTACTCGACCTCCGGCGCGGGCACCTCCTCGCATCTGCTGGGCGCGGCGATCGGGCACCAGCTCGGCCTGCGCCTGGAGCACATTCCCTATCGCGGCTCGCAGCAGGCCATCATGGCGGTCATCGCCGGCGACGTGCCGATGGTGGTGGCGGTGGCGGGCGGCCTGGTTCCCTTCGTCCAGAAGGGAGAGCTGGTCGCCATCGGCGTCAGCAGCGCCGCGCCCAGCCCGCTGCTGCCCGATGCGCCGCCGCTGTCGCAGTCGGTTCTGCCGCAACTGAGCTTTTCCAACTATCAGGGGCTTTTCGCCCCGGCGGCAACGCCCCAGCCCCTGATCGAGCGCATCGCCGCGACCATCAACGCCGCCTTCGCCGATCCCGCCCGGCGCGAGACCATCGTTCGCCTGGGCCTCGAGCCGGTGTTCGGCACGCCCGGCGAATTCGCCGCCTGGCTGCGCGAGAGCAGCGACGACTGGAAGGCCCTGGTCGAGTTGTCCGGCGCGGCCAAAGCCGCGCGATGAACGCCTCCGACAACGTGGCCGCCGGCTTGCACCGGTGGGCGACCAGCACGCCCGGGCAGTTGGCGCTGATCGAGCAAGAGCGCACCGTCACCTATGCCGAGCTCGACCGTGCCGTGTGGCGGGCATGCGCCGGGCTGCGGCAGGCGGGACTGCAAGCGGGCGCCGTCGTGGCCATGTTCGGCGACGGCGGCTCGCTGCTGCAGCTGACCCTGTCGCTGGCCCTGGCGAGAATGGGCGCGATCCAGGTCGCGCTTTCCCTTGCCGAGCGTCCCGAACGGCTGCGCATGATCGCGCAAACCGCCGGCATCGCCGCCGTCGTGTCGTCGGTTCCGGGCATCGAAAAGTTCGGGCCGCCCGTGATACGCCCTGATCCGGCCTGGCTCGACCCCGCAGCGCCGGCCGAGATCGGCGACCCGGGCCCGGGCGGCAACGCCATCTGGCTGATCAACCATTCGTCGGGAACGACGGGACGGCCCAAGGCGATGGCCATTTCCCACGCCATGGAAGCGGCCCGCATGGCGCTGCAGCCGCCGGAGTTCGCCTGCCGGCCGGGCGAGCGCTTCATGAGCATGACCTCGTTCGAATTCTGGATCGGCCGCAGCCGGGCGATACGGTGCCTGAGCGAAGGCGCAACGGTGGTGGCGGCGCCGCAAACCACCGACACCGCCGAGATCATCGCGGCGATCGCCCGCCACGACGTCACCCACCTGACCTGCACGCCGGTCCATCTGCATCAAATCCTCGAGCATTTGCCCCAGGACGGCCTGCGCTTCCCGCGGCTGCGCATGGTGAGGGTGTCGAGCGCCGCCCTGCCGGAGCGCGTGCTGACGGGGATTCGCGCGCGCATGAGCCCGCACGTCTACACCAACTACGGCGCCAACGAAGCCGGCAACTTCTCCGTCGCCACGCCGGACATGCTGGCGCAACATCCCGACACGGTCGGCAAGCCGGCGCCGGGCGTCGACTTCGAACTGGTGGACGAGCGCGGCCGGCGCGTCGGGGTCGGCGAGACCGGCCATGTCCGGGTGCGCAGCCCCGGCATGATCCAGGGCTATGTCGCGGACCGGGAAGCGACGGCGGCGGCGTTCCGCGACGGCTGGTTCTACCCCGGCGATCTGGCCACGATCGACGCCGACGGCCTGGTCTTCCTCAAGGGCCGCTCCGACGACATGCTGAACGTCGAAGGCATGCTGGTCTCGCCCGAGGAGATCGAGAAGGTTCTGCGCGAGCATCCGGCGGTGAGCGACGCCGCCGCTTTCCGCCTGCCCTCGGAGCGCCATCAGGACGTGCCGGCGGCCGCCGTCGTGATCCGGGACGGCACCAGTCCGGAGGACATCCGATCCTATTGCGTCCGCCGGCTCGGCATGCGCAGCCCGGCCGTCGTCCTTCAACTCCCCCAACTGCCGCGCAACCGCATCGGAAAGGTCCTGCGCAAGGAACTGACGCGGCTGACGATGGAGGCGCTCGAGCAGCGCGACGGAAAATCGGCATGAGCCGCGCCGGCCGTCGAACGACCCGCTAGAAGCGGCAAGGGGAAGATCGGAATGCGCCCTAGCTCCAACTGGCCGCAGGCGATCGGCGGGGTCTTCTTCATCGGCCTTGCCCTGGCCGGCCTGTGGCTGAACCAGTCCTACGAGCTGGGCACCACGCGGCGCATGGGTCCGGGTTATCTTCCCATGCTCGTCTTCCTCGCCATGGCCGCGCTCGGCGCCGCCATCGTCGTCGCCAGCCTGCGGCGGCCCCGGGCGGCGCTCGAACCGACGCGGTGGCGCAGCCCGCTCGCGGTGGTAGGGGCCATGGCGGCTTTCACGCTGCTGATCGAGTCCCTGGGGCTCGCCGCCGCCGTCGCCGCCGCCACCCTGCTGGTCTCGATCGCGGCCGGCGATTTCCGTCTCCTGCGCGCCATCGCGCTCGCGGTTTTCCTGGCCGCGTTCTGCTGGCTGGTCTTCGTCAATGCGCTGGACATCGGCATCACCCTTTTCCCGGCGCTGCGCTGAGTAGCGGCATGCTGGACAATCTGACCCTGGGATTTTCCGTCGCGGCGAGCCTCGAGAATCTCGGCGCCTGCCTGCTGGGCGTCCTGCTCGGCACCGCCATCGGGGTGCTGCCCGGCATCGGGCCGATCACCACCATCAGCCTGCTGCTGCCGCTGACCTTCGGCATGGACCCGGCGACCGGACTGATCATGCTGGCCGGCATCTATTATGGCGCGCAATACGGCGGCTCGACCACCTCGATCCTGATGAACCTGCCGGGCGAGGTCAGCGCGGTGGTCACCGCCATCGACGGCTACAAGATGGCCGGCAAGGGCGAGGCCGGCGCCGCCCTGGCGGCCGCCACCATCGGCTCCTTCGTCGCCGGCACGCTGGCGACGCTGCTGATCGCCGCCGCCGGGCCGGCTTTGGCCAAGGTGGCGCTGGCCTTCGGCCCGCCCGAGTATTTCTCGCTGGTGCTGCTGGGCCTGATCGTCTCGGCGGTGCTGGGGCCGGGCAGCGCGATCAAATCGATCCTCATGGTGCTGGCCGGCATCGCCCTGAGCTTCATCGGCACCGACCTGCAGACCGGCGAGCCGCGCTTCACCTTCGGCGTCCGCGAGCTTTACGACGGGGTCGGGTTCACCGTCATGGCGGTCGGCATGTTCGGCATCGCCGAGATCATCCGCTGCATGGAGAGGCCGCCGGCGGCGGCGCCCGCCATCGCCGCGCCCGCCCGGCTGTGGCTGACGCCGCAGCAATGGCGGAGGATCGTGGGGCCGGTGCTGCGCGGGGCGGGAGCCGGCAGCCTGATCGGCATGCTGCCGGGCGGCGGCGCCTCGCTGGCGGCGCTGGGCGCCTATGCGCTGGAACGGCGCGCCGGCCGCAACCGGCGCCTGCTGGGCAGCGGCGCCATCGAAGGCGTGGCCGCGCCGGAGAGCGCCAACAATGCCGCGGCGCAGACCGGCTTCATCCCGCTGCTGACGCTGGGCATCCCGCCCAACGCCGTCATGGCGCTGATGGTCGGCGCCCTGATGATCCACGGCATCCAGCCCGGACCGCGCATGCTGGAGGGCCAGCCGGCGATCTTCTGGGGCCTGATCGCCTCGATGTGGATCGGCAACGTCATGCTGCTGTTCATCAACCTGCCGATGATCGGATTGTGGGTGCGGCTGCTGCGGATTCCCGGCACGCTGCTCTATCCGGCGATCCTGGTGTTCTGCTGCATGGGGATCTACAGCATGAACTACGCGGCGCTCGACGTGCTGCTCGCCGCCGGCTTCGGCATCGCCGGGTATTTCCTGGTCAAGCTCGGCTATCCGCCCGCCCCGATGCTGATCGGCTTCGTGCTGGGGCCGATGCTGGAGGAGAACCTGGTGCGCTCCATGCTGCTGTCGCGCGGCGACTGGGCCATCTTCGTCGAGCGGCCGGTCAGCGCGGCAACGCTGCTGCTGACGGTCCTGGCGGTCGCCGTCATGGCGCTCGAAGGCCGGCGCGGCGGCCGCCCCGTGGCGCAGGACGATTGACCGGGCCGGCCGGCGACGCGGCGGCGCCGGAGTTTCCCGCCGGTAACTTTTGGACGAATCGGCCGCAACCCGACGGTGCGGCGCGAACGGGATCAGGCGCCGCTTGCGATTCGGCCAAAACCTGATCTGCTCTGGTGGCGCGCCAACCAGGGAGGACGCCATGAAGCTCTACATGCATCCGGTTTCCACCACCAGCCGTCCGGTGATGCAGTTCATCGCCGACAACGGCATCGACTGCGCCATGGAAGTGGTCGACATCCTGAAGGGCGAGCATTACGAGCCCGCCTACAGCAAGCTCAACCCCAACCACCTGATCCCGATGCTGGACGACGACGGATTCCGGCTGACGGAGAGCGCCGCCATCCTGCGCTACCTGGCGGAGAAGATCGGCTCGCCCGCCTATCCCTCCGACCTCAGGCAGCGGGCGCATGTCAACGAGGTGATGGACTGGTTCAACTCGAACTTCTATCGCGACTGGGGCTACGGGCTGATCTACCCGCAGCTCTTCCCGCACCTGAAGCGCGAGGACGCCAGGATCCAGGAGAGCGTGGTCGCCTGGGGCAAGGACAAGTCGAAGATCTGGCTGCAGATCCTCAACGACCACTGGATCGGTCCGACCGGCAAGTATCTGTGCGGCGACCGGCTCAGCATTGCCGACTATTTCGGCGCGGCGATCACCACGGCGGGCGAGCTGGTGCATTGCGATTTCTCGGCCTATCCCAACGTCAGGCGCTGGCTCGAGACGTTCAAGGCCGGCCCCAACTACGCCCGGATCTACGAAACCTTCAACGGCTTCTGCGCCTCGACCAAGGGGCAACCCTGGCAGGCGATCTGAAGGAGGACGCCATGATCAAGGGATTGCATCACAACGCCTATCGCTGCCGCGACGCGGAGGAGACCAGGCGCTTCTACGAGGATTTCCTCGGCCTGCCGCTGGTCAACGCCTTCAGGATCGACACCACCATCACCGGCCGCGACACCGGCGCCGGCGTGCTGCACGCCTTCTTCCAGCTCGACGACGGCTCGTGCCTGGCCTTCTTCGAGGCCCCGGACATGCCGTTCGAGTTCAAGCAGCAGCACGATTTCGACCTGCACATCGCGCTCGAGGTCGAGCCCGACGCGCTGGAGCGGATGCTGGCCAAGGGCCGGGCCGAGGGACGCGAGGTACGCGGCCCCTCCGACCACAAGTTCATCCGCTCGATCTATTTCCGCGATCCCAACGGCTATGTGATCGAGCTGACCGCCAAGGTGCCCGGGCGGGAGGCCGACATGGACCCGGCCAGGAACGGCGCCCGCGCCATCCTCGACCAATGGCAGGCGGGCAAGCGCAAGGTGGCCTGAGCCGACGGCCGCCGCTGCGGGCTGGCCGCTCCGCCTATTGCGCCAGCCCGGCGACGGCGACGCTCGGCCGGCGATCGGTGCGGGCGGCCAGCAACTGCCGCGCCTGCGCCGCCCGGCCGTCCTTCAAATAGGCGGCGAGCAGCGTGTTCTCGACCAGATCGCGCTGGGCGCGGCTGCCGCCGATGCGCACCACTTCGGACCGCACCGGCTCGAGGGCCGCGATGGCGCCTGGCCAGTCGCCGCGGCCGTAGGCGGCCAGGCCGGTGACGATGCGCGGCACCACGTCGCCGGTCGCCGACTGGCCGGCGCCGGCACGCCGCTGCAGCTCGGCCACCAGCGCGGCCAGACCGTCGCCATCGCCGGTGGCGATGGCGGTCAGGGCGCGATGCACGTCGACAAAGGCGATGCCGGGCTTGGGGAAGGTCTTGTGCACGTAGTCGTGGACTTCGCGCCATGACCCCGGCGGCAATTCCTGTCCGGCCAGTGCGGCGCGCCACAGGAAGGACGGCGCGTCGGTGGCGACGTTCAGCGCCGGGCCCCAGGCGGCGCCGGGATGCACCTGGGCGCGATAGATTTCCCAGGCGCGGGCCGCATCGCCCAGCACCAGCAGCGAAAGCGCCATGTGCCAGGAGATGTGGCAGTGCATCGGCCCCTGGCGCGGATAGGTGGGCAGCCATCCGGCTAGGAAATCGAGCGCGGCGCGGTCCTCGCCGCGTTCGTAGAGCAGATGCGCCTTGATATGCGCGCCATGGGCGTTGCGCGGGTTGACCGCCAGGCTGCGGTCCTGCAGCGCCAGCGCTTCGTCCAGCCGGCCGACCTCCTCCAGGGCGAAGGCGTAGACCGACTGGAACCACCAGTCCTCGGCCAGATGCGGGCGCAGCGCCTCGAGAAACTCGATCTGCTCGGGCTCGCGCCCCGGACGACCGCTGAAGCCGATCAGGCCGAACACGCCGGTGGCGGGCGCCGCCACCATGGCATCGCGCGGATGCTGGGCCAGATGCGCGCGCGTGGCGGCCAGCGCCTCGCCCGCTTTGCCCTCGATGGGAAGGCAAAGCACATGCACGTGGCTGCGCTCGCGCTCGCTGGCGGCGGCGACCAGCTCGCGCGCCCGCGCCGCCGCCTGCCGCGCGCCGGCGACGTTGCCGGTCAGGAAATGGGCGCGGGCCAGCGCGACATGGGCCAGGGCGAAGCCCGGCTCCGCCGCGATCGCCCGTTCCAGATGCGCCTCCGCGCCATGCTCGGCCGACAGCACGCAATCGCAGCCGGCGATATAGGCCGTGCGCGCCGCATCGGACGCGGTGCTGATCGGCAAGCCGAACCGGTCGGACAGCATCGCTCTTCCCCACTCCCCGAAATCCACCAGGGAGGTTTGTGCACCCGAATGGCGGCAGCGACAACCGCCGATTCCGCGCCGCCGGCGCGGGACAGCCATCCCGCTTCAGGCGCGCTCGTCGAAATCGAAGCCGCTTTGCCCGATCTCCGCCGCTTCCAGCCCCCATTCGGCCAGCGCCGCCCGGCCGCCAGCGCCGCGCGGACAGGGCGGGGCGGAAACCTGCGACGGCGTGCGCGAGAAGCGCGGCGCGGGCGAGGGCTGCAGCATGCCGTGCCATTCGCGGTGCGTGCCGCGGGCGCGCTGGTGCGCCTCCTGCTGCGCTTCCTGCAGCGACAGCACCGGCGAGACGCAGGCGTCGACATCGGCGAAGACCTTCACCCATTCGTCCCGGGTGCGGGTGCGGATGCGCTCGGCGAAAACCTGTCGCGTGGCGGCCCAGCGGTCGCGCCGGTCGCGCGGCGGCAGCCGGTCGATCTCCAGCCCCAGACCGGCGACGAGCTGGGCATAGAACTGGCTCTCGACGGCGCCGACGGCGAGGAACTTGCCGTCGGCGGTCTGGTACACGCCGTACCAGGGAGCCGCGCCATCGAGCGTGTTGCTGCAGCGGTCGTCCTTCCACTGCCCGGCGGCGAACTGCCCGAACAGCGGCGCCATCAGGCTGGCCACGCCGTCGATCATGGCGGCATCCACCACCTGCCCCTGCCCGGTGGCGCGGGCATTGACCAGCGCGGCGCACACGCCCAGCGCCAGCAGCATGCCGCCGCCGGCATAGTCGCCCAGCAGATTGAGCGGCGGCACCGGCGCTTCGCCCTCGGGGCCGATGGCGTGCAACGCACCGGCCAAGGCGATGTAGTTGATGTCGTGGCCGGCCTTCTGCGCCAGCGGCCCGTCCTGTCCCCATCCCGTCATGCGCCCGAACACCAGGCGCGGATTGACGGCGAGGCACGGCGCGGGCCCCAGCCCGATGCGCTCCATGACGCCCGGACGCATGCCCTCGATCAGGATGTCGGCGCGGGCGGCGAGCTTGAGCACGCCCTGCACCGCGGCCGGCCGCTTCAGGTCGGCCACCACCGCCCGCCGCCCGCGCTTGGCGAACTGGAAGCGGTCGGGCGGCGGCGGCAGGCCGGTCGGATCCTTCGGCCGGTCGACGCGCAGCACGTCGGCCCCCATGTCGGCCAGCATCATCCCGCACCAGGGCACCGGGCCGATGGCCTCGATCTCCAGCACCCGCACGCCTTCAAGCGGTCCCATGGCGACTCCCGATCACGCCTGTCCTAGATATCGAGCACGAGCACGTCGCTCTCGGCCCTGGCGCAGCACAGCATGACCCATTCCTGCTGGTCCTTGGCCGTCAGGATGTAGTCGTTGTGCTGCGGCGTGCCCGCCAGGTAGCGGGTCTTGCAGGTGCCGCAAGTGCCGATCTCGCAGGAGGTCTCGACCTCGATCCCCGCCGCGCGCAACACGTCGACGATCGACCTGTCCGGCGGCACCTCGAGTTCCCTGCCGCTGCGCGCCAGCCGGATCGTGAACCCGCCGCTTGCCGCCGCTTTGGCGTTGCGGGCGTCGGCCGGCGGCGCGAAATATTCGAAATGCACCGTTTCCGCCGGCCAGTGGGCGGCAGCGCCCTTGACCGCCGCCATGAAGGGGGCGGGCCCGCAATAATAGAGATGCGTGCCAGGCTCGTGCCTGGCCAGCAGGCCGGCGATGTCGAGCCCCTGGCGCGGATCGCCCTGGTCGTGATGGTAGACGATGCGCTCGCCGAAGCCCTGCAAGCGGTCGCGGAAGGCGGTGCGCTCGGGCGAGCGGGTGCAGTAATGCAGCACGAAATCCGCGCCGTCGTGGCGCAACTGCTCGACCATCGCCATCATCGGCGTGACGCCGATGCCGCCGGCCAGCAGCAGATGCCGGGCGGCGCCGGCGGCGATGGGGAAATTGTTTCGCGGCGGCGACACCGCCAGCCTGTCGCCGGGCTTGACGCCATCGTGCAACGCCGCCGAACCGCCGCTGCCGGCGGCTTCGCGCAGCACCGCGATATGGTACTGGCTGCGGTCGCGCGGATCGCCGCACAGCGAATATTGCCGCAGGAAGCCGCCCGGAATCTCGACGTCGATATGGGCGCCGGCGGCGAATTCCGGCAGCGGCGCGCCGGCCGGGTCGGCCAGCTCGTAGAGCCGGATGCCGGACGCCACCTCGCTGACGGCGCGCACCGAAAGATCTAGCCTGGCCATGGCGCCGTCATCGACGCCCGATCACGGCGCCAGCACGACCCGGCCCAGGACGCGCCCGGCCTGCAACTGGCGCAAGGCGGCATCGGCCTGGTTCAGCGCGCGCCGATCGATCGGGATCGACGGCATGCGGGTGCGGCGCACCAGTTGCAGCAGGTCGCGCAGCTCCTGCAGGCTGCCGACATAGGAACCCTGGATCGTCATGGCCTTCTGCGGGATCAGCGGTGTGGGAATCTCGACCTTGCCGCCGAACAGGCCGACCACGACCAGCTTGCCGCTCTTGGTCAGGCAGTCGATGCCCATGGCGAGGGTCTGCCCGGAGCCGACCAGATCGACGATCGAGAACACCGGGCCGCCGACGGCCTGCTTGATCTGCTGTACGGCATCGGCGGCGGCGCCGTCGATGGCGGCGGCGGCGCCGGCCGCCAGGGCGGCGGCGCGCTTGGCCGGGTCGACGTCGACCACGACCGCCGCCTTGCCCTTCATGGCGCGATGCAGGTTGAGCGCCATCAGCCCCAGCCCGCCGGCGCCGACGATGACCGTCGGGCTGCGCTGCAGCCGGTCGCCCAGCTTGCGCAGCGCGCCATAGGCAGTCAGGCCGGAGCAGGCGAACAGCGCCGCCTCGGCCGGCGACAGGTCTTCGATGTCGACCAGGTATCGGGGATGGCAGACGATGACGTGATCGGCATAGCCGCCGGCCACGTGCAGGCCGATGAAGCGCGGCGTCAGGCAGAGCTGTTCGTCGCCGTCGCGGCAGACTTCGCACCGCCCGCAGCCGACCCAGGGATAGACCAGGTAGCGGCCGCCCGGTTTGAGGCCGGCGACTTCCGCTGCCGCCGCCGCGTCGGGTCCGAATGCCACCAGCTCGCCGGCGATCTCGTGCCCCATGGTGTGGGGCAGTTTCAGGCCGCGCTCGGTCTGGGTCAGTTTGCGGCCGCCGCCCATGTCGAAATAGCCTTCCCACATGTGCACGTCGCTATGGCACATGCCGGCCGCCAGCACCTTGAGCAGCACCTCGGTCCCCCGGGGCTGGGGGGTGGGCCGCTCGGACAGCGCCAGGGGCGCGCCGAAATCGGCGATGTCGTAGCTTTTCATCTCTCCTCCGGAAGCGCTGACGGCAGCGGCCGGCGGGGTGAGCCGCCGGCCGCGCCCGATCGAGAACCGTGAGTGCTAGGCGGCCGCGGGGGCGAACTCGCGATGCATCGTCTTCAGCTTGGCGACGACGGCGGCGTCGCGCTGGGCGCCGGGCGGATACTCGTCGCCCTGGATGACGATGTCGGCGACGCGGTTGCCGATCTCGCGCATCATCCGGCGGTCCTTCTCCATGTCGGCCAGGGCCGGAATCTTCATCACCGTGTCCTGGCAGTAGGACGGCAGGGGATCGCTGTCCAGGCCGTGGCCGTTCATCGGCTGCGGCAGCGCCGCCGGCGATTCGCCCCGCACCGCCTTGCGCACCAGCCGTCGCCACATCGCGACGCCGACGTCGGTGGTGGCGAGATTCTCCAGGCCATGGCGCGCCATCTTGCGCTGGCCGACGATCGCGTCCCAGTCGCCGGGATCGCGCTGGGTCTCGGCATAGGGACGGCCGCCGACCTGGCCGCCGAGGAAATCGCAGCCCTCGACGCCGAGCTTGCTGGGATCGCCCTTGCCCTGGTCGACGAAGTCGTTGAAATGGCGCCACGCCAGGATGCTGCAGCTTTCGTCGTCGTGCGGGATGACCCAGCGGTTGAACGAGACGCGCTGGAAGTAGGTCTCCTGCGAGCCGTCGGAGAAGACGGTGCCGACGTCGATGTTGGTCGGCAGCCAGAAATGGTTCATGCGCACCCAGACGTTCTGATCGACCCGTCGCGTGACGATGTAGATCATGCTGGCGCCGTTCTGCGTCTCGCGGAAATCCATCACCGGCATCGAGCCCCAGGCGGCCGGCAGCATGGTCTGGGTGTTGCCCCCCCGGCGCATCGCGGCGTTGCCGATGCCGTTGTGGAAGATCGCGGTATGGATCGGGTCGACGATGTTGTCCTGCACCTGCAGCCAATTGCAGGGGAAGTAGTTGGAATACGGCACCATCTTGTTGCCGGGCCGGGTGAACGATTCGTTGAGCTGGAATTGCGGCTTCAGCTCAGGCGGGCCCATATAGGCGAAGACCAGACCGCTGCGCTCGAACGCCGGATAGGCGCCGTGGCACAGATTGCCGACCAGCCGGCTGTTGGCCGGCTCGCCCGGCGCCTCCAGCAGCGTGCCGTCGATGCCAAACACCCAGCCGTGGTAGCAGCAGCGCAGGCCGCTCTCTTCGACGATGCCGTATTCCAGCGAGGCGCCGCGGTGGCTGCAGTGGCGGTTGAGCAGGCCGACCTGGCCGTCACGGCTGCGGAAGGCGACCAGGTCCTCGCCCATGATGCGCAGCGCGAAAGGCACGTCGGTGATCTGCTCGGACAGGCAGACCGGCTGCCAGAAGCGGCGGAAGAACTCGCCGGCCGGCGTGCCCGGACCGGTCTGCATCAGCTCCAGATCCGGCGGCGGCACGTCGCGCTGGTAATACCCGCCAAACGGAACTTTCTTGCTGTTCGAACGGGACGAGCCGTTCACGTCCGGTCTGTTCATGGCGTGCTCCCTTTCCCTTGCTGCGGTCCACAGTCGCGGTTTTCGCGGTTATTGGCCAAAGGCAGGCAATCAAAAATGTCAGCGACACTGACTTAAGTTCGATTTGTACCAGACTTCTACAATTTGATCAACAAAAGCTTGTGCTTTTTTGTTGACAAAAAATTTCAAACGATCGCCCCCAGACTCGTTTTAAAATTTCCCACTTCCTCTCCCGAGTTGTTATCAGAGCCAACAATCCGAGTACCGGCATATCCCTGCCCCGGTACTAGCGCCTGTCCCGTTTGCCGGTGCTTCCATCCGGTCGTCGGCAAGACTATTGTCGAACGGTAATTATCAATATTTTCAGTATGATAGACCGAGTTTTTCCAAGCCAAAAGCACTGCTGCAATGCGACTAAAGCGACCCACCGGCCTCGACGTCAAAACGGCTAATAATCGAATCAAGTTTCGACATTGTGAGGGGTGATCAGTGCTGTCAATTTCATTGACAATATTGTTGACATATCGGTTCGATGATCTCCAATATTGTTCGCATCCACCCGCTTCGTTAAGCGCGCCATAGAACAGAAGACCTACAGGGAGACATCACCAAGGACGCCGAGGAGCGATCCGCGAGCGTCGCGGCTCAACGGAGCAGGCAGCACTGTCTGATCACGGGGTCCTCAGACAGAGGAAACTGGCGCCGCAGCAATGCCGACTTGCCGATTTTCCAGAAGCCAAAGCCGTCGAATCTTGAAAGAAGTGGCCGGACGACGGCCCAAAAAAGACAACGCCACGGGAGGCAACGAATGCACGCACCAGTATCTTCGCGTCCGACGCGGACGGCTCAGCGGCTTGCCGGCTTCAGGAATGCGCGCAAGCGGCTTTTCAAGGGCATCGAAGCGGTGCTGTTCGGCCTGGTGCTCCTGCTGCTGCTGCTCGTCTGCCTCCAGGTGACCTCCCGGTACCTGATTCAAATGTCGCTGTCCTGGACGGAAGAGACGGCGCGCATCGCGCTGCTGTGGACCGTCATGCTGGGCGCGGCCGTGGCCATGGAACGGCGCGAGCACTACGCCATAACGGTCCTCAGCGACCGGCTGCGGCCGCCCGTCGACAGGATGGTCGCCTTGGCCGTCAATCTGATCGGCATCGTCTTCCTGGCGGCGCTGTGCATCTACGGCGTCAAGTATGCCGACAGCGGCATGCGCAGTTCCTACGTGTCGCTGGGCATTCCCCGCGGGTGGATCTACCTCGCCCTGCCCATCGGCAGCGTCCTGATGACGGTGAGCCTGGTTTTCCAGTCGATCGAGATGTTTCACGCGCCAAGCCGGCAGGAGGGCGGCGGGGCGGAGCTGACGGGCGCGGGGCCGGCGCCACAAGAACCATTCTCCAAGATCTGACCGGCGGCGACAGGGAGAACAGCCATGATGTGGGCGGTAGTCGGCCTTCTTCTACTACTCTTCCTTTCCGGCATGCCGATCGTGCTGGCGGTCGGAGCCGTCGTGCTCTTCTACGTCGTCGCCTTCGCCGACGTGCCGCTGGCGATCATTCCCCAGCAGACGATCGGCGCGATCGATTCCTTCCTGCTGCTGGCGATCCCGATGTTCCTGCTCACCGGGCAGCTCATGGGCGACGCCGACATCACCCGCCGCTTCATCCGCTTCAGCCAGAGCCTGGTCGGCTGGATGCGCGGCGGCATCGGCCAGGTCAACGTTCTCAGCAGCATCCTGATGTCCGGCATCTCGGGATCGGGCCTGGCCGACGCCGCCGCCACCGGCAGCGTGCTGATTCCGATCATGAAGCGCTCCGGCTACGGCGCGCCGTTTTCCGCCGCGCTGACGGGCTGCGCCTGCGCCGTCATCGGGCCCATGATCCCGCCCAGCATCATCATGGTCCTGATCGGCGGCCTGACTTCGGTCTCCATCGCCCGCATGTTCCTGGGCGGCATCATACCGGGCCTGCTGCTCGGGCTTTTCTTCGGCATCGTCGTCTATTTCACGGCGCGGCAGCGGAACTTTCCCCGCAGCGCCTCCTTCAGCGGCCGCGAAGTGGTGGTCAGCTTCTGGGGCGCCCTGCCTAGCCTCGGCCTGCCGATCATCATCATCGGCGGCATTCTCGCCGGCGTGTTCACGCCGACCGAATCGGCGGCGGTGGCCGTCATCTACACGATCGGCCTCGGCCTGTGCTACCGGCAGATGTCGTTCTCGGTGTTCTACCGCGCCGTCGTCGAGGTCGGCGTCACGACGGCGACCGTGCTGTTCATCATCGGCATCTCGGGGATTTTCGGCTGGATGCTGGTGTCCGAGAGCATCGGCGACGCCATCGTCGAATGGCTGGTCGGCATCACCACCAACCAGACGCTGATGCTGCTGCTGATCAGCGGCGTGTTCCTGATGCTGGGCTGCTTCGTCGACTCGGTGGCGATCCTGGTCCTCGCCATTCCGGTTCTGATGCCGCTGGTGCTGCAGCTCGGCATCGATCCGGTCGCCTTCGGCGTGATCGCCTCGCTCGCCCTGGCGACCGGCCTGGTGACGCCGCCGTTCGGCCTGATCATGTTCCTGATGTGCCGCATGGCCGACGTGAGAATCGAGTCGTTCGCCAAGGAGCTCATTCCCCTGCTCGGCGCCGTGCTGGCGGCCCTGGTGCTGCTCATCGTTTTCCCCGAACTGATCCTGTGGCTGCCCGACCTGATCCTTGGAGAAGCGCCCTGACGAGGGGCGGCGCCGCTGCGGCGTTACTTGCGTTGCCAACCAGAAAATCCGGCCCAATGCCGGTTAACGGAGGAGGAAGACATGAGACTTAGCCGACGGACGTTATGTACCTCGCTTGTTGCTGCCGGTTTGAGCGTCCTTGCCGCCGGTCCGGCCGCGTCGATCGCGCAGGCGCAAGACAGCGCCATCGGCGCCCTGAAGTTCCGCATCGCCAGCCTC
The DNA here is from genome assembly GCA_050181585.1 of Reyranellaceae bacterium. Taxonomy (GTDB): domain Bacteria; phylum Pseudomonadota; class Alphaproteobacteria; order Reyranellales; family JAQSWP01; genus JAQSWP01. The sequence continues at coordinate 43,884 of JBFXDA010000019.1, forward strand.
TACCCGAAGGACCTGCCGCCCGGCATCGCGCTGGACTTTTTCGCCAAGCGGGTTTCGGAACTGTCCGGCGGCAAGATGACGGCGCAGGTGTTCCACGGCGGCACGCTCTACGCCGAGAACAGCGCCATCCAGGCGGTGCTGGACGGCACGCTCGACATGGGCCTGGCCAGCGCTTCCAACCACGGCCCCTTCACCAAGGCCTGGAACGTGGTGGAACTGCCCTATGTGGTGGACAGCCGCCAGCAGTTCCGCGATCTGTTCATCAACGGCAAGATCGGCGAGACCCTGAAGAAGGAAACCGAGAAGGACGGCCTGCGGCCGCTCATGATCTTCGAGACCGGCGGTTTCAGGATCCTGCATTCGACCCGGCTGATCAAGACGCCGGCCGATCTCGCCAACATGAAGACGCGCGTGCCGCAGTCGGCGGTGCCGCTGACCTTCTGGCGCACGGCCGGCGCCAACGCCACCGTCATCAGCTGGACCGAGACCTATCTGGCGCTGGCGTCGAAGACCATCGACGGCTTCGATTCGTCTTTCCCCGGCTCGCACATGGCGAAGATGGGCGAGGTCGCCAAGTTCATCACCGACGTGAAATACGCCTCGGTCGCCTCGCTGGTCGGCGTCTCGACCGACTGGTGGAACAAGCGCTCGCCGGTGCAGAAGGAGATCCTGCTGAAGGCGGCGAAGGAGGCGGAAGCCGTGTCGATGCGCGAAGAGCTGATCTCGGAGGAGAAGATCAAGAACGAGCTGCGCAAATACGGCGTGACGATCTACGAGCCGACCGCGGCGGAAATGCAGGAATGGCGCAAGGTCGGGCATTCCATGTGGAAGGACGTGCCCAACGTGTCGAAGGAAATCCTGGACGCCATCCAGGCTTCCGCCAAAGCCACCAAGTAACCTCCCCACGAGGCACCTGACGCCCGGCGCGCCGACGGCACGCCGGGCATTTTTTTGCGCCTTGTCGTTGTGGCGGCCTTGCCCGTCAGGACCGCTCGATGCGGGCGGCAGCCAGGGCCCGCCACAGCCCGGCGGCACTGTCGGCGGCCGCGAAACCGGCGATCTGCGCGTGCAGATCGTCCGCTGCCGGCCGGCCGATGGCGAATTCGACATTGTCGCGGAACTTGGCCTCGACGTCGCCAGGGGTGAACGGCGCGCCGGGCGAGCCCAGATTGTGCGGCACGAAACTCTCGTGCTCCTGGCCGTCGCGCAGGCGCACGCGCACCCGCGCGGGGAAGCTGGCGGGAAACTCGTCGAAGTGGCGGGCGGCATGGGTGACCTTGCGCGCCAGCGCGCGCATGCGCGGATCGGCCAGCATCGACGGCTCGAAGCTCTGCACCCCCAGCCGGCCGTCCAGCACCGCCCGCGCCAGGCAGAACGGGGCGCTGAAGCGGCCGTCATAGACCGTTTCCGGCGCCGCCTTCAGCGCCTGCGGCTCGAACACGAGATTGACGTACCAGGCGGGCACCTCGCAGTGGATCGTCTCGACCTCGTCCAGCCGCTCCGGCGCCAGCACGCCGCGGCGGCGCAGATCGAGGCCGGCCTGCACCACCGGATGCACGCACAGGCAGGCCGGATAGGGTTTGGGCGCCATCAGCTCGACCTCGAACTGGTGGCCGACCGGATGCAGCACGTCGTTCGGATCGATGTCGAGGGCGGCATAGGCGCGAAACACGCCGAAGCGCCCTTCCAGCACCGATTTCGGCCCGGTCAGGCCGGCGGCCGCCAGGCGCACCGCCTGGATGCCGGCCTGCGCCGCCCAGCCGGTATGAAGCTGCTTGGAGTTGCTGCCGTCGGACAGATACTCCATTAGACCCGACGCCATGCTGCCGGCGATCCCCAGCGCGTTGACGACGACGGCGCGCGGCACCCGGTAGAGGCGGGCCGCCAGAAAGGCGGCGGCGAAGATTCCCAGCACCGCCGTCGACTGGAAGCCGCGGTCCTGGAACGGCCCCGGCCCCAGCCGGCCCAGGCGGGCGGAAACCTCGTAGCTCAGCACCAGCGCGGCCAGCAGCTCTTTCGGCGCGATATCCAGCTCCTCGCCCAGGGCCAGGGCGACGGGAACGTTCACGGCACTGGCGTGCATGATCGCGGCCGGATGCGTATCGTCGAAATCGAGGCCATGCGAGAGCATGCCGTTGGCCAGCGCCGCCGCCGCCGATTCGGTGCGCCGCCCGAAGCCCCAGAGCGTCGCGCCGCCTTCCTGTCGCGCCGGCGCGATCAAGGCGCCGGCGGTGGCGGTGCCCACCGCCGCGGCGGCGATGGCGACGCCGATCGTATCCTCGATGCAGCGCAAGGCCGCCTGCGCCGCCGCCGGGGAGATCCGCTCGGCGGGAAAATCCAGCAGCAGGTCGACCAGCCGCTCCGTGAAGGAAGCCGGCATCGCGGGTTCCACGGACCGGTTCTCGGCCAGGGACGAAGTTTGCGCCATGGATCTCTCCTCGGGACAGGATGTCAGGGGCGAACGCCGCTCTGGAATTTCGGTCCCAGCGCGGTTGCGACCGAGGCTTGCGCCGCTTTCAGCATCTGGCACAGGAAGGGCCGGGTTTCGCGCGGGTCGATCATGTCCTCGACCGCGAAAGCTTCGGCCATCCGGAACGGCGAGGAAAGCGCTTTCAGCTCCGCCTCGATCTCCGCCTCGCGCTGGGCCGGATCGACCGCGCCCTCGATCTCGCGGCGGAACGCGGCCTTCACCCCGCCCTCGATCGGCAGGTTGCCGATCTCGGCGCTGGGCCAGGCAACCTTGAAATTCAGCCCCGCCTTGTCGCAGGCCGCCATGCCGGCCATGCCGTAGCACTTGCGCACCACCACGGTCAGCACCGGCACGGTGGCCTTGGCGGCGACGTAGACGGCGCGCATTCCCTCGCGCAGCGTGCCGGCCGCTTCCGCCTGCGGCCCGACCATGAAGCCGGGCTGGTCGACCAGGAACACCAGCGGGATATGGAAGGTGTTGCACATCTCGACGAAATGGATCTGCTTGCGCGCCGCGCGATGGTCCATGGCGCCGCCATAGACCATGGGGTTATTGGCCACGACGCCCACCGGGTAGCCGTCGAGCCGCGCCAGCATGGCGATGATCGAGCGGCCGTAGCTGGGCTGGATTTCGAATCCCGAGCCCCGGTCGATCACCATCTCGATCAGCCGCCGCATGTTGTAGGGCGTGCGCCGATGGCGGGGGATGATCGAGGCCAGCCCCTCGTCGCGCCGGTCGGCGGGATCGCCGCTTTCGCCGCGCGGCGGCGCCTGCCAGACGTTCTGCGGCATGTAGCCGAGGAAGCGGCGGACCTGGTCCAGCGCCTCCGCCTCGCTGTCGACGACGTTGTCGATGGCGCCGCCGGCCGTCACGGCGATGTCCGCGCCGCCCAGCTCCTCGCGCGTCAGCTTCAGCCCCATGGTGCGCTCGACCACCGGCGGGCCGGCGGCGAACACCTGGGCGGTGCCGCGCACCATCACCGACCAGTGCGACAGCATCGCCCGGCCGGCCGGGCCGCCGGCAGCGACGCCCAGCACCGCGCTGGCCACCGGCACGATGCCCAGCAATTCGACCGAGCGTTCGAAGCCGTGCACCCCGGGGAAGACGGCATGGCCCCGGCGCTTGATCGAGGCGACGCTGCCGCCGGCGCCGTCGATCAGATTGACCAGCGGAATGCGATAGTTGAACGCCAGGTCCTCGATGAAGCCGCCCTGCCCGCCCTTGCGCCGGTCGCTGCCCCAGCTGGCGCCGCCGCGCACCGTGAAGTCCTCGCCGCCGATCGCCACGTCGCGGCCGCCGATCTTGCCCAGCCCCATCAGGTAGGGTGCGGGCGTCACGCCGGTCACGGCATTGCGCGCATCGTAGCGGCCGCTGCCGGTCAGCTTGGCCAGTTCGGTGAAGCTTCCCGGGTCGACCAGCGCATTCATCCGCTCGCGAACGGTCAGGCGGCCGGCCTTGTGATGGGCGGCGATGGCGTCGGGGCCGCCCATTTCCTCCGCCCAGCGCCGGCGTCGGTGCAGTTCCTCGATTTCCGGTTCCCAGACCATCGCCGTCATCCGAGCACGGCCACGACGTCGCCTTCGTTGACCGAGTCGCCGGCCCGCACGCGGATTTCCAGCACCGTGCCGGGTTCCTCCACCAGCACCGGTATCTCCATCTTCATCGATTCGATGATCATCAGAACGTCGCCGGCGGCGACGGAGTCGCCCGTGACCCTCTCCACTTTCCACACCGATCCGGTGACTTCGACCTTGATGTCCGACATGTTGGCTCCATTTCGAGGGTTGATCCGGATGGCATCGCTGCCGCGCGATGCAAAGATCTTTAGCTGCTGGTCGGCCAGGTGCGCAGCAGATGCTGGCCGACACCGTTGTTCAGGCGCAGTTGATGCACCTGCAGCATGCGGATGAGGTAGCTGCGCGTTTCGCGCGGATCGATGACGTGCTGCACCCCGTACAGGGCGGCCGCGCCCCATATCGAATTGTCCTGCGCCATCTCGTCTCGCCGCTGCTCGAAGCCCGCGTCGCCCGGCCGCAGCCCGTGCACGATGGTGGTGCCGAATTCGGGCGTCATGAAGCTGATCTCCGCCGTCGGCCAGGCGGCGACCTCGTCGGAATTGCGGCCGCCGCCCATGTTGAGATAGGCCTGGCCGTAGGTCTTGCGCAGGATCACCGACAGCTTCGGCACCGTGACGAGCTGCAGCGCGTTCATGAAGTTGACGATCTTGCCGGTGGCGCGGCGCAGTTCGGGCTCGGCGCCGATCATGAAGCCCGGCGTGTCCACCAGCATGACCAGGGGAATGTTGAACGAATCGCAGAGCACGATGAAATCGACGATCTTGTCGCAGGCGTCGGTATCCATCGCGCCGCCCTTGATCAGGGGGTTGTTGGCGATCATCCCGACGACCTGGCCGTCGAGGCGGGCAAGGCCGGTCACCGCCACCTTGCCGAAGCGCGGCTTGAGCTCGAAGAAACTGTCGCGGTCGACGATCGCGGCGATGATCCGGTGCACGTCGTAGACGCGGGTGCGGCTCTCCGGCAGCAGGTCGAGAATGCCCGCCATGCCCTCGCCGGAGCCCGCCGGCACGTCGGCGCGCGGCGGCGTCTGGGTGTGGTTGCTCGGCATGTAGGCGAGAAACCGCTTGATGGCGTCGAGCGCCTCCTCGTCGCTGTCGGCGACCATGTCCACCATGCCGGTGATCTCGGAGTGGACCTTCCAGCCGCCGAGCTGCTCGGGCTCGATCTTCTGCATGGTGGCCAGCTCGATCAGGCCCGGGCTGGACACCGCCATGACCGCGCCCTTGCGCATGACGCTGAAGTCGGAGCAGCAATTGTAGAGGAACGAGGAGCCGTAGCAGTAGCCCAGCACCGCCGAGGCCCAGGGCGTCTCGCGCATGCGCTGGTACTGCGTCGGATCGTTGCCCAGCATGGTGGTCATGCCGCGCGCGCCCTGGTTGTCGGGCATGCGCGCGCCCGACGATTCGCCCAACCACACCATCGGCATGCCGCGCGCCTGGGCGACGCGGCGCATCTGGCCGATCTTGCGCATGTTGGTGGCGCTGCTGGAGGCGCCCTTGACCGTGAAGTCGTTGGACACGATCACCACGTCGCGGCCGTCGATGCGGGCATAGCCGGCGATCTTGCCGTCCGAGGGAGCGGTGCCGGGCTTGCCGTAGGCGGCCTCGCTCAGAGCGCCCGATTCGTAGAACGAGCGATCGTCGACCAGGTAGTCGATGCGCGAACGCGCATTGAGCAGGCCCTGCTCGGCGCGCTGCGCCAGCTTGTCCGGGCCGCCCATCGCCAGTGCCGCTTGCCGGCGCTGCTGCAGCTCGGCGATCAGATTCTCGAATGCCACGTCGTCCTCCTACACCGCACCGGCTTCGGCCCGCTCGCCGCGGGCGCAGCAGATCGTGCCCTCCGCTTCCAGCGCCCGGATCCGCTTGTCGTCGAAGCGCAGCACGTCGCGCAGCACCGCCGCCGTATCCTGGCCGCGCTGGCGGCCGAGATGCCGGATCCTGCCGGGCGTGCCGGACAGCTTCGGCACCACGCCGGCCACCGTCGCCGTGCCGAGTTCCGCATCGGGAAGCTCCACCAGCATCTCGCGCGCCTGGTAGTGCGGATCGGCGAAGATGTCGGCGACGTCGTAGATGCGCGAAGCGGGCACGGCGCCGGCGTTCAGCATCGCCTCCAGTTCGGTCAGCTTGTGCGAGCCGGCCCAGTCGCCGATCAGCCGGTCGAGTTCCTCCTCGTTGGCCGAGCGCGCCAGCGCGGTGCTGTAGCGCGGATCCTGCGCCAGTTCGGGGCGGCCCATGACCGCGGCCAGGCGCGCGAACACGCTGTTGGCCATGGCGGTGATGTGGATGTGCCGCCCGTCGCTGGTGGCATAGAGATTGTTGGGCGTCGAGTCGGGCAGGCGCGAGCCGGCGCGCTGCGCCACCAGTCCCAGCGCGGCGAAAGCCGGGATATGCGGCTCGATCAGCGAGAAGGCGCTTTCGTACAGCGCCGCGTCGATGCACTGGCCGCGGCCGGTCGAATGGCGCGCCACGATCGCCAGCACCGCGCCGAAGGCAGCGTAGAGGCCCGTCACCTCGTCGGTCAGCGAGGTGTTGATCCGCCCCGGCGGCCGGTCCGGATCGCCGGTGAGATGGCGCAGCCCGCTCATCGCCTCGCCGATCACGCCGTAGCCGGCGCGGTCCTTGTACGGACCGCTCTGGCCGAAGCCGCTGATGCGCACCAGGATGAGCCGCGGGTTGTCGGCCTGCAGCACGTCGTAGCCCATGCCCCATTTCTCGAGCGTGCCGGGGCGGAAATTCTCCAGCAGGATGTCGCACTCGGCCGCAAGCTGCCGCACCAGCCCGCGCCCCGATGCCTGGCGCAGGTCGATCACCGCCAGCCGCTTGTTGCGGAAGATCGAGGCGGCATAGAGGGAGCGGCCATTGGCCCGCTTGCCCATGGTGCGCACCGGATCGCCGTCCGGCGCTTCCACCTTGATCACCTCGGCGCCGAAATCGGCCAGCAACCGGCCGCAGAACGGCCCCGCCACGCTCGAGCCGATTTCCAGAACCCGTACCCCCGCCAGGGGGCCCTGCTGCAGCGCCATCGCGTAACCTCCGCCACTAACCCACGCACGATATCGTCAACACTTTAATCCACAATCCAAAAACTGAATTGTCGTCTTTTTTGTTTACAACATAATTTGCGGCGGGCTATTGTCAAAGAGGTTTTTTGTTGCGCAGTTCTTCACCCTGGAGATAAGTGTTCCCCGCGTCAGGTTCTGGCTCCAATGTCATCGACAATCGGTGCTTTTACCGACGCCTGACGAACCCGGGAACACAATGAGCGCAGACAAGCAGACCAAACGACGGCCTGGTCGCAAAACGGCGGTCGGCCAGACGGCGACGGAGGGACACCATGTCCTGGAAATCTTGCGGCGACGGATCGCCAGCCAGGCCATTCCCCCGGGCGCCAAGCTGCTCGAGCAGCATCTGGCGCAGGAATTCAACATCTCCCGTACCCGGGTTCGCGAGGTGCTGGGAGCGCTGGAATTGCGGGGTCTGGTGAAGCGGGAGCCCAACAAGGGCGCCATCGTGGCGAAGCTCGAACTGAGCGAGGTATTCGACATCTACGACGTGCGCGAGGCCCTGGAGGGCCTGTGCGTGCGGCTAGCGACGCAAAAGGCGCCGCCGGAGCGCTGGGAGAAGCTGATCGCCATGTTCGGCGAACCGATGGAGCAGCTTATCGCCGCCGGCGACATCGACAGTTACGACGAAGCGTATGCGCAAATGCGCCAGGAGGTCATCGAGGCAGCCCAAAATCCGGTTCTGGCGGCCATGCTGGGCAGCATCTACGAGAAGACGCGCACCATCATGCGGCGCGTGCTGATCCTGCCCGGCCGCGCAAGCAAGGGACTTCAGGAGCACCGGGCCGTTCTGGCGGCGATGCGGCGAGGCAATGCGGCCGAAGCCGAACGGCTCAAGCGCGAGAATATCCGCAGCGCGGTGAACGATCTGAAGCGCTACCAGCACTACGTTCTGTAGTTCCCTTCGCCCCGCCTCCGCCGGTCAAGGCCGCCATCCTCCCTCGCGCAAGGGCGCTCCAGCCGATCGCGGCCGGATGCGGCAGGCCTGCCGTATCTCCCGGCCGCGCAATTTCCGCTCCGACCGGGGCGGACAGACGCGAGGAGAGGAAATGCGACTGCAGGGGAAAGTAGCCATCGTCACCGGTTCGGCCCAGGGAATAGGCCGCGCCATCGCCGACCGCTTCGCCGAGGAAGGCGCGGCCGTGGTCATCAACGACATCAGCGCGGAGGCCGGCGACAAGGCGGCCAAGGCGATCGCCGCCAAGGGCGGGCGCGCCGTCTGCGTCGCCGGCGACGTCAGCAAGCTGGCGACCAACCAGGCGCTGGTCGACGCCGCCCTGAAGCAGTTCGGCCGCCTCGACATTTTCGTCTGCAACGCCGGCGTGACGCACTGGAACAAGTCGATGCTGGAAGTGACGGAGGACGAGTTCGACAAGATCTTCGCCGTCAACGTCAAGGGCATCTACCAGGCGGCGAACGCGGCGACGCCGGTGTTCGACCGCCAGAAATCGGGCAACTTCATCATCATCGCCTCCGCCGCCGGCCTGCGGCCGCGGCTGGGGCTGACCTGGTACAACACCTCCAAGGGCGCCGCCATCACGGCGGCGAAGTCGATGGCGTCGGAACTGGCCTCGCGCGGCATCCGCGTCAATGCCATCTGCCCGGCCGCCACCGACACGGCCCTGCTGCCGAGTTTCATGGGCGGCGACAACGCCGAGAACCGGTCGCGGTTCGAGGCCGGCCTGCCGCTGGGCCGCATCGGCCAGCCGCTCGACCAGGCCAATGCCGCGCTGTTCCTGGCTTCCGACGAAGCCAGCTTCATCACCGGCGTGGCGCTGGAGGTCGATGGCGGCCGGTGCATCTGACGCCAGCCGCCTGATCCGCCGCAGCGACCCGGACCGGCCGGCGGGCCGGTTCTCCTCCAGCCATTCGGAAGGCAACCATGACAGCCCTCAGCAAGGAAACCGTACGCCGCCCCGCATTCCTCGACGGCAAGCCCAAGCTCATGCTGATCGACGGAAACTGGGTTCCCGCCCTCTCGGGCAAGACCTTCGAAAGCCGCGATCCGGCGACCGGCGAGCTCCTGGCGCTGGTCGCCGAGGGCGACCGGCCGGACATCGACCGCGCCGTCGCCGCCGCGCGGCGCGCGTTCGAGGGGCCGTGGGGCCGCTGGAAGCCGGCGCAGCGCCAGATGCTGCTGCTCAAGCTCGCCGACCTGGTGGAGCGGGAGTTCGAGGAGCTGGCCGCGCTCGACACCTACGACATGGGCGCGCCCATCGCCCGCACGCGCTCGATCCGCCAGCGCGCCGTCGGCATGCTGCGCTACTACGCCAGCATGGCCGTCGCCGTGCACGGCGAGACCATCGACAATTCGCTGGCCGGCGAGATCTTCTCCTTCACCCTGAAGGAGCCGATCGGCGTGGTGGGCGCCATCATCCCCTGGAACGGGCCCTTGGTCGCCTCGATCTGGAAGCTCGGCCCGGCGCTGGCCACCGGCTGCACCGTGGTGCTGAAGCCGGCCGAGGAGGCGCCGCTGACCGCGCTGCGCCTGGGCGAGCTGTGCCTGGAGGCCGGCGCGCCGGCCGGCGTGGTCAACGTGGTGCCGGGCTTCGGCGAGACCGCCGGGGCGGCGCTGGCGCAGCATCCCGACGTCGACAAGGTGGCGTTCACCGGTTCGCACCTGACCGGACAGAAGATCGTCCAGGCTTCCGCCGGCAACCTGAAGCGGGTGTCGCTCGAGCTGGGCGGCAAGTCCCCCGACATCGTGTTCGCCGACGCCGATCTCGACGCCGCCGTGCCCGGCGCGGCGATGGCGGCCTTCGCCAATTCGGGCCAGATCTGCAGCGCCGGCACGCGGCTGTTCGTCGAACGCAGGATCTACGACGAATTCGTCGGCCGCGTGGCCGACTACGCCAAGACCTTGACCGTCGGCCTCGGCATCGACCCGCAGACCCAGGTCGGGCCGCTCGTCTCGCCCGAACAGCTCGAGCGGGTGACCGGCTATCTCTCCGCCGGCCGCAGCGAAGGCGCCAGGGCGGTGGCCGGCGGCGAACGGCTGACCGCGGGCGACCTGGGGCGCGGCCATTTCGTGGCCCCCACCGTCTTCGCCGACGTGCGGGACGACATGCGCATCGCCCGGGAGGAGATTTTCGGCCCGGTGATCTCGGCGATCCCGTTCACCGACATCGAGGAGGTGGGGCGGCGTTCGAACAGCACCATATTCGGCCTCGGCAGCGGCGTGTGGACGCGCGACGTGTCGAAGGCCCATCTGCTGGCGCGCACCATCCGCGCCGGCTCGGTGTGGATCAACTGCTACCAGGCGATGGACCCGGCGGTGCCGTTCGGCGGCTACAAGATGAGCGGCTACGGCCGCGAAGGCGGCAAGCAGCACGTCGAGGAATATCTCAACGTCAAGGCGGTGTGGATCAAGGCGGCTTGAAGCGACTCGGAGTGGGCGGAAGATCGCGCTGCCGCCCAATCCTGCTACTTAGGATGCGTGGGCACGGAAACCGACCGTCAGCTCCGCAATGCCTTTGAACGATACCTTGGCGCGGCGGCCTGCCTGCAATGGCCGCAAGCCGCAGATCGCTCCGGTCGAGATCAGATCGCCCTGGCGCAGCGAGATGCCGGTCCCCAGCCGTTCGGCGCAGACCGCCAGCGCGCCGGCAAGCCCGCCTTCCAGCGTGGCGGCGCTGCCGGACACTTCGCTGTCTTCCTTGGCCTCCCAGCGCGCGCTGGCCTGCAGCGCGGCCAAAGGCAAGGCGCGCCAGTTCTCGATCTGCGGACCTACGATCAAGCCGCGATTGACGCCGAAATCGGCGACCACCGCGCACGGGCCCAGCGCCACGATATCGGCAACGGCGCTGCCCGCGATCTCCACCCCGACATGGACGCGGCCGATGGCGTCGTCCAGCTCCTCCAGGCTGTAGCCGCTGGCGCGCGGCGCCAGGTCGACGCCAAGTTCGACGACGAGCTCGGCCTCGACCACGCCGAAGCCGCCCGGCACGACCGGGACTTCGATCTCCTCGCCGTCCGAGGCGCGCCGGATGGTGTCGGGGAAGATCGGGCCGACGAATCGCGAATTGCCGAAATCGGCCCGCCATTCCGGCCGGACGGCGCCGATCTTCCACCCTGCCGGCTGCGCGCCCCACAGCCGGGTGGCCTGCTGCTGCACCGCGTAGGCGGCCTCCGCCGTCGCCGGCACGCTGCCGGGAAAGGCCGGCAATGCCAGATTGCCGCGCCGGGCCCGCACCAGGCGATCGGCCAGGATTGCAGTCGATTCCATGCCCCGCCTCCTGCGGCTAACGGATGCTGACGCCGCTGTCGATGCTGAGCACCTGGCCAGTCACCAGCCGCGAGTCGTCGCATGCCAGGTAGAGCGCGCCGGCGGCGATATCCTCGGGCTCGCCCAGGCCCAGCATGTGCATCGCCGCCAGGCCGGAGCTGCGGTTGGACACCTGCAGGAAGCCCTTGACCCGATCCGTCATCGTCACCGACGGAGCGACGGCGTTCACCCGTATCTTCTGCGGCGCGTATTCGACCGCCATGGTGCGGGTGAGGGAGACGATGGCGCCCTTGGCCGCGGCATAGGCATGCTTGCCGGCAATGCCCTTGAGGGCGACGATCGAGGAGGTGTTGACGATCGCCCCGCCGCCGGCGGCCGCGATATGCGGCAGGGCGTAGCGGCTGCACAGCCAGGTGCCGAACACGTTCAGTCGCATGGCGTTCCAGAATTCCTCGCTCGGGGCGTCCGCCACCGTGCCGTCGCGCGCGCCCGAACCGCCGGCATTGTTGTAGAGCACGTCCAGCCGTCCGAAGCGCTGCACGACGCGGTCAACCGCCGCTTTCACGCTGGCCTCGCCGGTGACGTCGGCGGCGACAGCCATCGCGGCCCCACCCGCGGCGGCGATCTGCCCGACCGTCTCTTCCGCGGCCGCCGCCGACAGATCGAGCACGCCGATCGAGGCGCCGTGCCGGGCGAACAGCAGGGCGGCGGCGCGGCCGATGCCGGCGCCCGCCCCGGTGATCAGGGCCACCTTGCCCGCCAGACGATTTGCCTCAGCCAGCCCCGGCACCGTTCGTTCCCCGCTTGCATCGCACGATATTCAAACTAACATTCGGTAGAATTCTCTTCAAGCCGGGAGGCCGTCCATGCTGCATGAAATCAGGATCTATCACTGCATGCCCGGCCGCCTGCCGGCGCTGAGCCGGCTGTTCGAGACCGTCACGCTGCGCCTGTGGGACAAGCACGGCGTCCGCCAGGTCGGCTTCTGGACCACGCTGATCGGACCCAGCAACCAGGACCTGACCTATCTGCTGGAATGGGAGTCGCTGGCCGAGCGCGAGACCCGCTTCACCGCCTTCCAGGAAGATCCCGAATGGATCGCCAGCCTGGCCGAGGCGCAGCGCGAGGGCAATCTGGTGGCCAGTTTCGAGAACTACATCTGGAAACCCACCCGCTACTCCAAGCTGCGCTGAGCGCACCGGCGTCAGGCCCCACCGCCTCAAGCCATAGTGCGGCGCAGCCAGGCGCCGGCATGCTGCATGGCCTCGCGGGCGCGAGCCACGGCATTGGTGGCGCGCACGAAGCCGTGGATCATGCCGGGATAGACCTGCAGGTCGCAGGCCACGCCGGCACCTGTCAGCCGGCGCGCCAGTTCCTCGCCTTCCGAGCGCAGCGGATCGAGTTCGGCAAGCTGGATCAGGGTCGGCGGCAACCCGGCGAGATTGGCGCGCAGCGGTGCGGCCAGCGGATGGGTGCGGTCGGCGTCGTGCGGCAGGTAGGCGTTCCAGTACGCCTTCATGCCCTCGACGGTCAGCTTGTAGCCGTTGCCGTATTCCTTGTAGCTGGAGCGGGTGAAATCGTTGTCGCACACCGGGTAGGCGGTCATCAGCCCCTTGAGCGCCGGCCCGCCGTGGTCGCGCAGATAGAGGGCGGTGGCCAGCGCCAGGTTGCCGCCCGAGGAATCGCCGGCGACGCCGATGCGCTGCGGGTCGAGGCCCCAGTCGCTGCCATGCTGGGCGATATGGCGCACCATCGCCACGCATTCCTCGATGGCGCCGGGGAACTTGGTCTCCGGCGCCAGCGCATAGTCGATGACGACGGTGGCCACCTCGCCGCCGGCCGCATACTCGCGCGTCAGCCGGTCATGGGTGTCGACCGAAGCCCATACCCAGCCGCCGCCATGCATGTAGACCACGGCCGGCAGCAGCCGGTCGGTGCGCGGCCGATGCACGCGGCAGAACACGCGCCGGCCGCGCGTCCAGATCCAGCGGTCGGCGCTGTCCGCCATCTTGGGCTCGCCGACGCCCAGCGTGCTGTTGAGCGCCTGGTGCACCTTGCGGTGCGAATCCAGCGGCGGCGTCAGCGTCACCGGCGGATGCTTGGCGGCCTCCTGCTCGTAGGCCTTCTGCACCGCCAGCATCTCCGGGTCCCAACGCGCTTCGGCATCCATACTCGTGCTCCTCCGATCGGGCGCGGCCGGCGAGGCCGGCTCAGTCGACCTTGATGTTGTTGTCCTTTACCACCTTGGTCCACTTCGCCCGTTCGTCGACCAGGAACTTGGCCAGGGTCTCGGGCGGCCCTTCCAGCGGATCGCCGGCGTTGTCCAGGGTCAGCTTGCGCCCTTCCGGCGTCTGCATCGCGCGGTTGACCACGCCGTTGATCTTTCTGACCATATCCTCCGGCATGCCGGCCGGACCGACCACGGCCAGGAAGCCGCCGGTATAGAACTTGGGCAGGCCGGCCTCGTCGCTGGTCGGCACGTTGGGCAGGAGGGACAGGCGCTTGGGCGAGGTGACCGCCAGGGCGCGCAACTGGCCGGCCTCGATCAGCGGCACCACGGGCGAGACGTTGGAGAAATAGAACTGGACGCGGCCGGCGACCAGGTCGGTGGTCACCCCCGTCGTGCCCTTGTAGGGAATATGCGTGAAGTTGCCGCCGGTGACCGAGCGGAACAGCTCGCCGGCCAGATGGTGCGAGGCGCCGACGCCGCCGGAGGCATAGCTGAGCCCTTCCGGCTTGTCCTTCGACAGTTTCACCAGATCGGGGATCGACTTGACCGGCAGCGCCGCCGGCACCACCAGCACGTTGGGCGTGGTGAACATCATGGCGATGGGCGTGAAGTCGCGCTGCACGTCGTAGGGCGCGTTGCCCAGCGCCGGGTTGAGGGCTAGCGGGCCGACGCTGCTCAGCCACAGCGTGTAGCCGTCGGGCTTGGCCTTGGCGACGTACTGCCCGCCCAGCAGGCCGCCGGCGCCGGGCTTGAACTCCATCACGATGGGCTGGCCGAGCTCCTTCTGGAACTGGTCGCCGATCAGGCGGACGAAGGGATCGATCATCCCGCCCGGCGTGGTGGCAATGACCATGCGGACCGGCTGGTTCGGATACGCTTGCGCCCCGGCCGGGCCGGCCAGGGCCACGGCCGCGAGCAGGGCCGCGCAGATCCAAGCTGCTATTCTCATTGTTACCTCCCTTGCAGTTTTCTTTTTTACGACCGTGCCGTCAGGCCGACAGGGCGCTGCGCTTCTCCTTCGCTGCTACGTCCGGTACGAGCCCGTCGGCGGATGCCGCCCGCAGCGCCGGCAGCACGCGTTCGCCGAGCAGGCGGATGTTGTCGAGCGCATCGGCCTGGCTCAGCAATCCGCCATGGCCCATGAGCAGGAAATTGCCGATGCCGCCCAGCGCGTCGGAGAAATCGAGGATCTGGCGCACCACCTGCGCCGGCGTGCCGGCGAACATGCAGCCCGACGCGACCAGGTCGGCCGAGGAGGCGTTGGCGAAGGTCACGCGCCGGCCGCCCACCCCGGCGATGGTGCGGAAATCGGCCGCGGTGCCGAGTTGCAGGCGCTTGGTGTCGGCCTCGACCCCGGCATAGCCCGGCGGATACTTGAACTGCTCGCTGACGATGGTGGTGGTGCGCACGTATTCCGAGATCAGGTCGGCCCGCCGCATCGCTTCCGCCTCGGTGTCGGCGAGCGCGACCAGGGCGCAATAGCCGAAGCGATCCGCCGGCGGCGGCGCCTTGCCCATCTCGACGCGCGTCTCGCGATAGGCGTCGAACAGCGCCTTGGCGCCGTAGCCGCTCATGAAGGTGGCGACGACGTAGCCGCGCTGGGCGATGGCGCGCACGCTGGAGGCGCTGGAAGCCGTGATCCACACCGGCGGGTGCGGAGCCTGGAACGGCCGCGGCCAGATATTGACGTTGCGGTAGTGGAAATAGTCGCCCTCCCAGGAGAACGGCCCGTCCCGCGTCGTCATCGCCTTCAGGATCAGGTCGTGCGCCTCCCACAGCCGGTCCATCATCCGCACCGGATTGGTCAGGGCGACCGGCACCTCGTAGGCGACGCTCTTGACGAAGCCCATCTCCAGCCGGCCGCGCGACAGCACGTCGATGACCGACATCTCCTCGGCGACGCGCAGCGGGTCGGGACGGTTGGGCAGCGGCACGCCCAGCGACAGCAGGCGCGCCCGCTTGGTGATGCGCGCCAGGATGCCCAGCGTCAGGTTGACCGACGGCGACACGCAGGTCGCCGTGCTGTGGTGCTCGTTGACCATGATGTCGAGGCCGAGCCGGTCGGCCAGCATCCACTGGTCGAGATAGTCGTGGTAGCGGTCGGCGGCCACGGCCGGATCGCACAGCTCGTTGGGCAGCGTGACGCGCAGCGACTTGACGTCTTTCAGCCACGCCTCGGGATAGGGCTGTTCGGTGAAATAGAATACGCGCATCGCTTTCCTTTCCGATTTCCCCCGGTAGCGTCGCCGCCTTTAGCCCGCCGTGCCGACGAACCGCAGGATGCGGGAGACGAACTCGCCCGGCCGTTCGATATGCGGATAGTGCCCGGCATGGTCGATCAGCTCGAACCGGCCGTTGGGAATGCGGGCGCAGTATTCGCGGCCGAATTGCGGGCTGGCGATGCGATCGTTGGCGCCCCACAGAACCAGCGTCGGCACGGCAATGCGGTGCAGGCGGTGCTTGAGCTTGGGATTGTGCATGTAGGGCAGCCAGCCATAGAGCGCCGATGCCTCCATGTTGCGCGCCAGCAGATAGGCCAGGGCCTCGTCGGGCGGATCGGCCTGGGCGGCGAAGCGGGCGTCGCTGTAGGTCAGCTCGCGCACGGTGGCGCCGGGCAGCGAGAAGATGTCGACGATGTCGCGCTCCTCGCGCGGCCCCAGCTTCACGCCCAGCGCGCCGGCCACGACCAGCGCGCCGAGGCGGGCCGGCGTCTTCACCGCGATCTCCGCCGCGATCCAGCCGCCCAGCGACACGCCGACCAGCAGCGCATCGGCGAGGTCCAGGCTTTCGAGCAGATCGAGATAGAAATAGGACAGGTCGTCGACCGAACTGAAATGCGCCGGCAGCTCGGAATGGCCGAAGCCGGGATGCGAGGGCGCCACGACCGAGAAATGCCTGGCCAGTTCCGACAGGAACGGCGCCTGGCTGTCGAGGCCCTCGCTGCCGTGCAGGAACAGCAGCGGCCGTCCCTTGCCGGCGGCGAACATCTCGACGTGGACGCCGTTGACGGCGATGCGCTGCGGCAGCTTTCTGGGAATGTACGACATCGGCTCTTCGGGTTTGTTCCGTTGCAGGCCGAAGCCTAGACGGGGGCCGTTCGTCGATTCCAATACCGGTTAGCTATGCGATTGATGCCGTCTCGCTATCACGCCGGACGCCTGCCCCCGGCGTCGCGGCACAGGCAGGCGGCGAAGTCCTCGATCAGGCTGGAACGGCGCTGCTGCGGCCAGACCATCAGCAGCCGCATCGGCACGTGCAGGTCGGCGATCGGCCGGAACGCCACGCGCGGCCGCTGCTGCAGGGCGACAGCGTCGTGCACGAAGGCGATGCCGGCGCCCAGCGACACCAGGCTGAGCAGCGATTCGCGATCGTCGACTTCCTGCACGATGCGCGGCTGCAACCCGCCGTCCAGGCAGGCGCGATACACCAGGTCGTAATAGGCCAGGCCGCGGCCGCGGGCGATGGAGACGAAATCCTCGTCGCGCAGGTCGGCCAGCGCCACGATCTTGCGGCGGGCCAGCGGCGAGCGGCTGGAGACGGCCAGCACGATGTTCTCGACCAGCACCTCGCGGCTCTCCAGGCCGGAGTCGCGGGTGACGTGCGGATGGTAGACCAGCCCGGCATCGAGCTGGTCGGCCCTGATGGCGCGCAACTGGTCGTGCGACATCATGCAGGAGAGGACCAGATCGACCTCGGGCCGGTCGCGGCGGAACTGGTTGCAGGCTTCCGCCAGCATCGCGTGCCGGGCGACCAGCGAGGTGAACCCCATGCGCAGGGTTCCGACCTGGCCCTGCATCGCCCGCTTGACGCGCCGCTGCGCGTGCTTGAGCTGGCCCGACACCTGCAGCAGGTCGGTGTAGAAGATCCGCCCCACCTCGGACAGCAGCACGCCCTTGGAGCGGCGCTCGAACAGGGTGACGCCCAGGGTCCGTTCCAGGTCGGACATGCGCCGCGACAAAGCGGGCTGGGCGATGTTGAGCTGGCGCGCCGCCAGCCGGAAGTTCTGGGTTTGCGCGATGGCGAGAAAGAACGGCAGGTGCTTGAGCACCGCCATGTCGATGGTCCTCTTTGCCTCCCGGCCATCCGACGCGCTCATTCGTCATCTCCTGGAACAGAGAACCGAAATGCCCGGGCGCCGCTGCGACTCACAGGGCGCGGACCATGCCTCCGTCGACATCGACCACCGCACCCTGCATGTAGGCGGCGCGCGGGCTGGCCATGAAGGCCACGACATCGGCGACGTTCTCCGGCGCGCCGATGGCGGCGACGCCCATTTCGCGCACCAGCTCCTGCTCCGCTCGCTCGGGCGTCGTCGCCATCCGCTCGGCGACGACCTTGACCCGGTTGCGCCAGCGATCGGTGGCGATGCCGCCGGGATTGACGGCATTGACCCGCACGCCGTCCTGGACGCCGCGGTCGGCCAGGCATTTGGTCAGGTTGATCAGCGCGGAGTTGACCGCGCCGCCGATGCCGAACTCGGCCGAGGCGACGCGGCCGCCGACGCCGATGACGTTGACGATGGCGCCGCGGCTTTGGCGCAGCGCTGGCCAGGCGGCGCGGCTCAGGCGCATGGCGGCGTAGAATTTCAGCGCGAAGCCGTCGTTCCACTCCTCGTCGGTCAGGGCCAGGAAATCGCCGCGCTTGGTCGCCCCGGCGCAGTTGACCACCAGGTCGAGGCCGCCGAACCGGGCGAGCGCCGCCTCGACGGCGGCGGCCGGCGCTGCCGGCTGGCGCAGATCGCAGCCGATGGCGAAGGCATCCCCCGAACCGGTCTGCCGCACCGCCTCGTCGAGCGCGTCGCTGGCGCGCGCCACCAGCGCCAGGCGCATGCCCTCGCGCGCCAGGGCCAGCGCGATGGCCCGCCCGATGCCGCGGCTGGCTCCCGTGACGATGCCGCACTTGCCGGCGAGTTCAAGGCGCATGGCGCACCACCTAGCTTTGCCGCCGCCGGCTCTTGAAGGCTTCGACGCGGGCGCGGAAATCGGGCATGTCCTCCAGCACCGACATGTGCGAGGACACCATGTCGAGATGGCCGCGCAGATCGCCGGCCTGTCCCTGGTAGACCGCGCGCTTGGTGAAGCGGATGGCATGGGTCGGCTGGCGGGCGATGCGGGCGGCCAGCTTCATCGCCTCCTCGAGGCAAGTGCCATCCGCCGTCACGTGGTTGACCAGGCCGATGCGCTCGGCGGTCTCGGCGGTGATGTCCGCACCGGTCCACAGCAGCTCCAGCGCGCGGGGCACGCCGACCAGGCGCGGCAGGAAATAGGAGCCGCCGTCGCCGGGCATCAGGCCCATGGCGATGTAGCTTTCCGCCAGCACCACGGATCTGTCCATCAGCCGCAGGTCGCACATCAGCGCCATGTCCAGCCCCGCGCCGCGCGCCGTGCCGTTCAGGGCGGCGATGACCGGGCAGTCGATGCGCTCCAGCGCCAGCGGGATCTGGTGCACGTTGTCCCAGAGGAACTGCTTGCGCTCCAGCGCGCTCATGGTCAGGAAGGATTCCAGCTCGTCGATGTCGCCGCCGGCGCAGAACGCCTTGCCCTTGCCGGTGAGGACCAGGGCGCGAATGGCGACGTCGCGCTCGACCCGCCCCAGCGCATCGCGCCATTCGCCGACCATTTCCTTGTTGAAAGCGTTGAATCTGTCCGGCCGGTTCAGCGTCAGGCAGGCGACGCCGGTATCCGGCGCCACGTCGAACAGGATCGTCTTGTAGTCGCTCATGCTGTCGTTTTCTCCCGAAATTCGATCCTAGGCGCGCGTCGCCCTTCGATCTAGCCCGCCGCCTCGCGATTGGTGGCGCCGACGACCAGCGGCCAGATACCGTCGCCGAGCTGCGGCGCGGCATCCTGCCAGAGCCGCAGCGCCCAATCGTCCTCGCGGCCGTACTCGTCGCGCCAGGCCCAGAGCCGGCGCGTGCTGTGGTGCAGCGTGTGCTCGTAGGTCACGCCCATGGCGCCATGGATCTGGTGCGCCAGGGCGGCGACCTTGCCGGCGGCCTCCCCCGCCCGCACCTTGGCCGCCGCGATGGTCATGGTGGCGCGATCGTCGCTGTAATTGCCCGCCGCCAGTTCGAGCGCCACGGCCGCCGCGCACGTCTCCTCGGCGATCTGCGCCAGATGGTGCTGGATCGCCTGGAACGCGAACAGCGAACGGCCGAACTGCGAGCGCTCGTTGGCATAGCGGATCGACAGCGCCATGGCGCGCTGCATGGCGCCGGCCATCATCGCCACCCGCGTCAGCGCGCCCACCGCCCGCACCTCGTCCAGCGAGACGCCGTTCACGATACGGGCCGGGAAAGCGGTGTCGGCCGGCACCAGCGTGTCGCGCGGCTCGCCGGCGACCGAGCGGCCCTCGCTGGCGCTGGCGATGGGCAGCAGGCCGGCGCGCAGCGCGCCATCGGCCTCGAAAGCCACCACCACCGCCTTGGCGCTGCGTCCCCAGGCGACCCCGGCCAGCGGCGCGCCCAGCTTCCAGCCGGCGCCCTCGGCCTGCAGCGCCGCCGGATGCTCGAGCAGGGCCAAAGTGGCCGGCCCTGCCGGCAGCGACAGGCCGGCCTGCTGCGCCAGCCAGCGGGCCAGGATGGTCTCGGCGACCGGCAGGGGGACGCTGAATTCGCCCACGCGCCGCAGCAAGGCGGCGACATCGGCCCAGGATCCGCCGCCGCCGCCGGCAGCTTCATCGCCCAGGATGTCCAGCAGCCCCAGCTCTTCCAGCTTGGCCCACAGCGCCTGCGGCCACTCGCCCTTCTCCGCCGCGTTGATCACCTCCGCCGTACTGGCGTCGGCGAACAGCCGGCCGGCGGTGTCGTACAGCATTTGCGCAAGTTCGCTCATGACAGCTTCAGCCTCTTGGCGACGATGTTGCGGAGAATCTCGTTGGTGCCGCCGCGGATGGTGTAGGTCGGCGCCGAGAACAGCGCCTCGCGGAAGCGGGCGCGCAGGGCGGCATTCTCCGGCCGGTCGATCAGCGCGCCGGCCAGGCCGCGCACCGCCTCGATCGTCTCACGCTCGAAGGCGCTGCCCAGTCCTTTCACCAGCGCGGCTTCCGTATCGGGCGCATTGCCCTTGTTCAGCGAGCCGGCGATGCCCAGGCTCATGCCGCGCAGCACCACCAGCCGCGCGATCATCTTGCCCAGGTTGAGATTGGTGTGGCGATCGCCGCTGCCGCCGACGCTGCGCAGGAACTCGTCCAGGAACGGCAGCGAGCTCAGGAACCGCTCCGGACCGCTGCGTTCGTAGGCCAACTCGCTGGAGACCTGCCGCCAGGCGTCGCCCGGATTGCCCAGCATCAGTTCCTCGGGAACCTCGACGTCCTCGAACAGCACCTCGTTGAAATGATGGCTGCCGTCCAGCGCCAGGATCGGGCGGATGCTGACGCCCTTGCTCTTCAGGTCGACGATGAACTGGGTGAGGCCGTGGTGGCGGCCGCCCTCTTCCAGCGGCGAGGTGCGGCACAGCACGATCATCCACTGGCAGCGATGCGCCGAGGTGGTCCAGATCTTGCGCCCGGTGATGCGCCAGAACTTGCCGTCCGGCCGCGCCCGGGTGCGCACCGAGGCCAGATCCGAGCCCGAATCGGGCTCGCTCAGCCCGATGGCGAAATAGAGCCGGCCGGCGGCGATCTCGGGCAGGAATTTCAGCCGGATGTCCTCGCTGGCGTAGCGCATGATCACCGGGCCGGACTGGCGCGCGGCGGTCCAGTGCGCGTTGACCGGCGCGCCGGCGGCCAGCAGCTCCTCGTTGATGATGAAGGTGTCGTAGGCGGTGCCTTCGGAACCGCCGTAGCGCTTGGGCCAGTGATGCCCGATCCAGCCCCGCGCCCCCAGCTTCTGGCTGAATTCGCTGGAGAATCCCTCGACCCAGGAATTGCAGACCGGCGTGAAGTTTCCCGCCTCGCGCTCCTGCCGCAGAAACGCCCTGACCTCGGCGCGCAACCGCTTCGAGGCCGCCGAAAACACCGGTCGCTCGAAAGACGGATCGAGAAATTCCATGCTTTTTCCTTCGGATAGGCCGTATTTCCAAATTCTAACTAATGTTCGCTTGTTTTGTAAACTGCGCATCGTTATCGTTTTGCCGGCGGGCGGCGGGATGCTCTGTCCGCGGGAGGATCGAGGCTTGATGGTGAGCGCGCAGCAATCGCCTGTCCTGACCAGGACGGAGGGCCGCATCGGCATTCTCGAGCTCAACCGCCCCGACAAACACAATTGCCTGTCGGGCGAGGTCATCGACCGGCTGCACCAGGGGCTGGATCAGTTCGAAGCCGCGCCGGCCGTCAGCGTCGTGCTGCTCTGCGCCAAAGGAAACAGTTTCAGCGCCGGCGCCGATCTCGCCGACGTCGAACGCAAGCGCAACGATCCGCAGGCGCTGCGCCGCTTCCTGGAGAGCGGCATCGCGCTGCAGCGGCGCTTCGAGACCGGCCACCTGCCGGTCGTCGCGGCGGTGCAGGGACTGTGCCTGGCGGGCGGCCTGGAGATGATGCTGGCCTGCGACGTGACCTTCTGCGCCCGCTCTGCGCGGCTGGGCGACCAGCATGCCCGCTTCGGCCTGCTGCCCGGCTGGGGCGGCAGCCAGCGCCTGCCCAAGATCGTCGGCCTGCGCCGCGCCCTCGACCTTTTCCTGTCCGGCCGCTGGCTCGACGCGGAGACCGCGCAGCAATGGGGGCTGGTGAACTACGTGGTCGAGGATGCCGCATTGCTGCCGGAGGCCATGCAATACTGCGCCACGCTGGCCGGCTACAGTTCCGAGGGCCTGGCGGCGATGAAGAAGCTGGCGCGCGATGGCTACGAAATGTCTCTCGACCGCGGCTTGCGTATGGAAACCGATCTGGCCGTCGAGCTGCTGCGCGGCAAGGCGGTCTCGGAAGGGCTCTCCGCCTTCGTCGAACGGCGCAAGCCGAATTTCGTGCCGGCGGACTGAGTGATGGCCGGCAGCGACGTTCCCGGCTCCGCCCCGAAGCCGCTCCAGGGCGTTCGCGTCCTCGATCTGGGCGAGCAGCTCCCGGGCCCCTACGCCGCGCTGATCCTGTCGGATCTGGGGGCGGAGGTCATCAAGGTCGAGCGGCCGGGCGGCGATATGGTGCGCACCACCTTTCCCGGCCTGTTCCGCATCACCAACCGCGACAAGAAAAGCGTCTGCGTCGACTTGAAGAGCGAGGCCGGCCTGGCGGCGCTGCTCGACCTGGTCGAAACCGCCGACGTGCTGATCGAGGGCTTCCGGCCGGGCGTGGCGGACCGGCTGGGCATCGGCCATGCCGCGCTGGCGCAGCGCAATGGCGGGCTGATCTATGTCTCGATGTCCGGCTACGGCCAGAGCGGTCCCTACCGCGACCTGCCCGGGCACGACATCAACTACATGGCGGTTTCCGGCGCGCTGTCGCTGTGCGGCACGCCGGACGGGGCGCCCGCCTATGCCGTCGCCTTCCCGATCGCCGATGTCAGCGCCAGCATGTCGGCGGTCATTTCGGTGCTGGCAGCGCTGCGCAGCCGCGACGCGACCGGCAAGGGCCAGTTCATCGACATCGCCATCGCCGATTGCCTGCTGCCGATGGTGGCCGCGCGCTTCGGCATGATGCAGCAGGCCGGCGCCCTGTCGCGCCGCGACATCCTCGATCGGCCGGGCAATGGCGTCTATGCCACCGCCGACGGCAAGCAGATCGCGCTGGGCGCGGTCGAGGATCATTTCTGGCGGGCGCTGGTGGGCGCCCTCGACATGCCGGAGCTGGCCGAGGGACCCTATCAGCGCTTCACCGAGCGGCTGAAGCACACCGGTTTCCTGCAGGAACGCCTGTCGGCCGCCATCGCCCAGCGCAGCCTCGACGAATTGCTGCGGATTTTCGCCGGTCGCGACATTCCCGCCGCGCTGGTGTCGGAACTGGGCGACCTACGCGGCCATCCCCAGCTTCAGGCGCGCAACCTGTTCGCCGACGCCGGCGGCTTCACCTATCTGCGCTTTCCGGGCTTGCCGCAGCTCGACCATGCCGTTCCCGGCGAACCGCCGGCCCTGGGCCAGCATACCGAGGAAATCCTCGGCGCCGCCCGCGCCGGGAAGGCGGCAAGACGGCGCATCAGCGGATCGGGGAGGAAAGAACAGTGAACGCACAGGAAGCCAACGGCCGGGTCGCCATCATCACCGGCGCCTCTTCGGGCATTGGTGCGGCGACGGCGCTGCGCCTGGCGCGCAACGGCTGGCGCATCGCGGTCAATTTCGCAACCAGCGCCGCGGGCGCGGAAGAAACGGCCGCAGCCTGCCGCCAGGCCGGCGGCATGGCGGTGGCCATGCAGGCGGACGTCTCGAACAACGACGCCTGCCTGGCGCTGGTTAACCGCACGCTCGAGCAGTGGGGCCGCATCGATGCGCTGGTCAACAACGCCGGCACCACCAAGACGGTGAAGCACGCCGATCTCGACGGCCTGGACGGCGAGGATTTCCTGCGCATCTACCGCACCAACGTGGTCGCCGCCTTCCAGATGTCGAAGGCCTGCGCGCCGGCCCTGCGCGCCGGCGGCGACGGCGCCATCGTCAACGTCTCCTCGATCGCCTCGTTCCTGGGCACCGGTTCGTCGATCGCCTATGCCGCCTCCAAGGCGGCCCTGAACAGCGTCACCCTGTCGCTGGCCCGCGTCCTGGGGCCGCAGATCCGGGTGAACGCCGTCATGCCGGGCTATGTCGACACGCCCTGGGTGCGCCGCGGCTACGGCACGGACGGGGCGCAAGCGGTGGCCGAACGCTACAAGGCCAACTCGGCGCTGGCCCGCGTCAGCACGCCGGACGACATCGCCGACCCGATCGCCTGGCTGGTCGAGCACGCGCGCAGCGTCACCGGCGAGATCATGTTCGTCGACGGCGGCTCGCGGCTGGCCACGCCGCGCTGAGAATGGCCGCTACTTCTTCGGCTTGCGCTCCGCGTCGGAGGGCATCAGCCCGTCGAAGATCATCGAGCTGAAGGTTTCGGCGATGTTCTCGACCGGGCCCTTGCGCGGATCGAACCACTCCACGGTCCAGTTCAGCGCGCCGATCAGGATCAGGCGGATGACGCGCGGACTGAATTTGTGC
Organism: Reyranellaceae bacterium; assembly: GCA_050181585.1. Lineage (GTDB taxonomy): Bacteria > Pseudomonadota > Alphaproteobacteria > Reyranellales > JAQSWP01 > JAQSWP01. The sequence goes on from JBFXDA010000019.1 coordinate 68,498, forward strand.
CGGATCAGGTTCTGCTCCTCGGCGGCGCGGAACAGCTCGTCCCAGTAGTCGGCATAGGCCTCGCGGCGGCGCATGTTGCGCAGCCGCACGTCCTCGGGCAGCAGGCCGTAGATGCGCATGTTGACCGAGGCGTAGTCGCCGTACTCGAACAGCGCCTGCAGATGCGTACGAATCGCAACCTCGATGCGCGCGCGCGGCGAGGCATCGGGCCCCAGGGCGATGACCTCGCGGCGGACCGCGTCGTGCACCGTGGTGATGCCCAGATCGAGGACGGCGTCGAGAATCTCCTCTTTCGAGCGAAAGTGGTAGTAGATGCTGCCGGCCTTGATGCCGACCGCCGCTGCGATCTGCCGCAGGGTGGTGGCGTCGTAGCCCTGCTTGCGCATCAGCTTGGCCGCCCCCAGCAGCACCTGTTCGCGCGATATTTCCGCCCTCGAACGGGTGCGCGCGCCCGGCGGCTTGACCTCCGGCGGGGCGGCAGCCGTCTTGCGCGGTCTTCGTTTTCTAACTAATGTTTGGTTTCTAACTATCATTTGGTAGAGGCGCTCCGATGCGTGTCGATCAACTGTTCCGGGTGGATGTTCCTACCACAAAAAGGAGTTTTGTATGAGGGGCTTAACGGGGAAAACCGCAATCGTGACGGGCGGCGGCAGCGGCATTGGCCGGGCGATTTCGCTGCGCCTGGCTAAGGAAGGTTGCAATGGCGGGGTGCTGGATGTCAACGAAGCCGGCGCCCGGGAAACCGTCGCCCAGATGCCCAAGGATGCCGGCCTGGCCCTGAAATGCGACATCACCGACTACGATGCCGTGGCCCAGAGCGTGAAGGCCGTCGAGGACCGGTTCGGCGGCGTCGACATCCTGGTCAACAATGTCGGCTGGGACAAGGCGCTGCCGTTCCTGGAGTCGGACTTCACCTTCTGGAAGAAGGTGGTCGACATCAACCTCTACGGCGCCCTGAACATGCACTACGCCGTCCTGCCCATCATGCTGAAACGGAATTACGGCAAGGTGGTCAATATCGCCTCCGACGCCGGCCGCGTCGGCTCGTCCGGCGAGGCGGTGTATTCGGCGTGCAAGGGCGGGGTCATCGCCTTCACCAAGACCATGGCGCGCGAGCTGTCGCGCAGCAACATCCGGCTGAACACGGTCTGCCCCGGCCCCACCGACACGCCGCTGTTCGAATCCTTCATCGGCACCGACGGCCTCGGCCCGAAGATCCGCGAGGGGCTGAAGCGGTCGATCCCGCTGCGCCGGCTGGGCGAGCCCGACGACTATCCCGGCATCGTCGCCTTCCTGGCCAGCGAGGACGCCAATTTCATCACCGGACAGACGATCAGCGTCTCCGGCGGCCTGACCATGCACGGCTAGCGCGACCATGAAGTACGAGGACATCGTCTACGAGACCGCCAGCGGCGTGGCGCGCATCACCATCAACCGGCCGCAGGTCCTGAACGCCTTTCGCGGCCAGACCGTCGAGGAGCTGATCCACGCCATCACCAAGGCGTCGTGGGACAAGAGCATCGGCGTCATCGTGCTGGCCGGCGCGGGCGACCGCGCCTTCTGCACCGGCGGCGACCAGAGCACGCATTCGGGCCAGTACGACGGCCGCGGCACCATCGGCCAGCCGATCGAGGAGTTGCACACCACGATCCGCGACGCGCCCAAGCCGGTCATCGCCCGCGTCCAGGGCTACGCCATCGGCGGCGGCAACGTCATCGTCACGCTGTGCGACCTGACCATCGCCTCGGAGAAGGCCAGCTTCGGCCAGGCCGGCCCGCGGGTCGGCTCGGTCGATCCCGGCTGGGGCACCGCCTATCTCGCCAACCTGGTGGGCGAGAAGCGGGCGCGCGAGATCTGGTACCTGTGCCGCCGCTATACCGCCCAGGAAGCCTTCCAGATGGGGCTGATCAACAAGGTGGTGCCGCACGAGGAGCTCGACGCGGAAGTCGAGCGCTGGTGCGACGAGATCCTGGAGAAGAGCCCGACCGCCCTGGCCGTCGCCAAGCGTTCGTTCAACGCCTCCACCGAGCACATCCGCGGCATCGGCAGCCTGGGGCTGCAGGCGCTCAGCCTATTCTACGACACCGACGAATCGCGCGAGGGCGTCAAGGCGTTCATGGAGAAGCGCAAGCCGCAGTTCCGCAAGTGGCAGAAATGGTGAACCGCCCCAAGGCGGACACCGGGAGGAACGGAGAGTTGCCGATGGGCGCGCTTGACGGCGTCAAGGTGATCGACGTGTCGTCGATCCTCATGGGTCCCTTCGCCGCCCAGTTGCTGGGCGACATGGGCGCAGAGGTCATCAAGGTCGAGCCGCCCGCGGGCGACAACATGCGCGGGGTCGGCCCGATGCGCACGCCCGGCATGGGGCCGCTCTATTTCCATTCCAACCGCAACAAGCGCAGCATCGTGCTCGACCTCAAGCATCCCAAGGGGCGCGAGGCGCTGCTGCGCCTGGCGCGGGACGCCGATGCGCTGCTCTACAACGTCCGCCCGCAGGCGATGGCGCGGCTGGGGCTGGCCTGGCCGGATCTGCAGGCCGTCAATCCGGGCCTGGTCTATGTCGGCGCCTTCGGCTTCGGCCAGGACGGACCGTACGCGGCGCGTCCCGCCTTCGACGATCTGATCCAGGGCATTTCCTCGGTGCCCAGCCTGGTCGCCCGCGTCGGCGACGGCGTGCCGCGCTACGTGCCGATCGCCTTCGTCGACCGCTATGTCGGCGCCACGGTGGCCAACGCCATCCTGGGCGGGCTGGTGCACAAGCTGCGCACCGGCCAGGGCCAGGCGATCGAAGTGCCGATGTTCGAGACGCTGGTGCAGTTCGTGGCGGCCGACCATTCCGGCGGCCACACCTTCGATCCGCCGCTGGGGCCGCCGGGCTATCCGCGCTCGCTGGCGCCCGAGCGCCACCCCTTCGCCACCAGCGACGGCTATGTCTGCGCCATGATCTACACCGACAAGCATTGGCGCAGCTTTTTCGACCTGATCGGCAAGCCGCAGATGATGCGGGACCCGCGCTTCGCCTCGATCACCGTCCGGACCGAGCACGCGCGCGAGATCCACGCCATGCTGGAGGACGAGCTGCGCCAGCGCTCGACCGCCGCCTGGCTGCAGGCCTTCGAGACCGCCGACATTCCGGCGACGCCGCTGCACACGCTGGAATCGCTGCCGGAGGACCCGCATCTGAAGGCGATCGGCTTCTTCCAGTGGGTCGACCATCCCAGCGAGGGCCGCGTGCGCATGACCCGGCCGCCCAGCAAATGGTCGCAGACGCCGTTGAGCGTGCGGCGCCTGCCGCCGCGGCTGGGCGAACACAGTTTCGAGATTCTGGCCGAAGCCGGCTATTCGCGGGACGAGATCGAAGACCTGGTCGAGGCCGGCGCGACCGCCGGCGAGACCACTTGACCGACGCGCAACCGGGCGATGCCGCAACGGCATTGGCCGGCAACCGCAAGACGGAGCAGGATCGAAGCAGAGGAGGAATGCCATGACCGCTATCCAGATGGCCGGCGCGGCGACCGAAAAGGCGCAGACCGGCATTCTCGACATCCCCAACGTCGCCGTGTACCGGCAGGTCGGCGCGGTGCCGCCGCATGTTTTCGTCGCCGAGCGCGACAAGGCCCTGGCGGCGGCCACGCCGAGCGGGCTGATCGATCTCGACCTGTCGCAGGTTCTCGGCACCGACTATCCCGCCACCACGCCGCTGCTGCTGTGCCGCTACGTGGTGATCCGCGCCGGCGAGGAAGTGCGCCACACGCTGCGGGCGACGGGCGAGGTCTACTACGTCATCAAGGGCAAGGGCAGCAGCACCGGACCGGACGGCACCAGGATCTCGTGGTCGAAAGGCGACGTCTTCTGCTTTCCCGGCAGCGGTCCCACCCGCCATCGCGCCGCGGCCGAGGGCGACGCGCTGCTCTACCAGGCGACCGACGAGCCGGCTCTGGCCTATCTGCGGCTCAATCCGCCGACCCCGGACAAGGCGCCGGTGGTGGCGGCGCATTTCCCGGCCGGCGACATCGACCAGTACCTGGCCAGCATCTACGAGAAGAACGAGCAGCATCAGGGCGCCGGCAAGGCGGTCATCTTCTATACCGAGCCGATGGCCTATATGCGCACCATGCTGCCGGCGATGAATGTCGGCATGAACTCGCTCGAGCCGGGCGGCGACCAGCGGCCGCATCGCCACAACGCCATCGCCATCACGCTGGGCATCGAGAGCGAAGGCGTGCATTCCATGGTCGACGGCGAGAAAGTGCCGTGGGAGCCGCTCGCCGCTTTCATCACCCCGCCCGGCGCCGTCCATTCCCACCACGCCGCCACGGAGTCGCCGCGGCCGATGCGGGCTTTCGTCATCCAGGACGGCGGCCTGCACTATTACTGCCGCACCGGAATGTTCAAATACGCCGACACCTGAAATCCGGTCCGCTTCCGATACCCTCCCTCGCCCCGCGCGTTCCCCGCCGGGGCTTTTTTTTGAGCGGATTCACAGTTGATTAGTGCCCCCGCTCCAGCAGGGCGGCGACGCCGGCCCAGGCCGCTTCGTCGAGCGTCGGTTCGGTCAGGTTCTCGACGGCGAAGAGTTCGCGCGCCAGGGCGCAATCCTTCGCCAGCAGGCGGCCGACATGCTCGCCGCGCGGCGGCTCCAACCGCGGCATGTTCTGCAGCGCATAGCTGCCGGCCGAGCCGGCCATCAGCACCTGCCGCATGACTTCGCCGTCGATGCCGACCGCGACGCCCAGATCGACCGCGCTGCGGGCCAGCCCGATATGGGCGGCGGCGAGGAAATTGTTGATCAGCTTGGCCCGCATGCCGCTGCCCGGCCCGCCGAGATGGAAGATGGGATCGGCGTAGGTGGCGAAGACCGGCCGCGCCCGCGCCACCGCCGCCTGCGAGCCGCCGGCCATCAGCAGCAGCCGGCCGGCCTGCGCGCGCGGCACCGAACCGGACACCGGCGCATCGATGACGTCGACCCGGTGCGCCACGGCCTCGGCCCCGATATCGAGGCAGACCTGCGGCCGGATGGTCGAATGGATGGCGACGAGGCTGCCCGCCTTCATGGCCGCCAGCGCGCCCGAGGCCAGCAGCACCTCGATGACGTCCTCGTCGCCCGTGACGCAGACGCAGAGCAGATCGACGTCCTTCGCCAGGGCGGCGGGCGTGTCGCAGGCCCGCGCCCCCTTTTCCCGCAGCCTGGCGGTCGCGGCCTCGCGCCGGGCCCAGACCGCCAGGGGAAATCCGCCGGCGGCGATGCGCTCGGCCATGGGCGTGCCCTGCTCGCCCAGGCCGATGAACCCGACCGCCAGCGTCACGGCCCGGCTCCTACTGCTCGAGCTTGATGTTGGCCGCCTTGATCACCTTGGCCCATTTCACCCGTTCGTCGGCCATGAACTTGGCGAGATAGTCCGCATCGCCGATGCCGGCGTCGGCCGAGATGGTTTCGAGATGCCGGCGTCCCTCCTCGGAATTGAGCGCCTTGATGGCCTCCGCGTTCAGCCGCTTGACGATCTCCGGCGGCGTCTTGGCCGGAGCGACCAGCGCCAGCCAGGAAATCACCACGTAGTCGGGCAGGCCCGATTCCATCATCGTCGGCACGTCGGGGAAGGCGCTGCTGCGCTTCGGCCCCGTCACCGCCAGGGCGCGCAGCGCGCCGCTGCGGATGTGCTGGATCACCAGCGGGATGTTGCTGAACATCATGTCGACATGGCCGCCGACCAGGTCGGTGACGGCGGGCGCGCCGCCCTTGTAGGGCACGTGCACCATGTCGACGCCGGCCTGCGACTTGAACATCTCGCCCGACAGATGGTGCGACTGGCCGACGCCGGCGGAGGAGAAGGTCAGCTTGCCCGGCTTGGCCTTCGCCAGCTCGATCAGCTCCTTGACGTTGCGCACCGGCAGCGAGGGATGGACCACCAGGATGTTCTGGTAGGTGGCGACCAGCGCCACCGGCGCGAAATCCTTCTCGGCATCGTAGGGAATGGAGCTGTACAGCGACTGGTTCAGCGACAGCGGCCCGATATTGCCCATCAGCAGCGTATAGCCGTCGGGCGGCGCGGTGGCGACGTGCTGGGTGGCGATGATGCCGCCGGCGCCGCCGCGATGCTCCATCACCACCGGCTGGCCCCAGGTCTTCTGGTAGTTGTCGCCGATGATGCGGACGAAGCCGTCGGTCATCCCGCCGGCGACCGCCGGCACGATGACCTTGACCGGCTTGTTGGGATAGTCCTGCGCCTGCGCGGCGCAGGCCAGCAACAGCCCGGCGGCAGCCACCGCGATCGATCTCAACCTTCTCATGCTTCCTCCTTCGCCTCCGCTGAGGCGTGTTTGTGGAACCGGCAAACCCCTATTCGGCGAACGCCACTTCGCGTTTTCGCCGCACGAACGGCATCAGCACCACGATCAGCAGCGCCACCGCGCACAGCAGCAGGCCGAGGCTGATCGGCCGTTCGACGAAGGTCGAAGGATCGCCGCGCGACAGCAGCAGGGCGCGGCGCAGGTTCTCCTCCATCAGCGGTCCCAGCAGGAACGCCAGAACCATCGGCGCCGGCTCGCAGTCCAGCCGCCACAGGATCATGCCGAGGACGGAAAAGGCGACCAGCTGCACCAGGTTGAACGTGTTGTTGTTCACGGTGTAGACGCCGACGCAGCAGAACAGCAGGATGCTGGGATAGAGCAGCCGGTACGGGATCTTCAGCAGCTTCACCCAGATGCCGATCATCGGCAGGTTGATGATCAGCAGCATGATGTTGCCGACCAGCATGCTGGCGATCAGGCCCCAGAACAGCTCCGGCTGCTTGGTGATGATCTCCGGTCCGGGCTGGATGCCCTGGATGGTGAGCGCGCCGGCCAGCAGGGCCATCACCACGTTGCTGGGAATGCCCATGGTCAGCAGCGGGATGAACGAGGTCTGCGCGCCGGCGTTGTTGGCCGATTCCGGCCCCGCGACGCCTTCGATGGCGCCCTTGCCGAAGCGCGACGGATCCTTGGCCACCCGCTTCTCGGTCATGTAGGCGGCGAACGAGCTGAGCAGCGCGCCGCCGCCGGGCAGGACGCCCAGGATCGAGCCCACGGCGGTGCCGCGCAGGATGGCCGGAGCGGCCTGCCGGAACTCCTGCTTGGTCGGCCACAGCTTGCTGATCTTCTGCGCCAGCACCGAGCGGCCTTCGGGATTCTCGAGATTGCGCAGGATTTCGGGAATGGCGAACAGGCCGATGGCGAAGGGAACAAAGTCGATGCCGTCGACCAGCGAGGGGATGCCGAAGGCGAGCCGCTGCGCGCCGGTGTTGACGTCGGTGCCGACGATGCCCAGCGCCAGCCCCAGCACCATCATGCCGAACGCGCGCAGGATCGAGCCGTGCGCCAGGATGATGGCGGCGACCAGGCCGAACACCATCAGGGAGAAATACTCCGCCGGCCCGAAGCTCAACGCGATGTCGGCCAGCGTCGGCCCGGCGAAGGAGATCAGGAAAGTGGCGACAACGCCGGCGAACAGCGAGCCGATCGCGGCAATGGCCAGCGCCGAGCCGGCCCGCCCCTGCCGCGCCATCTGGTAGCCGTCCAGGCAGGTGACGACCGAGGCGCTCTCGCCGGGCATGTTGACCAGGATGGCCGAGGTCGAGCCGCCGTACTGGGCGCCGTAGTAGATGCCGGCCAGCATGATGATGGCGGTGGTCGGCTCCAGGTAGTAGGTGATCGGGATGAGCATGGCCAGGGTGGCCACCGGCCCGATGCCCGGCAGCACGCCGATCAACGTTCCCAGCACCGCGCCGACGAACACGAACAGGACGTTCATCGGCGTCAGCGCGACGCCGAAGCCCAGAATCAGCTTGTCGATTACGTCGGCCATCAGAAGACTCCGGGCGGCACGAGCCGGATCGACAGCCCCAGCAGCGTCACGAACAGCACGCTGCAGAAGGTAATCAGGCCGACGGCCAGGACGATGGTCTCGACCAGCCGGCTTTCCCGGCTCGCCAGCGCCGCCACGCCGATCAGCAGGGCGCTGGCCATGATGAAGCCCAGCCGCTCGACGGTGAAACCGAACAGCAGGATGCCGATCGGCACCAGCAGCATCTGCCGCGCCGGCGGCAGCGAAACCTCGGTGCGGCGATGGGCGAAATAGGCCACGATGCAGTTGAGCAGCCCGACGCCGATCAGCAGATAGGCCACGATGCGCGGCCAGTATCCCGCCGCCATGCGCGTGGCGGTGCCGACCGGATAGGACCAGACCAGCGCCAGCATCAGGACGCCGAGCGCGATCAGCAGGACGCCGGTGACGAATCCGCGCTGGTCGCGCGGCGCCAGAATCGAATGTCTTTCCTCACTCGCAGACGCCCGGTCCGCGGACTTGTCGGCTTCTTCCACGCTCATCGCACACTCCCCTGACGATCATCCCGCCGTGCCGGCGCTGCGCACTCCCTTGCCCGCCATCGCTTCGAACACCTTGATCACCGCGCCCGCGTCCTCGCCGCCGTAGCCCGCCGCGTGCGCCGCCTGGTAGATCTGCTTGGTCAGGCTGGCGACCATCAGCGGCATGCCGAGCTCGTGGGCGAACGCGGTCTGCAGCTCCTGATCCTTGAGACAGATATCGACCGAGCCGCCCGGCACGAAGTCGCGCGCCAGCAGCCGCCGGTCGCGTGCCCGGAACGCGGCGCTGTCGCCGGTGCCTGCGCGCACGATCTCGCACATCAGCTCCATATCCAGCCCCGCCCGCTCCGCCAGGACAAACGCCTCGCACATGGCGACGATATTGATCTGGGCCAGCATGTTGTTGACCAGCTTCATCGCCATGCCCGCACCGGCCGGACCGACCAGGCGGCAGTCGTTGCCGACGGCGGCGAATACGTCGCGGCAGCGCTCGAACACCGCCGCGTCGCCGCCGGCCATCACCACCAGCGTGCCGGCCGCCGCGCGCGGCGTGCCGCCGCTGACCGGCGCATCGAGCATGGCGACGCCGCAAGCGGCCAGCCTGGCGGCGAAGCGGCGCGCGGCGGCGGGCTCGATGGTGTTCATGCACAACACCACGCCGTCTTTCCGCGCCGCGCCGGCGATGCCGTTGGCGTCGAACAGCACCTGCTCCGTCTGTCCGGTCGTGCCCACCATGCAGACGACGCGATCGGCGTCCGCCGCCGCCGCGGCGGGCGACGATGCGGGGCTCGCCCCGCCGTCGACGGCCCGCTGCAGGACGGCTTCGGACCGGTCGTAGGCCACGACCCGGAAGCCGGCCCCGACCAGGCGCATGGCCATGGGATGGCCCATGTTGCCGAGCCCGATGAAGGCGACGGTCCTGTTCATGCTGCCGTACCCCCGGATCAGGGCAGCTTGATGTCGGCCTTCTTGATCAGCTCGCCCCACTTCTTCTGTTCGTCGAGCAGGAACTTGCGGAACTCCGCCGGCGAACCGGTGCCGGCATTGGCCCCGACCATCTCCAGATGCTTCTGCCCTTCCGGCGAGGCCAGCGCCTTCATGACTTCGGCGTTGAGGCGATCGACGATCGCCGGCGGCGTGCCGGCCGGCGCCACCAGCGCCAGCCAGGAGATCACGTTGTAGCCGGGAACGCCCGATTCGCTGATGGTCGGCACGTCGGGCAGCGCCTTGGAGCGGGTCAGGCCGGTCACGCCCAGCGGCCGCAGCTTGCCGGACTGGATGTAGGGGACGGCCGCCGGCACGTTCGAGAACATCGTCTCGATATGCCCGCCGACCAGGTCCGCCAGCGCCGGGCCGGTGCCCTTGTACATCACGTGCACGATGTCGACGCCGGCCATGACCCGGAACATCTCACCCGACAGATGCTGCGACTGGCCGACGCCGGCCGAGGCGTAGTTCAGGGTGCCGGGCTTTTCCTTGGCGTAGCGGATCATGTCGCCGACGCTGTTGATGGGCAGGCTGGGGTGGACGACCAGCACGTTGGGATAGACCGATACCAGCGCCACCGGCGCGAAGTGCTTGTTCGCGTCGTAGGGCAGCTCCTTGTAGAGGCCGGGATTGATCGCCAGCGGGCCGATATTGCCCATCAGCAGCGTGTAGCCGTCGGGCTTGGTGCCCGCGACGTGCTGGGTCCCCACGATGCCGCCGGCGCCGGGACGATGTTCCATCACCACCGGCTGTCCCCAGCTGCGCTGCATGCTGTCGCCGACCAGTCGCACGAACCCGTCCGACAGGCCGCCGGGCGCGGAAGGAACGACGATGGTAATCGGCCGCGTGGGATAGTCCTGCGCCATCGCCGGCTGACCGAGCAGCCCCACGGACAGCGCCACCAGCGCAAATCTCAAGCCAGACAGTTTCATGGAAACCTCCCTGTTATCAATGGCTTGTTCTGAAGTATCTGCCTTCAGACCGAAATCTAACAAATGTTTGACTTATCAGCAACCCTTTGGGACAGTTTCGCCCGCAGGCGCGGCCTGCGGAAAAAAAGCCGCCCCACGAGCGCAGGGAATCGGCGGAGGAACTCGATGGCGATCTCGATCGCGCCCCGGGAAACCGGATTTGGCGTCAGGATCACGGGCATCGACTTGAGCCAGGAGCTGGCGGCCGATGAGGTCGCGGTCCTGCGCCGCGCCCTCGACGACTACGTGGTGGCGATATTCCCCGACCAGACGCTGGACGACGAGGAGCAGCTTCGCTTCAGCGCCTATTTCGGCCCGATCGAAACCTCCTGGCGCCAGATGCGCAAGGAAATGCACACGCTGGTGCGCAACCAGGCCGTCAGCTCGGTCGGCAATGTCGGCGAGAACGGCGAGGTGATCGCCGAAACCGACATGAAGCGCATCATGCAGCGCGGCAACCAGCTCTGGCACACCGACAGCTCCTACCGCGCGCCGTCGGCCCGCTACACGATGCTCTGGGCCCAGATCGTGCCCGAGGAAGGCGGCACGACGCAGTTCGCCGACATGCGCGCCGCCTACGACGCGCTGCCGGAAGCCTGGAAAGAGGACATCGCCAGGCTGGAAGCCGAGCATTCGCTCGACCGCACCTTCAAGCTGGCCGGTTCACCCGGGCTTTCGGTCGAGGAGCACGAACTGCTGCCCCCGATCCACCATCCACTGGTCCGCCGGCACGAGGATTCCGGCCGCAAATCCCTCTATATCGGCTCGCACGCCTCGCATATCGCGACCTGGCCGCTGAAAGAGGGCCGCGAGCTGCTGGCGCGGCTGACCGAATTCGCCACCCAGCCCCAGTTCGTCTACGAGCATGCCTGGCGGCCGCGCGATCTGGTGATGTGGGACAACCGCTCCTGCCTGCATCGCGGCCGGCCGTTCGACGTCGCCACGTCGAAACGCCAGCTGCGCCGGACTACGATCTCGCACGCGCCGCACCGGTAAAGCCGGCGGGCGGCGCCTCAGGATGTCGGCGCCTTGGCGTGCCTGATGCGATAGACGGCGTCCTCGCGGCTGCGTTTGGCCATCACGCGGGTCTCGTCGGACGGCAACTGTTCCAGCGTTTCCTTGGCCCAGTCGTAGACGCAAATGCGATGGGCGATCTTCCACTCGCCGTTGCGCTCCTCGAAGCGGTCGACGTAGCGGAAGCACACCGTCACCTTGCGGTACACCGGCTCGCGGTTGGCCCACGCCATGCCCTCGACCCGCAGGTGCTGGAAGCAGAGCGAATAGGTTTCGGCGGTCGCGACCTTGCCGTCCACCTCGATCAGCATGTTGCCGGCGAAATGCATCGCCTGGTCCATGATCTCGTGGCGCTCCCTGATCCATTCGATCAGGCCGGGAATGTCGCCCTTGTAGCGGCCGTGGTCGTCGTAGGCGTCGGGATGGTAGGCCGAGGCGATCATGTCGAAATCCTTGCGGTCGACGCCGCGGAAATAGCGCATCAGCGTGTTGCGGATGGCGCGTTCGGCCAGCATTTCCTCAAACAGCTTGCGCTCGCCGGCGCCGAGCGCCAGATCGCTGTCCTTGGGCATCGATGTCCCCTCCCTTGTGCTGTGGCTCCGCCGCGGCGCGGCTTCAGTCGCCGGCGACGATGTTGTTCTCCTTGATCAGCTTGGTCCAAACCCGCGTGTCCTCGCGCAGGAAGGCGGCGAACTCGTCGGTCGAGCCCGGGGCGATCTGGCCGCCGGCGGCGGCGGCGACCTTGCGGCCTTCCGCCGATTCCATCGCGCTGTTGATCTCGGCGTTCAGCCGCTGAACGATTTCCTTCGGCGTGGCGCTGGGCGCCATGATGGCGATGAAGCCGGTGGTGAGGAGGTCGGGGAAGCCCGCTTCGGCGCCGGTCGGCACGTCGGGCAGCAGCTCGACGCGCTGCGGCACGGTGACGGCGAGCGCGCGCAGCATGCCGGCCTGGATGTGCGGCAGCACCGGCGGGATATTGGTGATCATCATCTGGATGCGGCCGGCGACCAGATCCGAGACGGCGGCGGTGGCGCCTTTATAGGGCACATGGACCATGTTGGCGCCCGACAGCGAGCGCAGCATTTCCGAGGCGATGTGCGAGCCGGTGCCGACGCCGGCCGTGCCGTAGTTCAGCCCGTCCTTGGTGCTCTTGGACAGCGCCACCAGATCCTTGAGCGAACGGACCGGCAGGGACGCGGGCACGACGACGGCGTAAGGCGTCCTGGCCAGCAGCGCCACCGGCACGAAATCCCGCTCCACCTGGTAGCGGGTCTTGCCGAAGGCCGGCAGCGCGATCAGCGGGCCGTTGAACGTCAGCCACAACGTGTGCCCGTCCGGCTTGGCGGCCGCCACGTATTCGCCGCTGAGCTGGCCGCCGGCACCGGGCTTGTGCTCCAGCAGCACCGGCTGGCCCCATTTCTTCTGCAGCCAGTCGCCGGCGGTGCGGCCGAACGGATCCATCAGGCCGCCCGGCGTCGTCGCCACGATGATGCGGATCGGCTCGGTCGGAAAGCCCTGCGCGCGGACGCCCGACGCCGCCAGCAGGGCCGCAAACAGCAGCCCGATCCAGGCAAATCGCTTCATGCTTTTCCTCCCAGGGATCGTCTCGCCGGCCCCTGGCGAAGATCGCAGCTTCGAAAAACCAAAGCCGTTGCAAACACTTTGGGCCGGCGCTTGCCCCGATTAGGGAAGAAAGCGGGATTGCCGTCTAATGCCGGATGGACAAACGCGCGATAGCAAAAAGCTATCACTCGCACCGCCCCGCCTTGCCGGCGGAACGCTACCAGCCCGCGAAAGACAGGCCGCCATTGACGCTGAGGGTCTGGCCCGTGACCTGCGACGACAGCGGCGAGAGCAGGAAATGCGCCACCTGGGCGGTTTCGAGCGCGGTTGGCGCCCGGCCGGCGGGAAAGCGCGACAGCGCCTTGGAGAACAGATTGTTCTCGAAACTCTGCTTGGCGAAGATCCGGTCCCAGGAGGGCGTGTCCGAGGTCAGGGTCAGGGCGATGCCGTTGACGCGGATCTTCCACTCGGCGAACTCGCGCGCCAGCACCTTGGTCAGCATGATCATCGAGGCGCCGACCGCGCCGATGATCGATTCTCCCGGCGTGGCGTGGCGGCCGGCATCGGTGGTCACCAGCAGCACCGCCGCCTCGCCGCTGGCCTTCAGCGCCGGCAGGGCGGCGTGAATGGGAAACACCCGCGGCAGGAACCGGTCCTGGTAGCTGGCCACGATCTGCTCCGGCGTGAAGGCGTGAAACGGCGTGGGGCCGAACGGCCCTTCCGCCCCGGCGCTGACCAGAAGATCGAGCTTGCCGCTTTCGCGCGCCGCCGCTTCGACCGCCCGCTTGCAGACATCGTATTCGCGGCAGTTGCCGGCGACGAACCCGGCCTGCGGGCAGATTTTCCTCAGCTCGGCCAGCGCCGCTTCGCCGCGCTCCGCCGACCGGCCGGTAATGGTGACGACGGCGCCATGCTGCGCCAGCCGCTCGGCGATGCGATAGCCGATGCCGCTCGTGCCGCCAGTGACCAGCGCGATCTTGCCTTCGAGGTCCTTGCTGTCCATGACGTCAGTCTCCCAGTCTGGTGGCGCCGCTGGCGGCGAGATCGGCGATCTCTTCCGGCGAATAGCCGGCTTCGGCGAGAATTTCGGCGCTGTGCTCGCCGATGCGCGGCGGCAGGCGGCGGATCGAGGGCGGGGTGCGCGACCAGGTGGTGGGCGGTCGCACGGCGCGAACGCGACCCTCGGTGGGATGGTCGTAGGAGGGGAACATGCCGACGGCCTGCAGATGCGGATCCTCGAGCAGGGTTTCCAGCGTATTGAGCGGGAAGGCGGGGATGTCGATCTCCTCGAACGCCACCAGCCATTCCGCCGTGGTGCGCGTGCGCAACAGGTCTTCCAGCGTGCCATGCACCTCGCCGGCGTGAACGGTGCGGGCGGTGAGCGAGCCGAACCTGGCGTCCTGCATCAGTTCGGGCCGTCCCACCAGATCGAGAAAGCGGCGCCAATGCCGGTCCGTATAGAGCATGGCGCATATATAGCCGTCCCGCGTCGCGAAGGGGCGCCGCTCCGACGCCAGCGACCGGGGATAGCCGGCAGGCCCCAGCGGCGGGTCGAAGGTGGCGCCGCCCAGATGGTCGGCCAGGACGAGCTGGGCGGCGACTTCCAGCATCGGCACCTCGATCGCCTGGCCCTCGCCGGTGCGCTGCCGGTGCAGCAGGGCGGCGAGCAGCGAGGCGGCGACATTGACGCCGACATAGCGGTCGATGAAGGCCAGCGGCACGTAGCGCGGCGCGCCGTTGCCGGAACGGGCCATCAGGCTGGGAATCGCCACCAGCCCCTGGATGAGCTCGTCGAAGGCGGGACGCGCCGCATAGGGACCCGACTGCCCGAAGCCGAAGGCGCCGACATAGACCAGGCCCGGATTGACCTGCCGGAGATCCTCGTAGGCCAGGCCCAGCCGCGCCATCGCCTGCGGGCGGACGTTGTAGAGCAGCGCATCGGCCTCGCGCGCCAGGCGCAGCAGCGCCTCGCGGCCCTGCGGCTGCTTCAGGTCGAGCACGATGCTGCGCTTGTTGCGGTTGGAGTTGAAATACATCGGCCCCATGCCGTGGTTGTGCATGGGGCCGACGGCGCGGATGCTGTCGCCTTCCGGCGGCTCGACCTTGATGATCTCGGCCCCCAGGTCGCCCAGCATCTGGCTGGCGAACGGCGCCATGACGATGGCGGCCACCTCGATCACCTTGATCCCGTCAAGCGGCCCCATCGTTCCTCCGACTGCAAGACGTTCCGCCGGGCGTCCACGCCGCGCGACTGGGCCGCGCGACCGTGCCGAACCGCTTTTCTGTTGTCTGCCAAATGATAGTTAGAGACTATTTCCGAAACAAGGTTCGCCTCCCGTGGAGAGACGCGCATGGCCGGCTTCGCCGAACAATACGAAACCATCGTCCTGCGGCAGCAAGGCAACCGCCTGTACTTGACGCTGAACCGTCCGCAGGCACGCAACGCCCTCAACCCCGCGATGATCGAGGAGCTGGGCAGCGTCTTCGCCGCGCTGCCGGCGCGCGCCGACGTCAAATGCGTCGTGCTGCGCGGCGCCGGCGGCAATTTCTGCGCCGGCGCGGATCTGAAGCGCCTCGGGGAACTGAAGCCGATGCGGCCCGGCGAGGCGGATCCGCTGGCGATCGACAACCGCCGCTTCGGCGCGCTGCTGGAGAGCATCGTGGCAACGCCCCAGGTGGTGGTGGCGGCTATCGAAGGCTACGCGCTGGCCGGCGGTCTGGGCCTGGCCTGCGCCGCCGACATCGTGGTGCTGCGCGACGACGCCATGTTCGGCATCACCGAAGTCGCCCTTGGCCTGGTGCCGGCGCAGATGTCGCCGTTCGTCGCCCTGCGGATCGGCGAGCCGCAGGCGCGGCGGCTGGCGCTGACCGCCGCCCGCTTCGGGGCGGACGAGGCGCTGCGGCTGGGGCTGGGCCATTTTCTCGGCGCTGGGGCGGCGGGCATGGAAGCGAAACTGGAAGAAGTGCTGAAGCAGATCGACCGCGGCGGCCCGCTGGCGCTGGCGGCGACCAAGGCGCTGTTCAACGAGATCGCGCGCAAGCCGCTGCCAGAGGCGCTGGATTTCGCCGCCCGCACGCTGGCGCAGACGCTGCGCGGGCCGGAAGCGCCGGAAGGGCTGAAAGCGTTCGCCGAGAAGCGCCGGCCGGAATGGGCCGCCTGAATAGGCGGCCCATGGCCCGGCGGATCGCTCAATCCGCCTTCAGGTTGGCGTCCTTGACGATCTTGCGGAACTTCGCGTTCTCGCCCTTGAGGAACTCGTCCATCTCCTTGGGCGAGGCGTTGCTGGTGGCGCCGCCCTCCTTGACCAGACGCTCGCGCGCCTCGGGCGTGTTCATCGCCTTCACCACTTCGGCATTGAGCTTGGCGACGATCTCCGGCGGCGTCTTGGCCGGCGCCACCAGGATCACCCACGAGGTCATGCTGTAGCCGGGCACGCCCGCCTCGGCGATGGTGGGAATGTCGGGCAGCGCCGGATTGCGGGCGGTGCTGGTCACGGCCAGCGGGCGCAGGGCCTTGCTCTGGATGTGCCCGACGGCGGCCGGCACGTTGCTGAACATCATCTGGACATGGCCGCCCAGCAGATCGGCCAGCGCCGGCGCCGTGCCCTTGTAAGGTACGTGCACGATGTCAGCGCCGGTCATCAGACGGAACAGCTCGCCCGAGAGATGATGCGAGGCGCCGATGCCGGCCGAACCGTAGTTCAGCTTGCCCGGATTGGCCTTGGCGTAGGCGATCAGTTCCTGCACGTTGTTGATCGGCAGCGACGGATTGACCACCAGCACGTTGGGGAACGTCACCACCATGCCGACGCCAGCGAAATCGCGCTCGCTGCTGTAGGGCACCGAGGAGTAGAGCCACTCGTTGGTCGCCAGCGGACCGGCCGAGCCCAGGAGCAGCGTGTGGCCGTCGGGCTCGGCCTTGGCGACGTAGTTGGTGCCGATGATGCCGTTGGCCCCGGCGCGATGCTCGAGAATGACCGGCTGGCCCCAGGCCTTGGTCATGGCATCGCCGATGATGCGGCCGAACGCATCGGTCAGCCCGCCCGGCGTCGAGGGGATGACCAGGTTGATCGGCTTGCTGGGAAATTGCTGGGCATGGCCGGACCCGGCGACGGTCAGGCCCATCAGGGCGCCGGCGATGCAAGCTGCTATTCTGCGCATGTTCCCTCCTTGAAGGTTGAGTCTTCGTGCGGATGTCTCTCTAGGGCTGGAACTCGACGTAGCCGTTGTCGAGCGCGATCGCCTCGCGTCCGACCACCTGCGAGCGAAAAGCGGCGCGCCCCTCGCCCAGGCGCCAGATCGAGGTTTCGATGGTTTCGCCCGGATAGACCGGCGCGGAGAAGCGCACGTCGAGCTGGCGCAACCGGGCGGGCTCGCCGCCGCACAGCGCCTTCAGCAGCGCGTAACCGACGAAGCCGTAGGTCGCGCCGCCGTGCAGAATGGGCCTGGCGAAGCCCGCGCTCCTGGCCACTGCCGGATCGACATGCAGCGGGTTGGGATCGCCGGACAGGCGATAGATGAGATGCGCCTGGACCGGCACGTTGGTCGTCACCGCCATGTCGCAGGCCGTCGCCGGCACCGGGCGAACCGGCTTGACCGGTCCCGACGGTCCGCCGAAGCCGCCATCGCCGCGGCAGAACGTGGTCTGCCGCACCACGCATATGGTCTCGCCGGTGTCGCCGTCGCTGACCTCGCGGCGCGTATAGATCAGCGCGCCCCGGCCCGGCCCCTTGTCGACGATCTCCTCGATCGCCAGACGGCCGACCGCCCGGCCGCTGATCATCGGCAGGCGATGGAACTGCACGCTATATTCGCCATTCAGCGCCCGGCGCCAGTCGATGCCGGTGTCGCTCTCGGCGATCCACACGCCGGGATAGGCCAGCACGGTGCCGTAAGTCGGCAATGGCTGCAGTCCGTTCTCGTAGATGAAGCGCAGCGCGTGCTGGTCGTCGGGATCGCCGCCGACGCCGACCCCCAGCGCATAGAGAATCGATTCCCGGGCCGTCACCGGCTGCTCGATCGGCGCAAACCGGCGCGATTTGAGACGGTGATAGTCGATCACCAAGGCCTCCCCGTGCACGACAATCGGCGCTCCCCCGCCGACCGTCCAAACACCAGCGGGCCCGGGAATCGCAGAAAAGCTAACAAACGTTAGGCTTGTGTCAACCGCAAATGGCCCGGCTGCCGGCGCGCAGTGATCGCAGCCCGCCGCCGCCTAGCCGCCGTCGACCTCGATCACGGTCCCGGTCGTGAAGCCGGCACGATCGGAGGCGGCGAACAGCACCGCGTTCGATACTTCCTGCGCCGTCCCCAGCCGGCCCAGATAGTTCGAGCCGGCGATCGCCTTGTCCGCCCCGGCCTGGTCGAAGCTGTTGCGCTCGCTGGTCGAGCGGCGGATCGCCGCCAGCCGCGGCGAATCGATCACCCCCGGCGACACCGCCACGAAGCGCACCCCGTCCTTGCCGTAGGTCATCGCCAGACCCCGCGTCAGCAGGTTCAGCGCGGCATTGGCGCTGCAGCCCGGCAAATGCACGTCGCGCGGCGCCCGGCCGCCCTTGCCGGTGACGTTCACCACCACGCCCCGCTTGCGCTGCAGCATGTGCGGCAGGGCGGCCCGCACCGTGCGCATGTAGCCGATCTGCTTGGTCTGCAGCACCTTGACCCAGATCTCGTCGTCCAGCGTCAGGAAGTCGCCGAACAGCGACAGCGAGGTGCTGTTGACCAGGATGTCGATGCGGCCGCTCTCCGCCACGATGCGGGCCGCCGCCGCGTCCACCGACCGACGCTCGGTGATGTCCATGGGCAGCGGCGTCAGGCCGGCGGTTTCCCTGGCCATCGCCTGCAGCTTCCCCTCGTCGCGCGAGGAGGCGTAGACCCTGGCCCCCGCCGCCGCCAGGTCGGCGCTGATCTGACGCCCCAGCGTGCCGCCCGCGCCCACCACCCAGGCCACCCGGCCCTTCAGCTCGTCCTGCATTCCTTCCTCCCCTGCTCCACGCCTTCACTGCTGTTGCGTGACGTCGATCTCCAGCGCCAGCAAGTCGCGCCCGATGGTTTGGGCCGTGTTGTGCAGATTGGCATGGGTGCTGTGCACGTGGATGTCGCGGATCATGCGGTGCAGCGGATGGCTCTCCAGCAGCGCGCTCGATCCGGTTATGCGGATGATCTCGTTGGCCATCCATTCCGCCGTCGCGATGGCGTGCGACTTGGCCATCAGGGAATAGACCTCCTTGCCCGGCTCGCCCGCGCCGGCCCACATCTCGGCGGCGCGATAGAGCAGGTGGCGGGAGGCGGCGATGTTCAGCCGCATCTCGCCCAGGGCGCGCTGCGCGTGGGGATTGTTCGCCGTGCCGCGCTGGGGCAGGTAGTCGACGGCGAAATCCAGCAGACCCTGGGCGGCGCCCAGATGGTTGGCGGCGAAGCCCAGATGCCAGCGGCTGCCGATCTGCGATTTGGGATAGAAGCCGGGCTCGCGCAGCACGTCGGCGGCCGGCACGTACAGATCCTTCAGGTCGAGCTTGGGGCTGACCGCCCCGCGCATGCCGGTCGGGCGCCACCAGGCCTCGTCGATCTCCAGCCCCCTGGCGCCGCGGGGGACCATCATCAAGGTGATGGCATCGGCAGGCGCAAGACCGGCCATGTTGACGCCGATCACGTTCCATTCCGCGACCGACGCCAGGGTAGCGAAGCTCTTGACCCCGTTCAGCCGATAGCCGTCGCCGTCCGGCGCCGCCTCCGACACCAGATTGACGCGCGCGGTGCGGCCGGGTTCGCTGACGGTGAAGGAGAACAGCTCGCCGCGTTCGAGCGCGGGGCGCAGGTAGCGCCGCTTCTGCTCGTCGGTGCCGATGGCGCTGATCGTCTGGCAGGTATGGGCGTGCACCTGGTAGCAATGGGCCGCCGACATGTCGGCGCGGCCCAGCTCCTCGATCACCAGCAGGTAGGCCTGCGGCTCGACGCCGCTGATCAGCCCGGTGCCTTCGCCGCCGAGGGCGCGATCGATGCACAGGCCGATCAGGCCGTCGCGATGCAGCGCCCGCATCGTCTCCAGGGGAACCGTATAGGCGCGGTCGTGCTCGGCGGCATGCTTCGCCGTCACCTCGCGGGCGATGGCGCGGGCGCGCTCGCGGATATCCAGGTTCCTTGCCGACAGTCCGTATTCCATCCCCATTCCTTCCGACGAGTGCGGCGATTGCTATCGCTGCGTGCGCTTCCAGCGCAGCAGGTACTTCTCCAGGGCGACGACCATGCCGTTGAGGAAGGTCGAGATGATCACCAGCAGCACCAGGGCGGCGAAGGCGCCGGCGGTGTCGAACTGGCCCGTCGAGTTGGTCAGCAGGAAGC
>JBFXDA010000020.1:0-81701 GCA_050181585.1 Reyranellaceae bacterium
CTTCCGCTTCGCCGCCACCGTCGCCGACCGACACTACGTCATGGAGGACGGACACGTCGTCGACACCTTCCGCGCCGACCAGATCGCCGCCAACACAGACAAGCTCCATTCTTATCTCGGCGTCTGACCGCCAGGCGGCCGCAACCGATTGATACGCTTCGGCGATCGACCTATGCTGGCGTCGGTGTCGGCCGGTTCTGCAAGCCGGAAGCCGGGGACAAAATCCCTTCCCGACGCCGATTCCTCCCTTGCCCGTCTGGACCCAGGGCCGTGCCGGAAACTCTCGAAGACAGGCGGATGGCCGCCTCGCAGGCCAGCGGCGGGATTTCCGACGACGTCATCCACGCCATGGCGCTGGCGCGCCTGCGCGACCATGGAGCGCAAGAAGCCGTGCTCGATTTCGGCGCCGGCATGGGGCAGTTCGCCCAGCGCCTGGCGCAGTCGGGACTTTACCGAACGGTCGCCGCCGCCGATCTGATGGCGCGGCCGGACTCCCTGCCGAGCCAGGTTGCGTGGCATCAGGCCGATCTCAACGAGCGCCTGCCGCTGGCCGACGCCTCCTTCGATGTCATCGCCGCGATCGAGGTCATCGAGCATCTGGAGAATCCGCGCGCCATGCTGCGCGAGTGCCTGCGCCTGCTGCGGCCGGGCGGGCTGCTGGTTCTGACCACCCCCAACAACGAGAGCCTGCGCTCGCTGCTGTCGCTGGCGCTGCGCGGCTACTTCGCGGCGTTCGGCCCGCACAGCTATCCGGCCCACATCACGCCGCTGCTGCGCATCGACCTGTCCCGCGCCGCCACGGAAGCCGGCTTCGTCGATCAAGGCTTCCGCTTCTCGGGCCAGGGCGTCGTTCCGCGTTTTGTTTCCCTACGCTGGCAAACCCTGTCCCTGGGCTGCCTTCGCGGCCGCCTGTTCAGCGACAATTTACTGTTCGCGTGCAGCAAGGTGGCGTAAGCCGTTTTTCCGCAGATTTCCGCGGGAATCGACCACCATCCACAGCGAGTTTTGACTTGGAACTGTCTTTCCCCTACCACTGCATCCAGCGGGAGGGGAGCAGTTGGACCGAGTTGTCGCGCTGGACATCGTCAAGGCGATCGCGATCTGCCTGCTGGTTCTGGGCCATGTCATCGAGGGCCTGGGCCATCGGGGCCTGATCGACAGCACAAGTTTCCTGCCTGCATTCCAGGACTGGCTGCGCGGCTTCCGGATGCCGTCCTTCTTCTTCGCCGCCGGCGCGGTGATCGGCCTGCGGCCCTTGCCGCCGGCCGGATATTTCCTGCGCCATCGCCTGGCCACGCTCGCCTGGCCGCACCTGCTCTGGGGAACGATCGCGCTGGCCGTGGCCATCGTCTTCGCCCGCTACTACAACAGCCCGATCCAGGACCCCGGCAATCTCGGCCGGCACCTGGTGGACATGGCGACCGGCCAGCGATCCTGGTTCCTGGCCGCGCTCTTTGTGGTCTCGCTGGGCGGCTACGCCCTGTTCCGCATCGACGCGCGGCTGGCCCTCGCCGTCGGCCTGCTGCTGTGCCTGCTGCCGATCGACTCGCCGTGGCGGGTCGTCTCACGCAGCGCCGATTACGCCGTGTTCTTTGCCCTGGGCTATGGCGGCATCGAACTCCTGCTGCGCATCACCGCCGCCGTACCGTTCCGACTGCTCTGGCTGCTGGCGCCGGCGGTATTCGCGCTGTCGGTGGTGCTGCATCTGATCCTGCCGCCCTTTTCGCATCCGTACTGGGGCGGCGTCTCGCTGCTGGCGCAGGGGCTGGCCGGCGCGGCCGGGGTCTGGTGCCTGTCGACGCTGATCGCCGCCGGTTCCGGCCTGCGCCGGGTCCTGGCGACGCTGGGAACGGCTTCCCTGGCCATATTCGTCATGCATCCAATGGCGATCGGCGCGGCGAGAGAAATCTTGCTGCCGCTGTTGCGCCATGCGCCGCCGATCGTGCCGACGTTGGCGATCGCCGTGGCCGGCATCGCCCTGCCCGCCTTCGCCTATTACCTGCTCAAGCGCACGGGCCTGGTCGCCCCCGTGCTGATCCTGCCGCCGCCCCGGATGAAACCGCGCCCGGCGCTGCAGGAGCGGTAAGCTCCCCGGTCAGACGAGGCGGGGCAGCAGTTCGACGATGCGCTTTCTGTAGGCCGACCAGCTTCGCTCCTGGCGCATGGCCCAGGATGCGGCCGACCAGTCGCGCAGGATCGCCGGGTTGGCGACGACGCGCTCGATGGCCTCGCGCAAGGCATCGACGCTGGCCTCGCGCAGCACGATTCCGTTGCTGCCCAGCGGACCGTTGCGCACGCCGTCGCCGCAGGTCGGCGACTGAACGATGCCCAGCCCGCAGGCGGCCGCCTCATAGAGCACGATGCCGCCGCCATCGATCAGCGTGGGAAACACGAAACAATGGGCCCGGGCATATTCTTCGACGATCCTGTCGTGCGGCAGCGCGGGACAGTACTCGACGTTCTCGCCCGCTCCCCGCAGCAGGCGCTCGGGCATGGCAAGCGGCCCCACCAGCCGTAAGCTCGCCAGCCTGGCCGGAATGCCCCGGAACGCCTGCAGCAGCAGATGCACGCCCTTGCGCGGCCCCACCGCGCCGACAAAGACGAAGCGCACCGGCAAGCCGCCCAGGCCGCTGCGTTCGATCGGCGCGGCAGGAAAGCGCGTCTCGTCGTAGCCATAGGGCACCACATGTACCCGCTCGCCGGCCATGCCGCGAGCGACCAGCGTCGCGGCGGCATGCCGCGCGCCGACCACGGCATGGCTGCAATGGCGCGATTCGCGGTCGGCCCGCGCCACCTCCTGCGCATCGGGAATGTCGCTGTCGCCCGCGAACCATTCAGGGTGCCGCTCGCGCTGCTGCAGCATGATCTGCCGCACCGCGCAGGCATGGCCGCCGGCCTGGTCCAGCACGCGCACGGCGCTCTGAGTCTCGGGCCGGGAAAACAGGAAATCGCAGGACGTGTCGTAGCCCCACAGCAGTTCCACCGGCTCGCGGCGGAAAAGCTTCAGCACGCCGCGCTGGAAGAGCGCGTTGCCGATCCGGTTGGCCTGCCCCGCCCCGCCGCGCCAGCCGGCCCGCGCCAGCGCCTGTTCCGTCCATTCCATCGCCGGGACGTGACGGATGCGGGCCGGATCGAGCATGGGACTGGCCCGCCGACGCAGCAGGGCGCGCAAACGCGCGCCGGCAGGCCCGGGCACCAGATCGGCGGCCCGATAGGGCAAGCGCGCGGGATCGTAGTAGATGGCGGTGGCATGCCACGCCAGCGCGCCGGCCTCTCCCAGCGCCGCCGCCGTCTGCCAGGAGTGCTGCCGTCCGGGGTGGAACAGGCCCGCCCGCCGCAAATCGGGACCTAGCGCCGGGCGGGAGAGGGAGCGGCATAGCCGCCGACGGTCGAGCGCGGGCCGACCGCGACGGGACGGCCGGCCCGGGCGGCTTCCAGATAGGGCAGCTTCAGCAGCAGCCCGACCATCAGCCAGAAATAATAGGCCAGCGGATCCTGGTCGAGCGGCCAGCCGCGCGTGCTGATGTAGATCACGAACACGATCAGGGCGACGACCGTCAGCCCGGCATCGCGCAGGGCGTTGTCGCGGATCCGGCTGGCGGTCTGCAGGCCGACCACGAGCAGGTAGACGAACAGCAGCAGGACGACCACGAAGCCCGGCAGGCCGAGTTCCATCCAGGCCTTGGCGTAGTAGTTCTCGATCGCCGCGAAGAGGCTGGCGTCGGCCATCACATGGCGCGTCGCCACGGTGCCGACCCCGACGCCCTGGCCCAGCAGACCGCCATGCTCGATGGCGAATTCCAGGCCGCCGACTACGATGTAGCGGCCGTTCATGGCGGCAAGCTGCGCCACATGCTCGATGACGGCCGATTCGTCGAACTGCCACAGCACCACGCCGCCGAACACGATGAAGGCGAACACGACCATGGCGTTGCCGCCGCGGCCGAAGCCGAAGCGCAGCGCGCCAATGACGGCGAACAGGAACGGCAGGTGCAGGAACGCCCCGCGCGAGCCGCTGGTCAGCGCCGCCGCGATGACCAGCACCAGCGTGACGTAGCCGAACGCCCGCCAGCGGCGCGACTGGTCGAGCCTGACCTGCATCAGCACGGGAAACAGCATGAACAGGCAGAAGCCCGAATACTGGGCGGCGAACTGGAAGGTTCCGGGAATGCGATAGAGGGTGCTTTCTCCGACCTTGAAGGCGGCGAAGTTCTGGGTCGCGTTCCTGGCGAATTCGCCGTAGAGCAGTTCGACCGAGGCTTTGTAATCGTAGCTGATGGCGCCGACGAACATCAGCAGCCCGACCCCGCACGGGATCCATCCCATGACGACGAAGAGCCGCAACAGCGCCACCAGATCGTTGCGGTCGCGCAGATAGGCCGCGCCGATCGCCACCAGCGGTATGTAGAACAGCCAGACCTTGGCCCCCAGCAATGCCACCAGCGTCCCCCCTGTTCCGCCGAGCGCGGCGCTGATCGTGACCAGCAGCGCCAGCGCGGCGACGAGGGTCACGAACCCCGGCGGCAGGACCATGCGGTCGGACTGGCGCCGGGTGAGCAGGAAGGCCAGATAGAGCGGAATGACGATCAGCAGGTCGCGGACCAGGTTGCCGACTGGAGACGGCGCGAAGGCGGAAACCACCAGGCCGGTGAAGGGCGTGTAGATGACCAGTGCGTAAAGCCCCAGCCGCCAGCGATGGAGGATCGCCGCCCAGACGAACATGCCCAGAATGAATACTGGAATAAGCAGCAGGGACGACATTGCCGCGTTCCGGCTCCCCAATCGCGCTTCGCCGCCGCTCCCGTGGTCGGCCCGACAAGCATATATCGCAACGGCTTTGGCAGCGCCATCGCGCCGTTTCCCCCGTCCTCCCGGCCGCCGCCGCTGTTGCAGGCCGGGGCGGCGGCCTTTAGCGTCGCATCTCCAGTGCCGCAGCCGCGCCGCCGTCACCACTTTCCCCGGGCAAATGCGCATCCTTCACGTCATCGCCACGCTCGACGCCGCCAGCGGCGGCTCGGCGACGGCCTGCATCGAGATGGCCGACGCGCTGGCCCGCCGCGGGCACCAGGTCGACGTCATGACCACCGATTTCGGGCACGATGGCCCGCCATCCCTGCCCGAACGGTCCCGGCCCCTCGCCTGCCGCATCCTGACGTTTCCGGTCGCCTTCCCCCGCGCCTGGAAACGCTCGCCGGCGCTGGCACGGGCGCTCTACCGCCAGGCCGCCGACTACGACCTGCTGGTCGTCCATTCGCTCCATCTCTTCCACGACATGGTGGCGCCGGCCGCGGCCCGCCGCGCCGGCAAGCCCTATGTCGTCGCGCCGCACGGGCTGCTCGATCCCTATATCCGCCGCCGCAGCCGGCTGAAGAAGCTGGTCACGGAGCTGGGTTTCCAGAATCGCGCCCTGCGCCAGGCCGCGGCGATCCACTACACCTCCGAGGAGGAGAAGCGCCTCTCACAGCCCTTCGCCTTCGGCGTTCGCGGCATCGTCATCCCGCTGGGGGTGCACCCGCCGCCGCCAGCCGATATCGCGCGGCGTCCCAACCGCATCCTCTTTCTCTCGCGCCTGCATGCGAAGAAGGGGCTGGACCTGCTGATCCCCGCCTTCGCCAGCGTAATAATGCGGATTCCGAATGCGGAACTGGTGATCGCCGGCCCCGATGACGGGGCCTTGCGGCCCACCATGGCCCTGGCGCGGAAACTCGGGGTGGAGGACCGCATCTCCTTTCCCGGGATGCTGCAGGGCCCCGACAAGGCGCGCGCCTTCGCCGAGGCCAGCCTGTTCGTCCTGCCGTCCTACAGCGAGAATTTCGGCGTGGCGCTGGCGGAGGCGATGGCGGCGGGACTGCCGGTTGTCACCACCGACCAGGTCAACATCGCCGACGCCGTGCGCGAAGCCCATGCCGGCCTGGTGGTGCCTTGCCAAGCCGAAGCGCTGGCGGAAGCGATGGCAACCATCCTGTCCGACGCCGGACTGGCCGAGACCATGGGACGCAACGGCCGCCATCTCGCGGCGACGCGCTACGACTGGGACGCCATCGGCGCGCAATGGGAGGCGGCCTGCCGCGAGCTGATCCCCGGGCGCGGCGTTAGCGGCTGACCACCATCTCGCCCAGCACCAGCAGGTCCATGCGGGTGCGCAGGAAGCAGTCGATGGCTTCCTCCGGCCGGCACACCACCGGCTCGTTCTCGTTGAAGGACGTGTTCAGCACCATGGGCACGCCGGTCAGGCTCAGGAAGCACTCGATCAGGCGCGCATAGCGCGGATTGGCCTCGGCCGTCACCGTCTGCAGCCGTCCGGTGCCGTCGACATGGGTGACCGCCGGAATCGCGGCCCGCTTGGCCGGCTGGATGCGATAGACCTGCATCATGAACGGCACGTCGTCGTCGGTCTCGAACCATTCGGCGACATGCTGGCGCAGCACCGACGGCGCGAAGGGGCGGAACGATTCGCGCCGCTTGATCTTGGAATTCAGGATGTCCTTCATGTCGGCCCGCCGCGGATCGGCCAGGATCGACCGGTTGCCTAGCGCGCGCGGCCCCCACTCCATGCGGCCCTGGAACCAGCCCACCACCTGGCCTTCGGCGATCGCGCCGGCCACGCGGCCGCACAGTGCCGTCTCGTCCTCCAGCGTCTCGATTTTGCAGTTCTGCGCCTGCAAATCGTCGCGGCGTTGGTCGAGGGCGGCGGCGATGGCGGGGCGATCGAAGGACGGGCCGTAATAGGCATGGCTCATGCGCTGGCGCGGCGCGTCCGGCTGCAGCCGGTGCCAGACGGCATAGGCCGAGCCGATGGCGCCGCCGGCGTCGCCCGCCGCCGACTGGACGTAGCAATGCACGAAGGGCGAGCGTTCGTAGATCTTGCCGTTGGCGACCGAGTTGTAGGCACAGCCGCCCGCCAGCGCCAGCGACGGCGCCTGGCTTTGCCGCCAGGCCGCCTCCAGCAGGTTGAAGAAGGCGTCCTCGTAGGCCGCCTGCAGCGAGCGGGCGATATCGCGATGGCGTTGCTCCAGCGCTTCCCCGGGCTGGCGCGCCGGGCCGAGCAGGTCGACCAGGGCCGGCGAATAGAGCCTGCCCCCCGACGGCACCCCGTCCCTGATCTGATAGTTGGCGCCTTCCCTGGCGTGGGTGAAGTAGCTGGTATCGAGCTCGAAGCGCCCGTCGGCGTGCAGCCTCACCAGCTTGTCGAATTGCGGCCGGAAACCGGGCTGCCCGTAAGGCGCCAGGCCCATGACCTTGTATTCGTCGCCGTAATGGACGAATCCCAGGTATTGCGTCACCGCCTCGTAAAGAATGCCCAGCGAATGGGGAAAATGGACGCGGCCACGCACGTCGATGCGGTTGCCGTCGCCCACGCCCCAGGCGGCGCTGGAGAAATCGCCGAAGCCGTCGACCGACACCACCGCCGCCTGCTCGAAGGGCGATACCAGGAAGGCCGACGCCAGATGCGCCTCGTGATGCTCGATCGGGTGGATCGTGCCCTTGAAGGCATGCTGCGGCAACGCCTGCGCCAGCAATGCGGCGATGTCGCGCCACTGCCGCCGGTTGCCCAGCCGCTGGCGCACCAGGCCGAGGCTGGGGCGGCGGCGCAGCACATAGGCGATCTTGCGCAGCATGTTGGCGTTGGGATCGCGGTTGAGCGCGACGTGATCGATGTCGGCCAGCGTCAGGCCGGCTTCCGCCAGGCACCAGGCGATGGCGTGCTGGGGAAATCCCGCCCAGTGCTTCTGGCGGCGGAAACGTTCCTCCTCCGCCGCCGCCAGCAGCTTGCCGTCGACCACGAGGCAGGCCGCCGAATCGGCGTGGAACGCGTTGAGCCCCAGGATGGCGGTCATGGCTGCTTCCCTCGCCGCTGCAGATCGCCGCGCAGCAGCGTCAGCGACAGCACCATCTCGGCCGTGGCGCGCTGCAAGGCGTAGAACAGGCCGGCGCGGCCATCGAATATCAGCCCCTTGCCCAGCAGGCAGTAGAAAAACACCGCCGGCGGCGCCACGATACGCAACCGCCGCAGCCGGTCGATCGTATCCAGCGCCGACCACGGCCGGGCGCGCAGCTTGTCCGCTTCCAGCGCCATGTAGCGCGCCTGCGACCGCAGCCAGTGCTGCAACGGCTTGCGATCGTCGTGCCGCAGTTTGGCCGACAGGGCCGCGACGGCGCCGGACACTTCCAGACGCTGGGTGTGGCCGTCCTGCACGTAGCGGCCGGCGGCGCGGCGGAACAGCACGGTAACCGGCGGGTAGAGCGAGGCGCGCAAGGGCGCGCCGTCGATGCAGTAGGCGAAGGCAGCCCGGTAGCCGGCCGTTTGCGAATCGGGCGCCAGCGCGCGCAATTCCGCGACGAAGGCATCGTCCACGCCGTAATCGGCGTCCAGCGCCAGCACCCATTCGCTGTCGATGCCGGTGCCTTGCAGCCCGAAATTCCACTGCGCCGCATGCGAATCGAAGCGGCGCTGGAAGACCTGCGCCCGCGGATCGCGGCCGACGATCTCCAGCGTGTCGTCGGTGCTGCCCGAATCGACCACCACGATACGCCTGGCCCAGGCCAGGCCTTGCAGGGTCCGGCCGATATTGGCGCCTTCGTCGCAGGTCAGGATCAGGGGCGTAATGTCGGCCAGATTCATGAAACAGCTTTGTTTTTTCCCGATCGCGGCGCCTGGGCCCGGGCGGCGGCCCTCGGCGCTAGGCGAAACCATATCATATTGATTTCGTGACTATTTTGGCTTAGGTTCCAACCCGTTACCAGACAGTTTCAAACGACATACCCAATGGATAGCGCCCGCAAGGCAGGGACACCCGCAAAATGAATGCGGTGCGACCGGTATCGCTCGTGCTGGTGCGGAACGTCCTGCGGCTGGCCGACGTCGCGGTGGTCGTCCTCGCCGCGCTGGCCGCCTACCAGATCTACCTGGCTACCCTGCTCGACGACCTCGACGGCAAGCACATCGTCGGCATCGTGCTGGCGGCGCTGCTGACGGCCAACATCTTTCCCTTTTTCGGCCTCTACGACGAGCGCATCTGGCGCAACTGGTTCGCCCAGTTCACCCGCCCCCTGCTGGCCTGGACCGCGGTCGGCGGCTTCCTGATCGTGGCCGCCTTCGTCGCCAAGGTCTCGGCCGATTTCTCGCGCGGCTGGGTGATCGTCTGGTTTATCACCGGCTATATCGGTTTCGTGCTGGTGCGCATCGGCCTGCGCCTGCTGCTGGCGCGCTGGACCGAGATCGGGCGCCTGGCCAAGGCCGTGGCGGTGGTCGGCGCCGGGCCGGTGGCGGCGCGGCTGATCGAGCACCTCAAGCGCCTGCCCGACCGCGAGATGGTGCTGGTCGGCGTCTACGACGACGCTCCTCCCGCCGAGGGCGGGCCGGTGGCCGGCGTCGAGTATCGCGGCGCCATAGAAGCGCTGCTCGCCGATGCCCGCCGCCAGCGCGTCGATCTGATCGCCGTGGCGCTGCCGTGGTCGGAGGAAGAGCGCATCGTCAACGTCCTGAAGCGTCTGTGGACGCTGCCGGTGGACATCCGGCTGGCGCCGGACATGATCGGGTACCAGCTCGCGCATTGCTCCTTCGGCACGCTGGGCGACGTGCCGGTGCTGAACGTTTTCGACCGCCCGCTGTCCGACGAGAAGCTGGTGCTGAAGCGGCTGGAGGATTTCGGCCTGGCCAGCGCCCTGCTATTGGCCTTCGCGCCGATCATGCTGCTGATCGCGCTCGCCATAAAGCTGACCAGCCCCGGCCCGGTGCTGTTCCGCCAGCCGCGCTACGGTTTCAACAACCACCTGATCGAAATCTTCAAGTTCCGCACCATGCGGGTGGAGGGGGCGGAGCCCGGGGTGCTGGTGCAGGCGCGCCAGAACGATCCGCGGCTGACGCCGATCGGCGGCTTCCTGCGCAGCACCAGCCTCGACGAGCTGCCGCAGCTCTTCAACGTGCTGAACGGCTCGATGTCGCTGGTCGGCCCGCGCCCGCACGCCAACGGCACCCGCGCCGCCAACGTGCCGTTCGAGGAGGCGGTGGCCGAATACGCCGCGCGGCACCGGGTGAAGCCGGGACTGACCGGCTGGGCCCAGGTCAATGGCTGGCGCGGCGAGACCGACACGCTGGAGAAAATCCAGCGCCGCGTCGAGCACGATCTCTTCTATATCGAGAACTGGTCGCTGCGCTTCGACCTGAAGATACTGCTGATGACGGTGGCCGAGGTCCTGCGCCGGCGGAATGCCTGGTAGGCTGCGCGCAAACGTCGCTTGATTTGGGCACTCGCTTGTGTATGCCTACCGGCCGCATTGCGGTACGGCAAGGGCAAATGGACCATCTCGACCGGCTGGAAAGCCAAAGCATCTATATTTTCCGCGAGGCGCGGGCGCTGGTGCCGCGGCTGGGCATGCTGTGGTCGCTGGGCAAGGACAGCAACGTCATGGTCTGGCTGGCCCGCAAGGCCTTCTACGGCAAGCTGCCCTTCCCGGTCATGCATATCGATACCGGCCGCAAGTTCCCCGAGATGTACGCCTTCCGCGACCGTTACGCCCGGGAATGGGACCTCGACCTGATCGTCGGCGACTGCCCGCCGGTCGAGGAGATGGACCCCACCCTGCCGCCGGCCGCCCGCTCGGCGGCGCGCAAGACCTTCGGGCTGAAGCGCATGATCGCCGAGCGCGGCTTCGGCGGCATCATCGCCGGCATCCGCCGCGACGAGGAGAGCATCCGCGCCAAGGAGCGCGTGTTCAGCCCGCGCGCGGTCGACGGCGAGTGGAACTTCCGCGACCAGCCGCCGGAGTTCTGGAATTTCTACCACGCCAACTATCCCGCCGGCGTGCACGTGCGCATCCATCCGCTGCTGCACTGGCGCGAGATCGACATCTGGCGCTACATCCAGCGCGAGAACATGCCGGCGATCGACCTCTACTTCGCCCGCGACGGCAAGCGCTACCGCTCGCTGGGCGACAAGGACATCACCTTCCCGATCGCCAGCCAGGCCGACACGGTCGAGAAGATCATCGCCGAGCTGGAAAGCACCCGGCAGGCCGAACGCGCCGGCCGCGCCATGGACCACGAATCGGAAGACGCCTTCGAGCGCCTGCGCCGCGCGGGGTACATGTAGAAATGAGCGGCGAACTGCAAAGCGTCCGGCTGGTCATCGTCGGCGAGGTCGATCACGGCAAGTCCACCCTGGTCGGCCGGCTGCTCTACGACACCGATTCCCTGGCCGAGGGCAAGCTCGAGGCGCTGGAAGCCATTTCCAAGAAGCGCGGCCGGGCCATCGAATGGGCCTTCGCGCTCGACGCCTTCCAGGCCGAGCGCGACCAGGGCATCACCATCGACACCACGACGGTGTGGTTCAAGACGCCGCATCGCCAGTTCGTGCTGGTCGACGCGCCGGGCCACCACGAGTTCGTGCGCAACATGATCACCGGCGCCGCCGAAAGCGACGCCGCCCTGCTGCTGATCGACGCCTCGGAAGGCATCAAGCCGCAGACCCGCCGCCACGCCATGCTGCTGTCGCTGCTGGGGGTGCGCCAGCTCGTGGTGCTGGTGAACAAGCTCGACCTGATCGACTATTCCGAAGCCGGCTTCGCCAGGCTGGAGCAAGAAGCGCGGGCGCTGCTGAGCGAAGTCGGCCTGACGCCCAACGCCGTCATTCCGGCCGCCGCACTCGACGGCCACAACATCGCCCGCCGCAGCGAGCGCATGGCCTGGTACAAGGGCCCGACCCTGCTGGAGAGCCTGGACGGCTTCGGCCCCACCCCGGCGCGCGACCAGCAGCCCTTCCGCTTCCCGGTGCAGGACACCTATCGCGTCGGCGACAAGCGCATCTATGCCGGCCGCATCGAAAGCGGCAAGGTCGCGGTCGGCGATGCGGTGCTGATCTCGCCGATCAACCGGCAGACCAGGGTGCGCAGCATCGAGGTGTTTGGCGCCGACCGGCCGGTGCTGGAAGCCGGCGCCGGCCAGTCGGTCGGCCTGACGCTGGACGACCAGGTCTTCGCCGATCGCGGCGCGCTGTTCAGCCATGTCGAAGACGCGCCGATCGAGACCAACGAGATCAAGGCGCGCATCTTCTGGCTGCCCAAGACGCCGCTGACCATCGGCCAGGCGCTGCGGCTGCGCATCGGCACCAGCGAGGTGCCGGCCCAGATCACCGAGATCGTCAGCCGCATCCGCCCGGCCGCGGTCGAGAGCGGCGCCCTGTCGGTCGAGCAGAACGACCTGGCCGACGTGCGCATGCGCCTGGGCGAGGTGATCCCGGTCGACAACTACCTCGACCTGCCCGCCACCGGCCGCTTCGCGCTGATCGACATCAGCGGCGTGGTCGGCGGCGGCGTCGCCGACCTGCACGGCATTCCCGACCAGCGCCGCCTGCGCACCCAGGCCGGCACCAATCTCACCGCCGTCGCCCATGCCGTGCAGAAGGACGTGCGCAACCTGCGCAACGGCCATCGCGGCCTGGTGGTGTGGCTGACCGGCCTGTCCGGCGCCGGCAAATCGACGCTGGGCATGGCGCTGGAGCGCCGCCTGTTCGAGCGCGGTTACCAGACCTACGTGCTGGACGGCGACAACGTGCGGCGCGGCCTGAACGCCGACCTCACCTTCTCCGCCGACGACCGCACCGAGAACATCCGCCGCGTCGCGGAAGTGGCCGCCTTGTTCGCCGATGCCGGCATGATCGCCATCACCGCCTTCATCTCCCCGTTCCGCGCCGGCCGCGAGCATGCCCGTAAATCGGCCGGCGAAGGCAACTTCGCCGAGGTCTTCGTCAAGGCCTCGCTGGCGACCTGCGAGACGCGCGACCCCAAGGGCCTGTACGTGAAGGCGCGCAAGGGCGAGATCGCGGATTTCACCGGCATCTCCTCCGACTACGAGGCGCCAGAGACGCCCGACCTGGTGATCGACACCGAGGCGCTGTCCTTCGAGCACTGCCTGGACCAGCTCTTCGAATACGTCGTGCGGCAAACCAAGGTATGACGGGGGCGGCCCTGAAGATCGTCGTGCACGATTATTCGGGGCATCCCTTCCAGGTCGAGCTGTCGCGCGAACTGGCCCGCCGCGGCCATCACGTGCACCACTGCTACTCCGATTCGATCCAGACGCCGCAGGGCGCGCTGCGGCGCTCCGCGGACGACCCCGAGACCTTCTCCGTCGCTGCCATCAGCCTCGGCCGGCCGGTCGCCAAATACACCTATGTCGAGCGCTGGCGGCAGGAGCGCCGCTATGGCCGGCTGCTGGCCCAGCGCATCGCCGAGCGCGAGCCGGACGTGGTGATCTGCGGCAACGGCGCGCCCGATATCCAGGCGGCGGCGCTGGCAGCCGCGCGGCGCTCCGGCGCCCGCTTCGTCTTCTGGCTGCAGGACCTCTATGGCGAAGCCGCCCGGCGCCTCCTGCCGCAGCGCCTGCCGGTCATCGGCTCCCTCGCCGCCCGCCTGCTGGCGGCGAAGGAAGCGCGCTGCCTGCGCAGCAGCGATGCGGTGGTGGCGATCAGCGAGGATTTCGCGCCGATCCTGCGCGCCATGGGCGTGGCGGCGCAACGCTGCGCCACGATCGAGAACTGGGCACCGTCGACCGAGATCGCGCCCCGGCCCAAGCGCAATGCCTGGTCGCTGGCGCAGGGCTGCGCCGAGGAGTTCTGCTTCGTCTATGCCGGGACGCTGGGCCTGAAGCACAATCCCGAGCTGCTGGCCTCGCTGGCTGCGGCCCTGACGCCCGACTCCGGCGCCCGGCTGATCGTGGCCTCGCAGGGGCTGGGCGCGGATTTCCTGGCGCAGCAGAAGGCGGCGCGCCGGCTCGACCGCCTGACCCTGCTGCCGTTCCAGCCCTATGCCGCCCTGGCCGACATGCTGGGGGCGGCCGACATCGCCATCGTCCTGCTCGAGCGCGAGGCGGGGATCTTCTCGGTGCCGTCCAAGGTGCTGAGCTATCTCAGCGCCGGCCGCCCGATCCTGGCCGCCATGCCACGGCAGAACCTGGCGGCGCGGCTGATCGAACGCGAGCAGGCCGGGATCGTGGTCGATCCGGAGAACCGCGACGGCTTCCTCGCCGCCGCCCTCGAACTGCGGCGCGAGCCGGCGCGGCTGGCCGCCATGGGGGCGCGGGCGCGCGATTATGCCGAGCGGACCTTCGCCATCGGGCCGATCGCCGACCGGTTCGAAGCCCTGATAAGCGGTATCAGGGCCTGACAAACGGGTTCGCATTGCCGGGATAAACTGTTAATATATCGACAGTTTTATTGGGGGACGGGGTTGGATTCTTCGACATCGCAGCGGGGGCTGGTGCTGGTCGCGGGCGCCGGCGGCTTCATTGGCGGGCATCTGGTCGGGCACCTGAAACGGCTGGGCTGGTCGGACATCCGCGCCGTCGATATGAAGCCCAAGTCCGAGTGGTACCAGCGCCATCCCGGCGTCGACGAGCGGGTGCTGGACCTGCGCGAGGCGGCGGCCTGTCGCGACGCCGCCCGGGGTGCGGCGCAAGTCTACAACCTGGCCGCCGACATGGGCGGCATGGGCTTCATCGAGACGCACAAGGCCGAGTGCATGCTCTCGGTGCTGATCAACACCCACATGCTGATGGCCGCCCGCGAGGCGGGCGCCCGGCGCTTCTTCTTCTCCTCCTCGGCCTGCGTCTACAACGCCGACAAGCAGACCTCCGCCGACGTCACCGCGCTGCGCGAGGAGGACGCCTATCCCGCCATGCCCGAAGACGGCTATGGCTGGGAGAAGCTGTTCAGCGAGCGCATGTGCCGGCACTTCCTTGAGGATTACGGGCTGGTCACCCGCGTCGCGCGCTACCACAACGTCTACGGCCCCTGGGGCACCTATGACGGCGGCCGCGAGAAGGCGCCGGCCGCGATCTGCCGCAAGGTGATCGAGGCCAAGCTGTCGGGCCAGCACGAGATCGAGATCTGGGGCGACGGCGAGCAGACGCGCAGCTTCATGTATATCGACGACTGCCTGGAAGGCAGCGTCAGGCTGATGGAAAGCGGCGTCGCCGAGCCGATCAATATCGGCAGCGACGAGCTGGTCAGCATCAACCGGCTGGTCGACATCGCCGAGCGGATCGGCGGCGTGCGGCTGAAGCGGCGCTACAAGCTCGACGCGCCCAAGGGCGTGCGCGGGCGCAACAGCGACAACACGATGATCGACCGCGTGCTGGGCTGGACGCCCGCGATCCGGCTGGAGGACGGGCTGGAACGCACCTATCGCTGGATCCACGACCAGATGACCGGTCCGGCCCTGCGCCGCGCCGTCTGAGGCGATGGACCGGCCGATCCATCCCGTCATCCTGTCCGGCGGGTCGGGCACCCGTCTGTGGCCGCTCTCGCGCGAGCTCTATCCCAAGCAGATGCACGCGCTGGCCGGCGAGCGCACCTTGCTGCAGCAGACCGTGCTGCGTGCCGCCGACCGCAGCCTGTTCGCCCCGCCCATCCTGATCGCCAACGACGAGCACCGTTTCGTCATCGCCGAGCAGTTGCGCCAGATCGGCATCGCCGACGCCGCCATCGTGCTCGAGCCGATGGGCCGCAACACCGCCCCCGCCGCCGCCGTCGCCGCCCTGATGGTGGCGCGCCAGGATCCGGACGGGCTGCTGCTGCTGATGCCCTCCGATCACGTGATCGGCGACGAGGCCGCTTTCCGCCGCGCCATCGCCATCGCCGCCCGCGCCGCCGCCCAGGGCCGGCTGATGACGTTCGGCATCGCGCCGGACCGGCCGGAAACCGGCTTCGGCTATATCCGCCGCGGCCCGGCCCTGGAAGGCTGCGCCGGGGCGCACGAGGTCGAGCGCTTCGTCGAGAAGCCGGACCGCGACACCGCCGTCGCCTGGCTGGCGGAGGGCGGCTATTTCTGGAACGGCGGCATCTTCCTGTTCCGCGCCCGCGACCTGGTCGAGGAGTTGCGCGCGGCGGCGCCGGACATCCTCGACGCCGCCGGCCAGGCCCTGGCCCAGGCGCGGCGCGACCTCGATTTCGTCCGGCTCGACCGCGACTGTTTCGCCGCCTGTCCGTCCCGCTCCATCGACTATGCGGTGATGGAGCACACCCGGCGCGCCGGGGTAGTGTCGGTCGACATGCAGTGGAGCGATCTGGGCTCGTGGACGGCCCTGTGGAGCATCGGCGCGGCCGATGGCGCGGGCAACGTGGTGCAGGGCGATGCGTTGCTGGCCGACACGGCGGGCTCCTACCTGCGCTCGGAGGAAGGCATCCTGATCGCCGCGCTGGGCGTGCGCGACCTGGTGGTGGTGGCGACGCGCGATGCGGTGCTGGTGGCGCCGCGCGAGCGGGCACAGGACGTCAAGCTGATCGTCGAGACGCTGAAGGCGCGGGGCAGCACCGCCGCCGTCGCGCACCGCAAGGTGTTCCGCCCCTGGGGCTCCTACGAAAGCCTCGACGCCGGGCCCGGCTTCCAGGTCAAGCGCATCACCGTGTTGCCCGGCCAGCGCCTGTCGCTGCAGCGCCACGGCCGGCGCGCCGAGCACTGGGTGGTGGTGCGCGGCACGGCGCGGGTGACGCAGGAGGAGCGCGTCTTCGACCTGCACGAGAACCAGTCGACCTACATCCCGCCCGGCACCCGCCACCGGCTGGAGAACGCCACCGGCGAGCCGCTGCACCTGATCGAGGTGCAGTCCGGCGCCTATCTCGGCGAGGACGACATCGAGCGCTTCGACGACGTTTACGGCCGCGTCGACAAATAGAGCAAATCATGTTTTGACGGCATCGCAAGCGATGCCGTCAAAACATGTGAATTTGCTCTAATCATTAAAGGATAGAGCGGATTCACACGATCAGACGGAAGCGTCTGCGCTTCCGTCTGATCGTGATCCGCTCTATTCAGGCCGGCGCCTTCTCCAGCCGGCCCGACAGCAGCGCGTCGAAATAGGCGATGGTCCTGGTCAGACCGTCCTCCAGCCGCACCGTCGGCTCCCAGCCCAGGACCTTGCGCGCCAGCCCGATGTCGGGGCAGCGCTGCAGGGGATCGTCCTGCGGCAGCGGCTTGAACACCAGCTTCGACTTGGCGCCGGTCAGGTCGATGATGCGCTCGGCCAGTTCGCGGATGGCGATCTCGACCGGGTTGCCGAGATTGACCGGGCCGGTGAAATCGTCCGGCGTCGCCATCAGCCGCATGAAGCCCTCGATCAGGTCGTCGACGTAGCAGAAGGCGCGGGTCTGCCGGCCCTCGCCGTAGACGGTGATGTCCTGCCCGCGCAGCGCCTGGACGATGAAGTTGGACACCACGCGCCCGTCGTTGGGATGCATGCGCGGACCGTAGGTGTTGAAGATGCGCGCCACCTTGATGCGCAGCCGGTGCTGGCGCCAGTAGTCGAAGAACAGCGTCTCCGCGCAGCGCTTGCCCTCGTCGTAGCAGCCGCGCGGGCCCAGCGGGTTGACGTTGCCGCGATAGTCCTCGGTCTGCGGATGCACGGTGGGATCGCCATACACCTCGCTGGTCGAGGCCTGCATGATGCGCGCGCGCACCCGCTTGGCCAGGCCCAGCATGTTGATGGCGCCGTGCACCGAGGTCTTGGTGGTCTGCACCGGATCGTGCTGGTAATGCACCGGCGAGGCCGGACAGGCCAGGTTGAAGATGTCGTCGATCTCGACGTAGAGCGGGAAGGTCACGTCGTGGCGCATGACCTCGAAGCGCGGATTGTCGAGGATGCGCAGGATGTTGGTCTTGGTGCCGGTGAAGTAGTTGTCGACGCACAGCACGTCGTTGCCTTCCGCCAGCAGCCGCTCGCACAGATGCGAGCCCAGGAACCCCGCCCCGCCGGTAACCAGAATCCGCTTCCCCATGATGCCCCCGAAATTCGGTCAGCCCGTCGACGCCTGGCGCGCCTTTTCCGTGCAGATGAAGTGCCGCGTCTCGCCTTCCAGGATCAGGCAGGTCAGCGTGTCCGAGGCGTAGGCGCCGGTGTCGATGCCGATCCGGTTGGGCCGCAGCTCTGGCGCGTCGGTCACCGAATGGCCGTGCACCACCAGCTTGCCGAAATCGTGCCGGCTCTCCAGGAACTCCTCGCGGATCCACATCATGTCTTCCGGCTTCTGCTGCTGCAGCGCCACGCCCGGCCGGAACCCGGCATGGACGAAGAGATAGTCGCCGCATTCCCACACCAGTCGCAGCGACTGCAGGAATTCCAGGTGCGAAGGCGGCAGGTTGGCCTCGAGCTGCCGGCGCATGTCCTCGAAGCGCTCGCGCCCGATCTTGCTGGGCGACATGCGCACGCCGTAGCTCAGCACCGTGGCGTCGCCGCCATAGGAGAACCACAGCGGCCCGAATTCCGGATCGCGCAGGAACTGCAGCAGGGAGTCGTCGTGATTGCCCTTGAGATAGACCTTCTCGAACTCGGGCAGCGGATCGCCCAGCAGATGGTCGATCACCTCGCGGCTCTGCATGCCGCGATCGACGTAGTCGCCGACATAGACCACGACGTTGCGCGCGATGCCGGCGCGGTTCTGCGCCGCGTCGGCCCGGATGCCGCGGTGCAGCGCCTGCAGCAGGTCGGCGCGGCCATGGATGTCGCCCACGCAATAGACCCGCACGCCCTCGGGAACGCGCGCGCCGGCCTGCCTGTGCGATTTTTCCGATTTGCCGAACAGCCTACCCAGCATGACCCGCCGATCGCGCCGGTTCCGAAGCGCGGAACCTCTTTTGCCACTATACCCACGGTGGCCGATTTCGGCCACAAAACAAAGGCTTGCCAGGGGTATTTCGGGGCAAACCGCTTCAACCGCAAGGGGGCGCTTGTTAGGATGCCGGCAAAAATCGGCCGGCGGGCAAGCCGGTCCCAGGGAGGAAGAATGGCCGCCGCACCTGCCATCAAGGCGCTTGCCGACGTCACCCGCCATCACGCCGCCATCCGGCCCGAGGCGCCGGCCATGGTGTTCGAAGGGCGCACCACCTCCTACGGGCAGCTCGACCGCCAGGCCAGCCGCATCGCCAACGCCCTGATCGCCGACGGCGTCCGGCCGCAGGCCCGGGTGGCGCAGCTCGACAAGAACTCCGACCTGTTCTTCCAGCTCTTCTTCGGCACCACCAAGGCCAATGCGGTGCTGGTGTCGGTGAACTGGCGGCTGGCGCCGCCGGAAGTCGCCTATGTCATCAACGACGCCGAGGCGGAGATCCTGTTCGTCGGCGAGGAGTTCTTTCCCGTCGTCGAGAAGATCCGCGACCAGCTCAGGACCGTGCGCAAGATCGTCACCCTCAACGGCAGCCATCCGGGCTGGCAGGATTTCGCCGCCTGGCGCGATGCGCAAGCGGACGCCGACCCGATGCTGCCGGTCGAGCCGCAGGACGTCGCCATCCAGCTCTACACCAGCGGCACCACCGGCCACCCCAAGGGCGCGCAGATCAGCAACTTCAACTTCGTCAACATGCTGCCGATCTGGGTGCCGAGTTGGGAGATGGGGCCGGGCCGGCGCAACATCGTGTGCATGCCCGCCTTCCATATCGGCGGCGCCGGCTGGGGCCTGGTCGGCATCTATAGCGGCGCCACCAACTACGTGTTCCGCGAGTTCGTGCCGGCGCAGATCCTGAAATCGATCGAGCAGGACCGCATCGACGTGGTGCTGCTGGTGCCAGCCATGGTGCTGTTCCTGCTGCAGGCGCCGCAGATCGGGGAGACCGATCTCTCCAGCCTGCGCCTGATCGTCTACGGCGCCGCGCCCATGCCGGTGGAGGTGCTGCGCCAGGCGCTGGGCGTCTTCCCCTGCGGCTTCCAGCAGGTCTACGGCCTGACCGAGACCACCGGCGCCATCACGCTGCTGCCGCCCTCCGACCACGATCCCAACGACGCGCACAAGCTGCTGTCCTGCGGCTACCTGCAGCGCGGGGTGGAAGTCCGCATCGTCGACGGCGAGGGCAAGGACGTGGCCAGGCCCGGCGATGTCGGCGAGATCGCGGTGCGCTCGTCGCAGGTCATGAAAGGCTACTGGAAGCTGGACGAGGCTACCCGCAAGGCGATCCGCGGCGGCTGGTTCCACACCGGCGACGCCGGCTACATGGACGAGAAAGGCTATCTCTACATCCACGACCGGGTGAAGGACATGATCGTGTCCGGCGGCGAGAACATCTATCCAGCCGAGATCGAGAACGCCCTGTTCGAGCATCCGGGCGTGGCCGACGTGGCGGTGATCGGTGTGCCCGACGAACGCTGGGGCGAATCGGTCAAGGCTTTCGTGGTGCGGAAGAAGGACGCCGCGCTCAGCGAGGGCGAGCTGATCTCCTTTGCGCGCGAGCGCATTGCCGGCTACAAGGTGCCGCGTTCGGTCGATTTCATCGACGCGCTGCCGCGCAATCCGACCGGCAAGATCCTCAAGCGCGAGCTGCGCAAGCCGTTCTGGGAAGGCCGCG
This sequence comes from Reyranellaceae bacterium, assembly GCA_050181585.1. Classification (GTDB taxonomy): domain Bacteria; phylum Pseudomonadota; class Alphaproteobacteria; order Reyranellales; family JAQSWP01; genus JAQSWP01. The sequence continues at coordinate 20,329 of JBFXDA010000020.1, forward strand.
AACGGCAAGTGAACTAGCCATACGGGAAACAGTTGCGATGCCGTCCAGCCCCACCGCTCCCCTGCCCGCCAACCTGACGCCGGTGCGCGAGGCGCATCGTTTCGACGAGGCGGCGCTGGCGGAATACATGAAGCAGAACGTCGAGGGTTTCGTGCCGCCGCTGACGGTGCGGCAGTTCGACGGCGGCCAGTCCAACCCCACCTTCCATCTCACCGACGGCAAGGGCCGCCAGTACGTGCTGCGCAAGAAGCCGCCGGGCAAGCTGCTGCCCTCCGCCCATGCCGTCGACCGCGAATACAAGGTGATCTCCGCGCTGGCCAAGACCGACGTGCCGGTAGCGCGCGCCTTCTGCCTGTGCGAGGACGCCGCGGTGATCGGCACCGCCTTCTACGTCATGGAGTTCCTGCAAGGCCGCATCTTCCGCGAGCCGCTGCTGCCCGAATGCACGCCGGCCGAGCGCGGCGCCATCGTCGACAACATGAACGACGTGCTGGCCCGCCTGCACAAGGTCGACTACAAGGCGGTCGGCCTGGGCGGCTACGGCAAGGAAGGCCAGTATTTCGAGCGCCAGATCGCGCGCTGGTCGAGCCAGTACGACCTGGCCAAGACCGACGAGATCCCCGAGATGGAGCGGCTGAAATCCTGGCTGCCGGCCAATATCCCGCCGGGCAGCGACGAGACCACCATCGCGCACGGCGATTACCGGCTGGAGAACACCATCGTCCATCCCACCGAGCCGCGCATCATCGCCGTGCTCGACTGGGAGCTGTCGACCCTGGGCCATCCGCTCGCCGACCTGGGCTACAACTGCATGATCTACCATTTCGGCAAGGGCTTCGGCGCCACCTCCGGCCTGGCCGGGCAGGACCTGAAGGCGCTGGGCTTCCCCACCGAGCAGGAATATCTCGACGCCTATTGCCGGCGCACCGGCCGCGACGGCATTCCCTACTGGGATTTCTACATGGCGTTCTCGATGTTCCGCCTGGCCGGCATCGCCCAGGGCGTCTACAAGCGCGGGCTGGACGGCAACTCGGCCTCGACCACGGCGCTGAGCTTCGGCAACCGCGCCAAGATGCTGGCCGAGCTGGCGTGGAACCTGATCAGGCACCGCGCCTGACGGGCCAATACCGGCGTCAGATGAACTGGACGTTCTCCCCGCCGCCGCCGCGCCTGGAATCGACGGTGGCGGATGCCGCTTCGCGCAGCACCTGCCGGTAGCCGCGCTTCAGCTCCATTCGCGGGCCGTAGCCCTTCTCGATCATCAGCCTGTGCGCGTCCGGCAAGCGGTAGCAGGGCACGAACAGGAACAGGTGGTGCTCGAGGTGGTAGTTCACCCAGTAAGGCGCCACGAACAGCCGCGTCAGCGGGTCGAGCAAGGTGGTGCGGGTGTTGCGCAGCGGATCGTCGTTGTCGGGCACCACCGCGTGCTCGGCGATGTTGCGGATGCGGCTGACGAGCTGGTACCAGGTGAAGAGCGGCAGCAGCCATAGCGCGGGATAGAGCCACCAGTAGCCGATCGCGGCCAGGAAGGCGAAGAAGACGGCGTTGACCAGCAGCGTGCCGCCCAGCTTGCCCCGCAAGCGCGCCAGCCGCTCCCGCCGCGACAGGTCTGCGGGGCCCCAGGCATCGCGCCATTGCAGCTTGCGCCGCGCGTAGGCCGTCTGGCCGGTCATGTCGCGCCGGAACTTGCGGTAGAGGCTGCGGCGCGTGATGGGAAACGGCGCGGAAAGGCCGAGATCGGGGTCTTCCTGCTGCTGCGTGAAGCGATGGTGCTTGAGGTGGTAGGGCCGATAGGCCTGCAGGTTGGTGGCCACCGGCCAGGCGCACAGCCATTGTCCCAGCCGGTCGTTGAGGCCGGGGCTGGCGAACAGCAGCCCGTGCGCGGCATCGTGCATCAGGATCGCCAGACCGAGCTGGCGGCAGCCGATCACCGCCACGGCGAACACGAAGGTCAGCGGATTGGGCCACCAGGCGAACAGCGCCATCGATCCCAGGATCAGCGCCCAGGCATGGGCAATGAGCGCCATGCCGCGCCAGTCCGAGCGCCCACGCAGCGCCTGCATCTCGTCGAGGCTGAGAATGTCGCTGGCTTTCAGCATGGATTGCATTCTACCCGCCAGCGCGGCGATTGTCGTGCCGCTTCGCCTGCGGCATCCTCGGTCCATGGCGAAATTCCGTATAGCGATCCTGACCATCGGCATCGTCGTCGCTCTTGCGCAGAGCGCGGCGGCGCAAGTGCCGAAGGAAATCCTCGGCACCTGGTCGGGCGATCCCAATTGCAGCCGCGTGGCGATGCGGCATGTCCTCGCCGAGAAGACATTCGAATGGACCGGCGACGGCCGGCGTTTCTATCTCGGCGAGGCGCGGTATGCGGTCGAGGGCGGCCGCCTGCTGGTGACGCTGGTGAAGGATGTCGACCGGCCCTTCCAGCACCCCGAGGCGCCGCGGGCCGGCGACGTGCTGACCTACCAGCGCATATCCGACGGCTGGCGCCCCTACTCCCTTACCCGCGACGGCAAGACCACCACGACGCCGTCCGACACGCCGGTGTTCCGCCGCTGCGGCTAGACCTTTTGCTCACACCACCATGCCGCGGCCGGCCAGCTCCGACAGGCTGCGCTCGGAACGGTCGACCGGCTTGCGCGCGGTGCGCACCCAGCGGATCAGCTCCTCCATGCCCTCCTCGAAGCGGCGCAGCGGACGGATGCCGAACTCGCGCTGGATCTTGCCGATATCGGCGAAGCAGTGGCGGATGTCGCCGACGCGGTGGCGGTTGAGGATCTCCGGGGCGATGTTCTTGCCCAGCAGGCGGGCCAGGGTGCTGGCGATCTCGCGCACCGTGATCGACTGGCCGCTGCCGAAATTATAGGCCTCCCAGACCTGGCGGTCGCTCTCCAGCACGGTGGTGAAGGCGTTGGCGACGTCCATGACATGCACGAAATCGCGGCGCTGCTCGCCGTCCTCGAACACCAGCGGCGGCTGGTCGTTGAGCAGGCGCGAGATGAAGATGGCGGCGACGCCGGTATAGGGATTGCTCAGCGCCTGGCGGGAGCCATAGGCGTTGAACAGGCGCAGCGCCACGGTCGGAATGTTCAGCGCCCGGCCGACGGCGATGAACATCTCCTCGTGGTCGCGCTTGTTGATGGCGTAGATCGAGGCCGGCTGCAGCTTCTTGCGCTCGGTGGTCGGCACCGGCTGCAGCGGCTTGCCGTCCTGCGTCAGCTCCCACTCCCGGCGGTGGAGCTGGTCGGGCGAGCGCAGTCCGGGCGCCACCTGATGGCCGTCGCGCTCGTACTCGCCCTCGCCGTAGATCGACATCGAGGAAGCGACCACCATGCGCTTGACGTCGTGCCTGGTGCGGGTCAGCACTTCCAGCATGTGCGCCGCCGCCATCACGTTGTTGCGCGTGTAGTCGACGATGTTGGTCATGCTCTGGCCGACGCCGACCGAGGCCGCCATGTGCGCCAGATGCGTCGCCCCGCGCAGCGCCTTCTCGAACACGCCGTCGTCGAGGATGTCGCCCTTGATGCGGCGGGCGGCGGGGTTGAGATAGACCGGCCAGCCGTCCTGGTCGGTCTCGGCATCGGCGTGCACCTGCGGCAGCAGGCAGTCCAGCACCGTAACCTCGAAATCGCGCTCGATCAGCATGTCGACCAGATGCGAGCCGATGAAGCCGGCGCCGCCGGTTACCAGTACGTGTCCCTTGGCCATAGTCGCACCCCGTTTCGTCAGTTCCGGTGAGGGTTGGAGGATTGCCGCATGACGCCTCAGGCGGCTTTTTTCTGCGGCAGGTTCTCGCGCAGGCGCTCGAGCCGGACCAGCGCCGGCGAAGCCTCGATCTGCGAGCGAACCAGTTCGTGATTGGCGTCGATCTTCTCGGTGCGTTCCCACACCAGCCCGCCGTCGCGCAGGTACATGCGCAAGCCGATGGCCAGCGGCACCAGCCACAGGATCCAGTACACCATCAGCGACAGCGGATTGACCCGGACCATGTACCAGACGCGGGCCCAGAAGCCGTCCAGCACCAGCGCCGTGCGTTTCCACGCCACGCGATAGAGCGAGAACAGCAGAACGCCGGACAGGGTCAGCGAGGCGGCGGCGATCAGCAGCGTCCAATCGGGCAGCACGCCGCGGCCGTCGAGATAGCGCCAGCCGACCCAGACGCCGAATGGCAGGCCGATGGAGTTGATCGACAGCGACAGGCAGGGAACGAAGTTCAGCCACGCCTTGAAGCGCTGCCAGCGGCTCATGCCCATCAGGCGCAGCGGCGTGCCCAGGCTCTGGAAGAAGCCGCAGATCCAGCGCTTGCGCTGGGTGATGCCGCCCATGATGGTGTTGGGCACTTCCTCGATCAGCGGATTGGCGATGACGCCCAGCCGCTTGCCGTTGGTCCAGAAGCGCATGCCGACTTCCGGGTCCTCGATGGTGATCCAGGGATTGAAGCCGCCCAGCGCCACCAGGTCGGAGGCGCGGAAGAACAGGCCCTTGCCCAGCACCCAGTAGGGCTGGCGGCCATTGGCGGAGAGATGGGCGTATTTCATGCCGTCCCACGCCATATGGTCGAAAGCGTGCCAGCTCGCCGCCATGCTGACGTTGAGGTTGCCGGCGACGTTGGTGGCCTGCAGCACGTCGTAATGCTGCATGCCGGCGGCGGCGGCCAGGAAGTGGTCGCGCGGCGGGCAACTGTCGGCGTCGATGTAGTTGATCAGGAAATCGCCGCGGCCGCGCATGCGGGTGGCGATGTTGTAGAAGGCGTAGATGAGCTGGCGCGTCTTCTTCGGCGGCAGCTCGCGCACCCGCCGGCGCGAGCCCTGGTGCCACCAATAGGCCTTGGGATTGGTTTCCCAGCTATCCCATACCGGCTGCCACGAGGGATGGTTGGTCGGCGGCACTTCGACGATCTGCAGGAACGGGAACTGCCGCTGCAGGCGGCGCAGGCTGGCCACGGTGGGCCGGTCGTCGGCATTGGGAATGGCGACGACGCAGAACTTGTCGGCCGGATAGTCGATCTCGGACAGCGACAGGAAGGTCGTGCGCATCGTTTCCTCCAGCTCCCGCAGCACGGGATAGAAAAGAACGATGCGGGGATAGCGGCGCGGATCCATCCTGCGCGCCTCCTCGACGTCGACCCAGTTGACCGGCAGCGAGAACAGGTAGCCGTCGACCGCCAGCGCCAGGAAATAGAGGCCCTGGGTGAACAGGAAGACACCCAGAATGATGGCCGGCAGATGCGCCTGGAGGTCGAAGAGCATGGCGGCGGCCCGGTGCGCGGCCTAGGCGGTCGCGAAGCGGCGCTCCCGCATCGCCGCTTCCAGCCCGTCGCCCGCGAGCAGGCCGTCGAAATGCGCGATGGTGCGGGTCAGGCCGTCGGCGAGAGCCACCTTGGGCGACCAGCCCAGAAGCGCGCGCGCCTGCGATATGTCGGGACGGCGGCGCCTTGGATCGTCGACCGGCAGCGGACGGTAGGCGATGCGCGAGCGCGAGCCGGTCAGGGCGATCACCCGTTCGGCCAGTTCGCCGACGGTGATCTCGGCCGGGTTGCCGATATTGACCGGCCCCTTGACCTCCTCGCCCGCCGCCATCAGGCGCAGGAAGCCGTCGATCAGGTCGTCGACGTAGCAGAACGACCTTGTCTGGCTGCCGTCGCCGTAAATCGTGATGTCGTCGCCGCGCAGCGCCTGGATGACGAAGTTCGACACCACGCGGCCGTCGTCGGGCTGCATGCGCGGGCCGTAGGTATTGAAGATGCGCACGATGCGCGCCGTCAGCCCGGCGCGCCGCGCATAGTCGGTGATCAGCGTCTCGGCGAAGCGCTTGCCCTCGTCGTAGCAGGAGCGCGGGCCGATCGGATTGACGTTGCCGTTGTAGCCTTCCGGCTGCGGATGCATCTCCGGATCGCCGTACACCTCGGAGGTCGAGGCGTGGAAGAACCGGGCGCCGTCGGCGGCGGCGCGCTCGAGCAGGGTGTAGGTGCCGGTGGCGCAGATCAGGGCGGTGCGCACCGGGTCGGCCTGGTAATGCACCGGCGAGGCGGGACAGGCGAGATTGTAGATCTCGTCGAAGCGCGGCAGCCCGGCCGGCAGCGGTGCTACGATGTCGTGGTCGACCAGCGCGAAGCGGCCGCTGCCGAACAGCCTCTCCACGTTGGCGCGCCGGCCGGTGTGGAAGTTGTCGATCGCCACCACGCGATGGCCCTGGGCAATCAGGGTTTCGCAGAGATGGGAGCCGAGGAAACCGGCGCCGCCGGTGACGGCGATCGTCTTGCCGTGGCCGAGCGGGACGGCAAAGGCCGAACCCGTGGAACTCCTGGAGGCGGGGCTGACCCGCACGACACGTGCCTGAAACGACATTTTCCGCATCCCTGGCAAGGAAGGCGGTCGCCTGCTGCAAATATGCGAGGAGCCGCCACGACGCCCGGGACAACAGGTCTCTAATTCAAAAGTAGAGTATGTCTGGGCGGGACGTGCATAAACCTTCGGATAGAAGCGCCACAACAACTATTGATTTCACTTGATCTGAATCTTGGCAAAAAAGTGTCGATTCGCACAATATTGCTTTCGCAATCGCAAAATCATTGCTGGTGGCGTTTTGAAGATAATTGTTTGGTTCTATTAATCGTTTGTTCAGTTGTTACAAAGGACTTCCAAATGTCACAGCGCTCCTGGCCGGCCGGAGTGCGACAGACCGTCTCAGCCGTCGCCGGGCAAGCGACGGTTGGAGATCTTCGAAAAGGTCGGTCCGAGAGGGAAGACGTCAGCCGAGCGCGGGCCGGCGCGCCGACCGGCGCCAGAAGGCCAGTTGCCGCGCCAGGCCCCGCAAGGCGTTCAACCGCCGCTCGAACAGCGCCGCGCCGAGATAGCAAGCGAAGAGAGCGATCAGCAACAGTGCCGGGTGACGCACGAGCTGCGGCCATTCCGGCAATACGGCGTCGGCGAACTGCAGCACCGGATAGTGCAGCAGGTAGAGCGAGAAACTGCCGCCGGCCAGCCAGCGTATGGCGGCGTCGGCGCGCGGCCGCTGCCGCTCCTTGGCCTGCCGGCACAGTACCGCCACGCCCAGGAAATGCGCCGCCGCCAGCAGGCCCAGCAGGTTGTTCCAGAGGAACTCGTTGGAGAAGTTCAGCAGCCCGTTGACGTAGCGCGGCTCGATGACGGTCATGGTCAGGCCGAGCAGCAGCTTGGGCAGGCCGAGCGAAAGGGCGGCGACATAAATGGCAGGCGACGCCACGGCCAGCAGCCAGGCGCGCGGCGCGGGCAGTTCGATTCCGTCGCGCAGCTTCCGCCAGACCATCAGGCCCAGCAGCCAGCAGGGCATCAGCAGCAGCGGCCTGATGCCGAACAGCGGCACCATGACGACCAGCGCCAGCGCCCGCCACGGCCCGCGCAGGTAGAGGGCGGCCGCGAACAACGCGTAATAGGCGACCTCGTAGCTCAACGACCAGTACGGGCCGTTGCTGCCCAGGCGGAACGGCACCAGCCCCCACTCGGTGCTGAAGGTGAGCCCGAAGAACAGCATGCTGGACGCATCGTGCGCGGCGAACCACGGCCCGGCATAGGCGGCGGGGTTGAGATGGGATCCCAGCCGGTCGAGCCCGATGGTCAGCAGCACGGCGGGAATCGCCACCGACCACACCCGCGTCAGGCGGTTGAAGGCGAAAACGCCCAGGGTCCTGTCCTTGGTGTCGGCCGTATAGCCGATCACCAGGCCCGACAGCACGAAGAACAGCACCACCGCGTCGCTGCCGACGTTCCACTGCCGCAGGAAGACGTAGTTGCCGTCGGTGAAGCGGGCATAGGCCCAGTGCGAGAGCAGCACCACGAAGGCGGCGAGGAACCGCACCAGGTCCAGGTAGATCGAGAAGCGCCGATTCATCGCGCCACGGCGTCCTTGCGGGCGCGCCGCTGCAGCGACTGGCGCAGCGCCCGGAAACTGGCCGCGAACGGTTCGAGCAAGGCCGCGCGCAAGCTGCCGTGCGGCTGCGGCAGCGGATTGCCGGCGGCGTCGCTCAGGCCGATCTCGAAAGTCTCGCGGCCCTTGGGCAGATAGAGCGTGCCGAACATCCAGTCCCACAGCGCGAAGACTTCGCCGTAGTTCCGGTCGTGATGGCGCGGCAGGCGCGAATGGTGGATCTGGTGCTGGGCCGGCGAGACGAAAATGCGCTCCAGCACCGGCCCGTAGCTGAACCAGACATGCGAGTGGCGCAGATTGGAGCCGACGAAGTTGAACAGGCAGTAGACGAGATTGGCGCCGCCGATCCCCAATACGCTGATCTTGCCGAAAAAGGCGTAGATGACGACGCCGGTGGTGACGCCCACCAGCAGCGCGCGCAGCAGGCCGCCCAGGATGTCGTAGACCGGATGCTTGCGATAGAGCGTGATCGGCGTCAGCACTTCGGCGCTGTGATGCACGGCATGGAACGGCCACAGCACCGGATTCTCGTGATGCAGCCGATGCACCCAGTAGGTGGAGAAATCGGCCACCAGGGCGAAGACCAGGGTCAGCGCCGCCATCTGCCAGAAGCCCAGCTCGGTCGGCTGCTGCGTGCCGCCGAAATTCGCCGCCAGCAGCGCCACGACGCCGGCGCTGGCCGCCGTGCCCAGCGCCAGCCGGTTCAGCAGGCCGAGCGCGCCGAACAGGCGCCCGAACAGGAACAGCTTGATGTCGACGCCATGCGAGCGGTGGAAATAGACCGAGCGCGGAAACAGCCAGCGCCAGAACCCCTGCCCCGGCTCGCGCTGGCCCAGGCGCCACAGCACGAAGGCGATGGCGAGCATGACCAGCAGGTAAATCGGCGACAGACGCTCGGCCGGGCCCAGAAAGCGGCCAAGGCTGCTGCCAAGGCGAACCACCCACTCGCCCAGAAAATCGCTCATGAATCCCCCATACGGCCACCCCCGCCGTATCGGGTCAGAGTCTAGTGTGGTTTGGAAAAATCTTTGAAAATCAGGAGTATGAGAAAATATCCTACTAACGCAGATCAATTGAGACCGGCTGTCAAAAACTATCCGTAACCGATTGAAAGAAAAGACATAACGATATATCCGAACAGATAGGGAAAGAATTGCTCCTTTCCCTATCCGTCCCTATCCGTGCCGCCGGCTGGTCGGCTCCGAGCGATCAGATCGGATCCCAGGAGAAGATGTCGCCCGACCGGTCGAGCTTGTAGAACGAACTCTGCATCGCCGGCATGGCGACGTCGGCGATGCTCTGCGGCGTCCAGCCCGCGTCGCCGGCATGCACCGAGCGCAGCACGCGCGGCTGGCTGAACAGGAAGATCTCGTTCTTGCGCACGCCGAAGATCTGGCCGGTCACCTCCTTGGCCTGGTCGGAGGCGAGATAGACGCAGATCGGCGCGATCTTGGCCGTGGTCATCTGCTTGATGCGCTCGACGCGCGCCTTCTCCGCCTCGGTCTCGGTCGGGATGGTGCCGATCAGCCGGCTCCAGGCGAAGGGCGAGATGCAGTTGGAGCGCACGTTGAAGCGCTGCATGTCGAGCGCGATGCTCTTGGACAGCCCGACGATGCCCAGCTTGGCGGCGGCGTAGTTCGACTGGCCGAAATTGCCGATCAGGCCAGAGGTCGAGGTGAAGTGCACGAAGCTGCCGCCGTTCTGCTCCTTGAAGTAATTGGCGGCGGCGCGGCTGGTGTTGAAGCTGCCGTGCAGGTGCACGTCGATCACCGCCTTCCAGTCCATGTGGCTCATGCGATGGAAGATGCGGTCGCGCAGGATGCCGGCGTTGTTGACCACGCAGTCGATGCGGCCGAAGGTCTCGACCGCCTGCTTGACCATGCGCTCCGCCCCGGCCGGGTCGGCGACCGAATCGTAGTTGGCGACGGCGCTGCCGCCGGCCTTCTTGATCTCGTCGACCACTTCCTGCGCCGGGGTCGCGCTGCCCGCTCCCTCGCCGTCGGCCGAACCGCCCAGGTCGTTGACCACCACCTTGGCCCCTTCGGCGGCCATCATCAGCGCGATGTCGCGGCCGATGCCGCGGCCGGCGCCGGTGACCAGCACCACCTTGTCCTTGACGATTTGCGAGCCTGCCATGTCCTTACGCTTCCTTTCTTGCGATTGCGAGATTATGAATAGCCATTCATAGCAATACGACCATCGCGGTCGGGGATCAATCGAGGAAGGGTTCAAGCAATGGCGCGCATCGAAATCAAGGCGGAAATCACCGGCAAGGTCTGGCAGATCGCCACCCCCGTCGGTTCCAGCGTCGCCGCCGAGGACCCGATCGTGATCCTCGAAGCCATGAAGATGGAGATTCCCGTGGCCGCGACCTCGGCCGGCAAGGTGGCCGAGATCCGCTTCGGCGAAGGCGACACGGTGAACGAAGGGGACGTGGTCGCCATCCTCGAGTCCTGACCGCCGCTCGTGCCGCCAAGCGAAACCGGCGCCGGCGAGGGCCCGGAGGACGGCCGGCTCGTCTGGCTGGACACCCCCAGCAATTGGCGGCTGGCCTTGCGGGATTTCACCGCCGCGGCGCCCGATCCGGACAAGCCGGCGATTCTGGTGTTCGCCGCCATGGGGGCGCCGGCGCGCGCCTACCGGCGGCTGAGCCGCTGGTTCGCGGGCCAGGGCTATCCCATCGCCACGCTCGACCTGCGCGGCACCGGCGAAAGCCTGCCGATCCCCCGCCGCGGCATCGATTTCGGCGTCAGCCAGCATCTTTACGAGGACTGGCCGGCGGCGGTGGCCTGGGCGCAGCGGACCTATCCCGGCCGCAAGCTGGTGCTGCTGGGCCACTCGATCGGCGGGCAGTTGAGCGGCGTCTATGCCGGGCAGAATCCCGGCGCCGTCGCCGCCCTGGTGCTGCTCACCACCACCAGCGTCTGGTTCCGCTCGACGCCTTTCCTGACGCGCCAGATTCGCGGCCTGTACGCGTTCACCGCCTTCTCGCTGTGGGCGCGCTGGCATGGCTGGCTGGACGGCGCGGTGTTCAACTGGGGCCTGCCGCTGGCGCGCCAGGTGGTGCTGGACTGGGCGCGCTGGGGCTTCTCCGGCCATTACTCGGATTCGGAAAAGCGCAATCTCGACGGCGACCTGGCCGCGGTCGACCTGCCGGTGCTGTCGGTCTCGTTCAGCGACGACAGCCGCCTGGCGCCGAAGGAAGCCTGCGACGACTTCATCCGCCGCCTGCCCAAGGCGAGGCTGACGCGCTGGCATCTGGCGCCGCAGGAGGTCGGCCTCGCGGAAGCCGGCCATTTCGCCCATCTGCGCGGCGCCGAGCCGCTGTGGCGGCGCATCGATTCCTGGCTGGCGGCGATCGTTGATTAGGACGCGGCGGGCGACGGCGGCAGCGGCTCGACCGGCACGACCGCCATCGGCTCCGGCCGGTGCGGACGCAGCAGCAGCATCGTCATCAGCAGGCCGAAGGCGCCGAATCCCAGCATCGCCCAGATCATCGGCATCTGCGTGCCGTCGGTGAACACGGTGACGATCACGGTGGAAAGGGCGGCGCCCCCCATCTGCAGCGTGCCCATCAGCGAGGAGGCGGTGCCGGCCTGGCGCGGGAACTGGTTGACCGACCCGGCCATCGCCGGCGCCATGGCCATGCCGCTGCCGATCGCGGTGACGAAATAGGGAAAGACGATGGCCATGACGCTGAAATGCCCGGCCAGCGCCAGCCCCAGCGACAAGGCGCTGCCGGCGATCGAGGCGGCCAGACCGATGGCGATGCAGACCGGCAGGGGCAGGCGCGTGACGGTGCGGGTGGCGATGAAGCTGCCCAGGGTGAAGCCTGCCACCGAGGTCAGTATCCAGTAGCTGTATTCGCCCGGCGCCAGGCCGAGCTTGTTCATCAGCACGAAGGGCGAGCCCGCCACATAGGCGAACATGACGGCGAAGGTGGCGGCGATCGCCAGCGCGTAGCCCAGGAACTGGCGATGCATCAGCATCGGTCCGGCCTGCCTGATCGTGCCCCAGACGCCGGCGCTCTGGCCGATATAGGGATTGGTTTCGGGCAAGGCCAGCAGCGCCACCACGAACACCATGCAGCCGAAGCCGGCCAGCACGAAGAACACCGACTGCCAGCCGAACCATGCCGTCAGATGGCCGCCGATGACGGGCGCGACGGCCGGCGCGATGTTGATGCCGAGCGAGATCCAGGACATCACCCGCGCCGATCCCTGATGGCCGAATGTGTCGCGCACGATGGCGCGCGAGATCACCGCGCCGGAGCACACGCCCAGCCCGTGGAAGACGCGCAGGACGATCAGTTCGTGGACCGACGGCGCCAAGGCGCAGGCCAGGCTCATCAGGGTGTAGACCGCCGCCCCCGCCAGCAGCACCGGCTTGCGCCCGTAGCGGTCGGAGAGCGGGCCGTACAGAATCTGGCCGGCGGAAAAGCCGATGAGGAAAGTGGTCAGCGTCAGCTTCACTTCCTCGTCGGTCGCCATCAGCGCATGGCCGATCGTGGTCATGGCCGGCGTGTAGATGCTCATCGACATCGGCCCGAAGGCGCTCAGCGCCACAAGCAGCGCGATCAGCTTGCGATCGTCCAAAGACATGGAGCGGGCCGCCCGTTCAGGCGGCGTTCTCGGCTTCGGCTTCCTTGGCGAAATCGCCGACCGGCTGGTCGCTCTCGCCGCTCAGGAAGGGCATGCCCGGATAGACCTTCAGGAAGGTCTCGCGGATGGTGTCGAACGGCACGTCGACGAAGGCGCCGTGGTAGCGCAGGTATTCCATGTGCCGCTGCCCCTGCAGGTCGTAGGGGTGGTAGATCGAATCCTGGCGCCCGTCGAACTCCAGCGACTTCAGGCGGAACTTGTCGGTCAGCCCCTTGTTGAAAGCCGGCGTCGCCTTCACCCATTTCCCGTCCAGCCACAGATCCGTGTAGCCGTGGTAGTAGAAGACGTCGGTGCCCATGAACTCGGTCAGGCGCTTGGTGGTCATGTGGTTGCGCACGTCGGCGAAACCGACCCGGGCCGGGATGCCGGCCGCCCGCGCCGCCGCCGCCATCAGCGCCGCCTTGGTCACGCAATAGCCGTAGCCCTGCGTCAGGCAGGTGCTGGCCTTGTAGGCCTCCGGCTTCAGCGGCGTGTTGTAGGGGTCGTAGCGGATCTCGTCGCGCACGGCGTAGTAGAGCGTCACCGCCTGCTCGACCCGGTCGGAAATCCCCGCCACCGTGTCGCGGGCGAATTCGGCGATGCGCGGATGGTCGCTGTCGATGTAGCGGCGCGGCTGCAGGCATTCGGCCAGGGAAGCGCCGTCGCCCAGCGTCTCGATGACGATTTTCTCCGCGGTCTCCATCTTATCGGGCATCGCTTCCTCGGGCTGGGCTGAACGACGGTTGATTAACCCGGTCGCCGGGCGAGCAAGTCAAGGCGGCGGGCAGAAGGGCTGCAATGCGTTTTCCGCACCGCCATTCGCGATTTGGCTACTCGTCCTGCTCGCGCGGGCTGACCAGGAAGTGGGCGTTGGCCGAGGCGATGGGACGGGCGCGGTCGTCCTGCCAGGCTTCGATCGCGACATTCACCACCCGCCTGCCCTGCCGGGTCAATACCGCGCGCGCCAGCGTGTCGACCGGCCGGCCCGAATGCCGGAAATCGACGGTGATGGTGATGATCTTGGGAATGGCGAGAGTCTCGACCTCCCACAGCACCTGGAAGATGGCGGCCGCCTCCAGCAGCGCGCCGATGGTGCCGCCATGCAGCGCCGGCAGCATGATGTTGCCGATGAGCTGCGGATGGTAGCGCATGCGGGTGAGCAGTTCGCCGGTGGTGTTCTCCGGCGCGATGTTCATGAAGCGGGTGTAGGGCGTCGTGCCCGCCAGCCGCGCCACGTCGCCGGTGCGGCGCGCTTCGGCCACCTGATCGAGCAGGTTCATGCGCCGTCTCCCTTGCCGTCGTCGTCCGCCGGCGGCCGGCGGCTGCGCGTCTTGCCCTTGGTCCCCAGCATGAAGGTGCCCGAGGAAGCGGCGATCGGGTCCGACCGGTCGCCGTGATGCGCCACGGCGCGGGTGAAGGCGACGTTGCTGGTGATGCGGTAGCACTCGGCCTCGGCGATCACCGCCTCGCCCTTGGTCGCCGGCCGCACGTAGTCGATGCGCAGGTCGAGCGTGGCGAAGGGCTTGGGCTTGGTCAGCATGGTGGCGACCGCCATGCCCGAGCAGGCATCCAGCATGGTGGTGATGGCGCCGCCATGGATGACGCCGGTCTCGGGGTTGCCCACCAGGTCCTGCTTCCACGGCAGGCGCATGACGCCGCGCCCGCGGCTGATCTCCAGCACCTCCAGCCCCAGCGCCTTGTTCTGCGGGATGCTGTCGGAGAAGGCCTGCTCGTAGGCCCGGTATTGGGGTTTGGTCTCGTCGCTCATAGGCCCATCTGCCTCGCCGCCAGATCCTTCATGATCTCGATCGAGCCGCCGCCGATCGACATGACCTTGGTCTCGCGGTAGATGCGCTCGACCTTGCTGCCGCGCAGGTAGCCGGCGCCGCCCAGCACCTGCATCGCCTCGTTGGCGACCCATTCCAGCGTGGTGGTCGCCAGGTTCTTCAGCATGCAGATCTCGGCCACCGGCTGCTCGCCCTGCTCCACCCGCCAGGCAAGCTGCTCCAGCGTCGCCTTCACCGCGTTCACCTTCATCGCCATGTCGACGATCTTGTGCCGGATCACCTGGTTCTTGATCAGCGGCCGGCCGAAGGTCTCACGCTGGCGGGCATAGTCGATGGCCTCCTCCAGGCAGACCCTGGCGAAGCCGTAGGCGCCGGCCGCCAGCATGATGCGCTCGGGATTGAAGTTGCGCATGATGCCGTTGAAGCCGGCGTTCTCGGGCCCGATCAAATTGTCGACCGGCACCTTGACGTCGTCGAAGAAGAGCTGCGCGGTGTCCGACGCCCACCAGCCCATCTTGCGCAGCTTGGTGCGCGAGAAGCCGGGCCGGTCGCGCTCGATCAGCAGCAGCGACACCCCGCCCATGCCGGGGCCGCCGGTGCGCACCGCCACCGTGAAGTAGTCGGCGCGCACGCCGGAGGTGATGAACATCTTCTGGCCGTTGACCACGTAGTGGTCGCCCTCGCGCCGCGCCGTGGTCTTCAGGTTGGCGACGTCGGAGCCGCCGCTGGGCTCGGTGATGGCCAGCGCGCTGATCTTCTCGCCGGCCAGGATCTCGGGCAGCACCTTGCGCTTCATCCATTCCGGCCCCAGCGCGGCGATCGGCGGCGCGCCGATGGTGTGGCTCATCAGGCTGGCGTTGACGCCGCCGCAGCCGGCGCGCGCCAGCTCCTCGCTGGCGATGATGCGGTAGAAGCCGTCGGTGGGAACGCCGCCGTATTCCTCCGGATAGCCCATCTGCAGCAGGCCGATGGCGGCGGCTTTCCTGTACAGTTCGCGCGGGAACTCGCCCGCCTCGTCCCATTGATCGACGAAGGGCGCGATCTCGCGTTCGACGAAGCGGCGCATCTGGGTGCGGAAGGCTTCGTGATCGTCGGTGTAGAACGGGCTGGGAGCGTGGGGCAGGCTATCCATGACGAGCAGTCTCGCTGGCGGCGACGGAAGCGCTGATTATAGGACGGATGGCAGCCGGTCAAACGCCGCCGCGATTCGTTCGCGCCGGGGCATTCCTCACGGCGGAACTTCCCCAGGGTTTTACGAAATTCCATTGACAAAACAGGGGGAAACCCTGTCTCGTTCAACCATGTCACCGTCGCGACAACAAGCGAGTGGTCGGTCCAAACAGGGCCGGGACGGTGGCCACAGGGCGGAAGAGAAATGTTCGATTTTCTGCAGCAGCTGGTCAACGGCATTGCTGTCGGGTGCGTCTACGGCCTGATCGCGCTCGGCTTCGTGCTGATCTACAAGGCAACCGAGGTCGTCAACTTCGCCCAGGGCGAGTTGCTGATGCTGGGCGGCTTCTTCGCCTTCACCTTCATCACCCTGGTGGGGCTGAACTACTGGATCGGCTTCCTGCTGGCCGTCATCTGCATGGCGCTGCTGGGCAGCACCATCGAGCGGGTGGTGGTGCGCCCCATCCTGGGCTATCCGCAATTCTCCATCGTCATGGCCACGATCGGGCTGGGCTTCTTCGCCCGCTCCGTCGCCGGCATGATCTGGGGCACCGACGACCTGAAGATCGACACCCCGTTCAGCCGCAGCGTCACCGAGAACGTGGTCCGCATCGGCGGTCTGGTGATCGCCGACGACAAGGTCTCGATCATCGTCGCCACGGTGCTGCTGTGCGTCGTGCTCTACCTCTTCTTCTCGCGCACCCGCATGGGCATCGCCATGCAGGCCACTTCGCAGAACATGCTGGCGGCCTACTACATGGGCATCCCGGTGAAGCGGGTGTTCTCGCTGATCTGGGCCATCTCCGCCGCCGTCGCTTGCTTCGCCGGCATCCTGCTGGCGCCGGCGACGCTGATCCACACCAATGTCGGCTTCATCGGCCTGAAAGCCTTCCCGGCGGCGGTGCTGGGCGGCTTCGGCTCGATCCCCGGCGCGCTGGCCGGCGGCATCATCATCGGCGTCATCGAGTCGCTGGCCGGATTCTACCTGCCGCAGGGCTTCAAGGACGTGGCGGCCTATATCGTGCTGCTGCTGGTGCTGTGGTTCAAACCGGACGGGTTGTTCGGCGTGACCATGCGGAAGAAGGTCTGAGCCATGCGGTTCATCTTCAAGACCGACTACAACCAGGACCTCCGCCTGCTCAAGCACAGCGGCTACTGGTGGTCGTACGGCGCGCTGGCCGCGCTGCTGATCTTCGCGCCGTTCGGGCTCGACAACTATCTCGTTTCGCAGCTGGTTTTCGTCTTCATCTACGCGCTGGTCGGCGTGTCGCTGACCATCCTCACCGGCTTCACCGGCCAGGTGTCGCTGGGACATGCCGCGTTCCTGGCGATCGGCGCCTATACCGCCGGTTTCCTGCAGAGCATCGGCGTGCCGTTCATCCTCTATTTCCCCGCCGCCGCGATCATCACCGGGCTGGTCGGCATGCTGGTCGCCATCCCCGCCCTGCGCCTGTCGGGCATCTACCTGGTGATCGCCACCATCGCCTTCGGCTTCATCATCGAGGAAGTGGCGGCGCGCTGGGAGGACGTGACCCACGGCAACGAAGGCATGCGGGTGCGCACCATCGACGTTTTCGGCGAGAGCGTCGGCCTCACCTTGCCGCGCGACGAGCCGGGCTTCTATTTCCTTTGCCTGGGCATCCTGGTGCTGATGATCGTCGTGGCGCTGAACCTGGCGCGCACGCCGACCGGCCGCGCCTTCATGGCGATCCGCGATTCGGAGACGGCGGCCAAGAGCATGGGCGTCAACCTGGCGCTGTACAAGGTGAAGTCGTTCACCATCTCGGCGGCGATCACCGGCATGGCCGGCGTGCTGTTCGCCCACAAGCTCTCCTTCATCAGCCCGGAGATGTTCACCCTGCTGCTGTCGCTGGAGTTCATCATGGTGATCATCATCGGCGGCATCATCGGCCTGCACGGCGCGGTGCTGGGCGCGATCTTCATCGTCATGATCGACCCCTTCCTCACCCTGCTGAAGGACGACGTGCCCGGCCTGGTCACCTCGCTGGCGCTGCTGTTCGGCGTGGCGCAGGAGACCGCCTCCTCGATGGGCAACGCCATCGGCAACGTCGGCAGCGCCCCGGGCATGAAGGGCGCGCTCTACGGGCTGATCATCATCTTTTTCATCATCTTCGAGCCCTACGGGCTCTACGGCCGCTGGCTGAAGGTGAAGCTCTATTTCCAGCTCTTCCCGCTCTACAAGAAGGCCACCTTCAAGCGGCAGAAAACCTACGTGAAATCGGAGCGCAACCGGTGAGCCTGTTCCGGGTCGACAACATCTCGCTGCATTTCGGCGGCCTGCGCGCGGTCGACGACGTCAGCTTCGCCGTCGAGCAGGGCGAGGTCTTCACCATCATCGGCCCCAACGGCGCCGGCAAGACCTCGATCTTCAACCTGATCAGCCGGCTCTACAACCCGACCTCGGGCACGCTGGCCTTCGAGGGCCGCGACATCACCAAGGTGCCGCCGCACCTGATCGCCAAGATGGGCATCGCCCGCACCTTCCAGAACATCGAGCTGTTCGAGAACGCCTCGGTGCTGGCCAACCTGCTGGTCGGCCGCCACTGCCACACCACGACCAACGTGTTCGGCGAAATCCTGTTCCTGCCCTCGGTGCGGCGGGCGGAGCTGGCGCACCGGCGCGCCGTCGAGGAGGTCATCGATTTCCTCAACCTGCAGAAATACCGCGACATGCTGATCGCCGGCCTGCCCTACGGCGTGCGCAAGGTGTGCGAGGTGGCGCGCGCGCTCTGTACCGAGCCCAAGCTGCTGCTGCTCGACGAGCCCTCCTCCGGCCTCAACGTCGAGGAAACCCAGGACATGGCCTTCTGGATCACCGACATCAAGAAGGAGCTGGGCATCACCGTGCTGATGGTCGAGCACGACATGACGCTGGTGAACCGCGTTTCCGACCGGGTGCTGGCGCTGAACTACGGCAAGGTGCTGGCCACCGGCTCGCCGGCCGAAGTGCAAAGCCACCCTGACGTCATCGCGGCCTATCTCGGCGGCTGAGGAGCACCATCGTGGGCGATCCGATCCTCAAGGTCAGCAACATCGAAAGCTTCTACGGCCCGATCATGGCCATCCGCGGCGTCAGCCTGGAACTGCATCCGGGGTCGATCGCCACCGTGCTGGGCGCCAACGGCGCGGGCAAGACCACGATCCTGAAGACCATCTCCGGCGTGCTCGACCCGCAGAAAGGCACGGTCGAATTCGAAGGCCGGCCGATCCAGCGCATGGACCCGGACAAGATCGTGCGCATGGGCATCAGCCACGTGCCGGAGGGGCGCGAGGTCTTCCCCTTCCTCACGGTGCGCGAGAACCTGATGATGGGCGCCTTCCTGCGCCGCGACCGCGCCGGGGTCGGCGACGATCTGGAGCGGGTCTACGGCTATTTCCCGCGGCTGAAGGAGCGCATGGCCCAGCCGGCCGGCCAGCTTTCCGGCGGCGAGCAGCAGATGCTGGCGATCAGCCGGGCGCTGATGAACCGGCCCAAGGTGCTGCTGCTGGACGAGCCGTCGCTGGGCCTGTCGCCCATTCTGGTGAAGGAGATCTTCGCCATCATCCGCCGCATCAACCGGGAATCGGGCACCTCCATCCTGCTGGTCGAGCAGAACGCCAAGATGGCGCTGGAGACCGCCAATTACGGCTACGTGCTGGAAGTCGGCCGCGTGGTGATGGACGACACCTGCGAGCGGCTGATGAACAGCAAGGACATCCAGGAATTCTATCTCGGCGCCAAGGAAGAAGGCGCCCGCGGCGAGCGCCGCTGGAAGCGCAAGAAGACCTGGCGCTAGACCGGGGACGAAAGTCCCTGCGGCGGACGGTCGTGGGAGGCAACATGGCGAAACCGGCGACACTGACGGTGGCGGAGACGCTGCCCAAATCGTTCCTGCTCTCGGTCAGGACGCGCGGCGACAAGCCGGCGATGCGCGAGAAGGATCTCGGCATCTGGCGCACCATCACCTGGAACGACTGGGCGCAGAAGGCGCGCGAGATCGCCATGGCGCTGGTCTCGATCGGCTTCAAGCCGGGCGACGTCGCCTCGGTGCTGTCCAACACCGTGCCGGAATGGAACTACGCCGACATGGGCATCCTGTGCGCCGGCGGCGTCTCCTCGGGCATCTACCCGACCGATTCGGCCAAGCAGGTCGAATACCTGGTCAACGATTCGCGCACGGTGGTGATCTTCGTCGAGGACGACGAGCAGCTCGACAAGGTGCTGGAGGTGCGCGAGCGCTGCCCGACCTTAAAGCAGATCGTGGTCTTCGACATGGAGGGCTTGAGCGAGTTCCGCGACCCCATGGTGATGTCGCTGGACGACTTCCTGAAACTGGGCCGCGAGTTCGGCCACGGCAAGGACGCGCTGTTCGAGGAGCGCGTCAACGCCCGCGGCGCCAACGACCTAGCGGTGCTGGTCTACACCTCCGGCACCACCGGCCCGCCCAAGGGCGCCATGCACAGCCACAAGAACGTCACGACGCAGATGCGCCACTGCATGGACCTGTCGTCGCTGAGCTGGATGGACGGCGACGAGCGGCTGTCCTTCCTGCCCATGTGCCACGTCGCCGAGCGGGTGGCCGGCTGCTACTACTCGATCGCCACCGGCTGCACCATGAACTTCGCCGAGAGCCCGGAAACCGTGCCGGAGAACATCCGCGAGGTGCAGCCGACCCTGTTCGGCGCCGTGCCGCGGGTGTGGGAGAAGTTCTATTCCGGCGTGATGATCGCGCTGAAGGACGCCACGCCGCTGGAGCAATGGGCCTACAGCAAGGCGATCAAGGCCGGCTATCGCATGGCCGACGCGCGCCTGGCCGGCCGCCAGCCCAGCGCGCTCGAGAAGCTGGCCTTCCAGGCCGCCTACTGGCTGGTGCTGCGCAACGTGCGCAAGATCATCGGCATCGACCGCTGCCGCTGGCTGTTCACCGGCGCCGCCCCGATCTCCCCCGACCTGATCCGCTGGTACCTGGCGCTGGGGGTGGGCATGTACGAGGTCTACGGCCAGACCGAGAATTGCGGCCTGGCCACCTACATGCCGATGGAACACATCAAGCTCGGCACCGTCGGCAAGCCGGTGCCCTATGGCGAGGTGAAGATCTCCGACCAGGGCGAGATCCTGGTCCGCGGCGACTTCGTCTTCATGGGCTACCTGAACCAGCCGCAGAAGACGCGCGAGACGGTCGACGCCGAGGGCTGGCTGCATACCGGCGACGTCGGGCTGATCGACAACGAGGGCTTCGTCAAGATCACCGACCGGATGAAGGACATCATCATCACCGCCGGCGGCAAGAACGTCACGCCGTCGGAGATCGAGAACCAGCTCAAGTTCTCGCCCTATGTCAGCGACGCGGTGGTGATCGGCGACAAGCGCAAGTTCCTGACCTGCCTCATCATGATCGACGAGGACAACGTCATGAAATACGCCCAGGACAAGAACATCCCGTTCACCAACTACGCCAGCCTGTGCCGCGCCAAGGAGGTGCAGGACCTGATCTGGGCCGAGATCGAGAAGGTCAACGAGAACTTCGCCCGGGTGGAAACGATCAAGAAATTCCGCCTGCTCGAGACCCAGCTTACGGCCGAGGACGAGGAGCTGACCCCGACCATGAAGCTGAAGCGCTCCTTCGTGAACCAGAAGTACAAGGAGCTGATCGACGACATGTATCGCGGCGCAGCATAGCCGTTCGCGAGCCATCTAGGCCGGCGGCCCGGCCTGAAATACACTGTGGGGCGACGGTCGCCGTTCCACGGAACATCAGAAGCGATCGATAAAATCGGCCCCGGCACAGCGGGGCCCGACACAGGAGGATACGGATGAAGACGAAAACGTTGCGAATGGCGCTGCTGGGCGCGGTGTTCGGCCTAGTGGCGGGGCCGGCGCTGGCCCAGGAAGTCAAGGTCACCAACCAGGGCATCTCCGCCACCGAGATCGTGATCGGCACGCACCAGGACCTCTCCGGCCCGATCAAGGTCTGGGGCGTTCCGGTGTCGCAGGGCATGAAGATGGCGGTCGAGGAGATCAACGCCGCCGGCGGCATCCACGGCCGCAAGATCAGGCTGGTCCTGGAGGACAGCGGCTACGATCCCAAGCGCGCCGTGCTGGCGACGCAGAAGATGATCGAGCGCGACAAGATCTTCGCCAATGTCGGCTCGATGGGTTCGCCCACCGTGCTGGCGGCTCAGGACATCGTGCTCGAAGCGGGCGTGCCGCAGCTCTTCCCGCTGACGGCGGCCGAGTTCACCTTCAAGTTCGATCCCAAGAAGCCGCAGGAGCGGCTGAAGTTCAACAACCTGCTGCCCTACGTCGAAAGCACGCGGGCGGCGGTCAAGTACATGATCACCTCGCGCAACTTCAAGGCGCCCTGCATCCTGTATCAGGACGACGAGTACGGCAAGAACGTGCTCGACGGCTTCACCCAGCAGCTCGACAGCATGAAGCTGAAGGCGGCGTCGGTCACCACCTACAAGCGCGGCGCTTCCGAGTTCTCCTCGCAGATCGCCAAGATGAAGGCCGACAATTGCGACCTGGTGCTGCTGGGCACGGTGATCCGCGAGACCATCGGCGCCATGGCCGAAGCCCGGAAGATCGGCTGGAACGTCGTCTTCCTCGGCGCCTTGCCGACCAACGTGCTGGAAGTGCCGGCGCTGGGCAAGGAAGCGGTGGAAGGCCTCTATGCTGCCGGCGCCTTCGAGGTGCCCTACGAGGACACCGCCCAGGGCAAGGTCAAGGAGTGGCTGGCCAACTACAAGAAGGCCTTCAATTCCGAGCCCAACACCCAGGCCATCGTCGGCTACAACACGGTCATGACCTTCGCCCACTACGTCAGGCTGGCGGGCAAGGACCTGACCGGCCAGAAGTTCCTGGCGGCGATGGAGTCGGGCAACGAGTACAAGGACATTTTCGGCTCGCCGCCGACCAAGTTCTCCAAGACCAACCACCTGGCGACCACCATCACCTCGGTGCAGCAGGTGCTGCGCGGCCGCTGGGTCATGGTGCAGGACGGCTTGACCTTCTGATCGCTTCGCCACGCGAAACGGAAGCCCGGGTTCTCCCGGGCTTCTTTTTTTGTGCCGGCCGAGGCGGGATTGCTAGACTGCGCGCATAAAGGGAACGCGAGGAAGCGGCATGGGGCGGGTAGCGGGAAAAGTGGCGCTGGTCACCGGCGGCGCATCGGGGCTGGGATTGGCCACGGCGAAGCTGCTGGCGGCCGAAGGCGCCAGGGTGGCGATCACCGACATCCAGAAGGACAAGGGCCCGGCGGCGGCCAGGGAAATCGGCGGCGATGCGCTGTTTCTCGAGCACGACGTCACCAGCGAGGAGCGCTGGCAGCAGGTGGTGGCCGAGACGGAAAGGAAATTCGGCAAGCTCAACGTCGTGGTCAATTCGGCCGGCATCGGCACCGAGGGCACGATCGAGGACACCTCGCTGGCCGATTTCCGCAAGATGATGGCGATCAACGTCGAGGGCACGTTCCTGGGCTGCAAGTACGGCATCGCGGCGATGAAGAAGCACGGCGAGCCCTGCTCCATCGTCAACATCTCCTCCGTCGCCGGCCTGGTCAGCGGCTACCAGATGTGCGCCTACAGCGCCAGCAAGGGCGCGGTGCGGCTGATGACCAAGTCGGTGGCGCTGCACTGCGCGCGGGAAGGCTACGACATCCGCTGCAACTCGGTGCACCCGGCCTTCATCTCGACGCCGATGGTCGAGGAACCGCTGGCCGCCGCCGACCCGGAGAAGGCGCGCAAGCGGCTGCTGCGCATGGTGCCGATCGGCAAGATCGGCGAGCCCAACGACATCGGCTACATGATCCTCTATCTGGCCTCCGAGGAATCGAAATTCGTCACCGGCGCCGAGATGGTGGTCGATGGCGGCTGCACGGCGATGTGAGGAGCGGATGGGCGATCTCTCCAACCGCGTCGCGCTGGTCACCGGCGGCGCTTCCGGCATCGGCGCGGAAACCTGCCGCGCGCTGGCCGAGGCCGGCGCCACCGTCGCCGTCGGCGACATCCAGGACGAGCCAGGCGAAGCGCTGGCCCGCACCCTGGGCCATGGCGGCTTCTATCTGCGCCTCGACGTCGCCAGCGAACCGGAATGGCAATCGGCCACCGACGAAATCCTGCGACGGTGCGGCCGGCTCGACGTCCTGGTCAACAATGCCGGCATCGGCGGCCGGGGCAATATCGAGAACACCACCGTCGAGGACTGGGACCGCATCAACGCCGTCAACGTCGAAGGCGTGTTCCTGGGCTGCAAATACGCCGTCGCCGCCATGAAGCGCACCGGCCCGGGCAAGGAGAAGAGCCGCGGCTCGATCGTCAACATCAGCTCCATCGCCGGCATCATCGGCTCGGCCGGCCCCTGCGCCTATACCGCCGCCAAGGGCGCGGTGCGGCTGATGAGCAAGGCCATCGCCATGGAATGCGCCGAGAAAGGCTACGACATCCGCATCAACTCCGTGCATCCCGGCGGCATCGACACGCCGATCCTGGAGCCGCTCTACCGCCACCTGGGCAAGGAGCAGGCGCAGGCGCTGATCGGCGGCATGCATCCGGTGAACCACATGGGCGAGCCGCGCGACATCGCCGAGGCGGTGCTGTTCCTGGCGTCCGACCGTTCCAAATTCATGACCGGCAGCGAAATCGTCGTCGACGGCGGCGCGACCTCCGGCGTCGCCAAGAGGTTCGATTTTGGCCGCTTTAACCGATAGGACCTTCATCGTCACCGGCGGCGTGTCGGGCATCGGCGCCGCCGCCGCCCGCATCGCCCACGGGCGCGGCGCCAACCTGGTGCTGACCGACCTCGACGAGGAAGCCGGCGCCGCCATCGTGCGGGAGCTGGGCCAGCGCGTCCTGTTCCTGCGCCACGACGTGACCAAAGAGGCGGAATGGATCGGCGTCGTCGCCGAAACCAGGAAGCGGTTCGGCAGGCTCGACGGCATGATCAACAGCGCCGGCGTCGGCCGCGTCGCCTCGATCGAGGACTGCACGCTGGAGGAGTTCCGCTTCGTCAACGCCGTCAACGCCACCGGCACCTTTCTCGGCTGCAAGCACGGCGTGCTGGCGATGAAGGAGAGCGGCGGCGGTTCGCTGGTCAACATCTCCTCGGTGCTGGGCCTGCGCGGCATGAACGGCGCGGTGGCCTATTGCGCCAGCAAGGGCTCGGTGCGGCTGCTCAGCAAGTCGGTGGCGATGCATTGCGCCGCCATGGGCTACGGCATCCGCTGCAATTCGGTGCATCCGGGCTGGATCGAGACGCCGATGATCGCCCCGCGCATCGCGCACAGCCCCGACCCGGCCGCCACGCGGGCGCAGATGGAGAGGATGCATCCGATCGGCCGGCTGGGCCGGCCGGAGGAGATCGGCGCGCTCTGCGTCTTTCTGCTCTCCGACGAAGCCTCGCTGATCACCGGCGCCGAGTTCGTCGCCGATGGCGGCCTGACCGCCTGATCAGCCGGCCAACACGTCGTTCCATTCCGGGTGGCGCTTGAACTCGGTTCGCACGTAGGAGCACAGCGGCATGATCTTGCGGCCTTGCTTGCGCGCATCCTCGATGCCGCGCCTGACCAGCGCCTCGGCCAGGCCCTTGCCGCGCAAGGCGGGCGGCACGTAGGTGTGGCCGATCACCATCGTGGTGCCGCCGGCCAGGGAATAAGTCATCTCCGATTCGCCGGCCCCGTTGTGGATGACGTAGCGGCCGCCGCTGGTGTCTTCCTCGCGCTCGATGGTGAATTCGGCCATTTGCCGCTCCGCTGTTCCTATTTCTGCAGCACGTCCTGCCACTCGGCATGCTTGCCGATCTGGGCCTTGGCGAAGGGGCAGAGCGGCAGGATCTTCTTGCCCTCCGCCCGCGCGTCCTCGACCGCCCGCCGCACCAGCACCTGCCCGACGCCGCGCCCGCGCAGCGCGTCGGGCACCCCGGTATGGTCGATGATGATCAGGCTCTCGCCCGAGCGGGTATAGGTCATTTCCGCCTCGTGCCCGTCCACCACCGCCACGTAACGGCCCTTGGTGGCGCCCTGTTCCCGCTTCACCTCGATCGCATCGGCCATACCCGCCACTCCTCTTACTAAATGTCGTCGAACTTGCCGCCGCGGCCCTTGCCGGCGGCGAAGCGCGCCGCGCCGGCGACCGATTCCGCCGCCAGCACCTTGGCGCCGTCGCGGCTCTCCTTGATCAGCGCCTGTTCCAGCGTGTCGTCGAAGCCCAGATAGGCCGATCGCCGGTCCGTCCGCATGCAGAGTTGCGGGAACTTGGCGATCTCGCGCGCCAATTTCTCCGCCTCTTGGCGCGAGGTGCCCTTGGACACCACCCGGTCGGCCAGGCCCCAACTCAGCGCCTCCTTGGCGTCCACCGGGCGGCCGGTCAGGATCATGTCCAGCGCCCGGCTCTGGCCGACGATGCGCGGCAGGCGCACCGTGCCGCCGTCGATCAGCGGCACGCCCCAGCGCCGGCAATAGACGCCGAAGATCGCGTCCTCCTCGACCACGCGCATGTCGCACCACAGCGCCAGCTCCAGCCCGCCGGCCACGGCATAGCCGGCGATCGCGCCGATCACCGGCTTGTCCAGCAGATAGTGCGACGGCCCCATCGGCCCCTCGCCCACACGCCGTTCGATGTCGCGCGTCTGGCCGCTGCCCACCACTTTCAGGTCGTAGCCGGCGCAGAACGTGCCGTGATCGCCGTAGAACACGCCGACCCGGGCGTCGGCGTCGGCATCGAAGCGGCGAAAGGCGGCGGCAAGTTCCAGCGCCGTCTCCGGATCGACCGCGTTGCGCGCCTGGGGACGGCTCAGGATCACGGTCCAGACCGGCCCGTCCTTTTCGATGGCGACGGTCATGGCATCCTCCTAGGCGACCAGCACGCCGCCATCGGCCACGATCACCTGCCCGGTCATGAACCTGCCGGCCTTCGAGGCCAACATGACGGCGATGCCGCCGATATCGTCCGGCTCGCCCAGCCGCTTCAGCGGCTGGCGCTCCAGGCGCTTGGCCAGGTTCTGTTCGTCCTCCCACAGCGCCTTGGCGAAATCGGTCTTGATCAGGCCCGGCGCGATGGTGTTGACGCGGATGTTGTCGCCGCCCAGTTCGAGGGCGAGGTTGCGGGTCAGCGCCATGTCGGCGGCCTTGGAGATGCCGTAGGCGCCGATGATCGGCGTGCCACGCAAGCCGCCGATCGAGGAGATGATGACGATCGAGCCGTCCTTCTTGGCCCGCATGTCGGGCAGCGCCATCTTGATCAGCCAGATGTTGCTGAGGATGTTGTTGCGCATGATCTTGTCGAAGGCCTCGTCCGGCATGTCCTCGGTCGGCCCGTAATAGGGGTTCGAGGCGGCGTTGCAGACCAGGATGTCGATCGGGCCGAGCCGCTTGCGCGTCTCCGCCACCAGCCTCTCGAGCTGCGCCTTGTCGGAGATGTTGGCCGGCACGGCGATCGCCTTGCCCCGGCCCATGCCGTTGATCTCGGCCGCGACCTCCTCGCAGGCCGGCGCCTTGCGGCTGGAGACCACGACGCTGGCGCCCTGGCGCGCCATTTCGGTGGCGATCGACTTGCCGATGCCCTTGGAGGAGCCGGTGATCACCGCGACTTTGCCGCTGAGGTCGAACATGCTCACGTCTTGCGTCTCCCGGTTGTTTCCGCGACAGACTGCGCCAGAGCGC
The DNA here is from genome assembly GCA_050181585.1 of Reyranellaceae bacterium. Taxonomy (GTDB): domain Bacteria; phylum Pseudomonadota; class Alphaproteobacteria; order Reyranellales; family JAQSWP01; genus JAQSWP01. The sequence continues at coordinate 47,491 of JBFXDA010000020.1, forward strand.
GCCCGGTCTCAAGGGCGTTCGCCACGCCCCGCGGCGCGGACCGCGCTAGCCGAACAGGGCGGATTGCATTTCCAGCGTGGTGTCGTCGAGGCTGGCCAGCAGCGGCGCCAGATGCGCGATGCGCGTGACCTCGTAGCGGAAGAAATAGCGGCAGGTGTGCAGCTTGCCAGCCAGGAAGGCTTTCTCCTCCTCGTCTGCCGCCGTCCTGGCCAGCGCCGCCTGCGCCTGCTGCAGCCAGATCCAGCCCATCACCGCCAGCCCGACCATGTCGAGATAATAGGCGGCATTGGCCAGCGCCAGATTGACCTTGCCGCCGCCGGCCGCCTGCAGCAGCGTCGCCGTGGTCGCCTCGATGGTTTCCAGCGCCCGTTCCAGCGCCTGCGCATGCTCCGCCAGGCGCGCATCCCCCGCCGTCGCCGCGATGGTGTTGCGAACCTCCTCCATCAGCAGGCGGAAAGCGGCGCCGCCCTGCATGGAGACCTTGCGGCCCAGCAGGTCGATGGCCTGGATGCCGTCGGTGCCCTCGTGGATCGGGTTCAGCCGCTGGTCGCGATAATACTGCTCGACCGGATATTCGCGGGTATAGCCGTAGCCGCCCAGCACCTGGATGGCGTACTCGTTCGATTTCAGGCACACCTCGCTCATCCAGCCCTTCACCACCGGGGTCAGCACGTCGAGCAGCAGAGCGCAGCGTCGGCGCTCCGCCTCGCTTTCCGCCTCGTGCTGCAGGTCGACCAGCTTGGAGGCGAACAGCACCAAATGCAGGCCGCCCTCCGACACCCATTTCTGGTGCAACAGCATGCGCTTGACGTCGGCGTGCTCGACGATCGGCACCATCTTCTGGGTCGGATCCTTGGCATCGGGCAGGCGTCCCTGCGGCCGCTGCCTGGCATAGCCCAGCGCGTAGAGATAGGCGGCATAGGCCAGCATGACGGCGCCGCTGCCCACCCCGATGCGGGCCTCGTTCATCATGTGGAACATGTATTCCAGGCCGCGATGCTCCTGGCCGACCAGGTAGCCGACCGCACCGCCCTTCTCGCCGAAGTTCAGAGCGGTGTTGGTGGTGCCGCGATAGCCCATCTTGTGGTTCAGCCCGACCAGCCGCACGTCGTTGCGCGCGCCCAGCGAGCCGTCGGCATTGACCAGCACCTTCGGAACGACGAAGAGGGAAATCCCCTTCACGCCGGGCGGGCCGCCGACGATCTTGGCCAGCACCAGATGCACGATGTTCTCGGTCAGGTCGTGCTCGCCGGCGGAAATCCACATCTTGCTGCCGACCAGCCGGTAGGAGCCGTCCGCCTGCTTCTCGGCCCGGGTGCGGATATCGGCCAGCGACGAGCCGGCCTGCGGCTCTGACAGGCACATGGTGCCGAAGAAGCGGCCCTCGAAGATCGGCCGCATGTAGAGTTCCTTCTGCTCCTGCGAGCCGAAGGCTTCCAGCAGGTTGGCGGCGCCGACGGCCAGGAACGGGTAGCCGGCGGTCGAGACATTGGCGCTCTGGAACAGCGCCGAGCAGGCCTGCGCCACGGTCCAGGGCAGTTGCATGCCGCCCAGCTCGTAATCCTTGTGCGCCGCCATCAGGCCGGCCGCGCGATAGGCCGCCAGCGCCTCGGCCACTTCGGGGATCATCACGACCTTCTCGCCGTCGAAAACCGGCTCGTTGCGGTCGGCCTTGGCGTTGTGCGGATGGAACTTCTCCAGCGCCAGATCGTGCGCCGTGCGGATCGCCGCCCGCATGGTTTCGGCCGAGTGATCGGCGAACCGCTTCAGGCCAGCCAGCTTTTCGACCTGCAAAATATCGAACAGGACGAATTCCAGATCCCGCTCATTGACCAACGGCGATGCCATCGCTGCCTCCAGTTTCCTGCCTCCCTCTAGCCGTCCCCGGGTTCGGGGGCAACCTCCCGGAAAGGCTGCGCTTTCCCGACCCGGGCTGCGGCCTCCTCCCGCATTGCGGGAAGGGCGCACGGTGGCTAGATTGGCGGCCAATCACGTCGAATCTGTGCAGGAGGGAGCGCCATGCGTGGCCTGATGATGGATCGTCCGCTGCTGATTTCGCAGCTCATCGAATACGCCGCCGAGTACCACGACACGACCGAGATCGTTTCCCGCACCATCGAGGGCCCGATCCATCGCTACACCTATGCCGACGCCGCCGTGCGCGCCCGCAAGCTGGCCAACGCGCTGAAGCGGCTGGGGGTGGAGATGGGCGACCGCATCGCCACCGTGGCCTGGAACGGCTACCGCCATTTCGAGATCTATTTCGCCGTCTCCGGCTCGGGCGCGGTCTGCCACACCATCAACCCGCGCCTGTTCCCCGAGCAGATCGCCTACATCGTCAACCACGCCGAAGACCGGATCATCTTCGTCGACATGAACCTGGTGCCGATCCTGGAGGCGCTGAAGGACCACCTCAAGTCGGTCCGCAACGTGGTGGTGATGACCGACCGCGCCCACATGCCGGCCGACAGCAAGCTGCCCGGCCTGCTGTGCTACGAGGAGCTGGTCGGGGCCGAGGACGACAAGTTCGACTGGCCGCTGTTCGACGAGAACACCGCCTCCTCGCTGTGCTACACCTCGGGCACCACCGGCAATCCCAAGGGCGTGCTCTACGCCCATCGCTCCACCATCCTGCATTCCTACGCCATCAACACGGCCGGGGCGCTGGGCTTCACCTCGGACGACAAGATCCTGCCGGTGGTGCCGATGTTCCACGCCAATGCCTGGGGCATTCCCTATGCCGCGCCGATGGCCGGCACCGGCATTGTCTTCCCCGGCGCCAAGATGGACGGCGCTTCCATCTACGAGCTGTTCGAGAGCGAGGGTGTGACCATCAGCGCCGGCGTGCCGACGGTGTGGCTGGAGCTGCTGCGCTACTGCGACGCCAACGGCAAGAAGCTGGAGAAGCTGAAGAAGACGCTGATCGGCGGTTCGGCCGTGCCGCGCGCCATGATCGAGAAATTCGACAAGGACCACGGCGTCTTCGTCATGCACGGCTGGGGCATGACCGAGATGAGCCCGCTGGGCACCATCAGCCACTTCAAGCGCGGCGAGCACGACCTGCCCAAGGACAGGCAGTACGATTTGCAGGCCAAGCAGGGCCGCCCCGTCTACGGCGTCGAGATGAAGATCGTCGACGACGGCGGGCGCGACCTGCCCAAGGACGGCGTCGCCTTCGGCAACCTGCTGGTGCGCGGGCCGTGGATCGCCGGCGGCTATTTCCGCGGCGAAGGCTCCGCCGCCTTCACCAACGACGGCTGGTTCCATACCGGCGACGTCTGCAAGCTCGATCCCGACGGCTACATGGTCATCACCGACCGCTCCAAGGACGTCATCAAGTCGGGCGGCGAATGGATCAGCTCGATCGACCTGGAGAACCTGGCCATCGGCATTCCCGGCGTGCAGGAAGCCGCCGTCATCGGCATCGCCCATCCCAAATGGGACGAGCGGCCGCTGCTGATCATCGTCAGGAAGGAAGGCGCGGAGGTCACGCGCGAGCAGGTGCTGCAGTATTTCGACGGCAAGATCGCCAAGTGGTGGATGCCCGACGACGTGGTGTTCGTCGACCAGCTCCCCCACACCGCCACCGGCAAGCTCTTGAAGACCAAGCTGCGCGAGGACTTCAAGGACTACACGCTGCCGACCGCCACCGCTGCCGAATAGAAGACGGAAGCGAGGCCAAGCCATTTCCTTTTTCGTCATGCCCCGGCTTGACCGGGGCACCCATGGGTCGCCCGGTCAAGCCGGGCGATGACGAGAAGAGGCCGGAAGGCGCGCCCCGCGACGCTTGAGACAAAAAACGAATCACGAGGAAACGCCCATGTCGGACGACGCCGTTCTTTTCTCCACCGATGGTGACGTCGGCATCATCACCGTCAACAACCCGCCGGTGAACGCCCTGCGCAACGCGGTGCGCGCCGGCATCAAGGAGGGCGTCGACAAGTTCGTGGCCGATCCCGCCGTCAAGGCCATCGTGCTGATCGGCGGCGGCCGCACCTTCATCGCCGGCGCCGACATCAAGGAATTCGGCAAGCCGCCCTCCGGCCCCGATCTCAACACCGTCATCGCCACCATGGAGAATTCGCCCAAGCCGGTGGTGGCGGCCCTGCACGGCACCGCGCTCGGCGGCGGGCTGGAAACCGCCTTCGGCGCGCATTACCGGGTGATCGCGCCGTCCGGCCGGGTCGGCCTGCCCGAGGTGCATCTGGGCCTGTTGCCGGGCGCGGGCGGCACGCAGCGCCTGCCGCGCCTGATCGGCGCCAAGGCGGCGCTGGATGCCATCCTGTCCGGCGCGCATATCCCGGCGGCCAAGGCCAAGGCCACCGGCATCGTCGACGCGATCGTCGAGGGCGACCTGCTGGCCGAGGCGATCAAGTACGCCCGCAAGCTGGTGGCCGAGAAAGCGCCGCTGAAGAAGATCCGCGACAAGCAGGCGGTGCTGGAAAGCCCGACCCTGTTCGAGGACACCGAAAAATCCATCGCCCGCAAGTCGCGCGGCTTCCTGGCCCCGTTCCACATCATCAAATGCGTCAAGGCCGCCGTCGAGCTGCCCTTCGACCAGGGCATGAAGCGCGAGCGCGAGCTGTTCCAGGAACTGCTGGTGTCGCCGCAATCGGCGGCGCAGCGTTTCTACTTCTTCGCCGAGCGCGAGGCGGCCAAGGTCAAGGACGTGCCGGCCGACACGCCGATGCGCGAGATCAGGACCGCCGGCATCATCGGCGCGGGTACCATGGGCGGCGGCATCGCCATGTGCTTCGCCAATGCCGGCATTCCGGTCGCCGTGCTGGAGAACGAGCAGGCCGCGCTCGACCGCGGCATGAAGACCATCCGCACCAACTACGAGAACACCGCCAAGCGCGGCGGCATGAAGGCAGAGGACGTCGAGAAGCGCATGGCGCTGATCAAGCCGACGCTCTCGTATGACGATCTGAAGGACGCCGACATTATCATCGAAGCGGTGTTCGAGACCATGGAAGTCAAGGAGCAGGTGTTCAAGAAGCTGGACCAGGTCGCCAAGCCGGGCGCCATCCTGGCCACCAACACCTCCGGCCTCGACGTCAACCAGATCGCCTCCTACACCAAGCGTCCCCAGGACGTGATCGGCATGCATTTCTTCTCGCCGGCCAACGTCATGAAGCTGCTGGAAAACGTGCGCGGGGCGAAGACCGGCAAGGACGTGATCGCCACCGTCATGAATCTCTCCAAGAAGATCGGCAAGGTGCCGGTGCTGGTCGGGGTGTGCGAAGGCTTCGTCGGCAACCGCATGCTGCGCCAGCGCGGCGTGCAGGCCTCCTACCTGATCGAGGAAGGCGCCACGCCGCAGCAGGTCGACAAGGTGCTGTACGATTTCGGCTTCCCGATGGGCCCCTTCGCCATGTCGGACCTGGCCGGCAACGACGTGAGCTGGCGCATCCGCCAGGGCAAGAAGGAGAAGGAGCAGCGCAACCAACGCTATTCCGGCCACGTCGCCGACGCCATCTGCGAACTGGGCCGCTTCGGTCAGAAGACCGGCAAGGGCTGGTTCCTCTACAACCTGCCCGACCGCACGCCGATCCCCGACCCGGACGTGCAGAAGATCATCGAGGAGACCTCGAAGAAGCTCGGTATTGCGCGGCGCGAGATTTCCGACCAGGAGATCCTGGAGCGCACGCTCTATCCGATGGTCAACGAGGGCGCCAAGATACTGGAAGAAGGCATGGCGCAGCGGGCGCTGGACATCGACGTCATCTGGGTCAACGGCTATGGCTGGCCGGTCTATCGCGGCGGCCCGATGTTCTGGGCCGACCAGATCGGCGTCAAGAAGATCCACGACGCGCTGAACAGGTACCACGAGCAGACCGGCGATCCGTTCTGGAAGCCGGCGGCGCTGCTGAAGAAGCTCGCGGAAAGCGGCGGGACCTTCGCCAGCCTCTAGGCCGATGCGCCCCGCGCCGCTCCTTCTCGTCCTACTGGCGTTGGCCCTGCCCGCGCAGGGCTGGAGCCAGCCGGCGCCGCCGGCCAACAGGCCCGCCGCTGCCGCGCCGCTGCCTTCCGCCGCGCCGACCCTGCGCGTCTGGCGCAGCGTTGCCAGCGCCGAAGGCGGCTATCGCGTCGAACTGCCGGGCAATCCCGCCGAGCGGCGCGTCGAGCAGAAGGATGCCGGCGGCCGGCTCATCGTATCCCACCTGCAGGAAGTGTCGCTCGACGGCGGGCAGACCTATTTCGCCATGGTGTGGACGCAGATCGGCGTCCCCGTGGACGCGGCCGAGACGGAGAAGCTCCTGACGCGCGTGCGCGACGGCACGACGGCGGCGCTCAAGGGAACGCTGATCACCACCCGCGCCGCTGCGCTGGGCAGCCTGCAGGGGCTGGACTACGTGATCGAGGCCGGGCCTGCCGCCACGCGCTATCGCTATCGTGTTTTCGTCCTCGGCCACCGCATCGTGCAGCAGGTCTATAGCGGGCGCACCGGAAGCGAGAACTCGCCCGAGGTGCGGAAATTCCACCAGTCGCTGAAACCAGGCTGAAGCGGGCCCCGGAACGCCCGGTTGCAGGCGGCGTTCCGGCTATCGGAGCGGCGATAGCCCGAGGGCGAAGGTGGCCAGGCAGATTTCGGACCCGTACCGACCGCTGCAGCGGCGTTTCTGGATGGTCGAACGCATCGGCTGGGCGGTCCTGACTCTTGTCATCGTCTGGGCGGTGGCCGGCGGCGCGGGCGGCGGCCTGCTTTCCCAGGCCCGTCTGCAGAAGGACGGCGTCGAGCTGGTCTACGACAGGTTCGCGCGCAAGGGAGCGCGCCTGCCGATCGAACTGCGCTGGCCGGCCCTGCCGGGGCGCGAGCTGTCGCTCTCCTTCGATGCGGGTTTCGTCGACCGCCTGGGAATCGATTTCGCCCGGCACGGCCTGCAGCCGGCGCGGTCCGGCAACACGGTGACCATCGATCTGGGCGCAGCCGCGGACTCCGGCGGCCTGCGGCTCAACGCCCATCCCGTGGAGAGCGGCTCGTCCGCCAGCCTGGTCGGCATCAACGGGCAACCGCTCGGGCGCATCAGCATCTTCGTTTTCCCCTAGGAGCGGCTCATGGAAAGCGTGCTGAAGACCGTCGTCCTCTATTTCGTCCTGATGCTGCTCCTGCGTGGCATCGCCGGGCGGCGGACCATCGGCCAGATGACGGCCTTCGACCTGGTGCTGCTGCTGATCGTCGGCGACATCACGCAGGAATTCCTGGTCGGCGACGACGCCTCGCTGACCGGCGTCGTCCTGGTCGTCGGCACGTTCGTCATGATCGACATTGTCCTGTCCCTCCTCAAGCAGCGCTTTACCGCCTTGTCGCACTGGATCGACGGCGTTCCCACGGTGCTGTGCCGCAACGGGCAACTCGACGAAGACGCGCTGCGCAAGGCGCGCGTGAAGGAGGACGACATCATGGCCGCCGCCCGCGAGCACCAGGGCATCGACCGGCGCGAGGACATCAAGCTCGCCATGCTGGAAGCCAACGGCAAGATTTCCATCGTACCGCGCCGGCCGTAGGCGCCGCGGCCCGTTCCCGCGGCGAATTCGCAGGTGCAAACCCCGTCCGCCTCCCCTAGATTGGCTCCGGGAGCCGTCAGAAGTTCTACCCCGGATCGCATCAGGAGGAATGGCCCATGGCCGATGCAGTCATCGTTTCCACCGCCCGCACCCCGATCGGCAAGGCCTTTCGCGGCGCCTTCAACGACACGCACGGCGCGGATATCGGCGCCCACGTTATCAGCCATGCCGCCCAGCGCGCCAAGCTCGACCTGGCCGAGGTCGAGGACGTCATCATGGGCTGCGGCACGCCCGAAGGCGCCACCGGCATGAACATCGCCCGCCAGGCCGCGATCCGCGCCGGTTGCCCGGTCAGCACCTCGGGCGTCACCGTCAACCGCTTCTGCTCCTCCGGCCTGCAGACCATCTCCATGGCCGCCCAGCGCGTGCTGGTCGACAAAGTGCCGGTCGCCATCGGCGCCGGGCTGGAATCGATCTCGCTGACCCAGGGCAACACCAACCGCTACCGCCTGATCAACGACTGGATCATGGAGCACAAGCCGGGCATCTACCATTCGATGATCCAGACCGCCGACACGGTCGCCGCCCGCTACGGCGTCAGCCGCGAGAAGCAGGACGAGTATTCGCTGCAGAGCCAGATGCGCACCGCCGCCGCCCAGCAGGCCGGCAAGTTCGACGACGAGATCGTGCCGATGAAGACCACTATGGTGGTCACCGACAAGAACACCGGCGAGACCTCCAAGAAGGACGTCACGCTGGCCAAGGACGAAGGCAACCGCCCCGACACCAATCTCGAGGGTCTGGCCAAGCTGCAGCCGGTCATGGGCCCCGACAAGTGGATCACCGCCGGCAATGCCAGCCAGCTCTCCGACGGCGCCTCGGCGGCGGTGGTCATGAGCGACGCGGAGGCCTCGCGCCGCGGGTTGAAGCCGCTGGGCATCTACAAGGGCCTGGTGGTGGCCGGCTGCGAGCCGGACGAGATGGGCATCGGCCCGGTCTTCGCGGTGCCGCCGCTGTTGAAGCGCTTCGGCCTGAAGATGGACGACATCGACCTGTGGGAGCTGAACGAGGCTTTCGCCGTGCAGGTGCTCTACTGCCGCGACAAGCTCGGCATTCCCAACGACAAGCTGAACGTCAACGGCGGCTCGATCTCGATCGGCCATCCTTTCGGCATGTCGGGCGCGCGCATGGTCGGCCATGCCCTGATCGAAGGCCGCCGGCGCAAGGCCAAGAACGTGGTGGTGACCATGTGCATCGGCGGCGGCATGGGCGCGGCCGGGCTGTTCGAGGTCGTGCACTGAGCGGCCAGCCGAACGAAAACCGCACGCGGCCCGCCCCCCAGGCGGGCCGTTCTCGTTCGGGCCGGCGCATCGGAGCCGATCTATCCCGCCGGCCGGGCGATGGCGTAGGATTTCGCGCATGTTCCCGCCGCAGCGCATCGTCTGCCTGACCGAGGAGACCGTCGAGACGCTCTACCTGCTGGGCGAGCAGGACCGCATCGTCGGCATCTCGGGCTATTGCGTGCGCCCGCCGCAGGCGCGGCGCGAGAAGCCGCGCGTCTCGGCCTTCATTTCCGCCGACCTGCCGAAGATCATGGCGCTGCGGCCCGATCTGGTGCTGACCTTTTCCGACCTGCAGGCCGACATCGTCGCCGCCCTGGTCCGCCATGGCGTCGCCGTGCACGCCTTCAACCAGCGCAGCGTGGCGGAAATCCTCGCCATGGTCCGCCTGCTGGGCGCCATGGTCGGCGCGGCCGGGCGCGCCGAGCGCCTGGCGCTCGATCTGGCGGCCGCCGTCGACGCCGCGCGCCAGCGGGCGCAGCGGCTGGCGCGCCGCCCGCGAATCTATTTCGAGGAATGGGACGAACCAATGATCTCGGGCATCGCCTGGGTCTCGGAGCTGATCGCAGCGGCCGGCGGCATCGACGTCTTCGCCGACCGCGCCGGCGGCAGATCGGCGCAAGATCGCATCGTCACCGCCGAGCAGGTGCTGGAGCGCGCCCCCGACATCGTGATCGGCTCCTGGTGCGGCAAGAAGTTCCGGCCCGAGAAGCTCGCCGCCCGTCCCGGCTTCGCCCGCCTGCCCGCCGTCCGCGACAACGCCCTGCACGAGATCAAGTCGCCGCTGATCCTGCAGCCCGGTCCCGCCGCGCTGACCGACGGCCTCGCCGCCCTCGAGCGCATCGTCGCCGGCTGGGCCGCAAGTCAGTAGCCCGGCGGCGTCGGCGCGGGGCCGATCACCTTGTCGATCGCTTCCGCCAGCGCCAATATCTCCATTTCGCCCCAGCGGCGGCCGACGATCTGCACCCCGATGGGCAATCCGTCCGGCGAGACTCCGGCCGGCACCACGACGCAGGGCTGGCCGGTGAAATTGGCCAGGAAGGAATAGCTGGTCGCGGTTTGCCAATAGTAGTGGCGGCGCTGGTCGATGGGCAGCGTGCCGCCGGGTTTCTGCCGCACGAAAGCGGGGATCGGCGCCACCGGCGTGATCCAGGCGTCGTAGCCGGCGAGGAAGGCGTCGAGGGCGCGGATGGTGCGGTCGCGCAGGCTCAGGACCTGGGCAAATTCCGCCATGTCGAGCTTCGCGGCGCGGCCGGTGGCGCGGCGGCTGGGGTCTTCCGAGTCGGCATAGGCGAAATATTTCTGCCGCTGCTCCAAAGGCTGCAGCGAACGGCTCATATAGGCGATCAGCTCGGCCCAGCCGCTCCAGGCCGCTCCGTAGTCGATCTCCGGCGCCGCCTCGCGCAGCTTGGCGCCGGCCTTGGCCAGCGTCCGGGCGAAATCGCGCAGCGTCCGTTCCGTCGCGCCATCCGGCTCGACGAAGGGAAACCCGGCGGCGAAGGCGAGGCGGTACTCGTTCAGCGGCTTGGCCTTCACGTTGGGCAGCGGCGCGGGCGGCACTTCGGTGTCGATGCCGTCGGGGCCGGCGCAGATCTTCAGGCCCAGCCGCAGGTCGGCGACGCTGCGGGCGAGGAAACCGAACGTGCCCATGTAGCGCGTCACGCGCGGTTGGCCCGGCAGGTCGGGCACGTGGCCGGTGCCCGGAATGCGCCACTCGCTGGTCTTCAGGCCGTAAAGGCCGCAGAAATGGCTGGGAATGCGCACCGAGCCGCCGATATCGCTGCCCAGCTCCAGCGGCGACAGCCGGGCCGCCACCGCCGCCGCGCCGCCGCCGGTCGAGCCGCCGGGCGTGCGCACATGGTCCCAGGGATTGGCGGCGTCGCCGAACAGCGGCGAGTTCGACTGCACGTCCATGCACAGCTCGGGCACGTTGGTCTTGCCCAGGAACACCGCGCCCGCCGCGCGCAGGCGCGCAACCGCCGTGGCATCTTGGGCAGCCATGTTGTCCTTCAGCGGCGCGAAGCTCGAGGTGGTCTTCCAGCCGGCGACGTCGAAGGCTTCCTTGATGGTCATCGGCACGCCGTGCAACGGACCCCAGACCTGGCCCCGGGCCAGCGCCCGGTCGGCGGCGCGGGCGCGGCGCAGCGCCACCTCCTCGTCGACCAGCACCAGGGCCCGCAACGCGGGATTGCGCGCGGCGATGCGCGCGAGATGGGCCTTGGTCGCCTCGACCGACGACATCCGCCCGCCGCGGATGGCGCGCGACAGGGCGGTGGCGGACAGGGAAGTCGGATCGGACATCGGCGCTCGCTCCCGGATGAGTTGTTCGTTTCCTGCAAGCCTACCCTGCCGCAATGGCGGTATGAAGCCCGCCCTGCCCGATTGCCGCCCGGCGACCTGCGCGCTACAAGCGAAATGCATGCAGCGAAGGGGGTTGCGCATGAGCCTGGCAGGCAAGACGCTGTTCGTGACCGGCGCCAGCCGCGGCATCGGCCTGGCGATCGCGCTGCGCGCTGCGCGCGACGGCGCCAATATCGCCATCGCGGCCAAGACCGCCTTGCCCGATCCGCGCCTGCCCGGCACCATCTACACCGCGGCCGAGGAGATCGAGGCCGCCGGCGGCAAGGCGCTGCCGACCATCTGCGACATTCGCGACGAGCAGTCGGTGGTCGACGCCGTCGATGCTGCGGTAGCGAAATTCGGCGGCATCGACATCCTGGTCAACAACGCCAGCGCCATCAGCCTGACCGGCACGCTCGCCACGCCGATGAAGCGCTACGACCTGATGCACCAGATCAATCTGCGCGGCACGTTCCTGGTGTCGCAGAAATGCCTCCCGCATCTGGCCAAGGCGACGAATCCGCACGTGCTGAACCTGTCGCCGCCCCTGGACATGCACGTCAAGTGGTTCGCCCCGCACGTCGCCTACACCATGGCCAAGTTCGGCATGAGCATGTGCGCCTGGGCCATGGCCGAGGAATTCCGCGACCAGGGCATCGCCTTCAACTGCCTGTGGCCGCGCACCACCATCGCCACCGCGGCGATCCGCAACCTCTTGGGCGGCGACGAGATGATGAAGCACAGCCGCACGCCGCAGATCATGGCCGACGCCGCGCACGCGATCTTCAACCGCCCCAGCCGCGCGTGCACCGGCAACTTCTTCATCGACGAGGAGGTGCTGCGGAGCGAAGGCGTGACGGATTTCGACCAGTACGCCGTCGCGCCCGGCAGCGCGCTGGCGCCGGACCTGTTCGTCCCCGGCCATCCCTACGGCCGGTTCTCTTAAAGCGCGGAGGAGTTCGCCATGGCGCATTTCATCCTGATCCATGGCGCCAGCCATGGCGGCTGGTGCTGGGAGAAGGTCGTGCCGCTGCTGAAGGAGCACGGGCACACGGTGGCGGCGCCCGACATGCCCGGCGGCGGATCGGACCAGACGCCGACCCACAAGATCGACCTGCCGCTCTATGCCCGCAAGGTGACCGACCTGATCGAGGCGGCGCCGTCCAAGCCGGTGGTGGTCGGCCACTCCATGGGCGGCATCAGCATCACCGAAGCGGCCGAGGCGCGGCCGGAGAAGATCGCCTGCCTGGTGTTCCTCTGCGCCCTGATGCCGGTCAACGGGCAATATGCGCGCGAGATCACGGCGCGCGAGCCGGGCTCGCTGGTGGCCCGCTCGCTGGAAATGTCGAATGACGGGCTGACCTACACCTACAAGAAATCCAACATCCCGACGCTGTTCTACAACGACTGCACGCCGGAGGACGTTTTCCGCGCCACCGAACGGCTGCGGCCGATGCCGCGCGTCATCTCGATGACGCCGGTGCTGCACACGCCCGAGCGCTACGGCAAGGTGAAGCGCGTCTACATCGAGTGCACGCGCGACCAGGCCATCACCATCGAGCTGCAGCGCTACATGGTCAAGACGCTGCCGCCGGACAAGGTGATCGCCATGGAGACCGGCCACTCCCCCTTCCTCTCCGCCCCCGAGGCCCTGACCCGGCACTTCGAGGACATCGCCAAGTGGGCGGGGGCGTAGCACCCTAAACAATTGTCATCCCGGCCAAGCCCGAAGGGCGCAGAGCCGGGGACCCATAATGCCCTCCCAACAGGATTCAATCCTGCAGGTAGCGGCGTTATGGGTCCCGGCTCTCCGCTTCGCTACGGCCGGGATGACGGCTTTTATTTTCCCTTGAAGGCGGGCTTGCGCTTCTCGACGAAGGCGCTGACGCCTTCGAGGTGATCGGCCGATGCCGCGCAGCGGGCGATGGCCTCGGCCTCGCGGTGGAGCTGGGCGTCGAAGCCGGTCTCCAGCGAATCGTGGATCAGATGCTTGACCTCGCCATAGGCGAAGGTCGGTCCGTTGGCCAGGCGCTGCGCCAGCTTGGCCGTTTCCGCCTCCAGGCTGGCGCGCGGCACGACGAAATTGACGATGCCCAGCTCCTTGGCCTTGTTGGCGTCGAAGCGCTCGGCGAGATAGGCGATCTCCAGCGCCTTGCGCGTGCCGACCAGGCGCGGCAGCCAGAAGGTGGCGCCGCCATCGGCGGAGAAGCCGATATTCGCATAGGCAAGGGTGAAGAAAGCATCGTCCGAGGCGATGGCGAGGTCGGTCGCCATCATCAGGCTGAGGCCGAAGCCGGCGGCCGCGCCCTGCACCGAGACCACGGTCGGCTTCTTCATGCGGCGGAAGGAATAGACGATGGCGTGCATCATGTTGACGCGCCATTCCAGCCCGGCGGCGTGCTCGGCCTGGTTGGCCTTCAACCGCTCGTAAAAGCCCTTCACGTCGCCGCCGGCCATGAAGTGATCGCCCGCGCCCTTCAGCAGCACGCAGCGCACCGCGGCGTCGCGCTCGAACCGGCTGACGGCCTCGATCATGCCCTTGGTCATCTCCTCGCTCAGCGCATTGAGCGATTCGGGGCGGTTGAGGGTGATGGTGCCGACGCCGTCCTTAACCTCGGCGATGACCTGGACCATGGCTTCCTCCGGTTGCTGGTGCGGATGCGAAAACGGCGCCCGCCGGCGCCGTTCCTGGGATTGCTAGAACGCTTCGGCGCTCAGCGCCATCAGCGGCTCGACCCCGCTTTGCAGGGCGGAATAATGCGCCTCGGCCTGCGGCAGGATGCGTTTGACGAAGAAGCGCGCCGTCGCCAGCTTGGCGGCGTAGAACTGGGCATCGCCGCCCTTGCCTTCCAGCGCCGCCTTGGCGATGCGGGCCCACATATAGGCCATGACGGTCAGCGCCATGATCTTGAGGAAATCGGTGGCCGCGCCGCCGGCCTCCTCGTGGTTGCGCATGGCGTTCTGCATCAGCCACATCACCGCCGCCTGCATCTGGTTGACCGCCTTCTCCAGCGGGCCGACGAACTCGGCCAGGGCCGCGTTGCCCTTGTTCTCGGCCACGAAGCCGTGCAGCAGCGCCAGGAGCTTCTGCATCGGCCGGCCGCCATGCATCGGCAGCTTGCGGCCGACCAGGTCGAGCGCCTGGATGCCGTTGGCACCCTCGTAGAGCATGGTGATGCGCGCATCGCGCACCAGCTGCTCGACGCCGTGCTCGCGGATATAGCCGTGCCCGCCATGCACCTGCACGGCGAGATTGGCGGCCTCGAAGCCGGTGTCGGTGAAATAGGCCTTGATCACCGGCGTCAGGAGCTGCAGCAGGTCGTCGGCCTCCTCGCGCTTGGCCGCATCGTCGCTGTGGCGGGCCACGTCGATCAGCATGCCGACCCAGTAGGCGAGCGCGCGGGCGCCCTCGGAGAAGGATTTCTGCGTCAGCAGCATGCGGCGCACGTCGGGATGCACGATGATGGGATCGGCCGGCTTGTCCGGCGCCTTGGGGCCGGAGAGCGAGCGGCCCTGCAGGCGCTCGCGGGCGTAGGCCACGGCGCTCTGATAGGCGGTCTCGGCCAGGCCCAGCCCCTGCATGCCAACGCCCAGCCGGGCGGCGTTCATCATGGTGAACATGGCGTTCAGGCCCTTGTTTTCCTCGCCCACCAACCAACCCTTGGCGCCGTCGAAATTCATCACGCAGGTCGAGGACGCCTTGATGCCCATCTTGTGCTCGATGGCGCCGCAGGCCAGCCCGTTGCGCTGGCCCGGCTTGCCTTCCGCGGTCGGCAGGAATTTCGGCACCACGAACAGGCTGATGCCCTTGGTGCCGCCCGGCGCGTCCGGCAGGCGCGCCAGCACCAGATGGATGATGTTCTCGGTCAGGTCGTGCTCGCCGGCCGAGATGAAGATCTTGGTGCCGGTGATGCTGTAGGAACCATCCGCCTGCGGCTCGGCGCGGGTGCGCAGCATGCCCAGGTCGGTGCCGCAATGCGGCTCGGTCAGGCACATCGTGCCCGACCAGGTGCCCTCGCCCAGCTTGGGCAGATAGGCCTGCTTGATGTCGTCGTTGGCGTGATGGCGGATGGCCTCGTAGGCGCCGTGCGACAGGCCCGGATACATGCCGAAGGCGAGATTGGCCGAGCAGATCATCTCCTCGACCACGAAGCCCACGGTCGCCGGCAGGCCCTGGCCGCCGTAATTGGGATCGGTCGACAGGTTGGTCCAGCCGCCGTCGACGAAGGTCCTGTACGCTTCCTTGAAGCCCGCCGGGGTGCGCACCACGCCGTTCTCGAAGCTGCAGCCTTCCTCGTCGCCCGAGCGGTTGATCGGGAACAGCACCTGCTCGCAGATCTTGGCCGCCTCCTCCAGCACCGCGTCGACCAGATCCGGCGTCACCTCGCCGAACTTGGGCAGCGAGGCGATGGTTTCGACGTTCAGTACTTCGTTGAGCACGAAACGCATGTCGCGCAGCGGGGCTTTGTAGGTGGCCATGGGTTTCCTCCGGCAGAAGCAGTCGACGCACAGGTGAAGGCGGCCAAGCGGCCGCGCGGGATTATTCGGAGTCGGGATCGACGCCGCGCTCGCGCAGCATGGCGATGGCGCCCTGCTCCAGCTCGCGCAGCTCGGCGATCTGCGCCTGCAGGTCGCGCGCCTGGCGCTCCAGCCCGGCGACATGCTCGCGCGCCCGCTGCAGGGCGGCCTTGAGCTGCGACACGCGGCTGCGATCGCCCTCGTAGAGATCGAGCAGTTCCTTGATGTCGGTGAGGCTGAAGCCCAGCCGCTTGCCGCGCAGGATCCAGCCCAGGCGGAAACGGTCGCCGTGGCTGTAGACGCGGTTCATCCCCTGCCGCGCCGGCGAGATCAGGCCCTGATCCTCGTAGAAGCGGATGGTGCGGGGCGTGACGGCGAATTCCTTCGCCAGTTCGGCGATGGTGTAGGTGCGGCGGCGCTCGCCATTGGTTTTCTCCGGCTTGTCGGCCGGAGCGAGGTGGCGGGCCAGGGCATTGGCGGCGGTCATGGGATTTTCATACTTCACGTTTACGTAAACGTCAAGTAGCCTCGCCCCGTTTCGCCCGCCGGTGTGTCCGTGGCACGATGCGGCAAAAGCGCAACGAGGGGGAAGTTGCCATGCAGGACCGCAGCTACGACTACATCATCGTCGGCGCCGGCTCGGCCGGCTGCACGCTGGCCAACCGGCTGAGCGAGAACGCCGAGGCCAAGGTGCTGGTGCTGGAGGCCGGCGGCCCGGACAAGAGCCTGCTGATCCACATGCCGGCCGGCTTCGCCAGCCTGGGCGAGAAGAGCCCCTACAACTGGCGCTTCGAAACCGAGCCGCAGAAGCATTGCAACGACCGGCGCATGTACTGGCCGCGCGGCAAGACGCTGGGCGGCTCCAGCTCGATCAACGCCATGCTCTATGTCCGCGGCGCCGCCTACGACTACGACCTGTGGCGGCAGCTCGGCAACGAGGGCTGGAGCTATGCCGACGTGCTGCCCTATTTCAGGAAGGCGCAGAACAACGAGCGCGGCGCCTCGCAATTCCACGGCGCCGGCGGGCCGCTGAACGTCGCCGACCAGGTCGATCCCTCGCCGCTCAACCGCGTCATGCTGGACGCCGCGCAAGCCGCCGGCCACAAGCTGAACAACGATTTCAACGGGCCGAGCCAGGAAGGCTTCGGCATGTACCAGGTGACGCAGCTCGACGCCAAGCGCTGCAGCACCGCCGTCGCCTATCTGCGCCCCGCCATGGCGCGGCCCAACGTCACAGTTGAGACCGGCGCGCTGACCTTGAACGTGATGGTCGAAGGCAACCGCGCCGTCGGCGTGCGCTATGCCAAGGACGGCCAGACGGTGGAAGCGCGCGCCAGCCGCGAGGTGATCCTGTCCGGCGGCGCGGTGAACTCGCCGCAGATCCTGCTTCTCTCCGGCATCGGCCCGGCCGACGAGCTGCGCCAGTTGGGGATCGAGGCGAAGGTCGACCTGCCCGGCGTCGGCCGCAACCTGCAGGACCATCTCGACGCCGCCACGGTGAATTTCTGCACCAGCAACGTCACCTACGACAAGGCCAATCCGCTGGTGTCGCTGGTCAAGTACATGGTGTGGAAGACCGGGCCGGGCACCTCCTGCATCGCCGAATCGGGCGGCTTCGCTTCGACCAGGTCGGGGCTGGCCGCGCCGGACATCCAGTTCCACTTCCTGCCCGCCATCGTGCTCGACCATGGCCGCACGCGGCTGAAGAAGAGCGGCTTCACCATGCATGCCTGCCTGCTGCGGCCGCAGAGCGCCGGCCGCATCTTCCTGAAATCGGTCGATCCGCGCGAGTACCCCGCCATCGATCCCAACTATCTCGCCGAGCGCAGCGACCTTGCCGCCCTGGTCGCCGCCACCCGCATGGCGCGCGACATCTTCGCCCAGAAGCCGTTCGACCCCTATCGCGGCGAGGAGTTGGAGCCGGGCAAGGCCAGGCAGAGCGATGCCGAGATCGAAGACTGGATCCGCCAGCGCAGCGAGACGATCTACCACCCGGTCGGCACCTGCAAGATGGGCAGCGATCCCATGGCCGTGGTCGACAGCCAGCTCAGGGTGCGCGGCGTCGAGGGCCTGCGCGTGATCGACGCCTCGATCATGCCGACCCTGATCGGCGGCAACACCAACGCCCCCACCATCATGATCGCCGAGAAGGCCGCCGACATGATCAAGGGCCAGGCCCTGCAACGAGCTGCAGCGTAAGGAGCGCGCCAGCACCCCCCGATTGTCATCCCGGCCGCCCTTCGACAGGCTCAGGAGCCGCGAGAGCCGGGACCCATAATACCGGCCATCATAGGTCCCGGCTCTGCGCCCCTGCGGGGCTTGGCCGGGATGACGGTTTTTGATGGCGGCTTTTAACGCGTCATCGCCCGATCATGAATTTCAGCAGCCGCTCGATCCTGGGCCCGTAGGGCGGGCGCAGCAGGGCGGCGGCGTTCCACTTCGACTGGTAGAACGTGCCCTTGGCGTGGCTGAAGGTGCGGAACCCGTCCCAGCCGTGATAGGCGCCGATGCCGCTCGACCCGACGCCGCCGAACGGCAGGTCCTCGGCGGCGACGTGGTAGAGCGTGTCGTTCACCGTCACGCCGCCGGAGGTGGTGCGGCCCAGCACGCGGTCGACCTGCTGCTCGTCGTTGGAGAACATGTAGAGCGCCAGCGGCCGCTCGTGGCCGTTGACGTAGTCGATGACCTCGTTGAGATCGTCGTAGCTCTTGACCGGCAGGGCGGGGCCGAAAATCTCCTCCTGCATGATCTTGGCGCTGTCGTCGGGATCGAGGACCAGGGTGGGCGCGATCTTGCGCTGGTTCGACAGCGCCTCGCTCTTGGGATTGAGCGGCACGATCTCGAAGCCGCGCTGGCTGGCGTCGGCGATCAGGCCCTGGAGGCGCTCGTAATGCCGGTCCGCCACGATCGAGGTGTAGTCCGGATTGGCGGCCAAGGTCGGATACATCCTGGCGACCGATTTGCCGGCCAGGTCGACGAAAAGCTGCCGCTTGCGGCGGGGCACGAAGACGTAGTCGGGCGCGATGCAGGTCTGCCCGGCATTCAGCAGCTTGCCGGCCACGATGCTGTCGACTGCCTTGTCGAGCGGATAGTCGTCGGCGATCACGGCGGGCGACTTGCCGCCCAGTTCCAGCGTCACCGGCGTCATGTTGGCGGCCGCCGCCTGCATCACCTTGCGGCCGACCGCGGTCGAGCCGGTGAACAGCAGGTGGTCGAAGGGCAGCCGGCTGAAGGCCTCGCCGACGCCGGCGTCGCCGGTGACGACCGCGACCTCGGCCGGATCGAAATTCTCCGCCATCATGCGCGCCAGCAGGGCCGAGCTGCGCGGCGTCAGCTCCGAGGGTTTCAGCATGACGCGATTGCCCGCCGCCAGCGCCGCCACCAGCGGCGACAGCGCCAGATAGAACGGGTAGTTCCAGGGCGCGATGATGCCGACCACGCCCAGCGGCTGGTGATGCACCCGCGCCCGGGCCAGCGCGAACTTGGTGCGGTCGACCGGCCGGCGCTGCGGGCGCATCCAGCGCTTCAGGTGCTTGCGCGCGTGCTTGACCGTATCGAGCGAGGTCATGACCTCGGCCACCATGGTCTCGTGCCAGGAGCGGTTGCCGAAATCCTCCGAAACCGCCTTGGCGATGTCGTCGCGGAAGGCGTTGATGGCCTTTTTCAGCCGGTCGAGCGCGGCCAGGCGCTGTTCGTAGGACGGCGCCCCCTGGCGCCTGAAAGCCTGGCGCTGGCGGTCGAACAGCGGCCGTATGTCGACGGTCGGCGGCGGAAAGACCGGAGCGCTGGCGGCGAGAGACATGGCGAATTCCCCTTCAGGCAAGGCCGGACCGGCGCGGCTGGCGCCCGCCTTCCTTGACCCTCCAAATCGCACAACACATAGTAGCTCAAGCCTATTGTCAGCGTCTCGGGCCAAAACCGACGCAGGGAGGGGAAATGGCTGGCTACGTCTGGGAGAAAAGCTATCCGCCGGGAGTGAAATGGGAGATCGAAATCCCGCGCAAGGGCCTCCAGGACATCCTGAGCGAAAGTGCGGCGACCTATGGCGACCGGCCCCTGCTCGACTTTTTCGACAAGGTGCTGAGCTTCCGCCAGATCGACCAGCTCTCCAGCCAGTGCGCCCACGGGCTGCAGAAGCTGGGCGTCGGCCCGGGCGTGCATGTCGGCCTCTATCTGCCCAACACGCCGCACTACCTGATCGGCTTTTTCGGCATCCTGAAAGCCGGCGGCACGGTGGTGAACTACAGCCCGCTCGACGCCGAGCGCGAGCTGGAGCACAAGATCGAGGACAGCCAGACCGACATCCTGATCACGCTCGACGTCAGCGCGCTCTATCCCAAGATGGCCAAGATCATGGGCAAGACGCGGCTGAAGAAGCTGGTGGTCGGCTCGATCGCCGACTACCTGCCGTGGCCCAAGAACTGGCTCTATCCCATCGCCAAGAAGAAGGAAATCTCCTCCTGGCCGCGCGACGGCAAGCACATGAGCTTCAAGGAGCTGATCGCCGGTCCGCCCGAGTACAAGAAGCATCCGGTGCCGCAGGACATCTGGGACGCGGTCTGCGTGCTGCAATACACCGGCGGCACCACCGGCCTGCCCAAGGCGGCGATGCTGACGCATGGCTCGATCATGTCGGCCATGACGCAAGGCTCGGAATGGACCAAGCCCTACACCACGCCGGGCTCGGAAAAGATCGTCTGCGTGCTGCCGCTGTTCCACATCTACGCGCTGTCGGGGATCATGCTGACCGCGGTGCGCAACGGCAACCAGCTCATCCTCTATCCGCGCCCCGACATCGACATGCTGATCAAGGACCTCGACAAGAAGAAGCCGAGCTTCCTGCCCGGCGTGCCGACGCTCTACACGGCTATCAGCAACCATCCCAAGGCGAAGGAGCTCAATCTCTCGTCGCTGAAGATCTGCATGTCGGGCGGCGCGCCGCTGCCGGTCGAGGTGCAGCAGAAATTCGAGGCGCTGACCGGCGCCACGCTGATCGAGGGCTACGGCCTGACCGAGACCTCGCCGACCGGCTGCATCTGCCCGGTGGACAAGAGCGTGCGCCGCGTCGGCTCCTGCGGCGTGCCGATGCCGGGCACCATCGTCGAAATCCGCGACCTGGAGAATCCCGACAAGATCCTGCCCATGGGCAAGGACAATATCGGCGAGGTCTGCATCATCGGCCCGCAGGTGATGAAGGGCTACTGGAAGAAGCCGGAGGAAACCGAGCAGGTGCTGTATTCGACGCCCGCCAGCAACTGGAAGGGCCTGCGCACCGGCGATACCGGCTACATGGACCACGACGGCTGGGTCTATCTGGTCGACCGCAAGAAGGACCTGATCATCTCCTCCGGCTTCAACATCTATCCGCGCGTCATCGAGGAGGCGGTCTACGAGCATCCCGCCGTCGACGAGGTGATCTGCATCGGCATCAAGGACCAGTATCGCGGCGAGGCGCCCAAGGTCTTCATCAAGCTGAAGCCCGGCAAGTCGCTGACCTTCGACGAGCTGAAGCAGCATTTGGCGGACAAGATCGGCAAGCACGAGATGCCGGTGGCGATGGAGATCCGCCCCGAACTGCCCAAGACGCCGGTCGGCAAGCTGTCGAAGAAGGAATTGAAGGCCGAGGAGGCCGAAAAGGCCAAGGCGAAGGTGGCCTAGAGTTTTCCGTCATCCTGAGCCCCTTCGACAAGCTCAGGAGCGAAGGATCTTCTCTCAACGCCACAAATCTGGCGGGTAGAGAGAAGATGCTTCGCCGACGCTCGGCATGACGGAGATGGGAACGAACGAAGGTCGGGCAGCAACGAAAAAGGGGGCCGCGAGGCCCCCTTCTCTTTTCCGCTTCGGGCAGCGCGCTCAGCCGCGCAGCAGGCCCTGCAGCTTCATGGCGACGCCCATGTCGCCTTCGATCTTCAGCTTGCCGGTCATGAACGCGGTCATGCCGTCGAGCTGGCCCGCCGCCATGGCCTTGAAATCGTCCAGGCTCATCTTGATGGTGCACTGGGCCGGCTTGTCCTCGTTGCTGACGACGTTGTTGCCCGCGCCGGTGCCATCGACATGGATGACGCCCTCGGCGAACTGGAACTTCACGCTGTTGCCGAACGCGGGCTTGGCGCCGGCGCGCTCGCTCATGCCTTTGGTGACTTCTGCAAGGCTCATGGTCGGTCTTCCTCCGAATCTGGTGTCGATCTGGCGCCCGTCGGGGCTTGCAACCGACCCGGCGATGGCGGAAGGTACTTGCCCTTAACGTAAACGTCAACCCGCACCTCGAAACGCGGATGCGGCCGGCCTCGCCAAGCGCTGAACGCTTGTTTATAGACCGGTGGACAAGGAGACGGCATCGCCGTCGGTGGGAGCAAGCCAGCGCAATGCCCGTGATCGAAACCCAGATCGACCGCAATTCGGAAGAGTTCCAGCGCAACCGCGCCGACATGCTGGACGCCATCGCGACCTTCCGCGACGCCGAGGCGACGGTGCGCGCCACGGCCGAGAAGACGCGCGAGCGTTTCCGCAAGCGCGGCCAGCTCATGCCGCGCGAACGGGTCGAGCTGTTGCTCGATCGCGGCGCGCCGTTCCTCGAGCTGATGTCGCTGGCCGGCTACCGCATGCACGACGACCGGGACGGCTCGGGTGCCGGCGGCGGCGGCATCGTCGGCATCGGCCATGTCGAGGGCATACGCTGCATGGTTTCCGCCTCCAACAGCGCGGTGAAGGGCGGCACCATCTCCCCCGCCGGCCTGCGCAAGAACCGGCGCATGCAGCAGATCGTGATGGAGAACAAGCTGCCGGTGGTGAACCTGGTCGAATCCGGCGGCGCCAACCTGCTCTACCAGGCGGAAATCTTCGTCGAGGGCGGCCGCGGCTTCGCCAACCAGGCGCGCATGTCGGCCCGCGGCATCCCGCAGGTCACCGTCGTGCACGGCTCGTCGACCGCCGGCGGCGCCTACCTGCCCGGCCTCTCCGACTACGTCATCATGGTGCGCAAGAAGGCCAAGGTGTTCCTGGCCGGCCCGCCGCTGCTGAAGGCCGCCACCGGCGAGATCGCCACCGACGAGGAACTGGGCGGGGCCGAGATGCATGCCACCGTGTCGGGCGTCGCCGAGTTCATGGCCGAGGACGACGCCGACGGCATCCGCATGGCGCGCGAGATCCTGCGCAAGCTGCCGTGGAACGAGAGCTGTCCGCCGGTGCCGGTCAAACCCTTCGCCGAGCCGCTCTACGACATCGAGGAGCTGGTCGGCGTGGTGCCGCCGGACTACCGGAAGCCCTACGACGTGCGCGAGGTGATCGCCCGCATCGTCGACGGCTCCGACTTCCTCGACTTCAAGGCGCTGTACGACGCCCAGACCATCTGCGGCTGGGCCTCGATCGCCGGCCATGCCATCGGCATCATCGGCAATAACGGGCCGATCACCACGCGCGGCGCGGTCAAGGCCGGCCAGTTCATCCAGCTCTGCTGCCAGGCCGGCACGCCCATCGTCTACCTGCACAACACCACCGGCTACATGGTCGGCACCGAGAGCGAGCGCGGCGGCATCGTCAAGCACGGCTCCAAGATGATCCAGGCGGTGGCCAACGCCACCGTGCCGCAGATCACCATCGTCATCGGCGGTTCGTTCGGCGCCGGCAATTACGGCATGTGCGGGCGGGCCTACGATCCGCGCTTCATCTTCGGCTGGCCCAACACCCGCACCGCCGTCATGGGCGGCGAGCAGGCGGCCAAGGTGCTCTCCATCGTCAGCGAGGAGAAGAACAAGCGCGAGGGCAAGCCGGTCGACTACGACGCGCTGGCGGTGATGGAGCAGAAGGTCATCGACCAGTTCAACCGCGAATCGACCTCGCTCTATTCCACCGCCCATCTGTGGGACGACGGGCTGATCGACCCGCGCGACACGCGCAAGGTGCTGGCCTATTGTCTGTCGATCGCGCGCGAAGCCGATGTCCGGCCGCTGCGGCCCAACACTTTCGGCGTCGCCCGGCTCTAGGAGAGGCCCATGCAGTTCACGCCCGAACACGAGGAGCTGCGCCGCACCTGGCGCACGCTGATCGAGCGCGACATCAACCCCTACATGGACGAGTGGGAGAAGGACGGCATCTTCCCCGCCCACGAGGTGTTCAAGAAGCTGGGCAATGCCGGGCTGCTGGGCGTCGACAAGCCGGTCGAGTACGGCGGCGCCGGTCTGGATTTCTCCTATGTCATGGTCTCGGCCGAGGAGCTGGGCCTGGTCAATGGCGGCTCCGTGCCGATGGCGATCGGCGTGCAGATGGCGATGGCGACGCCCGCCCTGGCCCGCTTCGGCTCCGACGAGGTGCGCCGGGAGTTCCTGGCCCCCTCGATCAGCGGCGATTACGTGGCCTGCCTGGGCGTGTCGGAAGTCGGGGCCGGCTCGGACGTGGCCTCGATCAAGACCACCGCAAGGCGCGACGGCGGCGATTACGTCATCAATGGCGGCAAGATGTGGACCACCAGCGGCACCCAGGCCGACTGGATCTGCCTGCTGGCCAATACCGGAGACGGCGCGGTCCACACCAACAAGACGCTGATCTGCGTGCCGATGAAAACCAAGGGCGTGCAGATCGCACGCAAGCTCGACAAGCTCGGCATGCGCGCCTCCGACACGGCGCAGATTTTCTTCGACGACGTGCGCGTGCCGGCGAAGAACCGCATCGGCGAGGAAGGCATGGGCTTCATCTACCAGATGAAGCAGTTCCAGGAGGAACGGCTGTGGGCCTGCGCCGGCACGCTGAAGGGCTGCGAGCGCACCATCAACGCCACCATCGACTACACCCGCCAGCGCCATATCTTCGGCAAGCCGATCCTCGACAACCAGGTGGTGCACTTCAAGCTGGCCGAGCTGCTGACCGAGGTCGAGGCGCTGCGCTCGCTGACCTATCGCGCCTGCGAGGACTATCTCGCCGGCAAGGACGTCACCATGCTGGCGTCGATGGGCAAGCTGATCGCCGGCCGCCTGCGCCGCACCGTGTCCGATTCCTGCCTGCAGTACTGGGGCGGCATGGGCTACATGACCGAGAGCCCGGTCTCGCGCGCCTTCCGCGACGGGCGGCTGGGCTCGATCGGCGGCGGCGCCGACGAGGTGATGCTGACCATCATCGCCAAGCTGATGGGCACGCTGCCGCGCCCGGAACGAAACTGAGCGCGCGGCATAGGGAATTCAGGAGGAAGCCATGCAGTTCACCCAGGAACACGAGGAAATCCGCCGCACCACCCGCGCCATCATCGACCGCGACGTGAACCCCTATGTCGACGAGTGGGAGAAGAACGACATCTTCCCCGCCCACCAGGTGTTCAAGAAGTTCGGCGAAGCGGGCCTGCTGGGCATCAGCAAGCCGGTCGAGTTCGGCGGCATGGGACTGGACTATTCCTACGCCATGGTGATGGCCGAGGAGCTGGGCACCATCAATTGCGGCGGCGTGCCGATGGCGATCGGCGTGCAGACCGACATGGCGACGCCCGCCCTGGCCCGCTTCGGCTCCGACGAGGTGCGCCGGGAATTCCTGGCGCCGTCCATCGCCGGCGACTACGTGGCCTGCCTGGGCGTCTCGGAAGTCGGCGCCGGTTCGGACGTGGCCTCGATCAAGACCACGGCGCGCCGCGTCGGCGGCGACTACGTCATCAACGGCGGCAAGATGTGGACCACCAACGGCACCCAGGCCGACTGGATCTGCCTGCTGGCCAATACCGGCGAGGGCGCCGTCCATCGCAACAAGACGCTGATCTGCGTGCCGATGCAGACCAAGGGCGTGCAGATTGCGCGCAAGCTCGACAAGCTCGGCATGCGCTCCTCGGACACCGCCCAGCTCTTCTTCGACGAGGTCAAGGTGCCGGTGAAGAACCGCATCGGCGAGGAAGGCATGGGCTTCGTCTACCAGATGCAGCAGTTCCAGGAGGAACGCCTGTGGGGCGCGGTCTCCAGCCTCAAGGGCATGGAGAAGATCATCGACCACACCATCGACTACACCCGCCAGCGCAAGATTTTCGGCAAGCCAATCCTCGACAACCAGGTGGTGCATTTCAAGTTGGCCGAGCTGAAATCGGAAATCGAGGCGCTGCGCTCGCTGATCTATCGCGCCTGCGAGGAGTACATTGGCGGAACGGACGTCACCATGCTGGCCTCGATGGCCAAGCTGAAGGGCGGCCGGCTGGTGCGCCAGGTGGCCGATTCCTGCCTGCAATACTGGGGCGGCATGGGCTATATGACCGAAAGCCCGGTCTCCCGCGCCTTCCGCGACACCCGCCTGATGTCGATCGGCGGCGGCGCCGACGAGGTGATGCTGCAGATCATCGCCAAGATGATGGGCACCCTGCCCCGGCTCGAGAACAAGTGAGGAGTACGCCAGAGATGGCCCAGTTGAAGGACAAATACGAAACGCTGCTGCTGCGCCGCCAGGGTTCGCGCCTCTATCTGACGCTGAACCGGCCGGAGGCCAAGAACTCGATCAACCCGACCATGATCGAGGAGCTGAACCAGGTGTTCGACGCGCTCAAGGGCGACCACAGCATCAAGGCGGTGGTGATGCGCGGCGCCGACGGCGTGTTCTGCGCCGGGGCGGACCTGAAGAACATGGCCAGCATGGACGCGCCCCGGCCGGCCACCGGCAAGGACCCGATCGCGATCTGGAACCGCGGTTTCGGCACGCTGCTGGAGAAGATCACCAACACGCCGCAGGTGCTGGTCGCCGCCATCGAGGGCCATGCGCTGGCCGGCGGCTTCGGCCTGGCCTGCTGCTCCGACGTCGCCATCTGCACCGAGAACGCCTCCTTCGCCATGACCGAGACGGCGATCGGCATCCTGCCGGCGCAGATCGCGCCGTTCGTGGCGCTGCGCATCGGCGTGCCGCAGACCCGCCACCTGACCCTGACCGCCGCCCGCTTCAAGGGCGCCGAAGCGGTAAGGCTGGGCATCGGGCATTATCTGGTGAAAGATAGCGCCGAACTGGAGACCAGGCTGGAAGAAGTGCTGAAGCAGATCGACCGCTGCGCGCCCAAGGCCAATGCCGCCACCAAGGAGGTGGTGCTGGCCGTCACGCGCCTGCCCTTGCACGAGGTGCTCGACTTCGCCGCCGACAAGTTCGCCGAGGCGCGCCGCGGCGACGAGGCGCCGGAGGGCTTGAAGGCGTTCGCCGAGAAGCGGCCGCCGCGCTGGGCGGTGAGCTGAACGCATGCTGCCAGGCGCCGCCCCCGTCGCCTTGCCCAAGTGCAAGACGCTGGCGCTGAAGCGCCAGGGCGGCACGCTGCACGTGACGCTGAACCAGCCGGAGAGCCGCAACGCGCTCAGCCAGCGCATGATCGGCGAGCTGGAGAGCGCCTTCGGCGTGGTCGAGGCCGACCGCGCCATCCGCACCGTGGTGCTGCGCGGCGCCGGCGGCAATTTCTGCGCCGGCGGCGATCTGCGCCAGTTCCAGGCGGCCGGCGCCGATACGCCGCCCAAATCCATCGCCGACAGCCCGCACTACAAGGGCGCGCTGCAACTGGCGCAGCTCATGCGCGCCATCAATGCAGCGCCGGCGGTGGTGATCGGCGCCTTCGAGGGCGGCACGCTGGGCGCCGGCTTCGGCTTCCTGTGCGTGGTCGACATCGCCATCGCCAGCGACGATGCGGTGTTCGGCATCACCGGCAACATGTACGGCGTGCCGCCGGGGCCGATCGTGCCGCATATCGTCGAGCGGCTGGGCCTGCCGCTGGCCCGCCGCATGGCGCTGTCCGGCGTCAAGCTGGGCGCGCGCGACGCCTTCGCGCTGGGCCTGGTGCACCATCTGGCCGCCGACGCCGCCTCGCTCGGCACGCGGGTGGCGCAGATCGTGGCCGACGTGCATCGCTGCGCGCCCAACGCCAACCGGATCACCAAGGACCTGCTGCTGCAGAACGCCAAGGTCACGCCCGACCAGATGGCGGAGATGGGCGCCAACGCCTTCGCCCGCGCCCTGCACGGCACCGAGGTCAACGAAGGCACCGCCGCCTTCTTCGAGAAGCGCCCGCCGCGCTGGGCCGCCGGCCCCGACGACGACGGGGAAAACAACAACAAGAAGTGAGGATCGATTCGTGAGTACGGGTTTCCGCAAGATTCTGATCGCCAATCGCGGCGAGATCGCCTGTCGCGTCATCCGCACCGCCAAGGCGATGGGCTATCGCACCGTGGCCGTGCATTCGCCGGCCGATGCCGGCGCGCCGCACGTGGCGCTGGCCGACCAGGCGGTGCAGATCGGCGGCAACCTGGTGGGCGAGAGCTACCTGAAGATCGAGCTGATCCTCGACGCCGCCAAACGCACCGGCGCCGACGCGATCCATCCGGGCTACGGCTTCCTGTCGGAGAACGAGGGTTTCGCCGAGGCTTGCGCCAAGGCCGGCATCGTCTTCATCGGCCCGCCCGCCTCGGCCATCGCCGCCATGGGCAACAAGCGGCAGGCCAAGCTGCGCATGATCGAGGCCGGCGTGCCCTGCGTGCCCGGCTACGAGGGCGCCGACCAGAGCGACGCCAATTTGCTGGCGGAGGCCAAACGCATCGGCCTGCCGATCATGGTCAAGGCGGCGGCCGGCGGCGGCGGGCGCGGCATGCGGCTGGTGACGCAGGAAGGCGAGATCGCCGAGGCGATCAAGGCGGCGCGCTCGGAAGCGCAGAACGCCTTCGGTTCGGGCGAGCTGATCCTGGAGCGCGCCGTGGTCGACGCCCGCCATGTCGAGATCCAGGTCTTCGCCGACGGCCACGGCAACGTCATCCATCTGGGCGAGCGCGACTGCTCGATCCAGCGCCGCCACCAGAAGATCGTCGAGGAAAGCCCCTCGCCGGCCGTCGATGCCGAGCTGCGCGCCCGCATGGGCGAAGCGGCGGTGACGGCGGCGCGCAGCATCTCCTATCGCGGCGCCGGCACCGTCGAATTCCTGCTGGGCGGGGACAAGCGGTTCTATTTCCTCGAGATGAACACCCGCCTGCAGGTCGAGCATCCGGTGACGGAGATGATCACCGGCCAGGACCTGGTGGCCTGGCAGCTCATCGTCGCCGCCGGCGGCAAGCTGCCGCTGAGCCAGGACCAGGTGACGCTGAAGGGTCATGCCATCGAGGTGCGGCTCTATGCCGAGGACGCCTATGGCGGCTTCCTGCCGCAGACCGGCACGATCGGCGCCTGGCAGCCGCCCGCGGGCGAGGGCGTGCGCGTCGATCACGGCATCCGCGCGGGCCAGACCATTTCCTCCTTCTACGATCCGATGATCGCCAAGCTGATCGCCTGGGGCGCCGACCGCGAGGAGGCGCGGCGGCGGCTGGTCAACGCGGTCGAGGATTGCGTCGTGCTGGGGCCGACCACCAACAAGCATTTCCTGGCGCGCGTGCTGGAGCACCCGCTCTTCGCCTCAGGCGGCGCCACCACCGCCTTCATCGGCCAGGCCTTCCCCGACAAGGCCCTGGCGCGCCCCCTGCCCTCGCCGCAGGCCTGGGCCCTGGCGGCGGCGGCGATCTACGAGCGCAACGGCAGCGTGCCGCGCGCCCTGCGCGATTTCCGCAATTCCAACACCGGCGGCAATCCGCTGCGGCTGGTCTGCGGCGAGGCCAAACAGCTTCTGCACGTCGTCGCCAACGGCCGCGACTTCGAGGTCGCCGTCGGCGAGGCGACGCACCGGATCACGGTGCTGGGCCATGCCGGCGTCGTGCTGCGCTACGGCATCGACGGCGTGCAGCAATCGGCGCATTGCCTGTTCGACGGCGAGCTGCTGCACCTGGACATGCCCGGCTTCGCCGGCGTGTTCGAGGACCAGACGCTGACCGCCTCGGCCAAGGCGGCGGCGGCCGGCGACGGACGGCTGCTGGCGCCGATGGACGGGCGCATCGTCAGCGTCAACGCCGCCGCCGGCGCGCGCGTCGAGCGCGGCCAGACCCTGGTGGTGCTGGAAGCCATGAAGATGCAGCACCAGATCAAGGCCAACGTCGCCGGCACCATCGAAACCGTGGCGATCAAGGAAGGCGACCAGGTATCGGGCCGCGCGCTGCTGGTGCTGGTCCGCCCCGACGAGGCGGCCAGGGCGGCGGAATAGGCGCTGGCGTCGCCTCTCCGTCCTGCGCCGGCTCGACCGGGCAAATGCAAGCCGTTTTGCGTTGGGAAGAACGAAGCGGTTGCGACATGGGTCGCCCGGTCGAGCCGGGCGATGACGATCTGTTCGAGGCCGGCGAGTTTGCGCCCCCGCGTTGACGGTTTCCGGGACCGATTGTACCGTCCCGCTCACCACGACACGGGAGGAAATCCATGAAGAAGCTGCTGGCCGCCCTGTGCGGCCTGACGGTTCTGGCGGCCGGCCAGGCGATGGCGCAGGACAAGGAGAAGCTGTCCATCGCCGCGCTGCGCTTCGTTTCCTCCTCGCCGATCTTCATCGCCCAGGACAAGGGCTATTTCGCCGCCGAAGGCCTCGACGTCGAGATCAAGTTCTTCGAGGCCGCCCAGCCCATCGCCGTCGCCACCGCCGGCGGCGACACCGACCTGGGCATCACCGGCTTCACCGGCGGCTTCTACAACCTGGCCGGCAAGGGCGCGCTGAAGGTCATCGCCGCCCAGTCGCGCGAGGAGCCGGGCTACGACTTCGTGGCCTATGTCGCCAACACCAAGGCCTACGACGCCGGCTTCAAGTCGGTGACGCAGTTCCCCGGCAAGACCGTCGGCATCACCACCGTCGGCTCCACCTTCCACTACAATCTCGGCAAGCTGGCCGAGAAGCGCGGCTTCAAGCTGGAGGACGTGCAGCTCAAGCCGCTGCAATCCATCCCCAACGTCATGGCCGCACTGAAAGGCGCGCAGGTCGATGCCGTGCTGCTGCCCGCCAACAACGCCTATGCGCTGGAGAAGGAGGGCGCGGGCAAGATCATCGGCTGGGTGCACCAGGAGACGCCGTGGCAGCTCGGCGGGCTGTTCGCCAACACCAAGGCGATCGAGACCCGCCGCGGCGCGGTCGAGAAATTCGTGCGCGCCTACCAGAAGGCCTGCGCCGACTACGCCGACGCCATGTTGCAGCGCGACGCCCAAGGCAAGCGCGTGTTCGCCGACAAGGCCGATGCGCTGATCGCCATCATCCAGAAATACGTCGAGCCCAAGCCGACCGCCGAGCAGGTCAAGGGCAGCGCCTCCTACATCGATCCGCAGGGCCGCCTGCTGGTGGCCGACATCTATTCGCAGGTGCGCTGGTATCAGGCCAACGGCATGGTCGACAAGAGCGTCGACCCGGCCAAGATCCTCGATCTGAGCTTCGTGAAAGGCCATCTGGACATGCCGAAGAACTAGCTCCGCCGGACGCCGACGATGGAAGTCCGCATCGAAGGCGTGTCGCACCGCTACGGCGAATTGCAGGCGCTGGACGAGGTTTCGCTGACCGTGCGCGAGGGCGAGACCCTGGCGCTGATCGGTCCCTCGGGCTGCGGCAAGTCCACGCTGCTGGGCATCGTCGGCGGCCTGCTGCGTCCCAGCGCGGGACGGGTGCTGCTGTCGGGCACGCCACCCGCCGACTGCCTCAATCCCCTCACCTACGTGTTCCAGGACTTCGCCCTGCTGCCCTGGCGCACGGTGGCGCAGAATATCGGCCTGTCGCTGGAGCCGCATGCGATCTCGACGCCGAACCGGCGTCAACGCATCGACGCCGCGCTCGAGCTGACCGGACTGACGGAGTTCGCCGACGCCTACCCCAAGCAGCTCTCCGGCGGCATGCGCCAGCGGGTCGGCCTGGCGCGGGCGCTGGTGGTGCGGCCGGCGGTGCTGCTGCTGGACGAACCGCTGTCGGCGCTGGATGCGCAGACCCGCGAATTGCTGATGGAGGAGATGCTCGCCATCTGGGCGCGGCAGCAAAGCACGCATCTCTACGTGACGCACAACCTCGACGAAGCCCTGCGGCTGGCCGACCGGATCGCCGTGCTGTCGCGCCGGCCGGGCCGGCTGCGCGAGGTGGTCGAGATCGGCCTGCCGCTGGCCGAGCGCGGCAAGCCGGAAGCCGCCGCGCACCTGGCCACCCTGCATGCCCGCCTGTGGCGGCTGATCCGCGACGAAGCGGCCGAGGCCGACCGCGAGGTGGTCAATGGCTGAGCGTCCCGACGCGCCGCGCCAGGTGCCGTTTCGCGGCGGCGGCTTCCACTACGTGCCGCGCAAGGCGTTGCCCTGGATCGCTTTCGCCGCGATCCTGGTGCTGTGGCAGGTGCTGTCCGATGCCGGCGCCATCCGGCCCACGCATCTGCCCAGCCTGAAATCCGTCGCCCTGGCGCTGTGGGACCTGATCGAAAGCGGCCGCATCCTGGCGCATGTCGGCTGGTCGCTGCAGCGCATTCTGGCCGGCTGGGCCATCGGCACCGCGGCCGGCCTGGCGATCGGCACGGCCATGGGCATTTTCTCCATGGCCCGGTCGCTCGGCCTACCCTTCGTGTCCGCCCTCTTCCCCATCCCCAAGATCGCCCTGTTGCCGCTGCTGATCCTGTGGCTGGGCATCGGCGAGCCGTCGAAGATCGCCGTCATCGCGCTGGGGGTTTTCTTTCCCACCGTGATCGCCGCCTACACCGCCTGCGACAGCGTTCCGCGCAACCTCATCCGCATGGGCCAGAGCTTCGGCCTGCCCGGCCGCATGATCGTGCGCGAGATCTTGCTGCCCGGCGCCATGCCGGGCATCCTGTCCGGCTTCCGCATCACCGCCTCGATCGCGCTGATCCTGGTGGTGGCGGCCGAGATGATCGGCGCGGATCGCGGCATCGGCGCTTTCATCCTTTCCACCGGCCACTTGATGCAGACCGACCAGTTGCTGGCCGGCGTGGTGGTGCTGTCGGCGCTGGGCGTGCTGATCGGCGTCGGGCTGGGCCGTCTGGAAGCCTGGGTGCTGCGGTGGCGCTGACCCGGACCCGCCTGGTCCAGCGCGCCGGCAGCGCCGCCACGGTGGTCGAGGCCGATATCGCGGTGATCGGCGCCGGCATCGCCGGGCTGTCGGCGGCGCTGGAGGCGGCCAGGCTGGGCCGGCGCGTGGCGCTGGTCGACGGCGCACCGATGCTGGGCGGCCAGGCCGTGGGCGCCATCATCGGCACGTTCTGCGGCCTGTTCTCCAACGGACCGAACCCCTACCAGGTCACGCACGGCATCGCCGACGACATATTGCGCGAGCTGGGCGCCGAGGGCGCGCTGCACTACATCAGGGGCCGGCGCAACACCACCATCGTGCAGTACGACGAGGTGGCGCTGTCGCGCTGGGTGGCGCGCGCGGTAGAGCGCTCGGGCATCGACATCCTGCTCGGCGCGATCTTGCGCGAGGTCGCGCGCGATGGCGGCCGCATCCGGGCGCTGACGCTGGCGACGCGCTACGGCGATGTCGAGCTGCGGGCCCAGGGCTTCGTCGACGCGACGGGGGATGCCGCTTTGGCCTGGCTGGCGGGTTTCCCCTGCCAGGAGCCGGACGAGCCGATCTACGGCACGCAGATGATGGTGCTGGAAGGCATCGACGAGGCGGCCCTCGCCGCCATCGACCGCAAGGCGCTGGAACGGCGGCTGGCGGAAAAGGCCGATGCCTATGGCCTGCGCCGGCATGACGGCTTCGTCTTCGCAGCACCCGGCAAAGGCCGCTGCCTGATCAACATGACGCATCTGGAGACGCCGCTGGAGCCGGTGGCCGCCTCGCGCATGGTGCTGGACGGGCACGACCAGGCCGACCGGCTGGTCGGCTTCCTCAAGGACGAATATCCGCGGGCTTTCGCTTCGGCGCGCATCCGCAATTACGGCCTGCCCGGCATCCGCATGACGCGCTGGATCGTCGGCCGCGAGCATCTGACCACCGACATGGTGCGCGAGGGCGTGCGCACCGCCGACGCGATCGCCCGCTGCTCCTGGCCGATCGAGCTGCACAACCGGGCGGCGGGGGTGCATTGGGAGGAGTTCGGCGACGATCACATGCATTTCGTGCCGCTGGGCTGCCTGATCCCCAAGGGCGCCGACAACCTGCTGGCGGCCGGCCGCTGCATCGACGGCGAGCCGGCCGCCCTGTCCACCGTCCGGGTCATGGGTCCCTGCATCGCCACCGGTGCGGCGGCCGCCCATGCCCTGGACCTGGCCGGCGCCGGGGCGGTCGGCCAGATCGATATTTCGGCACTGCAGCGGCGTATTTCGGACAACCTGGACCGCACCGATTAGCCGGTTTCCCGGGCTTATCCCGTGCTAAGAATCCCCGGAAACCTTGCCGGTCCGCGGCCGGCCGGATTATGGTTTGGTACCAAAACAATTTCGGCGTTTCTCGGGAGGAGACCCAATGACCAAGCAGACCAAGTCAGGCATTTCGCGCCGTCAGTTCGCCACCGGCGTCGCCGCCGGCGCCTCGCTGCTGGCCGCGCCCGGCATCATGCGCAGCGCCCATGCCCAGGGCAGCGCGCCGCTCAAGGTCGGCGTGCTGCTGCCCAAGTCGGGCGTGCAGGCCGGGCTGGGCCAGGCCTGCCAGCGCGGCGCCGACATCGCCGAGGCGGTGCTGAACGATCTCAACTACGGCGTGAAGATCGA
>JBFXDA010000021.1:0-80954 GCA_050181585.1 Reyranellaceae bacterium
AGCCGCTGGGGCCGACCACAGACACGAACCGCCCGTTGTCGATGCGGAAGCTGACGTTGCGCAGCGCCACAACCTCCTGGTCCCGCTTGTAGAACTTCTTCGTGACGCCCCGGTATTCGAGCATGGCGACCTCCCTGTCAGGCGCTATTGCTGCTCGGTGGAGTCGAACGTCATGCCCAGCGCCGACTTGCCGATCGACTGCGCCGTGTTGTGCAGGTTGGCGTGCGTCGAATGCACGTGGATGTCGCGCATCATGCGGTTGAGCGGAAACGTCTCCAGCAGCGCCGTCGAACCGACGATGCGGATCGTCTCGTTGATCATCCACTCCGCGGTCGAGATGGCGTAGAGCTTGGCCATCAGCGAATACTCTTCCGCTTCGGCGATACGCTTGGCCTGCCACAAGGCTGCGGCATGATAGACCATGTTGCGGGCCGCCGCGACGCGCATCTTCATCTCGCCGATGGTGCGCTGGCTGTGCGGATTGGCCGCCGTACCGCGCTTGGGCAGGTAGTCGATGGCGAAATCGAGCAGGCCCTGGGCCGCGCCCAGATGGCTGGCGGAGAAGCCCAGATGCCAGCGCGCCCCCAGCTTGCTCTTGGGGTAGAAACCCGGCCCCTGCAGCACGTCCTCGTGCGGCACGAACAGGTCCTTCAGCACCAGCTTGGGGCTGACGCAGGCGCGCATGCCGGTCGGCCGCCACCATTCGGCGTCGACGGTGAAGCCCTTGGCGCCCTTGGGGATCAGCACCATCAGGAAGCCTTCCGCCGGCTGCATGTCGGGCAGGCTGACGGTGACCACGTTCCAGGCGCCTTCCGAGGCGTTGGTGCCGTACTGCTTGATGCCGTTCAGCACGAAGCCGTCGTTGCGCGGCGTCGCCTCCGACACCATGTTGTACTGGCCGCGTGCGGTGCGGCCGGGCTCGCCGCCGGTCCAGGACAGGATGCCGCCCTTCTCGAACAGCGGCGCGAACCAGCGGTCCTGCTGCTCCTTGGTGGCGTGGGCGCTCAGCAACTGGCTGGTATGGGCATGCACCTGGAAGCAATGCGCCGCCGACATGTCGACGCGCGCCAGCTCCTCGACCACCAGCAGGAAGCCCAGCGGCTCCTCCATGTTGACCATGCCGGTCTCGTCGCCGCCCAGCCGCTTGGGCGCGGAGATGGCCAGCAGCCCGACCTCCTTCAGCGCCGCCAGCGTCTCCATCGGCATGGAATACTCGCGGTCGTGCTGGGCGGCGTACTTGGCGGTGACGTCGCCCGCCACTTCGCGCGCCTTGCCCTTGATGGCATCCAGCCGCGGTCCCAAATCGATCTGCATCTTCGCTTCTCCCTAGGCCGACTGCGCCAGGCCCGGTTCGGCCAGGCGGTCGAGCGCGATCTCGCGCAGTTTGAATTTCTGGATCTTCTCCGTGCCGCCGGTAACGGGGAACGAATCGACGATGAAGACGTGCGCCGGCAGCTTGAACGAAGCCAGCCGCGGCGTCAGGAAGGACAGCACCGTGGCCGGCTCGATCCCCGCACCCGGGCGCGGGATGACGAAGGCGACGCCGATCTCGCCGTGGCGCCGGTCGGGCACGCCGACCACCGCGATCTGCGCGATGTCGGGATGCTGCGCCGCCACCCGCTCCACTTCCGGCGTCGAGACGTTGAAGCCCTTGTGCTTGTAGCCGTCCTTCACCCGGCGCAGGAAATTAACCGTGCCGTCCTGGTTGAGGATGCCCAGATCGCCCGAGCGCAGCCAGCCGTCCTCGGTGATGGTCTTCCGCGTCTCTTCCGGCTTGTTGTAGTAGCCGGCCATCACGCTGTAGCCGCCGATCCAGATCTCGCCGTCCTGGCCGCGCGGCACGTCCTTGCCGGTGTCGGGATCGACGACGCGGATGGGACAGTCGGGCAGCGGATGGCCTTGCGAGACGAAGCGCAGCTCCAGCGGATCGTCCCAGCGGCAGCGCGTCACCAGGCCGGTCGATTCGGTCAGCCCGTAGCCGGTGACGACGCCGCGCACGCCGAGCTGCTCGGCGGCGCGGCGCAGCACCGCCGGGTCGCTGCTCAGCACCACGCCGGTGCGCAGCCGCAGCTTGGCATCCGGGAAATGCGGATGGGCGATCAGCGCGTCGATCATCGCCGGCAGCATGTGCAGCGCCGTGCAGCGCTCCTGCTCCAGCGCCTTGAGGCAGACGTCGACGTCGAAGCGCTCGTCGAGCACGATGCGCGCGCCGTGGCTCCAGAACGAGAGCACGCCGTTGAGCGAGCCCAGCACGCCGAACAGCGGCACGCACAGATAGAGGCAGTCGGCCGGCGTCAGGCCGATCAGGGCGCCGCCGTCATAGGCCTTGCGCCAGATGCACGAGGTCAGCATGGCGCCCTTGGGCAGCGCCGTGGTGCCGGAGGAATAGCAGATCAGCGCCGGCGCGTCGGGATCGGTGGCCGGCGGCGGCACCGGCAGGGCGGCCTGCGCCGACCAGTCGACCACGCCGGGCAGCGGCCGGGCCGGCTTGTCGCAGCACACCACCGCCTGCAGCTTGGGGAAGGTGGCGCTGTTCAGCCGCCCGGGCGCGCGGCTGGCCAGTTCGGGGCAGGCCTCGACCAGCTCGCCGAGAAAATCGCGGAACGCCGGCCGGCCGGGCACGATCACCACGGCGCTGTCGGACTGGGCGATCTGGTAGATGAACTCGTCGCGCCGCAGCCGGGTGTTGAGGAACACCGCCACCAGCCCCGACTTGGCGGCGCCGAACCAGTACCACATGAATTCGGGCCGGTTCGGCATCCACAGCGCCACCTTGTCGCCGGGCTTCAGCCCCAGCCCGCGCAGCCGCGCGGCGGCGCGATCGGTTTCGCGCCTGATGTCGGCGAAGCTGTAGCGCTTGCCCTCGAACAGCAGCGCTTCGCGGGCGCCGAAGCGCTCGGCCAGATGGTCGATCGCTTCGGCGTAGGTTTTGCCGGTGTAGGGATTCACGCTGGCCACTCGCTGCGACGGGCTACTTCTTGCCGGCCAGGGCGTCGCGCACGAAATCGTTCGCGACGGCGGCCTCGAAGTCGAAATCGCCCTTGGCGTAGGCGGTGCCGCTGAACGCCAGCAGCTCGCGGTATTTCTTCAGGCCCTCGATCGGCGTCTCCGCCCCCTTGGGCGAGGCGCGCTGCATGGCCTTGAAGCCCAGCTCGTAGAGATCGGAATCCATGGAGGTCATGTGCTTTCGCGCCGCCTTGCCGGCCGCCATGATGTCGCTGTGGATCAGCTTGTTGGCCGCGTCGATGGCGCGCACGAAGGCGGCCAGCGCCTTGCTCTTGTCGGTCAGCGCCTTCTCCGTCACCCCCATGCCGGTGAACACCATGCCGCGGGTCTCCGGAATCTCGCCGCCGATCGTGTCGATCAGCACCATGGCGTAGCCGTCGGCCACCGCCCGCTCCGCCACCGGCGGCGAGAAGGCGCTGACGTCGATGGCGCCGCGGCGCATGGCGGCCAGCGTGTTGGCCGCATCGCCGATCGGCACGATCTCGGCCGCCTTGTCGATGTCGCCGCCGCCGGCGTACTTGGCGTACAGGAACTTCATCATCGTGTGCTGCGCGCCGTTGAAATAGATCACGCCGATCTTCAGGCCCTTCAGCGCCGCCACCTTCTGCTCCAGGGTGGATTTGGCGGTGATGCCCGCCTTCTCCAGCGCCTCCTTGCGGCCGAAGATGGTCGAGGTGTACTCGGTGTTCATCGGCGTCAGCAGCTTGATCGGCTGGCCGGCGTGGCGGGCCGCGAACAGCCCGTTGCCGCCGATGGCCGCGATGTCGGCGTCGCCGTTGAGGATGGCGGTCACCACCACCGCCCCGTCCTTGGCGTTGAACAGCTCGACCTCGAGATTCTCCTTGGTGAACAGCCCCGCGCCCTCGGCGACGTAGAGGGGAAACCAGGCGAACGAGGTGCTGCTGAGCGCCACCTTCAGCTTCTCGCCCGCCTGCGCCCAGGAGGCGGCCAGCAATCCCGCCGCCAGCGCCGCGCCCGCCAGCGCGAACCGGAAACCGCTTTTCGTCATGTCCTCAACTCCCTGCTTTCCGGTTCGCCCCGGCGCGCCGCCGCGGCCGGTTTTCCGCTACCGCTTGCCGGCCAGCGCGTCGCGCACGAACTGGTTCGACACCGAGGCCTCGAAGTCGAAATCGCCCTTGGCATAGGCGGTGCCGCCGAACGCCAGCAGTTCGCGATACTTCTTCAGGCCCTCGATCGGCGTCTCCGCGCCGTGCGGCGAAGCCGGCT
Source organism: Reyranellaceae bacterium (assembly GCA_050181585.1). Classification (GTDB taxonomy): domain Bacteria; phylum Pseudomonadota; class Alphaproteobacteria; order Reyranellales; family JAQSWP01; genus JAQSWP01. The sequence continues at coordinate 4,234 of JBFXDA010000021.1, forward strand.
TCATCGCCTTGATGCCGAGCTCGTAGAGCTCGGAATCCATCGCCGTCAGGTGTTTGCGCGCCGCCTTGCCGGCGGCCAGGATGTCGGCCTGGATCAGCTTGTCGGCGGCGTCGATGGCGCGCACGAAGGCGGCGAGCTGCTTGCCCTTGTCGGCCAGCCCCTTTTCCGTCACCGCCATGGCGGTGAACACCATGCCGCGCGTCTCCGGCACCTCGCCGCCGATCATGTCGAGCAGGATCGCGGCGTAGCCGTCGGCCACCGCCTTCTCCGGCACCGGCGGCGAGAAGGCGCTGGCGTCGATCGCCCCGCGGCGCATCGCCGCCAGGGTGTTGGTCGAATCGCCGATCGGCACGATCTCCGCCGCCTTGTCGACGTCGACGCCGCCCAGGTACTTGGCGAACAGGAAGCGCATCATGGTGTGCTGGCCGCCGTTGAAGGAGATGACGCCGATGCGCGCCCCCTTCAGCACCTGCATCTTCTGCTCGACGGTCGACTTCTCGGTGATGCCGGCCTTCTGCAGCAGTTCCTTGCGCGCGAAGATGGTCGAGGTGTACTCGGTGTTCATCGGCGTCAGGAACTTCACCGGCTGGCCGGCGTGGCGCGAGGCGAAGACGGCGTTGCCGCCGACGCCGGCGACGTCGGCGTCGCCGTTGATGATGGCGGTAACCACCACCGTGCCGTCCTTGACGTTGACGATCTCGACGTCGAGGCCTTCCTTGGCGAACAGGCCCGCGCCGTCGGCCACGTAGAGCGGCAGCCAGGCGAAGGAGGTGCTGCTGATCACCACCTTCAGCTTGTCGGCCGCCTGGGCGATGCCGGCCAGCAGCAGGCTGCAGGCGATCGCCGCTCCGGCCATGCCCAGCCGGAAAGTCGTCTTGTTGCCCATGTGATTTCCTCTCCGCTTGTTCGTTTCGCCGCCCTTGCCCGGCGGTCGCTGGTGTTGGGCGCCTAAAGCTTCTTGGCCAGCGCCTGCTCGACGAAATCGTTGACCGTGATCTTGCTGACGTCGAGGTTGTCGAACTTGTAGCCGGCGTTGATCAGCAGGTCCTTGAAGGTCTGCAGGCCCTTGACCGAGGTCGTCGCCGTCTTGGGCAGCGCCGGCGCCATCGCCTTGACGCCGCGGACGTAGAGTTCCGACTCCATGGCGCTCATCATCACCTTGGCGGCGTTGCCGGCGGCGAGGAGGTCCTTCTCGGCCAGCTTGTTGGCCTTCTCGATGGCGCGCAGGAAGGCGGCGACCATCGGGCCGTCGGTCTTGATCTTCTCGTCGCTGACCACCAGCACGACGTAGATCGAGCCCTTGATGTCGGGCACGTCGCCGCCGATGAAATCGATCAGCACCTCGCCGATGTCGTCGGCTTCCGCCTTTTCCGGCACCGGCGGCGAGAAGGCCGAAACGTCGATGATGCCGCGCTTCATGCCGGCCAGCGTCGGGGCGGAATCGCCGATCGGCACCACCTCGGCCAGCTTGTCGACGTCGGCGCCGTCCAGATACTGCTTGAACAGGTAGCGGTACATGAGATGCGGCCCCGCGCCGATCGCGGTCGAGGCCAGCTTCTTGCCGACCAGGAACTTGACCTTGTCCTTGAGCGGCGAGGCGCGGGTGATGCCGGCCTCCTTCATCAGCCCTTTGCGCACGAACATGGTCGAGGTGTACTCGGTGACCATCGGCGTCAGGATCTTGATCGGCTGGCCCTTGTCGATGGCGTTGAAGGCCGTCTGCACGCCCAGCCCGCCCAGATCGACCGAGCCGTTCAGCATGGCGGCGGCCGGAGTCGAATTGGCCGGCACGTTGACGATCTCGACGTTCAGCCCCTCTTCCTTGAAGAAGCCGGCGCCGATGGCGACGTAGAGCGGGAACCAGGCGAAGCTGGTGCTGCCGATCGCCACCTTGACGTTGCGCTCCGCCGCCGACGCCATCCCGGCGCACAGCACGGACAGGGCCATTGTTGCGGCCAATAACAGAGACAATTTTCTCGTTTTCATGCCCTTTTCCTCCCAGCCGGCGCATTGTCCTTGCGCCATTTCGTTCATTCTTCCACACGCCATGAGAGCGGTGGGGGTAGCGAGACCTATGGAATCTTTGAGAAACCTAGGTTAAAATTGCTGCTAAAGTTTCCGGTGCAATGATCCTAATGATCGATACAATATACTGTCAATGTGCTTATTCGATCTTGTTGCAATTTCCGGAAGTGTCATTGACGAGCAGGGGCGCAAATGTGGATTCCTGATATCAGCAAGCTCGACGGCCCGCGGTACCTGGCCGTCGCGACGGCCATCGCCAAGGCGATCGACGGCGGCGAGTTGCCGCCGGGCGCGCAACTGCCGCCGCAACGCGACCTGGCGCTGAAACTCGGCGTCACCGTCGGCACCATCAGCCGCGCCTACACCGTCGCCAAGAAGCGCAAGCTGGTCAGCGGCGAAGTCGGCCGCGGCACCTTCGTCAGCGGCTCGCGCGAGGAGACCAGCGCCGCCAACGTCATTCCGCAGACCGACACGCGCATGGTCGATCTGGCTTGCTATGCGACACCGGTGGCGGACTTGGCCGACATGATGGCCAAGGGCCTGTCCGATCTGGCCGACCGCTCCGACCTCTTGCCCCTGCACCGCTACCCGCCGGCCGCCGGCTTCGTCAGCCATCGCGCCGCCGGCGCGGCCTGGATCGCGCGCAGCGGCATGGAGGTTTCGCCCGACAACGTGCTGATCTGCAATGGCGCGCAGCAGGGCCTGTCGCTGGCGCTGGGCACGCTGCTGGGGCCGGGCGACCGGCTGCTGACCGAGATCGTCACCTATTCCGGCGCCAAGGCGCTGGCCTCGATCAACGGGCTGGAACTGCACGGCATGGCGATGGACCAGCACGGCGTGATCCCCGAGGCGCTGGAGGCGGCCGCGGCGCAGACCGAGGCGCGCGTCGTCTACCTGCAGCCGACGGCGCACAATCCCACCACCGCCACCATGCCCGACGAGCGCCGGCGCCGGATCGCCGACATCGTGCGCCGGCACGACCTGACCATGATCGAGGACGACGCCGCCTGCAGCGCGCTCTACGAGCGGCCGCTGCCGATCTCGGCGCTGATCCCCGAGCGCAGCGTCTACATCACCGGCGTGTCGAAGGCGCTGAGCCCGGCGCTGCGGGTCGGCTTCGTCTCGGCCATGCCCGAGATCATGGCGCACCTGCAGAACGTGTTCCACGCCAACGTGCTGGGCGCCTCGCCGCTGATGGCGGAACTGGTGTCGCAGATGATCTCGAGCGGGGCGGCGCAGGAAATCTGCCGCCGCAACCTCGAGGAAAGCGCCCGGCTGAACCGCGTCGCCCAGCGCGTGCTGAAGGGGCACGAGGTCCATTCCGACCCGGCCTGCTTCTATCTGTGGCTGAAGCTGCCCCGGCAGTGGAGCGCGGAGGAGTTCGCCGCCGCCGCCCGCCACGAGGGCGTGTCGGTGGTGCCGTCGGACAATTTCCTCGCCAGCCGGGAAACGCCGGTGCATGCCGTGCGCGTCTCGCTCAACCCGTCCTTCAATCCGGACGTGCTGCTGAAGGGCCTCGACGTGCTGAACCGGCTGCTCTGCGCCGGCCCGCGGCTGCGCCAGACGGTGATCTAGAACGCGCCCCCATCGTCATCCCCGCGAAAGCGGGGATCTTTCTCAAGCAAGAACTCCCGTGTCGAGGGAAGACGCGTCCCTCTTCCGCTCAGGCTCGCCCGCCTGAGATCCCCGCTTTCGCGGGGATGACGATGGCGCGGGGAGACGATGGCTGGCTCAGACCGGATCCCAGCTGAAAATCTCGCCCGAGCGCTGCAGCGGCGTGAACCAGGCGCGCAGCGCCGGCATGGCGTGATCGGCGATGCTCGCCGCCGTCCAGCCCTCGCCGCGATGCACCGAGCGGATCGGGCGGTTGTGGTTGAAGACGAAGATCTCGTTCTGGCGCACGGCGAAGATCTGCCCCGACACGTCCTTGGCGGCATCGCCGGCGAGATAGACCGCCAGCGGCGCGATCTTGTCCGGCGTCATGGCCATGATCTTCTTGCGCCGCTCCTTCTGCTGCTCGGTTTCGGTCGGCACGGTGCCGGTCAGCCGGCTCCAGGCCGAGGGCGAGATGCAGTTGGAGCGCACGCCGAAGCGCTGCATGTCCATGGCGATGCCCTTGGACAGGCCGACGATGCCGAGCTTGGCGGCGATGTAGTTGGCCTGGCCGGTCTGGCCGATCAGCGCCGAGTTCGACGTCATGTGGATGAAGCTGCCCCCGTTCTGCTCGCGGAAATGCGGCGCGGCGGCGCGGGCGACGTTGAACGAGCCCTTCAGGTGCACGCCGACGACGGCGTCCCAGTCCGCCTCCTCCATCTTGTGGAAGATCACGTCGCGCAGGATGCCGGCGTTGTTGACCACGCAGTCGATGCGGCCGAACCTGTCGATCGCGGTCTTGACCATGCGCTGCGCGCCGTCCCAGCTCGCCACCGAATCGCCGTTGGCCACCGCCTCGCCGCCGGCGTCCTTGATCGCCTGCACCGCTTCCGCCGCCGGTCCGGCATCGGCGCCCTCGCCGCGGTCGGTGGCGCCCAGATCGTTGATCACCACCTTGGCGCCGTGCCGGGCCATGGCGATGGCGATGTCGCGGCCGATGCCGCGGCCGGCGCCGGTGACCAGCGCGACTTTTCCGTCCAGCAGTTTCTCCGACACGTACTCCTCCTATCGCCGCCTCGAATGCGGGCGGCCGCAAGACCGAAACCGGCGCGCTACGAGCGCTTGGCGAATTTGGGATCGAGCCGGTCGCGCAGCGTGTCGCCCAGCAGGTTGACCGCCAGCACCGTCAGCATGATGGCGAGGCCCGGGAAGGTGACGGTCCACCAGCCCAGCTCGACGTATTGCCGCCCGTCGGCGACCATGATGCCCCAGGTCGGGGTCGGCGGCGGCACGCCGACGCCGAGGAACGACAGGGTCGATTCCAGCAGGATGGCGGCGGCGACTTCCAGCGTCGCCAGCACGATCATGGTGTTCACCAGGTTGGGGAAGATGTGCAGGCGCAGGATGCGCAGCGGGCTGCAGCCGATGGCGTAGGCGGCCTGCACGTAGTCGCGCTCGCGGATGGAGAGCGCCTCGCCGCGCGCCATGCGGGCGAACTGCGCCCAGTAGAGCAGCGAGATGATGAGGATGACGTTGATCAGGCTGGGGCCGACCGTGGCCGCCACCGCCAGCGCGATCAGCACGCCGGGCAGGGTCAGCGACAGGTCGGTGAGGCGCATGATGACGTCGTCGACCTTGCCGCCCACCATGGCCGAGGTGATCCCCAGCAGCACGCCGACGAACATGGCGACGACCACCGACAACACGCCGACCAGCAGCGAGATGCGCCCGCCGTAGAGCATGCGGCTGAACACGTCGCGGCCCAGGCTGTCGGTGCCCATGATGTGTTGCCAGCTCGGGCCGCTGATCATGTTCGCCAGATCCTGCTGGTTGGGATCGTACGGCGCCACGAAATCGGCGAACACCGCCGACAGCGTGACCAGCAGCAGGAAAATGGCCGGCACCGAGCGCAGCAGGAAGGACGCGCCGGCGAGGCGCTGGCGCAGGGTCTTGCGCGGCGCGGCGATGGCGATGGGGGCTTCGACTGTCATCGTTTGATGTACGAAATGCGCGGATCGAGCAGCACGTAGAGCATGTCGACCACGAAGTTGACCACCAGGAAGACCACGCCCATGAACAGCACCGAGGCCTGGACCAGCGGGAAGTCGCGGCCATAGACGGCGTCGATGGCGATCTTGCCGACGCCGGGCCAGGCGAACACGGTCTCGGTCACCACCGCGCCGCGCAGGATGGTGGCGGCCTGCAGGGCGGTGATGGTGAGGATGGGAATGGCGCCGTTCTTCAGCGCATGCACCAGGATGACGCGCCATTCCGGCACGCCCTTGGCGCGCGCGGTGCGCACGTAGTCGGCCTCCAGCGCGTCGAGCATGGCCGAGCGCGTCACGCGCATGATGGCCGCCGCCACGAACAGGCCGAGCGTGACGGTGGGCAGGATGATGTGCTCGTCCAGCCCGTAGCCCGAGGTCGGCAGCAACCCGAACCACAGCGAGAAGAACAGGATCAGCAGGATGCCGAACCAGAAGGTCGGCATGCTCTGCCCGATCAGCGCCACGACCTTGCCGACGCCGTCGAACCAGGTGTCGCGCCGCACCGCCGACCAGATGCCCACCGGCAGCGCCAGCGTCACGCCCAGCGCCATCGCCGCCAGCGACAGCCAGATGGTGGCGGGGAAGCGCTCCAGCAGCATTTCCGCCGCCGAGCGGTCCCACTTGATCGAGCGGCCGAAATCGCCCTGCAGCGCGCTGGTGACGAAGTACCAGTATTGCGTCGTCAGCGGCTTGTCGAGGCCGAGCGAGGCGCGAATGCGCTCGATGTCCTCCGCCGAGGCCTCCATCGGCGCCATGAGGTTGACGGGATCGCCCGACAGGCGCGACAGGCCGAAGACGATGACGCTCAGCAGCAGCATCGTCAGCAACGCCTGCATCAGCCTTTCAATGACAAAACGCGTGGACACTTGGCAACGACCTCTGCTTCTACTTGAGCCGCAATTCGCGCATGGTTGTATGATAGCCGCTTCCCAGCGCCGGCTGCCATTCCTTGATGCGCTTCTTGCTCATCGCGAAAGGCGTATGGCACCACAGCAGCGGCACGTTCTCGACGTTCTCCGACTCCAGCTTGGCGAAACCCTGCAGTATCTTGTTGCGTTCGTCGAGGTTGGCGGTCTGGATCTGCGTCTTGAAGATGCGGTCGTATTCCGGGTTCTGCACGGAACGCGCCGTCCAGCCCGACCACGACACGAAATAGGAATTTATCACCTCGCCGCCGTCGTCGGGTATCGAGATCGGCGTGTAGAAGATGCCGGTGGGCTTGTTGCCGCGCATCATGGCCAGCCAGGCGCTGTTGTCGACGCTGACGCGCTCCACCACGAAGCCGACCGCCTCCAGGTTGCCGGCCACCGCCTCCAGTACCTGCGGCGCGTTGGGCACGGCGACGAAGGACTGGGTGTGCAGCGTGAAGGTCACCTTGGTGCCCGGCTTGACGCCGGCCTCGGCCAGCAGCGCCTTGGCCTTGGCCGGGTCGTAGGCGATCTGGGGCAGGCCGTCGAGATAGCCGTAGGTGCCGGGCGTGAACATGCTGGTCGCCGCCTCGCAGACGCCGCCCTGGATCTTCTCGGCGATGTCCTTGCGGTTGATGGCATGCCCGATGGCCAGCCGCACCCGCTTGTCCTTGGCTTCCGGGAACAGGCCGGTGTTGAACATGATGCCCGACGTGCCGCTGTAGCGCGACGAGACGACGGCGATGTCCTTGTTGTTGCGGATGCGTTCGAGCAGCGGGCCGGTCAGGCCAGAGACGATGTCGGCCTCGCCCTTCTCCAGCATGGCGTAGCGGGTGAACGGCTCCTTCACCAGCACCTGCGTCACCGTCTTTATGGTCGGCGCGCCGTTCCAGTAGTTGGGATTGGCCTCGTACTTGGTCCATTCGCCGGCCTTGACGCCGGCCAGGGTGAAGGGGCCGGTGCCGACCGGCTTCTCCTGGAAGCCCGGCTTGCCGACCTTCTCGTAATAGGCCTTGGGCGCGATCGGCGTCAGCGCGTAGCGCGTGGTGGTGAAGAAGGCCGGCCACGGCTGCTTCAGCACGAAGCGGGCGGTGTGCGGATCGACCACATCGACCCGCTCCAGCGATTCGAGGAAGCCGGTCCGGTAGGCATGCCCGCTGTCGGGCCGCATGACGCGCTCGAAGGTGAACTTGACGTCCTCGGCGGTGAACGCGTCGCCGTTGTGGAACTTCACGTTCTTGCGCAGCTTGAAGTCGATCTGCTTGCCGTCGGGGCTGATCACCCAGCTCTCGGCCAGCGCCGGATACTTGCCGTTCTTGCCGATATTGATCAGCCCGTCGAACAGGAAGTCGAAATCCATGTGCGGCGTGGCGCCGACCATGGCGGTCGGGTCGAAGAGCTGGCTGAGCTGCGGCAACGCCATGGTCACCTCGCCCTTGGGCGCGGCCGCGGCCGGCAGGGCGGCGAAGGCGGCCAGCGCGCAGGCCAGCGCGCCCGCCGGCAGGCTGAATTTCGCACGCATGTGATTCGGGATCGGCATGGCGAGTCTCCGCAGTCGATGTGGGATTTTTTTGAGGGACGGCGGCGGCAGGCCGCCGTCCCGGTTCGGGCGATCGCGCCGCTCAGTTCGCCAGTTCGAGGTTGCCGAGCGAGAGGTAGTAGCCGCTGCCCAGCGCCGGCTGCCACGACTTGATCCGCTTGGTCACGGAGTAAGGCGTGGAGCACCACAGCAGCGGCACCATCTCCAGGTTGTCCTGCTCCATCTTGGCGAATTTCTGCAGCAGCTTCTTGCGGCCCTCGACGTCGGACATCTGCTGCTGCTCCTTGAACAGCGCGTCGTACTCGGGGCGCTGCACGCTGCGCGGCGTCCAGGCCGAGTTCAGCGCGAACCACGTGTTGATCAGCTCGCCGCCGTCGTCGGGCGTGCCCGACGGGGCGTAGAAGATGCCGTAGGCCTTGTTGCCGCGCATCATCGACATCCAGGCGTCGGTGTCGACGCTCTTGCGGTCGATCGACAGGCCGACCGCCTCGAGGTTGCCGGCGATGGCCTCCAGCACCTGCGGCGCGCCCGGCAGGGCGGCGAAGGCCTGGGTGTGGTAGACGAACGGCACCTTGGTGCCTTCCTTGACGCCGGCTTCCTTCAGCAGCGCCTTGGCCTTGGCCGGATCGTAGGGGATCAGCGGGATGCCCGGCAGATGGCCGAACGTGCCCGGCGAGATGATGCTGGTGGCCGGCTCGCAGACGCCGCCCAGGACCTTCTCGGCGATCGCCTTGCGGTTGATGGCATGGGCGACGGCCAGGCGCACGCGCCGGTCCTCGGCCTGCGGGAATTCCTTCTTGTTGAAGAGAATGCCCGAGGTGCCGGCATAGGGCGACATGATCACCCGCAGTTCCTTGTTGTTGCGCACCTTGTCGAGCAGCGCGCCGGTCAGGCCGGTGGCGATGTCGGCCTCGCCCTTCTCGATCATGGCGTAGCGGGTGAACGGCTCGGCCACCAGGCGATAGGTGACGCTCTGCACCTTGGGCACGCGGCCCCAATAGGCCGCGTTGGCCTCGAACTTGGTCCACTCGCCGGCCTTCCAGTCGGCCAGCTTGAACGGACCGGTGCCGACCGGCTTCTCCTTGAAGCCCTTGGTGCCGACGCTCTCGTAGTACTTCTTGGGCACGATATGGGTCAGCGCGTAGCGCGCGGTGGTGAAGAAGGCCGGCCACGGATTCTTCAGGATGAAGCGGGCGGTGTGGGAATCGACCACCTCGACGCCGATCAGCGAATCCTGGAAGCCGCGGCGATAGGAATGGGTGCTGTCGGGCGCCAGGATGCGCTCGAAGGTGAACTTCACGTCCTCGGCGGTGAACGGATCGCCGTTGTGGAACTTCACGTTCTTGCGCAGCTTGAAGTCGATCTGCTTGCCGTCGGGGCTGATCGTCCAGCTCTCGGCCAGGCCCGGCACCTTGCCCTTCTCGTTCAGGTTGATCAGCCCGTCGAAGATCATCTCGGCGATCATGTAGTCGGCGGTCGAGACCAGCCCGGTCGGATCGGCGTTCTGCGCCAGGATCGACGAGGCGACCACGATGCTGCCCTTGGGTTGCGCCTGGGCCGGCCCGCTCGCGGCCAGCGCCAAGGCGGCTGCGGCTCCGGCCAGGCCGATCGCGGCCGCCCGCAGGTTCAAACGCTCGACTTTCATTGTCCTTCCCTCCCGTGGAGTTCGATGTCCGGCGGCGCCGGCTATTGCTGTAGTTCGATCGTGCGCAGCGACAGGTAGTTGCCCGCGCCCTGCCCCGGCCGCCAGTCCTTGACGCGCTTGGCGTTGATCGCATAGGGCGTGGCGCACCAGAACAGCGGCACCATCTCGAAGTTCTCCGACTCCAGCTTGGCGAAGCGCTGCAGCACCTTCTTGCGCGCCTCCGGATCGACCAGCACCTGCTGCTCCTTGTAGATGGCGTCGTACTCGGGAACGTTGATGCTGCGCGTGGTCCACGCCGCGTTGGCGACGAAGTAGGAGTTGAGCAGCTCGCCGCCGTCGTCGGGCGTGCCGACCGGCGTGTAGTAGATGCCGTTGGCCTTGTTGGACCGCATCATCGACAGCCAGGCGTTGGTGTCGTAGTTCTTGCGGTCGACCGACAGGCCGACCGCCTCGAGGTTGCCGGCGATCGCCTCCAGCACCTGCGGCGCGCCCGGCAGGGCGGCGAAGGACTGGGTGTGGTAGACGAACGGCACCTTGGTGCCCGGCGCCACGCCGGCTTCCTTCAGCAGCGCCTTGGCCTTCTCCGGATCGTAGGGGACCGGCGGAATGCCCTCGAGGAAGCCGAAGGTGGCCGGCGTCAGCATGCTGGTCGCCACTTCGCACACGCCGCCGATGACGTTGGTGGCGATCGACGGGCGGTTGATGGCATGCGCCACCGCCAGCCGCACGCGCTTGTCCTGCGCCTGCGGGAACTCGGCCTTGTTGAACAGCAGGGCGGAGGTGCCGGCATAGGGCGACAGAATGACGCGCAGGTCCTTGTTGGCGCGCACCCGCTCCAGCAGCGCGCCGGTGACGCCGGCGGCGATATCGGCCTCGCCCTTCTCGATCATGGCGAAGCGGGTAAAGGGTTCGGCGACCAGACGCTGCGTGACCGTCTGCACCGTGGGCTTCGGCCCCCAGTAGTCGGCATTGGCCTCGTACCTGGTCCACTCGCCGGCCTTCCACTCGGCCAGCTTGTAGGCGCCGGTGCCGATCGGCTTCTCCTTGAAGCCCTTGGCGCCGACGCTCTCGTAGTACTTCTTGGGCACGATATGGGTCAGCGAGAAACGCGCCGCGGTGAAGAAGACCGGCCAGGGCTGCTTCAGCACGAAGCGCGCGGTATGCGGATCGACCGCCTCGACGCGCTCCAGCGAATCGATGAAGCTGCGCCGGTAGGAATGGGTGCTGTCCGCCGCCACGATGCGCTCGAAGGTGAACTTCACGTCCTCGGCGGTGAACGGATCGCCGTTGTGGAACTTGACGTTCTGGCGCAGCTTGAAGTCGATCTGCAGGCCGTTGGGGCTGACCGTCCAACTCTCGGCCAGGGCCGGCTCCTTGCCCTTGTCGGTCAGGTTCAGCAGCCCATCGAAGACCGCTTCGTAGACCATGTAGTCGGCCAGCGAAACGATCGCCGTCGGATCGAAATTCTGGCTCAGGGCCGGCAGGGCCATGACGGCGCTGCCCTTGGGCTGCGCCTGCACCGAACCGCCGAAGACGCAGGCGGCGACGAACGCCGAGACGATCACCGGACCCACGGCATTCCGCCGCGAGAAACGGGCAGCAATATCGGTTATCATTTCGCTTTCCCTCCCTGTCCCGGCCGATTCTGAGCCAGTCGGCCTTGTTTCGATGTACCATTTTTTTCTTGGTACATTAAAAAAAATTGTATCTTAAGCCTGCTATCAATTGTATCACTCTGTCAACAAAGAATGGCGGCCGACCATGGCGATTTGCGTCGCACGGCCGCCGGCGGATAATTCGAGTGGGAAACGCGCGTGATGAATTCGATCGAGCAGCAATCCGCTGAAGCCGGCCGCGCCGCCGTCGCGACCGACGAACCGATTCTGCAGGTCCGAAACCTGAAAACGGTGTTCCAGACGCGCTCCGGCGCGGTCCCCGCCGTGAACGACGTTTCCTTCGACCTGCGGCGGGGCGAGACGCTGGGGCTGGTGGGCGAATCGGGCTGCGGCAAGAGCGTGACCTCGCTGTCCATCCTGCGCCTGATCCCGGCCCGCGCCGGCAAGGTCGAACAGGGCTCGGTGGTCTATGCCGGGCGCGACCTGATGCGGCTGGGCGACGAGGAGATGCGCAAGATCCGCGGCGGCGAGATCGCCATGGTGTTCCAGGAGCCAATGACGGCGCTCAACCCGGTGCTGACCATCGGCCAGCAGATCATCGAGACCATCCTGCTGCACGAGGATATCGGCCGCGAGCAGGCGCGCCAGCGCGCCGTCGAGATGCTGAAGGTGGTTCACATCCCCGAGGCCGAGCGGCAGATCGACAACTACCCGCACCAGCTTTCCGGCGGCATGCGCCAGCGCGCCATGATCGCCATGGCGCTGTCGTGCAATCCCAAGGTGCTGATCGCCGACGAGCCGACCACCGCGCTCGACGTCACCATCCAGGCGCAGATCCTGGAGCTGATGCAGGAGCTGCAGGCCAAGTTCGGCACTGCCATCATCATGATCACCCACGACCTGGGCGTCATCGCCGAGACCGCGCATCGCGTGGCGGTGATGTATGCCGGCCGCAAGGTCGAGGAGGCGCAGGTCGAGGCGCTGTTCGAGGACCCGATCCATCCCTACACCCAGGGGCTGCTGCAGGCCATTCCGGGCATGGAGCTGGAAAGCACCGACGGCGGCCCGCGCCGGCGCCTCTACGCCATCGAGGGCACGGTGCCGGCGCTGGCGGACCTGCCGCCGGGCTGCGCCTTCGCCCCGCGCTGCCCGCTGGCCAGCGACATCTGCCGGCAGGAAGTGCCGCCGCTGGAAGAGAAGAAGCCGCGCCACTATGCGGCCTGCTGGAACAGCCCCCGCCCCTCAGCCCAAGCGTAAGAGCAGCAAATGTCGACGATTTCCCCGGCGGCGCGGTCCGCAGAAGCCCCGGCGCCGGCGCGCCAGCCGGTGCTGAAGGTCGAAGGGCTGAAGAAGCACTTCCGCGTGCGCAAGGCGCTCTTGGCGCGCAACGCGCAATACGTCAAGGCGGTCGACGGCGTCTCCTTCCACATCGACCCCGGCGAGACGCTGAGCCTGGTCGGCGAATCGGGCTGCGGCAAATCGACCATCGGCCGCATGATCATGAAGCTGATCGAGCCGACGGCGGGCTCCATCCAAGTCAACGGCCGCGACATCGCCAAGCTGTCGCGCCGGCAGATGCAGCCCTACCGCAAGCTGATGCAGATCATCTTCCAGGACCCGTTCTCCTCGCTCAACCCGCGCATGACGGCGGGCAATATCGTAGGCGAGCCGCTGCTGGTGCACGGCATCGCCGACGACGACGAGCGGCACAAGCGGGTGATCGAGCTGTTCCGCCGCGTCGGGCTGCGGCCGGACCAGATGCCGCGCTATCCGCACGAATTCTCCGGCGGCCAGCGCCAGCGCATCGGCATCGCCCGCGCCCTGGCGCTGGGGCCGCAGCTGATCATCGGCGACGAGCCGGTCTCCGCGCTCGACGTCTCGGTGCAGGCGCAGGTCATCAACCTGATGACCGACCTGCAGGAAGAATTCGGCCTGTCCTATCTCTTCATCGCCCACGACCTGTCGGTGGTGAAGCACATCAGCCACCGCATCGCGGTGATGTATCTGGGCCGCATCGTCGAGCTCGCCGAGTGCAACGAATTGTTCCGCAATCCGCTGCATCCCTACACCGAGGCGCTGCTGTCGGCCGTGCCGCTGCCCAACCCACGCAAGACGCGCAAGAACCGCATCATCCTGAAGGGCGACGTGCCCAGCCCGATCGCGCCGCCGCCCGGCTGCCGCTTCCACACGCGCTGCCCGCTGGTCTTCGACCGCTGCAAGGTCGAGGTGCCCGACTTCCGCGAGGTGTCGCCCAAGCGCTGGGTCGCCTGCCACCTGCGCTAGGAGAGTCCCGCCGTCTGCAGCCGAAGGTCGTCCTTGCCGGATCACGACAAAGGGAGAGCGCCATGTCTCAGTCGACGAGCGGAAAGCACCCCGGGCCGCGGCATGCGGCCACCCGTCTGGCCCTTGCCCTGGCCGCGCTCGCCGCTTTCGGCATGCCGGCCTCGGCCCTGGCGCAGCCGAAGGGATCGCTGACCATCGCCCTGCCCGGCCTGGTGCAGCAGTTCGATCCCACCGCCCTGACCGGCATGGTGCCGTACATCGCCCACGACTTCATTTTCGACGGCCTGATCAATCTCGGCCCCAACGGCAAGTACCCGGCGCTGGCGGAAAGCTGGGACACCGCCGCGGACGGATTGCAGATCACCTTCAAGCTGCGCCAGAACGTGAAGTTCCACAACGGCGATCCGTTCACCGCCGAGGACGTGAAGTTCACCTTCGACCGCATCCTGGCGCCCGACAGCGGCCATCTCTATCGCCGCGGCTTCGCCACCGCCATGGAGCGGGTCGAGGTGGTCGATCCGCACACGGTGCGCTTCGTGCTGAAGCAGCCATGGCCGCCGTTCTTCACCACCAACCGCTATGCGCTGTCGCCCATCGTGCCCAAGAAGCACTACGAGAGCGTCGGCGCCCGGGCGTTCCAGGAGCACCCGATCGGCACCGGCCCGTTCCGCTTCGCCGAGAACAAGTCCGGCGAGTGGACCAAGTTCGAGGCCAACGAGGGCTATTGGGGCATCGTCCCCAAGGTCAAGACCGTGACCGAGATCCTGGTCAAGGAGCCGTTCACCCGCTACGCCATGCTGGAACGGGGCGAAGCCGACATCGTCGGCGGCCTGAGCGGCCCGCTGCTCGACAAGGCGAAGGCCAACCCGAAGGCGAAGCTCTACATGTCGCGCTACAGCGGCTCCTCCTTCATCCTGTTCAATACCGACACCTTCCCCGAAGCCGCCGATCGGCGCGTCCGCATGGCGATCGGGCATGCCATCGACCGCAGCCGCATCGCCACCAACATGCTGGGCAACACCTGCGAGCTGGCGACCAGCGTCTTCACCCCGGCCACTTTCGGCTTTCTCGAGGGCCTGCCGCAGCTCAGCTACGATCCGGCCAAGGCCAAGGCGCTGCTGGCGGAAGCGGGCATCAAGCCCGGCCACAAGGTGACGTTCGTAGTGCAGACCGAATCGTTCATCGCCCTGCCCAACGCGCCGGTCGTGCTCGAAGCCATCGCCGGCAATCTCGAGGCGGTGGGCCTGGGCGTGGTGCGGCAGACCGTGGACAACGTGACCTGGCTGTCGATGCTGCGCTCGCGCAACGCCAGCGGCATCTTCAATCTGCCGCTGGCGCTGCCCGACGACGGCGGCGAGACCATAAACTCCTATTTCTCCGCCGGCGGCGGGTTGTCGAAGAAGGGCAACGATCCCTCGGAGTACGACGAGATCTTCAAGACCCAGGCCGTCGCCCTCGACGCCAAGGCGCGCGCCGGCATCCTGCAGCGCTTCGCCAAGCTCGAGGCGGAGAACCACAACGCCATCCCGCTGTTCTGGTGCGACACGCCGTTCGTGGTCAACGCCGAGCGGGTCAAGGCGTGGAATCCGGCGCTGGGCAGCGGCTACCACTTCAACGTCAAAGAGCTGGAAATGGCCAAGTAACCGCCCGCCGCCGCCCTCGCTGCAAGTTTGCGTTCATTCAATACCGCGTTGCGCCCATGAATCCCTTCGTCAATCTGACTTACGGCCAGTCCATCGCCCTGCTGGGCGAACTCTACGGCGAGCGCAACGCGCTGGCCTTCGGCGCGCGACGATGGAGTTTCCGCCAGATCAAGCCCGAGGTCGACCGCGCCGCCGCCCGCCTGGCGTCGCTCGGCCTGCAGAAGCAGGACAAGGTGGCGATCTGGATGCCGAACCGGCCGGAGGCGATCTGGTACTGGCTGGGCGCGGCCCAGATGGGCTGCGTCACGGTGTTTCTCAACACGCGCCTGACACAGGACGAGATCGCCTACCAGGTCAAGCAGTCGGACAGCCGCGTGCTGCTGCTGCAGGGCCCGGACGGGTTCCGCGACTACCTGAAGGACTTCGCCGCCCTCTGCCCCGAGCTGGCGGCCAGCCCGCCGGGGGAATGGCGCAGCCAGGCCTTCCCCGAGCTGCGCCACGTCGCCAGCTTCGACCGCCCCGATCCGGCGGTGCGCGGCGCGCTGGACTGGTCGCAGCCGGCGCCCGCCGACCTGCCGGTGCCGGCGCCGGAAACCGATCCCGACGCCGCCGCCCTGATCGTCTACAGCTCCGGCACCACCGCCCTGCCCAAGGGCGTGGTGCTGGCGCATCACGTCTGGCGCAAGGGCTGGGACCATGGGCCGCGCTTCGACCAGACGGCGGACGACCGGCTGTGGCTGTGCATGCCGCTGTTCGGCATCCTGTCCAACGTCAACGGCGTGGTGACCTTCTGGGCGCGCGGCTCGTCGGTGGTGCTGGAGGAGCGGTTCGAGCCCCGCGCCGCGCTGCAGCGCCTGCAGGACGAGCGCTGCACCACCATCTATATGATGCCGATCATGATGGAGAAGATGCTGGCGCAGCCGGATTTCGCCGCCTTCGACCTCTCCCGCCTGCGCACCGGCACCATCGTCTCCAACGATCCCGACGTGCTGGCGCGCGCCATCAACGTGTTCGGCGCCAAGGAGCTGTATTCGACCTACGGCATGAGCGAGACTTCGAGCGTGATCGTACGCGGCCTGGCCAGCGATCCGCTGGAGCTGAAGCAGCAATGCCACGGCAAGCCGATGCCCGACATCGAGGTGCGCATCGCCGATCCCGACACCAACCGGCCGCTGCCGGCGGGCCAGCAGGGCGAGATCCAGGTGCGCGGCTACAGCGTGATGAAGGGCTACTACAAGAAGCCGGCCGAGACCGCCGCCGCCTTCACCGGCGACGGCTGGCTGAAGACCGGCGACGCCGGCGTCGAGCGCGAGGACGGCAACTTCCGCTTCATCTCGCGCCTGAAGGACGGCTACAAGTACAACGGCTTCAACGTCTCGACGCCGGAAGTCGAAGCCGCGCTGCGCCGCCACGACGCGATCGCCAATGCCGCCGTGGTCGGCATCCCCGATCCGACGGCGGGCGAGATCGGCATCGCCTTCGTGGTGGCGCACGAGGGCAAGCGCATCGACACGCAGGAAGTCGGCGAATTCCTCAAATCGGTCCTGGCGCAGTACAAGCGGCCGCAGCGCATCGTGGTGCTGGACGAATTGCCGCTGACCGCCGGCACCGGCAAGGTGCAGACGCGCCAGCTCAAGGAAATGGCGCGCCAGATCGTCGACAAGGAAAAGGCCCGGATGCCGGCCTGACTTCCGGACCGCGAAGACGCGCCCGTCGGGCGGGCGTCTGCGCTACTCATCAATATTCAGAGCAAATTCGCAAGTTCCGGCGGAATCGCCGGCGATTCCGCCGGAACCTGATTTGCTCTATTGCGCCAGCCGCACCGATTTCAGATTGAGGTTGTAGCCGCTGCCCAGTGCCGGCTGCCATTCCTTGATGCGCGGGCCGGCGACGAAGGCGGTGTGGCACCAGAACAGGGGAATGACCTCCCTGTTCTCGTCCTCCAGGCGGGCGAATTCCTGCAGCAGCTTCTCGCGCTGCTTCAGGTCCGCCGCCTTCAACTGCTCGTCGAAGATGGCGTTGTAGCGGGGCACGTCGATATTGCCGGCCGACCACATCGAGGTGCGCACGAACCAGGTGGCCAGCGTCTCGCCGCCGTCGTCGGGCATGGAGGACGGGCCGTAGAACACCGCCGGCTGCTTGCGCCCGCGCATCATCGCCAGCCAGGCGGTGCTGTCGTAGGGCTCGCGCACGACCTTGAAGCCGACCGCTTCCAGATTGCCGGCCAGCGCTTCCAGCACCTGCGGCGCGTTGGACAGCGAGGGGAAGGAATCGGTCTGCAGCGTGTAGCTTATCTCCTGGCCGGGCTTGACCCCGGCATCGGCCAGCATCTTCTTGGCCTTGGCCGGATCGTAAGCCACCTGATTGAGGCCCGCGAGATAGCCGAACGTGCCCGGCGTGAAGATGGACGCGGCCGGCTCGCACACCCCGTTCAGCAGCTTGCGCGCGATGTCGGCCCGGTTCAGCGCATGGCCGACCGCCAGCCGCACGTTCTTGTCGCGCGATTCGGGGAACTTCACCTTGTTGAAATACATGGCGCTGGTGCCGGAATAGCGCGAGGTGAAGATGCGCAGCTTGGAATTGCTCGCCACGCGGTCCAGCAGCGCGCCGGAGAGGCCGGTGGCGATGTCGACCTCGCCCTTCTCGACCATGGCGTAGAGGGTGAACGCCTCCTTCACCACGCGCTGGGTGACGGTCTTGACCGCAGGCGCGCCGCCCCAGTACTCGGCATTGGCCTCGTACTTGTTCCATTCGCCGGCCTTGACCTCGACCAGCTTGAACGGGCCGGTGCCGACCGGCTTCTCCTGGAAGCCCTTGGCGCCGACCTTCTCGTAGTAGGCCTTGGGCACGATCGGCTGCACGCCGTAGCGGATGGAGGAGAAGAAGCCGGGCCACGGCGCCTTCAGCACCATGCGGACCTTGTGCGGATCGACGACCTCGATGCGCTCGATCGAATCGACGAACGGCTTGCGATAGGAATGGGTGCTGGCGGAATCGAGGATCTTCTCGTAGGAGAATTTCACGTCCTCGGCGGTGAACGGATCGCCGTTGTGGAATTTCACGCCCCGGCGCAGGTCGAAATCGACCTGTTTGCCGTCCTCGCTGATCTTCCAGCCCGTCGCCAGGGCGGGATACTTGCCCTCGGGGCCGAGATTGAGCAGCCCGTCGAAGATGAAATCGCCGGAAAGGTGGTTGGCCATGGAGACCAGCACGGTGGGATCGTTGTGCTGGTTGAAGAGCGAGCTGGCGACGACGATCTCGCCCTTGGGCTGGGCCGCGGCGGATGACGACAGAAGCGCAAGACCGATCGCCGCGGCAAGCGCCGGCAGCGACGTGCGATCGCGCAGGAAGTCGATGGCAATCATGCATGTCCTCGCTGAATAGGGGGCGCCGGCGGCGGGATGCCGCCGGCTTGGGGATTGCGGATCGAATCGCCGCCTATTTGGCCAGTTCGATCGAGGGCAGGTTGAAGTTGTAGGGAGTGCCGACCGGCGGCTCCCACTTGCTGACGCGGGGACCGACGGCGAAGGTCGTGCTGCACCAGAACAGCGGAATCGACTCGACGTTCTGGCTCTCCAGCCGGGCGAAGCGCTGCAGGGTTTCCTCGCGCTTCTTGAGATCGACCGCCTGCAATTGATCGCGGAAGATCTCGCTGTATTCCGGCACGTCGACGTTGCCGCTCGACCATACCGAGGTCTTGGTGTACCAGCCGGAGATCAGCTCGCCGCCGTCGTCCGGGCTGGAGGACGGCCCGTAGAAGACGGTCGGCTGCTTGCCGCCGCGCATCATGGCCAGCCATGCCGCCGTGTCGTAGGGTTCGCGCGTGACCTTGAAGCCGACCCCTTCCAGGTTGCCGGCCAGCGCCTCGAGCACCTGCGGCGCGTTGGGCAGCGAGCCGAACGATTCGGTGTGCAGCGCCAGGCTGATCTCGCGGCCCGGCTTGATGCCGGCCGCCGCCAGCAGCTCCTTGGCCTTGGCCGGATCGTAGGGCACCTGCTGGAGGCCGGACAGGTGCCCGAACGTGGCCGGCGTGAAGATGCTGCTGGCCGGCTCGCAGATGCCGTTCAGCATCTTGCTGGCGATTTCGGCGCGGTTCATCGCCATGCCCAGCGCGAGGCGGACGTTCTTGTCCTTCGCTTCGGGCAGCTTGGTCTTGCTGAAGTAGATGGCGCTGGTGCCGCTGTAGCGCGACGGCACGATCTTCAGCTTCGGATTGGTCTTGATCCGCTCCAGCAGCGCCCCGGTCAGGCCGTTGACGATGTCGGCCTCGCCCTTCTCCAGCATGGCGTAGAGCGTGAACTGCTCCTTGACCAGCCGCTGGGTGATGGTCTTGACCTTGGGCTTCTGGCCCCAGTAGCCGGCATTGGCCTCGAACCTGTTCCATTCGCCGGCCTTGGTCTCGACCAGCTTGTAGGGGCCGGTGCCGACCGGCTTCTCCTGGAAGCCCTTGGCGCCGACCTTCTCGTAGTAGGCCTTGGGCACGATCGGCTGCACGCCGTAGCGGGTGGCGGAGAAGAAGCCGGGCCACGGCGCCTTCAGGTGGAAGCGCACCACCAGCGGCGACACCACCTCGATGCGGTCGAGCGAATCGACGAAGCCCTTGCGGTAGGAATGGGTGCTGTTGGGACCGGTCAGCGTGTCGTAGGTGAACTTCACGTCCTCGGCGGTGAACGGATCGCCGTTGTGGAACTTCACGTTCTCGCGCAGCGTGAAGTCGATGGTCTTGCCGTCCTCGGAGATTTTCCAGGACTTGGCCAGGGCGGGGAATTTGCCCTGCGGACCGAGATTGAGCAGCCCGTCATAGAGCGGGTCGAACGCCAGGTAGTCCGGCATGGCGACCATCGCGGTCGGATCGAACTGCTGACGCAACTGCGAACTGGCGAAGACGATCTCGCCGCTGGGCTCGTTCGCCCGCGCGGCCGTTCCGGCCCCTGCCGCCAACGCGGCAATCAGTGCCAACCTGCCGATTCCGGCCATAAAACCTTCTTTCATGCGACCTCCCGTTGTGATTGGACCCGGCCGCTGCCGGGTCGAACGAGCCCATCCCGACGGCAATGGGCCGAACCTCGTTAGACTGACAGGGGAGAAGGATTTCGCGGCGAAACCCTTCTTCCCCCGAACCGCTTACTTGCCCAGCTCCATGGTCTGGAAGTTGTAGTGATAGGCGCTGATCACCGCCGGCTGCCACGACGTCACCCGCGGGCTCACCGCATAGGTGGTGTTGCACCAGAACAGCGGCAGGGCGGTGCGCTTCTCGTCCTCGAGCTTGGCCCAGTCCTGCAGCGTCTTCTCGCGCTTCTTCAGGTCGGTCATGCCGAGCTGCGCCTTGAACACCGTGTCGTATTCGGGTTCGTTGATGTAGCCCGAGGACCACACGGCGGTCGAGCTGAACCAGCCTTCCAGCGTCTCGCCGCCGTCGTCCGGCATGGAGGACGGGCCATAGAACACCGCCGGCTGCTTGCCCGCGCGCCAGGCCGCCAGATAGGCCGCCGAATCGTAGGGCTCGCGCACCACCTTGAAGCCGACGGCCTCGAGGTTGCCGGCGATCGCCTCCAGCACCTGCGGCGCGCTGGGCAGCGAGCCGAAGGATTCGGTGTGGATGTTGAAGGTGATTTCCTTGCCCGGCTTGACGCCGGCCTCGGCCAGCAGCGCCTTGGCCTTGGCCGGATCGTAGGGGATCGGCTTCAGGTCCGGATTGTGGCCGAACGTGCCCGGCGTGAAGATGCTGGACGCCGGCTGGCAGATGCCGCTCAGCACCTTGCTGGCGATTTCGGCGCGGTTCATCGCGTAGCCGACCGCCAGGCGCACCCGCTTGTCCTTGGCCTCGGGGAATTTCGGCGTGTTGAAGTAGATGCCGGAGGTGCCGCTGTACTTCGATTCGAAGATCTTGATCTGCTTGTTGGACTTGACCCGCTCCAGCAGCGCGCCGGTCAGGCCGAACACCACGTCCGCCTCGCCCTTCTCCAGCATGGCGTAGAGGGTGAACGGCTCCTTGATCATCTTCTGGGTGACGAACTTCACCCGCGAGACCTGGCCCCAATAGTCGGGGTTGGCCTCGAACTTGGTCCATTCGCCGGCTTTCATCTCCGCCAGCTTGAACGGGCCGGTGCCGACCGGCTTCTCCTGGAAGCCCTTGGCGCCCATCTTCTCGTAGTAGTTCTTGGGCACGATCGGCTGGATGCCGTAGCGCGCGGAGGAGAAGAAGCTCGGCCAGGGCTGGTTCAGGTTGAAGCGCACCTTGTGCGGATCGAGCACCTCGATGCTCTTGATCTGCGCCACGAAGGCCTTGCGATAGGAATGCGTGTTGCCGTCCTTCAGCAGCAGCTCGTAGGAGAACTTCACGTCCTCGGCGGTGAACGGATCGCCGTTGTGGAACTTCACGCCCTTGCGCAGCGCGAAGTCCATCTGCTTGCCGTCCTCGCTGATGGTCCAGCTTTCGGCCAGGGCCGGAACCTTGCCCTTGTCGGTCAGATTCAGCAGGCCGTCGTAGAGCATGGTGAAGGCGGTATGGTCGGTCACCGCCACCATGATCGACGGATCGAATTGCTGGCGCAGGATGGCGCCGGCGATGACGACTTCGTCCTTCGGCTGCGCCGCCGCCAGGGTTGGCAGCGCCAGCAGGCCCAGGGCGAACGCCGCGGCAAGCCCCGGCCTGGCTGAACGATGCGATCCGGTGACACTACGGGCATGGACTGGCATGGCGTTCTCCCTAAATCGTTGCGATTGTTGAGCCGGGCGGCTTGTGCCGTCCGTTTACGCTTGGGATCGCTCGCGCAATCCGGACTTCTTGCCAAGGCGCCGCCGGCCATAGGGCGGCGCCGGAATTTCCAGGCCCCTGGAGCGCAGGGGCAGGCCGGGGACGGGGCCTGAAAGACCCCGCCCCCGGCCGCGCCGGCTTACTTCGACAGTTCCATCGTGTTGAAGTTGTAGTGGTAGGCGCTGATCACCGCCGGCTGCCACGACTTGACGCGCGAGGTGGCGGCGTAGGTCGTGTTGCACCAGAGCAGCGGCACCGCGGTGCGCTTCTCGTCCTCGAGCTTGGCCCAGTCCTGCAGCACCTTTTCGCGCTTCTTCATGTCGGTGATACCGAGCTGGGTCTTGAACACGGTGTCGTATTCGGGCTCGTTGATGTAGCCCGACGACCACACGGCGGTGGAGCTGTACCAACCTTCCAGGGTCTCGCCGCCGTCATCCGGCATCGAGGACGGGCCGTACCACAGCCCGGTCTGCTTCTTGCCGCGCATCATGGCGAGGAAGGACGCCGTGTCGTGCTGCTCGCGGTTGACCTTGAAGCCGGCCGCCTCGAGATTGCCGGCGATCGCCTCCGTCACCTGCGGCGCGCTGGGCAGCGAGCCGAAGGATTCGGTGTGGATCGCCCAGGTGATCTCGGTGCCCGGCTTGATGCCGGCTTCCGCCAGCAGCGCCTTGGCCTTGGCCGGATCGTAGGGGATCGGCTTCAGGTCGGGATTGTGGCCGAAGGTGCCGGGCGTGAAGATGCCCGTGGCCGGCTGGCAGACGCCGCTCAGGATGTTCTTGGCGATGGCGTCGCGGTTGACGGCATGGGCCACCGCCATGCGCACCCGCTTGTCCTTGCCTTCCGGGAACTTGGTGATGTTGAAATAGATGCCGCTGGTGCCGCTGTACTTCGATTCGAAGATCTTCAGCTGCTTGTTGGCCTTGACGCGATCGAGCAGCGCGCCGGTCAGGCCGAACACCACGTCCGCCTCGCCCTTCTCCAGCATGGCGTAGAGGGTGAACGCCTCCTTCACCAGCTTCTGGGTGACGAACTTGACCTTGGAGACCTGGCCCCAGTAGTCGGTGTTGGCCTCGAACTTGGTCCATTCGCCGGCCTTCATATCCGCCAGCTTGAACGGGCCGGTGCCGACCGGCTTCTGCGCAAACTCCCTGGCGCCGACCTTCTCGTAGTAGTTCTTCGGCACGATCGGCTGGATGCCGTAGCGCGAGGAGGAGAAGAAGCTCGGCCAGGGCTGCGTCAGGTTGAATCGCACCTTGTGCGGATCGACCACGTCGACGCTGGCGATCTGCTGCACGAAGGCCTTGCGGTAGGAATGCGTGTTGCCGTCCTTCAGCAGCAGGTCGTAGGAGAACTTCACGTCCTCGGCGGTGAACGGATCGCCGTTGTGGAACTTCACGCCCTTGCGCAGGGTGAAGTCCATCTGCTTGCCGTCCTCGCTGATGGTCCAGCTCTCGGCCAGTGCCGGCACCTTGCCCTTGTCGGTCAGGTTCAGCAACCCGTCGTAGATCATGTTGAAGGCGGTATGGTCGGTCACCGCCACCATGATGGTCGGGTCGAACTGCTGGCGCAGCAGGGCGCCGGCGATGACGACTTCGCCCTCGGGCGCGGCCGCGGCCGGCACGGCGAACGGCGCCATCAGCGCCGTCGACAGCAATGCGGCGGCGAGACCGCGTTTGAACTGAACAATCATTTTCCCTCCCGTACTGTCCGATTTAGCGGTTTTTCGATTTCAACGCTGAAGCCTGCTGCCGGCGATCTGCACCCGGCGCATGCGGCGCAGTTCCTTGTAGTCGTCGAGCGCGTAGTGCTGGGTGCAGCGGTTGTCCCAGATCGCCAGCGACTTGGCGCGCCAGCGGAAGCGCACCTGGAACTCCGGCTTCTTGACGTGGTCGTAGAGCATCTGCAGCACGTACTGGCTTTCGGTGTCGCTCACGTCCTTCAGCCGCACGGTGTAGTTGGAATTGACGTACAGCGCCTTGCGCCCGGTGACCGGATGGCGGACGACGACCGGATGCTCGACCGGCGGCGGCACTTCCATCGCGGCGGAGGACAGGATGTTCTGCCCGCCGTAGCGGCGGCGGACGTTGGAATTGTCGTGCAGCGCCGTCAGGCCGTCGATATAGGCCTTGGTGTTGGCGGCCAGCGCGTCGTAGGCGGCGTAC
Source organism: Reyranellaceae bacterium (assembly GCA_050181585.1). GTDB lineage: Bacteria > Pseudomonadota > Alphaproteobacteria > Reyranellales > JAQSWP01 > JAQSWP01. The sequence continues at coordinate 28,454 of JBFXDA010000021.1, forward strand.
ATGCTGGCCCAGATCGTGTCGCCGCCGACCCGCGGCGCCACCTCGCAGTAGAGCAGCGAGCCCATCGGCGGCTCCTCGTAGTCGGTATTGTCGGTGTGCCACACCGAGCCGACCGCGATCTTGGTGCCATCGTTCTCCAGCAGCGACAGGGAGTCGTACTTGTCGCCGTACATCTTCAGCTTCTTGGAATAGAGCGGCGTGCCGAAACGCTGCGCCAGGCGCATGTGCCGGTCCGGGTCCAGCGTCTGGTCGCGCAGGAAGATGACCTGGTGCTCCATCAGCGCGTCGTGGAGGAACTTGAAAGTGTCCTCGTCCTCGCGCTGGCCCAGATCGAGACCGTGAATTTCGGCGCCGATCGCCGGGGCTATCTTTTCCACCGTTGCATTGAGCATTTGCGTCCTACCCACAGCTTTCCTTAATGGTTCTACCTTTTAAAACTAGGACAATTAAATCGGCCTTTCCAGCACAATTGAGTCGAATTGCACCGAGCATACACGATGAATCTCCCGCCGCACACCTGTCCCGGCGCCGGCGCGGATCGCCATTGGACGGAACGCGCGCGCTTCCGGCCGATCGCGTGAATCCGTTCTATTCCTTGATAATTAGAGCGGATTCGCCCCTGGCTCGGGAAGCCATTCCGGGCGGTCGCGGCCCAGCTTAGGCGTCGGCCGCGACCAGCGGGGCGGCGTTTCCGAAAGCTGCAGCACCGGCGCCAGGTGCCTGAGCCGGCCATAGGGCGTCTCGGTGGTCATGCGAAACGCCTCGAGTTCGACGTCGGCCAGCTCCAGCCCGGCGCCGGGATAGGGGATCTGTCCCTGCCGGTAGACCAGCATGGCCGACTGGCAGAGCGAGACGCGGACATGGTAGCTGCCGCCCTCGCGCGCCCGGCGGGCCAGGGCCAGCGCGATGCCGAAAGCGCCGAGATAGCCGGTGGTGTAGTCGCAGATCGGCGCCGGCACCAGGCGCGGCCGCTGCGGATGGCCGTCATGGCAGATGCCCGACACGGTCTGGCCGATCTGCTCCCAGCCGGCGCGGTGCGAGAACGGCCCGTCGCTGCCGAAGCAGCTTATCGAGCAATAGACGATGCCAGGACGGATCCGCGCCAGCGCCGCCGGCGAGAAGCCGAGCCGGTCCATCGCCCCGGGGCGATAGCCTTGCGAGAACACGTCGGCCCGGCGCACCAGTTCGAGCGCCGCCTGCCGGCCTTCCGCCGTCTTCAAATCGAGATAGGCGCTGCGCTTGCCGTGGCCGGTGTCCATCACGTGCTCCAGCGTCTGCGGCAGGCCGCGCGCGGTCAGCGCCAGCACGTCGGCGCCGTGCTCGGCCAGCGTCCGGGCCGCGATCGGGCCGGCGAGGATCCGGGTCAGGTCCAGCACCCTGATGCCGGCGAGCGGCCGCTCGCCCGCCGGCAGTTTCTCGGGATCGCTGTCGCCGATCCTGATCACCTCCACCACCGGCTTGCGCGCCAGCATCGCGCCGTGCGGATGCGCCAGCCATTCGGCGTTGCTGCGCACCATGGCGCCGCAGCCGCGCGCCTCGTCGATGGCGTTCTCCAGCTCCAGCGCGTCCCACCGGCCGACGGCGCGGGCGACGGCGTCCTGCTCGAAGGCGCAGTCCAGCACCTTCAGCACCCGCTCCTGCAGATTGGGCAGGGCGAAATGCGGCAGGAACCAGCGCCCGTCGCGGGTCGGCCACGGGCGGGTGATGCGCTGGTGCTTCTCGTAGGCGGGATTGGACAGGGCGGCGAAGCGGCCCTCGGCATCGGCCTGCTGCAGGTAATGCGCGCTGCGCAGCGCAGCGGCCGCCCGCCGCACATCGACGCCGACAAGCTGCCGCCGGCCGGTTTTCATCTGCCACAGATCCGAGACGGCGACGCCGACGGCGGCGATCGCGGCGGCGCAGGTCTGCCCCGCCTTGAACGTGGTGGAAAAGACCGGATCGGCGCCCCGGATCGCGACTTCGCCCTCCGGCAGCGGCTCGCCGGCGCGAATGTCCATCAGCTCCTGGAAGGCCGGCATCAAATCCTCGCGAATTGGTACAATCGGCGATATTGCTACCACCCAATCGGCCCTTGCGCTATTTTGAAACAGGTTCAATACATATAAAATGTCATTGTGACAGTCTGTTTGATAATTTTGTAGCGAATTGAAACGAATTGTTACAATAATTGAATCACTCGAAAAGTGACAATGCAGCGGATCATGCTACATTTCAATTGAGGTTCCTGATTTTCCAAGGGCGAGCCGTGAAAGCGTTTGTACAGCAGGCAATGGCATTTCTGCGCAAGGCATGGGCCCGGATGCGCAATCCCTATCGTCCGGAACGCCATTACATGCGCGGCTCGCAGCAGGCCCGCTCGGGCAAGTAGTTCGCCTCCCGTAGCCTCCACCGGCGGAAGCTCCCCGAGCCTCCGCCGTTTTTTTGTCCTTGTCGGCTCTGGTGCAGGGTCAGTCCTGGCGCAGGATCTGGCGCAGATCGGGTTTCAGGATCTTGCCGGTGGCGTTGCGCGGCAGGGCGTCGAGAAAGCGGATATCGGCCGGCACCTTGTAGGGGGCAAGCTGCGCCAGGCAATGGCGCCGGATGTCCTCGACGTCGGGGACCGCGATGCCGGGCTTGACGGCGACGAAGGCGCAGACCTTTTCGCCCATGACCGGATCGGGCCCGCCCACCACCGCCACCTCGCTCAGCGCCGGGTGGCCGGCCAGCACCTGCTCGACCTCGTTGGAATAGACGTTCTCGCCGCCGCGGATGATCATGTCCTTCTTGCGGTCGACCAGGAACACGAAGCCGTCTTCGTCCCGGTAGCCGAGATCGCCGGTGTGCAGCCAGCCACCCTTCAGCGTCTCGGCCGACGCCTGGGGATTGCCGAGATATTCGCGCATCACGCTGGGGCTGCGGCCGACCAGTTCGCCGACCCGGTTGGGCGGCACTTCCCTGTCGGCGTCGTCGAAGATCGCGACCTCGGTGGCGGGAATGGCAATGCCGACCGAGCCGATCTTCAGCAACGCCAGCTCGCCCGGCAGCGTCACCAGCGTGCCGCAGGATTCGGTCTGGCCCATGCCGTGCACCAGCGCGGCGTTGGGAAACAGCGCCTGCACCTCGCCCAGCTTGTCCATCGGCATCGGTGCGGCGCCGAACTGCACCACCTTCACCGCCGGGAACGTCAGGCGAAGCTCGCGGGCGCGCGCGGCCATGATCAGCAGGATCGACGGCACGCCGAAGAAAGATGTGACGCCTTCGCTGTCCAGCAGCCGCAGCACCTCGTCGGCCCTGAAGGTGGCGATGACCAGCGTGCCGCCCAGGTGCAGGATGGGAAAGAACAGCGTGTGCGAGGCGATGTGGAACATCGGCGTCACCGCCATGGCCACGGGCGCGTCGAAGCTCCAGCCCCAGGCTAAGGGCGCCTGCAGGCAGCCGGCGATCAGGGTGCGATGGGTATGCACCACGCCCTTGGGCACGCCCGTGGTGCCGGAGGTGTAGTAGACGGCCGCCGCGCTGTCGAGCGCGCCGGCCAGCGGCGCGGCTTGCGTCGCCGGGCCCGGCGACGGCAGATGCGCCAGCAGCCGGCCGATGTCGCGGCCCGCCGTCACTTGCGCCGCCAGCGCCTGGTAGGGCTGGTCGAACACCATCAGGCGCGCGGCGGAATTGTCCAGGATGAAGGCGATCTCGCGCTGCACCAGCTTGTTGTTGACCGGCACGGCGATGGCGCCAAGCCGCAGCACCGCCAGGAACCAGATCGCATAGCGAGCCGAATTGTCGACCAGCAGGGCGACGGCCTGGCCGGGCGCGATGCCGCGGCGCTGCAGGAGGGCGGCGGCGGCCTCGACCCGGGCGAAGAGTTCGGCATAGCTCAGCGCCGTCTCGCCGTCGAAAACGGCGCGCCGGTCCATGATCCCCGCCGCCCCCTGGCGCAGGAAGCCGGCATAGGTGGTGTCCGGCGCCAGCGCCGCCAGGGTCGCGGCGATGTCGCGCGCCGCCGCGGCGCGTCTGGCGATCTCGCGATCGCGCAGCGAACGAACGTCCGATTTCGGCATCGGCAATTTTTTCCCGTCTTCGTTTATTTGCTCTCTATCCTGTGCGCATATAGAGCCGATTCGCGCGATTTGGAAAAGACGCAAGGAGCGAAACGTCCGTGAGCAATCCCCTGATCTACGCGCCGCAAGGCGACATGGCGCCCGACTATATCGACGAACACCGCGCCTGGTACATGAGCCGGCACGCGCCGACCCTGATGGGCGTCGGCTTCTATTCCGCCCGCATGTTCGACGGCGTGGGCACGCGCTGGTGCAATCTCTACGAGATTCCCGGCCTCGACATCCTGGGCTCGCCGCAATACCGGCAGATCAAGACCAACGACAGTTTCCGCGACAAGAACATCGCCCGCTTCAGCAACCTCAACGTCACCATCTACGAGCAGAAGCGCATCCTCGACGCCGGCGGCCAGGCGCTGGCGCGCGCGCCGGGCGTGTTCGGCCCGGCGCTGAGCTTCGTCCGCTTCGACTGGCGCGGCGACGCCAAGAGGCTGCAGGACTGGCTGGGCCAGGCGCTGGCGCTGGCCGCCAAGGGCGCGCCGGTGCGCAGCGTGCGGCTGCTGGAACGGGTCGGCGAGCATCCGGAGCTTAAGACCACCTATCCGCATTTCGCCGCCCTGATCGAGTGGCGCGACAAGGGCATGCCCGCTTCCGGCCCGGTCGAGGCCGCCGCAAGCGCGCTGGGCGGCGACGCCGCCAACGTCTCCAGCGAAAGCTTCAGCAAGCGCTTCGGGCTGGTGCGCGAGGGCGTGTTCGACTGACGCCGCCCGCCGCTTAGAACGGATTCACACGTTCTAGCGCTGCAGGGTGGAATCGAATTCCTGGCCCAGGGCGGACTGGCCGACGATCTGCGCCGTGCGGTCGTGGCCGGCGTGCTGGATATGGGTCTGCACGTTGGTGATGGCGCGGCCGAGCGGGAATTCCTCGAACAGCGCCGTCGAGCCGGCCTGCTGCGTCACGATCTGGCAGACCTCGGTCGCCACCTTGGCCGTGGTGTACTTGGCGCCCATCGACAGCAGCTCGGCCTCCACCACCGGCGCCGTCTTCCAGGCGCGGATGGCGTCGTGGAAGGTGGCGGCGGCGTGCTGCAGGGCGATCTTCATCTCGCCCGCGCGCAGCAGGACGATGGGATCCTTGGCCTTGCCCTTCTGCACGATGTAGTCGCGGAACCAGTCGAAGATGCCCTCGGCGACGCCGAGATAGTTGGCCGAGAAGCCCAGGTGATATTTGCCCTGCCAGCGCTGGCGCGGATAGTCGCCGGGCTGGCCCAGCACGTTCTCCTTGGGGATGCGCACGTTCTTCAGCGTGATCAGCGGGCTCATGGCGGCGCGCATGCCGAACGGCCGGTACCAGTCGCAATCGATCTCCATGCCTTCCTGGCCGGGCTCGACCAGCACCATCAAATGGTTGTCGGACCAGTGCTCGACGCCTTCCAGCGAGGTGAAGATGACGCCGCCCACCATCATCGGCGCGTTGGTGGCGTAGTTCTTGATGCCGTCGACGATGTAGCCGCCGTCCGGCTGCGGCCGAGCCTTGGTGGTCATCACGTACATGTTGCGCCGGTTGGGCTCGCTGCCGACGCCGGTCACCAGCAGCGGCTTCTCGAATTGCGGCATGAGGAAGCGCCGCTTCTGGTCCTCGGTGGCGATGCTCTCGATCATCCAGTTGGTGTGGTTGTTGAGCTGCAGGCAGTGCGCGGTCGAGCCGCAGCCGCGCGCCACCACGCGGATCGCCTGCAGGTAGGTGGCCGGATCGTCGGTCTCCAGATTGGTGCCCTTGCCGCCCATCCGCTTCGACAGGCTGGCGGTCAGCCAGCCGCGCGCGAAGAGCTCCTTCAAGTTCTCCTCCGGCATCAGACAGTTGGTCTCGTAATGCTGCGAGCGGGCGCGGAACTTGGTGACCGCAAGCTGCGCCAGCTCGGCGATCTCCGGCGAATTGAGCGCTGCGACCGGATCGACGAAGCCTTGGCCGCCCTGCGGCCTGGTGACGGTATCCACGATGCTTCCTCCCGATTCCGGTTACGCCGCGACGCGCACGATGCCGTCGAAGAACCGGCGCATGTCGGGCAGGGTCTCGACCGCGTCGACCCGCTCGATCAGGCGCTGGGCGCGCTGGGCGTCGAGCGGATCGACGCCCAGCGCGGCGCAGGAACGGAACTTGGCCTCGACCTCGGCGCGCGACAGCGGCGCTTCCGGCGCGCCGGGCAGATGGGGGACGTGCTCGCGGAAATTGCGGCCGTCCCTGGTGGCGATCTCGACCGTCACCGGCGCCAGCTTGCCGTTCAGGCTGCGGTCGACCCGCATCTCGACGCGCTCGACCATCGGCATCACGGCCGGATCGAGCACCGCCGGCGGCTGGATGTCGGAGACGTCGAGATGGCCGCGCAGCAGCACCGAGGCGACGGAATAGAACAGGTTGAACTGGGCGTCGACCTGCGGCTCCGCACCTGGCCGGAACGGCGTGCCGGTGATGCCCTCGATATAGGGCGTGACGGTGATGCGGGCATGGGCGATGTCGTCCGGCTTCAGCCCGTTGCCGTGCACGATGCGGCTCGTGCCCTCGATGGCGCAGTGGTTGGCGGCGCAGCTCGGATATTTCTTCAGGCTGATCTCGGCATTGGCGTAGCTCTCGCCCAGCCCGTCGAAGACCAGCGCCTCGTTGCCCGGCGCGTAGAGCTTCCACACTCCCGATTGGCCTTCCAGCACGGCGGCCGGGCCGTTGATGCCGGCCTGCGCCAGCAGCGCGGCCTGCAGCCCGGTCTGGGCGGCGAAGGCGGTCTGCATGCGCTTGGTGTAGCTGCGCTCGATGATGGCCTGGCGCGTGCCGGCGGCGTTGCTGTAGGCAATGCCCATGGCGTTGCGGATGCCCCGCGCGTCGAGCCGCAGCAGCTTGGCGCAGGCGGCCGCGGCGGCCAGCGCGCCATAGACGGAAGACACGAACCAGCCCGGCGGATTGTCGCGGGCGGACAGGCCGAGCCGGCAGGCGACGTCGTTGCCGAGCGTCAGGGCGCAGAGGAAATCCGCGCCGCTCGAGCCCTCGCGCTCGGCCATGGCCAGCACCGCCGGCAGGATGACGGCGTCGCAATGCATCACCGAGGGCTCGTGCAGGCAGTCGTAGTCGAGGGCGGCGGCATAGGTGCCGTTGACCAGCGCCGCCATGCCGGCCGGCACGCGTCCGCCATAGCCGATCAAGGTGGCGTCGGCCGCGCCGCCCTCGCGCATGGCCAGATCGCGCAGCGGCTTGGAGCCGGGCAGATCGGTCGCCGCCCAGGCCACCGCCAGCGTGTCCAGCATCACCCGCTTGGCGGCCTCGACGGCATCCTCCGGCAGGCTGGCCAGATGCTTGTCCGCCAGGTGCCCGGCCAGCCGGCCGGCCACGGTCTGCATCTTCAAGGTCTCGATGTCGCTCATGGTCTTCCTCCGCCGGGGGCCGCGCCTGGGCGCTTTTGCCCCATCATGTGACGGGCCGGCGCGAAATGCATCGCGCAAGCCTCGCGCCGCGCGCATGGAGCGATGCCGCGATTGGCGGAAGGTTTGCTCTTGATTCGGCCGGCCGGGCGATCCGCCGGCCGCGCCGGCGGCGGGGATTCCATGCGGATAGTCTTGAAATCCTCGAAATTTTCCAATTAGTTGCTTCTCAGGCTGCTCGGCCGGCGGCCGTTGGGGGAGTTGGGCCATGGAAGCGACCGCACATGCCTTGCGGGCGGGGGAGCCGCAGGATGTCCGCCCGGGGCTGGGCGGACGCGAATTGGCGCTGCTGAAGCGGCGCCTGCGCATCGCCGTCATCTACAACGGCGATCGCGCCGCGCCGCAGGCCGTCATCAACCGCACGCACAATCCGCGGTCGGACAAATCCTATCGCCCGGTGGCCGAGGATATCGCCCGGGCGCTGGGCAATTGCGGCTTCGAGGCGGTCGAGCTGCTGGCCGACGACCTGACCCTGCCGGGGCGGCTGCGGGAGAAGGGCATCCATTTCGCCTGGCTGAACACGGCCGGCGTGCAAGGCTACGACGCCGCCGCCCATACGCCGGCGCTGCTGGAACTGGCCGGCATCCCCTATGTCGGCCACCGCCCGCTGCTGGCCGTCACGCTCGACAACAAGCACGTCTTCAAGCGCGAGCTGGCCGGGCTGGGCCTGCCCACCGCGCCCTTCCATGTCTGCGACGGCGCGCAAGGTGGCGTCGAGGTCACGGCCGATCCGCGCTTCCTCGCCGCCTTCGGCGACTGGCCGGGGCCATTCGTGGTCAAGCCGGTGTCGGGCCGTGGCTCGATCGGCGTGCATTTCGTGCCCGACCGCGCCGCGCTGGCCGCCGCGGTGCGCGCGGTCTACGACACGACGCTGAACCAGGTGCTGATCGAGACCTACCTGCCGGGGCGGGAATACTGCGTCTCGGTCTGCGGCCGCACCGTGGTGCGCGGCGGCGAACCCTCGCAACAGGCGGCGCCCTTCGCCTTCTCGGCGCTGGAGCGGCGGCTGGAGCCGGACGAACGCATCTTCACCTCGATGGACGTGCGGCCGATCACGCGCGAGCGCACCCGGCTGATCGAGCCGTCCGAGGAACCACTGCGCGGCGAATTGCTGGCGCTGGCGCGCCGGGTCTATCGCGATTTCAACCTGCGCACCCTGGTCCGCCTCGACCTGCGCGCCGACGACGCCGGCCGGCTGCATATCCTGGAAGCCAATCCCAAGCCGGACCTGAAGCGGCCGGATGGCGGCGCGCTGAGCCTGGTCTGCGCCGGGCTGCAGGACGAGGGCATGAGCTACGAGGACCTGATCCTGTCGCTGCTGGCCGACCGGCTCGATTTCTACCTGCGCCACCGGCGGGCGGCGATCCAGCACATCGTCGGACTGCTGGAATGAACCGCCCGCCGCGCCCGCTGGCGCGCCTGCGCGAGGCCGCCCTGCTCTATCTGGTGACGGCGCTGTCGCTGCTGCTGCTGGTCTATGTCGGCTACGGCGAGGCCAGCCGCACCTATCCCCGCTTCCTGGCCCAGAAGATGGTGGCGCAGGGCGCGCTGGTGCAGACATCGGTCGAAGCCTATCTGCGCGCCGGCCTGCCGCTGCGCCAGTTCCCCGGCTTCCGCCAGATCGCCGATCCGATCATCAGCTCCGACCCGTCCCTGGCCTCGATCGCGGCCTGGGACGCCGCCGGGCTGGCCTTCGCCGCCGGCGACGCCTCGGCCGGGCAGTTGCCGGCGCACGGGACGGAAACCCTGCGCGCCAGCGAGGCGGTGTTCCAGATCGGCATTCCCCTGCGCAACCGCTTCGAGAGCGTGGGCGAGATCACGGTGTCGATGAACCGCGCCCAGGCGCTGGACCCCATCGAACGGCAGATCCCGTGGCTGGCGCTGCTGGCGCTGGCCCTGGCCCTGCTGCCGGCGATCGCCGGCTACCGCTTCCCGGCGCGAACCGGCGGCGGCCTGTCGCTGGTGGGCATGCTCTACACCGCCTGCTTCGCCGTCATCGGCGTGGCGGTGGTCGCCCTGCTGGTGTCGCTCTACAACGACGGCGCCCAGGCCAAGGCCAAGGCGATGGCCGACTCCCTGGCGCAGCGGCTGCGGCCGATCGTGGCCTACCATCTGCAGATCGGCGATTTCGACGGCATCGATGCCGCCTTCCACGACTATCGCCGGCTCAACCCCGACCTGCAGGCCGTCGCCCTGCTGCTCGACGACAGGGCGGTGATCCATTCCGACGCCGCCGCGGTCGGCCGCGCCTGGCAGCGCGACGCGGCCACCTTCGAATATCGCGCCGGCATCGGCGCCGACGGCTCCAACCGGGAGATCCGCGTCGCCGTGGCGCTGCCGACCGCCATCGTTTGGTCGGCGGTGGCGCGCAGCGTGAAGAATTTCGCCGCCCTGTTCCTGGCCTCCGCCCTGATGGCCTATCTGTTCCTGCAGCTCGTGCGCTCCAGCGGCGGCGCGCGCGCCGCCAGCGAGGGCGCGCTGCTGGCCGTCGTCCGGCCGGTGTTCTTCGTCGCCGTTTTCGCCGAGAGCCTGGCCGCCGGCTTCCTGCCGCAGGCCATCGCCGCCGCGGCGGCGGCCGGCGGCCTGGCGGCGGGGGCGACGTCGCTGGCCTTCACCGCCTATTTCGTCGCCTTCCTGCTGGTGCTGCTGCCGACCAGCCATTTCTGCGACCGGCGCGGGCCGCGCGGGCCCATCGTGCTGGGAGCGGCGATCGCGGCCGGCGCCTGGATCGTGACCGCGCTCGACCCCAGTTACACCGCCTTCGCCGCCAACCGGCTGCTGGCCGGCGCCGGCCAGGGCATGCTGTTCATCGGCGTGCAGCATTTCATCGTCGCCAACGCGCCGCAGGGCGAGCGCACGCGCGCCGCCGCCATCATCGTCTTCGGCTTCAACGGCGGCATGATCGCCGGCGCCTCGCTGGGCTCGCTGCTGGTCAACTACATCGCCGCCGCCGGCGTGTTCACGCTGGCGGCCAGCGCCGCCGGCCTGCTGGCGCTCTATGCCTGGCTGCTGCTGCCGCGCAGCCGGCCTTCCGGCGCGCCCGCCGCCACCGGCCCGGGCGCCGGCCTGGGCGCCACCTTGCTGGCCATGGCCGGTGGCATTCCCAAGGCGCTGGCCAGCGGCGGTTTCCTGCGCGCCATCCTGCTGGTCGGACTGCCGTCCAAGGCGGTGCTGACCGGCATCGTCGGCTTCGCCCTGCCGCTGGTGCTGGCGCGGCTCGCCTTCCCGCAGGAGGATATCGGCCAGATTCTCATGCTTTACGGCTGCGGCGTGCTGCTAGCCAGCGCGCCAGCCTCGCGCCATGTCGACCGCACCGGGCGCAGCGGCCCGATCCTGGTCGCCGGCTCGCTGGCGGCCGGTGTCGCACTGGCCGTGCTGGGCTGCGTCGGCGCCGCCTTCCTGCCCGAGATGCTGCGCACGCCGCTGGCCACCGCCATCGTCTTCGCCGGCGGCACCCTGCTGCTGGGTCTGGCGCATGGCTGCATCAACGCGCCGATCATCACCCACGTATCGCACACCAGCGCCGCGCACGCGCTGGGGGCGGGCGGCGCGGCCGCGCTCTATCGCGTGCTGGAGCGGCTGGGCCACGTCGCCGGGCCGCTGATCGCCGCCCAGATGTTCCTGCTGGCCGGCGGCGTGGGGGCGAACGTGCTGCTGTGGGCGGCGGCGGCGGTATTGGCGCTGGCCGGCCTGTTTGCCGTATTCTCGGGGCGCGGGCGGTCGGGCTGACCGCGAGGAGGCCGCATGCGCATTCTGGTCCTGTCGCTGCTGATCCTGGCCGCTTTCGCCGGCAACGCCGGCGCGCGCAACCTGGAGGCCATGAACCGGGTCGGTGCCTGGTTCAAGGTGTTCGATGCCGCGCTCTCGCAGTGGGATTTCGCGGTGCCGCCCGACACCGACCAGCGCGTGATCCTGAAGCCGGAAGCGGCCAAGCCGGGCCCGGCCAGGAAGGTCATGGTCATCTATCCGCGCAAATCCTCGGCCTACGACGTGGCCATGACGCAGCTCTTGGCCGATTTCGCCACCAAGCCGATGAACGTCACCTTCACCGCCGTCCATTTCGCCAACGACCCGGCCCGCGCCCGCGCCCTGGTGGCCGAGGCCGAGCGCGAGAACTACGACCTGGTCTACGCCATGGGATCGGAAAGCGTGGCCTATCTGCACGCCAACCATCCCGACCTGCGCGTGCCGGTGGTCAGCATCTGCGCCAAGGACCCGGTGCAGCTCGGCCAGATGCCCGACTACGAGAAGGGCAGCGGCCGCAATTTCGCCTTCACCTCGCTCAACCTCCTGGTCGAGGTGCAGCTCGCCTATCTGCGGGAGTTGAAACCGGGCCTGAAGAACCTGGCCGTGCTGGTCGACGCCAAGAACGTGAGCGCGGTGGAGACCCAGTCGCGGCCGATCATCGCCGCCGCCCGCGCCCAGGGCATCGACGCCTTCGAGGTGGCGGTGCAGGACCCCAAGCAGGCCGCCGCCGAGCTGGAACGGCTGCTGCCGCAGGCGGTCGACGCCATGCGCCGCAGCGATCCCGAGCTGAAGGACAGCCTGATCTGGATCACCGGCAGCACCTCGGTGTTCGCCGAGATCGCCGCCATCAACCGCTTCGCCGACCGCGTGCCGGTGCTGTCGGTGGTGCCCGAGGTGGTGCAGGAAGGCCAGGACAGCGCCGTGCTGTCGATCGGCGTCAGCTTCGAATCCAACGCCCAGCTCGCGGCGGTCTATGGCGGCGAGATCCTGTCCGGCCGGGCGCGGCCGGGCGAAATGAAGGTGGGCATCGTCTCGCCGCCCGATATCGCGGTGAATTTCCGCCGCGCCGCCGAGATCGGCCTGAAGATACCGTTCCGCTTCTTCGAGGCGGCGACCTTCGTCTACGACCGCGACGGCAAGCCGGTGCGCCTGCGCGGCCAGGACGTCGGCGCCGGCGGCAGCTAGCTGGTTAGCCCTCAGTTCTGGACAAGCTTGCAATTGCGCGCGGTAAGCGGGCCAAAAGCGATCTCGCCAGGTATCGTGCGAACGATATCGAAGACCGCCCAACGCGACGTCGGCTTCGGAGCGCTGCGAACCTGCGCCAGGATCATGTCGTGCACCATCGAACCGTTGGGCCGAACCGTACCGTTCTTCACGAACGCGTCGTTGACCGGCAGGTCGCGGATTTTCGCCGCCACCGCATCGCGGTCCGTCGTGCCTGCCGCTTCGACTGCTTTGAGATAGTGCCGGACGCCTGAATAGACTCCGATCTGCACGGCTGTCGGGGGACGCCCGAGCTTCTTCTCGAAGCGGGCGGCGACGGCTCGAGTGCCATCGTCGAGATCCCAATAATAGCTCAGGGGCGCCAACAGGCCCTTGACGGTATCGAGACCGACGGAATTCACTTCCGTGATATCGAGCACGGTGGCAACCAGCTTTTGTCGCGCGGTTATTCCGAAATCCTGGGCCTGCCTGGTGGCGAGCGCCACGTCGTTGCCCAGGCTCATCAGCGCGATCGCTTGCGCGCCCGACGCTTGCGCCTGAAGCAGGAACGAAGACATGTCGGTCGAGTTCGGCGGATGCTTGATGCGCCCGAGCAGTTGACCGCCACTCGATTTCACCGCCGCTTCCAAATCGCGGGACATTGCCTCGCCGAAAGCGAAGTCACCTTGCACGAAATACCATGTCCGCGTTTCCGGCTGGGAAGCCAGATTGCCCAAGCCGCTGGCGATCGCATATGTATTGGTGGTCCACTGGAAGCCGTAAGGAGAGCACGCGTCCTCCACCAAACGCGCCGCTTGTCCTCCGGATGACAGAAGGATTCCGCCTCTGGTCCGCACGATCTCGTTGACCGCCAGCATGATGGCGGAATTGGGCAGGTCCGCGATCAAATCGACTTTGTCCGATTCCAGCCACTGCCGGGCAATATTGGAGGCGACTTCGGGTTTGTGCTGGTGATCGCCGGAAAGCAGCTGGATCGGCCGTCCCAGCACTTTCCCGCCAAAATCTTCGATCGCAAGTTCCGCCCCGATGACGGAGCCGCGACCGGTAACGTCCCCCAATGGCCCTGCGATATCCGTCAGAACGGCGATTTTCACGGCCTCTTGCGCGTTGGGAAGGCTTGGCGACAAAGCAGCGATTGCCAGCACGGCGGCAGCAATGAATTCTCGCCTGACAAACATGTCGACCTCCCGCGATCTTCGTTCTTGTGAATACGTTAAATTGGATTATGCATACATATATAATCCCGGCAATCGCAAAAAATGCCCGCGCCGTTCGTTTCTTGACGTTTTCGAGGTTCGGTTTCTTGCTTAATAGCTCGCAGACGAGCTCGTGGACGGCGCTTCGCCGGCCATGCTTCGCTAAAAAGGCAATGTCATGGCTAAATCCTTGAGGGATACGATATTCGAGCAGCTCAGCGCCGAAATCGCCTCTGGAGGGCTGCCGCCCGGCAGCTACCTGAACGAAAAGACGATCGGCGAACGATTCAAGATCTCCCGGACGCCTGCCCGCGAAGTCCTGCTGCAATTGTCCTCCGCGGGTTTCGTGAACTTCGTCCCGCGACGAGGCGCCGTCGTCCTGAGCATGCCCACTCAGGAAGTCGTTTCCATGATCGAGGTTCTGGTCGCCATTGAAGGCGAAGCTGCCGCCCTAGCAACGCGCCGCATGGAAGCGACGGAGCGACGGCAGATGGCGGAAAACTACGCCCACGCCATTGGCGCGGTCGAAGAGATAACCACCGCCGAATACTCGAAAGCCAACATTCTGTTTCATGACGCGATCTATGCCGGCTGCAGGAATCGCATTCTGGTTGGCGAGATCAAAAAATACCGTCTCAAACTCGTGCCGTACCTTCATCACAACTTCGTCAGCCGCGGACGATTGCGATCCTCGCACGCCGAACACGCGGCCATCCTGTCGGCCATTCAAAGCGGGGACGAGCGCGGCGCCGAAGCGGCAATGCGCCACCATATTCTGAATGGCGGCAATCTGCTGGCGGACGTGCTCGCCAAAATCCAGGCAACATAGAAGGCAAAATCAGTTCTTGTGCGCTGCGGCGGGGCTGTCGGCAGAATGTCGGCACGCTCAAAGATTATGTATTCTTTAATAGAATAACTGTATACATATGAAAGGTGGCGGCAGGTCCGGCGGGGAAGAGCCGATCTCGGTGGATTTGCTGAATCCTTCGGCGGGGAAGTGGAATGGGAGCAGAGAATGTTGCCGCTAAGTGGTGTGCGCGTACTGGATCTGAGCAGACTTCTGGCGGGACCTTTCTGCACCACCATCCTCGGCGATCTTGGCGCCGACGTCATCAAGGTGGAAGCTCTGCCGCGCGGCGACTTGTACAGACACTCCGCCCCAGACCACCACGGAGAGAGCGTCGCATTCCTGAGCATCAATCGAAACAAACGAAGCGTCGGCGTCAACTATCGGACCAAAGAGGGATTGGACCTGGTTCGACAAATGGCCGAGTCGGTCGACGTCATCGTCGAGAATTTCAAGCCGGGCGTGATGGAGGACATGGGACTCTCCTTTGAAGCGCTCGCCAATCGCTCTCCCCGGCTGATCTACGCCAGCGTCAGCGGCTTCGGCCGGTCGGGACCCTATGGGGAACTGTCCGGCGTCGACCAGATTGCGCAAGGCATGTCGGGCTTCATGAGCATCACGGGCCAGGGCGAAACCGGACCTACGCGCGTGGGAGTGCCGATCGGAGATCTTACCGCCGGAATGTGGGCTGCGATCGGCGTACAGGCCGCGCTCTTCGCCAGGCAAAGCAGCGGCCATGGACAGAGAGTCGATACTTCACTGCTGCACTCGCTGGTGGGGATGCTTTCGATTCAGGGCCAGCGGTATCTAAGCCTTGGAGAAGTGCCGGAACTGGCCGGCAACAACCATCCGGTCAGTTCGCCCTATGGCCTGTTTCATGCGGCCGACGGCGTATTCAATCTCTTCGCCTCCATTTCTCCCATGTGGGACAAGCTTTGCCGGCACTTGGGCCTCGAATGGGTGCTGGAAGATTCGCGCTTTACCACCAGCGCCGCTCGATTGCTGAACAGAGTCGAACTGGAAGCGCTGCTGAACGAGCGGTTCCGACGGCGAAGAAGAGACGAATGGATCGCCGAGATGCGAGAGCTGGGAATTCCTGCCGGACCGGTCTACGACCTGTCGGAGGTGTTCACCGATCCGCAAGTGACGGAGCTGAAAATGGTGGAGACTGTCCAGCATCCGACCATCGGTCCGCTTTTGCAGATCGCCTCCCCTGTCGGGCTGGATTGCTTCAAAAACGGATCGGTGCGGCGGCCGCCGCCGCTATTGGGGGAACATACCCATGAGGTCCTCGAGGAGTTCGGCTTTACCCCGCATCAACGGACCGAACTGACGAGCGCCGGCGCCATTTCTCCTCCGGTAGAGATCGCAAGGCAAAGGAGGCGGAAATGACGACGATGCAAACCGGGGCACCGATCGGCCTGGCCGATTTGCTGGCCCATTTCGAGCGGCTGCGGGCCGCCGCGGCGGTCGAGGAAAACGACCATCACCGAAAGACGTTTCGCAACTACATCCTACGGTCGATGCTGGCGGTCGCCGGCAGGTGCGAAGATATCGTCGACCTCGAACTGGTGGTAGAGACCCCGCGCTATGAGTTCTTTGATATCGGCCTCCTGATCGAAGGGCGGCTGGGCCTCGCCAACTACCACCGGGAACAGGTTCGGGCGGAGTCGGCGGTCACGCTGTCGGAGGATCAGCGCCTGGCGTTTTCGGACTGGGGACTGGCGGTCGAACGGGTCGATCACACGTTCCTCCCGGCAGGCGTTGCAGCCAAGCGCGGGCTTATCCCCTCCGAGCAACCAGGGGATTTCTTCATCGAGCACAGGCGCGCTGGAATGGCGTATTCCTACGACGAATTAGGCCGACTGATCAGCTTGCGAGCCTATCCCGCCGCGAGCGCGACCTTCACGCGCGTCGATCGCGGCGATTTTCTCGATGCGGCGGCGGTTTCCGCCGAATTCGAGAACACCATTGCCGTTGCGTGGCAGGAGTTCACCCGAAACCCAACACCCGCCCATCGGATCGGAGCACAGCGATGAAAATAGATACATCGTTCAAGCCGTTCACATTCCGCGACGTACTGGCGAACTATAACGGCCAGCGCAAGGTCATTGGCCGACTCGAAAACCCGAGGCATCGCAAGATCGCGCGCAATTACCTCGTGCACTCAATCCTCGAGGCTGCCGGTCAGTACGAGGTCATCTTTTCTCCCGAGATGACCGTTGAAAACCCGGTCTACGAATTCTTTCACAACGGCGTGTCGTTTCACGGGCGAGAGGCCTGCAAGGGCTTCTATCAAAGCCTGGTGGAAGCGAAGACGTTGGTCATCCCTACCGACCAGAAAATCGCCGTCGGCGATTGGGGTTTCTGTTCGGAGCACGTCAACAACGCCTATATCTCCGCCGATACGGCCAAGGCGCTTGGGCTCGAAGTCACGAACGACGACGACGTTTTTGTCGAACACCGGCAGACGATCAGAATGTGGCCCTATACGCCCGACGGCCGGCTAATGGGAGAGACGCTCTACTACGCCAAGAACGCAACCTATTCCCGGCATTCGGCAGAGCATGCGCTGGATCTGGACGAGTTCAACGAGACGGTTCAGCCGTTGATCGACGTTACGATGCGGGAATATCGGGAGAATCCGCCGCACCTCCTTGAATAACGGGATGTGGACGGTCCGCTTGCCGCTGCCAATCCGCTGCGCCGTTGACACGAAGCAGCGAGAGGACGGTGTTGTCCGCGGCGAACCGAACGTTGCTTTCCCCCAGCCCGCGATATCGCTTTGCTGCAATCGCCTGGACCAGTTCCCCGACGCGCGACAGATCCTTTCGTATTGGTCGCCCCTTGACAGCGGACGTTCGAAATCAGGCATGAAACCTTCCGACCTGCCGCTCGATGCTTGAGTTGCTTGGCATTACTCCGCAAGCGCTGTTCAGCCAGCTGCTCGTTGGGCTGGTCAATGGCGCTTTCTACGCCATGCTCAGCCTTGGCCTGGCGGTAATTTTCGGAATGCTGAACGTCATCAACTTCACTCACGGCGCCCAATACATGCTGGGAGCGTTCACCGCGTGGCTGACCCTGACGCATCTCGCCATTCCGTTTTGGATGGCGCTGCTGATCTCGCCCCTCATCGTCGGTCTGTTTGGCATGGCGTTGGAGAGATTGTTTCTGAAACGCCTCTACCAGATGGATCATCTCTACGGATTCCTTCTAACCTTCGGCCTTGCGCTCATGATAGAAGGGTTTTTCCAATGGAAGTTGGGCTCTTCGGGACGGCCCTATCCCAATCCCATTCCGGGCGGCATGAATCTGGGCTTCATGTTTCTGCCGAACTATCGGGCTTTCGCCGTCGTCGCAGCGCTGGTGACCTGCCTCGCCACCTGGTACGTCATCGAACGTACGCGCCTTGGCAGCTACCTGCGCGCCGCGACTGAGAATCCAACGCTCGTCAACGCGTTCGGCATCAACGTGCCCCGCCTCATTACCCTGACCTACGGGCTGGGAGTCGGCCTGGCGGCGCTGGCGGGCGTATTGGCTGCGCCGATC
This sequence comes from Reyranellaceae bacterium, assembly GCA_050181585.1. Classification (GTDB taxonomy): domain Bacteria; phylum Pseudomonadota; class Alphaproteobacteria; order Reyranellales; family JAQSWP01; genus JAQSWP01. The sequence continues at coordinate 46,515 of JBFXDA010000021.1, forward strand.
TATCCTGTCGCTCCTCTAATGGGGCACAACTTGGTGTTCTTTGTCTTTGCCGTGGTCGTGATCGGGGGGATGGGCTCGATACTCGGTTCGGTCGTCACCGGCTTCGGTCTTGGGCTGATCGAGGGCCTGACGAAAGTTTTCTATCCCCAGGCATCGAGTACGGTGATTTTCATCATCATGGCCATCGTGCTGCTGATCAAGCCAGCCGGCCTGTTCGGACGAACGAAATGACACGGGCTGGCGCAACCGGAATTGCGTTGCTGCTGGTAGCGCTGGTGGCGCCGTGGTTCGCCTACCCGGTGTTCCTGATGACCGCGCTGTGTTTTGCGTTGTTCGCGGGCGCCTTCAACCTTCTGCTCGGATACGCAGGGCTCATGAGCTTCGGCCATGCGATGTTTTTCGGCGCCGCAGCCTACGCCTACGGCCACGCGGTCAAGGAATGGGCGTGGCCGCCCGAAGCCGGCATCCTGGCAGGAGTCGCGGTCGCCGCCGTTCTGGGCCTGATTTCGGGAGGGCTGGCCATTCGCCGGCAGGGAATCTATTTCGCCATGATCACCCTGGCGCTAAGCCAAATGATCTATTTTTTCTGCATCCAGCTTCCGTTCACGCACGGCGAGGACGGGTTGCAGGGAATTCCGCGCCGAGCACTGTTGGGCGGGCTGGTCGAAACTACCAACGACTACACTTTATACTACGTCGTGCTGCTCATCGTCGTCTTTGGGCTGTTTGCGATCAATCGCATCGTACATTCTCCGTTCGGGCATGTTCTCAAGGCGATAAGAGAGAACGAGCCGCGCGCCGTATCGCTCGGCTACAACATCGCGCGCTACAAGCTCACCGCCTTCGTGCTGTCGGCGATGATGGCGGGACTTGCCGGCGCGACCAAGGCCATGGTGCTGCAGTTTGCGACTTTGCACGATGTCAGCGCCGCGATGTCCGGCGACGTCGTTCTAATGGCTCTGGTTGGCGGCATCGGCACCATGCTGGGACCGGTCGTTGGCGCGTTCGTCATCGTCGGCATGCAGAATTTCCTGGCTACGGCCGGCGAACTGCTGATGGTAATACAGGGCGCGATCTTCGTTGTCCTCGTCCTGGCTTTTCGCAAGGGCATCGTCGGCGAAATCGCCAGCCGCACGAAGGCCAGAGGGAAATCGAACGCCGCGGCGCTGCCTGGAATGTGATCCGAACGCGAAGCCCGTGCGTCGCGCAAAAGCGGCTCCTGGCGCTGCGGAACGGCAAATCGACGGGAAACGGAAGAGGGAAAACCATGTCTGGCAACGTGCGCAAGCGGGTTGATCGCGCCATTGGATGGATTGAATTCGACAATGCCGAGAAGCGGAATGCCATGTCCCTGCAAATGTTCGAGGAACTTTTCACCGCCATGGACGAGTTGTCGCGCGCTTCGGACGTGAGGGTTATCGCCCTGCGCGGCGCGGGAACGCGAGCCTTCGTCTCGGGAGCGGATATATCCGAATTCGACGCCCTACGATCAGTGCCGGAGCAGATACGCCGCTATGACGATATTGCCGAGCGCGCGTACGCGCGGCTGCGGGAGATCGAAAAGCCGACCGTCGCCATGATCAACGGGTACTGTATCGGCGGCGGCATGGCCATCGCCCTGGAGTGCGATCTGCGCATTTGCAGCCATGATGCCCAGTTCGCGATACCTGCGGCGCGGCTAGGCCTTGGCTATCGCGAAAGCGGCGTGCGGAAACTGGTGGAAATGGTGGGCCCAACCGCCGCGAAGGAGATCTTCTTTACGGCAGGAAGATACTCGGCGGATGAGATGCTCGCCCTGGGATTGGTAAATCGCGTCGTTCAGAAAAGCGAGATCGAAAAATTCGCGACCGAGTATTGCGACGCCATCGCTCGGAACGCGCCTCTCACGATTGCCGCCGCCAAGAAGGCCGTCAATGCCGCGCTGTCCGATCCTCGCAAAACCAGCGAGGCGGTGGACGCTTGCATCAACGCCTGCTTCGCAAGCGAAGACTACAAGGAAGGACGCCGCGCCTTCCTGGAGAAGCGATCGCCGATCTTCCGCGGATTTTGACGAAGCAAAGCCGGTGCGCCTGCGCGGCCAGGACGTCGGCGCCGGCGGCAGCTAGAGCGGATCGAGGTTCAGGACGACTCCGACGCTCCCGGGGCGCGGCTGGCCGCCAGCACCGGGTGCTTGGGCTCGGCCGCCAGCTTCTGGCCGCAGCGCTCGATGAAGGCGCGCGAGGGAGCGTCCTCGCCGCGCAGCTCGATCACCGCGTCGAACAGGCGCGTCGCCTCGTGCCAGCGGCCGGCGCCGTAGGCGGCCATCGCCTTGTCGAACATGGCGATCCATTCGTAGCCCGCCGCCTGGCCCGACTCGTCGCGCATGGCCAGCAGCTCGTAGATCGGCACCGCCTCCTCCTTGCCGCGCACGCTCACCGCATCGAGCCGGCGGGCGACGATGTCGTACTTGGCCAGCTCGAAGGTGTTGTGGCTGATCAGCACGTTGGTGCCGTAGCTGTTGTTCAGCGCCTCCATGCGGCTGGCCAGGTTCACCGAATCGCCGATCACGGTGTAGTTCAGCCGCTCGGCCGAGCCGATGTTGCCCACCACCATGCGGCCGGTGTTGAGGCCGATGCGCATGCGCATGGCCGGCAGGCCGCGGCGCGCCCATTCGGCCTGCAGCTCGGCGAAGCGCCGCTGGCAGTCGAGTGCGGCGCGGCAGGCGTCGGTGGCGTGCTCCTCGTTGTGGTGCGGGGCGCCCCAGAACGCCATGATGGCGTCGCCGATGAACTTGTCGATGGTGGCCTTCTGCGCCATCAGCGTGTCGCTCATGGCGCCGAGATACTCGCCCAACACCGGCACCACGCGATGGCCCATGCGCTCGGACATGGCGGTGAAGCCCTCGAGGTCCATGAACAGCACCGACATGGTGCGCCGCTCGCCGCCCGGCTCGGCGACCACGCCCTGCGCCATCAGGGTCTGCACCAGCTCGGCCGGCAGATAGCGGCGGAACGAGCCCAGCCCCTTGCTCATCTGCTGCACCGAATCGGACAGCGCGTCGATCTCGCGGATCGGGCTTTCGACGCGGCGCACCGAGGCCAGGTCGAACTGCTCGATCTTGCGCGTCTGGCCGATGATCTGCTGCATCGGCGCCACGAAGAGATGGCGCGACACGGCGACGGCGAGCAGGCTGACCAGCAGCACCGCGACCAGCACCGCCAGCGCCAGGCGCAGGTAGTTGTCCTCGATGCGGCCCATGAAATCGGCCTCGGGAATGACGGTGCCGATGATCCAGTCGGTGCGGCTGGCGGCCGGCGTTATGGTCACCAGGTAGCGGCCCGAAGCGTCCTGGTGCGCGAGCTGGGTGGTGGTCTCGAAGCTCTGCAGCCCGACGCTGGAGGCGCGGATCGCCGCCTGCGCCACCTGCAGCATCGGATGGTAGCTGCCCGCCAGCGGCCGCAGCGCGCGGTTGCTCGAGGTTTCGCGCCGGTCGGTGACCTCGGAGGCGTCGGGGAAAGCCACCAGGTTGCCGGTGCGGTTGACGATGAACGCGGTGCCCGAGCGCAGCGTCTTGAGGTTGCGCAGATAGTTGGAAATGCGCTCCAGCTCGATGGCGATCGAGACGACGCCGACCAGCTCGCCGTTGCGGGAGAAGGCGATGGCGGAATTGACCCCCGGCTTGCGGCTGGTGTCGAAGACGTAGACGTCGGTCCAGATGTGCTTGTCCGGTGCCGCCGTCGCCAGCTTGAACCAGGCGCGGTCCGGCGAGTAGTAGTCGTTGGTCTTGACCTTGGTGATGGTCTTGACCAGCCGCTCGCCGTCGTTGACGTAGTAGTCCTCGACGCGCCGGGCCAGGTTCTGGGCGCTGTCCCAGGTGCTGTCGGCGACGCGGATGTCGATTTCGTCGCGCCGCTGCGCGCCGTAGAAATCGCCGTTCGGCTTGCCGAAGCTGACCCAGGAGAAATGCGGATTGGCCTTGAGGAAGGCCAGGAACAGCCGGTCGCGCGCCGCCTTGTCCTCGATGTCGATGACGCCGGCTTCGAGCGCGTCGAGCACCGTCGACTGGGCCGCGATCGCCGAGGTGAAAATGGCGTCGACCTCGCGGTCGACGCCGGAGACGATCTCGGTGGTGAGCTGGCGCGACATCTCCGCGACGTTGTCGCGGCTGACCCAGAACCAGGGGAAATGCACGGCCGCCGCGGTCAGCGCCACGGTCAGCAGCGAGATGACGACCAGGCTGACGCGCAGGCTGATGCGCGGCCGGCGCTTGGCCGGCATCGGGCGCTGCTCGACTGGACCAGACATGGACTCCCCCAAAATGCCCCGCGATCACAATAGCTTATCGGGCGTTCTGGGTCCAATCTGCGATCGCCGCCGCCGCCGTCGCCCAAGGCGGCGCGGTCCGGCCGGAATTTCGCAGCCAGACCAACGCCTTGCCGGCCCTGTCCGGGGCGGCCGGCCGCGCGGCTCTCTTCATCCATCTGTATAAGAGGAGCCGTCAACCGGCAAGGAATGCACGGCATCGGCCGGCGCGCCGCGCCGGCGGGTGCGGGCCGAGGGCACGGCGCGCGCCAGGGCGAAACTGAAGTACCATTGCCCAAGAGGCACGGCACGAGCGATACCGATTCCGAAACCGTCGCCGCCGCACAACAGGAGGCCCATGCCCGAGTCGTCCCCATCCCTCGCCGACCCGACCGTGGACATACTGGGGTCGAACCCCGCGTCGACGGCGCGCGGCATGGGGTGCCGGGGGCGAACGGAGCCGGCGAGCCGGCAATGAGCGGGGCGGTCGCCTATGTGATGGGGCCGTCGGGCGCGGGCAAGGACACGCTGCTGTCCTATGCGCGCCAGCGGCTGGCCGGCAGCGCCGTCGTCTTCGCCCATCGCTACATCACCCGCCAGCCCTCGCCGGACGAGAATTTCGTGTCGCTGAGCGAAGCGGAGTTCGCCGCGCGGGCCGAGCGTGGCCTCTTCGCCTGGCACTGGCAGGCGCACGAGACGCGCTACGGCATCGGCGTCGAAATCGAGGCCTGGCGCGCCAAGGGCTGCACCGTCGTGGTCAGCGGCAGCCGCGACCACTATGCCCACGCCCTGGCCGACGACGAGAGCGTCACCCCGGTGCTGGTCACGGCCAGCCCCGCCATCATCGGCGACAGGCTACGCCGGCGCGGGCGCGACAGCGAGGCCCAGATCGAGGAAAGGCTCTCCCGCGCCGCCCTGTTCGAGCTGGCCCACGCCCGCCTGCGCATCGTGCGCAACGACGGGCCGGTGGAAGACGGCGGCGAGGCGCTGGTGGCGATCCTCCGGAACCTGTGAGCGGAGAGCGCGAAGCGGGAACGCCGGCCGCCAGCGCGAAAAAACCGACGCTGCCCGAAGGGAGCGCCCGCAAGGCTCGCCCGCCACTATGCCGGCCTGAAGCCGCGATCTGGCCGTGCTGGCCGGCCCCGAGGCTAGAGCAGAAGCTCCAGCGGGCTCTCCAGCGAGTTCTTCAGCTCGGAGAGGAATTGCGCCGCCGCCGCGCCGTCGATGACGCGATGGTCGGCCGACAGCGTCAGGCGGCAGAAGGTCTCGACCGCGATGCCGCCGTCGCGGGCCGCCGCCCGCTGCTGCGGCGCGCCCAGCGCCAACACGCCGGCACGGCGCGGATCGACGATGGCGGCGGCCTGCAGGATGCCGGTGGCGGCGAAATCGGCGATGGCGAAGGTGCCCTCGCCGTCTTCCGCCGCCGCCACCGACCGGGCGATGGCGCGCAGGCCCTTGCGGTCGGCATCGGCGATCAGGATGGTGCGGCCGGCGCGCGCAAGCAGGATGTCGACGCGGTCGTAGAGCAGCATCCCCTCCTCCTGCCAGGCCGCGTTCAACGCCGGCGTGCGGCGCAGCAGGCGGGCCGTCGCCAGCACCGCCAGGTCGGGCAGCGCCGTTTCCCGCTCCAGGCCCAGCCCGGCGGCGAAGGCCAGGAGCGAATCCAGCGCCACGTCGATGCTCTGGTAGAAATGCGGTGTGGCGCGCTTGGCCAGGGCCAGTCGCTCGTTGCGGGTGCCGGGCGGCGCGGCAATGGCCGTCCTGTCCGGCGCGGGCAGCAGCGCCGCCACGTCGCGGACCGTGATCGCGCCCTTGCCGGCGAGACCCGTCAGGTCGATCGAGGCCAGGTCGATCGAAGCCAGCGCCGCCAGGCGTTGGGCGAGCCTGGTGCTCTGGAGGCTCATGGCCGCCATCCGTCGAGGCAGGCGCGGGCGGCGGCGTCGATGATCGCCGCCTCGTCGATGCGGTGCAGGCGGTAGAGATCGGGAATGTCGCCCGACTGGCCGAAACGGTCGACGCCCAGCGGATAGATGCGCTGCCCCGCGACCGAACCCAGCCACGACAGGCTGGCCGGATGCCCGTCGAGCACGGTGATCAGCGCGGCGTCCGGCGCCAGCGCGCCCAAGCATTCGCCGATATGGCAGGAGGCGCCCGCCTGGCGCGCCGCCTGCCATTGCTCGTGCAGCCGGTCGGGCGAGGTGACGGCGAGCAGGCCGGCCTCGGGAATGTCGTCCAGCAGCGCTTCATGCGCGGCGATGGCTTCCGGCGCCACCGCGCCGACATAAGCGATGGCGAGCTGCGCGCCCGGACCCGGTGGGCGCAGCCAGTAGGCGCCCGCGACGATGTCGGCGCGCTGCTGGGCGGAGAGAGCGCGCGGGGGCTGATCGAGCGGGCGGGTGGAGAGGCGCAGATAGACCGAGCCGCCCTCCTCCGCCTGCATGTGGCCGAAGCCCCATTGCATGATCGTCGCCAGCTCGTCGAGGAAGGCGGGCTCGAAGCTGGCCAGGCCGGGCTGCGCCATGCCGATCAGCGGCGTGGAGATCGACTGGTGCGCGCCGCCTTCGGGCGACAGGGTGATGCCCGACGGCGTGGCCACCAGCATGAAGCGGGCGCCCTGGTAGCAGGCGTAGTTCAGCGCGTCGAGCCCGCGTTGGATGAAGGGATCGTAGAGCGTGCCGATCGGCAGCAGGCGGGCGGCGAACAGCGAGTCCGACAGGCCGAGCGCGGCCAATTGCAGGAACAGGTTGTTCTCGGCGATGCCGAGCTCGATATGCTGGCCGCGCGGCGATTGGTGCCAGCGCTGCGCCGACACCACCTTCTGCTCGCGGAACACGTCGGCCGCCTCCTGGCGGTTGAAGACGCCGCGCCGGTTGACCCAGGCGCCGAGATTGGTCGAGACCGTGACGTCGGGCGAGGTGGTGACGATGCGCTGCGCCAGCGCCGACTCGCCGCCCGCCAGCTCGTTCAGGATCTGGCCGAAGCCCTGCTGGGTCGAGGCTTTCTTCGCCGCCGGCGCGGCGATGGCGGGCACCGGCGCGGCTTCGTCGGCGAAGCGGCGGCGGCCAGCGGCGTTGAACGGCACCTGGTGCAGGAACCGCTCGAGCGTGGCCGCTTCCAGGTCGAGGCCGGCGAACCGCTCCCATTCCTGCCCGTGGCCGATCCGCATCTGGCGGCGGAATTCCTCCATCTGCTCCGGGCTCATCAGGCCGGCGTGATTGTCCTTGTGGCCGGCGAAGGGCAGGTTGATGCCCTTGATGGTGTAGCAGAGAAAGCAGGTCGGCACGTCGCTGGCCGCGGCGGCGCGGAAGGCCTCCAGCACGCATTCCATGTCGTGGCCGGCCAGGTTGGTCATCAATGCGGCCAGCGCGGCATCGTCGTGCGACTCGAGAATCGAGCGGATGCCGGGATAGGAGTTCAAGTCGCGCTGCAAGGCCTCGCGCCAGGCAGCGCCGCCCTTGTAGACCAGCGCCGAATAGAGCGAGTTGGGGCACTCGTCGATCCACTGGCGCAGCTGCTCGCCGTCCGGGCGCGCGAAGGCGGCCTGCAGCTTCTTGCCGTATTTCAGCGTGATCACGCGCCAGCCCACCATCTCGAACAGCTTGTCGATGCGCTGGAACAGCCGGTCGGACACCACCGAGTCCAGGCTCTGGCGGTTGTAGTCGATGATCCACCACAGATCGCGCACGTCGTGCTTCCAGCCTTCGAGCAGGGCCTCGAAGATATTGCCCTCGTCGAGCTCGGCGTCGCCGACCAGCGCCACCATGCGGCCCTTCCGCTCCGCCGGCAGCAGGCCCTTCAGCGCCACATAGTCCTGCACCAGTGCTGCGAACAGCGTCACCGCCGCGCCCAGTCCCACCGAGCCGGTGGAGAAATCGACGTCGTCGGCGTCCTTGGTGCGCGAAGGATAGGCCTGCGCGCCGCCCAGCTTGCGGAAATCGGCCAGCCGTTCCTGCGTCTGGTTGCCCAGCAGGTACTGGATGGCGTGGAAGATCGGCGAGGCGTGCGGCTTGACCGCGACGCGATCCTGCGGCCGCAGCACCGCCAGATAGAGCGCCGTCATGACGGTGGCCAGCGAGGCCGACGAGGCCTGATGGCCGCCGACCTTCAAACCGTCGCGCGAGGGGCGCTCGTGATTGGCGTTGTGGATCATCCAGGAGGAGAGCCAGAGGATCTTGCGCTCCAGCGCCTGCAGGCAGGCCAGCTCCGACGCCTGCGTCACGCCGTCCCTGCTCTTCTGCGGCTTTGCCTGTGCCATGGCCATCGGCACCTCCCCGAAACAGGCCTTCTCTCTAACCCAGTTCCGGCAGAAAACTTTTGCGTTGTTGCATGTTTTTGCGATCCATAGGCAAATCTATTCCAAGAATTGCCGATTATTGGAATGAACATGCCGCAAATCGCACTCGACGCCATCGACCGGCGGATTTTGCAATATTTGCAGCGACATGGCCGCGCCTCGACGGCCGACCTGGCCGCCGCCGCCAAGCTCTCGCCCTCGCCGTGCTGGCGGCGGGTCAAGGCGCTGGAGGAGGCCGGCGTCATCGCCCGCTATGTCACCCTGGTCGACCCTAAGGCGGTGGGGCTGTCGGTCAACGTCTTCGTCAACGTCTCGCTCTCGACCCAGGTGGAGAGCGCGCTGGAGGTGTTCGAGAAGGCGGTGCTGCAGCGGCCGGAGGTGATGGAGTGCTACCTGATGACCGGCGACGCCGATTACCTGCTGCGCGTGGTGATGCCCGATCTGGGCGCCTATGAGCGGTTCCTGATGGACCATCTGACGCGCGTGCCGGGCGTGGCCAGCATCAAGTCGTCCTTCGCGCTGCGGGCGGTGAAGTACCGGACCGATCTGCCGGTGTGAGACGAACACCCTCATCCGCCCTTCTCGGACACCCTTCGAGTTCGCTCAGGGCAGGCTCTTCTCCCGCTTGCGGGAGAAGGGTGCTCTCTCCCTGCCGGTGGCGCCGTAACCGCAGCCTTTCAGGCGGTCAGCGCTCGCCTTGCAGCTGGCCGGCGGCGGCCATGGCGGCGCGCCAGCCGAACACCAGCGCCGGGCCGAGCGCCGTTCCCGGTCCGGGATAGGCGCCGCGCATGATCGAGCTCATGTCCGTGCCGCAGGCGTAAAGTCCCGCGATCGGCGCGCCCTGCGCGTCGAGCACGCGCGCGTTGCGGTCGACGCGCAGGCCGGCGCTGGCCGCGAAATCGGCCGCATGCACGGCGACGGCGCAGTACGGTCCAGGGCCGATCGGGCGCAGGCAGGGATTGGGCTTGCAGTCGGGATCGCCGTAGTGGCGGTTCAGGCGATTGGTGCCCTTGCCGAAATCGGCATCGACGCCGGTCGCGGCAAAGCCGTTGTAGCGAGCGACGGTGGCGGCCAGGCCGGCGGCGTCGATGCCGATCCTGTCGGCCAGCGCCGCCAGGGTCGGCGCGACAATGAGGTATCCCGTATCGACGAACCGCCGCAGATCGCGGGTACCGGGCCGGATCATGCCGAGGCCGAAGTCGCGCACGAAGCTTCCATCGCAGACCAGATGGAAGCGGTCCGAGCCGCGCGCGCGGCGCGCGCGCAGCATGCCGAGGACGAAATCGTGGTAGGAATCGCCCTCGTTGACGAAGCGGCCGCCCGCGGCGTCGACCGCGATCAGGCCGGGCTTGGCCCGGTCCGCCGCGATGTGCGGGAAGATGCTTTGCGCGTCGCTGGCGCCGGGCGGAGCCGAAACCGGCATCCAGTAAACCGGACTGGCATGTTCGGTATCCATCGAGCCGCCCACGGCCGTCGCCGCCTTCGCCCCGTCGCCGGCGATCCCTTCAGGCAGCAGCGAATGATTCGCGCCGATGCCCCGCGCGGCCTCGCGCGAGGCGCCGCCGGTGGCGAGCACGACGCCGCGGCGGGCTTCGATGGCGCACTCCCTGTCGCCGAGCCGGACGATGGCGCCGACCACGCGGCCGTTGCGCCGGATCAGCCGCACCAGGGCGGCGTTGGTCTCCAGTCTGCCGCCGGCCTGGCGCAGGCTGTAGAGGAGCCGCCCGACCATGGCGTTGCCCAGCAGCAGGCGCGTGCCGCGCGGATGGGACAGCCGGTCGACCAGGTAGCGGCCGACCAGGCGACAGGCGAGCGTGAGGTTGGCGATCGACGCCCATGGACGGCGCAGTGCTGCGATCTCGTCCCGGCTCGCCATCATCCGCCCGAACATCGTGAACTCGGGCCGCGGCGGCCGCAGGCGCGCCAGATCCGCGCCCAGGAGCCGCCCGTCGAACGGCGGCGTGATCAGGGCGCGGCCGGCGGCGGTGAAGCCGGGCTGGCTGGAGTGGTAATCCGGGCTGCTGGCGCCGAGCGCGAAGCGCACCTCCGTCCGGCTCGCCAGATAGTCGAGAACCTCGGGACCCGAGGCGAGATAGACCGCGCGCAGCTCCGGTTCATTCTGCGCCCCGATCTCGGCGTCGAGATAGCGGGCGGCCGCCTCGAGATCGTCGGCCGGGCGCGCGTTGCCGCCCTGGCGGTTGCCGGGCATCCAGATGGCGCCGGCGGACACCGCCGTGGTGCCGCCGATCAGCTCGGTCTTCTCGCACACCAGCGCCTCGAGGCCCTCGAGCGCGCCGACCAGCGCCGCCGTCAGGCCGCCGATACCCGAGCCGAACACCAGAAGATCGACGCTGCGGTCCCATGCCGGCAGGCCCTCTTCGGCCTGGTCCGTATCCTGCGGCGTCATGGCGTCCTACCCGTTTCCGGTTCGCCGGCGCCGGGCTGCGCGAACCTGTCCGGCGAGAACCCCTCGTTGTAGAGCGGATGGCGGCGGCCGGCGACGAAGTCGGCCACGATGCGGGCCGAGATCGGGCCCAGCGTGTAGCCGTTAGGCACCGGCGTCGCATAGTAGAACCCGGGACAGGACCGGGTCGGCCCCAGCACCGGGCTGCGATCGGGCGTGCGGTGGATCATGCCGCCCCATGTGCGGTAGAGATCGAGGGCGGCGACGCGGTCGACGGCGCGGGTCGCCGCCCACAGGTTGCGCTCGATGTTCTCGCGCGAGGTGCCGATGCGGTCCGAGCCGGCCCCGTGCAGCGCCGGCCAGCCGCCGCCGATGATCAGGTTGCCGCGCTTGGCCTGCTTCATGGTCAGGCGCATGCCGGCATGCTGCAGCAGATGCGGCAGGAAGTGCTCGGCCGGTTCGGTGACGCACATCTGCAAGGGATAGCGCTCGACCGGCAAGGAAAGTCCCGCCATCGCCGCCACGTCGTCGGCCCACGGGCCGGCGGCATTGACGATGCGATGGGAGCGGAAGCGGCCGCGGGACGTGCCGGCGACGAAACCTTGCGCCGTGCGTTCCACTTCCATCAACGGCGCGTCGCGAAAGATCCGCACGCCGGCGCGCTGCGCGGCGCGGGCGACCGCATGGGTGGCGATGGCGGGATTGACCTTGCCTTCGGAGGGACAGAAGCTCGCCGCGCGGATGCGGTCCGAAAGATAGGGCGCGAGGGAACGCAGCTCGTGGCCCGACAGGACCGACGTCTGCAATCCATGCCGGTTCTCGCGCGCCGTTTTGACTTCCAGGAACGCCGCTTCGTCCTCCGTTTCGGCCACCATCAAGCCGCCCTGGACATCGAATTCGATGTCCACGTCGAGCTCGTCGGCGAGTTCCTTCCAGGCGCCGATGGCCGCCCTGTGCAGCGGCAATTGCCGGTCGATCGCGGCGGCGATCGCGGGATCGGCGAACCTGGCATAGCTGGAGCTGATCTGCACGTGCAGCGAGCCGGCATTGCTGCCCGACCCGTGCATGTTGAGATCGTGGCGCTCGAGCAGGATCGCGCTGACCCCGCGCTGGGCCAGGAAATAGGCGACGCAGCAGCCCAGGATGCCGCCGCCCACCACCAGCGTATCGGCCTCGCCCAGCACCGTGTCGGGCAACGCGGCCGGCTCCGCACGGTCGAGAATCGTCGGCGCGACCGGCGGCGTCGGCGCTTCGGACCCCGCCTCCGCCAGCCTGTTGATCGGCATCGGCCGCGCCGGCGGCCGGGGCGCAAAACAGGCGTTCTCCGACGGATGGGGCGCCATATGCATCAGCACCGCGCCGCAATATCGGCCCTGGCAGCGTCCCATGCCTGCTCTGGTCAGGCGTTTGATCGACCCGATGGTTTGCAGCTCCGGAACGAGCGTCGCCGCTATTTGCCCGCGCGTCACGTTCTCGCAACGGCACACCACAGTGTCGGGCTCGGCGAGCTCGACATGCAGGCGCGGCGCGGCGTAGATCGTCCATAACGCGTCCTGGAAACTCTCGTGACGGGACAGCCGTCGCCGTCGCGCCGCCAGCTCGGTTTCGAGACCGCGTCCCAGTCGCCGCCCCACGTTGCGCGCCGCGGCGCAGCCGGCGATGAAGCCCTGTTCTTCGGCGGCGCGGGCGCCCGACATCCCTGCCCCATCGCCCGCGACGAAAACGCCCGGCACCGATGTCTGGCGATCGCCATCGACATCGGTCGCCAGCGTGCCCCGTTTCGAATCGTAGCTGTGCCGGCAACCCAGCGCCCGCGCCAGCTCGTTCGAAGGCACGAAACCGTTGCCGACGCAAACCACGTCCACGTCCAGGCTCCACGCCGCGCCTGGAACCTGCTTGCCGTCTCCATCCAGCCTGGCAATACGCGCGCGTTCGACCTTGTCCTCCCCCTCGGCGGCGACCACCGCGCAGCCGTAGTGGATCGGCACGCCGTGGCGTTTCAGCGTCGCCATGTAGCGGATGCCGTCGCGCAGCAGATCGGGCGAATTCAGCAATCCGAGCCCGGCCGGCAGGCTGCCCATGCCCGGACGCGCAGCAAGCTCGACCAGCGCCGTCACTTGCGCCCCCGCCTGCAGCAATTCCGCCGCAAGCTGCAGATTGAGCGGCCCGTTGCCGGCGACCAGGAAGCGCTTGCCCGCCAGCACGCGGTAGCTGCGCAGCAATGTCTGCGCCGCCCCCGTCGTCATGTAGCCGGGCAGCGTCCATCCCGGCATCGGCACGCCGCGCTCGAACGCGCCGGGCGCCAGGATCAACTGCTGCGGCTCGAAAACCGTCGGCTCGCCCGCAACGACGGCGGCGATCTGCCGTGGCGCAAACCCGCCCCAGGCGATCGCCTCCGACAACACCGTGACGCCCAGCGCTTCGACCTCATGGATGAGCCGCGCGCCCCGCCGCGCCTGGTCGTCGCCGGGCGCTGCGGCGCGGCGCTGCGTCAGGACCTGCTTGAAATACTGGCCGCCCAGATGCGCCCGCTCGTCCAGCAGCACCACTTCCGCCCCGGCCGATGCCGCCGCTTTCGCCGCCGACAGGCCGGCCGGGCCGCCGCCGACGATCAGCACCTCCGGCGTTCGCACCTTGCCGCCGGATCGCGGCGTCGCCCGCTCCGGCAAGTCGGGAAAACCCGAAGCCAGAGCCGGCCCCTTGCGGATCACCATGCCGTCGCGGACGGGCAGCATGCAGGCGCGGAAATTTTCCCGGCCATCGACTTCGACGACGCATTCCGAGCAGACGCCCATGCCGCAGAAGACGCCGCGGGAGGCGCCCCCGGTCGTCTGGCGCAGAGCCAGCACGCCGTGCGCGGCCAGCGCGGCCGCGACGGTCTCGCCGGCATGCGCCTCGAAGGTCCTGCCTTCGAAAACTATGGCGAGCGCGCCGGAAGGCATCGAAATTTCAGTCCGCCTGGCTCGCGCGCAGATAGTTGTAGACGCTGGGGCGGGACACGCCCAGCGACGCGGCGACGGTCGAGATGGCGTTCTTCAGGCCCAGCAGCCCCCGCTCCTCGAGCAAGCCCATCAGCTTGCGCCGCTCGTCCAGCGGAAGCTGCCGGGGAACCAGGTTCTTCCTGGCCGCGAACTCCTCGATCGCCTGATGGATCTCCCGATGGGTCAGGGTGCGCAGCTTTTCCCTGGGGGCGACGCCCTGCGCCTCGACGGCGACCAGCCGCTGCAGCACTTCGGCGAAGCGGTTGAAATGGCTGACGTCCATGTTGAGGCAGATCGAGGCGATGTAGTCGCCGGAGCGGCCGCGCAGGCCGATCGAGGTCGACTTCACCGCCCGCCCGTCCTCCGTCACGTTGGGATAGTTCTGCAGGATGTCGGGGAACTGCGGATCGGTGATGCGCGCCAGCCCGATCACCGTCGAGGAGTCGCCGACCTTGCGGCCGCAGAACGCATTCTCGATCGCCACGATCGAGGCTTCCGGCTTGCGCAGATCGTGCAGGATCACCTCGCAGACTGGCGCGAACATCTTGCCCAGCGCGAGCACGATCTTGTGGGCTTCGGCGAGAATGTGTTCGTCGTACCGGTCGCCGTCGGCGCGTTTCTTTGCTGCCATGTGCCTGTGCCCGCTCGGGAATTTACAATATATAAAACCCTTTTCGGATTGTAAAGAAAGTGCGACAGTCGCGTGACGACGGCTCGCGCCTGAAACTGGTGTTACAGTTGCCCAAATCCGTTCCAATTCGGCAACTCGAAGGTCTCGGCAATGTCTCGACATTGGATAGTTGACGGCGAACGGGGAAATACGCGCATCAACGCCAGGTCGGCCGCCAATCTGATTGGCGCCATCGGCAATCCCGATCACGCCTGCATCGCCAGCGCCATGCTGGCCGTGGTGCGCGACGCCGGCATCCGTTCCGAGGCCTGTTCGTTCTACGCCTTCGAGCCGGACGCGCCGCCGCGCCACGTGGCCAGCGCCAATATCCGCGACCTCACCGTCTCCAACTCGATCGCCGAGCAGTATGTCCACGAATACTACAAATACGACGGCAACCGCGCGTTCTTCGCCGCCAATCCGCGCCGCCGCGCCAGCGCACCGCTGATCGTCACCCGCCAGATCAGCGAGAAGATAAGCCGCGTCGACTACCGGCGCACCTGCTACGACAGCGTCGGCATCGCCGACCGGCTGTCGGTGGTGGTGCCGCTGAAGTCGCGGGCCGGGCTTACGGTCAGCATCTACCGGCGCCGGGCCGAGGGACCTTACGAGGATTCCGACATTCACGGATTCCAGGAAGCGGCCGGCCTGATCGGGCACGCCGCCGCCAAGCACTACATGCTCAGCGCCGAGCGGACGTTCGATTTCCCCGCCCTGTTCCAGTCGAGACTGGAAGCCATCGGGCGCAACCTGACGCCGCGCGAATTCAGCGTCGTGCGCGGCACGGTAAGAGGCATGACCGTGGCGCAAATATCGGACGAACTGCAGATAAAGCCGACCAGCGTCCTGACCTATCGCAATCGGGCGTATCAACGGCTGGGGGTGCGGCTGAAGTCGGAACTGTGCGCCCTGCTGCTGGGCCAGCCGCAATAGGGCTTCAGGCCAGGCGGTGGCCGCGCTTGCCGTCGAACAGGTGAAGTTTTCCGGGCCTGAAGGCAACCGTGGTCGTCGCACCATAGGTGAGCCGGGTCTGGGCATCGGTGCGCGCCACGACGCGATGGCCCAGCACGTCGAGCGAGAGCAGCGTCTCGTGGCCTACCGGCTCGATCAGGTTCACCGTCGCCGGCAGATCGCCCTGCTCGACCAGCACGTCCTCCGGGCGCACTCCCAGCACCGCCGCGCCGGCCTCCGTCCCGCCGGCCAGGGACGGCGCCGCCACCTCGAGCGAGCCGGCGCGGAAGACCGCGCCGTCGCCGGCACGTGCCAATTCGCCCTGCACCAGATTCATCGTCGGCGCCCCGATGAAGGAGGCGACGAAGAGGTTGGCCGGGGCATTGTAGACTTCGTGCGGCGTGCCGAGCTGCTGCAGCCGGCCCTTGTCCATGATCGCCACGCGATCGGACATGGTCATCGCCTCGAGCTGGTCGTGCGTGACGTAGATCATCGTCTTGCCGACGCGCCGATGGAGCTGGATCAGCTCGGCGCGCATGTAGGACCTGAGCTTGGCGTCGAGATTGCTCAGGGGCTCGTCGAACAGGAACAGGTCGGGGTTCCTGATCAGCGCCCGGCCCAGCGCCACCCGCTGCTGCTGCCCGCCCGACAGCTCGCGCGGCTTGCGCTCCAGCAGATCGCGCAACTGCATCAGCTCGGCGACGGCTTCCGCCCGCGCCGTTCGCTCCGCCTTGGCGACGCCCTGCTTGCGCAGCGGGTATTCGAGGTTGCGCCGCACCGTCATATGCGGGTAGAGGGCATAGCTCTGGAACACCATGGCGATGTTGCGCTTGCCCGGCGCGATGTCGTTCATCCGCCTGTCGTCGAACCGGATATCGCCGTCGTCCGGCGCGTCGAGGCCGGCGATCATGCGCAGCGTCGTCGACTTGCCGCAGCCGCTGGGGCCGAGCAGGGTCAGGAACTCGCCGGCGACGATCGAGATCGACAGATCGTCGACGGCGACGAAACCGTCGGCGAACATGCGCCGCAGATTGGTGAGCGTAACCGCCGTCATTTCCGGACTCCTTGAAGGCTTCTCGGCGTCATGCCGCGGCTAGCCCTTGACGCCGCCGGTGCCGAATCCCCGCGTCAGGTATTTCTGCATGACGGCGAACAGGATCACCAGCGGCGCGCTCATCAGCACCGAAGCCGACATCAGCAAGGACCAGTCGACGTCGAAGCCGGTGGTGAGCAGCGAGATGACGCCGACCGGCAGCGTCTTGTTGACGTCCTTGCTGACCATCACCAGGGCGTAGAGATATTCGTTCCACGCCAGGATGAAGGTGAACAGGCCGGTGGTCAGGATGCCCGGCCGCGCCAGCGGCAGGATGACGTCGAAGAACGCCTCCATCCGCGAGGCGCCGTCGACCAGCGCCGCCGCTTCCAGATCGGGCGGGATCGAGTTCATGAAGGAGCGCAGCAGCCACAGCCCGAACGGCAGCGCGAAAGCGGAATAGGTGAAGACCAGGCTGAAGGGCGTGTTGATGATCCCCAGCTCCGCGACCAGCAGATAGAGCGGAATGACGATGACGACATGCGGCAGCAGATAGGTGAACAGCACGATGCGCGCCATCCATTCGCGGCCGGGATACTGGAACCGCACCAGGCTGTGGGCGCCGAGCGTGCCGACCACCAGCACGATGGCGGTGGTGCCGCAGGCCACCACCGTGCTGTTGAGGAAATAGATCGGGAACGGGGTGTTGAACAGCAGGTCGGAAAAATGCGACAGGGTCGGGCTGCGGGGAAACACCGTCGGCGGAATCTGGAACAGCTCGGCCGGCGGCTTGAGCGCCGTCGACACCATCCAGAACAGCGGAAACGAGACGACCGCCACCACGGCCCAGATCGCCAGGCTGAGGCCGCTTTTGCGGGCGATGGCCGCGCCGCGCCGCCTCATCGGCCGGACTCCTCGCCGCCGACCTTGGCGAAGCGGAAATACGGCACGATCATCAGCAGCATCACGAGCAGCATGATGACGCCGATGGCCGACGCCTTGCCCATCTGGGACAGCGGGAAGGCCAGCTCGTAGAGCATCAGCGGCAGGGTCTGCGTGCCGTGGCCGGGACCGCCGCCGGTCAGCAGGTAGATCATGTCGAATTCCTTGAAGTCCCAGATCGCCCGCAACAGGATGATGACGCTGAGCACGGAGCGAAGCTGCGGCAGCGTGATGTCCCAGAACAGCGACCAGCGGGAGGCGCCGTCCATGGTCGCCGCCTCGTAGAGGTAGTCGGGGATCGATTGCAGGCGGGCCAGCACCGCGATCACCACGAAGGGAAAGAACTTCCACGTGCTGACCAGCACGACGGAAACGAAGGCGTTCGGCATCCGGCCCAGCCAGTCGACCGGCGCGTCGACGATGCCGAGGCCGAGAAGGACGAAGTTGAGAAAGCCGTAGAGATCGTTGAACAGCCAGCGCCAGACCAGGACGGCGACCACCGTCGACAGCATGTAGGGGAACAGCACCAGCCCGCGCGCCAGCGAGCGCAGGTAGAACTCGCGGTGCAGCAGAAGCGCTATCCCCACCCCGACCACGACCTGCAGCACCAGCGTCGCCAGCGCATAGGCGACGTTGGTGGCCAGCGCCGGCAGGAACTCACTGCCGCGGAAGATTTCCCAGTAATTGTCCAGCCCGACATAGGAACTGGACAGCGTCATCGTGTCGACGCGGTTGAAGCTGAGCAGAATGGCCGACATCAGCGGATAGGCCAGCAGCACGAAGAAAAGCACCAGCACCGGGAATATCAGCCCGATTCCCAGCGCGCTGTTCTTGGTGGAAAGTCTCATTAATCCGTCCCGTGCCGCCGCATCCGCCGACGCGGGGCCGAACCGGCTCGTCCCGCGTTCCAGCCGGCCGCACGGCCGCCGCCAGTATCGGCGACGGCCGCGCGCCCGCCAAGGTAGAGCCGAAAGCCCCGCGGGCGACAGCCGCCCGCGGCGCCTTGCAGCGCTAGCTCTTCATGATCTTGGCCACCTCGTCCTGCAGCCAGGCCGCCGTCGCCGCCGGCGTGGCGCCGTCGACGACGATGCGCTGCAGGGCGTTGGCCATGACATTGGCGCCGAATATGTCGCCGGACTTCAGGATCAGGGCATGCTCCTTGCTCGGCTTGACCGGCGCGCCGCCCCAGGAGGCCTCGTCCACCATGACGGCGACCGCCGCCTTGTGCCTGGCGAGCAGCGGATGGTTGAGGTAGTCGGGCGAATTGCCGATCGAGGTCAGCACCGGCAGCAAGTGGCCCGGCGCGCTGTGCAGGAACTTGACGTACAGGTCCGGCCGGTACTGGAAGGCGGCGAACAGCTTGGCCTCGTCGACGTTCTTGCTGCCCTTGGGAATGAACTGCGAGGCGAAGGAGTTGGTGGCGAAGGGCCGGCCGCCGTCGCGCCGGTAGGGATAGGGCAGCGCCTCGATATGGGGCTCGATCGTCGGGTTCTTCTCGCTGACGTTGGTCAGGACCCGGCCGGTATAGATCGAGGTCGCCGCCGCGCCGCTGACGAAGCCGCCCAGCGATTCGTCGAAGCTGTAGTTGTTGGCGCCCGGCGGCGCGTAGGGGCGCATCTCCTTGAGGAACTCCAGGGCGGCGATCACCGCCGGCGAGTTGGCGGTCACGCTCAGATCGGGCGCCACCAGCCAGCCGCCCGAAGCCTGGATGGTGTAGTCGACCAGGAAATTGGTGAAGCCCCGGCCCGAATAGGGCAGCGAGGCGCCGTAGCGGCCGCCCTTGGTGGTGGCTTTGGCGACCTTCAGCCACTCGTCGAAATACTTGGGCGCCGTCAGGCCCTCGGCGGCCAGCAGGTCCTTGCGGTACCAGAACGTCGACAGCACCGCCGTGCCGATCACCGTGGCGAAATAGCCGCCCTTGGGGTCGCGATAGACGTCCCGGGCGGCGTCCGAGAAGTCGTTCTCGCCGACTTTCTTGACCACGTCGGTCACCGGCTCCAGCAATCCGCGCTGGAACAGCGAGCCTGTGAACACGCTGGACAAATGCTGCACCACGTCCGGAACGTCGCCGCCGGCGAAGGCCGCGCCCAGCTTCGACCAGGCGTCATTGTCTGACACGAACTCGAGAGCGATCTTGATGTTCGGGTTCTCGGCCTCGAATGCCGCGATGATGACCTTGTAGGCTTCGCGCTGCAGCGGCGCGCCCTGGGTCGTCCATACCCGCAAGGTCTTGGCG
Source organism: Reyranellaceae bacterium (assembly GCA_050181585.1). Taxonomy (GTDB): domain Bacteria; phylum Pseudomonadota; class Alphaproteobacteria; order Reyranellales; family JAQSWP01; genus JAQSWP01. Next base: position 66,307 of record JBFXDA010000021.1, read on the forward strand.
CCCTGCGCCCGCGCGCGGCCGATGCCGCCGAGCGCCGCCCCGCCCAGAACGGCTCCTCCGAGCGCCGTCAGGCCCTTGACCGTCTGCCTTCTGCCGAGGGCAAGCCTGCTGCTGCCGGCTGCCGACGGACCGCGTTCCTTCTGGTTCGACATGTCGTTCCCCTCTCCTCGGTTAGATCACTGTTGCCAACGACGCATTTCGTCACGCCGCATCCCTGGCGATGCGGTCAAGGCCCAGCCGCCGCAGGCCCTGCTCCAAGTCGGCCAAATGCTTGCCGGTAACGGGCTGAAGCGGCGAGCGCGGAAACCCGCCCGGCAGCCCGATGACGTTCATCGCCGCTTTCAGCACCGCGTAGAGATTGCCGCCGTTCATCCGCACGACTTCCCAGACGCGCGCCGCCCGGTCCTGCAATTCGCCGGTGCGGGCGAAATCGAGGCGGATGGCGGCCTCGTCCAGTTCGGTCGGCGCGCTGCCGCAGATATGGTGCATGGTGCCGATCGAGCCGACGGCGCCCAGCGCCATGCCGCCGGCGCCGAACTTGAAGGTCGGGCCGAACACCAGCAGCCGGTCGCGCACCCGCTTCAGCGATTCGGAGAAGGTGTCGTAGTCGAACGAGCTCTCCTTCAGCGCCACGACATTGGGCACGTCCGCCAGCCGGTCGGCGATGGCCGGGGTCAGCGCGTTCACGTTGTTGGCCGGTATGTTGTAGGCCATGAGCGGCAGGGGAACGGCATCCGACACGGCCTGGAAATGGGCCACGATCTCGTCGGCGCCAAGCTTGACGAAATAGGGCGGCATGACCATCGCGCCGGCGCAGCCGACCTTGGCGGCATGCCGCGTCATGTCGACGGTGTCGGACAGGGTGATGGCGCCGGTGCCGGCAATGACCGGCACCCTGCCCGCCACCGCCTCGATGCACAACTTGAAGAGGTGCTTGCGCTCCTCGATCGTCATCGCCCAGAACTCGCCGGTGCAGCCGCCGACCACGATGCCGGTGACGCGCGCCGGGCCGATCATCCACTCGACGAGGCGGCGGAAGGCCGTTTCGTCGATGCGGCCATCGGCGTGGAACGGCGTGACGATGGCGGTCATCGAGCCTGTCCAGTCGACGGAATTCCTATCCATGATGGCCTCCAAAGGCAGAAGACGCGGGGCGCTTATGTCCGGTTCGCTCGTTCATCTCAACGCAAGTCCTGCAAGACGTGGATTTCCCCGCCCGGCCGGCCGGCGGCGCGGGGCGGGCAATCCATGACGATCTGATGGGTGGTGGCGACGAAACCCAGGGCCAGCATCGCCTTGTAGGTGTCGAGATCGCCGGTGCTGACCGTGGCGGACAGCCGCGCCAGCCCGCGCCCCGAGGCGTAGGCCGAGGCGGCGGCCATGAGTTCGCCGAGCCCCGCGCTGGGCACGGCCGGCGCGCCGCCGGCGATCGCCAGCTTGACCATGCAGTGGTCGTCCCCCGCCTCGCTGCCTTGGCCGGCGGCGCAGACGGCGAAGCCGTCGACCTCCCCGCCGGTGGTCAGCAGCACCACGTCGCCGGCCGCGCCGTCGCGCATCAGGCTGCATTCCGCGGTCAGATCGAGGCCGGGCTCGGCCCGCGCCGCCAGGGCGGCGCAGGACTGCAGGCGCCGGCGGACATCGGCGTCGGACAGGCGCGACAGCAGCTCGGTCTTGGATTGCAGCCCGTTGCTGCGCGCCAGCGTGCCGGGCGCCAGCACCATCGAGGCAGTGAGCGACGCCGGCCAGAAACCGTAGCGCTGGTACAGGCGCAGATGCCCGGCGCTGTGCGGAAACGTCGCCAGCCGGATCGCCTCGCATCCCCAATCGGCCAGGCACGCCATGACGCGGTCGATCAGCAGGCGGCCAACGCCATGCTTCCAGTGCGAGGGCGCCACCACGATGGGACCCACGACCCCGACCTTGCCCCAGCAATTGGCGACCGCGGCGCCGACCAGCCGGCCGTCCTGTTCGATGGCAAAGACGCCGTCGGGATACATCGCCAAGCGATGGGCGAAGATGGCGGCGCCGGGACGGAAGGCCAGCGGGTCGGGCAATCCCAGGAAGGTGCCGAACGCCAGGCGGAACAGCGTATCGGCCGCCGCCGCCTCGTCCGCGGCAAGGGCGCGGACGGGCGACGGAGCGGCCGTCCCGTGCAAGGGCGGCTGTCCGGCGGACGCAGGATGCGGCGGCTTACCGTGCGTGGCGTTCAAGAAACCTCTCGACGATCTGGTTGAAGAGTCGCGGCCGTTCCAGGCTGCTCATGTGCCCGGCATCGGCGATCGCGTGGAACTCGGCGCCCGGGATCCGGTCGGCCAGGGCGCGGCAGGATTCGGGCGGCGTCAGGCGATCTTCTTCGCCGACGATGACGCAGGTCGGCACGCCGATCTCGCTCGCCGGCCGGACCCAATCCTCCGCCGCCAGCGCCTCCATCGCCTTGATGTAGGACCGGGTGCGCAAGGAAGAGAGGATGCCGAGGAACAGGCGCCTGGCTTCGGGGTCGGGATCGCGTCCCATGAGCGAGGCGGCGGTTTCCTCCGCCATGTCGCGCGGATGGCCGCCGGCCAGCAGCGGATCGCGCCGCGCCTTGAGGAAGCCGGCCAGCCGTTCCGGCGGCAGCAGCCGGGGGAACGACTCGAAACTGTCCGCCAGCACCAAACTGCGCACCCGCTCGGGATAGCGATGATAGAAGCACTGGGCAATGAAGCCGCCCATCGACAGCCCGACCAGATGCGCCGCCGAGACGTTCAGCGTCGCCAGCACCCGCAGCAGATCGTCGGCCACGTCGGCGGCGAAGCGCATCGGCCCGTCGAAATCGCCGCTGTCGCCGTAGCCGCGCACGTCCCAGGCGACGGCCCGATGCGTGCGGGAGAAATGCGCGAGCTGCGGCGCCCAGATCTCCTTGCTCGCGCCCAGCCCGTGCAGGAAGACGATGGCCGGGCCGCTGCCGGCCTGCAGCAGCGCGATGCGCGGCGCGCCGGGGGCGTAGGCCACCGTCGCACTGCCGGCGCTGTCGGCCACTAGCTGCATTGCCGCTCCATCCATCCCGCCATGGCATCGGCGCTGCGCTCGACCAGTTCCGGCTGGCCGGTGAGATAGTGGCTGGCGCCGGGCAGGTCGACATTCTCGATCCGCCCGGGTGCGGCCCCCAGCCAGGCGGCCTTGGTGCTGTCGAAGGTCGAGGCGTCGGCGGCGTGATAGAGGTGCAGCACCTCCACGCTGGTCCGCGCCAGGTTGACCGGCCCTTCGGCGCGCGAGCGCGACGACCATTGCGACAGGAAGGATCGCAAGGAGGAGAAGCGGCCGATGGCATTGGGCGCGTAGTTGAACGAGCGCGGGTCGGTCCAGATCCCGCCCAGCGAGCGGCCATTGGGCTCCAGGGTCAGGTCGAGGAAGCGCAGATCGGCATGGGTGCGATGGATGATGAAGGCATGGTCGCGCGGCCCGGCCGGAAGCTTCTTCAACTGGCCCAGCCGCTCCCAGACCCAGGCTTCTATCCTGTCGCGGCGCTCCTTCTGCCGCCGCCGGTAGAGGGCGACGAACTCGGGCGCATAGGGCGCGGCATGCCCGCCGTCATACATGTCGACGGACAGGTCCGTGGCCAGAAGGTCGTTCTCGTCGACCACCGCCGGATCGATCCAGTCGAGCAGGAATTGCGCCCGTCCGCTATGCGCCGCACTCAGCACCAGCCCGTCGGCCGGCGGGAGCTGGCTGGCCTCCAGATGCGTCGGGCTGCCGTCGAGGAATTCGGTCGCGGTCAGATGCTCCGCTTCGGCCTGGTAGAAGGCGGCCAGCGCCGCGCCGCCCGAATTGCCGATGAGAAAAACGCAGCGGTAGCCCCTGCCGCGCAGAAAGCGCACGCCCGCCCCGAGGTCCTGCAGCACCAGTTCCATCTGCAGCAGCACGTCGTTGCCGACATAGCGGCTGTTGAGCGCCAGGCAGGCGATGCCGCGCTCGACCAGCGGCTTGAGCAGATAATGGCCCATGAAATTGCTGGCCGGGTGCATGACGATGGTGGCGATGCGCGCGCCGCCCGGCGGCGTGGCGAGCACGCCGTAGATGCGGGGATTGAGATTCTGCAGGCCGGACTGGCTCTCGACCGCCCCGCCCGTCTTGATGTCGAGGGCGACGTGCTCAAGAATCATGCGACGCCGCGCCCGCCTGGCCAAGCCGGCTCGCCTTCTCGATCACCCAGGAGCGCAGCAGACCGTGCGCCTCGCGGCCATAGGGCTGCAGTTCGTCCGGCGTCGCCGTGCGGACCGCCAGTTCGAGGCGGATGCCGTTGGGATCGAAGAAATAGATCGATTCGATGACTTCGTGGTCGGTGACGCCCAGAACGTCGATGCCGTTGGCTTCCAGATGCGCCTTCATGTTCAGCAGCGCCTCCTTCGAGGCGACCTCCAGCGCCAGGTGGTTGACCCAGGCGGGCGTATTTGGCGAGGGCAGCGCCTTCTCGTTGTCGCCCAGGTCGAAGAACGCCAGATAGGCGCCTTCGCTGAGCTGGAAGAAGATATGGACGTGCGGACAGAATTCGCCGGTGCTGGGCACGTGCTCGGCGCGCACCAGCATGGTCAGGGGCAGCCCGAGAATGTCCTCGTAGAAATGCCGGGTCTCTTCGGCGTCGCGGCAGCGATAGGCGAAGTGATGCAGGCCGCTGATGGGTTCCGGCCGGCTTTCGGTTTTTCCGCTGCTCATCAAACACTCCCGCGTCACCTGGGCGACGGATTGTCGCAGAAACGCCGGGGCCGGTCTGTCCTCGGAAACGATGACAGAAGCGACAAAAGCGCGGGCGACGGGGAGTTTCTGCCGGGAGAGGCCGGCCGAGGCGGGAATCGTCTTTAGAGCGGATTCACACGTTCTGACGGTATCGCAAAGCGATTCCGTCAGAACGTGATTTGCTCTAGGCGCGCCTCACGGTATCAGGCGCTGTTCCCGCATCCGTGCAAGATTGGCCAGAAAACTCTGCTCGGTGTCGAGCGCGCGCTGGAAGCCGTGCTGGCGGGACTTGACGATCGAGGAGAGCACGTCCCATTCCGCCTTGAACAGGAAATCGCCGAACTGCCAGTTGGCCAGCGCCGACAGCGGCAGATCGCGCAAGCCGTGCCGGCGCACCATCGCCGCCCAGATTTCCTCGCTGCCCTGCATGGCCGCCGCCAGCGGCGGGCTGTCGGCCGGACCGGGCGCGACGCCGAAGAAATCGGCCAAGGCGGGCCACAGATTGCGCCAGCGGAAATAGTCGCCGTTGATGACGTTGTAGGCCTGGTTGGCGCAGCGCGCCTCCTCGGCGGTCCAGACCATGGCGTCGGCCAGCAGGTCGGCGTCGGTGGCCTGGCTGATGGCGTCGAAGGCGGCCGGCGTGCCGGGAAAGCCCAGCGGGCGGCCCAGCTCGCGGCACAGGCTGCCATAGGCGGCGAGCGTCGCGACGCAGTTGAAGGGATAGAACAGCGACAGGCCGCAGACGATGTGCGGACGCACCGTCGACCAGGTCCAGGCTTTGCCGCGCTGCAGGGCGTCGATGTAATCCTGCTGGTCGTAGTAGAAGTTGCGGCCGGCATGGCGCGGATCGTCCTCCCGCGCCGGGGTGCGGAAGGGACCGAGATGGCTGCCGTACCATTTGGTGCCGTGGACCAGCGTGACGTGGCGCAGGTTCGAGGCCCGCGCCAGCAGCCCTTCCATCACGTGGCGCAGCATGGCGGCGTTGGTATCGGCCTCGCGCGTGGCATCGGCATCGCTGGCGCGGGCGGCGTAGAACATATGCGTCGCCGCCGCGCATTCCAGCGCCGCGTCCCGGCAGGCCTTCGCATCGTGCAGGTCGACGCCGAGATGGCGATAGCCGGGAACGGCGGCCGCATCGGCGGAACGGGCGATGCCGATCACCGGCCAGCCGCGCTCCAGCAGCTTGCGCACCAGATTGCCGCCGACGATGCCGCGCGCGCCGGCGACCAGCGCCACTCTTTCGCCGCTCATCGCCGCCTCACCCACCGCGCGTCGGCAGCAGCAGGATTTCCGCGATCGTCACGCCCGGCGGCTGGCGCAGGGCGAAGAGGGCGGCGCGCGCCACGTCGTCGGGATCGAGATGGTCGGAGAAGCGACCGTAATACTCGTCCGCCTTGCCTTCGTCGCCGGCGAAGCGGGCCGAAGCGAACCCCGTCTTCACCACGCCGGGCGACAGTTCGATCACCCGCACGCCCTTGGGCCCGCATTCGGCGCGCAGCACTTCGGAAAAGCCATGGATGGCGTGCTTGGTGGCGGAATAGGCGGCCAGGCCCGGCGCGATGCGCCGCGTGGTGATCGAGGTGAGATTGACGACATCGCCGCTGCCGCGCGCCAGCATGGCCGGCAGGACGCGCCGCGTCAGCCGCATCAGCGCCGTGAGATTGACTTCCAGCACCGATTCCCATTTCTCGCCATCGCTCTCGGCGAAGGGCACGGCGCCGCCGCTGTCGTGGCCGGCATTGTTGACCAGTATATCGACCTGCGCGAAGCGGCCGGTCAGCGCCGCCACGATGCGCTCGCAGGCATCGGCATGGGAGAGATCGGCCGCCAGCGGCCGGAACGCTTCGCCCCATTCCTGCCGCAGCGGCTCCAGCCGTTCGATGCGGCGGCCGACCGCCAGCACGCTGCTTCCGTGCTGCAGCAGCCTGGTGGCGATCCGCAGCCCGATGCCGCCGGTGGCGCCGGTGACCAGCGCCACGCGGCCTTTCAGCGAGGTTTCCGCCTCATCCGCCATCTGCTCAGCCCGGCACGACGCGCCAGCGCGGCACCGTGGTTTCGGCATCGGTCTGCTCGAACTCGACCTGCAGCTTCATGCCGGCGCGCACCGCGTCCGGCGCCACGCCCAGGATGATGCCGGGCACCAGTACGCCCTTGCCCTCCTCCAGCTCGACGATGCCGGTGACGAACGGCGCGCGCGCCTGCCATACCGGATCGACCGAGCGGTGCACCACGATCCAGCTATAGAGGCTGCCCCGTCCGCTGACCTCGGTCCAGCGGTACTCGGTGGACCGGCAATAGGGACAGCCCTCGCACGGGTAGAAGCGCATGCGGTTGCAGGCGGTGCATTGCTGCATCATCAGCTTGTGTTGGCGGCAACCGTCCCAGAAGGGCTGGGTCAGCGGCGTGGGGACCGGATGCGGATAGTCCATTGAAGCGATCGACATACTAAACTTACCTTCCCAGAACGAGAGCGCTGCCGGTCGACGTCGCGCCGCCGGCGGTGACGAGGCCCAGCTCGGCGTCCTTGACCTGGCGCTTGCCGGCTTCGCCGCGCAACTGGCTGGCCGCCTCGACTACGTTGTTGAGGCCGTGGATATAGGCTTCCGACAACAAGCCGCCGGCGGTGTTGATCGGCAGGCGGCCGCCGATGCTGCCCGCGCCGGAGCGGAAGAATTCGCCCGCCTCGCCCTTGTCGATCAGGCCGAAGGCTTCCATCTGGCCGATGATGCTGTAGGTGAAGCAGTCGTAGACCTGGGCGAAATCGAGGTCCTTGCGCTCGACCCCGGCCTGGCGGAACAGGCGGTCGGCGAGATAGGCGCCGTAGGACTCGGCGTGATCGGGCGAGAAATTGCCCCACATGGCGCCGCGGTTGCGCGGGCTGGCGCCGATGAAGCCGGAGAGGATGGGAATGGCCGGCTTGGCCAGGTCGTTGGCCCGTTCCGGCGAGGTGACCAAGAGGGCGCAGGCGCCGTCCGACTGCAGGCAGCAATCGACGACATGGAACGGCTCGGCGACCCAGGGCGAGCGGTGATAGTCCGCGACCGACATCGGCCGGTCGCGCATCTGGGCGCGCGGATTGTCCTGCGCGTGCGCCCGCACCGTGGTCGCCACCGCCGCCAGATCCTCGTTGGTGGTGCCGTACTTGATCATGTGGCGGCGGCACAGCAGGGCGAAATGCTGCGCCGGCATGGTGATGCCGGCGGTGTCGAGGAACTGCGGCTCGGAATCGGAATGCACGCCGTGATTGGCCAGCAGGCGGCTGAACTCCGCCCCGCCGTAGCGCTGCCCGGAAGCGCCGTTCAGCGCGCGATAGACCAGCACGTAGTCGGCCTGGCCGGTGGCGACCGCCATCGCCGCTTCCAGCACCGCGCCGCAGGCCATGTTGCCGCCGGCGGCGAAGTCGGCGAAATGGTTGAGATGCGGCAGGCCGAGATCGGTCGCCACCACCGCCGTGGTGACCGAGTCGCCGAGGCTGAAGGTGACCAGGCCGTCGATCTGCTCCGGCTTCACGCCGGCATCGTTGATGGCGTTCCAGCACGCTTCCAGCGCCAGCGCTTCGACGGTCTTGCCCGACTTGCGGGTGTAGTCGGTCCAGCCGATGCCGGCGATGGCGGCCAATGGTTTGCGGGACATGGGCATACTCCTCTACTGGGACTGGCGTTCGGGCCGGCGCTGCCGTTGCGGGGCGGGCGCGGTCCAGGTCCGCTCGCGGATGCCGTGCTTGCGCAGCTCGGCCTTGCGGACCTTGTTGGTGGGCGTCTTGGGCAGCTCGTCGTAGATCTCGACGAAACGGGGGATGGCGTAGCGCGGCACCAGCGGCGCGCAATAGTCGTAGATGTCGCGCGCGTTTTCCTGCCGGCCTTCTTTCAGCACGACGCAGGCCTTGACCTCCTGCTCGTTGGCCTCGAACGGCGATTCGACGCCGATCACCGCCACGTCGGCGACGGCCTCGTGCATCATGATCACCTGCTCGATCTCGAACGAGGAGATGTTCTCGCTGCGGCGGCGGATGCAGTCCTTGATGCGGTCGACGAAATAGAACCAGCCGTCCTCGCGGCGCATGGCGTCGCCGGTGTGGAACCACAGGTTGCGCCACGCCTTCACCGTCTCCTCCGGCATGGCGTTGTAGCCGGCCATGAAGCCGAACGGCGCCTTGGGCCGCAACAGCAGCTCGCCGACCTGCCCGTCCGGCACGTCGATATCGGTCTCGGGATCGACCAGGCGCGCCTCGAAGAACTCCTCGACCAGCTTGCCGCAACTGTTGTCGCGCCGCCCGGCGCTGACCGGCGTATAGATCGGGCAGTTGGCCTCGGTCGAGCCGTAAAGCTCCAGGATCTTGGCACCGAAGCGGGCTTCGAACATGGCGCCGAATTGCGGCGCGATGGGCACGGCGCAGACCAGTTTCAGGTCGTGGTCGGAATCCTGCGGCGTTGGCGGCTGCTTGACCAGGAACTCGGTCATCACGCCTAGGAGATTGGTCATCGTCGCCTTCGAGCGGCGGATGTCGGACAGCCAGCCGCTGGCGCTGAAGATCTCCGCCACCGACACCGGCGCGCCCAGGCACAGGGCGCTAAAGCACTGCACGATCAGCGCGTTGCTGTGGAACAGCGGCAGGCAGGAATAGAAGCGGTCCTCCCCGGTCAAGCCGAACTGGCCGTTATAGACCACGGTGTTCATGTAGAGCTGGGCATGCGGGATCAGCACGCCCTTGGACGGGCCGGTGGTGCCCGAGGTGTAGATGATGGTGCTGATGTCCGAGCCGGAGACGGCGACGTCGATGCCGGTCTGCGGACCGTCGCGCAACTGGGCGTAGGGCAGCAGGTCGAGCCGGGTCGAGGCCGCCGGCGCATCGCCGACGCAGACGATCGCCTGCAAATTCGGGCAGGCGACTTGGCTCTCGACGATGGTCGGCACGAACTCCGCGCCGGCGACGACGAAGCGCGCGCCGCTGTTGTTGGCGACGTGCTCGAGGAAGACGCCGCGATAGGCGGTGTTGACCGTGACGGTGACGGCGCCGAGCCGGTGCAGCGCCAGCCAGGCCTCCATGAATTCCGGGCAGTTGGCCATCATGATCATGACGCGATCGCCATGGCCGATGCCCAGTTCGCGCAAGGCGTTGGCCAGCCGGCGCGTCGCCAGCTCCATGTCGCCAAAGGTGGCGAACTTGCCGCCGACCATGGCGAAGAACGGCCGGTCGCCGAAACGCTCCGCCTGGGTGACAAGAACATGCGGCGTCGTCTGCTGTCGTATGTCTGAAATCTTCAGCATTTCTACTTTAATTCTTCATCCCTTACTTTAAACTTCCAGTCGAACGCCCGAACCGGAGATTGCCGCCATGACCGCAGCCAGCGACGCCGTTGCCGACATCGTCGTGGTGGGCGGCGGCGGCTCGGGCCTGGCCGCAGCGCTCGAGGCGGCCGAACGCGGCAACTCGGCGCTGCTGCTGGAGAAGAACCCTACCACCGGCGGCAGCACCGGCTGGTCGGTGGGCTCGATCACCGCCACCAACACGCCGGACCAGAAACGGCTGGGCATCGTCGACGACGCGGCGGACCATTTCCAGGCGCTGGGCGATCTGGCCGGCAAGCTGGCCAACCGCGACAATCTGGTGCTGCGCCGGCTGCTGACGGAGAACGTCACCGACACCGTCGCCTGGCTGCGCGCCAAGGGCGTCGAGTTCTTCGGCCCGATGCCGGAGCAGCCGCATCGCCAGCCGCGCATGCACAACGTGCTGCCGACCTCGGGCTCCTACGTCTTCCACCTGACCAAAGCAGCACGGCGCGCCGGCGTCGACATTAGGACCAACACGCGGGCCCGCCGCATCCTGCTCGACGGCGACACGGCGATCGGCATGGAGGCCGACACGCCGCAGGGCACACAACGCTTCCTGGCGCGCAAGGCGGTCATCCTGGCCGGCGGCGACTATAGCGGCAGCGCCCATTTCAAGGCGCTGTACGGCGGCGCGGCGATGGCCCGGGTGCCGGCCGTCAACCAGACCAATACCGGCGACTGCCAGCAGATGGTGCTGGATATCGGCGGCGAGGTGCTGAACGGCGACCTTATTCTCGGCCCGGTGCTGCGCTTCATCGCACCTCAGCGCAAGCGGCTGTTCCAGCGCGTCCCGCCATGGAAGGCGCTGACCGCCATCATGCGGCTGGCGCTGCACCGTCTGCCGCCGGCCGTCATCCGCCCCTTCGTCATGCAGTTCATGACCACCGTGACGGCGCCCGAGCTGGGGCTGGTGCGCGACGGCGCCCTGCTGGTCGGCAGCGACGGCCGCGCCATCGCCGTCGGCGATCGCAGCTATGGTGCTGCGGTCGCCGCGCAGGCGGACAACACCGCCTATATCGTGTTCGACGACGCCATGGCGCAGCGCTATTCGCGCTGGCCGCATTTCCTGTCGACCGCGCCCGGCGTGGCCTATGCCTATTTCTCCGACTATCGCCGCACCCGCCCCGACCTCGTCGCGCGGGCCGATGCCATCGCCGATCTGGCGCGCCAGCGCGGCTTCGCCGCCGGCGCCCTGGAGCAGGCGGCGGCTGACCAGCGAAGCGGCTTCACGCCGCCCGGCGATGCGCCGCCGCCCCTGCAGCGGCCGCCCTTCTACGCGCTGGGTCCGATCCACAGCTATGTCGTGCTGACCGATGGCGGCGTCAAGGTCGACGAACGCCTGCAGGTCCTGGTGCGCGGCGGCCAGCCGGTGCAGCGCCTGTTCGCCGCCGGCTCGACCGGACAGGGCGGCGTGCTGCTCGAAGGACACGGCCATCACCTGGGCTGGGCCTTCACGTCCGGCCGGCTGGCCGCCCGCAATGCCGGCGCCCTGGAGCGGCGGAACTGAGGGAAGCGCGGTCGGGGCAGGACGCATCGCCATCGCCTCCCCTACACCGCCAGCATGCCGCGGATGCGCTCGATGTCGCGCGCCGCCTGCTGGCGGTCGCCGCTGTAGACGACGCGGCCGCGATCGAGCACGTAGATGAAATCGGCCACCGACAGGCTGAACCGGATGTCCTGCCCGGCCAGCAGCATGGTCTGGCCCTTGGCCTTCAGGCCGCGGATCATGTCCTCCAGCGCGCGCACCACGATCGGCGACAGGCCTTCGGTCGGCTCGTCGATCAGCAGCAGGCGGGGATTGCCGACCAGGGTGCGGGCGATGGTCAGCATCTGCTGCTGGCCGCCGCTCAGCAGCCCGCCGCGGCGGGTGCGGAACTCGTGCAGGGCGGGGAACAGCTCGTAGACCGAGTTGCGCGTCCAGGGCGCGCCGCCGCGCTCGGCGACTTCCAGGTTCTCCTCGACGGTGAGGTCGGCGAAGATGCGCCGTTCCTCGGGCACGTAGCCGATGCCGGCGCGCGCCACCTTGAAGGACGGCAGGGCGGAAATTTCCCGGCCTTGGAACACGATGCTGCCGCCGGAGACCGGCGCCAGGCCCATGATCGACTTCAGCGTCGTCGACTTGCCCACCCCGTTGCGGCCGATCAGGCACACCATCTGGCCTTCGCCGACCTCAACGTCGACGTCGAACAGCACGTGCGCGGGGCCGTAGAAGGTGTTGATGCCCTTACACGTGAGCATGGTCCGCCTCGCCGAGATAGACCTCGCGCACGCGCGCATCCTCGCGCACTTCCTTGGGCGCCCCCTGCGCCAGCCGCCGGCCCTGGTGCATCACGGTGATGATCTCGGCGTTGTCGAACACCATGTCGATGTCGTGCTCGGTGAACAGCACGCCGATGTTCCCCTGCGCCGCCAGGCCGCGCATGATCTCCACCACGATGGACCGTTCGGCGCTGCTCATGCCGGCGGTCGGCTCGTCCAGCAGCAGGACCTGCGGATCGCCGGCCAGCGCGATGGCGAATTCCAGCCGCTTGCGGTCGCCCGCCGCCAGTTCGCCGGCCGACCGGTTCGCCATGTCGCCGATGCGCACCTGGTCCAGCAGTTCCAGGGCGCGCTCGCGATGGCGGTCGCCGGCCAGGCGGAAGGGCTGGCGGCAATCGCCCTTCTGCGCCATCAGGGCGAGCTGGACGTTGTGGTAGACGGTGAAGCCGTTGAAGATGCTGGTGATCTGGAAGGAGCGCGCCAGCCCCATGCGGGCGCGCCGATGCGGCGGCAGCCTTGTGATGCGCTGGCCGTCGTAATGGACTTCGCCCGCGGTCGGCGCCAGCAGGCCGGAAACGACGTTCAGGAAAGTGCTCTTGCCGGCGCCGTTGGGACCGATGATGGCGTGGATCTGGCCGCGATACAGCTCCAGCGACACGCCATCCATGGCCTTGAAGCCGCCGAAGCTCTTGCTCAGCCCCTCCGCGGCGAGAATGGGGGCGGCGAGAATGGGGGCGGCGAGGACGGGGGCGGCGCTCATCGCCGCCTCCCCCGGTATTTTTCCCATTGCTGCGCCACCGCGCCGGCGACGCCGCCCGGCAGGTACATGACCAGCACCAGCACGATGATGCCGAAGACCAGCAGCGGATAGTCCGAGAAGGTGGTGATGGCGAAATTGGCGAACACGAAGATCGCCGCGCCGACGATGGGGCCGAAGAAGCTGTAGATGCCGCCGGCCAGCGCCATCAGCACCGGCTCGGCCGACTGCGTCCAGTGCAGCAGCGAGGGGAACGCCATCTGCTGCGCCGGCGCCCGGAGCGCGCCGGCGACGCCGGCGAAGGAGCCGGCGATCACGAAGGCGGCCAGCTCGTAGTTGCGCACGCCGAGCCCGATGAACACCGCGCGCTGGCGGTTCTCGCGGATGGCGCCCAGCGCGGCGCCGAACGGCGACAGCGAGATGATGCGCAGGACGAAGATGCAGACCACCACGACGGTCAGCACGAAGAGATAGTAGTTGCGGGCCGACAGCAGCCAGTCCGGCGGCATCACCGGCAGGCCGTCGTCGCCGCCGGTGAAGCCGTACCAGCCCATGATGATGGTGTAGAGAAGCTGCGAGAAGGCCAGGGTCAGCATGGCGAAGTACATGCCGGTGACCCGCACCGCGAACCAGCCGATCACCAGCGCGAAGCCGCCCGCCACCACGGGGGCGGCGAACAGGCCGACATAGATCGGCACCTGCAGCTTGGCGAACAGGATGGCGACGGTGTAGGCGCCCAGCCCGTAATAGGCGGCATGGCCGAAGGAGAGCATGCCGGCCTGCCCCAGCAGCAGGTTATAGCTCATGGCGAACAGCGCCATGATCAGGAAGTCGATGGAGATGAACAGGTAGCTCTCGCCGACCAGGAAGGGGAAGACGTAGAGCAGCGCGATCAGCCCGAGAGCGATCAGCAGGGTGCGGGACGACGCCATTCTAGCGGCGACCGAAGCGGTTGCGGGCGCCAGGCTCGACATCGCTCACGTGGCCCTCCCCAGCAGGCCCTGCGGCCGCACCAGCAGCACCACGCACAGGGCGACGAAGACGAAGGCGATGGCCAGCTTGGGTGCGAACAGGATCCCCACCGAATGCAGGATGCCGATCAGCACCGCGCCGATCAGCGCCCCCATGACGTTGCCGACGCCGCCGATGATGACCACGGCGAAGGACTCGATGATGATGGAGCTGTCGAGCCCCAGCGACACCGAACCGACCGGCGCGGCCAGCGCGCCGCCCAGCCCGGCCAGGCCGGCGCCCAGCGCGAAGACGCCGGTGAACAGGCGCTGCACGTTGACGCCCAGCGCCCCGATCATCTCGCCGTCGGCGACGGCGGCGCGGATGGTCTTGCCGAAGCGGGTGCGCGTCAGCAGCAGGTGCAGCGCCACCGCGATCAGCAGGCCGACCGCGATCAGCATGGCGTTGTAGGTGGGAAACGGCATGTCGAAGACGAAGATCGCCCCGTCCAGCCCGGCCGGCCGCGACACGGTGTGGTAGGCGCGGCCCCACAGCATCTTGGCGCCGTCGGCGGCGATCAGGGTGATGGCGTAGGTGAGGATGAGCTGGTACTGGTGCGGCCGGTCCGAGATGCGCC
>JBFXDA010000022.1:0-76585 GCA_050181585.1 Reyranellaceae bacterium
ACACGACGCTCTTCCGATCTGCTGCGACCGCTCCGCTATGCGAAGAGCATCGCGTTCGTCTCGACATGGGTGGCCCGGTCAAGCCGGGCCATGACGGTTGAAGAAGATGCGCTTATTTTTTCGTCATCGCCCGGCTCGACTGGGCGACCCATGCTGCGACCGCTCCGCTATGCGAAGAGCATCGCGTTTGTCCCGACATGGGTGGCCCGGTCAAGTCGGGCCATGACAGTCGAAGAAGATGCGCCTAGAGCGGATTCACATGATTTGCCCTAGTAGGTGAACTCGCCGATCACCAGCCGCTTCTCCGATGCCGGCCAGCTCTGCACGGCGAAGGATTCCAGGTTGAAGCGCACCGACACCGCCCGCGGCGGGCCGGCCGGCAGCGCCAGCTTGCCGGTCGAGACGCCGGGCACGCCCTCGTTGACGCCGGCCGGCGTCTTGCCGTCGATGGTGAAGATGTCGCGGCCATGGCCGAAATAGCCGCGCGGGCGGGTGATGGCGATCACGCTGCCCGCCGCCTCGTCGTCCTTGGCCAGGCGCGCGGGCCGCAGATGCACGACGTTGGAGCCGCGCGGGAAGGGCGAGCGGTAGATATGGGTGATCGGCTGGCCCGGCGCCTCGACGACGAATTCGTAATGGGCGTCCGACTTGGCGGCGAACGGGCCCCAGGCGCCGTCGGCGCCGGTGGTCCTGCTGTGCGCCGCCGCGCCCAGCCGGGCGCCGCTGCGCGGATCGACCTCGAATATCTCCACCTTGGCGCCGGCGACGCCGACATTGTCGTAGACGCCGCCGGTGATGCCGGTGACGTTGCCGTTCAGCTCCGCTTCGTCCTGCGGCAGGATCTCCAGCCGCGCCGGCACCCGGCCGGTGACGAAGCGGTAGGTTTCGACGAAGGCGGCGGCGGCATAGGAGACTTCGCGGTGGTCCAGCCCCGGCAGGACGAAATCCACCGCCCCCTTGAGCGCCGGCGCGTCGTAGGAAATGCCGGTGGGCTTGCCCGCCATGCCCAGGAACAGGCCGTCGGGCTGGGCGAATTTGTCGAAGCGGTCGGAGCGGATGGTCATGAACTTCACCCCCGCCACCACTTCGTCGGGGCCGGCGTTGAGCTGTTTCATGAAATCGCCGTTGCCGTTGAACTCGCTGCCGAGCAGCACGGTGTCCGACTTGACGACGCCGTGGTTGACGCCGCCGCCCAGCACCACGTGCGAGACGTGCTCCTTGCCGCCGCCGTTCTTGACGTAGTTGCGGATGGTGTTGGCGCCGCGCGAATTGCCGACCAGCGCCACCTTGGCCGCGCCGGTCTTGCTCTTCACCTCGGCGACGAAGGCGGCGAGCTGCTTCATCACCTCTTCCGCCGAGGAGCGGCCGTCCTGCGGCGTGGCGTCGACGTTGCGCGCGGTGGGATATTTCAGGTCGATGGCGAAGAGCTGGTCGCGGGCATAGCCGTTGGATTCGAAGCGCCAGATCTGGGCGATCCACAGCGCCGCCGTATCGCCGTTGCCGTGCACGAAGACGATCGGCGGGTCCCGGGGCGGCGGCGGAGTCTGCTGCGCTATGGCCGGCAGCGCCAGCAGGGCCAGGGCGGCAAGCGACAGGAACAGGCGGCGCGTGAGAGCCATGGGCAGTCCTCCCGGGAATTGGCGATCGCGGATCGCGGCTCGATCATTGCGCCGCCTGCGGTCCGCGCCAAGCGCTTCTTGGCGCCGACCGCATACCGCCTTACCATTCCGTCATGACGGAAAAGCCGCCGATCGAGTTCCATTTCGATTTCATCTCGCCGTTCGGCTATCTCGCCGCCACCCGCATCGACGAGCTGGCGGCGAAATACGGCCGCCGGACGCGCTGGCAGCCGATGATGCTGGGCGTCACCGTGGTCAAGGTGATGGGGCTGAAGCCGCTGCTCGACACGCCGCTGAAAGGCGACTACATGCGCCACGACATCCCCCGCCTGGCGCGCCTGTTCGGCGTGCCGCTGAAGATGCTCGACGAGGTGCCAAGCCCGCTGGCCGCCGCGCGCGCCTTCTACTGGCTCGACGAGCGCGATCCGGCTTTGGCCAAGCGGCTGGCGCAGCGCCTCTATCCGCGCCTGTTCGCCCGCGGCGAGGACATCTCCCGCCCGGAGTCGGTGGCCGAGGAGGCTGAAGCGCTGGGCATCCCGCGCGAGGAGACGCTGGCGGCGCTGCAGGACGAGAGGGTCAAGCAGCGCCTGCACCAGGCGATCGAAGCCTCGATCGCCAAGGGCGTGTTCGGCTCGCCCTTCTTCATCGTCGACGGCGAGCCGATCTGGGGCTGCGACCGGTTGTGGATGGTGGAGAAGATGCTGCAGGACGGCAGGCTTTAGCGCCGATCACGGTTTGGCGGCAGCGTCCGCGCCCGCCTCCTTCGCCAGCGCCTCCCTGATCTCCGTCCAGATCTGCGCCATCACCACGTTGGGGATCGAGCGGCTGTCGCGCCGCGTGCGATGGACCAGCGGCCGGCCCAGCGTGCCCAGCAGGGCGGCGCGGGCGTCCTCGTTCTGCGCGAACTTGGCCTGGCAGGCGCGCCGCATCAATTGCCAGTGCTCCCAGCTCCCCCAGCGCAGGCTGGCGCCGCCATAGTCGAAGCGTTCCGGCGGCGTGGCGGCGCCGGCGGCTTTCGCCGCCCGCCCCGCCAGCATCGCCACCCGCGCCCGCTCGGCCGCATCGCCGTAGCGCCAGCACTGCCAGAAGCCCTCGACGCTGGCATAGGCCGCGCCGTCCAGCGAAAACGGCGTGGCGGCGAAGTTGGAGATCAGGTCGATCGGCGGGGCGGCATGCGAGACGACGTTGATCGGCGTCTGCCGCACCACCGCCTCCTCGCCGCAATCGTGCAGCACCACGCTCTCGCCGGTGCGGGTCAGCAGGAACATGTGCCGCTCGGGCAGGCCGGCCAGCGCCGCCTTGCCCGCCGCCTCGTCGGCGCCGATCACGATCCCCCCATCCACCAGCTTCGCCCACATGCTCCGCCTCCTTTCAAGGCCTGCCGGAGCAAACCACGTTCCGGCGGAATCGCAAGCGTTTGCGCTTCCATCGCCTGCCGATCCGCTCTAGCGTCCGGCGGACGATCCTGAGGGGGGACCATGCGCGTTCTTTCGCTCGACGGCGGCGGCTCCTGGGCCATATTGCAGATCCAGGCGCTGATCGATCTCTACCCGCAGGCCCGCACCGGGCACGACGTGCTGCGCCAGTTCGATTTCGTGGTGGCCAATTCCGGCGGCACCATCGTGCTGGCGGCGCTGATCGAGAACTATCCGCTGTCGCAGATCGAAGCCCTGTTCCTCGATGCCCAGGCGCGCAAGGAGATCTTCTTCAGGCTGCCGTGGTGGAAGCGCATCCCGCGCATCATCGGGCTGGGCCCGCGCTACGATTCGGAGGAGAAGATCAAGGGCTTGCTCGCGCGCATGCCGCTGCACGGCAAGACGCCGATCACCGAGTTGGGAAATGCCGTCACCCTCGCCACCGGCCGCCCGTTCGACTTCCTGATGACGACCTTCGACTACGACCGCCGGCGGGCGGTGTTCCAGCGCTCCGACGCCAACAGCATGGCCAGCTCCGCCAGCCGGCCGCCGCCGCCGCACCAGCAGCGGCTGGCGCCGACCCTGGCCGAGGCGGTGCATTCGGCGACCAACGCGCCGGTCGATTTCTTCGACAAGCCGGCCCGCTTCCTGCTGTGGGATTCGGCGCTCAATCCCGCCGCCAACCGCCACCGCCGCTTCTGGGACGGCGCCATCGGCGGCTACAACAACCCCACCCTGGCCGGGCTGGTGGAGGTGCTGGCGCGCCCCAACGCGCCGCCGGCCGACGCCATCCGCGTGCTCAGCATCGGCACCGCCTCGGTGGTGCTGCCCTACCGGCTGCACTATCCCGGCGCCCCCGGCCTGCTGGTGCAGGAGCTGCCCGAGCAGGGGCTGCTGAAGGACATCAAGGCGCTGGCCACCGCCATCCTCGACGATCCGCCCGACGCGGCCAGCTTCATCGCCCATGTCTGGCTGAGCGGCGCCCTGCCGGCGCGCGATGCGCCGCCGGTGACCGACAGCCCGGTGGTGCGGATGAATCCGCTGGTGCAGCCGCTGCGCACGGTGAACGGCAATCTGGCGCTGCCCAACGGCGTCAGCGCGGCGGAATTCGAAAAGCTGCGCGAGCTGGAGATGGATGCCGTCGAGCAGGATCAGGTGCTGCTGATCCAGCGCTTCGGCCGGCGCTGGCTGGCCGACGACGTGACCAACCAGGCGATCCGCGCCAACTCCGTGACGCTGGAGCCGCAGATCGGCTTCAACCGCTACAGCGACGCCAAGGCCGCCTGGCTGGCGCGCGCGCCGTTCCGCTGAACTGGAGCGGATCACGATCGGACGGAAGCGCAGACGCTTCCGTCCGATCGTGTGAATCCGCTCCATCTATTAGTGATCAGAGCAAATTTACATGTTTTAGCGGAATCGCTAGCGATTCCGTCAAAACATGATTTGCTCTATCCGAGCTTTTCCAGCCACAGGCTGGCGTCGATGGCGGCGGCATGGCGCGGCAGGCGCGCCACGATGCTGCTGTCCAGCGCCTGCGGCGCGCGGGTGCGCAGGTAGTGGCTGGCGAATATCGGCCGCCAGCCATGAGCCAATAGCGGCGCCACGCCCTGCTGTTCGTTGTAGTTGCGCCAGGCCCAGGCGCGCGGATAGTCGTCGGGCAGGAAGATGTCGTGGATATGCACCAGCACGCCGGCCGGCAGCGCGGGCAGCACGCGGTTGAACAGGAAGTCGCAATCGCTGCCCGGCATCAGGATGTGGCTGGAATCGATGAACAGGACGTCGCCGGCCTGCAATTGGGCGAACAGCGCGGGATCGACCTGCTGCACCGGCCGCCGCACGAAGCGCACCCGCGGCGCCAGGTTCTCGATCGCCGCGCGCGGCGCGGGATCGATCGACAGGATGGTCGCCGGGTTGTCCGAATCGTGCAGCGCGCGCGCCAGGAAGCGGGTCGAGTGGCCGGAGCCGACCTCGACCAGGCGCGCCGGCCGGCGGGCATGGACCACCGCATAGGCCGCCGCCGCGTCGAGCGGCGCGAACCAGCCCTGGTCGAAGCGCGGATCGGGGATGGCGCCTGCGGGATGGCCGTTCTCGCCGGCGATGCGCTGCAGGGCCGGCGCCAGAGTTTCGATCAGGTCGAGAACGGAGAGGATGTCGGCGTTGCCGGCGTCGAGGCGGCGCGCCAGCGGCGCATAGGCCGGATTGTCGCCGGGCGGCGCCAGGGCCTGGGCGTAGCGGTGCGGAATGAACCAGCCGCGCCGCTTCAGCCCGGTGGCCGTCGCCAGCGCCATGCCCAGCAGCCGCAGCCGCTTCACGAGCATCGCTTCATGGTCGCAGCACCATGCCCTCGCGCGCCACGACGCTGCCGGGCCGGGCCTGTTCGATGTCGCGGGCGATGCCGTCCATGAACGCGTCCGGATGGCCGGGGTCGTGATGGAACACCACGAACTGCTTCACCCCGGCGGCCTTGGCCAGCTTCATCCCTTCCTGCCAGGTGGAATGGCCCCAGCCGCGATAGGTCGGATATTCCGCATCGGTGTAGGTGGCGTCGTAGATCATGATGTCGGCGCCGCGCACCAGTTCGGCGATGGTCTCGTCGATGTGGTCGGCGTAGTGCTCGGTGTCGGTGATGTAGCAGATCGACTTGCCGGCGAACTCGACGCGATAGCCGGTGGCGCCGTTGGGATGGTTGAGCAGCGCGGTGCGCAAGGTCACGCCCGGATGCGGCGTCAGCACCTGGCCGGCGCGGAAATCGTGGAAGCTGACCTTGGCCTGGAAAATCTCCAGCGACACCGGATAGAGCGGCGCCATCATCAGGTTGGTCAGCACGCCGCGCAGCGTCATCTCGTCCTCGAGATGGCCGGCCCATAGCCGCACCGTGCTGTCGGGGCAGAACAGGGAGGAGAAGAAGGTCAGCCCGCAGACATGGTCGAAATGCGTGTGGGTGAAGAAGATGTCGAGATCGTTGGGCCGGCACTGCGCCAGCTCCAGGCCCAGCGGGCGGATGCCGGTGCCGGCGTCGAACACCAGCCGCTTCTCGCCGCACCGGATTTCCAGACACGAGGTATTGCCGCCATAGCGCACATAGTCCGGGCCAGGGCAGGCGATGGAACCGCGCACGCCCCAGAAGCGGACCGAAAAATCGGTATTGCCGCTGGTAACCAACTTCTGCTCCCGCGCTGCGGACCGCCATCCGTGGGCCTCCGTCCGTAGCGCATTGCTCCCCCGATATAGATTCAGCCGACCTATCTAACGGGTCAATATATCGAGTGGATATAGCGGTGGCATGTCTTTGCCACGATTTCAGGCATATAGTCAGGCAAGCAAAAAATAAATATGCGGCATGACCGCATCGGGAGAGCGAATGCGGGCTGTGGCGATCGCCAATCCGGCGGCGCGCAAGGGCCGATGCGGGCGCAACTGGCCGCAGATCGAGGCGCGGCTGCGCCGCCATCTGCCGGTCTTCGAGACCCGGCTGACGGCGCGGCCGGGCCATGCCACGGCGCTGGCGCGGCAGGCGGTGCAGGACGGTTTCGACACCTTCATCGCCATCGGCGGCGACGGCACCGTCAACGAGGTCGTCAACGGCCTGGTCGAGAACGGCGCCCTGGCGCGACCCGGCCTGGCGCTGTGTCCCGTTCCCGCCGGCACCGCCAACGAGCTGTGCCTGGCGCTGGGCCTGCTGGCCGACGCGGACGCGCCCTATCGCACTATCGTCGCCGGCCGGACGCGGCGCATCGACCTGATCGAAACGCGCTGCGCGGGCCTCGCCGGCGGCGAGGCGCTGCGCTACGGCTACGCCATCGCCTGTTTCGGTGCGGCGGCGGAAATCTCCCATCGCACCTCGGCCTCGCGCTTGCTGAAGAGGCTGGGCGGGCGCTTCTCCTACTATTATCAGACGCTGCTGGTGACGCTGACCTATCCCTACTGGCAGGCCAGCCTGCGCGTCGACGACCAGCCGGTACGCAGCCTCCGGCTCTATACCGGCCTGGCCTGCAACACGCGCAACGGCGGCGGCGGCATGATGCTGGCGCCCGGCGCCTCGTTCGACGACGGCGTGCTCGACCTGGTGCTGTTCGGCGAGATCGCCCGCCGCGACATCCTGCTGCAGAAGCCGAGCTGGCTCTACCAGGGCCGCCATGTCGAGCACCCGCGGGTCGAGGTCGTGCGCGGCCGGCGCTTCCAGATCGAGGGCCCGGCCATGGCGCTGGTCGATCTTGACGGCGAGACCATCGGCCGCCTGCCGATGACCGCCAGGGTGATCCCCGGCGCGCTGGCGGTGAAGGCGCCGATCTGATTTTTCCGTCATCGCCCGGCTCGACCGGGCGACCCATGTCGATGGCGACGCTGCTTCCCGTTCTGAGGAACCGCAGCGATGGCACGATGGGTCGCCCGGTCAAGCCGGGCGATGACGGGTATTTTAGATCGGCTGCTGGGGGACTGCGGGATCGGCCGTGGAAGCCGCTTGCCGCAAAATATCGTCATGCCCCGGCTTGACCGGGGCACCCATGGCGGTGGCGACGTCGATTCCCGTTCTGAAGAAGCGGAGCGGGAGCGCCATGGGTCGCCCGGTCGAGCCGGGCGATGACGGAAGAAGGGACCGGCGGCTATTTCAAGCGGATGGCTGCATCGCGCACCAGCGCGTGCAGCGCCGGCTCGCCGGCCGCCAGCAGCGCCTTCAGTTCCGTCCGCAGTCGCGGGTCCCAGAACTTGCCGATATGGTCGGCGATGCCG
This sequence comes from Reyranellaceae bacterium, assembly GCA_050181585.1. Taxonomy (GTDB): domain Bacteria; phylum Pseudomonadota; class Alphaproteobacteria; order Reyranellales; family JAQSWP01; genus JAQSWP01. The sequence goes on from JBFXDA010000022.1 coordinate 7,766, forward strand.
GCCAGCGCCTCCTCGCGCGGATAGGCGGCGAAATACTTGGCGATCTCGTTGGCGTCGTGGATCAGCCGGGCGCGGTTCATGGCGCGGCCTCCAGCCGCTCGCCGCCGGCGAAGACCAGCATCGAATCCGCCCGCGCCAGCCCGACCAGGGTCAGGCCGCTCTGCCGCGCCAGGCGCACCGCGCGCGCGGTCGGGGCGGAGACCGCGACGACCAGCGGCATGCCGACCGTGGCCGCCTTCATCACCAGCTCGACGCTGCAGCGGCTGGTCAGCAGCAGCGCGCCCTGGGCGAAGTCGGCGCCGGCCTGGGCCAGCGCGCCGATCAGCTTGTCCAGCGCGTTGTGGCGGCCGACATCCTCGCGCAGCGCCACCAGCGAACCCTCGCTGTCGATCCAGCCCGCCGCATGCACCGCGCCGGTCTGCCGGTTCAACTCCTGCCGCAGCGGCAGGGCGGCCAGTCCGCGCCGCAGCGCCGCCTCGGCGAAGCGGCGCCCGCCCGCGACGCGCGGCACGGCGCGGTTGGCCTGCGCCAGGCTGTCGACGCCGCACAGGCCGCAGCCGGTGGGGCCGGCCAGGAAGCGGCGGCGCTCGGCCAGGGCGGCGGCGCGGCGCGCGGTCAGGGTCATGGCCACTTCCAGCCCGTCGGGATGGGCGAACGCCTGCAGGTCGAGAATCTCGGCCGGCGTCTGCACGATGGCTTCGCCCAGCGCGAAGCCGCGGCCGAAATCCTCCAGGTCGGCCGGCGTCGCCAGCATCACGGCATGGGTGACGCCGTTGAAGGAGAGGGCGACCGGCGTTTCCTCGGGCAGGGCGCGGGCGATGTCGCGCCCGCCCTGGCCGCCGGCGGGAACCAGGCGCGCCGGTGCCTCGCTGGCCGGCGGCGGTCCACCCGGCTGACTGCTCGGCGGACTACTCGGCGGCATCGACGCGGCCGCCGCCGAACTCGCGCAATTCGCGCTCGCGGCGCAACTGCCACTCGGCCCGCGCATTGGCCAGCCGCACCTCCACCGCCGTCACCTTGTATTCGGGGCAGTTGGTGGCCCAGTCGGAGAACTCGGTGGTGACGACATTGGCGCCGGTCTCGGGGTGGTGGAAGGTGGTGTAGACCACGCCCGGCTGCACCCGCTCGGTGACGGCGGCGCGCAAGGTGGTGGCGCCGACGCGGCTGGCCAGCGACACCAGATCGCCGTCGCGGATGGCGCGCTGCTCGGCGTCGTGCGGGTGGATCTCCAGCACGTCCTCGCCGTGCCAGGCGACATTGGCGGTGCGCCGCGTCTGCTGGCCGACATTGTACTGGCTCAGGATGCGGCCGGTGGTCAGCAGCAAGGGGAAGCGCGGGCCGGCGCGCTCCTGCGTCGGCACGAACTCGGTCAGGGCGAAATAGCCCTGGCCGCGCACGAAGCGGTCGACGTGCATGACCGGCGTGCCGGCCGGCGCTTCTTCCGTGCAGGGCCATTGCAGGCTGCCCAGCCGTTCGAGCTTGTCGTAGCTGACGCCGGCGAAAGTGGGGGTGACGCGCGCGATCTCGTCCATGATTTCGGACGGATGCGCGTAATCCATGGCGTAGCCCAGCGCCCGGGCCAGGCGGATGGTGACCTGCCATTCCGCCAGCCCGGCCAAGGGCTCGATCGCCTTGCGCACCCGGCCGATGCGGCGCTCGGCGTTGGTGAAGGTGCCGTCCTTCTCCAGGAACGAGGCGCCGGGCAGGAAGACATGGGCGTAGCGCGCCGTCTCGGTCAAGAACAGATCGTTCACCACCAGGCATTCCATCGCCTGCAGCCCGGCCGCGACGTGCTGGGTGTTGGGATCGGATTGCGCCAGATCCTCGCCCTGGCAGAACAGGCCCTTGAAGCTGCCGTCGATGGCGGCGTCCAGCATGTTGGGAATGCGCAGGCCCGGCTCGGCTTCGATCTCGCGGCCCCATTCGCGCGCCAGCAGGGCGCGCACGCCGTCGTCGGAGACGTGGCGATAGCCCGACACCTCGTGCGGGAAGGAGCCCATGTCGCAGGAGCCCTGCACGTTGTTCTGGCCGCGCAGCGGGTTCACGCCGACGCCGCGGCGGCCCAGATTGCCGGTGGCCATGGCGAGATTGGCCATGCCCATGACCATGGTCGAGCCCTGGCTGTGCTCGGTCACGCCCAGCCCGTAATAGATGGCGGCGTTCTTCGCACCGCCATAGAGGCGGGCGGCGGCGCGCAGTTCGCTGGCCGGCACGCCGCAGATCGCCTCGACCGCTTCCGGGGCGTTCTCGGGGCGCAGGATGAAGTCGCGCCAGCGCGCGAAGCTGGCGTCATCGCAGCGCTCGGCGATGAAGGCCTGGTCGGCCAGGCCCTCGTCCATCGCCACATGCGCCAGGGCGTTGATGACGGCGACGTTGGTACCGGGGCGCAGTTGCAGGTGGTGCGCGGCCTTCACATGTGGGCTCTCGACCAGGTCGATGCGGCGGGGATCGATCACGATCAGCCCGGCGCCGGCGCGCAGGCGGCGCTTCATCTGCGAGGCGAAGACCGGGTGCGCCTCGGTGACGTTGGCGCCGATCACCACGACGACGTCGGCCTCCTGCACCGAGTCGAAATCCTGGGTGCCGGCCGAGGTGCCGAAGGCGGTCTTCAGCCCGTAGCCAGTGGGCGAATGGCAGACGCGGGCGCAGGTATCGACGTTGTTGTTGCCGAAGGCGGTGCGCACCAGCTTCTGCAGCAGGTAGGTCTCCTCGTTGGTGCAGCGCGAGGAGGTGATGGCGCCGACCGCATCGCGCCCGTGCTTGGCCTGGATCTCCTTGAAGCGGGCGGCGACATAAGCGATGGCCTCGTCCCAGGTGGCTTCGCGCCAGGGATCGGTGATGCGCTCGCGGATCAGCGGCGTGGTGATGCGGTCGGCATGGGTGGCGTAGCCCCAGGCGAAGCGGCCCTTCACGCAGGAATGGCCGTGATTGGCCTTGCCGTCCTTGTAGGGCGTCATGCGCACCACGCGATCGCCCTGCAATTCGGCCTTGAACGAGCAGCCGACGCCGCAATAGGCGCAGGTGGTCAGCACGGTGCGCTCGGGCAGGCCCTGGGCGATGACGCTCTTCTCGTTCAGCGTCGCGGTCGGGCAGGCCTCGACGCAGGCGCCGCAGGAGACGCATTCGGAAGCCAGGAACTCCTGGTCCTGGCTGGCCGCGATCAGCGAGCCCAGCCCGCGCCCGTCCACCGTCAGCGCGAAAGTGCCCTGCACTTCGGCGCAGGCCCGCACGCAACGCGAGCAGACGATGCACTTGTCCGGTTCGAAGGCGAAATAGGGGTTGGAGACGTCGGTCTCGTGCGTGCGGTGGCGCGCGCCGTCGAAGCCGTAGCGCACCTCGCGCAGGCCTACCGCCGCCGCCATGTCCTGCAACTCGCAATCGCCGTTGGCCGAGCAGGTCAGGCAGTCCAGCGGATGGTCGGAGATGTAGAGTTCCATCACGTTGCGCCGCAGCCGGCGCAGGCGATCGGTCTGGGTGCGCACCACCATGCCGCTCTCGGCCGGCGTGGTGCAGGAGGCGGGCGTGCCCTTGCGGCCCTCGATCTCGACCAGGCACAGGCGGCAGGAGCCGAACGCCTCCAGCGTGTCGGTGGCGCACAGCTTGGGCACGTCGATGCCGGCCAAGCGGGCGGCGTGCATCACCGAGCTGCCTTGCGGCACGGCGATCTCCTGGCCGTCGACCCGCAGGCGCACCTGGCCGGCTCCCGTGCCGGCCGGCGTGCCCAGATCGCGTTCCTTCAGGATGGTCATGGCCGCCTCACGATGCCAGCCTTGCCGGGCGGGCGAAATCCTGCGGGAAATGGCGCAGCGCGCTCAGCACCGGCAAGGGCGTCAGCCCGCCCAGCGCGCAGAGCGAGCCGTCGGTCATGGTCTCGCATAGTTCCTCGATCAGCGCCCGCGTCTGCGCCGGCTGCACGCCGGCCAGCAGCCGGTCGACCATCTCCGCCCCGCGCGCCGAGCCGATGCGGCAGGGCGTGCACTTGCCGCAGCTCTCGACGGCGCAGAATTCGAAGGCGAAGCGCGCCTGTTCGGCCATGTCGACGCCGTCGTCGAACACCACGATGCCGCCATGGCCCAGCAGGCCCTGGGCCGCCGCCAGCGCCTCGTAATCGAGCGGCAGGTCGAGCAGCGAAGCCGGCAGATAGGCGCCCAGCGGCCCGCCGACCTGCACCGCGCGCACCGGGCGGCCGGTTTCGGTGCCGCCGCCGATCTCCTCGATCACCCGCCGCAGGGAGAGGCCGAACGGCACCTCGACCAGCCCGCCGCGCACCACGTTGCCGCCGAGCTGCACCGCCAGCGTGCCGCGCGAGCGGCCGGTGCCAAGTGCTGCATAGGCGGCGCCGCCCTCGGCCAGGATATCGGGCGCGGCGGCCAGGGTGAGCACGTTGTTGATCAGGGTCGGCCGGCCGAACAGGCCGGAAACGGCGGGCAGCGGCGGCTTGAAGCGCACCTGGCCGCGTCTGCCTTCCAGGCTTTCCAGCAGCGAGGTTTCCTCGCCGCAAATATAGGCGCCCGCCCCCACGCGCAATTCGATGTCGAAGCGCCGGCCCGATCCCAGGATGTCGTCGCCGACGATCCGGCCGTCGCGCGCCACTTCCAGGGCGGCGGCGAAGAGGGCGGCGGCGTTGGGATATTCCGAGCGCAGATAGACGAAGCCCTTCTGCGCGCCCACCGCCAGGCCGGCGATCGCCATGCCCTCGATCAGCAGCAGCGGGTCGCCTTCCAGCAGCAGCCGGTCGGCGAAGGTGCCGGAATCGCCCTCGTCGGCGTTGCAGACGACGTATTTCCCGTCCGCCGCCGTTTCCATCACCGTGCGCCATTTGCGCCCGGCCGGGAAACCCGCGCCGCCGCGGCCGCGCAGGCCGGAGGTTTCGATCTCGGCCACGATCTGTTCGCCGCCCAGCGCCAGCGCCCGGCGCAGGCCGCGCAAGCCGCCGGTGGCGACGTAGTCGGACAGCGACAGCGGATCGATCTCGCCGCAGCGGGCGAAGGTCAGCCGCTGCTGGGCGGCGAAGAAGGGATGCAAGGCGGGATCGTCGATGCACTTGGCATGGGGGCCGCCGGAGAGAAATCCGGCATCGAACAGCGAAGCCACGTCTTCTTCGCTGATCCCGGCATAGGCCACGCGCCCGCCGGGCAGATCGAGTTCGACCAGCGGTTCGAGGAAGAAGGCGCCGCGCGAGCCGGTGCGCTTGACGACGACGTCGAGGCCGCGCCGCTGCGCCTCGCGCGCGATCGCCGCCGCCACCAGGTCGGCGCCGAAGGAGCGGGCGGTTGCCTCGCGCGGCACGCACACCGTCACGCCGCGCGCTGGCGCCGTGACCGGGGGCGGCGGCACGACCGGCGCGGCGAGATCGCCCAGCAGCGCATCGAAATGCCCGGCATCGACCAGAGAATGCAGCTCGCCATCGGCCAGCAGCGAGGGGCCGGTGGCGCAATTTCCCAGGCAGTAGACGGGTTCGAGCGTGAAGGCGCCGTCCCGCGTCGTCTGCCCCATCTCGACGCCGAGCTTGCGGCAGGCATGCGCCTCCAGTTCGCGCCCGCCGCGCGCCTGGCAGGCCTCGGCGCGGCAGAGCTTGATGACGCTGCGGCCGGCGGGGGCGCGGCGGAAATCGTGATAGAAGGTCAGCACGCCATGCACGTCGGCGCGGCTGAGGTTGAGCGCGGCGGCGATCAGGGGCACGGCGGCGTCGGGCACGTGGCCGAACGTATCGTTGATAGCGTGCAGGATCGGCAGCAGCGCGCCGTCAAGGCCCGCCCGGGCCCCGATCAGCTGGCGCGCGCGCGCCTCGTTCCACGGCTCAAAGCTTGCGGCCGGCAGAGCCACAGCGCCTCCTCCTGGTGCGGCGTCGATCCGCCGCTGATCGGCATTATAGAGCGCGACCGTGCGGGCTGGCGACTGCCGGCGATCGGCGCCGGCGCGGCACCTATTTGCCGCGTTTCTCGCGCCAGATATCGAGTTTTTCCTGGATCGGCCGGTCGGAGAAGGAGAACAGCACCGCATCGCTCGCCGCCTCGTGCACGATCTCCTGCCAGCTCGGAACCACGAAGATGTCGCGCTTGCCCCAGGAGAACTCGCGGCCGCCGATGGTCGAGCGGCCTTCGCCCTCGACCACCGAGAACACCGTGCCGTCGGTGCTGCGATAGGATTCGCTGCGGAAGCCCTTGGGCAGGAGCTGCATATAGGTGCCGATGGTCGGCATGGCCGATTCGCCGGTGGCCGGGTTGACGTAGCGCAGCTTCAGCCCGTGGCAAGGGTCCCAGTCCTGCCCGTGGCGCATGGTCTCCAGCGCCTCGCGCGTGCGGGCATAGGGGTAGTTGAAGACCGGGGAGGTGCGACTTTTCGGCTGCCAGTCGACCGGGAGAAGCCCTGTGCCATAGCGCGCCAGCGCGTCGCCCTCCGGCCGGGTCAGTTTCTGTTCGTCCGCCGCGCCGTTCTCGGCGAAGCCGGCGTTGAACATGGCGATCAGCGGGATGTCGAGCCCGTCCAGCCACACCATCGGCTCGGCGCTGTCGTTGCCGTGGTCGTGCCAGGTCCAGCTCGGGGTGATGACGAAATCGCCCTCGCGCATGGTGGTGCGCTCGCCGTCGACGGCGGTATAGGCGCCGTTGCCCTCGACGATGAAGCGCAGCGCCGATTGCGTGTGGCGATGGCTGGGCGCGATCTCGCCCGGCAGGATGAGCTGCAGCCCGGCATAGAGCGAGGAGGTGATCGCAGCCTTCCCCGGCATGGCGGGATTCTCCAGGATCAGCACGCGGCGCACCGCCTCCTTGGCGGTGATCAGCGAGCCGGATTCCATCAGGTAGGGCCGCACGTCGTCGTAGCGCCACAGCGCCGCCTGGTACGGCGCGTTGGGCTGCGGCGGCACGAGCTGGTGCAGGCTCTCCCACAGCGGCGCCAGGCTGAGCGGCCCCAGCCGGGCGTAGAAATCCTTGCGCCGGTTGTCGCCGGTCTTTTGCGCTGCGGTTTGCACGGCGTTCCTCCGCTTCAGGGAGCGGGATTGTTTGAGGGACAAACTATACGCCCTGGCTTTCTCTGCGTCATCGCCCGGCTCGACGAATGGAATCGGTAAAATTTTCCTCATCCTGAGCCCGTCGAAGGATGAGGGGACCGCACCATCGCCTGTGCAACTCGTCCTTCGACGGGGCTCAGGACGAGGAGATCGAGTGTGATCGGCCGATCTAAGCCGCCGCGTTCAGCCGGCGGCGGGCGGCGTGTTCGCGGGCGGCGTCGCCGAAGGCCTGGAACAGGGAGAGCGATACCGGGTTGTCGGTGGCGCCGTATTCGGGATGCCATTGCAGGCCCAGCACGAAACCGGACGCCGACGGCAGGCGTATGGCTTCGACGGTGCCGTCATCGGCGGTGGCCTCGATCGCCATGCCCGGCGCCAGCCGGTCGATGCCCTGGCCGTGCAGGGAATTGACCATGATCTGCGTGCAGCCCAGGCGCTGGGCCAGCCAGCCCTCCTTGGCCAGCGCCACCGGATGGGCCAGCGCATAGCGCTCGTCCAGCGGCCGGTCGCGGGCGGCGCGCGAGCGGTGGTCGAAGCGGCCCGGCACCTCGTGCACGCGCTGGTGCAGGGTGCCGCCCATGGCCACGTTCAGTTCCTGGATGCCGCGGCAGATCGCCAGCAGCGGAATGCCGCGCTCGATGGCGCGGCGGATCAGCGGCAGGGTGGTGGCGTCGCGCTGCGGATCGTGCTCGGTGCCCGGGGCGCTGGGCTGGCCCTGGTAGTGATGCGGCTCGACATTGGACGGGCTGCCGGTCAGCAGCACCCCGTCCAGCATGTCGAGCAGCGGATCGAGGGCCAGCCCCAGCCCGAGCCCCGGTCCCGTGTCGCCGTCGCGCTGCCAGCCGAAGGCGGGCAGGATCAGCGGCGCGCAGCCGGCGGCCTGGCGCACGGCCGTCAGGTACTTCTCCTGCACCGTGTGGAAGGGGGAATTGTTGAGCTGCTTGACGCAGGCCGGCAGGCCGACCAGCGGCAGGGATGTGGCTTTGGCGGTGCTCATGGCGCGCTATCCGTCACGCGGGATTGGCCATCCATGATGCGCCCGGCCGGGGCCGCCGGCAATATCGGCCGGTCCCGGTCAGTAGGTCTGGCGCTGCTGGATGTGCGGGTTGGAATAGACGAAGGTCTTGGGGTCGATCGCCACCCCGGTCTCGACGTCGAACAGGCCGACGGCGACGGTGCGGCCGCTCTTGTAGGTGATGGCCCAGCGCTTGAGCTGCAGCGGCTTGTCGGAGAACACGATCTGCAGCTTCTCGCCGTCCGGGTTCTTGCGCTGCACCAGGTTGACGGCGATGAAGCCGGGCTCGCGCTCGATGCCGGTGATCTGCAGCCGGTCGTCGAAGCGGATGTTCTCCGCCACCAGCACCGACAGCGGCGTGGCGTCCAGCGACACCTGGGTCAGCGCGCCGCCGCCGATATAGTTGAGCTGCGTGCCGTCGGCGATGATCTCGTACGGTCCCTTGGGCACGAACTGGAAGCGCAGCTTGCCCGGCCGCTGCAGGTGCAGCACGCCTTCGAGCTGGCGGCCGTCCTCCTCGGTCTGCACGAACTTGGCGCGCAGCGTGGTGATGGCGTTCATGTACTTCTCGATGCGCGCGATGTCGGCGCGGTCGCGCTCGTTGAGCGGCTGCGCCTGCGCCGGCAAAGGCAGCGCCAGGGTCAGCGCCAAGGCCAACAGCACGCCCAGCAGCGATCGGCGCGAGAGCGATGTCATGGTCCTGCTCACCGGAAGCCTAGGGCCGGAACCGGCCGGCGCGGTTGGGGTCGGGATCGACGAAGACGAAGAGATCGTCCTTCAGCGCGCCGCCGGTCTTCAGGTTGGTCAGGGTGACGCTGATCGCCCGGTTGCGGCCGTCGACCACGGTCCAGCGCCGCAACTGCAGCGGCTTGTCGCCGAAAGTCAGCATCACATGGCCCTCGGTCGGCGCGCGCGCCTGCTGGGCGGTGATCTGCAGCAGGGCGGCGTCGCGCTCGACCTTGGTGACGATCAGGTCGCCCGCCAGGCTGATGCGGGGCGCCACCAGGAACTTGGCCACGGTCAGGCCGGTGGGGAGCTGGCTGATCTGGTCGGTGTCGGCGTCGTAATAGGTGACCTGGCTGCCGTCGGCCACGATCTGGATGCGGGCCGGCGGGTCGTACTGGAAGCGCAGCTTGCCCGGACGCTTGATGTAGAACGCGCCCGACAGCGGCGCGCCGCGATCGGCCACCTGCAGGAAGCGGGCTTCCAGCGTGGTGATGGAATTGAGGTACTGCTCCACGCGCGCCACGTCCTCGCGGTCCTGCGGCGACAGCGGCCGGGAAGCCGGCGCCGGGGCGGCGCGCTTGGTCTGCGCCTGGGCGGCGACGGGCACGCCGCTGGCGGCAAGGGCCAGCAGGGCGGCGCCTTGGGCCAGGATTTGGCGGCGGGGGAGGGAAAGCGGCATTGCGGTTCCTTAAACGCACGAAACGCGAAAGAGTGCTATCGCTGACCGGCCAATAGGTCAAATTTGTGTCCACAAGAACCGTCATCCCGGCCCAGCCCCGCAGGGGCGCAGAGCCGGGACCTATGATGACCGTCGCCATGGGTCCCGGGTCTGCGCTGCGCTACGCCCGGGATGACGAGAGAAGAAGGAGCCTTGGCCATGCCTCGTCTTACGAAGGCACGGGCCGGCGCCATCCCCGCCTAGAGCGGATCACGATTGGACGGAAGCGCAGACGCTTCCGTCAAAACATGATTTGCTCTAGTTGACGCGCTCGTCGTCGTCGATGTCGCGGGCCAGCACCTCGCGCTTGCCGACATGGTTGGCCGGCGACACCACGCCCTCGGCCTCCATGCGCTCGATGATGCGGGCGGCCCGGTTGTAGCCGATCTGCAGGTGGCGCTGGATGAAGCTGGTCGAGGCCTTGCGCTCGCGGGTGATGATGGCGACCGCCTGGTCGTAGAGATCGTCGGATTCGCCGCCGCCCTCGCCCGCCAGGCCGCCGCCCATGCCGCCGCCACCGCCTTCCGTCTCCTCGGTGATCGAGTTGAGATAGGCGGGCTCGCCCTGGCTGCGCAGGAACTTCACCACCTTCTCGACCTCGGTGTCGGAGACGAAGGGGCCGTGCACGCGGGAGATGCGCCCGCCGCCGGCCATGTAGAGCATGTCGCCCTGGCCCAGTAGCTGCTCGCCGCCCTGCTCGCCCAGGATGGTGCGGCTGTCGATCTTGGAGGTGACCTGGAAGGAGATGCGGGTGGGGAAATTGGCCTTGATGGTGCCGGTGATGACGTCGACCGAGGGCCGCTGCGTCGCCATGATGACGTGGATGCCGGCGGCGCGCGCCATCTGCGCCAGGCGCTGGATGGCGCCCTCGATGTCCTTGCCCGCCACCAGCATCAGATCGGCCATCTCGTCGATGATGACGACGATGAAGGGCAGCGATTCCAGGTCCAGCGGCTGCTCCTCGAAGGTGGCGCGCATGGTGTCGGGATCGACGCCGGTCTGCACCGTGCGGGTGATGACCTCGCCCTTGCGGCGGGCTTCGGCGACGCGCTCGTTGTAGCCGGCGATGTTGCGCACGCCGAGCTGGCTCATCAGCCGGTAGCGGTTCTCCATCTCGCGCACCACCCACTTCAGGGCCACGATGGCCTTGCGCGGCTCGGTGACGACCGGCGTCAGCAGATGCGGGATGTCGGCATAGACCGACAGTTCCAGCATCTTGGGGTCGATCATGATGAAGCGGCAGCGTTCGGGCGTCAGCCGATAGAGCAGCGACAGGATCATGGTGTTGATCGCCACCGACTTGCCCGAGCCGGTGGTGCCGCCGATCAGCAGATGCGGCATGCGGGCCAGGTCGGCGATGACCGGCGAGCCGCCGATATCCTTGCCCAGGATCAGCGGCAGGTTGTGGCGCTCGTCCTCGTAATCCTTGGTCGACAGCAGCTCGCGCAAGTACACCGTCTCGCGCCGCTGGTTGGGCAGCTCGATGCCGATGACGTTGCGCCCCGGCACGGTGGCGACACGCACCGACACCGCGCTCATCGAGCGGGCGATGTCGTCGGCCAGGTTGATGATGCGCGAGGACTTGGTGCCCGGGGCCGGCTCCAGCTCGTAGAGCGTCACCACCGGGCCGGGCCGCACCTTGACGATCTCGCCCTTGACGCCGAAATCGGACAGCACCGTCTCCAGCAGGCGGGCGTTCTGGGTCAGCGCCTCCTCGTCGATCTGGATGTTGATGGCGCTGCGGGGGGCGGCGGCCAGGATGTCGATCGGCGGGGTTTCGTATTTGTCGAAGCCCAGCTTGAGCTGCGCCTGCTTGGTGCCCGGGCGCGGCCGGCGCGGCGGGGCGACGACGCGCGGCTGGATCGCCACGCCCTCGCCGTCGATGGTGGTGACGTCGTCGGCTTCCGCTTCTTCGACCGCCTCGTCGTCGACGTAATCCTCCTCCGCCTCGGGGACGGCCGGCCGGCGCGCGGCGGCGGTCTGGATTTCGCCGGCGAGCGCGGTGGCTTCGCGCGCCAGGGTCGGTTCCTGGCGCTGGCCCTGGTGGCGGCCCGGGCGGCGGGCCGGCGCGGCGGCGGCGGAACGGGCGAACAGCCGGTCCAGCCGGGTGAAGCGGGCCAGCCGGCTCCATAGCGTTTCCGCCACCGGCGGCGCGTCGAGCGCGCCGGCCAGGTCGGGCGGCAGCATCTCGAGCTGCTCGAACACGCCGGGCCGGGGCTCCCGCCGCGCCACCCGCCACAGGAAGCGCAGCACGGCCAGGGTGCCGGCCACCAGCAGGCCGATGGCCTTGAACAGCAGGCGCACGATCAGCGGCCAGTCGTCGCGCTGCATGGCCAGGGTGGGGATCAGGCACAGCATGGCGATGGCGCCGAAGCCCAGCCCCAGCAGGCCGGCCGACAGCCCGTTGCCGAGCACGAAGGAATAGGAGCGCACCAGGTCGCCCAGCTCGCGGCCGGTGACGCCGCCGGGGCCGGCATGGGTGATCCAGGTCGAGTTGGCGCCGCCCATGAAGCTCAGCGCCGTCGCCGCCAGCAGCAGGGTGAGCGGCAGCAGGCTCAGGCGCAGGGCGAAGCGCGGCACCGAATGCCGGCGCATCAGCCGCAGCCCCCACACCGTGACCACGAAGGCCAGCAGCCAGGCGGCCAGCCCCAGGCTCTGCAGCAGCATGTCGGCGACATAGGCGCCCTGCAGGCCGAAGATGTTCTTCGGCGCCTGCGGCGTGGCGACGTTGAAGGAGGGATCGCCGCGATCGAACGTGGCCAGGGTCAGGAACAGCGCCAGCCCGCCGCCGAGCAGGACCGCGCCCAGGATCTCGATCAGGCGCAGGCGCAGGAACGGGCCGGCGCCTTCGGGAAAGAAGCGCCGCTTGCGTTCGGCGGGCAGGTTCATCAACGTCATCGGACCGTTTCCCCTTTGGCCCTTCGCTCTGGTCTCACAGCACTTCGGCCAGGCGCCGCATGGCCTCGCGCGTGGTCTCCGGGTCGTGCACCAGCGCCACGCGGATATAGCGGCGGCCGGGATTGTTCTCGCCCTCGCCGCGCGCCAGATAGAGGCCGGGCAGCACTTTCACGCCGGCGTCGCGCCACAGCGCGCGCGTGGCGGCCTCGCCGTCGCCGACGTCCAGCCACAGGAAGAAGCCGCCCTCGGGCCGGTAGAAGCCCAGCCGGTTGTGCAGCGTCTGGGCGGCGATGTCGAAGCAGGCGTTGTAGCGGGCGCGCACTTCCTCGACATGGGCATCGTCGCGCCACAGCGCGGTCGAGGCGGCCATGATCGGCGCCGGCACCGACGCGCCGCCATAGGAGCGCAGCCGGCCGACCAGCTCGATCAGCCCGGCATCGCCGGCCACGAAGCCCGAGCGCAGCCCGGGCGCCGAGGAGCGCTTGGACAGCGAGTGGAACACCAGCAAATTGGCGAAGACCTCGCCCGGCGCGTTCAGCGCCAGCGCCGCCTGCAGGCCGCCGGCTGGCTTCTTGTCGCGGTAGATTTCCGCATAGCACTCGTCCAGCACCAGCACCGCCTCGTGCTGCCGGCACAGCGCCAGCGCGCGCTTCAGATAGTCGAGGCTGGCGACCGAGCCCTGCGGGTTGGCCGGCGAGCAGATATAGACCAGCGCGGTGCGCCGCCATGTCGCCGCATCGATGGCGTCGAGGTCGGGTAGGAAGCCGGTTGCCTCGCTGCATTCCAGCAGCACGGTCTCGGCCCCGGCCATGACCGAAGCGCCGATATAGACCTGGTAGAAGGGATTGGGCGCCAGCACCACGGGCCGGCCGCCGCCCTTCTCCGGCGGCACCGCGATCAGGGCGGCCTGGAACAGCGCCTCGCGCGTGCCGGCGACGGGGAAGACGTGGCGGTCGGCATCGACGGCGCCCTGGGGCAGGGCGAAGCGGCGCGTCAGCCAGCCGGCGATGGCCTGGCGTAGCTCGGGCGTGCCGGAGGGCGGCGGGTACTTGCCCCAGCCGGCGGCCTCGCGCTGCAGGATTTCCGGCACGAAGCCCGGCGGGCTCATCTGCGGCTCGCCGATCGACATGACGATCGGCTTGCGGTCGGCCGGCGGCTGCAGCCCGGCGATCAGCCGGGCCAGGCGGGCGAAGGGATAGTCCTGCAGCAGGTCGAGCTTGGGATTGAGCATGGAGTGCCTCCCGGTTCTTATACTGGAACCGAGAATCTATATCCATCAATAAGTTAGGGTGTCTTATTCGCCCATAAATTCAAGAAACTAGCGGCCGGACGACAGCGCATCGTCCGGCGGCTTGTCGGGCGGCTTGGCGGTCAGTGAATGACCTCGCCGTGCAGATGCAGGTCGAGGCCTTCGATTTCGACTTCTTCGCTGACGCGAACGCCCATCGCCAGGTCGATGGCTTTCAGCAGCACGAAGGTCAGGCCGCCGCTCCACGCCAGCACCACCACGATGCCGTAGAGCTGGTTCAGGATCTGCTCGGGCTTGCCGTCGACCCAGCCGCCGACCTCGCTGCCGGTGATCAGCGTGGTGGCGAAGATGCCGGTGGCGATGGTGCCGATAATGCCGCCGACGCCATGGACGCCGAACACGTCCAGCGAGTCGTCGTATTTCAGCCGCTTCTTCAGCCAGGTCGAGGCCCAGAAACAGACCATGCCCGCCACCGCGCCGATGATGAGGCCCGATACCGGCGTGACGAAGCCCGCCGCCGGCGTGATGGTCCCAAGCCCGGCGACGGCGCCGGAGACGATGCCCAGCACGCTGGGTTTGCCCATCACCTTCCACTCTGCCAGCATCCAGGTGAGGGCGGCGGCGGAGGCCGCCAGATGCGTGACCAGCATCGCCATGCCGGCGCGATGGTCGGCCATCAGGGCCGAACCGGCGTTGAAGCCGAACCAGCCGACCCACAAGAGCGACACGCCGATCACCGAGAAGGTGAGGTTGTGCGGCGCCATGTTGTCGGCTCCATAGCCGCGGCGCGGCCCGAGATAGATGGCGGCCGCCAGGCCGGCGACGCCGGCATTGATGTGGACCACGATGCCGCCGGCGAAATCCAGCACGCCGGCTTTTTGCAGGAAGCCGCCGCCCCACACCCAATGCGCCACCGGGCAATAGACCACGACCAGCCACAGCGCCATGAAGATCAGGAAGGCGGAGAACCTCATGCGGTCGGCCACGGCGCCGGCGATGATCGCCGGGGTGATGATGGCGAAGGTCATCTGGAACATCAGGAAGACCGATTCCGGAATGGTCGGCGCCGCCTCGTGCGATCCGCCCAGCGTGCCACCCTCGAAGAAGACGCGGCTCAGATCGCCGATGAAGCCGTTGCCGCCGCCGAACACCAGGCTGTAGCCCACGGCCAGCCACAGCACCGAGACCAGCGCGCAGGTGGCGAGGCTTTGCGCCAGGGTCGCCAGCACGTTCTTCTTGCGCACCATGCCGGCATAGAACAGCGCCAGGCCCGGAATGGTCATCAGCAGCACCAGCGCGGTCGCCACCAGCATCCAGGCGGTATCGGCGGCATTGATGTCGTGGTCCTGCGCCAGCGCGGGCGTTGCGCACAGGGCCGCGATCGCGCCGGCCAGCACCGGCGCGCGCGGGAACTCGCGGATCATGGGTGTTCCCCCTAAAGCGCCTCGGGGCCGGTCTCGCCGGTGCGGATGCGGCGGGCGGAGCCCAGCTCGAGCACGAAGATCTTGCCGTCGCCGATCTTGCCGGTATGGGCCGCCTTGGCGATGGCCTCGACCAGCGGCTCGACCATGGCGTCGTCGACGGCGACCTCGATCTTCACCTTGGGCAGGAAGCTGACGACGTATTCGGCGCCGCGATAGATCTCGGTCTGGCCCTTCTGGCGGCCATAGCCCTTGACCTCGCTCACCGTCAGCCCGTGGATGCCCAGGCCGGTGATGGCGTCGCGCACGTCGTCGAGCTTGAACGGCTTGATGATCGCCGAGACCAGCTTCATGTCCTCTCTCCCGCTGACGGGTGGCGACAAGGATCGCCCGCACCCCGCCAGCCCCATGGTACTTCAGGCAGGGCAGGGTGGGCAAAAACGGGGCGTTTGCCAATAAAAAAGCCCGGCCCCTTGCGGGACCGGGCTTCGGCCAGATGACCGGGGGCGGTTGCCTGCCCCCGGTCGGAGGGAACTCGTCCTTTTAGTGCACCGTCTCGCCGTGCAGGTTGATGTCGAGGCCTTCGACCTCGACGTCTTCCGGCACGCGCAGGCCGATGATCACGTCGATCACCTTCAGGATGACGAAGGTGGCGACCGCGCACCACGCGATGGTGGCGACGCAGCCGATGAGCTGGGTCAGAACCTGGCCGGCATTGCCTTCGATCAGGCCCGACTTGCCTTCGCCGCCGATCGCCTCGACCGCGAACACGCCGGTCAGGATGGCGCCGACGAAACCGCCGATGCCGTGCACGCCGAAGGCGTCCAGCGAGTCGTCGTAGCCCAGCATCCGCTTGAGGCTGGTGGCGCCCCAGAAGCAGATAACGCCGGCGATGGCGCCCATGATCAGCGCGCCGACCGGATCGACGAAGCCGGCGGCCGGGGTGATGCACACCAGCCCGGCGACGGCGCCGGAGATGATGCCCAGCACCGTCGGCTTGCCCTGCACCACCCACTCCGCGAACATCCAGGCCAGCGCCGCCGCGGCGGTGCAGATCTGGGTGACCAGCATGGCCATGGCCGCGGTGCCGTTGGCCGCCGCCGCCGAACCGGCGTTGAAGCCGAACCAGCCCACCCACAGCAGCGAGGCGCCGATCAGGCTGTAGACCAGGTTGTGGCCGGCCATGTTGTCGGTGCCGTAGCCCTTGCGCTTGCCCAGCACCAGGGCCGCCACCAGGCCGGCGACGCCGGCATTGATGTGCACCACGGTGCCGCCGGCGAAGTCGAGCACGCCGTCCTCGCCCAGGAAGCCGCCGCCCCACACCCAGTGGGCGATGGGGGCGTAGACCACGATGATCCACGCCGTCATGAACACCAGCATGGCCGAGAACTTCATGCGCTCGGCGAAGGCGCCGGCGATCAGCGCCGGGGTGATGATGGCGAAGGTCATCTGGAACACGGCGAACAGCGATTCGGGAATGGTCCCGAACAGCGTGTCGGACGCGATGCCCGACAGGAACAGCTTGGACAGGCCGCCGACATAGGGCGTGCCCTCGGCGAAGGCCAGGCTGTAGCCGATCACCATCCACACGATCGAGCCCAGCGCGCAAACCGCGAAACTCTGCATGACGGTGGACAGCACGTTCTTCTTGCGCACCATGCCGCCGTAGAACAGCGCCAGGCCGGGGATGGTCATCATCAGCACCAGGGCGGTGGAGGTGAGCATCCAGGCGGTGTCGCCGCTGTCGAGCTTGGGTGTGTCCTGCGCCAGCGCGCTGCCGGCGGCGCCCAGCGTTACCAGGGCGGCGGCGAGACCGGCGCCCAGCTTGTGACCGAACTTATTCAACATCGTCCCCCTCCTAGAGCGCGTCGGCGTTGGTTTCGCCGGTGCGGATGCGAACCGCCATCGCCAGATCGAGCACGAAGATCTTGCCGTCACCGATCTTGCCGGTGTTGGCAGCCTTCTGGATCGCCTCGACGACTTTCTCCACCAGCTGGTCGGTGACGCCGACCTCGATTTTGATCTTCGGCAGGAAATTCACGGCGTATTCGGCGCCGCGGTAGATTTCGGTCTGGCCCTTCTGGCGCCCGAACCCCTTGACCTCGCTCACCGTAAGCCCCTGGATGCCCAGCGAGGTCAGCGCTTCGCGCACCTCGTCGAGCTTGAAGGGCTTGATGATGGCAACCACGAGTTTCATGGTTTGTCCCCTCTTGATACGTTCTGCGCCCGCAACTGGACGCTGGCCCGGTCGCCGGCCAAAGGCCGGACGACCGCCTGAACAGACTCAAGAACCGTGCCAACGGCCCGGGTTTGTCTGGAAAATCAGACAATTCAGCCGGTTAGCCTATACTCATGCTGCATTGCGGTCGGTTGGCGAGATCTTCCCCAGCAGCACTGCCTAAAAAATCGGCAAGTGGCCAAAAAGGAGCAAGAGACGCTGCGACAGCGTTACGGGTCGACCTGGCGGAGCAGGCAGGGGAAGCTTCAAAAATGGATTCGGTCCAGCAACGCTACGACGTGGTGATCGCCGGGGCCGGCATGGTCGGGGCCATGCTGGCGGTGGCGCTGGGCGCGGCCGGGCTGCGGGTGGCGGTGGTCGACCGCATGACGGTCGAGGCCATGGCCGATCCGCGCTTCGACGGCCGCACCTCCGCCATCGCCTTCGGCTCGCGCCGCGCCCTGGAGCGGCTGGGCCTGTGGCAAGCGCTTGCCGCCAATGCCTGCCCGATCCGCACCATTCGCGTGTCGGACGGGCCCTCGCCGCTGTTTCTCGAATTCGATCCGCGCGATCTGCAGCGCGATGCGCGCCAGCCGGCCGAGCCTTTCGGCCATATCGTCGAGAACCGTTTCCTGCGCCGGGCCATGCATGGGCGCCTGCAGGAACTGCCCAATGTCGTGCGGCTGATGCCCGACTCCATCGTCGAAGCCGCCCGCGAGCCCGGTGCGGCGACGCTGCGCCTGGAAAGCGGCGCGACGCTGAACGCCGCCGTGCTGGTGGTGGCGGAAGGCCGCCAGTCGGCCCTGCGCGAGAAGCTCGGCATCGGCCTGCGCCGCTTCGACTATCGCCAGACGGCGATCGTCTGCACGGTGCGGCACGAACGGCCGCATCACGACGCCGCGCAGGAACGCTTCCTGCCCGCCGGTCCCTTCGCCATGCTGCCGATGACCGACGACGAGCAGGGGCAGCATCGCTCCTCCATCGTGTGGACCGAGCGGCAGGAATTGGCGCCGCTGATGCTCAAGCTCGACGCCGAGGCGTTCGGCCTGGAGATCAACCGCCGCTTCGGCGACTATCTCGGCAAGGTGACGCCGGTGGGCGGCCGCTGGTCGTTTCCGCTGTCGCTGCAGCTTGCCGAGCGCTACACCGCCGAGCGCGCGGTGCTGGTGGGCGACGCCGCGCACGGCATCCATCCCATCGCCGGCCAGGGCCTCAATCTGGGCCTGCGCGATGCGGCGGCCCTGGCGCAGGTGCTGGTCGATGCGGCGCGCCTGGGCCTCGATATCGGCGCCGCCGACATTCTCTCGTCCTACGCGCGCTGGCGCCGGTTCGACATCCTCACCCTGGCCGCCGTCACCGACGGGCTGAACCGGCTGTTCGCCACCGACGCGCCGCCGCTGCGGCTGGCGCGCGATCTGGGGCTGGGCCTGGTCAACCGCGCCACGCCGCTGAAGCGCGTCTTCATGCGCCATGCCATGGGCGCGCTGGGCGACCTGCCGCGGCTGATCCGCGGCGAAGCGTTGTGAGGCGTTGTGGCTTTGCCGCCACGAGGGGCGGCAATCGTCGGGCTGGCGTCGGGCCGGCCGGCATCCGCGATTGACGGCGGGCCCCCGCGTGAGGCATTTCACGCGCATGTCTCGGCACCCCACCTTTTGGCACATCGCCACCCACCGCGCGTGGGCCGTTGGCTATGGGCGTGGCTGTGCGTGAAGCATAGATAGCGTTCCCAACCAAAGGCCCCGCCGGCAACGGACGGGGCCTTTGGTTTTTCGGGCGTTCTCCGTTTGCCGATCGGGCCGGACGGAGATGTCATGCCGGTCCAATATCTTCTCTGCCGCGCCGCCCTGCCGCTGCGAGCAATGCGGCTGCTGCCCGGGCGCACCCTGTCCTGGCCGTTGCGCGTGCAGGACGACGGCGGCTTGCGCAGCCGCGGCCTGCGCTTGCGCCTGCATGGCGTGGGCCAGGCGCAGAACGCGCCGCTGCTGGCGGCGCGCCTGGCGCTTCTGCTGGCCGCGGCACCCTGTCGCTGGCGCATCCTGGCGGTCGACCGCGACGGCACCCTGGCCGTGCTGGTGCGCGTCGGCGGCGGCAACGTCGCCGAGCGGTTGCTGCGCGAGGGGCTGGTCGACCTGCGCGGCGGCGGCACGCAGCGTCTGCGCGGCGCGCAGGAGCAGGCGCGCCGGGAGCGGCGCGGGCTGTGGCGCTTCGCCGAGGCGCCGGCGATGCGGGCCGCGCCGTCGCCGGGCGCGCCGCCGTTTCCCTGGTGGCAGGGCTAAAGGGAACGGGAGCCGGCCCGGCCGCGTTCGAATCGGACCGAATTGCGGCGGGGGCGGTCTTGAACCCGCCCTATTCGCCGCCTAAGTCGCTTGGCCATCAGAAGCGATTTTCCGCCCCGTTGGAGGACCCATGCTCCGCCTGATCCGCAGCTTTCCGCTCGTCCTCGTGCTGGCCCTGGCCGCGCCGCTCGCCGCGCCTGCCGTGGCCCAGAACCTGGCACAGAACCGCACCCCGGTGCTGGAGGCGCAGCCGGCGCCGTCGCTGGCGCCGCTGGTCAAGACCGTCACGCCGGCCGTGGTGAACATTTCCGTCGTCTCCACCATGCGGGTCGAGGAGAACCCGCTCTATCGCGATCCCTTCTTCCGCCGCTTCTTCAACGTGCCCGACCAGCCGCAGGCGCAGCAGCGCCAAGCCGCCGGTTCGGGCGTCATCGTCGATGCCGGGCGCGGCTACGTCATGACCAACAACCACGTCGTGGCCCGCGCCGACAAGATCGCGGTGACCTTGAAGGACGGGCGCACGCTGAACGCCAAGCTGATCGGCACCGATCCCGGCACCGACATCGCCGTGCTGCAGATCCCGGCCGAGAACCTGACGGCGCTGCCGCTGGGCGATTCGGGCCAGCTCGAGGTCGGCGACTACGTGGTGGCGATCGGCAATCCGTTCGGGCTGGGCCAGACCGTGACCAGCGGCATCGTCTCCGCACTGGGCCGCTCGGGCCTGCGCATCGAGGGCTACGAGGACTTCATCCAGACCGACGCCTCGATCAATCCCGGCAATTCGGGCGGCGCGCTGGTCGACCTGCGCGGCCGGCTGGTCGGCATCAACACCGCCATCATCGCGCCGTCGGGCGGCAATGTCGGCATCGGCTTCGCCGTGCCCATAAACATGGCGCGCGCGGTGTTCGACCAGCTGGTCGAATACGGCAAGGTGCAGCGCGGCCGCGTCGGCGTGCAGGTGCAGGACGTCACGCCCGAGATCGCCGCCGCCATCGGCATGAAGCAGCCGACCGGCGCGCTGATCGCCCGCGTCGAGCCCAATTCGCCCGCCGCCAAGGCCGGGCTGAAGCAGGGCGACGTGGTGCTGGAAGTCAACGGCACGACGGTGCGCAACTCGTCCGACCTGCGCAACCGCATCGGCCTGGTGCGCATCGGCGAGAAGGTCGACGTCACCTATCGCCGCAACGAGGACGAGCGCAGCACCTCGATGCGGGTCGCCGACATGCCGCTGCCGCAGCGCGAGCAACCGCAGCGCCAGGGCCTGCAGCAGCGCTGATCGTGCGCTTTGGTCGGAGAACGGCCGAGTCGGAGAACGGAAGAGCCGCGTCCCGCGCGGCTCTTTTCGTTTCAGGGATCGCGGCTCAGGCCACGCTGCGCCAGCGCCTTGAGATAGTCGCTCCACACCTGGTCCTGACGCTGCCCCAGATCGTGGAGATAGGCCCAGGAATAGATGCCGGTGTCGTGGCCGTCGTCGAACAGGATGCGGATGGCGTAGTTGCCGACTTCCTCGATGCCGGCGATCTTCACGTAGCGGCGGCCGGCCACGATGGTCTTGTGCGCCCCATGGCCCTGCACCTCGGCCGACGGGCTTTCCACGCGCAGCAGCTCGGCCGGATAGACGAACTTGCCGCCATCGGCGAAATCGACCTCCAGCCGTCCGGCCGCCTTGAAGACGCGGATTTCCGCCGGCCAGGGCGTGTCGGCGCTGTTGCCCGAACGCGCGTTGCCCGCCATGGCGTCCTCAGCCCTGATCCAAAGGCCGCGCCTCGTCGGGCAGCATGATGGGAATGCCGTCGCGGATCGGATAGGCGAGCCCGGCGCGCTCGCTGACCAGCTCCAGGCGCTGGGCGTCGAAGCGCAGCGGCCCCTTGGTCAGCGGACAGACCAGGATCTCCAGCAGCTTCGGGTCCAGCCCGGCCGCTGCGGCGGCATTGCGGTCGTCGGTGCTCGCGTCTGTGCTCATGGTCGGAATCTTCCAGCTTGCGGCGATGGCGTCAATGTAAGGAAAGACGCCACTCTCCAATCCTCGCCCTGAGCCCGTCGAAGGGCGGGCTACACAGGCGGCGTCTCCATAACCTCATCCTTCGACGGGCTCAGGATGAGGACAATTCTACCGCTGCCACCAGTCAATGCCGCGGCGCCGGCGCATCGTCGTCGCGCCGCGCCGGGGCGGCTTCCAGCACGCCGATCAGCACCTTGGCGCGGATGGTGCCGTCGGCGGCTTCCAGCAGCGCCTGTTTGTCGAGCGGCTCCAGCGGCGCCACCATGCTGATGGTGCCGACCAGGGCCGCGTCGTCGAGCTTGTCCAGCGCCTGCCAGTCGACCGACAGATTGCCGGCGGCGAAGTAGCGCTTCAGCGCCGCCAGCAGGCGCGGGCGGTCGAGCTCGACCGGCGCGCGCGCCATGTCGGCGCGGAACCGCGCGTAGTCGGCGCGCACGAGGCGATAGCCGCCGGCGGCCAGCGGCTCCTCGCCGGCGATGGCGAAGCGGCAGATGCCGAGCAGCGTCAGCAACACGCGCCCGTCGCCGGTCTCGCCGAAGGAGACGATGCGGCCCACGCAGCCGATCTTCTGCACCGGCGGCGGACCCTCGCCGCCGGCCAGCCCGTCGCCGGCGAAGCCGCCGGGCACGGTCGGCTGCACCATGCCGATCAGGCGCTGGCGGCCCAGCGCGTCGGACACCATCGCCAGATAGCGCGGCTCGAATATGTTGAGCGGCAGCCGGCCGCCGGGCAGCAGTAGCACGCCGGAGAGCGGAAAGATCGGCAGGGTCGCGGGCAGCGACTCGTAGCTGGTGGAAAAAAGATGCGCCGTCACGAGAACAGGATCGAGGACAGCCGCTTGCGCGCGTCGACGGTGAGCGGGTCCATCGCGCCCAGCGCCTCGAAGAACTTCACCAACTGCTTGCGCGCCGCCTCGTCGTTCCATTTGCGGTCGCGGCGGACGATCTCCAGCAACGCGTCGATCGCCGCTTCGCGCTCGCCGCCGGCATAGAGCGCCATGGCGAGATCGAAGCGCGCCTGGTGGTTCTTGGGATCGGCCTCGACCTTGGCCTTCAGCTCGGCCGCCGGCCCGGCCTTCTCGGCCTGCTCGGCCAGTTCGATGGCGGCGCGGGCGGCGGCGATCTCGGCGTGGTTGGCGTGCTCCTTGGGCGCGGTGGCCAGGGTCGCCTTGGCGCGCGCCACGTCGCCCGCCTTCAGATAGGCGCGCGTCATGCCGCCGATCGCCTCCGCGTTGCCGGGATCGATCTGCAGCACCTCGGCGAAGATCTGCGAGGCGGTCATCATGTCGCCCGCGTCCAGCGCCTGCTTGGCCTGGGCCACCGCTTCCGCCAGTTGCGCGGCCTCGCCGCCCCCGGCGCCGCCGGCGACCTGGATCAGCTTGCCGACGAATTCCTTGAGCTGGCTCTCGGGCAGCGCGCCCATGAAGCCGTCCACCGGCCGGCCCTGGTAGAAGGCGTAGACGGTGGGGATCGACTGGATGCGCAATTGCTGCGCCAGGGCCTGGTTCTCGTCGATGTTGATCTTGACCAGCTTCACCGCGCCCTTGGCGGCGGTGACCGTCTTCTCGAGCAGCGGCGTGAGCTGCTTGCACGGCCCGCACCAGGGCGCCCAGAAATCGACGATCACCGGCTTCTCGCGCGAGGCGTCGAGCACGTCCTTGGCGAAACGGGCCTGGGTGCTGTCGACGATGTCGCCGCCGGCCGGGGCGGTCTGGTTCTGGCCGAGAATCGTTTCCATTGGGTCCTCGAAGGGTCCGGGTAAGCGTCGCTTTGCAGGCCAGAACATGGGCTTTCCCGGCCAGCGAGGCAAGCCCGCCCCGGCCGCCGCCGCGGCGACAAATCGGGGTCTCCTATCCGGCCGGCCGCTCGGGAATGTCGATCATGAGCGGCTCGTGCCCGGTGGCGCGCAGGAAGCGCAGCAGATCGTCGGCGGCCAGCGCGGTGGTCATGGTGTTGACCAGCGGATGGCAGTTGACCGGCCCGCCCGCCAGCAGGGTGCGGTCCAGGCAGACTCTTACCGCGCCGTCCCTGTCGTTGATGGCGGCCAGCGGCGTGACCGCGCCGGGCAGCACGCCGAGATATTTCATCAGCCGCTCGGCGCTGCCGAAGGAGAGCTTGCCCGCGCCCAGCCGTTCGGCCAGCGCCTTCAGATCGACCCGCCGGTCCTCCTGCGCCACGACCAGGAACATGGTCTCGCGCCGGTCGCGCACGAACAGGTTCTTGATGTGCAGCCCGGGCAGCTCGCCGCGCAGCGCCTTGGAGTCCTCGACGGTGAAGAGCGGCGGATGCTCGACCGTGCGGCAGGCGATGCCCAGGGCGGCGATGTGGTCGAAAAGCCGTTGCGGGCTGGTGGGGAGGGACGCGCTATCCATGACGGGCGGCAGACTAATGCCCGCCGCCCGTCGGTTGAAGTGCGATCTAGCGGCCCAGCGCGCGGGCGAAATCGAAATGGTAGCCGAGATAGACCCGGATCCAGTCGGTATGCACGCCCTCGATCTTCTCGTGGCGATAGCCGGCGCCCAGCTCGAAGCCGTGGCCGATCTCGCGGCCGACATTGAAGCCCACCATCCAGTCGGTGACGTCCGGCCCGTCGGCCTTGGCGACGTTGACGTGGCGGCGCGAGCCGGCCAGGCCGATGTTCCACTGCTCGAGCGCCAGCGTCAGGCCGGCGGTCAGCAGGCCGGCCGTCTCGGTGCCGCCCTCGAAATTCCCGAAGCGCACGTACTCGACCAGCGGCGTCAGGACGGCGCCGTCCGCGAGTTCGATGCGCCAGCCGAGACCGACGGCGTAGGCGGTCTCGTCCTTCAGCTCGGTGCGGCCGCGCGCCAGGTGGCGGACGCCCAGGTGGTAGAACAGGCCGGGCGCGAAGTCGAAATCGCCGCCGTCCAAGGTGGCGGAGAAATTGTTCAGCTTGCCGGTATTGCCCGGCCCGCCGTCGCGGCGGCGCAGATGGGAGAGGCGGCTGGCGCGCTCGTCGTCGGCCTTGGGCGAAGAAAACAGCGAGCGGTGCAGGAAGGTGGTGTCGACGAAGAAGGCGGCGGCGTTGAGCTGGTGCCTTCCGAAGCCGGAAGGCGCGGCGGTGAGGCTGCCGCCCAGCCCGATCATCTCGGTGGTCTCGTATTCCTCGGAGAATTCCTCGATCAGCAACTCGGGCAGGCGGGCCCAGGCCATGCCGAAGGTCGGATTGAACTTGCCGGCATAGACGCCGACATGCTCGCTCTCGTAGTCGAGATAGAGCTGCTCCAGGAACAGGCCGGTGCCGCTGACATAGCGGTCGCGGCCGGGGCGCGGATCGCGCACCGATTCCACTTTCAGCGTGCTCTGCAGCGACAGTTCGGGGATGAAATAGAAGCCGAGATTGGCGTCGCCGTGCAGGTTGACGTCCAGCCGCTCGTTGTCGGCCAGGTCCGATTGCGGAAAGACGTCGAAGCGCAGTTCGAAATGCCCGTCGGCGACGAACTTGGGATAGTCCTGCGCCATGGCCGCCGTCGCTATACCCAGAATCAGGGCGCAGCTCGCCCCTGCGATTTTCAGCATCGCCCGTTTCTCCCCTGTTGTAAGGCGCGTTGCGCCGGCGGATCGCTAGTTGCGCGCCATGCCGGCCTGCAGCATTGCCGCGTTGTGCTCGAACATCTTGACGTAGCTGTCGGCGGGACCGCCCGGCGGCGACAGCGCGTCGGAATAGAGCGTGCCGCCGAGGCTGGCGCCGGCGTCGCGGCCGATCTGCTCGATCAGGCGCGGGCTGCTCATGTTCTCGACG
The DNA here is from genome assembly GCA_050181585.1 of Reyranellaceae bacterium. GTDB lineage: Bacteria > Pseudomonadota > Alphaproteobacteria > Reyranellales > JAQSWP01 > JAQSWP01. The sequence goes on from JBFXDA010000022.1 coordinate 33,060, forward strand.
AACAGCGCCTTGACGTTCTCCTTGCGGATCTGCGCGATCAGGGCGGCGATCTGCCGCGCCGAGGGCTCGGCGTCGCCGGACGAGGCGATGGCGGGAATGAACTCGACGCCGTAGGCCTTGCCGAAATAGGCGAAGGCGTCGTGCGAGGTGATGACGCGGCGCTTCTCGCGCGCGATGGCGGCGAAGTCGCGGCGCAGGCGCGCGTCGAGCGCGGCCAGGCGCTGCTGGTAGGCGGCGGCGCGCTGGGCATAGAAGGCGGCGCCGGCCGGATCGGCCTCGGCCAGGCCGCGGGCGATGTTGTCGACATAGGCGCGGCCATTGGCCAGGTCCTGCCAGGCATGCGGATCGGAGACCGGCGTCGCCGCCTTCGCCTTCTTGCGCGTCGAGGTCGTACCGCCATGGCTGTGCCCGTGGCTGTGGCCATGCCCGTGATCGTCTTCTTCCATGGTCAGCGGCGCGATGCCGGTGGAGGCGACGACCAGCCGGCCCTTGAAGCCGGCGGAGCGCTGCAGCCGGTCCAGCCAGCCTTCGAAGCCCAGCCCGTTGACGATCAGCACGGCGGCTTGCGCCACCGCGCGCGCATCGTTGGGCGAAGGCTGGAAGACATGCGCATCGCCATCCGGCCCGACCAGCGACTGCACCTCGACGCGCTCGCCGCCGATCTCGCGCGCCATGTCGGCCAGGATGGAGAAACTCGCCACCACTTTCGGCTTCGGTTGCGCCTGGAGCGCCCCCGGCGTCAGGCCGAAAACCGCGACGGCGACCAGCATTTGCCACAGGGCGACGCGACGGGACATGGCAACACCTTGAATCGACTGAATAAAGCGTCAGCCTCACGCTGCCGCAAGCAGAACGTTATAATATAACATTCGCGAGATCAAGCGGGTCGCGCCGGCGCGGCGACAGTGCTTGCATTGGCAATCGTCCTGACTATGATGCGCGGGCTTTTGCGGGCGTAGCTCAGGGGTAGAGCACAACCTTGCCAAGGTTGGGGTCGAGGGTTCGAATCCCTTCGCCCGCTCCATTTTTATTATGTAGTTTCAATATGTCAGGTTAGGTGGGTATTGCTTACACGGCAGTTCCCCCGCGCTGGTGTAAGCACTGTGTAAGCAGCGCATCACGCCAAATTGCCCACCTTCCCCAAAAATGCCACCGCGCACGGGTGCCCTTGACACGGGACACTCCCAAAAATGCACTTCACTGAAGGCGGTTACGCGCCAAGGCGGCGGACCCTTCCCTCCAGCCCTGCTACGATGACTTGCAATGGGTCGCGAGGGCAGTGAGGTGCGCAAAGCCGTCACCCGGTACGCGAGAAGCGGGGACACGATGATTGCCTACCAAGTGGTAGGTCACGGCTCGTTTGACCTCGTCCTGGTACCGGGCTTTCCGTCTAACCTCGAAGTCCTCTGGGAGGAGCCGAGCTACAGCCGTCTCGCGAAGCGGCTGTCGGCCTTTTCCAGGCTGATCCTGTTCGACCCGCGCGGAGCAGGTCTGAGCGACGGAGTGGATCCTCGCGCGCTCCCGCATCTGCGCACGAGAGTGGACGACATCCGCGCCGTCATGGACAGCGCCGGTTGCGGCCGGGCGGCGCTGCTCGGCGCGTCGGACGGGGCGGCCCAGGCCATGCTCTTCGCCGCGACATACCCTGCGCGGGTGCGCGCGCTGGTCCTGCACGGCGGCTATGCGCGCTTCCAGAACACCCGCATGGATGCGAGACGGCTGCGCGCGAACGTCGCGGCATCCGAAACCTCGTGGGGATCCGGAGCCACCCTTGCACGCCTCGCTCCGGGCCGGGCCGAAGACTCGAGCTTTGCCGACTGGTGGGGACGCCTCGAGCGCCTATCGGCCAGTCCCTCGGCCGCCGTCGCCCAGGCGCGGATGAACGCCGCGATCGATGTCAGGGATGCGCTGGCGGCTGTTGCCGCGCCCACGCTTCTGCTGCACCGGACTGAGGACGCGCATGTCGGCGTGCAAAGCAGCCGGCAACTGGCGAAGACCCTCAGGACGGCGAAGCTGGTGGAACTGCCGGGTCGTGACCATCCGGTCTGGATCGGCGATGTCGACCGTGTTGCGGATATTGTCGAGGAGTTCCTGACGGGCGAGCGATCGGTGGCGCATGGCGATCGCGTGCTGGCGGTGCTGCTGGTCGCGCGCATCCTCGACATGTCCGGCGCTGTGGCCGCCGCCGCGATGGGGCGGCATCTTCAGGAGCGCCTGGAGCTCTTCCGCGAAGCCTTGCCCAGAGTCCTGGCGCGGCACGGCGGATACGGCCAATGGTCGGGCTTCGACCGGATCAACGCCCGCTTCGACGGCGCGGCCCGTGCGGTGACCTGCGCCATCGCCCTGAGGGAGGCGGCAAGCTCGCTGGGTCTCGCGTTGGCCCAAGGCATCCATGTCGGCGAGATCGACATGACAGCCGAGCCCCAGGCGGGGCACGCGCTGGACGTCGCCGACCGGATTGCGGCCTCGATCCGTTCCCCCGACATCCTGCTGTCGCGGCTGGCGAGCGAGCTGGTGTCGGGATCGGGGCTGCAATTCTCCGATCGCAGAACCCTTGCGGTCGACGGCCTGCGCGAGCCGCTGCCCATCGTCGGGCTGGCCAGTGAACGCCATCTGGAGCCGTTGAGCCGCACCGGGGTTCGCCCGGCCGATCTTGGCGTGCTGAGCCCGCGGGAGCGTCAGGTGCTCGAGCTCGTCGCGGATGGCCTCAGCAACCCGCATATCGCGGTGCAGCTCGGCCTCAGCGAGCACACGGTGAAGCGGCATGTCGCCAACATCCTCCTGAAGCTAGAGATGCCGACGCGGGCGGCGGCCGCCGGACTGATGGCGCGCCGGTCGGTGCTATGAGCGCTGGCCCGATCGGGCCATGAGGGGCATGGCGCTTTCGGCGGAAGCGGCGGCCGGCGCAAAGGGCTAGGTTCGCTCCAGAAATCGGCGCCGCCTCTGCATAGTCCTCGCGACACAGCGGCCGGCGCCACCCCGCAGACAGGAGGATATCATGCGTGCCAAGGCAAAGCCCGTGACCGGCGCGGCGATCAAGCGGGCCATCGAAGGCCGCGACGGCCGCGCGCTCGCGTCGTTCTACGCCGATCATGCGGTGACACGGATCATCGACCGCAACAACCCGCCGAGCAAGCCGAGGGAGATCAAGGGGCGAGGCGCGATCGCGACGTTCTGGGACGATATCTGCAGCCGCACCATGACGCATCGCGTCGACGTCACGCTCAGCGACAAAGAGCAGATGGCCTTCACCCAGGCCTGCACCTATCCGGATGGCGCGAAGGTCTTCTGCATCGCGCTGCTCAAGCTGGAGGACGGGCTGATCGTCGACCAGACCGTCGTCCAGGCCTGGGACGAGTAGTTCCCGACACAGCGAGAGTTTTCCGGCAATCCAGCGGAACGGTCCGGGCGCCACGCGGCCGCCCGGAGACAGAAGCGGCGTGCCGTGCCGGACGGGCGCACGAAAACTCCAACAGGAAAGGATCGAGCCATGCTGGTCGAAAACGCGAAGATGGCGGAGCTGAAGAATTTCGGGACGCCCGACGAGGTGCGCGAATTTCCCAAGGGTCGCCTGGAACTGATCAAGGTCGGCGGGGCCACGATCGGCCGCGGCGTGTTCGAACCCGGCTGGCGCTGGGCGACGTCGGTGCAGCCGCTCGCCAAGACCAGGAGCTGCGAGGCGCCCCACTTCCAGTACCACGTGGCGGGCGTGCTGCGGGTGCGGATGGACGACGGCTCGGAATTCGACTGCAAGCCGGGCGATATCTCGCTGCTGCCGAGCGGCCATGACGCCTGGACGGTCGGCGACGAGCCGGCGGTCGTCGTCGATTTCCAGGGCATGATCGATTACGCGACCGCGGGCCATTCGCACGCCTGAACCCGCCGAGACGACGGGGCGGCAGCGCGGCCGATGCCGGTGCCGCCCCCAAAAGACCGGAACCACACGGAGCGCGGATGATGGCCACCTTCTATCACGATGGAAACCGCCGGCTGCAGGACCAGTTCGACAGTCGCAGGATCGCCGACCGGCTCGCAGGCTTCGCGCGCGCCGAGTTCAGCGCCGACCACAGGGCCTTCATCGAGAGCCTGCCCTATTTCTTCCTGGCCACCGCCGACGCCCAAGGGCGGCCGGATTGCTCGTTCAAGGGCGGCATGTCCGGGTTCGTGCGCGTCACCGGCGCGGGCGAGCTGGCTTTCCCGGATTATGACGGCAACGGCATGTTCAAGAGCCTCGGGAACATCCTCGTCAATCCTGGCGTCGGCCTGCTGTTCATCGCCATGCATGGCCGGCCGCAGCGCCTGCGCGTCAACGGGTCGGCGAAGGTGAGCCGCGACGACCCGCTTCTGGCCGAGACGGTGGGCGCCCAGCTCATCGTGCGCGTCGAGGCGCGGGCGATCTTCGCGAACTGTCCGCGCTACGTGCCGTCGATGCAGATGGTCGAGCCGTCAACGTACACGCCCAGACCCGGCCATGAGCCGCCCGAACCGGCATGGAAGAGCTTTCCGGAGCTCAGCGATGCGGTGCCGCCGCGCCGGCCGACCTTCAAGGGATGACTTGGCCGCTTCGGGGCGATCCGAGCTAACGATAAGGGAGGAAGCGATGCCGGTTTTTTCGAAGGAGCGCGCCGACCGCAGACGGTCATTGGCGCTGCGCTTGGCCGCGCTGGCCTGCGCGGTCGCTGGCGGCCTCGCTTTGCCCGCCGCGTCGCATGCCGAAGCGCCCTATCTCACCCTCGTCGAAAAGGTGCCGCAGAATCCGAAAGATTTCGCGGGACACTGGACGATCAGCGACGGGGCTGCGTCGAACGACAACTGGGGCGGCGGCGAGCATGTGACGCGGCACACATGGTCATCGCCGCCGGCGCAGATGGACGCCTCCGGTTTCACCATCTCCATGCAGGTCGTCGCCGGCGGCAACAGCGAATGTCGGCGCGTGTATTCGGGGACGGGAATGGCCACCAACGCCTTCGAATTCAGCATCGATCCGCCAGGTTTCGACGTGACCGCAGAGTCACCCGCCAATTGCGCCGCCAACAAACCGCTGCCGACGGTCAGCAACGGTGGCTCTGTCACCGTCAGGCCGCGGCGCCACCTCGGCCACGGACAGATCGTCGAACTTAGGCTCAGCGGCTACTACGGGCCCGCGATGGTCTACCGCTACCGGGTTTCGAATGTCCCACCGGAAACGACAAACCCTCCGGTGGCGGTGAACCCGCCCGCCGGGCATCCGCCGGCCCAGGGTCGGCTTGCCGCGACGCTCGAATGTCCGGGCTCCATCGTCATCTCGGCGCTGCCCAGCCTCAACTGCCACATCGTCATAACCTCCTGGCGGCGCAACACGGCCGATCCCGTCGAGGTGATCCTGCCCGAAGCGCTCGACTTCCACGGCAATCACGCCAACGGCATCCAGCTCCTGCAGGCGGCCGGCGCGCAGGAAGTGTTCAACTGGAGCGCGCCATATCGGTGGGGCATGTTCGTCTTCGCCTGCCCGTCGCAGAGCGGCACCGGCGCGAACTGTTTCGGTAGCGTGACGACGCCAGGCGCGCAGTCGGTCCGCATCCTCGTCCGTCAGGGCTCGGACGAGGTGCCGTTGAGGCTGACCATCAACGCGATTCAGCGACCGGGCACCCAGACCCCGGCCATTTGCGGCTTTACGGTTGGGCCGGCCATCTTCGCCAAATGGACCCAGACGGGCGGGCAGGGCGGCGTCCTCGGCTGCGCCACCGGCAACGAGCGGGACGCCAGGCGTTCGCCCAGCGGCGCCGACGCACGGTGGGCACCCTTCCAGGGCGGGCTGATCGTCCTGCATACGAGCGGACGGCGGGCCGGCTCCGCGTTCGAAGGTCATGGATCCATCGCCGCCCGCTACCTCGGCATGGGTGGGTCGGGCTCATGGCTGGGCCTCCCCGTCAGCGACGAATACGACATGCCGGGCGGACGCCGCAGCGACTTCGAGTACGGATACATCGCCTGGGATCGCCTGACCGGCGGCAGCATCGCCATGCGCGACGGCAGCGGGTCGATCAGCTTCGAGCCGGACACCAACCGCGGCGGAAGCGATTTCGCCAGCTTCCCGGCCATCGGCGACCGCGCCGAAACCTGCCGCGACGCCTGCGCCGCCGAGAGCACCTGTGCGGCATACACCTATGTTCGCCCCGCAGTGAAGGGACCAAGGGCGATGTGCTGGCTGAAATCGAGCGTCCCTCCGGCCCGGACCGAAGGATGCTGCATCTCCGGCGTCAAACGTTGAACCACGCGCCACGATAAGCGGTTCTTCAGCGGTCAGCCCGGCTCGACAGGGAAGACCGCTGCCATTTCGCCGACGGACGCGACCGCGCAGGTCGAGGGTTCGAATCTCTTCGCCCGCTCCAATTCTCCGAAAATTCGAAACGGGAGTTGCGAGCGGCATCGCCGCCGTCAGCCTTGTCGCTGGCCGCGCCCTGTCGTTCCGATCGCCGCCATCGCGGCCAGCGCCAGCGCCGCCAGGCTCCAGAATTCCGGCGCGCCCATGGTCCACAGCGTCAGCAATCCGATGGCGCACCACAGCAACGCGAGCGGCAGCAGCATCCAGCGCGCCCCGCCGCCGATCGCTGCCGCGACGAAGAGCGTGAAGAGGGCGGTGGCGTCGGGCGAGAAACCGACGATCTCCGCTTCCTGCCAGGCGCGGCCGAACGCCAGGGCCTGCAGCGGATAGAGAACCGCCACCGCGATGGCGAGGGCTTGCGCGACCGGCGAGGGATGGCGCGACGGCATCGGGCCGGCAAACGCGACGAGGACCAGCACCGCCGCCTGCACGGCAAAGCCGAGAGCGAACCGATCGGCAGCCCAGTTGATGTCGGCGTAGCTGCGGTGATGGAACAGCCAGGCGGAACTGGCCCAGAGCAGCGCCGACGCCAGCACAGCAGCGCGTCGCAGCCAGATTCTGCGGCTGCCGGCGAGCAGTGCGGCGGCCAGCGCCAGCGCGATCAGCAGCAGCGGCAGCGGAAATGTCGCTTCGTTGAGCCGCGCGAACTGGCGGAAATAGGTCTGTGGCGAGAACAGCAGGAAATCGGACAGCCCGTAACTGCCCCACTCGCCCATCACAGCGCTGCGACGTAGTCGACCATGCGCCGGCGCAAGGCCGCATCGGGCAGCGGGCCGGCGGCGGCGGCCATGTTCTCGCGCGCGTGATCGACCCGGCTGGTGGCGGGAATGGCGCAGGTGACGGCCGGGTGCGAGACGATGAACTTCAGCACGAACTGCGCCCAGCTCGCCGCACCGATCTCCGCCGCCCAGGGCGGCAGCGTCTTGCCTTCAAGCGCGCGCAGCAGCGCGCCCTCGCGGAACGGCCGGTTGGCCAGCACGGCAATGCCGCGCTCCTGCGCCAGCGGCAGGATGCGGCTTTCGACCTCGCGGTCGAGGATGTTGTAGGTGACCTGCACGAAATCGAGTTTTTGCGAACGCATGACGCGCTCGAACTCCGCATGCCGGCGGCCTTCGGAGGTGGTGATGCCGACATGGCGCAGCCGGCCCGCGGCCTGCATCGCCTGCAGGCGCGGCAGGTGCTCGTCCCAGGCGAGAAGATTGTGCACCTGCATCAGGTCGAATTTCGCCACGCCCCATTTGCGGCGCGACTCCTCGATCTGTGCCGCGCCGCGCTCGGCCGACGATATCCATACCTTCTCGGCCGAGAACGCGTCGCTCGCACGGCCCAGCTTCTGCAGGCCGTAGCCGATCGTGTCCTGCGAGGAGGCGTACATGGGCGAGGAATCGATCAGCCGCCCGCCGCCCTCGAAGAAGGCCTGCATCACCGCGGCGCAGGCATCGCGCGCCCTGGCATCGCGGCCGACATTGAAGGTGATCCAGGTGCCCAGCCCGACCAGCGGCAGGGACACGCCACTGGAGGGAATGGCGCGGGTCAGTGGCGCCGGCTGGGCACGGGCCGGCTGGGCACGGGCCGACAGGGCCGATACGGCGGCGAGGCCGGCCGCTCCCTGCAGCAGGCCGCGCCGCCCGATGGTGGATCCGTCGCCGGACATGCAAGCCTCGCTCGATAGCGGCTACCATTATAGGCCATCGGTATGGCGAAGCCGTGGCAGGAAAGCAGGACCGGGCGGCGGCTGCCGCCCGGTCCGCGCGTATCCGTCAGGCTGCGACGGCGCCGCCCCGGCGCAGGCCCCGGCGCAGGCCGATGAATTGCAGTTCGGCGAAGACCGCCACGACCAGCGCCTGCGCCACGATGGCGACGATGCCCAGCACGTTGGGCGCGATCAGGCCGGTGAACAGGATGGCGAGGGAGGCGGCGGCCCAGGCGGCATTGCCGAGAACGACCAGCCACACCAGCGCCGGCACCGGATAGCGCCGCAACGCCAGCAGGAAGGCGGCGAAGGCGATCAGGAACAGGCCGACATAGAGGACGAAGGACGCCGGCAGGTCGAGCAGCCGCGCGACGAAACCCGATGCCGCCGCCATGACGATGCCCATGGCGCCGCTGGCCAGCGCATCGAGCAGCAGCGCCCGGCGCAGAAGATTGGGGGTGGCGAACATGATTGATGTCTCCCTTGGCTGGAAAATCGAACGTCAGTGGGCGGGAACCTGGTCGAGGAAGCCGGTCACCGCCTGCAGGCGGCCGTCGCCCGCGACCACGGCGAAGTCGGTGCCCTTGACCACCGCCGCCCCGCCTTGCGGCCCCAGCGCCCAGCCGAAGCGCAGCCGGTCGCCATGCGCGTCGGGCGCGCCCAGCAGGCTGAAGCGGAAATCGGGGAAGCGCTGCTGCACGCCGGCGATCATCGCGTCGAGCCCGTCATGCCCGTCGCCCTGCATCAGCGGGTCGACGTAGCTGGCATCCTCCGTCCAGGTGCGCGCGATCAGCGCCCGGCGGCTGGCGGCATCGGTGTCGTTCCAGATCGCGATATAGCGGTCGACCAGATCCTTCGCGTCGCTCATCGTCCTTCTCCTTCGGTTCGGGCATCGTGCGATGCCGGCGGTTCGGTCATCGTGCGATGCCGAGCCGATGCTGGCGCAAGGAACCGCTTGCGGTCGATTACGCGGCAGGTAAGAAATCCGGAAATCTTTTCCCGCTCGTCCGGCAAGCGACGGCTTGCCGGACGAGCCGGGCGGCGTGTCGGCAGGGGAGTGGTTATGGACGCGGTATTCGCGGTCGATGGCGGCAAGGTGCAAACCAGCCCGTATGCGGCGGGTCCCTGGAACCTCACCACGCAGCACGGAGCGGCCGCCACGTGCCTGATGCTGCATGCCGCCGAGCGCCTGCCGACCGCCGCTCCCATGCGCGTGGCCCGCATCACCGCCGACCTGATGAAGCCGGTGCCGGTGGCGCCGCTGACGGTCGAAGCCCGCATCGTGCGCGAGGGCCGCAAGCTGCAGCTCTGCGCCGTCGAGCTGCTGGCCGACGGCGCGGCGGTGGCGCGCGGCTCGGTGCTGAAGCTGCGCCGCGCCGATGTCGGCTACGACCCCGACATCGCCCATCCCGGCATCGACCTGCCCATGCCGGAAGACGGCCAGCCGCGCGCCGCCCTCGGCAAGGACAATCCCTTCCTGTCCGGCCTCAGCACGCGGGTGGTGAAGGGCAGTTTCGAGACCACCGGCCCGGCCGCCTGCTGGTTCCGCGCCGATCGGCCGATCGTCGCCGGCCAGCCGGTCTCGCCCGCCATGCGCGCGGTGATCGCCGGCGATTTCTGCAACGGCACCTCGACCGTGCTGCCATTCCGGCACTGGACCTTCCTCAATGCCGACCTGACCATCTCGCTGGCGCGCGATCCGGTCGGCGAGTGGATCCTGCTCGACGCCGAGACCTGGCTGGGGCCGGACGGCGCGGGCATCGCCTTCGCCCGGCTGGGCGACACGCAGGGCTATTTCGGCCGCGCCATCCAGAGCGTGCTGATGCAGAGGCGCTGACGGCCGCCCGTCGCGACGGCCGGCCGCCGGGTCTTGCAAGAGGCCGGTTCCGTGCAACAATCGCCATAGCCGACCGCCGCCGAAAGAAGCGGGAAACCGGGGAGGACCGATGAGACTGCCGCGCATTACGCTGGCCGGGATCGCCGCGCCGGCCCTGCCCATCGCCGGGCTGGGCCTGCCGATCGTGGTCTATCTGCCGCCGTTCTTCGCCAACACCGTCGGCATTCCGCTGGCCATGGTCGGCGTCATCTTCATGCTGGGCCGCTTCTGGGACGTGCTGACCGACGTGCTCTTCGGCGTCGTCGCCGACCGCACCCGTCCGCCTTTGGGCCGGCGCAAGTTCTGGATGCTGCTGTCGGTGCCGGTCCTGATGGTCAGCGTCTGGCTGCTGTTCAACCCGCCCGAGGGTGCGGGCATCCTCTATCTCTCGCTGTGGCTGGCGGTGATGTATGTCGGCTGGACCATGGCGACCATCTCGGTGATCTCCTGGAGCGCCGAACTGTCGACCGACTACGACGAGCGCACCCGGGTGCAGGCCTGGTACATGGGCTTCCTGATGATCGGCCTGATCACCGTGCTGATCGTGCCGGCGGCCATCGAGCAGATCGGCGGCGGCGACAACCGCGCCAAGATGCAGGGCATCGCGCTGTTCATCATCGTCCTGCTGCCGGTCTGCTTCGGCTTCGCGCTGTGGAAAGTGCCGGAGCCGGCGGTGCGCGAGGACACGTCGGAGGACTGGGTCAAGGTGCTGAAGAGCATGTGGCGGTCCAAGCCGCTGCTGCTGATCCTGGCCTGCGACCTGGTGATCGGCCTGGCCAGCGGCATCGCCGGCTCGCTCTATCTTTTCGTCGCCGTCGACGCGCTGGGGCTGGGCGCCGGCGCCAGCCTGCTGCTGCTGTTCTATTTCTTCACCGGCTGCCTGGCCGTGCCGCTATGGGCCTGGGCGGCCAAGCGCATGGAGAAGCATCGCGCGCTGGCCGGCGCCTCGGTCTATGCCGGGCTGTCCTCGCTGCTGTTTCTCGTCGTGCCGATGGGCGACATGGCGTTCATGCTGGTCGTGACGGTGCTGAACGGCGTCACCTACGCTTCCGCCCGTTTCCTGCTCAAGGCGATGATGGCCGACGTCACCGATGCCGACCGGATGGAAAGCGGCCGCATGCAGTCGGGCGTGTATTTTTCCCTGCTGACCATGACGGAGAAGATCGGCCTGGCGCTGGCGGTGGGCATTCCCTACGCCATTCTGCCGGCCATGGGCTTCCGCGCCGGCGGGCCCAACGCGCCCGAAGCGCTGAACGGGCTGATCCTGCTCTTCGCCCTGGCGCCGGCGGCGCTGCACCTGTCGGCCGCCGTCGTGCTGTGGCGCTTCCCGCTGGGCCGGCTGCGCCAGCAGGAGCTGCGCGCCAAGCTGGCCAGCCGCTTCGGCGACTGAGCCGCGCCCCTTATCGTTCGCCCGGCCGCCGTTTCCAGGGCGGCGCGGGCGTGAACTGCTCGACCATGAAGTCGATGAAGGCGCGCAGGCGGGGCGGTTCGAAGCGCTGCGGCGGCCAGATCAGGTAGATCGGCACGCTCTCGCGCGGATTGAACGCCTCCAGCAGCAGCTCGAGCCGGCCCTGGGCGACGTCGTCGGCGACCATGAAATCGGCCAGCCGCATGATGCCGACGCCTTGCAGCGCCATCTGGTAGAGCAGCTCGCCGTTGTCGGCGACGAAATTGCCGGCGACCGGAAATTCGCGCACCGCCCCCTTCGGCTTCTCGCGCAGCGGCCAGGCGTTGAGCCAGTTCATGTAGTTGAAGTTCAGGCAGTTGTGGCGCGCCAGCTCCTGCGGCGTGCGCGGCCGGCCGTGGCGGGCGACATAGGCGGGGGCGGCGAAGATCTGGCGCGCGACGTGGCCGAGCTGGCGCGACTTCATGGCCGAATCCGGCGCGCGGCCGAAGCGGATGCCGATGTCGAACCCTTCCGCCACCAGATCGACGTTGCGGTCCTCCAGGTTCAGCTCCAGCCGCACCTCGGGATGGCGGCGCAGGAATTCCGGCACCAGCCGGGCGATCTGCGACAGGCCCAGCCCGACCGACGTCGTCACCCGCAGCAACCCGCGCGGCACGCTGCCTTCGCGGCCGATGCGGGTCTCCACCTCGCGCAGCTCCTCGACCAGGGCGGCGGCCTGCCGGTAATAGGCCTCGCCCTCGGCGGTGGGGCGCATCTGGCGGGTCGTGCGCTGCAGCAGGCGCACCCCCAGCCGCTCCTCCAGCCGCGCCATCAGCTTGCTCACCGCCGAGGGCGACCGGCCGAGCCTGGCCGCCGCGGCGGTGAAGCCGCCGGTCTCGATCACGCAGACGAAGGCGTCGATCTCGTCCAGCCGTGCCATTTGTGAATTCCATTCATAAATGATCGGAAACGATAGCGTATTAATTCCTTTGCGGCCAGGCGCGATAAAGGCGGCGGGAGCGAGAAGGAGATCGTCATGACCCCCGTCAGGCCCCGCATTCCGCCCGAGTTCTTCGACCGCGCCCGGCGCCTGGCCGCCGAGGAGCGCGCCAAGGCGATGGCCGCGTTCTTCGCCGGGCTGGGCCGCCTGCTGCACCGTCTCGTCCGCCGCCGGCGCGCGCCGCGCGACGTGCATTTTCGCTTCCACTGCCGCGGCCTGTGGCATGGCGTCTGAGGCGGCGCTGGCGCATTGGCGGCTGATGGCGGCCTATAACGGCGCCGCCAACCGCCGCCTCTATGCCGCCTGCGCCCTGCTCGACGACAGGGCGCGCAAGCGCGATCGCGCCGCCGCCTTCGGCTCCATCCATGGCACGCTGAACCATCTGATGGTCGGCGACCTGATCTGGATGGCGCGGTTGGAGGGCGGCGAGGCGCCCTCGACCGGGCTGGGTGCGGAGCTCTATTCCCGCTTCGCCGCCCTGGCGCGGGCGCGGCAGGCGCTGGACCGGCGCATCGCGGCGTTCTTCGCCGCGCTCGATGCGGCGGCGCTGGGCCGCGACATCGCCTATGTCAACAACCAGGGCCGCCGCTTCCGCGATCCGCTGTCGCTGCTGCTGCCGCATTTCTTCAACCACCAGACCCATCATCGCGGCCAGGTCCATGCGCTGCTGAGCCAGGCCGGCGTCGAGGCGCCGGTGCTCGACCTGCACCGGGTTCTGAAACCCGATCCCTGACCCCGATTCCCGAGGGCGGCGTTCCGCGCCGCACAACGCCCGGCGACGCCCCATTTGCCTTGGCGCGCCACCTGTTCTATCCATGATGAAACAGTTCAAGAACGAGTGCGGGGGCAGCGCCGTGAGCGAACCGAAAGCTTTTGCCGGCATGCGGGTGGTCGACCTGACGCAGGGGATCGCCGGCCCGCATTGCACCATGCTGCTGGCCCAGCACGGCGCCGACGTGATCAAGATCGAGCCCATGGAGGGCGACTGGGGCCGCACCCTGGGCGAGCTGCGCGGCGACCATGGCGGGCATTCGGTGGCGTTCAACCGCGGCAAGCGCTCGATCGCGCTGAACCTGAAGCATCCCGAGGGCATCGCCATCGTGCGCAAGCTGACGGCGCAGGCGCATGTCTTCGGCGAGAGCTTCCGGCCCGGCGTGGTCGGGCGGCTGGGGTTGGGCTACGAGGCGGTCAAGGCGATGAACGGCAAGATCGTCTATTTCTCCGTCTCGGGCTTCGGGCAGGAAGGGCCGTTCAGCCGGCGGCCGACGGTCGATGCGCTGATCCAGGCCTTCTCGGGCATGATGGTGATGAACCGCACCGCCGACGGCGTGCCGCACCGCCAGGGCATGATCGCGGTCGACGTGCTGACCGGACTGTACGGCTTCCAGGCCGTGTCGGCGGCGCTGATGCGGCAGGTCCGCTTCGGCGTCGGAACCTTCATCGACAATTCCATGATGCAGGCGACCGCCGCGTTCCAGGGCGCCAAGCTGATGGAGCACGCCATCTCCAACGGCAATCCGCCGCCGCTCTACGTGCCGACCGGCATGTTCCGCACCAGCAACGGCTATATCGTGGTCTCCTCGATGCGCCAGCATCATTTCAACAAGCTGATGGAACTCGTCGGCCGCCCCGAACTGCTGGACGACCCGCGCCTGCAGACGCATGAAACGCGCCTGCGCAGCGCGCCGATCGTCAACAAGGTGCTGGCCGAGGCGTTCCCGGCCAAAACCACCGAGGAGTGGCTGGAGCTGCTGATCGGGGCCGGCGTCTTCGCCGAGCGGGTCAACAACTACCAGGACTATCTCGACCACCCGCACGTGCAGGCGGTGCGCTCGGTCGACTGGCTGGAGCAGGACGGCGTCGGCCGGATGCCGATCGCGCGCATCCCCGGCCTGCCGCGCCCGTCCGAGGATCCCGCCGCGCAGCACGCGCCGCATATCGGCGAGCAGGGCCGCGAAATCCTGGCCGAGATGGGCTACGGCAACGGCGACATCGAGCGGCTGATCGCGGACGGCGCGGTTGGCGCCGGCTCCGGCGCGGCGCAGGCGGCGGAGTAGTTCAGTCCAGCTCCATGCCGGCTTTCTCCAGCCGCCGTTTCAGCGCCTCGCGATCCTTTTCCAGGAGCGGCAGGATCGCCTGGCGCGCCTGGGCGGTGTCGGCCAGCAGCGCCTCGGCCGCCGGCCGCGCCTCGCGATCGGCCTGGCGCATGCGCTGCAAATTGGCCGCCGCGTCGCGGTAGTAGCGGCGAATGGCGGTCAGGCTGGCGGCGGGGACCTGGAAGGTCTCCTTGGAGAAGCGCATGGCCTCCCAGACGAAGGTCTGCAATTCGTAGCGCCCGCCGCGGGCGAAGAAGGTCTGCGCCTGGCCGCCGGTGAAGGCTTTGCCCCATTGTTCGGCCTGGTCGAGGTTGTCGCGGAATTCCTCGAGCAGCGCCGAGCGCAGATGGTAGCCGTCCTTGTCGCCCATCATCCGCTCGAAGCGGACGGCCTGCGCGAAGCCGGTCTGCGCCGCCAGGTAGACGCCCAGCACCGTGGCCAGGACGATCACCGCCTGCGCCACCCAGAATTCGACATTGTCCTTCTCGCGCACCCGCAGGAAGCGCGCCCAGCCTGCCACCCCGACCATGTTCCCCCGATTCCCCGCCAGATCCTATGCGTTGCCAATCGCAATTATTGTTCGGATTTGGCTTTTCGGGCAATGGCGTCGGTTTGGATGGGCGGCCGGGTCTGGAAGATGCGGCCATCGGCGGAGAGCAGCACCGCCACCGGCCGGGTCTGCTCGAAATTGGCCAGCACGATCATGACGATGACCATGATCGGCACGCACAGGAACATGCCGATCACGCCCCAGATCGTGCCCCACACCATCAGCGACAGGATGATGACGAAGGGGCTGAGGTTGAGCGAGCGGCCCATGATGGCGGGCTCGATGATGTTGGCGGTGGTGATCTGGGTCACGCCCATGGTGATGGCGACGATGAAGAAGGGCGTCAGGCTGTCGAACTGCACCAGGGTCAGCAGCATCGGCGAGAGGATGGCCAGCAGCGAGCCGACGGTGGGGATGAAATAGAAGAAGAAGATCAGCACCGCCCAGAAGCCGGCGAAATCCAGCCCCACCGACCACATGATGACGTAGCCGATCAGCGCCACGATCAGGCCGAGCAGGATCTTGATGCGCAGATAGACCTGAATGTCCTGCGAGATCTGCGCCAGGATGGTCTTCAGCCGCGCCGAGCGCACCGGGTCGTGGAACAGCAGCTCGATCTTGCGGTTGGCGTTGATCTGCTCGACGAAGAGAAACCCGACATAGACCACGACGATGCCGATGATGCCGGCCACCGAGGCCGCCGCACCGGCGATGTCGGACAGCACCTGGCCCAGGTCGAAGCGGTTGAAGAGCTGCGACAGGGTCGGCGCCTCGTCGAACCCCAGCCGGTCGGCGGCGTGCAGGAACACCCGCTCCAGCCGCTGCTGGTAGCCGGGGGCGGCGGCGATGACGGCGGTGACGTTGCGGCCGATGATGGTGCCCAGCACCCAGACCAGCGTGCCGAAGCTCAGGATGGCGGCGGTCAGCGCCACCGAGCGGGGCAGGGCGAAGCTGCCAATCTTCAGCCGCTTGTAGAACTCGGCCAGCGTGTCGATCAGGTACCAGAAGACCACCGCCAGCACGAGCGGCTGCAACAGGTTGCGGCCGACGATCATCAGATAGCCGGTCAGCGTCAGGATGAAGAGCCAGAGGGCGTAGCGGGCGAGCGTCATGGTGCGGCCCGCAGTATGCCCGCTTCGGCCGCCGCCGTCTGCCGCCGCCGACCGCCGCCGACCGCCGCCGGCCGGCGCGCCGCCGCGGTTGCGCCGCGGCGGGATTGACTCCGAGGGTCGCGTCTCGCATCATGAAATCTCATTAAAAACAAATGTTCTTATAAAGAACATACCGGGAAGCTTCCTCGCATCACTTCTGGAAAGGCGCCGCCCATGACCCTCACGAGACGCTCGCTGCTTCGCCGTTCCGCCGGCGCCGCCGCCCTTTTCGCCGCACCCTTGGGCGCGCCCTTCGTCGCCCGCGCCTCGGAGGCGTCGAAAGTGTCGCTGGGCGGCATGTCCAACGGCTGGTCGCTGATGGCGACCACGCTGATGAAGGAGCGCGGCTTCGACCGGAAGCACAAGGTCGAGGTCGAGACCAAGTTCTATCCGACCCTGTCGATCTACTACGCCGACTACGTCGCCGGCCGCATCGACGTCGCCATGGGCGCCTGGGACTTCTTCGCCACCCAGTACCTCAAGGGCACGCCGATCAAGCTGCTGGGCGCGGTGTCGACCTATTCCATGGCCGGCTTCCTGGTCGGGCCCAAGGGGCCTCGGACGGTCGAGGAGCTGAAGGGCAAGTCGGTCGCCGCCCTGCAGGGCGGCGGCCTCTATTCGCTGACCAAGGCGACCTTGAAGAAATTCTCCAACATCGAGCTGGAGAAGGATTCGCCGGTGCAGAACATCCAGAACATCAATGCCGGCGTCACGCTGGTGGCGGCCGACCGCGCCGACGCGACGCTGGTGTGGGAGCCGGGCCTGGCCACCGGGCTGCAGAAGATCCAGGGCTCGCGCATCCTGATCACCATCGACGACTACCTGAAGAAGCATGTCGGCCGCGAAGGCCCGTATTTCGCCCTGTCGCTGCAGCAGGAGACGCTGAAGCGCGATCCCTCGGTGGCGCGCCGGCTGGAGGACGTCTATCACGAGCTGTTCGCCTATGTCGCCAAGCATCCCGACGAGTTCGCCGAGATGGGCAAGGTGCAGGACCTCGACCCCGCCATCATGCGCGAGGCGCTGAACTCGGGCCGGCTGAAGCTGGCGCTGCGCCCGGCGCGCGAGGACAAGCACCGGTCGGACATGCAGTTCTTCGCCGACCTGCTGAGCGAGAGCGGCGGCCTGCCGGGCAAGCTCGACGGCGGCTTCTATATCGCCTGAGGCCGCACCATGACCGATGCGGTCCGCCTCGAGGGGCCGGCGGTCGTGCCGCCGGGCACCAGCACCGCGACCCTGATCAAGCGCGATCTGTGGGCCAACGCCGTGGTCATCCTGCTGCTGGTCGCCGGCATGCAGGTGTGGAGCGGCTTCGTGCCCAACTACATCATGCCCGCGCCGCTGGAGACGGCGGCGGCGGTGGGCAAGGTGCTGACGCGCGATTTGGGCGACATCGCCATCACCCTGCTGCGGCTGTTCTACGCCGTCGCCTTCGCGCTGGTGGCGGGTTGCCTGATCGGGGCGGCGATGGCGATGGTCCGTCCGCTGCAGCCCTACCTGAAGTCGATCATCGTGATCAACACCGGCATCCCGGCCCTGTCGTGGATGCTGTTCGCCATCTTCTGGTTCAAGAACGCCGAGCTGCGCATCTTCTTCATCCTGGCGATGATCCTGATCCCGTTCTACGCGCTCAACATCTACGACGGCATCCGCGCCCTCTCCACCGACCTGGTCGAGATGGTCGAGACCTTCCGCCCCACGCGCCTGCACGTGCTGCGCTTCCTGATCCTGCCGCACATCGTGCCCTACGTGCTGATGACCACCAAGTCGATCATCGGCTACGCCGCGCGCATGACCGCCTTCGCCGAGCTGCTCGGCTCCACCATCGGTATGGGCGCGAAAATGGGGCTGGCGCAGAACAATTTCCACATGGACCAGGTCATCGCCTGGACCGTGCTGCTGGTGGTGCTGAACCTGTCGCTGCAGGGGCTGGTGGCGGGGGCCGAGCGACTGCTGCTGCGCTGGCGGCCCGAGGTGGTGGTGCGATGAGCGCGCCGGCGACCGACAACCGCGTCATCGCGCTGCAGCGCGCCTCCAAGTTCTTCGCCGGCAAGCCCGCCGTCGAGGAGCTGAGCTTCGCCGTGACGCGCGGCGAGATCGTGGCCCTGGTCGGCCGCACCGGTGCGGGCAAGAGCACCGCCCTGCACATGATCATGGGCGTGATGCCGCCCGATGCGGGCAGTGTGGCGGTGGAAGGGCTCGATCCCTACCGCCAGTTCCGCCAGTTGCGCGGCAAGCTCTCGGTCAGTTTCCAGACCGACCGGCTGCTGCCCTGGCGCAATGCGGTCGAGAATGTCGAGCTCGGCCTGCAGATCGCCGGCATGGGCGCGGAGGAGCGGCGCCAGCGGGCGCTGCAATGGCTGGAGAACGTCAAGATCTTCGGCCCCGAGAACGCGGCCAAGTATCCGCACCAATTGTCCGGCGGCATGCGCCAGCGCGTCTCGCTGGCCCGCGCCCTGGCGGTCGATCCCGCCCTGGTGCTGCTGGACGAAAGCTTCAGCCAGCTCGACCACGTCACCTCCGCCGCGCTGCGCGCCGATTTCGCCGCCCTGGTGCGGCGGTTGGGCAAGACCTGCGTGCTGATCACGCACCGCATCGACGACGCGCTGGAGATGGCCGACCGCATCCTGGTGCTGGCCGCCCCGGCGCGGCTGATGCTGGAGGTCGCCGTCACGCCGGCGCTGCGCGCCGAGAAGGCCTGGCGCGAGAAGCAGCACCGCGATATCGCCGCCGCCATGGCCGAGGGCCTGGCCCCGGCCGCCAATGCCGCCGCGGCGAGCTGAGGATCGATTGTGAGGGAGGGAAGCATGAACTTCGAACTGCTGTCGCCGTCGATCGGGGCGGAGGTGCAGGGGCTGGACCTGTCGCAGCCGATGGACGAGGCGGCCTTTGCCACGGTGCGCGATGCCTTCCATCGCTACCAGATCCTGCTGTTCCGCGGCCAGACCCTGAGCGAGGACCGGCACATCGCCTTCTCCCGCCGCTTCGGCGAGCTGGAGATCCATCCCGCCAAGCAGTACCTGCTGCCCGGCCATCCCGAGATCCTGGTGCTGAGCAACGAATTGAAGCCCGACGGCAGCCGCGTCTCGATCGCCGATGGCGGCGTCGACTGGCACTCCGACCTGTCCTTCGTGCGCGAGCCCAGCCTGGGCTCGCTGCTCTACGCCATCCGCGTGCCCGACGATCCCGAAATCTACCAGGACACCGAATGGGCCAGCATGTACCACGCCTACGAGACCCTGCCGGAAAGCACGCGCCGGCGGCTGGACGGCCTGCGCGCCATCCACGTCTTCGACCAGGACCAGAACCCGCGCCTGCCGCCCTCCGACACCCGCTTCCGCGACAAGCACTCGCCCGACCTCAAGGCGCGCACGCCGCCGGTCACGCATCCGCTGGTGCGCACCCATCCGGTGACGCGGCGCAAGGTGCTCTACGTGTCGATCCGCTTCACCGTCGGCATCGAGAACCTGCCCCGGGCCGAGGGCGATGCGCTGCTCGACGAGCTGTTCGAGCACCAGGCGCGGCTGGGCGGTTCCTACCGCCATCGCTGGCGCGCCGGCGACCTGATGCTGTGGGACAATCGCTGCACCAACCACCGCGCCGTCGGTTCGGTGGTGCCGCAGCCGCATGTCAGGCGCATGCAGCGCACCACGGTCAGGGGCGACGCGCCGTTCTAGAATTTGCCCGCGCCGCCCGGCGTCGTGGCGGTGGGAGAGGCGCCGGCGCGCACCTCGACCGGCGTGCGCGCCAGCCGCGCCAGGATGCGCCGCCGCCGCCGCGCCGGCCACCAGTCGTAGAGCACCGCTTCCAGCGGCCGCCACATGCCCACCCAGCCGACGATCAGCAGGCCTTCCGCCAGCCACTCAACGACGCCACTGTCCTGCAGGCTGAGCAGCGCCTGGCGCGCGCCCAGGCACAGGCCCAGGAACACCAGCCCGGCCAGCAGGATCAGCCGCGCCTCGCGCAGCTCCAGCCGCAGCTCGCGCTGGGCCATGCGCTCGCCGTGGGCGAAGTAGTTCTGCACGATCTGCGGCAGGTTATGCGCGGGCTCGCTGGCGGCTTCGTCGGCCGGCAGCCAGATCACCAGCTTCAGCGGCGCGTCGCCGGGCAGTTCGCGCACGGCGCCGACGATGAAGGCTTCCGCCTCGGCGTCGAGATCCTTGCTGTGGAACGGCGCCGGGTCGAGCGAGTTGAAGAGCTGCCGCACCGAATCGAGCGCGATCTCGATCAGCACGTGGCCGTCCTCCCGGCGATAGGGGAAAACGGTGTCCGATATCGGTCGGCTGGGCTGCGTCATGCGGCCATCCTAGCCGCTGGCCGGGCCCGGTCTAGCTCGCCGCCTTGCGCGTGAGGGCGATGCCGGCCAGCACCGAGGCGGCGCCGATCCAGCGCGCCAGGGTCATGTGCTCGCCCAGGAACAGCACGGCGATGCCAATGGCGAACAGCGGCACCATGTACATGTAGATCATGGTGCGGGTGATGCCCAGCCGCACCAGCCCGATGTTCCACAGCGCCAGGGCCAGGGCGGCGCTGAACAGGGCGGTGTAGAGGAATTTCGCCCACACCAGCGGCGTCACCTGGCCCCACGCCGTGTCGCCGCCCGACCACAGCGCCACCGGCGCCATCATCAGCGACGCCGCGACGATGACCCAGGCGAACATGCGCGTGGCGCCGAGCTGCGCCACCAGCGGCGGCGACTTGGCCACGAAGAAGGCCCAGAGAAAGGCGATCAGTAGCCACAGCAGGCTGACGGCCAGCGAATCGAAATCGACCGTGACGGCGTGCAGCGAGTTGTTGATGACCAGCGCCACGCCGAGGAAGGCCAGCGCGATGCCGAGCCAGCCGAGTGGCTTCAGGCGTTCGCCGCCCAGCGTCGCCAGCAGCGTGCCCCACAGCGGCGAGGTCGCCATGAAGATGGCGCCCACCGAGGCGTTGGTCCGGCTCAACAGATAGGCCCAGATCAACTGGAAGAAGGCGAAGACCGCCGCGCACAGCAGCAGCAGCCCGATATCGGCGCCCGCCACCCGCAAACGGCGCTGGCGCAGGCCCATCCAGCCGAACAGCACCAGCCCGGCCAGGCCGTAGCGGGCGGCGGCGAACAGCGCCGGATCGACGATCGGCAGGATCGACTTGGCGACCGGAAAGGAGGAGCCGAACAGGAAGGCCGTCAGCAGCATGATCGCATCGCCCGCGCCGACCGGCGCGTTGGGCGGCGATGCCACGTTCAGGTTTTCAGCCATTTCGGATTGTTGATCCGCAGCGCTTCTTCGAGGGAGCGCAGAATATGGGCGCGCAGCGCGGGATCGTCGAGCGGGACTTCGTCCTTGCTGATGCGCGCCACGAGCATGTCGTTCAGCGCCTCGCGATCGCCCTCGACGCCCAGCAGCGCCGCCAGCCGCCGCCGTTCGGCCTCGTCCAGTGCGGCGCCCTGCTGCAATCCGCGCTGGACGATGCCCAGCACGTTGATCAGCACCCGCACCTGGAAGCCGTGATAGCCCGACAGCGTCGGCAGCAATTCGCCGCGCAGATAGGCGATGGCCGCCTGCAGCAGGATGTCGTTCGACGGCGTGCCGCTGGGCATCAGTCGCGTCCTTCGATCAGGTTCAGGAAATCGTAGAGCGGCTCCTCGATCCGCCGGCCGATGGCGCATTGCTCCAGGCTGATGCCCTGGCCGGGCTCGGCGTAGAGCATGCCCTTGCGCAGGCACATCACCGCCCATTTGATCGAGCCGAACGCCTCCCAGAAGCGCACCGCCGCGACGTCGACGCTGCGGCCGGCTTCGCGCTCGTAGGCGGCGAACAGCGCCTCGCGGCTGCCGAAGCCGCCGGCCGGCTGCGCGCCGCCGAAGCGCCAGGTCTTGACGCAGAACCAGCCCAGGTCCTGCATCGGATCGCCGCGCTGGCCGATCTCCCAGTCGAGCACGGCGCGGATGCCGTGCTCGGGCGTGGCGATGAGATTGCCGTTGCGGAAATCGCCGTGGATCACCCGCGTCTCCTGGCGCTCAGGCACGTTCCGCTCCGCCCAGCGCAGGCCGAACGCCAGGGCGGGCAGGCGCAGCGGGTAGTGCTCCACCAGCCGGCGGTAGACGCGCACCTGGTCGGCCGCGTCCTGGCGCGCCAGGAACGGCACGGCGGCCGGATCGATGGCATGGATGCGGGCCAGCATGATGCCGGCCTGCTCGGTCATCTTCCCGTGCGCGGGAATGAACGCGGGATCGCGCGAAATCTTGGCGCCCAGCGTCTGGCCTTCGACGAATTCGGTGACGTAGCCGCTGCCCAGCCCGTCCTGCGGTTCCAGGATGCACACGACCTTGGGCACCTGCACGCCGTTGGCGGCGGCGGCCAGCATCAGCCTGGCGTCCGACGCGCCATCCAGCCGTGGCGTGGCATCGACCTGCGGATCGGTGTGCTCGCTCACGCTGGTGAGCTGCATGATCAGGCGCTGCTGCCGGCCGCCCGCTTCCGCGGTGAAGGCATAGGTCGATTTGGTCGCGCCGCCGGTCAGCCGCGCCAGATCGCTCACCGCGACCGCGCGGCCCAGATGGCGCGTCAGCGCCGCCTGGAGCTTTTCGGACAGCGCCTGGTCCATCAGCCGACCGAATTGCGCTTGGGCTTGCCGATGGCGCCGAACAGGTGGCCCGCCACCTTGCGGATCTGGATCTCCTCCGAGCCCTCGGTGATGCGATAGCGGCGGTGGTGGCGGTAGATGTGCTCGAACGGCTTGTGGCGCGAATAGCCGATGCCGCCATGCACCTGGATGGCGCGGTCGGCGGCGTCGCACACCAACCGGTTCGCCCGGTAATTGCACATGGAGACCTTGTCGGAGAGATGGATCGCCACCTCCGGCTTGCTCATCTGGTCCATCTCCCACGCCGTCTGGCGGATCAGGGCGCGCAGCATGGCCGCCTCGGTGTGCAACTCGGCCAGCGGGAACTGGATCGCCTGGTTGGCCGACAGCGGCTTGCCGAACGGCTTGCGCTCCTTGGCGTATTTCACGCTCTCCAGAATGCAGAACTGCGCCGCGCCCAGCGACGAGGCGGCCTGGCGGATGCGGTTCTCGTGCACGAAATGCTGCGCCAGCGCCAGCCCGTCCTCGGGGTCGCCGAGAATGGCCTCGTCCGGCACCCAGACATTGGTCAATGAAATGCGCGGATGATCCGTGGGCATGTTGAAGGTCCACAGATATTCCTCGACCTTGAAGCCCTCGGCATTGGTCGGCACGATGAAGCAGGTGATGCCCCGGGCGTCGCCGTCCTTGCCCGAGGTGCGGGCGAAGACGAAATCGTGCGTCGCCTCGTGCAGGCCGGTGTTCCACATCTTCTCGCCGGTGATGCGCCAGCCCTTGCCGTCCTTGACGCCGCGCGTCTCCATCCAGGTGGCGTCGGAGCCGTGATTGGGCTCGGTCAGGCCGAAGGAGATGCGCAGCCGGCCTTCCAGGATGCCGGGGATCAGCTTCTTTTGCTCCGGCGTGCCGAAATCGCGCAGCATCAGCGCCGTCGGCAGGTTGCCGACGATGGAGCTCTCGTTCTGCAGGTCGTTGTGCAGCCCCAGGCCCTTGGCCGCCAGGTGTTCGCGGATGATGGCCATGGCGAGATTGCTGCCGTCCTTGCCGCCGAATTCCTTGGGCAGGGCGTAGCGGTAATGGCCGGCCTTGTCGGCGCGCCGCTTCATCTCGCGCAACAGCTTTTCCCAGTCGTGGCGCGGCAGGCCCTGGTTCTCGAAATCGGTGCGGGCCCATTCGCGGCGATGGTCGAAGAAGCGCTCGTTGTCGTCCTGCGCCTGTAGCGGCTTGATCTCGCGCTCGATGAACTGGTCGAGCTCGACCAGGTAGGCGGCGATATCGGCCGGTATGCGGAAATCCATTCTGCGCCCTCCCGTTATGAACAACCGTTTACCAGAGGCCGGCGAAGGGGGAAAGCGGCGTCGGGTTTGACCGCGCGCGGCGAATGTTCTGCTATGCCGGCCATGGCACCGACCCTGCACACCGCGCGCCTCGCTTTGCGCCCCTTCGCGGCGGACGACGCCGACGCCTATGCCGATATCCGCCTGCACGAGAAGGTGGTCGGCTGGCTGCCGCCGCCGCCCGCCGGCGAGAGCCGGGCGGAGACCGCGGACCGCACCATCAGGCATTTCCAGGATTGCTGGGCACGCCATGGCGTGGGGCCTTGGGCCGTGTGCGAGCGCGAAAGCGGCCGGCTGGTCGGCCAATGCGGCTTGCGCCATCTCGACGACTTCCAGGGCGTGGAGGTGCTGTGGACCATCGCGCCCGCCTGCTGGAACCGCGGCTATGCCAGCGAGGCGGCGGCCGAAGCGCTGCGCTTCGGCTTCGAGCAGGTGGGCCTGGCCGAGATTTTCGCCATCACCCTGCCGACCAACATCGCCTCGCGCAAGGTGATGGAGAAGATCGGCCTGGGTTACCGCAGGGAAACGGCGTGGAAGGGATTCGACATCGTCTATTACGACATCGACCGCGCGACATGGCAGAGTAGGCGGCAATGAACCGGGGAGGCGAAGCATGCTGAAGACCACCATCGCGGGCAGCCTGCCCAAGCCGTTCTGGCTGGCGCAGCCGGAAATGCTGTGGGCGCCCTGGCAGCAGCCGGGCGAGAAACTGGCCGAGGCCAAGCGCGACGCCACGCTGCTGTGGATCAAGGAGCAGGAGATGGCCGGGCTCGACATCGTTGGCGACGGCGAGCAGTCGCGCCAGCATTTCGTGCACGGCTTCCTGGAGAAGATCGACGGCATCGATTTCCAGAACAAGGTCAAGATGGGCATCCGCGACAACCGCTACGAGGCGGACGTGCCCACCGTCACCGGCGCGCTCAAGCGCCGGGACAGCGTGCACGGCACGGAAGCCCGCATCCTGCGCGCCGCCACCGGCTTGCGCACCAAGTTCACCCTGCCCGGGCCGATGACCATCGTCGACACCATCGCCGACCGCCATTACGGCGACCGGGTGAAGATGGCCTTCGCCTTCGCCGAGCTGCTCAATCAGGAGGCCAGGGAACTGCAGGCGATCGGCATCGACGTGATCCAGTTCGACGAGCCGGCCTTCAACGTCTACATGGACCAGGTGCGCGAGTGGGGCATCGAGGCGCTGCACAAATGCATCGAGGGGCTGACCTGCACCACCGCGGTCCATATCTGCTACGGCTACGGCATCAAGGCCAATCTCGACTGGAAGCAGACCCTGGGCGGCGAGTGGCGCCAGTACCAGGACACGTTCCCGCATCTGGCCAAGAGCCGGCTCGACCAGATCTCGCTGGAATGCGCCAACTCCAAGGTGCCGATCGACCTGATCGGCCTGCTCAAGGGCAAGGACGTGCTGGTCGGCTGCATCGACGTCGCCTCCGACCAGGTCGAGACCAGGGAGCAGGTGGCGGCCACCATCCGCAAGGCGATGGAGTTCGTCGCACCGGAGAAGCTCTATCCTTGCACCAATTGCGGCATGGCCCCCATGCGCCGCGACATCGCCCGCGCCAAGCTGCACGCGCTGGAGCAGGGCGCGGTGCTGGTGCGCGAGGAGCTGCGGAAGTAGTGGCTGCTTGTTCCTGTTCCGTCTTGTTCCTATGCCGTCTTCTTCCTATTCCGTCTTGGCCCGGCTTGACCGGGCCACCCATGCCGGCTCCAGTTAAAGGCTCCTCGCCCTGAGCTCGTCGAAGGGCGAGGGTTACGCACATCGCCTGTGACCCTCATGCTTCGACGAGCTCCGCATGAGGTTGGAGAAGCATTGTACCGGTTGAGCCATGGGTCGCCCGGTCGAGCCGGGCGATGACGAGTTAGGGGGAGACGGGAGAAGAGCAGGGTGCGGTGCTGGTGCGGGAGGAGCTGCGGAAGCAGTGGCTGCTGCTTCCTGTTCCGTCTTGTTCCTGTTCCGTCTTCTTCCTATTCCGTCTTCTTCCTATTCCGTCATGGCCCGGCTTGACCGGGCCACCCATGCTGGCTCCAGTTAAAGGCTCCTCGCCCTGAGCTCGTCGAAGGGCGAGGGTTACGCACATCGCCTGTGAACCTCATGCTTCGCCCGGTTCCGCGTGAGGTTGGAGAAGCATTGCACTGGTCGAGCCATGCGTCGCCCGGTCGAGCCGGGCGATGACGGGAGTTAGGGGGGACAGGCTTTAAACGACCTCATGCCGGATCGAGAAGCCGCCCAGCAAGTCGCCGATCTTCGCTTTGGCGGCGGCGCGGTCCGCAGCCTTGAGCAGCTTCACCGTCGCCAGCGTGCCGAACTCCTTGTGCGGGCCGACACCGACCTCCGCCTCGATGCCCTCCGCCCGCAGCGGCTCGAGGATGCGAGCGAAAGTGCGTTGGGCGGCGTCGTGGCGCAGGGTGGGCTTGAAGATCTTGCCGACGCCGGTGGTGGGCATGAGCTCGAGCAGCACCACCTCGACCGGGGCGGAGGCGCGTTCGGGCACCCGCGTGCGGGCGAATGCCTGCAACTCCTCGCCCGTCACCTTGTGCCCCGGCTTGAGCTGCACATAGGCCATGGGCAGCTCGCCGGCATGGCGGTCGGGCCGGCCGACGGCGGCGGCCGATTCCACCGCCTCGTGCTGGTGCAGGGTCTCCTCGATCACCAGCGGGTCGATGTTGTGGCCGCCGCGGATGATCAGGTCCTTGGCCCGCCCGGTCAGCCAGATGAAGTCGTCGGCGTCGATGCGGCCCAGATCGCCCGAGTTCAGCCAGCGGCCCTGGTCGGGATCGCCGGCCTCCGCCGCCACCCAGGCGTCGCGGTCATGCGCCGGCGAGACATAGCCCTTGAAGATCTGCGGGCCGCGCATCAGCACCACGCCCTGTTCGTCGGGGCCGCAGCGGCGCTTGATGCGGTTGCCGTCCAGCTCGGCGACGATCAGTTGCACATAGGGCAGGCGATGGCCGATCGAGCCGATGCGCGGCTCGCCCAGGCCGGGATTCATCGAGGCGAAACCGTGCGTCTCGGTCATGCCGAAACCCTCGACCACTTTCACGCCCAGCCGCTTCTGCACCGCCTTGGCCAGCTCGACCGGCATGGGCGAGCCGCCGCAATTGGCCAGCCGGATGGAGGAGATGTCGGCGCCGTCGAACGGCACGTTCATCAGCGCGCCCCAGACGGTCGGCACCGATCCGACCATGCTGGGCCGGAAGCGCTCGACCAGTTTCCAGAAACCGCCGATTACCAGCGGGTTGCGCATGCCGAGCGGCGACAGCAGCACGGTGGTGCAGCCATTGGCCATGGGATTGAGCCCGGCGCAGATGGCGCCGCCGACATGGAACAGCGGCAGGCCGTTGAAATAGAGATCGTCCGGCCCGGCCAGCAGCCCGTAGCCGTTGGTCAGCGCCCCCATCACCAGCCCGCCCTGGGTGTGCTGCGCCAGCTTGGGCGTGCCGGTGGTGCCGCCGGTGTGGAACAGGGCGGCCACGTCCTCGAACGCGGTGTGGCGCGGGGCCGGCGGCGCGCTGGCATCGTGCTTGCCGATCTCGTCCTCGTAGCGCAGCGCGTCCGGGGCCGGCCGGCCGCCGACCACCACGATGTGCCGCAGGGTCGGCACCTTGGCCCGGATGTCGGCCAGCTTGGGCCAGATGTCGGGCACGATGGAAGGATCGCAGGTGACCAGGATCTTCGCTTTCGCCTCGGCCATGATGCCGACGATCTGGGCTGCTTCCAGGTAGTGGTTGATCGGGTTGGCGATCGCCGCCGTCTCCGCGCCCCACAGGCAGAAGAAGGTCTCGGGCAGGATCGGCATCACCAGCGAGACGACGTCGTCCGGCCCGGCGCCGAGCGCGCGGAACAGATTGGCGCTCTGCGTGATGCGCGCGATGAACTGGCGGTAGGTATAGGTGGTGGCGGGATCGTCCGCCGTGCCCTTGGGCAGATAGTGGATGGCGGGCTTGTCCGGGTGCCGCGCCGCCGTCCGCGTCAGCAGGTCGTAGACGTTGCTGGCGGCGATGCGCTGCCGGTACGGCGTCTTCTCGAATTCCTCGACTTCGGCCAGGCTGGCGAACGGCATGGGCGCATCCCCGATTTCCATGAACGGCTGTTCATAGTGATAAGGATGCGGGCGGCTTCGCGCAACCGGCTCTGCCGATCGGCCTTAGAGCGGATCACGATCGGACGGAAGCGCAGACCCTTCCGTCCGATCGTGTGAATCCGCTCTATTCTTTAAAGTTTAGAGCAAATTCACATGTTTTGACGGGATCGCAAGCGATTCCGTCAAAACATGATTTGCTCTAGCGCACGTCGTCGTAGCCGTCGCCGCGGTCGGCGCGGGTCCAGGCGTTGATGGCTTCGACCAGCACCAGCTCGAGGATGGCGGGATTCTGCGCGTCAGGCTTGAAGCGGATTTCCTCGTAGTCGAAGCCGTTGGCCGCGCCGCGGCCGGCGAAGACGGAGCGGCAGGAGACGTTGGGCGCCTCCGGCTTCTCCACCTGCACCGACAGGAAGCGGCCCTTCAGCGGCACGCGGCTGGCGAAGCTGGGCGGGTTCTGGCAGCCGCTGACCACGATGTAGCTCACCATCGGATCGTAGACCTGCTGCGCCACGTCGATCAGCGTCTGCAACCCCTCGCCCATGGCCAGCACGGAGATGTTGCCCGGCTGCACGCCGTTCTCGACCAGCCGCTTGACGCCGGCGGCCATGGTCTTGGCCGTGGCGCGCCGCTCGTGCACGATGCGGAAGCCCTGGCGCTCCAGCGCGGCGTGGATGCGCTGCGCCTCGCCCGGATCGGGCGCCTTGCTGACGGTGCCGGGCACGGCCAGCAAATAGCGCGCCGCCGGATCGATCAGCACCGGCAGCGGCCGCTCCGGCGGCGCGCCGGTCACCGCCGCGGCGGGGCTGGCGACGGGCCGGTCCTGGCACAGGGCGGGAACGGCAAGCGCGGCGAGGGCAAGGGCTGTGCCAGCGACGGCGAGCAGGGAACGAAGCGAAGCGAAAACCATGGCGACCAGCCTTTGTCGAAGACGCGCGGCCATCGGCGGCCGGCGGCGGAAAGGGCGCGGACCCTAAAGGAACTAACGCAGCGCGTCGAGCCCGATCGTCGCTTGCCGATACGTAAGCGCGCCGGTGGAAAGATCAATGCCCAGCAGGTCCTCGCCGATCACTATCGGACCGGCATAGTCGGCGCGCACCTCGGCCAGCAGGGCGGCGCGGTCGAAGCGGGTCGGCACGAAGTGGTTGAGCACCAGGCACTTCGCCCCGGCCTGCGTCGCCACCTTGCCTACCTCGCCGCTCAGCGTGTGATAGGAGGCCACCGCCTCGGTGCCCTCGCGGGTGCGCACGCCGGGGATGATCGTCATCTCGCGATGGATGAAGCATTCATGCACCAGCACGTCGGCGCCGCGCGCCGCCTCGATCAGGACCGGGCAGAAGGCGGTGTCGCCGGAGAAAGCCAGTTTCCGTCCGCCGGCCTCGAACACGAAGCCGAAAGCGTTGCGGATCGGCGCGTGCTCGACGCGCACGGCCCGGACCGCGATGTCGGCGTGGCGGATGATCTCGCCGTCCTCGATCTCCGTCACCTCGACCTGCAGCGCCAGGGTCGAAGGCCGCTTCTCGTGGGCGATGCGCTGCTCGAATTCCGGCCGCCAGAATTCCAGCAGCCCGTCGACGAAGCGCCTGGTGCCCTGGGGACCGAAGATGCGCTGCGGCCGGTCGCGGCCCTGGTGCCAGCTCGACATCACGAGCTGCAGCAGATCGACGGTGTGGTCGGAATGCAGATGGGTCAGCAGCAGCGCTTCGATCGCCTTGCCCGGCGTGCCGGCCTGCACCAGGCGCTGGCTGACGCCCGAGCCGCAATCGACCAGGAAGGCGTGCTCGCCATGGCGCACCAGGTTGGACGGCCCCAGCCGCTGCGGGTCGCAATTGGGGCAGCCAGTGCCCAGCAGCACGAAATCCATCGCCGTTTCCTCACGCCCGTTCCTTGCGCCGGATCATAGCGGCCAACGCGGCCGCTCCCAGCCTGATCGGTCCGGTTTCGGACCATACGAGAAATGAATATCCGTTTCATTTCAGGATGATAGATAAGCCATTCGATTTGTTTATCAATTGACAATCATTCGGCAAATGTTCTCGCACTATGATTGCAAATAAATACCCTCTGGAACGTTAAGAGAACGGCAGAACGGCGGGCAGAACCGCGGGCGGACCGCCGCAAAAGAAGGGCAGAGAAGGGCAGAAACGAAGCGCCCCGCGATGAGCGCGGGGCGTCGAGGTGGGGAAGAAGCTGAGCAGGCCGGCAGGGAGGGAAGCAGACCTGCGGCAGGGACTGGTACTACTCGAAGGCTTCTTCCCAGGTGCCGCGGGTGGCGGCTTTTGAGTATTCGGTGGCGCGGTTCTCGAAGAAGTTGGTGTGCTCGACGGCGTTGAGCATGGTGTCGAGCCAGGGCAGCGGGTTCTTCTCGATGCGGTAGATCGCCTGCAGGCCGAGCTGGCCCAGGCGGCGGTCGGCGATGTAGCGGATGTAGCGCTTCACGTCGTCGGAGTTCATGCCCTCGATGCCGCCCAACTCGAAAGCCAGGTCGATGAAGGCGTCCTCGTGATCGACGATGGTCGAGCAGGCGATGTACAGCTCGCGCTGCAGGCCGTCGGTCCAGATCTCCGGGTTCTCGGCGATGAAGGTGCGGAACAGGCGGATGATGGAGTTGGTGTGCAGCGTCTCGTCGCGCACCGACCACGACACGATCTGGCCCATCCCCTTCATCTTGTTGAAGCGCGGGAAGTTCAGCAGCATGGCGAAGGAGGCGAAGAGCTGCAGGCCCTCGGTGAAGGCGCCGAACACGGCCAGGGTCTTGGCGATGTCGTGCTTGGAGTCGACGTTGAAGCCCTGCATGTAGTCGTACTTGTCCTTCATCTCCTTGTAGCGGAGGAAGGCGGAGTACTCGTCCTCGGGAATGCCCAGCGTGTCGAGCAGATGCGAGTAGGCGGCGATGTGCACCGTCTCCATGGCGGAGAAGGCCGACAGCATCATCTGCACTTCGGTCGGCTTGAACACCCGCGAATAATGCTTCATGTAGCAGTTGTTCACTTCCACGTCCGACTGGGTGAAGAAGCGGAAGATGTGCATCAAGAGATGCCGCTCCGAATCCGTCAGCTTGTTGCGCCAGTCCTTGAGGTCGTCGGCCAGCGGCACTTCCTCCGGCAGCCAGTGGATGCGCTGCTGCATCAGCCAGGCGTCGTAGGCCCAGGGATAGTTGAACGGCTTGTAGATCGGTTTGGCGTCGAGCAACGACATGGCGTGACTTCCTGAACGAGGTTGATGCCGGCCTTACTGGCAGGCCAGGCACTCTTCGTACTTGTTGGCTTCCTGCTCGCGGTCGGCGTTGAGCGCGCGCATGGCGGCCAGCGGCAGCTCGATCGGCGTGCCGCCGGCCGGCTGGGCGTTGGCGCCCAGCTCCGACACCACCTCGGCGCGCTGGATCGACATCGAGCGCAGGTAGTAGAGGCTCTTCACGCCACGCTTCCAGGCCATCAGGTGGATCTGGTGCAGGTCGCGCTTGTGCACGTCGGCCGGCAGGAAGATGTTCAGCGACTGCGCCTGGCAGATGAAGGGCGCGCGGTCGGCGGCGTGCTCGATCAGCCAGCGCTGGTCGATCTCGAAGGCGGTCTTGAAGGTGGCCTTCTCCTGCTCGTCGAGGAAATCCAGGTGCTGCACCGAGCCGTTGTTGACGGTGACCGAGCTCCACGTGTCCTCGTCGTTGCGGCCCTTCTCCTCCAGCACCCGGGCGAGATAGGGGTTGCGCACGTTGAACGAGCCCGACAGCGTCTTGTGGGTGAAGGAATTGGCCGCCACCGGCTCGATGCCGGGCGAGGCGCCGCCGGCGATGATCGAGATCGAGGCGGTGGGCGCGATCGCCAGCTTGTTGGAGAAGCGCTCCATGATGCCGAAATCGGCCGCGTCGGGGCAGGGGCCGCGCTCCTGCGCCAGCTTGCGCGAGGCCAGGTCGGCGTGCTCGCGGATGTGCTTGAACATCTTCTTGTTCCACACCTTGGCCATCACCGATTCCAGCGGGATGTTGTTGGCCTGCAGGAAGGAGTGGAAGCCCATGACGCCCAGCCCGACCGAGCGCTCGCGCATGGCCGAATAGGTGGCGCGGGCGAATTCGGTCGGAGCGCTCTCGATGAAGCCCTGCAGCACGTTGTCGAGGAAGCGCAGCACGTCCTCGACGAACAGCGGATGGTCGTGCCACTGGAAATAGGTCTCCAGGTTCAGCGACGACAGGCAGCACACCGCGGTGCGCTGCTGGCCGTGGCGATCGACGCCGGTCGGCAGGGTGATCTCGCTGCACAGGTTCGAGGTCTTGACCGTCAGGCCGGCCAGCTTCTGGTGCTCCGGCAGGGCGCGGTTCACGTGGTCGATATAGACGATATAGGGTTCGCCGGTCTCGACCCGGGCGGTCAGGATGCGGATCCACAATTCGCGGGCGGAGACCTTGCGCAGCACCGCGCCGTCCTTGGGGCTGGTTAGGCCCCATTCCTCGTCGTTCTCCACCGCGCGCATGAAGGCGTCGGGGATGAGGACGCCGTGATGCAGGTTCAGCGCCTTGCGGTTGGGATCGCCGCCCGAGGCGCGGCGCATCTCGATGAACTCCTCGATCTCCGGATGGCTGACCGGCAAATAGCAGGCGGCCGAGCCGCGCCGCAGCGAGCCCTGCGAGATGGCAAGGGTCAGCGAGTCCATGACGCGGATGAACGGCACCACGCCCGAGGTCTTGCCATTCATGCCGACCTTCTCGCCGATCGAGCGCAGATTGCCCCAGTAGGAGCCGATGCCGCCGCCGCGGGCGGCCAGCCACACGTTCTCGTTCCACAGGCCGACGATGCCTTCCAGCGAGTCGGTGGCCTCGTTCAGGAAGCAGGAGATCGGCAGGCCGCGCTCGGTGCCGCCATTGGACAGCACCGGGGTCGCCGGCATGAACCAGAGATTGGAAATGTAGTCGTAGAGCCTTTGGGCATGGGCGTCGTCGTCGGCGTAGTAGCTGGCGACGCGGGCGAACATCTGCTGGATCGATTCGCCAGGCAGCAGATAGCGGTCTTCCAGCGTCGCCTTGCCGAAGTTGGTGAGTTTGGCGTCGCGGCTGGGATCGATAACAACCCGGCCGCCGCTTTGGACTTGAATGACGTCAAACACTTGCGGCCCCCTTAGACTTTCTGTCCACACCTGTGAAAAGGACAGGGTGGGGATTAAAGCTAGATGTTGGGTGGTAGCCCCCAAGGCCCCACCAGATGTCGATGATAAGCAGTCAGGTTTTTTCGAGTCACGCGCCTTATTTTTGGGTAATGATGAAAATGAACTTGACAGAATATCTCATTGAAATTGCTAGAAGAAACTGTGTTACAGGGGGCAGCAAGATAATTGCCATGCCCGCGCGCAAATCACATCCGGATCATGTCTATTACAGAAATGTTTTATGGTTGAGGCGCTTAGAACGAGTTGCCGGCGCCAATGCCCATGGAATGCGGGTCCGGCCGTTTATCCCCGCTTCTCGCAGTGCAAACCGCAACCGGCAATTGGGCGTCAATCATTCGGTCATCGAGGACGCGGTAAAGTCGAAGCGGCCGGCGGCTGTCCGCGCGTTGCATCCCCAATAGGGCCGCATTTCGACCGCAAGCCCTGTGATGCGGATCGCAAGACGCCAGGCCGGCGGACGCTACTATTGCCGTCGCCGGTCCCGGCGCGGGGAATGGGAGGGAAATCTTGGATACGCCAGATCTTGCACGCTCCGGTCCTCTCGCGCCGCGCCCCGCGCACGATGCCATCGTCGCCGTCGCCCATGAGCGGCTGAGCGGGACGCTGGCGGAGGAAGCCGGCCGCTTCGTGCGCGCCCTCTACGCCAAGGCCGCCGATGCCGATATGGCCGCCGCGCCCGCGGCCGACCGGCTGGGGGCGGCGCTGCAGCTTCTGGCGCAGGCGCGCGTCCGCCAGCCCGGCCGGCCCGAGATCGTGGCGGTCAATCCCAACGAGGCCGATCACGGCTGGAGTTCGCCGCATTCGGTGCTGCTGATCGTCAACGACGACATGCCGTTCCTGGTCGATTCGGTGATGGGCGAACTGGTGGCGCGCGAGATCGGCGTGCACCTGCTGGTGCATCCCGTGATCGAGGCGCTGCGCGACCAGTCCGGCACGCTGCAAGCCTTCGGGTCCGCCGCCGGCGCCGGGGCGCGGCGCGAATCGATGATGCTGATCGAGATCGACCGCCAGCCGCCGGCGGCACTCGAGGAACTGACCCAGGCGCTGGACGCGGTGCTGCGCGACGTGCGCCTGGCGGTGCAGGACTGGCGCGCCATGCGCGGCGCGGTCGGCTCGGCGCTGGCCGGGCTGACCGCGCCCGGTCCGCTGGTCGATCCGCAGGAAGCGGCCGAAGCGCGCCAGTTCCTGGAATGGATCGCGGCCGACCACTTCACCTTCCTGGGCTATCGCCGCTATCGCTTCGCCGATGCCGAGGCGCCGGACGGGGCGGTCTACGAGCTGGTGCCGGGCTCGGCGCTGGGCGTGCTGCACGACGAATACCGGCTGCTGTTCGAATCGGCGTCGCAGGCGGCCGGCCTGCCGGCGGCGATGCGCGCCTTCCTGCACGGGCCGGGCGTGCTGCTGATCGCCAAGGCCGACCTGGAGTCCAGGGTCCACCGGCGCACGCCGATGGACGTGCTGATCGTCAAGCATTTCGACGCCGAGGGCCGGCTGGAGGGCGAGCACCGCTTCGCCGGGCTGTTCACCTCCGCCGCCTACAACCGCTCGCCGCGCGACATTCCCCTGCTGCGGCGCAAGCTGGCGCGCGTCATCGATGGCGCCGGCTTCGATCCCACCAGCCACGACGGCAAGGCCGTCCTCAACATCCTGGAGACCTTCCCGCGCGACGAGCTGTTCCAGTACGACGACGCCAGCCTGCTGCGCACCGTGCTGGGCATCCTGCATCTGCAGGAGCGGCCGCGCACCGCCCTGTTCGTGCGGCCCGACACGCTGGGCCGCTCCGTCACCTGCCTGGTGTTCACCCCGCGCGAGCGCTACGACAGCAGCCTGCGCCAGCGCTTCGCCGCCGTGCTCGAGGCCGCCTTCGGCGGGCCGGTGATCTCCTATTCCGTCGCCATGGCCGACGATTCGCCGCATGCGCGGGTGGTCTTCGCCGTGCGGCTGGGCGGGGCCGGCGGCGCCTGGGACGTCGCCGCCATCGAGGCCGAGCTGGGGCGCGCCGCCCGCACCTGGCGCGACCGGCTGCGCGATGCGCTGGTCGGGCAGTTGGGCGAGCAGCGCGGGCTGGCGCTGGGCCGCCGCTACGCCCAGGCCTTCCCGCTCAGCTACCAGGAACGGGCCGATCCCCCGGCCGCCGTCGGCGACATCGAGCGGGCCGAGCGCGCCCTGCAGGGCGGCGCGCTGCAGATCGCGCTCCATCGCGACGCCGGCGACCGGCCGCAGGATCTGCGGCTGAAGCTGATGCGCACGGGCGATCCCATTCCGCTCTCCGACGTGCTGCCGCTGTTGGAGAACATGGGCTTGCGCGTGCTGACCGAGGTGCCGCACCGGCTGGCGGCGGTGCGCGAGAACGGCGAGGCGGCGCAGCTCTACCTGCATGATTTCACCCTGACCACCGCCTCCGGCGACGCGGTCGACGCCGAGCAGGTGCGCGGGCCGTTCCAGTCGGCGCTGGGGCAGGTCTGGGCCGGCGCGGCCGAAAGCGACGGCTTCAACCGGCTGGTGCTGCTGGCCGGCCTGCAATGGCGCGAGGTCATGGTGCTGCGCGCCTATTGCAAGTATCTGCGCCAGGCCGGCATTCCCTTCAGCCAGGACTACATGGAGGGCGCGCTGGCCGCCCATGCCGGCATCGCCGCATTGCTGGCGCGTCGCTTCCTGGCCCGCTTCGATCCCGAGCACCAGGCGATGGCCAACCAGCTCTGCGCCCAGATCGACGCCGAGATCGCCGCCGCGCTGGACAAGGTCACCAGCCTGGACGAAGACCGCATGCTGCGGCGCTTCTTCAACGCCATCGCCGCCACCTTGCGCACCAATTTCTTCCAGGTCGGGCAGAACGGCTGGCCCAAGGAATGGCTGTCCTTCAAGCTCGACAGCCGCAAGGTCGACGAGCTGCCGCTGCCGCGTCCGATGGTCGAGGTCTTCGTCTACAGCCCGCGCATGGAGGGCATCCATCTGCGCGGCGGCACGGCGGCGCGCGGCGGCATCCGCTGGTCCGACCGGCGCGAGGATTTCCGCACCGAGATCCTGTCGCTGATGAAGGCGCAGATGGTGAAGAACGCCGTCATCGTGCCGGTCGGCTCCAAGGGCGGCTTCATCGTCAAGCGCCCGCCGCGGCCCACCGGCAACGCCGCCGCTGACCGCGAGGCGCTGATGGGCGAAGTGGTCGAATGCTACAAGACGCTGATGCGCGGCCTGCTCGATCTCACCGACAACCTGGTGGCCGGCCGCATCGTGCCGCCGCCGGCGCTGGTGCGGCTGGACGCGGACGATCCCTATCTGGTGGTGGCGGCCGACAAGGGCACGGCGACTTTCTCCGACATCGCCAACGGCGTGGCGCGCGACTACGGCTTCTGGCTCGACGACGCCTTCGCCTCGGGCGGCTCGGCCGGCTACGACCACAAGGCCATGGGCATCACCGCGCGCGGCGCCTGGGAATGCGTCAAACGCCATTTCCGCGAGCTGGGCGCCGACATCCAGGCGACGCCCTTCGCCGTGGCCGGCGTCGGCGACATGTCGGGCGACGTGTTCGGCAACGGCATGCTGCGGTCGGAGAAGATCCGTCTGCTGGCCGCCTTCGACCACCGCCACATCTTCCTCGACCCCGATCCCGATCCGGCCAGAAGCTTCGCCGAGCGCCAGCGGCTCTTCGCCCTGCCGCGCTCGAGCTGGGCCGATTACGAACGTAGCCTGATCTCGGAGGGCGGCGGCGTGTTCGAGCGCGGCGCCAAGTCGATCGCGCTGACGCCGCAGGTCAAGGCCATGCTCGACCTGGAGGTCGATCGCCTGACTCCGGCCGAGCTGATGCGCGCCATCCTGAAGGCCCGGGTCGACCTGCTGTGGTTCGGCGGCATCGGCACCTACGTCAAGTCGGCCGCCGAGACCAACCTCGAGGTCGGCGACCGCGCCAACGATGCGCTGCGCATCGACGGCCGGGAGGTGCGGGCGCGGGTGGTCGGCGAGGGCGCCAATCTCGGCGTCACCCAGCGCGGTCGCATCGAGGCGGCGCTGGCCGGCGTCAAGCTCAACACCGACGCGCTGGACAATTCCGCCGGCGTCGACTGCTCCGACCACGAGGTCAACATCAAGATCGCGCTGCGCGACGCGGTGCGCGCGGGCGCGCTCGCGCTGGCCGAGCGCGACCGGCTGCTGGAGGCGATGACGGACGAGGTCGCAGCCCTGGTGCTGCGCGACAACTACCAGCAGAGCCAGGCGATCTCGGTCGCCGAGGCGCAGGCGCCGGCCATGCTGGGCAATCACGGCCGCATGATGCGCAACCTGGAGGCGGCCGACCGGCTCGATCGCGAAGTCGAGTTCCTGCCCGACCGCGAGGCGCTGGCGCAGCGGCGCGCCGGCGGCCGCGGCCTGACGCGGCCCGAACTGTGCGTGCTGCTGGCCTATGCCAAGATCGCGCTGTCGGAGGATCTGCAGGCTTCCGACCTGCCCGACGATCCGCTGCTGGAACCCGAGCTGCTGCTCTATTTCCCCAAGCCGCTGGTCGACGGCTTCGCCGACGGCATCCGCAGCCACCGGCTGCGGCGGGAGATCATCGCCACCAAGGTGGTGAACTCGATGATCAACCGCGTCGGCATCGCCTTCGTCGACGACATGCGCGAGCGCACCGGCTGCTCCAGCCCCGACATCACCCGCGCCTATGCCGTGGTGCGCGACGTCTTCCGGCTGCGCGATCTGTGG
Organism: Reyranellaceae bacterium; assembly: GCA_050181585.1. Classification (GTDB taxonomy): domain Bacteria; phylum Pseudomonadota; class Alphaproteobacteria; order Reyranellales; family JAQSWP01; genus JAQSWP01. Next base: position 71,018 of record JBFXDA010000022.1, read on the forward strand.
GGCGCCATCGAGGCGCTGGACCCCGAGCTGGTGGCGGCCAGCCAGATCGACATGCTGATCGTCACCCAGCGGCTGATCGAGCAGCTCACCCTGTGGCTGCTGCGCAACATGCGCCCGCCGCTGGACGCCACCGCGGCGCTGGCCCGCTTCACCCCCGGCATCGAACGGCTGACCGCCGACCTGCCCGGGCTGCTGCCCGAGCCCGACCGGCAGGCGCTGGAGGCGCGCACCCGCGCCCTGGGCGGCGAGCGCATTCCGCCGGCGCTGGCGCAGCGCGTGGCCGCCCTGGAGTTCCTGGGCGCGGCCTTCGAGCTGGTGCGGCTGGCCGAGCGGGCCGAGGTCGGCGTCGAGCAGGCCGCGCGCGTGTTCTTCGCCGCCGGCGAGCGTTTCGGCCTGTCCTGGCTGCGCGCCGCCACCGCCCGCCTGCCGCGCGACACGCCCTGGCAGGCGGCCTCGGCGCAGGCCCTGGCCGAGGACATCCAGACGCAGCAGAGCGAACTGGCCGCCGCGCTGCTGGCGGCGGGCCAGGACGGCGCGGAGCTGCCGGAGGCCTGGATGGCGCCGCGGCAGGCCTCGATCCAGCGCCTGGACCGGCTGTTCGCCGACATGCGCGCCCAACCCGGCATCGACCTCGCCATGCTCACCGTCGCCAGCCGCGAGTTGCGCGGGCTGCTGGCGGGGTAGGAACGAGAGTAGCGGCCGCTTTCATTTCGTCATGCCCCGGCTTGACCGGGGCACCCATGGGTCGCCCGGTCGAGCCGGGCGATGACGAGTTCGGTTCGATTGGCGGCGCCGGAGATTTGTCCTAATCTCGTTCCGTCGGCGACAGCGTCGCCGGCCGTCCGCGTGACTGGCGATGGAGGTGGGAAACCACCGGGAAGCGCGGGACGTACCAGCCGCTCGCCTGGGCATCACCTTCCGACCCAGGAGCGCGCATGGATCGCCATTCCCTTCTTCTGCGACAGAACGACCCGCAAATCTTCGCCGCCATCGACGGCGAGGAGCATCGCCAGGCGTCGGGCCTCGAGATGATCCCGTCCGAGAACCACACCTGGCCCGAAGTGCTGGCCTGCCTGGGCTCGGTGCTGACCGACAAATACGCCGAGGGCTATCCTGGCCGCCGCTATTACGGCGGCCAGCAATTCACCGACGCCGTCGAGACCCTGGCGCGCGAGCGGGCCAAGGCGCTGTTCCGCGCCCAGCACGCCAACGTACAGCCGCTGTCCGGCTCGCCGATGAACCAGGCGATCTATCTTTCCTGGCTCAAACCGGGCGAGACGGTGCTGGGCATGGAGCTCTCGCATGGCGGCCATCTCACCCATGGCGCGCCGGTGTCGCATATGGGCCGGCTGTTCGATTTCGTGCGCTACCGCACGCGGCCCGACGGCGGCATCGACTACGACCAGGTGCGCGATCTGGCGCGGAAGCATCGGCCCAAGCTGGTGCTGTGCGGCTTCTCCTCCTATCCGCGCGATCTCGACTATGCCGCCTTCAAGTCGATCGCCGAGGAGATCGGCGCGCGCACCATGGCCGATGTCTCGCATATCGGCGGGCTGATCGCCGCCGGCGTGAAGGACAATCCGCTGGATGCCGGCTTCGACGCCATGACCACGACGGCGCACAAGACCCTGCGCGGCCCGCGCGCCGGGCTGATCCTGTGCAAGCAGGAGCATGCCGCCAGCATCGACTCTTCGGTCTTTCCCGGCTTGCAGGGCGGACCGCACATGAACGCGGTGGCCGGCACGGCGGTGGCTTTGGCGAAGGCGGCGACGCCGGAGTTCAAAGCCTATGGCGCCGCCATCCTGCGCAACGCCAAGGCGCTGGCCGGCGCGCTGCTCGAACACGGCGTGGCGCTGGTCACCGGCGGCACCGACAATCACCTGCTGGTGATCGACACTATCGCTAGTTTCGGCCTCGACGGGCGGGCGGCGGAGCAGGCGCTGGATCGCATCGGCATCACCGTCAACAAGCAGGTGATCCCCGACGATCCGCGCCCGCCGCTGCGCCCCTCCGGCATCAGGCTGGGCACGCCGGCCTGCACCACGCGCGGCATGGACGCGGCGGCGATGGCGCGCATCGCGGGCTGGATCGTGCCGGCGCTGCGCGCGCCGCAGGACGAAACTCTGCTGGCGAAACTGGCGGGCGAGATCAAGGAGTTCGCCCGGCTTTATCCGATCCCGGCCCTGTCTAGCTGAGGTTGGCCTGACGCTTGGCCGCCTGCAGCGTGTTGTACAGCAGGCAGGCCACCGTCATCGGCCCGACCCCGCCCGGCACCGGCGTGATGGCCGCGGCGCGCGGCGCGGCGGCGGCGAAATCGACGTCGCCGACCAGCCGCGTCTTGCCGTTGCCGATATCGATGCGGGTGATGCCGACATCGATCACCGCCGCGCCTTCCTTCACCCAGTCGCCCTTGACGAAATGCTGGCGGCCGATGGCGGCGACCAGGATGTCGGCCTGGCGGCACAGCTCCGGCAGGTTGCGGGTGCGTGAATGGGCGATGGTGACGGTGCAGTCCTCGCGCAGCAGCAACGCGGCCATCGGCTTGCCGACCAGGATCGAGCGGCCGATCACCAGCGCGTTCTGCCCGGCCAGCGAGCCCAGCCGCTCCTGCAGCAGCATCAGGCAGCCCAAGGGCGTGCAGGGCACGGAGAAGTCCAGCGCCGCGCCCGAGGCGAGCTGCGCCAGCTTTCCGGCGTTGAGCGGGTGCAGCCCGTCGACGTCCTTTTCCGGATCGATGGCGGCGACGATGGCGGCATTGTCGAGCTGGGCCGGCAGCGGCATCTGCACCAGTATGCCGTGCACGCGGCTGTCCGCGTTCAGCTCCCGCACCACCGCCAGCAGCTCCGCCTGGGTGGTGCTGGCGGGCAGGATGCGCTGGAAGCTCTCCATGCCCGCTTCCCGGGTCTGCTTGCCCTTGCTGGCGACATAGACTTGGCTGGCCGCATCGTCGCCCACCAGCACCACCGCCAGCCCGGCCTTCATGCCGGCCTTGGCGGCGAAATCGGCGGCGTCGACGGCGATGCGGGCCCGCAGGCGTTCGGCATGCGCCTTGCCGTCGATGCGTTTGTCGGCGAAGGGCGGGGTGGGGCTCATTTCAGATAATCCAGCGTGTTGATCCAGTCGTTGAGCCGCGTCAGCAGGGCGGCGTCGGCCGCTTCCAGCCGCACCACCTTCTTGCGCCCGGTCTCGCCCGAGACCAGCGTCAGGCGCGACTTGGCGATGCCGATGGTCTTGGCCAGCAGCGCCAGCACTTCCTTGTTGGCCTTGCCGTCCTCGGGCGGGGCGTTGACCGCGACCTTCAGCAGCTTGATGCCGTTCTCGTCGCGGATCAGCCCTTCGATGCCCTGGCGGCTGGCGCGCGGGCTGACCCGCACGGCGAACTGGATCGCCCCGTCGCGCGTGGCGGTGAAGATCGGCCGCATCGGTGGTGTGCCAGGATCAATAGTAGAAGTTGGTGACGATCAGGCGTTTGACGAAGAACAGGATCAGGATCAGCACCGCCGGCGAGACGTCGAGGCCGCCGATCGAGGGGATGATGCGCCGCAGCGGCCGCAAGGCCGGCTCGGTGATGCGGTAGAGGAAATCGACCGCCATGGCGATGAAGCGGTTGCGCGTGTTCAGCACGTTGAAGGCGATCAGCCACGACAGGATGGCCATGGCGATCAGCAGCCAGATATAGATGTCGATGACGACCAGCAGAACTTCGATCAGCGCCTGCATTCTCGCTCCATCGCGGTGGCCGGGTGGAAGGCGGCCACCCTACCCAACGCCTCCGGGGCGCGCAAGCCGGCGGGGCGGTATCGGCATTCCGGCGCAAGCGCTTGTGAAACCTGGACTTTATGCTTCCTTGACAGGCCGGGGACGGGCGAGGATTATGCGCGCCGTTTCGGGAGCGGGGCCGTAGCTCAGTTGGGAGAGCGCGTCGTTCGCAATGACGAGGTCAGCGGTTCGATCCCGCTCGGCTCCACCAATCCCGCCCTTTCCCCCTGTTGCGCCTTCCGCCGGTCAGGACCGGACCAGCCGTTTGCTCATGTAGACCGTGGTGCCGCCGTCCCGGAAGGGCTCGGTGCGCTCGATGACGTAGCCGAGGTGCCGGTAGAGGACGATATTGGCCGCGAAGGCGGCATTGGTCAGCAGGCGGAGTTCCCCCAGCCCGGCCGCCCGGGCCAACTCCTCGGCATGCGCCAGCAGGTGCCGGCCCAGGCCCTTGCCTTGATGGTCCGGCGCCACGGCGACGTTCTCGATCCACAGATGATCGGGTTGCGTCACGGTCTCGATGAGTCCGGCGAGTTCGCCCTCGACCTGCAGCAGATCGAAGCGATGCTGGCGCACGGCCGCCTCGTAATCGGCCGTCATGGGCAAGGGTTCGCGGCCGATCAGCGGCACCCATCTGGCATAGGCGGCGCGGGTCAGGGCGCGGATGGCGGCGGCATCCTGCGGCGTGGCGGCGCGGATTTCGATCGAATCGGACATGGCGGTTTTCTCGGCGCAAAGAAAAACCCTGCCGGCGGCAAGCGGGCAGGGCGGGCTGGGGAACGAAACGGCGATCGTCAGCGTCGTCGTTCGTGCGCAGCATGGCCCTGGCGCCGCCGTGCCAAGCGGCGGCGTCGTTCGACGATGGGGGCGACGGGCTTGCTCATGGCATCAGTGTCGATGTGCGCCGGCGTTGCCGCAACAGGGGCGTAACGCAACGCCATGTCCGCGGCTCACTTCTTCTGCTTGCTGGCCGCATAGCGGGCGGTGGTCTCGGCATTGGCGGGGTAGAGGCCGGGCAGCTTCACGCCGGCCTCGACCTCCCGCATGATCCAGGCCTCGAGATTTTCCTGTTCGGGCGCGGTCGCCAGCACATGGTCGATGAAGGCGGCCGGCACCACCACCGCGCCGTCGTCGTCGGCCACGATCAGGTCGTCGGGGAAGACGGCGACGCCGCCGCAGCCGATCGGCTGTTGCCAGTCGACGAAGGTCAGGCCGGCCACCGAGGGCGGCGCGGCCGCGCCGCGGCACCACACCGGCAGGCCGGTGCCCAGCACGCCCGCCAGGTCGCGCACCACGCCGTCGGTCACCAGGGCGGCGACGCCGCGCTTGTGCATGCGCGCGCAGAGAATGTCGCCGAAAATGCCGGCATCGGCGATGCCCATGGCGTCGACCACCGCGATGCAGCCGGCCGGCATGGCCTCGATAGCGGCCCGGGTCGATTTCGGCGAGGACCAGGATTCGGGCGTCGCCAGATCCTCGCGGGCAGGGACAAAACGCAGGGTGAAGGCGCGGCCGACCAGCCGCTTCTGGCCCGGCCGCAGCGGCCTGGTGCCGCGCAGCCAGACATTGCGCAGGCCCTTCTTCAGCAGCACCGTGGTCAGCGTCGCCGTCGAGACGCCCTGCAGGGCTGCCGCGATATCCTGGTCCGAGGCCATGCCGGTTCCCTTTCCTTAGAGCGGATCACGGTTAGACGGAAGCGCGGGCGCTTCCGTCTAACCGTGTGAATCCGCTCTATTCATCAATAGTTTAGAGCAAATTCTCACGTTCTGTCGGAATCGCTCGCGATTCCGACAGAACGTGATTTGCTCTTGC
>JBFXDA010000023.1:0-75070 GCA_050181585.1 Reyranellaceae bacterium
CGTCATGGCCCGGTTCAGCCGGGCCATCCATGCCTGCTGCGTCGCCGCTTTCCGCTTTCAGGCTGCAACAGGAGTTGCGGAGGAATGGGTCGCCCGGTCAAGGCGGGCGATGACGAGAGGGGTTTTCCGTCATCTCTGCTTGCTGCATCGCCACTTTTCGCTGTCAGGTCGCAACGGGGGTTGCGGAGGAATGGGTCGCCCGGTCGAGCCGGGCGATGACGAGAGGAGTTTTTCGCCATTCCTGCTTGCTGCATCGCTGCGAGGAGAGACTCACCACAGCGACTTTTTCGCCCGCTCCGGCCATTCCTTGTCGTATGTCTCGCCGCCGATGCGCTGGTTGCTGAGCGTCGCCAGGATCTGGCCCGGCGTCGGCAGCGTCTTGGGATCGACGTGCTTCTGCGGGTTCCACAGCTCGGAGCGCACGATGGCGCGGGCGCACTGGAAATAGACGCGGTCGATCTCGATCACCGTCACCGAGCGCGGCCGCTTGCCCTCGACCTCGAACGAGGCCAGCAATTCGGGCGCGACGGAGAGATGGGCGCGGCCGTTGGCGCGCAGCGTCGTGCCGGAGCCGGGGATCAGGAACAGCAGCGCCACGCGCGGATCGCACAGGATGTTGCGCAGCGTGTCGATGCGGTTGTTGCCCGCCCGGTCGGGCAGCAGCAGGGTGCGGTCGTCGGCGATGCGCACGAAGCCCGGCCGGTCGCCGCGCGGCGAGCAGTCCAGCCCTTCCGGCCCGGCGCTGGCCAGGGCGACGAAGGGCGAGGCCTCGATCAGCCGCCGGTACTCCGGGGTCAGATAATCGGTCTCCTTGACCAGCGAGGTCTCCAGCGGCCGGCCGTAAAGGGCTTCGAGCTGCTCGACGGTTTCGACGCGCGCCATTGCCATCTCCCTCAGCCGGTCGAACGAAGATCGTGCCGCCGCGCCAGCCGGCGCGTCCAGGCGCTCAGCGCCATCGACAGCAGGGCGGCGGCGGCGAAGATGTAGAGGCCGGGCTCGAGCTGGGTGCGGACGAAGAAATTGCCGCGCAAGGTGACCACGGCCAGCGCCACCACCAGCACGTCCAGCAGCGACCAGCGGCCCAGCGCCTCGACCAGTTCCAGCGCGCGGTGGCTGCCGGACGGACGGCCGCGCCGCCACACCCAGGCCAGCAGCGCGAGCTTGGCGTAGGGCAGCAGCACCGAGAAGGCGAAGATCAGGGCGAACAGCAGCCAGTCGCCGGCCTGGCGCAGCGCGTCGAGCCCGCCCAGCACCGAATAGACCGTGTCGAACAGGCGCAGTTCGGTGACGCGCAGGGCGGGCAGCAGCAGCCCCGCCGTCAGCGCCGCCAGGGTCAGCGCGTAGAGCGGCCAGAAAACGAAAACCCCCGCCGCGGCGGGGGTTCGGTTCGGTTGGTCCTGAATGGCGGCCTCAGTTCATGCGTTGCGGCAACTGGGCGATCGCCTGGTCGACCAGTTCGCCGGCCTTGGCGGGATCGATCTGCTGTTGCAGCACCTTGCGGGTGGCGTCCATGGCGACGTCGACCGCCAGGTTGCGGACTTCGGCCATGGCCTGCTTCTCGGCCTGGGCGATGCGGTCCATCGCCTGGCGCTCGCGCAGGGCCAGGGAGGCCTGCAGCTCTTCCTCGCTGCGCTTGCGCAGGCGCTCGGCCTCGGCCTTGGCCATGTCGACGATGGCTTGCGCGTCCTTCATCGCCTCGCGCTGCTTGCGCTGGATTTCGGCCAGCGCGCTCTGCGCCTCGGCGCGCAGCTGCTTGGCTTCCTCGATGGTCTGGGCGATGCGGGCGGCGCGCGCGTCGAGCGCGGTGCTCATCGCCAGCCAGGCGCGCTTGGCGACCAGGGCCACGAAGATGACGAAGGAGACCGCGACCCAGAATTCCGGCGTCATGTAGAACGGCTCGGCATGGGCGCCGTCGGTCGCGGCGTAGGCGGTGGCGATCATCGGCGGGCTCCGATCACGCTGTCGATCTCGCCCGACAGGCGGCCGCCGTCGACGCTGACGCCGGCCACCTTGGCGATGGCGGCGGCCGCGACGTCGGCGGCGACGGACTTGATCTGGCCCATCGCCTCGGTGCGGGCGGCGGCGATGCGCTGCTCGGCCTCGGCGATGCGGGCGGCGACGGCGGCGCCGGCCTCGTGCTGGCGCTTGGTCGCGGCGGCGGCCAGCGCGTCGGCGGTCTCGCGATGCAGCGCCTGCGCCTTGGCGCGGGCCTCGGCCAGTGCCGCCTCGTAGGTCGCCGTGATCTCCTCGGCGTCCTTCTTCAACTGGCCGGCGCGGTCGAGATCCTCGGCGATCTTTTCCTGCCGGTCCTGCAGCACGGTCCCGACCCGCGGCAGCACCAGCTTCGCCATGACGAAGTACATGACGACGAAGGTGACCACGAGCCAGAAGATCTGGCTGGGGAAGCTGGTTACGTCGAATTGCGGCATTGGCCCACCCGAAGCGTCGCGGCCCGCCCGCCGCCGGCCGGGGCCGGAAGCGGGCGCGCGGCTTGCCGTGCGATTAGCTGAACAGGGCGATCAGCGCCACGATCAGGGCGAACAGCGCGATGGCTTCCGTCACGGCGAAGCCGATCCAGATGCTGGCGCCGATCTCGCCCTTGGAGGCCGGGTTGCGGGAAATGGCGGCGATGTAGCTCGCCCACACATTGCCCACGCCGATGCCGGCGCCAATCATGCCGATCGCGGCCAGGCCGGCGCCAATCAGCTTCGCAGCTTCTGCTTCCATTTTGATGCTCCTTAGGATCGAAAGGTTGGTTTGGATTACGTATCGAAGCCGGCCGGCCTGGCCCGCCTCAATGCATGTGGATCGCGTCGTTCAGGTAGATGCAGCTCAGGATCGTGAAGATGTAGGCCTGCAGCACGGCGATCAGCAGCTCCAGCGCGGTGATGCCGACCAGCGCCAAGAGCGGCAGCCAGCCGCCGATCAGGCCCAGCGCCACCACGAAACCGGCCAGCACCTTCAGCATCACGTGGCCGACGGTCATGTTGGCGAACAGACGGACGGAGAGGCTGATCGGGCGCGACAGGTAGGACACCAGTTCGATCGGCACCAGGATCACGGCGGTCCACAGCGGCGCGCCGTGCGGGAAGAACATGCGGAAATAGTGCAGCCCGTGGCGGGCGAAGCCGATCACCGTCACCGCCACGAAGATCACCGCCGCCAGCACGAAGGTGACCGCCAGGTGGCTGGTGAAGGTGAAGGAATAGGGGATCATGCCCAGCAGATTGCCGAACAGCACGAACATGAACAGGGTGAAGATGAAGGGGAAGTAGCGGCGGCCCTCGCTGCCGACGTTCTCGCGCAGCATGTTGGCGATGAACTCGTAGGACAGCTCGACCATCGACTGCCAGCGGCCGGGGACCAGCGCGGCCCGGCGCATGCCCAGGCCCAGGAACAGGGCGGCGACGCCGACCGCGGCCATCATGGCGATGGCCGAATTCGTGATGCCGATCTGCACGCCGCCGACTTCGAACAGCGGCGTCAGGGTCTTGATCTCGAACTGCTGCAGCGGACTTGCCACGTCAACCCTCGTTCTTGCGTCTGGCCGCTTCGGCCGCCTTCCGCTCCGCCTGGCGCCGGTCTTCGGCGCGCGCGACGCGGATCACATTCATAAAGCCGGCGCCGGAACCGACGATGAAGAACGCGATCATCAGCCAGGGCTTGGTTCCCAGCCAGTAATCGAGCCCCAGACCGATCGCCGTGCCGACAATCACGCCGGCGACCAGTTCCAGCGCGATCCGCATGCCGATGCCCATCTTCTCGTTGGCCTGCCGATCGCCGCGGGCTTCCGCCTTCTTGCCGGAGATCTCAGCCTGAGCTTCCCGCGCCGCCCGCAGTCGAGCATCGAAATCGCCGCTGCTGGGTGGCTGGTTGTCGGACATCGGATTTTGGACCGCGTTAAACCCCTTTTTTGACCGCGTTTTCCGGCGATTGCCGCGCGCGCGAAGTCGGGGCGCACAATATTGACAGGGTTATGGCGTGTCAAGCCGACGCGGTTGTGGGTTACGACTTTGATTTTGCTGATCAAAACGCCTGCGACAGATGCTTGAAACGACCTGTCGCAGGCTGGGTTTTGCCGTTTTCCCGATCAGGCGGCGTTGACGATGCGGTCGGCTTCCTGGAGATCGACGGAAACGAGCTGCGACACGCCGCGCTCGGTCATGGTGACGCCGAACAGCCGGTGCATCTTGGCCATGGTGACGCGGTGATGCGTGATGATGAGGAAGCGCGTCTCCGCCTTGTGCGAGATCTCCTCCACCAGGTTGCAGAAGCGCTCGACATTGGCGTCGTCCAGCGGCGCGTCGACCTCGTCCAGCACGCAGATCGGCGCGGGGTTGGTCATGAACACCGCGAACAGCAGCGCCAGCGCGGTCAGCGCCTGCTCGCCGCCCGACAGCAGCGACATCACCTGCAGCTTCTTGCCCGGCGGGCTGGCCATGATCTCAAGGCCGGCTTCCAGCGGATCCTCCGACTCGGTGAGCTTGAGCTGCGCCTTGCCGCCGCCGAACAGCTTGGTGAACAGTTCCTGGAAGTGGCGGTCGACCTGCTCGAAGGCGGCGACGAAGCGCTCGCGGCCCTCGCGGTTCAGGCCGGCGATGCCCTGGCGCAGCCGGGCGATGGCTTCGACCAGGTCGTCGCGCTCGGCGGTCATGGCGCCGATCTGCTGCTCCATCTCGCCCGCTTCCTCCTCGGCGCGCAGATTGACCGCGCCCATGGTCTCGCGCTCGTGGACCAGCCGCTCGACCCGCTGCTCGGCCTTCTCGATCTCGGGCAGGCCCTCGAGGCTGTCGACGCCGGCCACTTCCAGCACCTGCTCCGGCTCGCAGCGCAGCCGCTCGCGGATGCGCTCGATGACGGCGACATGGTGCTCCTCGGCCTGCTCGACCTGCGCCTCGCGCCGCACGCGCGTCTCGCGCGCCTGGGCGAGTTCGCCCTCGACCTGCTTCAGGGCCTTGTCGGCATCCGACAGCTTCGCTTCGGCGGCCGCCAGCGCGTCGGCGGCGGCGGACCGCTCGGTCTCCGCCTCGCCGATGGCGGTCAGGAGCTTCTCACGCTGCTCGGCGATCTGCGCCGGCCTGGCGTCGAGCTCGGCGAGCTGCGCCTCCACCGTCTGGCGACGCTGGTCCAGCTCCTCGATCTGCCGCGCCGACTGGTCGGCGCGGGACTGCCAGTTGCCGCGCTCGATGGCGACCTGCTGCAGGCGCTGGGCGCGGGCGGCGATCTCGCGCAGGAGCCGCTCATGCGCGCCCTGGCGTTCGATCTGGGTGCCGCGCAGGGCGGCGGCGCGCTGGCGATCCTCGGCGGCCTGGGCGCGCAGCGCGTCGAGATCGACGAAGGCGGCGCGCTCGGCCTCGCGCTCGTCGAGCCGACCCTGGGCCTGGCCGGTTTCCTGGTTGAGGCGGCCGATCTGCTCGAGCAGCGCCTGCAGGCGGCTGGCGGCGGCATTGGCCTGCTGCTGCAGGCGGGCATGAGCCTGGCGCTTCTCGCTCAGCGCCGCTTCGGCGCCGCGCACCGCCTGCCGCGCCGCCTGGGCGCTGGCCTGGGTGCGCTGCAGGCCGTCGCGGATGGCGTTGTACTGGCGCTCGATCTCGGCCCATTCGGTCTCGGCGATCTCGACCTCGCCGCGCAGATCGTTGAGCCGGTTGCGCTGCGCCAGACGGGTGGCGGCGGCGGTGGGCGCGCCGGCCTTGACGGTGAAACCGTCCCAGCGCCAGACCGCGCCGTCGCGGCTGACCAGCATCTGGCCCGGCGCCAGCCAGGCCTGCAGCGCATCGCCCATGGCGTGATCGCCGACCACGCCGATGCGCGCCAGCCGCCGGTCGAGCTCGGCCGGACCCTGCACGAAGCGCGCCAGCGGCACGGCGTCGCCGGGCAGGGCGCCGGCCTCGTGGGTCGCCGGCAGGGCGCGCCAGAACACCGGCGCGCCGGCATCGCCCGAGGCCTGCAGGTCCTCGCCCAGGGCGGCGCCCAGGGCCAGCTCGTAGCCCGGCGTGACGCTGATGGCATCGATCAGCTTGGGCCACAGGTCGCCGCCATTGGCCGCCAGCAATTCGGCAAGCGCGCCCGCTTCGGCGCGCAGCCTGGCCAGCAGGGTGGCGGCGTCCTGCACCCGCGCCTGGGCGGCTGCGGCCTCGCGCTCGGAGCGGCTGCGGTCGGCTTCGGCCTGCTCGGCCATGCGCTGCGCTTCCTCCAGCGCCTGCCCGGCCTGGGCCATGGCCGCTTCGGCATCCGCCAGCGCGGGCAGGGCGGCGATTTCGGCTTCGACCGCGGTCTTCTGCGCGTCGACGGCACGGTGGCGTTCGCCCAGCCGCTGCAGGCGCTCGCCCAGTTCCTCGATCTCGCGCAGCACGGCTTCCTGCATGGCCGCGTCGCGGGCGATGCGGCCGGTCAGTTCCTCCAGCGCGCTTTCGGCGGCGGCGACGTCGGCGCGCGCCGCATCGAGCGCGGCCTGCGCCTGCTCGCGCTGCGCCGCCTCCAGCGCCTGCGCCTCCAGCGCCTGCGCCTTCTCCTGTTCCAGATCGGCGATGGCGGCCTGGGCGTCGGACAGCCGCTCGCGCTCGCGCCCGGCATCGGCTTCGATCTGCAGCAGCCGGGTGCGGCCTTCCTCCTGCGCCGCCTCGACGCGGCGCTCCTCGGCGTCCAGCGTCTCGGCGGCCACGTTCAGGCGCTGCAGTTTGGCGGCGGCGGCGGCCTCGTTCTGGCGCAGTTCGGGCAGCACGGCGGCGGCGTCGGCCTGGGTGGTGGCGGCGATGCCGGCCAGCCGCGTCAGGTCGGCGACGGCGGCCTCGGCCACGCGCAGCTTTTCGGCGGCCTCCTCGCGCTCGCGCTCGCCCGCCGCCAGCTTCAGCGCCAAGAGCTGCGCCTCGGCGCGGCGGATATGGTCGGACAGGTTGCGGTAGCGGCTGGCCTGGCGCGCCTGCTTCTTGAGCTGCTTGAGCTGTTCTTCCAGCGTCTGCAGCACGTCCTGCACGCGCGTCAGGTTGGTCTCGGCGGCGCGCAAGCGCAGTTCGGCCTCGTGGCGGCGGGCGTAGAGGCCGGTGATGCCGGCGGCCTCGTCGATCAGGTGGCGGCGGTCGGTCGGCCGGGCGTTGATGATGGCGCCGATGCGGCCCTGGCTGACCAGGGCGGTCGAGCGCGCGCCGGTGGCGGCGTCGGCGAACATGGTCTGCACGTCGCGCGCGCGCACGTCCTGGCCGTTGATGCGATAGGCCGAGCCCATGCCGCGCTCGATGCGGCGGATGACCTCGAGCTCGTCGCTGTCGTTGAACGCCGCCGGCGCGGTGCGCTTGCGGTTGTCGAGCTTCAGCGTCACCTCGGCGATGTTGCGGGCGGGCCGCTGCGCGGTGCCGCCGAAGATCACGTCCTCCATCTCCGAGCCGCGCATCTGCTTGGGCGAGGTCTCGCCCATGGCCCAGCGCAGGGCTTCCACCAGGTTGGACTTGCCGCAGCCATTGGGCCCGACCACGCCGGTCATGCCCGGCTCGATCGCAAGCTCGGTGGTTTCGACGAAGGATTTGAACCCCGAAAGGCGAAGCTTGTTGAATTGCACTTTGTTACTTCACGCGTTTTTCGTTGCGGGCGCCGCGGCTTTCCCCGTCCGCCGCGGCGATGTTCGAGCGGTTACTTCAGCAGATCGTCGATGATCTTCTGATAGTCCGCCACCGGACGGGTGCCGGCGTATTTCTCGCCGTTGATGAACAGGGTCGGCGTCGAGCCGACGCCGATCTGCTCGGCCGCCTGGCGCTCGGCGATGATGGCGGCCAGCGCCTCCTTGTCGTCCTGGCAGGCGCGGAACTTCACGTCGTCGATGCCCACCAGCCGGCCGGCCTTCGACAGCGCATCCAGCGGATCGCGGGCCTGCGACCATTGCGCCTGGGTCTGGAACAGCATGTCGATCATCGCGAAATAGCGGTCCGCCGGCACGCATTCGGCCAGCAGCGAGGCCTGGGCGGCGGCGCGGTCGAGCGGGAAGTCGCGATAGACCAGCTTGGCCTTGCCGGTGTCGATATAGAGCTTCTTCAGCTCCGGCAGGACGGCGGTATGGAAGCCGGCGCAATGCGGGCAGGTCAGCGAGGCGTATTCGATGATCGTCACCTTGGCGTTGGGATCGCCCAGCACCCGGTCCTTGTCGGTGACCTTCAATACGTCCTGGGTTTGCGCCCGCGCCGGCGCGGCGAGGCCGCCCTGCAAGGTAGCACTCACCGTTGCGATCAGGAACGCACCCGCCAGCCGCGCTGCGGCCCGGCGGCTAAAACCCCACATCTCAGGCATTTAAGCCCTCCTCTCCCACAACATCTTGCGTTTCGGTGGTTCACAGAGTCAATCGGACTCCCGCCCGATGTTTTCCACACCGAGCCTGGCCGGACGGTGGCGGAAAACCGGGGCGAATTCGGGGCAGGCGGGATGACGTTTTCGTCAACCCGCTGGGCCGTTTGGGCCTAGTCGTCCTGGAACAGCATGTCGGCGACATAGGGATTGGTCTTGCGCTCCCAGCCGAAGGTCGAGGTCTGGCCGTGGCCGGGCACGAAAGTGATGTCGTCGCCGCGCGGGAACAGCTTGCCGCGGATCGAGTGCAGCAGCTGGTCGTGGTTGCCGCGGGGGAAATCGGTGCGGCCGACCGAGCCGCGGAACAGCACGTCGCCGACGAAGGCGATCTTCATGTCCGGCTGTACGAAGACGACATGGCCCGGCGTATGGCCGGGGCAGTGCACGACGTCGAAGGCGACCTCGCCCACCGTCACCGTGTCGCCATCCTGCAGCCAGCGGTCGGGCACGAAGGGCTTCTCCTTGGGGAAGCCGTATTTCCTGCCCGACTCGGGCAGATCCTGGATCAGGTAGAGATCGTCGCGATGCGGGCCTTCGATCTGGACGCGGTACTCCCCGGCCAGCGAGCCGGCGGCGGTGGCGTGGTCGAGATGGCCGTGCGTCAGCAGCACCTTTTCCAGCGTCAGCCCGTGCTCGGCGATGGCCTGGCGCACGAGCGGCAGGTCGCCGCCGGGATCGACCGCGGCGGCGCGCTTGGTCTTCTCGCACCACACCAGCGAGCAGTTCTGCTGGAACGGGGTGACGGGAATGATCAGGCATTTCAGCATGGCGCGCACAATATAGGAGCGGAAAATCAAAACAACAGTGCCCCTTCCGCCACCCTGAGCGCAGCGAAGGGTCTTCTCTCCGCCCGCAAACCGTCGCTGTAGAGATAAGATGCTTCGCTGCGCTCAGCATGACGGAAATTCGTCAGCCGCCTTTGGCGATGGCTTCGGCCAGGCGCTTGAGGGCGGCACGCAGTTCGGGATCGTGCACCTGGTCGGCCTCGCGCTGCATAGCGCCACGGGTCTTCGCATCCAGCGGCGGGGCAGGCGGGCGCAGCCGGGCAGGGGCGGGCAGCGGTCCTTGCGCCAGGGCGATGCGGTCGATGGCGCGGTAGCCGAAAAAGGCGTTGATGCGCTCGACCAGCTCGCTCTGGCGATGCTGCAGCTCCAGCGCCGCCACGCCGGAACAGCGGATGCGCAAGGCGGCGGGCCGGTCGCTCTCCTTGCCGCGCGCCAGGCCGACCAGCTTCTCGGGCAGCGACTGGGCGGCGATGTCGCGGCCGGCGATCTCGGGCCACACGGCGCGCAACTGCGCCAGCGGCGCGCGTTTGCCCGCGTATTTGCCGGCGATCCTGGGCAGCGACGCGCCGACGCTGCGCATGCCGCCCCGTCGTGTGGTGTTTTCCTGGCTCACCCCTGTATGGTAGCGCCCATGCCGCCGCGCCAGAAGCCGAACTCGCCGCAGATCGCGCCCAAGCTGCTGCACTGGTACGACCGCCATCGCCGCCGCCTGCCCTGGCGCGCCGGCCCGGGCGAGAGCGCCGATTCCTACCGCGTCTGGCTGTCGGAGATCATGTTGCAGCAGACCACGGTGGCGACGGTCGGGCCCTATTTCGAGCGCTTCCTGGAGCGCTGGCCGACGGTCGAGGCGCTGGCCGCGGTGCCGCTCGATCATGTGCTGCAGCAATGGGCCGGGCTGGGCTATTACGCCCGCGCCCGCAACCTGCACAAATGCGCCGTCGTCGTGGCGGGCGACCATGGCGGGGAGTTTCCCGACAGCGAAGAGGGGCTGCTGCAATTGCCGGGCGTCGGCGCCTATACCGCCGCTGCCATCGCCGCCATCGCCTTCGACCGCAGCGCCAATGTCGTGGACGGCAATGTCGAGCGCGTCATCGCGCGCCTGCACGCGGAGCAGACGCCGCTGCCGGCGGCCAAGCCGGTACTGAAGGCGCTGGCGGCGCAGCATGTTCCCGAGCGGCGCGCCGGCGACTACGCCCAGGCGCTGATGGATCTGGGCGCCACCGTCTGCACGCCGCGCAAGCCCAAATGCGTGCTGTGTCCCCTGGTGCACGACTGCCAGGCGCGGCGTCTGGGCATCCAGGAGGAATTGCCGCGGCGGGCGGAGAAGGCGCAGAAACCGACGCGCCACGGCATGGCCTTCGTGCTGCAGCGCGCCGACGGGGCGATCCTGCTGCGGCGGCGGGCGGAGAAGGGGCTGCTGGGCGGCATGATGGAGGTGCCGTCGAGCGCATGGGAGCCGCGCCAGCGGAACGATGCGGAGCTGATGCAGGCGGCGCCTGTGGCAGCCGAGTGGATCGAGCTGCCCGGCCTGGTCCGCCATACTTTCACGCATTTCCATCTCGAACTGCGCGTCTGCGCCGGCCTGTGGCGCGGTTCGCCGCGCAACGTCGAGGGCGGTTTCGTGGCGCTGGACGCGTTGGGCGGCGAGGCGCTGCCGACCGTCATGCGCAAGATCGTCGACCATGCCATGGCGCATCTGGCCTCGCCGCCGCGCCGGCGCAGCGCCTGAAGGAGACGAGCGTGGCCGAGGATTTCTGGAAAGAGCCGACCTACGTGCCCTGCCACACCGAGCTGTTCGGCCTGGCCGGCGCACTGATCCCGCATCCGCGCGAGGCCTCGTTCAGCCTGCTCGATATCGGCAGCGGCTCGGGCGTGTTCGCCCGCCAGGTGGCGGAGGCTTTTCCCAACGCGCAGCTCACCTTGCTGGAACAGGACGAGGCGCTGCTGCGCCAGTCGGTGCAGCGGCTGGGTCCGAAGGCGGCGCGGGCCGATGCGGTGGTGAGCGACTGGGTGACGGAGGACCTGCCCGGCCGCCACGACGTGGTCAGCATCGTGCTGTCCACGCACCTGCTCGATGCCGAGCAGAAACGCGAGCTCTACGAGGCCGCGTTCGGCGCGCTGGGGCGGGCCGGGATGCTGCTGCTGGCGACGCGCGTGCGGGCCGGCACGCCGTCGGTCGATCAGGCCTATCGCTCGGCCTGGCAGCAGCAGGTGCTGGCCGCCGGCGCCGAACCTGAGCGCGCGGCGCAGCATCTGGCGGAGCTGAAGGCGGAGAATCTCGGCACCGTGGCCGACGAGCTGGCGGCGGTCTCGGGCAGCGGCTTCGTCGAGGTCAATTGCTGGTACCAGAACCTGTCCTATGCCCTGATCACGGGCATCCGGCCGATCTGAGGATCAGTTCATCCGCGCCCGGATCTGCTGGCGCAGCGTGTCGATCGGCAGCAATTGGCCCTCGGCGTCGAAATGCCAGAAGGTCCAGCCGTTGCAGGCCGGCGCGCCCTGCACCGCCGCGCCCACCTGGTGGATCGAGCCGCGATGCTCGCCGAAGCGGCCGCTGGCGCTCAGCGTGCCGTCGGCCTTGACGCGGGCGTTGTAGCGGCGCTGCTCGTCGGACAGGATCGAGCCGGGCATCAAGAGGCCGCTTTCCACCACCACGCCGAAGGGAATGCGCGGCTCGGCGCGCTTGGACGGCATGGGCTGCACGTCCTCGTCGGGCAGGATCTCGACCTGGTCGATGCGGCGCTGGGCCATGGCGGCGTATTCCCTCTCGCGTTCGATGCCGATGAAGCGGCGTCCCAGCCTCCGGGCGACGGCGCCCGTGGTGCCCGATCCCAGGAAGGGATCGAGCACCACATCGCCGCGGTTGGTGGAGGAGAGAATCACACGCCACAGCAGGGCCTCGGGCTTCTGCGTCGGATGGGCCTTGCGGCCGTCGATCTTCAGGCGTTCGCCGCCCGAGCAGATCGGCAGCACCCAGTCCGAGCGCATCTGGATTCCGTCGTTCAACGCCTTCATGGCGTCGTAGTTGAAGGTGTATTTCTTCTGCTTGCGCTCGCGGGCGCACCAGATCAGCGTCTCGTGCGCGTTGGTGAAGCGCTTGCCGCGGAAATTCGGCATCGGGTTGGACTTGCGCCAGATCACGTCGTTGAGGATCCAGAAGCCCAGGTCCTGCAGCGCCGCGCCGATGCGGTAGACGTTGTGGTAGGAGCCGATCACCCACAGCGTGCCGGAAGGCTTCAGCACGCGGCGCGCCTGCTCCAGCCAGGCGCGGGTGAAGCGGTCGTAGGCGGCGAAATCCTCGAAGCGGTCCCAGTCGTCGTCGACCGCATCGACCTTCGAGTTGTCCGGCCGCAGCAGATCGCCGCCGAGCTGCAGATTGTAGGGCGGATCGGCGAAGATCATGTCGACGCTGGCGTCCGGCAGCTTGGCCAGCTCCGCCACGCATTCGCCGACGATGATTTGCGTGCTCCCCATGACCGCCCCGATGACCGCCCCGCAAAAAGAAAAAGCGGGAGGTGCTCCCGCCTCGCGACGCTGGTCCCCTACCCCCAGGCTACGGCGTCAAGCGAGGCCGACAGAGTGCGGGCGGAAGTTCGGCTTCGTCAAGATTCTTCTTTTTGAATCAAATACTTATTAAGTTTATCCACAAGATGTGGTGAGTCCGAAACGTGAACGACTCAATCCCTTCGATGGCCTGCCGCCACCGCGAACAGCGGCATGGGCATGAAGCTCATGCGGTGGTGCTGGCTGGGCCCGTAGCGGTCGATGGCGGCGCGATGCTCAGGCGTGGCGTAGCCGGCATTGCGCTCCCAGCCATAGACCGGATGGGCGCCGGCCAGTTCGCGCATCAGCCGGTCGCGCGTGACCTTGGCGACGATCGAGGCGGCGGCGATGGACAGCGACAGCGCATCGCCGCCGACCACGGTGCGTACCGCGCAGCCCAGCCGTTGCGGCACCTGGTTGCCGTCGACCAGCGCGACGTCGGGCAGGCCGGGCAGGCCGGCCACGGCGCGCTGCATGGCGAGGAAGGTGGCCTGCAGGATGTTGAGGCGGTCGATCTCCTCGACGCTGGCCATGCCGACGGCGATGGTGACGGACGCGCAGTCCTGCAGGCGGGCGAAAATCTCCTCGCGCTCCTCCGCCGTCAGCTTCTTGGAATCGTCGATCAGGCGCGCCAGCCGGCGCGGCAGGGCCAGCTCGCGCACGATCACCGCCGCCGCCGCCACCGGACCGGCCAGCGGTCCGCGCCCGGCTTCGTCGATGCCGGCGACGACGCCCTGGCATTGGCGTTCGATCCTGAAAGTCGGCATCGGCGGAAGTGTTGCTTTCCCTGTCGGTCGCGGCTCATCCTGTTGCCATGAGCCAGGGCGCGCAAGCGGCGAAAGTGGTGGATATCTTGCTGGCCGATCCATCGGCCATGGCGCAGTTGCGCGCCGTGCGCGACCTGTCGCTGCCCGACTGGTGCATTGCCGGCGGTTTCGTGCGCAATCGCGTCTGGGACGCGCTGACCGGCCAGCGCGAGGAATTCCCCGCCGATACCGACGTGCTGTTCTTCGATCCGGCCGACGCGTCGCGCCAGCGGGAAGCGGCGCTGGAGACGCGGCTGCGCGCGGTCCTGCCGGATATCGAATGGCAGGTGCGCAACCAGGCGCGCATGCACGAGTTCAACGGCGATCCGCCCTATCGCGATACCGCGCAGGCCATGACCTTCTGGCTGGAAACCTGCACGGCGGTCGGCGCGCGGCTGACGGCGGAGGGTGGCATCGAGATCATCGCGCCGCAGGGCCTGGACGACCTGATGAACCTGGTGTTCCGTCCCACCGAAGCGGGCCGCAAGCATTATGCCGCCTATCGCCAGCGCATCGACACCAAGCCGTGGCGGCGGCGCTGGCCGACGGCGACCTTCATTATCTAGAGGCGACGATGTTCGTGGGGGAGCTGGAGAAGAAGGGCGGCAGCGCCATCTGGGGCATGGACAGCATCGCCTCGATCGCGCCCGCGCATGAAGGCTGCGTCGTCGTCACCGGCTCGCATGGCGGCCAGAGCGCGGGCGAATATGCGCTGAAGTTTCCCCTGCGCGCGGTGCTGTTCAACGATGCCGGCATCGGCAAGGACGAGGCCGGCGTGGTGGCGCTCGCCATGCTGCAGGCGAAGGCTATTCCCGCCGCCGCCATCGCCCACACCACCGGCCGCATCGGCGATGCGCTCGACATGTGGCAGCACGGCTATCTGTCGCGGGTCAACGCGGCGGCGGCGGAGGCGGGGCTGGAAGAAGGCATGAGCGCGCGCGAGGCGGCGCGGCTTGTGGCGAAGCTATAGCAGCGACAATTGCCCGCCATTGCGCTCGGCGACGGCGTCGGCCGGCACCGTGAACTTGCTTGTGTCGATGCGGAAGCGCTCGACGTTCAGGCCCAGCCGGCGGCAGGCATTGTCGAAACGCTGGCTCAGGAGCTGCGCCACCGGGCCCTCGCCGGTCATGCGCTGGCCCCATTCCGGGTCGTAGTCGCGCCCGCCGCGCATCTGGCGCACCAGGCTCATGACGCGGGCGGCGCGGTCGGGCACGTGCGCCTCCAGCCACTCGCGGAACAGGTCCTTGATCTCCAGCGGCAGGCGCAGCAGCACGTAGCCGGCGCGCCGAGCGCCGCGCCTGTGCGCTTCCTCCAGGATCGCTTCCATCTCGTGGTCGTTGAGCGCGGGGATCATCGGCGCGGTCATCACGCCGACCGGGATGCCGGCCTTGGCCAGCGCCTCGATGGCGTCGAGGCGGCGGCGCGGAGTGGAGGCGCGCGGCTCCATGGTGCGCGCCAGTTCGGCATCCAGCGTGGTCACCGACAGGAAGCATTCGACCAGGTCGTCCTGCGCCATCTCCTTCAATATGTCGATGTCGCGGGTGATGAGGTGGTTCTTGGTCACCATGCCCAGCGGATGCTTGAAGTCGGCCAGGGTGCGGACGATCGAGCGGGTGATCTGCATCTGCCGCTCGGCCGGCTGGTAGGGATCGGTGTTGGTGCCCATGGCGATCATGCGGCAGCGATACTTGGGATCGCTCAGTTCCTTGCGCAGCAGCTTCGCCGCCTCCGGCTTGAACAGGATGCGCGTCTCGAAATCCAGTCCCGGCGAGAAGCCCAGCCAGGCATGCGAGGGGCGGGCGAAGCAGTAGACGCAGCCATGCTCGCAGCCGCGATAGGGATTGATCGAGCGGTCGAACGGCACGTCGGGCGAGGTGTTGCGCGCGATGATGGTGCGCGAGGCGTCTTTCAGCAGCGTGGTGCGCAGCGGCGGCAGCTCGTCTTCGTCGCTCGGGACCGTGCCGTCGTTCCAGCCGTCCGAGGTGGCGATGCGCACTTCCTTCTCGTAACGGTTGGTGCGGTTGGACACAGCACCACGGCCCTTGCGCGCCTGGTCGGGCAGCGGCGCGTCGGGGTCGGTGGGAAGATGGGGAGGCACCCAAACCATGGGCGACTCATAGGCGCGCCAAAAGAACAAAACAAGAACAATAATCCGCCCGAGGAATATCAGGGCGCTATGGCGCCAGCGATTCGCCGCCAAGCCATTCGGCGCGAATCCGTTCGACGGTCTGCGGCCGGTAGAGATCGGCGATGGCGGCGCGCGCATGCGCCCTCATCTCCGGCGACAGGCCCAGGTCGCTCCAGCGATCGGGCTCGTCGCCTCGATAGGCGGGATCGGTCTGCACCGACCAGCGCGCCATGAAGGCCATGGTGCGCAGCCAGGTCATGCGCCGCAGCGGCAGCAGGAACGGGCGCAGCCGTGCGGTGCGCTCCACGCCGATCAGGTCGAGATAGCGGCGATGGAACGAAACGATGGCGTCGCGCGGCAGCGTCAGGTTCACCTCGCGGTCCCAGCGCGTCGAGGTCTCCAGCGTGGCATGCGCCAGGTCGATGGCGGCGGCGCCGTAATGCACCTTCTCCAGATCGACGAACCAGGCCTTGCCTTGCGCATCGACCAGGAAATTGCCGGGATGGGTGTCGGCCAGCGCCAGCACCGGATCGGGTTGGCCGCGCGTGGCCGAGTTGGCGTAGTCGCGCGCGAATGCCAGTTCTTCGCGCAGCGCGCTGCGACCGGCGTCGGCGATTGCCATCCGGTCGAAGAACGGCGCGTTGGTCTCGACGGTCCGCAGCAGCGCCAGGATGGCATCGTCGGGGAAGGGAACTGGCGCGGCCTTGTCGCGCGGCGGCACCGGCAGGGAGTGAATGGCTGCGAGACTCCGCGCCATCAGGTCGAGCTCGGCCGGCAGGCGCGGCACGCGGCCGTCGATGCGGTCGACGATCAGCAGGCCGCCCGGCAGCGCCGCGCTGGGCGGCGCCACGGCGAACAGGCGCGGCGTGACGCCGCTGGGCGCGCAGCGGCGGAAGGCCTCGGCCTGGACGTCCAGCCGCGCGGCGGCGGTCGGATCGTTGGGAAAGGCGTAGGCGATGCGCGCTACCAGCCGGCGGCCGTCGATTTCGGGCGCGATGGCGACATGGCCATGCGCGGTGCCCTTGCTGGAGAGCGGCGCCAGGTCGCCCTCGCGCAACGAGGCGAGGGCGGGCACGCGATGCAGTTCGCGCAGCAGAGAAGCGAAATCCGACATGGGCGCCGTCTAGCCGCTGCGCGGCGTCTTGCCTTCGTTCAGCCGCGGCAGCAGCTCGGCGAAATTGCACGGACGGAAGCGGATGTCGAGCTGGTGTTTCAGGATCTCGTCCCAGCCGTCGCGGCAGGCGCCGGGGGAGCCCGGCAGGGCGAAGAGATAGGTGCCGTTGGCCACCCCGGCGGTGGCGCGCGACTGGATGGTCGAGGTGCCGATCTTCTGGAAGCTGATCCAGCGGAACATCTCGCCGAAGCCGTCGATCTTCTTCTCGTACACGCTTTCGAAGGCTTCCGGCGTGACGTCGCGGCCGGTGACGCCGGTGCCGCCGGTGGCGATCACCACCTCGATCGTCGGGTCGGCGATCCACGTCCGCAACTGGGCGACGATCTTCCCGGCGTCGTCGGTGACGATGGCGCGGGCGGCGAGACGGTGGCCGGCGGATTGCAGGCGTTCGACCAGCACCGGGCCGGAGCGGTCGTCGGCCTCGCCGCGCGTGTCGGATACGGTCAGGACCGCGATATTGACCGGCTTGAACGGCCGCGATTCATCGACTGCCACCTTGGCGCTCCGCTTCGCTGGCCTGGGCGAAATTGCCCGGCACGCTGCTGTCCACGGAGACATAGAGAGGCCAGCGATGCGAGGCAAGGGCGTCCAGCGTCGGCGTGCCCTGGTTCAGCCGCATCTGGTAGATCCACAGATTGGCCATCACCCGCTCGATGAACAGCCGCGTCTCGCGCACCGGGATCGAGGCGATGAACAGCAGCGGATCGTCGTTGTAGTTCACTTCGCTCTGCCAGCGCTGCAGATTGCCCGGGCCCGAATTGTAGGCGGCCGCCACCAGGAACAAATTGGCGCCGATCGGCGCGTATTCCATCAGGTGGCGCAGATATTCCTGTCCCAGCATCAGGTTGACGTCCGGCTGGTAGACCCGGTTGGCGTCGGCGGGCGAGCCGGCGCGGCGGGCCATGGCGCGGGCGGTGGCCGGCATGAGCTGCATCAGCCCGGCGGCGCCGGCGCGCGAACGGGCGCGCGGGTTGAAGGCCGATTCCTGGCGCACGAAGGCATAGACCAGCGACGGATCGACCACGAAGCCGCCCTTGGGCTGCCAGTTGGGCACCGGATAGAGCGCGGCGTCCAGGCCGCGGATGGAATCGCGCAGCTTCTCGTCCTGCACCGAATTGGCCACGCGCAGCGCCAGATCCGGCAGGCGCGCCTCCTCGGCCAGCGCCAGCACGGCGGCGATGGTGCCGGGATCGGCGTCCAGCGTCAGCCCGTGCAGCTCCTGTTCGGCGCGAACGACCTCGCCGGCGCTCAGCAGCGCCAGCGCCCGCCGGCCGGCGCGGTCGTTGGCGATCAGATCGAATTGCGGCCGCGTCAGGGTCTGCGGCGTCCACAGGAAACCGGGATCGCCGCCGATCGTGCGCAGCGCCAGGATGCCGTAGAAGGTGCGCGGATGGGCCGCCGCCTTGCGCATCCAGGGATTGTAGTGCTCGGGGTTGCCGGCCAGCAGGTTGGCGCGCGCCGCCCAGAAGGCGCCGGCGGCGGCGTTCCAGGGCGCCACGTTGGGCGCGGCCGCCAGGGCCTGGAAACGGCGCGCCGCCTCGGAATAGGCGCCCAGCCGCCAGGCCGCCAGGCCGGCGGTCCAGTTGGCCATCACCGCCTCGTCGCTGGCCGCCTCGCGCGCGGTGCCCAGCGCCAGCTCGTCGTCCTTGCCGGAGAGGAACAGGCGCGAGGCGATACTGGCGCGCATGCGGTCGATCTCGCCCGGCGTGTACCAGTTCTGCGCCTCTTTGCTCTCCAGCAGGCGCAGCGCCTGGGTGAAGCTCTCGCGCCGCGCCAGATCCTCGACCTTCTTCTTCAGGGCGTTGGCGCGCGAGCGCTCGGTGATCGACAGCATCTTGGTCGGCGGCGTCTGGTTGGCGGCGACGCGGCCGGAGGATGCGGTGGAGGGCCTGATGAAGCTCGACGGGGTGGGTTCGGCCGCGCCGGCGGGCCGCTTCTTCAGCGCCAGCGCGTAGACGCGCGGCGCGTCGGGATGGTCGCTGTAGATCGCCAGCCACTCGGCCAGCTCCTCGTAGCGCGACTTGTAGGCGTTGTGCAGGTAGCGCTGCGCCAGCACGTGGCCCAGCAGCATGCGGTCGGCCAGGGCGGCGATCTCGGCGTCGGCGCGCTTGAAGTCGCCGCGCTCCTGGGCGTCGAAGATCGCTTGATAGCGTCCGCTGTCGCCGGGCGGCAGGATCTCGCCGAACGGGAATTGCCGCCGCTCGACGCTGCGGGTGACGGCGGGTTCGGGCTCGAGGCGGTCGACGGTGGCCTGGTTGCGCGCGCCTTGCGCGGCCGCGTGGGACGACGACAGGGCCAGCGCGGCGAAGGCCAGCGCCAGCGCCGCACGCTGCATCTCGTCGCGCGATGGAATGATCCCCATATCGACTCGGTCCGGGTTTTTTTGGGCCGATTGCTTCCCTGCGCCGGCGACACTGCCGTCCCCTGCAGCCCGGGAGCAAGTCAAAATTCCGCCCGAAAATCGCGCAGCACCAGATGTTGCTGCGCCCAAGTCGGCGTTAACCAGATGTGCTCCGGCTTTTTTGCATTTCATCCAGCTTCTGGCGAATCGACAGCAGATCGCGCCAGGCTTCGCGCTTCTGCGCCGGCGAACGCAGCAGATAGGCGGGATGGAAGATCGCCATGGTCGGCACGGCGGCGGCGAGGAAGTCGGGACGATAGTCGAACCAGCGACCGCGCAGCTTCATGATGCCTTCGCTGGTCTGGAACAGGGTCTTGGCCGACACGCCGCCGGCCAGGATCAGCAGGCGCGGCCGCTTCAGCGCGATGTGCCGCTCGATGAAGGGCAGGCACAGCGCGATCTCGGCCGAGGTCGGCGTGCGGTTGCCCGGCGGCCGCCACGGCAGGATGTTGGTGATGTAGAAGTTGTCCTCGCGCTTCAGCCCGATGAAGGCCAGCATGCGGTCGAGCAACTGGCCGCTGACGCCGACGAAGGGCCGGCCCAGGCGGTCTTCGTCGGCGCCCGGCGCCTCGCCCACGATCATCACGTCGGCCTCGGGATTGCCGTCGCAGAACACGGTGTTCTTGGCCGTGCGCTTCAGCGCGCAGCCCTCGAAGCCTTCGATCGCCGCGCGCAGTTCGTCGAGCGTCGTGGCGGCGGCGGCCACCGCGCGCGCATCGGCGATGGCGGCGGGCGATTCCAGCGGCACGGCGGCCGGCGCAACCGGCGGCGGCGCGGCGGCGCGGCCGATCGCGGGCGCCGACGCCACCGCCGACGTGGCCGCCGCGCGCGCCTGGGGCGGGGCCGGCTGCGATTGCTGCCGCGGGGCCGCTGCGGCGGCGGCCGGGCGCGGCGCTTGCGCCGCGCTCGCGGCGTAACGGTCGACCGGCGCATCCTCCATCGCCTCGTCGACGCCGGCATCGCGCCAGAAGGCCAGAATTGCGGCAATATCGCCTGAATCGTCCGCCGGATTAGCCATGGCCTCGCTGCGGCTGGTAGGTTATTCCTTGGCGACGTTCCGCTACGTCCCTGGCGGCCGGCGGAGCGCATAAAAACCAAGAATTGTCGTGCCTAAGGAGTATCCCATGACGCGCGAGGCAATGGAATACGACGTCGTGATCGTCGGCGCCGGCCCGGCGGGCTTGAGTGCGGCCATCAGGCTGCGCCAGCTCGCGGCCGAGACCGGCCACGAGGTCAGCGTCTGCGTCATCGAGAAGGGCTCCGAAGTCGGCGCGCATATCCTGTCCGGCGCGGTGATCGACCCGGTGGCGCTCAACGAACTCATTCCCGACTGGAAGGAGAAGGGTGCGCCGCTCAATACGCCGGTCACCGAAGACCGGTTCCTGTTCCTGACCGAGAAGGGCGGCTTCCGCTTCCCCGAGGCGCTGATGCCGCGGCTGATGAACAATCACGGCAACTACATCGTCAGCCTGGGCAATCTGTGCCGCTGGCTGGCGGAGCAGGCGACCGAGCTGGGGGTCGAAATCTATCCCGGCTTCGCCGCCGCCGAAGTGCTCTACAACGAAGACGGCAGCGTGAAGGGCGTCGCCACCGGCGACATGGGCGTCGCCAAGGACGGCACGCACAAGGACAGCTACACGCCGGGCATGGAGCTGCACGCCAAGTACACGCTGTTCGCCGAGGGCGTGCGCGGCTCGCTGACCAAGATGCTGTTCGACCGCTTCAGCCTGCGCGAGGGCGTGCAGCCGCAGAAATTCGGCATCGGCCTGAAGGAGCTGTGGCAGATCGACCCGGCCAAGCACAAGCCGGGCCTGGTCATGCACAGCCAGGGCTGGCCGCTCGACAGCAAGACCGGCGGCGGCTCCTTCCTCTACCACCTGGAGGACAACCAGGTGGCGGTCGGCTTCGTCATCCACCTGAACTACCAGAACCCCTATCTCTCGCCGTTCGACGAGTTCCAGCGCTTCAAGACGCATCCCAGGATCCGTCCCTTCTTCGAGGGCGGCAAGCGGCTGGCCTATGGCTCGCGCGCCATCAACGAGGGCGGGCTGCAGTCGATCCCCAAGCTGGTCTTCCCCGGCGGCGCTCTGATCGGCTGCTCGGCCGGGTTCGTCAACCTGCCGCGCATCAAGGGCAGCCACAACGCGATGAAGACCGGCATGCTGGGCGCCGAAGCGGCGTTCGAGGCGCTGAAGGCGGGCCGGGCGTATGACGAGCTGACCGCCTATCCCGAGGCGTTCCGCCATTCCTGGTCCTATACCGACCTGTGGAAGGTGCGCAACGTGAAGCCGGCGCTGAAATGGGGCATGGCCATGGGCACGCTCTATGGCGGCGTCGAGATGTGGCTGAACAGCCTGGGGCTGGGCAAGCTCATCCCCTGGACGCTGAAGCACGGCAAGGCCGATCACGAGACGCTGAAGCCGGCGGCGGAATGCCAGCCCATCGCCTATCCCAGGCCGGACGGCGTCGTCACCTTCGACAAGCTGTCCTCGGTATTCCTCTCCAGCACCAACCACGAGGAGGACCAGCCGGTCCACCTCAAGCTGAAGGACCCCTCGATTCCCATCAAGGTCAACCTGCCGCTATGGGCGGAGCCGGCGCAACGCTATTGCCCGGCCGGCGTTTACGAGGTGCTGGACAACGACGACGGCAGCAAGCGCTTCCAGATCAACGCGCAGAACTGCGTGCACTGCAAGACTTGCGACATCAAGGACCCGTCGCAGAACATCAACTGGACGGTGCCCGAAGGCGGCGGCGGACCCAACTATCCCAATATGTAGGATCGGCCCCAGCGCCGAAGGTGGTACGACGATGAGAAAGCCCCAACTGATCCTGCTGGCGACGATCGTGGCGCTCGCCGCGCCGGGCGCGGCCCTGGCGCAGCAGCCGCGCAACGGGCTGGCGCAATCGCCCACCGGCGCCTATCTCGCCGGCCGCTACGCCAACAAGGTCAGCGACTACGCCGCCGGCGTGGCCTATATCGACCGGGCGCTGGCGCTCAATCCGGGCGATCCGGCCATGCAGTTCCTGGCCTTCCGCATGCGCATCGCGGCCGGAAAATTCTCCTCCGCCATGGAGCTGGCGCCCAAGATCGCCGAGCAGTTCCCGCAGGATCCGGTGGCGCCCCTGGCGCAGGCGATCGAGGCGGCGCGCAAGAAGGACTACACCGGGGCCGAGAAGGCGCTGGCGCGCATCCCCTCGGGCCAGCAACTGGGCTTCATGCGGCCCTATTTGCTGGCCTGGGTGAAGGTAGGGCAGAAGGACTACCCCGCGGCCATGACCAGCCTGGAATCGAGCGCGCCGCCGGGTCAGGGCGGCAAGCCGTCGGCGGTGTTCCTGCTGCATTCGGGACTGGTCGACGAGGCCGCCGGCCGCAAGGACGAGGCGCTGCGCAAGCTGACGGAAGCCTATGGCGCGCCGGACGCGGCGACCGTGCGCGTGGCCATGACGCTGGCGGCCTTCCATCGCCGCAGCGGCAAGCCGGAAGAGGCGGAGAAGCTGATGCGCGCCTTCGCCGAGCGCGCGCCGGAATTCGCGCCGCTCGATGCGCTGGTCAACGACAGGTTCCAGCGCCAGCCCACCGTCACCGACGGCATGGCGGAGGTGCTGTTCGACGTCTTTGCCGCGCTGGCCGCCAACTCCGCGCGCAACGAATCGGTGGAGGACGCCGCCGTGCTGTTCGGGCGGCTGACGCTGGAGCTGCGGCCCGATTACGACCTGGCCCGCATCCTGCTCGGTGACCTGTTCGCCCAGAACGAGCAGCAGGCGACGGCGATCGAGGTCTATCGCGGCATCGAGCGCAACTCGCCCTTCGCCTGGCGGGCGCGGCTGAAATCGGCGCTGGCGCTGGACCAGGCCGACAAGACCGAGGAAGCCATCGCCCAGGTCGGCGCCCTGGTCGAGGAGCGCCAGGACCGCACCGATGCGCCGCAGACTCTGGGCGACATCCTGCGCGGGCGCGAGCGCTATGCGGAAGCGGCGAAGGCCTACCAGGTCGCCGTCGGCCGCCTGCCGCAGCCGGTGATGCGCGACTGGCCGCTGTTCTACGCGCACGGCATCGCGCTCGAGCGCTCGGGCGAGTGGGACAAGGCGGAGGCCTCGTTCCGCAAGGCGCTCGAACTGCAGCCCGACCAGCCCTACGTGCTGAACTACCTGGCCTATTCCTGGATCGACAAGGGCGTCAATCTGCGCGAGGGCAAGGAGATGCTGGAGCGCGCCGTGCGCCAGCGGCCCAACGACGGCGCCATCGTCGACAGCCTGGCCTGGGCGCATTACCGGCTGGGCGAATTCAGCCGCGCCGTCGAGCTGCTGGAGCGGGCGGTGGCGCTGCAGTCGACCGACTGGACCATCAACGACCATCTGGGCGACGCCTACTGGCGCGTCGGACGCAAGCAGGAGGCGCGCTTCCAGTGGCAGCGCGCGCTGACGCTGAAGCCGGATGCCGACAAGGTGAAGGGGGTCGAGGACAAGATCGCCAACGGCCTGGCGGACGCCTCGACGTCCAAGAACTGACGCAGGTGGGCCGCGGCATCGCCCTCAAGGCGCCCGCCAAGCTCAATCTCGGCCTGCGCGTGCTGGGACGGCGGGCCGACGGCTACCACCTGCTGCAGTCGCTGGTCGTCTTCCTCGACCTCGCCGACGAGGTGACGCTGGCGCCTGCCCTGGCCTGGCGCCTCTCCCTGACGGGTCCGTTCGCCGCCGGCCTCGGCGCGGCCGACAATCTGGCGCTGCGCGCGGGCCGGACGCTGGCGCGGCACGCGACGGAAGACCTCGCCGGCTGCGCCGGTCTCGCCGCCGACATCGTCCTGGCCAAGCACATTCCGCTCGCCGCCGGGCTGGGCGGCGGTTCGGCCGACGCCGCGGCGGTGCTGCGCGGGCTGAACGAGCTGTGGCGACTGCATCTGCCGCCGCAACGGCTGCAGGAGATCGCAGCCCGGCTGGGCGCCGACGTGCCGATGTGCCTGGCCGGCGTGCCGGCGATGGCCGGCGGCATCGGCGAGCGCATCGATCCGCTGCCGCTGCCCGGCCTGTCGCTGCTGCTGGTCAATCTCGGCATTCCCCTGGCCACCGCCGACGTGTTCGCCCGCCTCGCTCCGCCTTACGCCGAAGCGCTGACGCCGCCGGAGGCGCTGCGCGACGTTGCGGCCGTGGCGGCTTTCGCGCGCGCGCTGGGCAACGGCCTGACCGCGCCCGCCGTCGCGCTGTGCCCGATGGTCTCGGCGGTGCTGGCCGATATCGCGGCCGTGCCCGATTGCCTGCTGGCGCAGATGTCGGGCAGCGGCACCACCTGCTTCGGGCTGTTCGAGAACGATGTCGCGGCCAGCGCGGCCGCCGCGCACCTGCGTCGCGCGCGCCCGTCCTGGTTCGTGCGCGCCTGCCGTTCGGCGGGCGGCTGAAGCTGAACACTGAAGAGCGAATCCGCTCTATTGCTGCGTCAGGCCGGCGACTTCGCGCAGGCTCTCGAGCAGTTCGATGCTGGGCTTGCCGTCGACCGTCATGCCGGCCATGGTCTGGAACTCGCGGATCGCCGCCGCGGTGCGCGGCCCCATCGCGCCGTCGGCGCTGCCGGCGTAGATCTTCAGGGCCGCCAGCAGCGTCTGCATCTCCACGATCGCGGCGCGATCGACGACGCGGGGCCTGGCCGGCGCCGGTTCCTGCGCGGCCGCCGCCTGCGCCACCGGCTGGCCGGCTCGTAGCCTGGCCAGGTTGGCCTGGATCTTCCTGACGTGGCCCTCGGCGAGCTGCCGCGCCCGCTGGCGCTCGGGTTCGCTGAGCTGGGCGGAAAGCTGGCGCGCCGCGTCGATCAGTTGCGGCAGGTTGGGCCGCGCGGCGATCGCCATCCAGGACAGCGCCATGGCGCGATCGGACGGCCCGCCGACGCCCTGCAGATGCATCATCGCCAGGCTGTACTGCGATTCGGTCTGGCCCAGTTCGGCCGCCTGCGTCATCAGCCGTCGCGCCTGCGCCAGGTCGGCTTTCACGCCGGGATGTTCGCCGGTGTGGAGCAGGGCCAGATTGTGCAGCGCCATGGGCGTGCTCTGGGCCGCCGATTTGCGATAGTACTCGAGCGCCTTGCCCAGATCGGGCGCCAGCCCGATGCCGCGTTCGTACATCACGCCGATGTTGAACTGCGCCTGCGGATTGCCCTGCTCGGCGGCGCGCAGCAGCCACTTGCCGGCTTCGGTTTCGTTGCGCCCGACGCCCGAGCCATCGAGATAGCGCCGGCCCAGCTCCAGTTGCGCGTCGAGCTCGCCCGCCTCGGCCCGTTTGCGCAGGGCGGGAAGCGTTTCGTTGGCCGTTGGCGGTTTGCGGTCGGCAGCGGCGGCCGGCGGTGGCGCCGGCTCGGCGGCGGGCATTGCCGGCGTCGGCGCGGCATCCATCAGCGCCAGATTGGCGATCGATGGGCCGGCCGGCGGCGCCAGCGGTGGCGGCGGCGAGTCCTGCACCGTCGCCGGTGGGGGCGCGGGCTCCTGCGCGGCGGCGGGCGGCGGGGCGCTGTCGGTCGACGCGGCGGCGGCCGAGTCCGAGGCGGCCGGCGCCCGCGGCTCTTCGCCGGCGCTGCCGGCCGCCGGCGGGCTGGATGGCGCGGCCGCCGTGGCCGCGGCGGGTGATGCATCGCTGGGCGGGCTCGCCACCGGTGCGGCGGCCTGGCCGCCGGCCGATGCCGGGCTGGCCGGCGGGGCGGGCGACGCCTCCGGGGGTCGCTCGGCGGCCGGCGTGGCCGGGCTTTCCGGCGCTGGCGGCGTCGATGCGTTGGCGGTGGCCTGGGCCAGTTCGGGCTGCGGCCGGGCGAAGAAAAAATACCCGCCGGCGGCGGCGGCCGCGACCGCCGCAAGTCCCAGAGCGCCATAGATCAGGCCGGACGACAGGCGCCGTTGGCTCTCCGGCGGCGGCGGCGCGACCAGCACCGGCTGGCGGCTCGTGACGCCTACCGTCCTGTCATCCTGCGCCGCGACGTCGCTCGCCATGGGCTCGATCGGCGTGGCGTCGACAACCGGAGCCGGCGGCAGCGCGTCGGCCGGCTCGGTGAAGATGGGTTCGACGGGCGTTTCTTCCGCGCGCGCCTCGACCGGTTCGTCCGTCCCGGCGACGATGATCGGCTCGTCCTCGGCGATCTGCAGAACCGCTTCCGGCGCGGCATCGCCATTGGGCTGGGTCTCGGCGGGGTCGGGCTGCTCGTAGAGCGTGTCGTCGCTCTCCTTCTCCGGCGTCGCGAAGGGATGATCGGCCAGTTCCGCGACCGGTTCCGCAGCGGAGCGCGTCTCCTCCGGCTGGCCGGCGCGCTGCCGCCGCCGCCGTTCGGCGGCGTCGAGCGCGGCCTGCATTTCGGCCGAGATTTCCGGCTCCGCTTCCGGCTTTTGCGACAGGCCGGCGGCGGGCGAAGCGACCAGCGGGGCCTGCGGCATGCCCTTCTGCACCCGGCGCATGATCGCCCGCTCCAGCCAGGCGCCCAGCGGGAGGCCCGCGGCCTTGGCAGCGGCTTCGGCCAAGGTGCGGGTTTGCGCGTCAATCTTGTCGATGCGCCAGACGCTCATGAATGAAGGGATCGCCCCAAGCGGTTGAAATTGCGCGCAGTCTGCCGGTTCGGCGGACGCTGTCAACGACCGAACGCACCGGCAGGCTCAGGTTTCGAAAAACCGGCTCATGACGCCGCGCCGCGATTTCGCCGGGCCGCGGTTTTCCCGTCGCCACTCTTCGAGCTTTTCCAGCCGGTGCGTCAGCCGCACGATGGCGCGCTCGGCAGCGCTCATCACCAGCGGATCGGCGTCGAGCGCCTTGTCGGCAGGAGCCGCGCCCAGCAACGGCTTGGCCGACGCCGACGCGGCGGCGGCGTCCTGGACCAGTGCGGCGATCTGGCGCGACACTTCGGCCGCGATGGCCGCGTCGTCGCGACCGCTTCCGGCCTCCGCCTGTTCCACGCGCGCTTCGAGCGCGGCCAGCCGCTGCAGCAGGGCGGCGTCGGCAACGTCCTGCCGGCCGCCGTCGCTGTCCGCTGCCGCCGGCGCCGCGAGGCGCTCCCAGATCGCATCCAGCCGCAGCGCCAGGAACTCGATCCGCTCGTGCAGTTCGTCGAGCCGCGCGGCGAGCGTCGCCAGACGTCCGCCGAGTGCGGCCACGGTTTCGCTGCTGGCGTATCGATCGGCGGTGATGGCCAGGTCGTGCCGCAGCAGCGCCTGCGCCTGCGCCATCTGCGCCAGTTTGGCCTGCGCCTCGTCGAGGACCGCGCGCAACGGCTCGACCGCCTCGCGCGCCTGGCGCACCGCCTCGCCATAGACCGCCTCCGGATCCAGGCTCCTGAATCGCGGCAGGCCGGACACGCCCAGTTCGCCGGCGACGACGGTCAGCGATTCCTCCAGCGCCCCCAGGCGCTGCGCCAGCCCGTCCAGCGAGCCCTTGGCCTCGGACCTCGACCCCCGCGCGTTTTCTTCTTCCCCCGACTCCATACGCCCTCAAAACAGCGAAAAGCTTGCAATATAACTGCAAGTTTAGCGCCGGCGGTCGGGAATCCATAGGACAAACGGCGTTCTGCGGTGGCGGAATGCCTAGTTGGGGCTGCGCAGCCGGTGCAGCAGCAGGATCGCCAGGGTGAAGAGGACCAGGGCGCCGCCCTGGTGCAGGGTGGCGACGGCGAGCGGTACGCCGAACAGCAGGGTGGAAACCCCCAGCCCCAGTTGCAGCAGCGCCATGCCCAGCATCAGGTCGGCGGCGCGGCGGCTGCTCCAGCCGATGCGCTGGCCGGTGCGCACGCGCAGCCAGACGAAGAACGCCAGCAGCACGGCCAGCTTGGCCAGCCAGCGGTGCTGGAACTGCACCACCGTCGGATTTTCGAACAGGTTGCGCAGGCCCAGCGCCGCGTCGTAGCCGCCGGGCGGGAACAGATGGCCGGACATGTCGGGGAAGGTGTTGTGCACCAGCCCGGCATCGAGGCCGGCGACGAAGGCGCCCGAAACGATGACCAGGAAAACGTAGAAGACGAACAGCCGCGCGATGCCGGCGGGCGGCCGCGGCGCCAGGCTGCGCCGCTGCAGCAGGCCCAGCGCCAGCCAGACGACGTAGCCGTAGATCGCCACCGCCAGCCCCAGATGCAGCGCCAGCCGGTACGGGCTGACGCTGGGCCGGTCGACCAGCCCGCTCTGCACCATCAGCCAGCCGATCAGCCCCTGGGCGCCGCCCAGCGCCAGCAGCAGCCACAGATGCGGCGCCACGCCCGGCGGCACGCGCCGCTTGATCAGGAACCAGAACATCGGCACGGCGAAGGCGATGCCGATCAGCCGGCCCCACAGGCGGTGGATGTATTCGAGCCAGAAAATGCCCTGGAACTGCTCCAGCGACATGCCGCGATTGACCAGCCTGTACTCGGGCGACTGCCGGTACTTGGCGAACTCCTCCTGCCAGGCCTCCGCGCCGAGCGGCGGCAGGATGCCGGTGATCGGCTTCCATTCGACGATCGACAGGCCCGACTCGGTCAGCCGCGTCAGCGCGCCGATGATGGTCATGGCGAAAATCATCGCCGCCACGACCAGCAGCCAGACGGCTACCGGCCGGGCGCGATCGGCGCGGGGCGGCTGTTCGGCCAGAGGCAGGGCGGCGAGATCGGTCATGGCTCGAGGGCGTCAGGAATACGCAAAAAACGGCGCGCCTGTTGGGGATTTTTTGCGACACATGGCCGCGCTGCAAGCCATGCAACGCTGTCGGGCGGGGCCGGGTTCTGGACAGGGGCGGAGGCAAATGCCAAAAACGCTGCCCCGCAACCTTCCACCGCGCCCGAAGCAGAAGCCATGACCGAAGCTGCAAAGGCAAGCGCCAAGCTTGCGCCGTCCGCGGCCCTGCACGCCGAACCGGTGCTGTGGGTGCGGCACTGGAACGACCGCCTGTTCAGCTTCGCCGTGTCGCGCCCGCCGAGCTTCCGCTTCCGCTCCGGCGAGTTCGTGATGATCGGCCTGCCGGCCGAAGGCAAGCCGCTGTTGCGCGCCTATTCGGTGGCCTCGCCGGCGCATGCCGACGAACTGGAGTTCCTCTCGATCAAGGTGCAGGACGGGCCGCTGACCTCGCGTCTGCAACTCGTCCAGCCGGGCGACGATCTGTGGCTGGGGCGCAAGACCACCGGCACGCTGGTGGCCGACGCGCTGCTGCCGGGCAAGCGGCTGTTCCTGCTGGCCACCGGCACCGGGCTGGCGCCGTTCCTCTCCATCATCCGCGATCCGGAAATCTACGAGCGCTTCGAGCACGTCGTCGTGGTGCATTCGGTGCGGCGGGTCAGCGACCTCGCCTATCGCCAGGAGCTGGAAGCGAAGCTGGCGGACGATCCGCTGGTGGCCGAGAACGCTGTGAGGCAGTTCACATACATCCCCACCGTGACGCGCGAAGAATTCCCCAACCGGCAGCGCATCACCACCATGCTGCGCGAGGGTTCGCTGTTCAAACTCGGGGTGCCCGGTCCGGCCGGGCTGTCCCCCGAAACAGATCGGGCAATGATGTGCGGCAGCATGGAGATGATCAAGGACCTGTCGGCGATCTTCGAGGAGCGGGGCTTCGTCGAAGGCTCCAACGCGCAGCCCGGCCAGTACGTGATCGAGCGCGCTTTCGTCGGCTGAGGCCGCATCGGCGGCCTCTTTTCCAGTGTTGCGAGCTGAAACGATCCGCGACAAAATCCCGGGCCGCCCGCGTTGGCGCACGCCCATCCGCCATTATTTGAGGATGCCTTATGCACCATGAAGCGACGCTGATTTCGACCGTCGCCATGGGGTTGCTGCTGGCGTTTCTGCTCGGCTTCCTGGCCTCGCGCCTGAAATTGCCGCCGCTGGTCGGCTACCTGCTGGCCGGCGTGGTGCTCGGCCCCTACACCCCCGGCTTCACCGCCGACCAGGACATGGCCGGACAGCTCGCCGAGATCGGCGTCATCCTGCTGATGTTCGGCGTCGGCCTGCATTTCTCCGCCGCCGACCTGATCGCGGTGCGCTGGATCGCGGTGCCCGGCGCGGTCGGCCAGATCGTCATCGCCACCATCATCGGCGCGGCCATGGCCATGAGCTGGGGCTGGAGCCTGGGCGCGGGCCTGGTGTTGGGCCTGTCGCTGTCGGTCGCCAGCACCGTGGTCATGCTGCGGGCGCTGGACGCGCGCAACGCGGTGGAAAGCGTCAACGGGCGCATAGCGGTCGGCTGGCTGATCGTCGAGGACCTGGCGATGGTGCTGGCGCTGGTGCTGCTGCCGGCCCTGGCCGAAGTGCTGGGCGGCACGGTGCCGGGCGATGGGCACGCGCCGGCGGCGGCGACCGGCTGGGACCTGCTGTGGAGCCTGCTGCTGACCATCGGCAAGGTGGTGCTGTTCGTGATCATCGCGCTGGTGGCGGGGCCGCGCATCGTGCCGTGGATCCTGGCGCGCGTGGCGCGGGCCGGCTCGCGCGAGATGTTCACCCTCTCGGTGCTGGCGGTGGCGCTGGGCATCGCCTACGGCTCGGCCGAGCTGTTCGACGTCTCCTTCGCGCTCGGCGCCTTCTTCGCCGGCCTCATTCTCAGCGAATCGCCGCTCAGCCAGAAGGCGGCCGCCGAATCGCTGCCGCTGCAGAACGCCTTCGCGGTGCTGTTCTTCGTCTCGGTCGGCATGCTGTTCGATCCGTCGATCGTGGTGCGCGAGCCGCTGGAGGTGGTCGCCGTGCTGCTGCTGATCATGATCGGCAAGTCGCTGGTGGCGCTGGGCATCGTGATGGCGTTCGGCTATCCGGTCTCGAGCGGGCTGATGGTCTCGGCCAGCCTGGCGCAGGTCGGCGAATTCTCCTTCATCCTGGCCGGGCTGGGCATCGCCTACGGGCTGCTGCCGACCGAGGGCCGCGACCTCATCCTCGCCGGCGCGCTGCTGTCGATCACCCTGAACCCGCTGGCCTTTGCCGGCGCCGAGAAGATCCGCCAGCGCATCATGCGGCAGCCCAACCTGAAGAAGGCGCTGGAAACCAGCCGCCGCGGCCGGCTGCGCGCCCTGAAGCGGGAACTGGAGGAGGCGCGCGCCGGCAGCGAGCATCACGGCGCCCATGTCGCGCTCGATCCGCAAGATTTCGCCAGCCGCTTTCCGATGTTCGCCGGGCTGGACGGCGACCGCCGCCAGGAACTGATCGGATTGCTGCGGCCGCGCTCGGCCGAACCGGGCGAGCGCGTCATCCGCGAGGGCGACCGCGCCAACGCCATGTTCTTCATCTCCTCGGGCAAGGTCGAGGTGCATGTCGGCAACAAGCGCCTGAAGCTGGAGCCGGGCGATTTCTTCGGCGAGATGGCGCTGTTGAGCGGCGGCCGGCGCACGGCCGACGTGGTGGCGGTCGACTACTGCCAGTTCCTGACGCTCGACGTCGAGGATTTCCGCGCCTTCCTCGAGAAGCATCCCGATTTGCGCTCCCAGTTCGACACCGTCGCCGCCCAGCGCGGCGCCATGAACCTGCGCATCGCCGAGCATCCCGACGACGACGAGGAATGAGGCGATGACGGAACGCCCGCTGGCCGTCCCCACCGTTCAGGTCGACAATCCGCGCGTGAAGGTGACGCAGTGGCGCTTTCCGCCCGGCGGCCATACCGGCTGGCACCGGCACGAGATGGACTACGTCGTGGTGCCGATCACCGGCGGCCGGCTCGACATCGACGACGGCAAGCGGGTCGTCGCCGCCGAACTGAAGACCGGCGTCGCCTACGCGCGCGAGATCGGCGTCGAGCACGACGTGATCAACCCCAACGATTTCGAGTTCGTCTTCGTCGAGATCGAGATCAGGAAGTAGCGGGAAAGCGCGGCGCCTCCGGCTCGTTGGCGATGGCGAAGGCGCCGATCACGAACGAGATGGTGTGGTAGAAGCCCGCCAGCACCACCAGCTCGACCAGTTGCGCCGCGTCGAAGGCGCGCTGCAGCCGGCCGTAGAGCGCCTCCTCCACCCGGGCGGCGGCATGCAGCGCGTCGGCCAGCTCCAGGATCAGCCGCTCGTCCTCCTGCCACAGCGCGGCGTCCGGCTGGGGCCGCGCGGTGGCGGCGACCTGCGCTGCGCTCATGCCGGTATGGGGCTGGAAGATCCGGACATGCACGCCCCATTCGTATTCCGCGCCGCACAGCGCGCAGCAGCGCAGGATCATCAGCTCGCGCTGGCGCAGCGTCAGGCTGCCCTTGTCCAGCAACCCGCCCAGGCGGATGCGGTCGAGCACCCTGGGGTTGTGCGCGATGGTGCGGAACAGGGCCAGCGGCTGGGGCATGCCGAAGCCCATCTGCTCCAGCACGGCGGCGGCTTGCGGCGGGTAGGGCGGGACGAGCGGGGCCAGTCTGGTCATGCGATCCTCCATACGCTACGATTTCCATAGCGCAATGCTACATAAAACGTAGCGTAAGGAGAGTCAATGGCAGGCAAGGGGCCGCTGCCCGGCCGCAAGGTGCGCGGCTCGACCAGCGGCCGGCCGATCATGGCCGCGCTCGACCTGGCCGGCCGGCGCTGGCTGCTGCGCATTCTGTGGGAACTGCGCGCCGAAGCGCTGACCTTCCGCGCCCTGCGCGCGCGCTGCGGCGGCATCTCGCCCACGGTGCTGAACGCGCGGCTGGGCGAGATGCGCCAGGCGGGCCTGCTGGACTCGACCGCTGCCGGCTATCGCCTGACGCCGCGCGGCCTGGAACTGATCGAGGCGCTGGTGCCCTTGACGCGCTGGGCCGAACGCTGGGCCAAGGAGAGCGGCAAATGAACCCGCCGCGCTTTCCGGTGTCGGTCAAGGGCGTGATGGCGATCGGCGGACGCATCCCGCTGCTGTTCAACGAGCGCGACGAATGGGAGCTGCCCGGCGGCCGGCTGGAAGCGGGCGAGCAGCCGCAAGCCGCACTGCTGCGCGAACTGAAGGAAGAGCTGAACATCGAGGCACGGGTGGACCGCATTCTCGATTCCTGGCTCTACCGCATCGCGGGCCATGGCGAGGTGGCGATCGTCACCTATGCCTGCACCGTGCTGCGCGCCGACCGACTGCGCTTTTCCCACGAACACCGCGATTTGCGCCTGGTAGAGCCGGACGAACTCGCCGGCCTCACCCTGCCCGACGGCTACCGGCGGTCGATCCGCGCTTTTCTCGCTCTTTAGAGCGCTGATTTCGCTCGATTTTCTCCGCTCATGCGAACGCCTCGCAATGCCATTGCAAATGGTTCGCATCTTCAATAGAAAGAAGGGCCCGTCACAGCGACAGGAACCGGTCGGCCCATGTTCGTCTGCCTCTGCAATGGTTTCACCGAGCGCCAGGTACGCGAGTGCCTGCGGGCGGACGCGCAGTCGGTCGCCGGCGTCTATCGCTGCCTGGGCAAGCCGCAATGCGGCAAGTGCATCGGCCATGTCCGCGAGATGGTCGAAACGGCGCGCACCGAAACGCGCCAGCACGCTTGCGGCGACGATCGTCTGCCCGTCGCCGCGGCCGCCGTTCCGGCCTGAAGCGAACCTCCCACAAAAATCTCTGCGCATCGTTCGCATTCGCGGTGCGTTGCGTTGAGCTCGTGCGTTCTCTCGATTAGGTTGCGATGACGGCTGCCGCCGCATCGATTCCGAGGGAGAGGGCCATGAAGGGCGACAAGGGCGTCATCCAGCAGCTCAACAAGCAGCTCACCAACGAGCTCTCCGCCATCAACCAGTATTTCCTGCATGCGCGCATGTGGCGGCACTGGGGCTACGAGCGCATGGCCAAGCACGAATACAAGGAATCGATCGACGAGATGAAGCACGCCGACAAGCTGGTCGAGCGCATCCTCATGCTCGACGGCGTGCCCAACCTGCAGGACCTGCACAAGCTGAAGATCGGCGAGACCTTGCCCGAGGGCCTGTCCTGCGACCTGTCGATCGAGAGGCACTCGCGCGTGGTGCTGGTCGAAGCCATCGGCGTGTGCGAGAAGGCCGCCGACTACGTCTCGCGCGAGATCCTGCGCGAAATCCTGGCCGACACCGAAAAGCACATCGAGTTCATCGAGACCCAGCTCAAGCTGATCGAGGATGTCGGCCTGCAGAACTACCTGCAGTCGCAGATGGGCGACGGCGATCCGAATTAGAGCGGATCACGATCGGACGGAAGCGCAGGCGCTTCCGTCCGATCGTGTGAAGCCGCCCTATCTTTCAATGATTAGAGCAAATTCACATGTTTTGCTCTAACCGACGCGCCAGGCGACGAAACCGTCGCGCTGGCGGCGGTCTTCCATCGTCAGGCTGAGGAAGCGGTCGTGCACGGCGAGCATGCCCGCCAGCATCTCGTTCCAGGCACCCAGGGCGATGGCCGGCGCCTCGATGCCGTCCATCGCCTTCCAGCCCGACTGGCGCAATTCGCCGTCGGCGATCTCTACCGTCTCGCCGCTGGCGCGCAGCAGGGCGGCGGTCAGGTCCAGGAATGCCGCCGGCGTTCTGCCGCTCGC
The DNA here is from genome assembly GCA_050181585.1 of Reyranellaceae bacterium. Lineage (GTDB taxonomy): Bacteria > Pseudomonadota > Alphaproteobacteria > Reyranellales > JAQSWP01 > JAQSWP01. Next base: position 34,557 of record JBFXDA010000023.1, read on the forward strand.
GCCCAGCATCGTCGCCATGTCGTCGTAGAACTGCATGCCGATCAGCCGCGCCGTGCGGCCCAGGATGGCCGCCATCTCCGGCTCGCCGAAGAGCTGCGCCAGCGTCGGCACCAGCGAGCGCAGATATTCGACGGCATAGGCGCGCTCGACTTTGGCCAGGCGTTCGGCCGGCCATGACGCCACGTCCAGCTTTGGCGCTCTGGCCGGATCGAAGCGCGGCATGCGCTCGTCCCTGGCATAGCGCACGCGCTCGGGCTCGGCGATGGGACGGCCATAGTCGATATAGTAGCCTTCCAGCCCCGGATCGCCGTCGGTGGTCAGCCCGGTGCAGACGAAGCCCAGCCGCGGATTGCCCAGCGACACGCCGTTGTGCCCGTGCCAGCCATGGAGCATGGCGGCATTGACCTCGGTAGGCACGCCGCAGATGGCGGTGCCCTGCCAGATCCAGCGCGGCGGCGGGTAGCGCACCCAGGCCTTGGCGTCGCTCTCCTCGACGTATTCGGTCTTCACCCCGCCCAGCGCGTTGGAGAGATAGTGGTAGCGGGCGCAGGCCACCGCGTCGGGCAGCCCGTCCAGCCCCAGCTTCTTCAGGCCGGGCAGGAATTTCTCCAGATGCTGGCGGCGGAAATGCGCCTGCACGAATTGCCGCGCCGGCTCCTTGCCGCGCTGGCTGACCAGGGTCAGCACCACGCCGGTCATCAGCGCGTTGTAGAGCCGGGCGACCGCCTTGTAGCCCGAAGTCGCCTGGTTCACTCGGGCGTGCCCTCGACCAGGATCGCCTTGCTCTTGCCCGCCTTCAGCCGCATCTCCAGCAGCGGCTTGTAGTGCGGGCAGGCGTAGAACTCCTGCGCCTTCTGCAGCGAGGGGAATTCGACCACCACCAGGCGCGGCGGCGTCCAGCCGCCTTCCAGCGTCTGGGGGTTGCCGCCGCGCACGATGAACCGGCCGCCATGGCGGGCGATCGCCGCCGGCGTGCCGTCGCGGTACTTCGCCATCAGCTCGGGATCGGTGGTGTCGACTTCGACGATCAGATAGGCCTTGGGCATTGCTCCCTCCCTTATGTCGCGGTCCGCATCGGCAGCGACGGATCGGTGGCCCATTCCGACAGCGAATTGTCGTAGACCGCCACTTTCTCGTTGCCCAGCAGCGCCAGCGCGAAGGCATCGAGCGTGGCGGCGATGCCGCCGCCGCAATAGGCGACGACGCGATCCTGCGGCGCGATGCCGGCCTGCGCGAAGCTCTGCCGCAGCTCGTCGGGCGGGCGCAGCGTGCCGTCCTCGCGCACCAGCCCCATGGCCGGCACGCAGACGCTGCCGGCGATGTGCCCGGGGCGGCCGTAATTCACCGATTTCGGGTTGCCGGCGTGCTGCCCCTGGGTGAGCGCGTTGAGGATGCGGGTGGCGCCGTCGTCGATGGCGGCCAGCACGCGATGCTTGTCGGCGACCAGATGCGGGCGCGGCCGCGGCGTGAATTTCGCTGGCTGGTGACGCCTGTCGCCGCTTTCCAGCGCCCGGCCCTCGGCTTGCCATTTCGCCAGCCCGCCGTCGAGCACGGCGACGCGGTCGAAACCCATGGCGCGCAGCATCCACCAGACGCGCGTCGCCCACATCGGCGAGGTGGCGCTGTAGAGCACCACGTCGCAATCCTCGCCGATGCCCAGCGCGCCAGCCGCGGCGGCGAAGTCCGGCGGCTGCGGCAGCGTGAAGCGCAGTTCGCTGGCGGGGTCGGAGAACTCGCCCTGCAGGTCGATATAGGCGGCGCCGGGAATATGCCCGGCCCGGTATTCGGCGCGCGCGTCCTCGGCGCGATAGACGCGCGCGGGATCGGGCCGCAGATGCGTGGTGCAGTCGAACAGGCGCAGGCCCGGCGCCGTCAGGTGCGCCGCCAGCCACGCGGTATCGACCAGCATCTTGCCCTGCAGGATCGACATCGGCCTCTCCTCAGTTGGAACGGAAATAGCTCAACGCGTAGAGCAGGGCGACCAGGCTCAGCAGCACCAGATAGACCGGACCGGCATTGCGCTGGCGCCAGCGATGCAGGCGCTGGAACCAGGTGTCGTCGTCGCGCCGGGGGTCCATCACGCCGCCTTGCGCCGCAGGCCGTATTCGGCAAGCCGTTCGCGCACCAGGTCGAGGCGGTCGCCGCCCCAGAAGACCTCGCCGCGCACCAGCAGGGTGGGAACGCCGAACACGCCGGCTTCCTCGGCGGCAATGCGGTCGGCGTCGTGCTGCGCGCCGCCGGGGCCGCGACAATAGGCGGCGAAGCCGGACGGGTCGATGCCGGCCTCGGCCAGCAGCGCGGCCATCACCTGCTCGTTCTCGATGTCCAGTTCGCGCTTGAAGAAGCGCTCGAAGCCCAGATCGACGAAACGGCCGAAGCCGGGCTGGCCCTTGGCGTACATCAGCGCGATGGAGGCCAGCCGCGTGTCGAAGATCTTCTGCGGGCCGCGGATCGTCAGCCCGACCCGGTTGGCCAGCCGGCGCGCATCCATGTAGGAGTAGCGCACCTTGCGCCAGTTATGGGCGCTGCGCGTATCGACCGCATCGAGATAGTCGGGAATGTTCAGCGTCAGCGGTCGCCAGTCGAGCGCGACGTCGAAATCGCGCTCCAGCAGGCGCGTGGGCGCGATCGCCAGGTAGGCGTAGGGGCTCTTGAAGTCGACGTAGAAGGGCAGGATTTCCGCCATCGCCTCAGCCCTTGCGATAGCGCGCGCCGGCGGCGAAATGGATCGCCTCCTGCTCCAGCCGGTTGATGCTCAGCGCGTCGGCCAGCAGGTCGAGCAGCTGCATCTCCTCGATCTTCACCGTGCCCTCGGCGGCGGCGATGTCGCAGGCCAGCGCATAGGCCGTCGTCGCCAGCCGCTTGGGCACGCCCTTGCCGATGGCGGCCAGCGTGCGGTCCAGCCCGTTCTTGCCGCTCAGCGTCTTGGCGCAGGCCTCGGCCGCGTCGGCCAGCTTGGTCTGGCTGTAGCGGCGGAAGATCGGCAGGCGGTCGACCAGGCCGCGCAGCCGCTCCAGTTCCAGATCGGTCATGTTCCGGTCGGCGGCGGAAACCAGCACCATGGCGTACACAAGTCCGTCCTGCGGCGTCACTCTCGTCCCTCCAGATGAAACGCTTTGGTCCACTAAAGCCTCGCAATGGGGGCCGGTCAAGGCAGGCGGCGGGCGGGCTCGACGGGGCCGGGGCGGGGCCTTATGGTGCGCGCCGCCATGAACGCGATTTTCAACGTCGCCCTGCCGATTTTCGCGCTGATCGGCTGCGGCTATTTCGCCGGCAAGGTCGGCGTGCTGGGCGAGGAATCGACGGCGGCGCTCAACGCCTTCGTCTGGTGGTTCGCGCTGCCGGCCCTGTTCTTCCTGTCGCTGGCGCGCGTGCCGTTCGACGACATGTTCAACCTGCCCTTCATCGTCGTCTATGGCGGCGCCTTCGCCTTCACCTATTTCCTCTCCATGGCGCTGGCCGCCATCGCCACCAACGGCCGGCTGGCCGAGCTGTCGCTGCACGGCATCGCCGCCGGCTTCGGCAATGTCGGCTACATGGGCATTCCGCTGTGCATCACCGCCTTCGGCCCCGAAGGCGCGCTGCCCGCCACCATCGCCGCGGTGTTCGGCTCGACGGTGATGATGGCGCTGTCGGTGATCCTGGTCGAGATCGACCTGCAGGCCGGCAGCGGCATCTGGAAGTCGCTGGGCAAGGTGATCCGCGCCATCCTGCGCAACCCGCTGCTGATCGCCGCCTTCCTCGGCATGGCGGTGGCCGGGTTCGGCCTGACGCTGCCCGTGCCGCTGGTCAATTTCCTCGACCTGATCGGCAAGGCGGCGGCGCCCTGCGCGCTGTTCGCCATCGGCCTGTTCCTGGTCGGCAAGTCGCTGACCACCGGCGCCGGCGAAGTCGGGCTGGCGGTGGTCGTGAAGATGGTGCTGCAGCCGGCCGTCACCTGGCTGCTGGCGCTGATCTTCCTCGAGCCCGGCAGCCTGTGGTTCAACGCCGCCATATTGCTGGCCGCCCTGCCCACGGCGGCCAACGCCTTCGTGCTGGCCCGCCAATACGATCTTTTCATGGCCCGCGCCTCGGGCATCATCCTGGTCAGCACGGTGCTCTCGGTCCTGACGCTGAGCGGGCTGATCGTGGCGCTGGATATCGGGTAGGAGGGAGCATGCGCGCTGCCGTGTTCAAAGCGCCGGGCGAGAAGCTCGCCATCGAAACCGTCGCCGATCCCCGGCCAGGCCCCGACGACATCGTGCTGCAGGTCAAGGCCTGCGGCATCTGCGGTTCGGATCTGCATATGAGCGAGGTGTGCGACGCTGCCGGCGGCATGAAGCCGCTGCCCAAGGGCGCGGTGATGGGGCACGAGTTCTGCGGCGAGATCGTCGAGCTGGGCGCCAATGCCAGGGCCGGGTGGAAGATCGGCCAGCGCGTCACGGCGCTGCCCTTCATCGGCTGCGGCTTCTGCCTGGCCTGCCTGTCGGGGCAGGGCCATCGTTGCGCCTCGACACAATATCTCGGCATGGGCGGCGCAGGCGGCGGCTATGCCGACTACGTGCGCGTGGGGGCGCTGGAGACGCTGGCGCTGCCCGACGGCGTCTCCTGGGAGGCGGGCGCCATGGTCGAGCCGCTGGCGGTCGGGCTGCACGCGGTCGAAGCCGCGCGTCTGCGCCCCGGCGATGCGGTGCTGGTCGTCGGCGCCGGCCCGGTCGGGCTGGCGGTGGCGCTGTGGTGCCGCCATCTGGGCGCGCGGCACGTAATCGTCAGCGACCTGGCCCCCGAACGGCTGGCGCTGGCGGCGCGCTGCGGCGCCACCGACGGCATCGACGCGCGCGGCGAGAACGTCGTGGACCGCTTCAAGCGCCTGGCCGGCGCCCGTCCCGACGTGGTGTTCGACTGCGTCGGCGTTCCGGGCAGCCAGCAACTGGCGATGGACTATGCGCCGACCGGCGGCCGCATCGTGGTGGCCGGCGTGTGCATGCAGCCCGACCGCATCGTGCCGGTCAAGGCGATCACCAAGGAACTGACCGTGTCCTACGTCTATATGTACGGGCGCAAGGATTTCGCCTTGGCGATCGAGATGCTGGATCGCGGCCGCCTCGATCCCTCCGCGATGCTGACCGGTCAGGTCGGCTTCGCCCAGTTCCCTACCGCTTTCGACGCGCTGCGCACCGACAAGAGCCAGTGCAAGGTGATGCTGCGGCCTTAGAACGGATCACGCTCAGACGGAAGCGCGGACGCTTCCGTCAGAACATGATTTGCTCTCAGTGGCTGACGGCGGGAGCGACCGGAATATAGAGATAGGCCAGGCGCTGCGAGGGCGGCGTGATGGCACGGTCGGAGAAGAACCAGCGCAGCACGGGGCCGGGACGCAGGCGCCAGCCCGATTGGGCCAGCGTCCCCTCGACGAAGCCCTGCCAATAGGGAACCAGATCGAACAGCAGCCCGCGCTGCTCGACGCAGGCATGCAGCCCGCCGGGCGCCACGACCGTGGCGAAGGACGCCGCCGCCTCGGGCAGCTTCCGTCGGTCGAGCGGGAAGCACAGGTCGCAGCGGAAATCCCGATCGTAGGGCGTCAGGAAATCGTCGTGATACACGGCCAGGAGCTTGGCGCCGGCATCGGCGGCCAGATAGCGGGCATAGGTCTGCGTGTCGACCGTCAGCGGATCCATGGCGGCGCGTTCGTCGCTCCAGCATATGGCCGCCAGGGTCTGGGCGGTGCGGTCGACGATGGTGAACCTGTCCAGCGGCCGCGGCCGGGGCAGCGGCTGCGGCAGCATCCGGATCTCGGCCGGATCGCGGTCGAATTCGCGGCGATAGGCGCGCGCGAAGGACGCCACGGTGGGAAAGCCGGCGTCGTTGGCTGCCTCGGTCAGGCTGCAGCCGTCGAACACGATGCGGTCGCGCGCCCGCCGCAGGCGCAGGCTGCGCATAGTTTCGCCCGGCGTCTGCCCGACCAGGCGGGCATAGACCCGCTGGAAATGGAAGCGCGACAGGCAGGCGACGTCGGCCAGCTCGGCCAGGGTGCTGTCGCGGTCGAGGTTTTCGTCGATGAAGTCGATGGCGCGGTGGATGCGCCGACGCGCGTCGTTCAACCGTTCGATCGGCGCAGGCAGAACCTTGGCAGTCATGGCGCTCCGGTAGGAGTTCCTGGCCCAAGCCTAATCCCGCCGGTGGTCGATATTCGATACGAAACTGCCTGCCGCCCGGACGCCGGGGCCTGTTTCGCAACGTCGACGGGGGTTGATCAATAGTGGGTAATTGTCAGTAGTATATTAGGACTGATATGGATGCGCGCTTTCTAATGCGCGACCGGGCGTTCGACCGGCAAATAGAGGTAGCAAAGCCGCTGCGAGGGCGGCGTGGTGGCGCGGTCCGACACGAACTGGCGCAACACCGGGCCCGGCCGCCGCACCCAGCCCGCCTGCGGCAGCGTCTGGCCGATGAAGCGCATCCAGTCCGGCCCGAATTCCGTCATGCGTCCGTGCTTGCGCAACCGGGCGTAGAATCCGCCCTCGATGCGCAGCCGCTCGAACGCCAGCGTGTCGGGCAGGGACTCGCGCACGGCCGAGAACCAGACGGCGCAGCGGAGCCTGCGGTCGAACGGCGTCAGCAGATCGTCGAAATAGGCCGCCATGCTGACCCCGGCCTGGGTTCCCAGCACATGCGCGTAGGTCTGCGCGTCGACCGCAAGCACGTCGGCCTTGCTGCGGATGTCGTCGTGCATCAGCGCGTCCAGTTCGATCGCCGGCCGCTCGACGACGATGAGATCCTTCGCCGCCTGCGGCGCCGCCGCGGCGGGGGCCGTGGCGCGCATCTGCCGGGCGCTGCGGCCGAACTCGCGACGGAAGGCGCGGGCGAAGGCTTGCGGACTGCCGTAGCCCGCCGCCGTCGCCGCCTGGCCGACGTTCAGGCGGCGCTGGCAGATGTCGTCGGCGGCCCGCAGCAGCCGCAGGCGGCGCACCGTATCGGTGGGCGACTGGCCGACGCAGCGGCTGTACAGGCGATGGAAATGGAACGGGGAGAGGCAGGCGATATCGGCCAGGCGTTCCAGCGACAGGTCGGCGTCGAGATTCTCGTCGATGAAATTGACGACGCGATGCAGGCGTCGGCGCAGATCGACGATACGGTCAAGGCGCGGCGCGCGAGCGGTCATCGAGGGGCAAGCCCGAATCGGAATAGACGATGGCCGCAGTATGCCCCACCGGGCATGGCTTGTGTCGGCCGGTTCCGGCGCCGGCCAAAACCGCAAGAAAAGTTCAATATCGCGGGCCGCTCAGGGCGGCGGCGTGCGCAGCTTGACGGGCTTGCGGCGCCGGCGCGCCAGCAGGTTGAGCGCCTCGACCAGCACCGAGAACGCCATGGCGGCGTAGATGTAGCCCTTGGGGAAGTGGAAGCCGACGCCCTCGGCCGCCAGCGTGGTGCCGATCAGCAGCAGGAAGGCCAGCGCCAGCATCTTCACCGTCGGGTGGGCGCTGACGAAGGCCGACAGCGGGCCGGCGGCGATCAGCATGACGATCATCGAGATCACCACCGCCGCGATCATGATCGGCAGGTGCTCCGCCATGCCGACGGCGGTGATCACCGAATCGAGCGAGAAGACGATGTCGATGATGCCGATCTGGATCACCACCGATATGAACGAGGGGGTGCCGCGCCGGGGGGCGCCCTCGACGTGCTCCTCGCCTTCGAGGCTGGCGTGGATCTCGTGCGTGGCCTTGAAGATCAGGAAGGCGCCGCCGGCCAGCAGGATGATGTCGCGCCACGACACGCCGTGGCCCAACACTTCGAAAACCGGCTGCGTCAGGGTGATGATCCAGGCCAGCGTCATCAGCAGCGCCAGCCGCGTCAGCAGGGCGAAGCCCAGGCCTAGGCGCCGGGCCAAGGGCTGCTGGTGCGGCGGCAGGCGGCCGGCCAGGATGGCGAGAAAGACCAGGTTGTCGACGCCGAGGACGATCTCCAGAACGGTCAGCGTGAGCAGGCTGGCCCAGGCGTCCGGGTCAGACAACAGATGCAGAAATTCCATGGATCAGCGTTCCCCCGTCCTCGCCCCGTCCTCTGCTCCCGGCCCGGCCGCCGAAAGCGGCGCCTGCGGCAGCAACGGATCGCCGATCGCGTAGCCCTGCAGGCGCAATCCGCCCTTGATGCAGGCGGCGAGGGTGTACTTGGCGAAGCACGCGTTCGATTTCCAGAGGCGGCGCCGCAAAATCAACGCCCGGTCCCATTTTTTTCGCCCGCCACGGGGGGACGGAGCTCGACGCTCTGGCGCGGGACGACGCCGGCCGGCCCTGCCATCGCCCCCTCGACCGCCCGGTCGGGTTTGATCGGCGGCAGGGGAAGACGCCCGGGAAATCCGATCTGCTGGTCGCGCTAGCCCTGCGGCGGGTAGCGGTCGAAGGTCGGCAGCTCGTGCGCGGTCTTCATCCAGCCGATGCGCTCGGCGACCTGGATATGCGCCTGGGGCGAAACGGCGTCGGGATCGTCATAGGTGGCGCTTTGGATGTCCACCACGCCGGGCAGCATCTGGTCGTTGAAATAGAACAGGCCGGTACCGCACTCGGGGCAGAAATGCCGGCGGCCATGCTCGGAGGAGCGGCGGACCTTGGGCGTGCCCTGGGTCACGGTGAGGGCGGTCGCCGGGTACATGGTCCAGCCGACCATGGGCGCGCCGGCGCTGCGCCGGCAATCGCTGCAGTGGCACAGGGCATGGACGATCGCATCGCCCTCGACCCGATAGCGGATGGCGCCGCAATGGCAGCCGCCGGTGATGGCCATGGTCGTGTCCTTTCGTATTGCGGTTGTCGGTGATGCACCATAGCGAAACCGCGCGCCGGCGACGATTACCTCCCATTTCTAGCTGCCGGCAAATCGCCTGCGCCGCTCGTCTCAGGAGAGAAAGGCGCGCACGCCAGCCACCGCCTGGGCGATGCCCACCCGCTCGATGCCGACCCCGGCCGGAAAGGCGCGCAGCAGGCGGCTTGGCGTGCGCGAATCCAGCAGCACGAAGACGCCGCGATCGTCGGCGCGGCGGATCAGGCGGCCATAGGCCTGCTTCAGCCGGAAGCGGGTGATCATGTCGTCGTAGCGGTCGTTGCCGCGCCCGCCGCCCGGCGCCTTGGCGAACAGCTCGCGGCGGGCCTTGTGCAGGATGTCCGGGCGCGGCCAGGGCACGCGGTCGAACACGATCAGCCGCAGCGAGCGGCCGGGCACGTCGACGCCGTCGCGCACCGCATCGGTGCCCAGCAGGCAGGCGTTCTCCTCGGCGCGGAAAATGTCGACCAGGGTCGCGGTATCCATGCCGTCGACATGCTGGGCGTAGAGCGGGATGCCGGCCTCCTCCAGCTTGCGCGCCAGCCGGGCATGCACTTCCTTCAGCCGGCGGATGGCGGTGAACAGGCCCAGCCCGCCGCCGCCCGCCGCCAGGAACAGCTCGCGATAGGCGGCCGCCACCTGCTCGGGCGACTCGCGATTGACGTCGGTGACGATGAAGACGCGGGTCTGGCCGGCATAGTCGAAGGGCGAGGGCAGGGCGGCGCGGATCGCCGGCAGGTCGAGATGCGGCGCGCCGGTGCGCTCCTCGGCGGCGCGCCAGTCGGCTTCGGGATCGTCGGTCGAATCGCGCAGCGAGGCGGAGGTGATGACCGCGCCGTGCGACGGCCGCACCACGGCGCGGGCGAAGGGCAGGGTGGGATCGCGCCAGTGGCGGTAGAAGCCGGCGTCGTATTCGCGCCCGTCGAAGCGCTCCAGCGCGAACCAGTCGACGAAGGCGTCGTTGTCGTTGCCGGCCGGTCCGCCGGCCCGCCCACCGACCCCCTCGGGCAGGGCGCGCAGCATGTCGCGCCAGGCGCGCGCCGGCATCTCCGCCCGCCGCTGCAGCGAGCGGGCCAGCGCCTCGATGCGGTTGCGCGTGGCGGTGTCGATCTCGCCGGTCTCGGCGTCGAGCTTGGACAGCAGCAGGGCGCGCAGCTCGGCCAGCGGCCGCAGCATCTTCTCCAGCGCCGCCGCCAGTTCGAGCGCGGCCTCCTCGATGCCGGGATTGAGCGGATGCGGGCTGCATTCCAGCCCGTGGCCGCTGTCGCCCGCCTTGCCGGCGGCGGCGCGGGCCAGCACCTGCTGGCGCAGCAGGGCGAGGAACTCCTCGGCCGCGCCCAGCGCCGTGCCGTCGGCGATGCGTGTCTGCCAGCCGGTGCTCGGCAGCTCGCGGGCGGCGCCCAGGATGGCGCGCAGCAAGCGCTGCGCATTCTCGTCGTCGGCGACCAGGTCGCCGATCCGCCGCTCCAGCCCGCGGGCGCGGCTGCCGCGGCGGCCTTCGGCGCCCAGCAGCCAGCGCCGCAGTTCGGAAGCTTCGATGCCGGTCAAATGCGCGGCGAAGGCGGAATCGGCGGCGCCGAAAACGTGATGGCCCTCGTCGAACACAAAGCGGGTGGGACGCGAATTGTCGTCCAGCCCGCCGGTGGCGGCATGCGCCATGACCAGCGCGTGGTTGGCGATGACGATGTCGGCGCGGCGGGCGCGGCGGATGGTGCGCTCGACGAAGCAGCGCGTGTAGTGCGGGCAGGCGGCGTAGATGCATTCGCCGCGCTGGTCGGCCAGCCGCTGCACGCGGTTGCGGCCGATCAGGTCGGCGAGCCAGGACGGCAAATCGCCACCCATCAGGTCGCCGTCGCGGCTGGCCAGGGCCCAGCGCGCCAGCAGAGCGAGGCCGATGCCGTTGGCCGGCGCCACCGGCACGCGGCCGACCGCCTCCTCGAAATTCAGCAGGCAGAGATAGTTCTCGCGCCCCTTGCGGATCACCACCTTGCGCCGCTTGCGCTCGGGATCGGGATAGAGCCGGTCGAGCTCGGTGTCGATCTGGCGCTGCAGGTTGCGGGTGAAGGTCGAGATCCAGACCGGCCCGGCATTGCGCTCCGCCCACAGGCTGGCCGGCGCGACATAGCCCATGGTCTTGCCGACGCCGGTGCCGGCCTCGGCCAGCACCACGTTGGGTTCGTCCTCCTTCTGGCGCGGCTGGAAGGCGGCGGTGACGGCGGAGGCGTAGTCGGCCTGGCTGGGCCGCGTCTCGGCGCCCGGCCCCAGCAGCTCGGCCAGCCGCCGGCGCGCCTCGATCGGATCGATGCCCTGCGAGCCCGGCGGCGGTTCCGGCGCGGTCTCCTCCCACACCGGCAATTGCCGCCACACGTCCAGGCCGCTGCCGCCGCGCGGCGGCACCGCCGCCTGCGCCAGCGCCCGCGCCACCTCCTCGCGCCAGGCCCAGCCGGCCTTGGCCATGGTGGCGGCCAGCGCCAGCAGGGTTGGGTCGTTCTCCTGCTCCTCCAGTTCCTGCAGCAGCCGGGCGGCGGCCTGGGCCAGGACCAGCGCTTCCGCCTCCGGCGTCTGTGGCGGGGGCAGTTGCAGGGCCTCGGCCAGTCCGCGCGGGGTCGGCACGCAGAATTTCGCCGGCCGCGCGAAGGCCCACAGCTCCAGCACGTCGCGGACGGGAAATTCCTCCGCGCCGAGGCGGGCGAAGACGGCCGGGGCATGGCAGACCAGCGGATAGAGCCCGCGCGCGCGCTCGATGGCGGCGGCCGGGGCCAGCGTTTCGCAGTCGCCGTCCTGCCGGCGCAGCACGGCGAAGCCGGTGCGCGCAATCAGCGCCGCGACGGGGAGGGCGGCAATCGTCGGCAGGCCGGCGTCCATGGCGCGCTTGTAAGGTGGCGAACGAAGATATAGGACTAGCATGCGCGCCGTTGGGCGCGCTTGTCATTTGTTCCGACCGATCCGATGCCCGAGAGTTCCACCTATATCCTCAGCCTGTCCTGCCCCGACCGGCGCGGCATTGTCGCCGCGGTATCGGGATTCCTGGCGCAGAGCGACTGCTTCATCACCGAGAGCGCCGATTTCGGCGATCCGCTGAGCGGCCGCTTCTTCCAGCGCGTCGTGTTCCGCACCGACGGCGCCAAGCCCTCGCGCAACACCATCGAGGAGCAGTTCGAGATCATCGCCCGCCGCTTCGAGATGCAGTGGACCCTGCACGACGCGCAGCGCAAGGCGCGGCTGGCGGTGATGGTGTCGAAATTCGGCCATTGCCTGAACGACCTGCTGTACCGCTACCGCACCGGCGCGCTGCCGGTGGAGATCGCCGCTGTGATCTCCAACCACGACGACTTCCAGCCGCTGGTGGAATGGCACGGCATCGCCTTCCATCACTGGCCGGTCGAGGCCGGCAGCAAGGCCGAGGTCGAGACCCGGCTCCTGTCCCTGATCGAGCGCGAGGGCATCGACCTGGTGGTGCTGGCGCGCTACATGCAGATCCTGTCGCCGGAACTGTGCGCGCGGCTGAGCGGGCGGGCGATCAACATCCACCATTCCTTCCTGCCCAGCTTCAAGGGCGCGCGGCCCTACCACCAGGCGCATGCCCGCGGCGTCAAGCTGATCGGCGCCACCGCCCATTACGTCACCACCGACCTCGACGAAGGCCCGATCATCGAGCAGGCGGTGGAGCGCATCGACCACACCCACACGCCCGACGACATGGTGGCGATCGGGCGCGACATCGAGAACGTGGTGCTGGCCCGCGCCATCAAGCTGCATGTCGAGCATCGCGTGCTGCTGAACGGGCACAAGACGGTGGTCTTCCGCTGACTTGATCGGGTGCCGGCCGCGCCGCAGAATGCGCCGCCATGGCCGCCGCTTCCCTCGACGCAGGGCATCTTGCCGCGCTTGCCGCCCAGGCCGGCGACGATCCGGCGCGCCTGCGCACCCTGGCCCTGGCGCAGGCCGCCGCGGGACGCAACGAGGCGGCGCTGGAGAGTTTCGAACGCGCCCTGGTCGTGAAGCCCGACTATGGCGAGGCGTGGCTGAGCCTGGCGCGGTTCCTGCTCGATCTCGACCGCCGCCGGGAGGCCTTCGCCGCGGCGCGCGAGGCCAGCCTGCGCTGTCCCGACGACAAGTTCGCCTGGCATTGGCTGGGCGTGGCGGCGCACCGGCTCGACCAACTCGACGTGGCGGCCGAGGCGCAGCGCCGCGCGCTGGCGCTCGACGGTGATTTCCGCGACGCCTGGCGCTGGCTGGGGTTTTCGCTGGAGACCGATGGCGATCTGGTGGGCGCGGAGCAGGCTTATGTCCGGGCGCAGGCGCTGCGCCACGAGCCGCGCACGGCGCTGCATCTGGCGTTCCTGGGCCCGTATTTCGCCACCGACATGGCGCAGCTCGACTGGGCGCGCGAAAGACTGCCGCGCCAGTTGCAGGCGCTGGCGCGGTCGGGCTTCGCCGCCTCCGAGCCGCGGCAATTGCTCGACCGCGCGCCGGCGGTTTACGCCTATTGGGGCGGGGAGGACCTGCCGCTGCATCGCGCCTGCGCCGAATTCTGCCTGCAGGCGGCGCCGTCGCTGGCCTGGCGCGCGCCGCATGTCGAGGGCTGGCGGCCGCCGCGGGGGCGCCGGCCGCGTCTCGCCTGGGTGACCAATTTCGTCCATGCCCACACCGTCGAGCGCATGTGGGGGGAAATTCCCCGCGCCCTGCCGCGTCATGGCTTCGAGGTGCGGGTCTTCACCAATTTCGAGGAAGACTCGGAGGTGCGCGAGCGGATGGCGGCGGCAGTCGGGCCGGTGGCGCAGTTGCCCGACGATCTCGCCGCCGCGCGCCGCATGATCGCCGCGTTCGAGCCCGACGTGGTGTTCTATCCCGAGCTGGGGCTGAACCGCTTCATCTGGTGCCTGGGGTTCGCGCGCCTGGCGCCGCTGCAGGTCACCGCCTGGGGCCATGCCGCAACTTCGGGCCTGCCGCAGATCGACGTCTTCCTGGGCAGTTCCGAACTGGACCCGCCCGGCGCGGAAGCGTTCTACAGCGAGGAGCTGGTGCGGCTCGATCCGCCGCCGGTCTGCTACCTGCCGCATTTGCCGCCGACGACGGCGGCCGATCCCGTATCGCTCGGCCTGGCGCCGGACGCCCATGTCTATCTCTGCATCCAGGCGCTGCCCAAGCTGCGGCCCGATTTCGATGCCGTGCTGGCCCGCATCCTGGCCGCCGATCCCCAGGGCGTGCTGGTGATCGTGGGGCGGCCCTCGCAGCAGAGCATGCGCATCATCCGGCGGCGGTTGGCGGCGGCCATTCCCGACGCGGCGCGGCGGGTGCGCCTGCTGGAATGGCTGCCGGAGCAGGATTTCGTGGCCCTGCTGCGGCGCGCCGATGCTGTGCTCGACACGCATCATTTCGCCGGCGGCCACACCTCCTACGACATGATCGCGCTGGGCTGTCCTTTCGTCACCTTGCCCGGCCCCTATTCCAAGGGCCGGGTCGGCGCCATGCTCTATCGCACGATCGGCATCACCGACCTGATCGCGCGCGACGAGGACCACTATGTCGAGCTGGCGCTGAGGCTTGCCGGCGACCGGCCATGGCGCGATGCGCTGGCTGCGCGTATGCAGAGCGCCGCCGCCGCCTTCGCCGGCTGGGAGCCCGGGTTGAAGACGCTGGCCGACTGGTTGCAGGCGCGCCTGGCGCAGATGGGAGACCGGCAATGAGCCAGATGCAGTCCTCCTTCGACGAACGCGCCCGCTTCGTCATCCTGTGGATCTTGGCCGACACCTGGTATCCGGTGCTGGCCGCCGCGGCGATGTCGTGGCTGATCCTGGACGATCTGCTGCCGCTGAAGGCCATGTTCTTTCTCGCCATGCCGATCGGCGCGCTCTGCCAGGTGCCGCTGCTGCGCGGGCGCGTCGACAAGGTCTGGCTGTGGCCGCTGGCCGGGCTGGCGGCGGCGATCGCCCTGGAGATCCTGACCGCGCTCATCCTGCTGCCGGCCAGCCAGGAGATTTTCGCCGCGAAGGGCAGCGGGCTGACGCTGTGGCTGCCTTATTTCCTGCTTTCCGCGGCGTTGGCCGGCATTGCGCTGGGCGGGTCGCAGGCGGTGGCCATGGCGCGCTGGAAGCTGGCGCCCGGCGGCTGGTTCGTCGTGGTGCTGGGTGCCTCGCTGATCGCCGGCACCGTCAGCGGCGTGATCTGGTTCATGAGCGGTGCGGCCGCGGCAGGCCCCGATGCCGGGTTCTCCATCGGCGCCGTGATCGCCGCGGCGGTGCGGCAGGTGGGGTTCGGCGCCATCACCGGCGTATTTCTGTGGCAGGTGCTAAAGCAGCGTTCCGTTGACGCTGCCGCGGGCCGACCTTAAGGTCCGGCCCGCGCGCGAACACGGGATTTCCAGGCGATGACGAGCGAAAAGGAGCTGGCACTGGCGGCGAAGGCGTGGCCTTTCGAGGAGGCGCGCAAGCTCCTGGCGCGCACCGGCGGCAAGGCGCCGGAAAAGGGCTACGTGCTGTTCGAGACCGGCTACGGCCCCTCCGGCCTGCCCCATATCGGCACGTTCGGCGAGGTGGCGCGCACCACCATGGTGCGCCAGGCCTTCCGGCGCCTGAGCGACATCCCCACCCGCCTGTTCGCCTTCTCCGACGACATGGACGGCTTGCGCAAGGTGCCCGACAACGTGCCCAACCAGGACATGCTGCGCCGGTACCTGGGCAAGCCGCTGACGGCGGTGCCCGATCCGTTCGGCACGCATGAGAGTTTCGGCGCCCACAACAACGCCCGCCTGCGCGCCTTCCTCGATTCCTTCGGCTTCGAGTATGAATTCCAGTCGGCCACCGACTGGTACCGCTCCGGCCGCTTCGATCCCATGCTGCTGGCCATGCTGCGCCACTACGAGGAAGTGCAGTCGATCATGCTGCCGACCCTGGGCGAGGAGCGGCAGCAGAGCTATTCGGTGTTCCTGCCCCTCTGCCGCAAGACCGGCAAGGTGCTGCAGGTGCCGGTGGTGAAGACCGACGCCGCTGCCGGCACCATCGTCTATCGCGACGAGGACGGGAGTCTCATCGAGACGCCGGTGACCGGCGGCAACGTCAAGCTGCAGTGGAAGGCGGACTGGGCCGGGCGCTGGCATGCGCTGGGCGTCGACTACGAGATGTACGGCAAGGACCTCATTCCCTCGGCCGAGCTGTCGGCCCGGATCGCCGGCATCCTGGGCGGCGCGCCGCCCGACGGCTTTAACTACGAGCTGTTCCTGGACGAGAAGGGGCAGAAGATCTCCAAGTCCAAGGGCAACGGCATCTCGATCGAGGAATGGCTGACCTACGGCCCGCCCGAATCGCTGGCGCTGTTCATGTACCAGCAGCCGCGGCGGGCCAAGCGGCTCTATTTCGACGTCATTCCGCGCGCGGTCGACGACTATCTCGGCCTGCTGGAGAAGTTCCCGTCCGAGGAGCCGGCCAAGCAGCTCGACAACCCGGTCTGGCACATCCATGACGGGAAGCCGCCGGCGCAGCCCATCCCCATCACCTTCGGCATGCTGCTGAACCTAGCCGGCGTGGCCAACAGCGAGGACAAGAACGTGCTGTGGGGCTTCATCGCGCGCTATGCGCCGGGAGCCTCGCCGCAGAGCTCGCCGTTCCTCGACCGGCTGGTGGGCTATGCCTGCAACTACTACCGCGACTTCTACAAGGCGCAGAAGAAGTTCCGCCTGCCGACGCCGGCGGAGCGGCCGCAATTCGAGGATCTGGCGCGCACCTTGGGCGGACTGGCCCCCGACGCCACGGCGGAATTCATCCAGAACGAGATCTACGAATGCGGCAAGCGGCACCGGCCGCAAGCCGAGCTGCGCCAGTATTTCCAGTCGCTCTACGAGGTGCTGCTGGGCACCGGCCAGGGCCCGCGCATGGGCGCCTTCGTCAAGCTCTACGGCGTCGACAACGTGGTCCGGCTGATCGAGCGGGCGCTGGCCGGCGAGGACCTGTCGCAGGCGGCGTGAATTCCGCTTGCCTGTCCGGTCGATAAGCTAGGACACTTGGCTTCGGGAGCGGTTCTGAAGAACCCGGAGTCGTTCATGGACAACAAGGTCTGTCTGGTCGTCGGCGCGGGCGATGCGCTGGGCGGCGCCATCGCGCGGCGCTTCGCCCGCGAGGGCTTCACCGCCTGCGTGGTGCGGCGCACCGCCGACAAGCTCAAGCCACTGGTCGACGCTATCAACGAAGGGGGCGGCAAGGGTTTCGCCTATCCCTGCGATGCGCGGCGGGAAGAGCAGGTGATCGAGCTGTTCGACCGTATCGAGCGCGAGCACGGGCCGATCGAGGTCTGCGTCTTCAACATCGGCGGCAATATCCGCTTCTCGATCCTGGAATACACGGCCAAGAAGTATTTCAAGGTGTGGGAGATGGGCTGCTTCGCCGGCTTCCTCACCGGCCGCGAGGCGGCACGCCGCATGGTTCCGCGCGGGCGCGGCACCATCCTGTTCACCGGCGCCACCGCCTCGCTGCGCGGCGGGTCCGGTTTCGCCGGATTCTCCGGCGCCAAGGCCGGCTTGCGCATGCTGGCGCAATCCATGGCGCGCGAATTGCAGCCGCAGAACATCCATGTCGCGCATGTGGTGATCGACGGGCCGATCGACACCGAGTTCGTGCGCGGCAATTTCCCTGACATGGTGAAGGGCCGGCCCGGCGACGGGCTGCTGGCGCCCGACGACATAGCCGAGAACTACTGGCACCTGCATGCGCAGCAGCGCTCGGCCTGGACCCACGAGCTCGACGTGCGGCCCTGGGTGGAACCGTGGTAAGGAGGAACCGGCGCGTTGGCGCGGCGTTGAAATCCATGGGGTTTCAAGGGGGTTTCCAATGAACAAGCCGATTGAATTCTTCTTCGACGTCGGCAGTCCGGCGGCCTACCTGGCGCAGATGCAGATGCCGCGCGTGATGGCGGAAACGCGTTCGACCATCATCTACCGGCCGATGCTGCTGGGGGCCGTGTTCAAGGCCACGGGCAATGCCGCGCCGATCGGCGTGAAGGCGCAGTACAACCGCCACGACCTGGAGCGCTGCGCCCGCCGGCTGGAGATCCCGCTGGTCATCAACCCGCATTTCCCCGTCAACACCCTGCTGATGATGCGGGTGGCGACGGCGGCGCAGGAGGAGGGGCTGCTCGACGCCTGTCTCGCCGCCGTCTATCGCGGCATGTGGGTCGAGGGGCTGAACATGGGCGAGCGCGAGGTGCTGCTGGGGGCGCTGAAATCGGGCGGGCTGAACGGGCCGCATCTGCTGGCCCGCGCCGAGGAGCCCGAGGTCAAGCAGCGGCTGAAGGACACCACCGACGAGGCGGTGGCGCGCGGCGTGTTCGGCGCGCCCACTTTCTTCGTCGGCGACGAGATGTTCTGGGGCCAGGACCGCATCGACCAGGTGATCGAGGCGGCGAAATCCTGATCCGCGCTACGCCGGATTCTTGGCGGCGAATTCCCAATAGAGCTCGCGGGCGCGGCGGCCGATCGGGCCGGGCTGCATGTCGCGGTTCTCGTAGCGGGTGACCTGCTGCACCTTGCCGTAATTGCCGGTGGAGAAAATCTCGTCGGCGGTGTCGAGCTCCTTCAGCGCCACCACCCGCTCCTCGACCTTGACGCCGTCCGCGCGCAGCAACTGGATGACGCGCTGGCGGGTGATGCCGTTGAGGAAGCAGCCGTTATGCGCCGGGGTGATCGCCACCCCGTCCTTGGCCAGGAACAGATTGGCGGTGACGAACTCCGCGACGTTGCCGTCGGCGTCCAGCACCACGCCGTTGCGGAAGCCGCGGCTCTCCACCTCGCGCAGGCCGCGCGCCGAATTGGGATAGAGTGCCGCGCCCTTCAGATCGGTCGGCGCCATGTCGGGGCGCGGGCGGCGGATGGTGCGCGCCAGGGTGGCGGAGAAATTCGGCTCGGCCGGGAAGGGCGAGACATAGACCACCAGCGCGAACTGGGTGCTGTCGGGATCGGGATAGATGAAGCCGTCCCGGCCCCAGAACATCGGGCGGATATAGAGCTCGGCATCGGGCGGGAAACGCTTCACCGCCTCGCGCGCCAGGCCCTCGATGGTCTTGGCGTCGACCATCGGCTTCAGCCCCATGGCGACGGCCGAGCGCACGGCGCGCTGGCAATGCAGGTCGAGATCGGGCACGCAGCGGTTGAAGGCGCGGGCGCCGTCGAACACGGTCGAGGCCAGCCACATGGCGTGGTCCTTGATCCCGACCACCTGCGGATTGCCCTCGTGCCACTTGCCGTCCCAATACGTCAGCGTGTCCATCGCGATCGCTCCTTGCTGGCTCCCACTGATAGCAGAGGACGGGAGATTCTTCCGCTCAAGTTTGCATGAGCTTCCATGCGGCGCGCGCAGGTTGGCGACGACACAATCGCGACAATCAGCGCTCGAACGCTTCCTCCGGGATCACGCCATAGGCCGAGCGCGGCGGGCCGCCGTGGTCCGACAGGCGCGCCATGGCCAGCAGCCGAGCTTTCATCTGCGCCGCGGTCAGGCCGGGTTCGGCCGCCAGCAGGCGCGTCGCCAGGGCCGCCACGCGGGCGGCGGCGAATTCAGCCCCCGCCGCGGCTTCCTCGACGTCGTCGAAATTGCGCACCACCAGCCGCTCGGCCGGGGCCAGCACGTCGACCCGGCGCAGGCCCCAGTTCGAGCGCACCGGCTGACCGAATCCGTCGGCCGCCCCCACCGTCAGCATGTTGGGCAGGGCCAGCGCTGGCGGGTAGTAGGCGCGATCGTCGATATCCTCGCCGTCGCGCCCGGCGCTGACGATGGCCAGCATGTCGGGGTGCCGGCGCAGGGCATCGGCGAAGCCCTGCCAGTCGACGGCGCGGCGGCTGCCCAGCCCGACCAGCAGCAGCTTCGCCCCCGCCCTTGCCGCCAGCTCGACCGCGTCGGCCAGTTTCTGCGGCTGGCTGCGCGGATAGCGCAGCGGGATTAGGCGCAGTGGTGCTGCCTCGCGCAGCAGCGCATGGGCCACCAGCGTGCCGTGCCGGCCGGGATGGAAAGGCGACAGCACGAGGTTGAGATCGAACGGCCGCGGGTCGTCGTCCTCGAAATCGTAGCCCAGCGCCTGCCCGTCGGGCCCGCGCGCCAGCCGCTCGGCGATGGCCGGCTGCAGGTAGTTCACGCCGGTATCGAGCAGCGCCACGCCGACGCCGCCCGGATCGTGGCCGGCCGGCACCGGCGGATCGAATGGCAGGGTGCGGCCGGTCGGCTGCAGCGACTCGTCGAGCAGCGCCACGGCCTCGATCCGGCCCTGGCCGTCATAGACCAGGGCGCGCGCGTCGATCCGCTGGCAGTCGCGCTCGGCGCGCGCCTCCAGCACCGGCCGCGCCGGCATGCCCGCCGCCGCCGGCCGGCCAAGCTCGACCACCACCCGCTGCAAGGTCGGGCCGCTGGCCAGCCGGCTGACCTGCAGCGTGCCGCCCTCTTTCAGCGTCGCCGACAGGCGCCAGCCGGTGAGACCCAGGCCGAGATCGATGGCATGGCTCTGCGGCGCGCCTTCCATGTCGCGTTCCAGGGCGGCGGCGAGGGGCCCGGACTCGACGGCCGGACAGGCGGCCCGCAGTGCGCGCAGCGCCAGGGCGGCGTCCTGCGTCTGGTCGGCCAGGGCGGCGGAGCCGGCCAGTGCGATGGCGAGGGCGAGGATCGCGGTTCTCATGCCGGGCAGTATGCGGCATGGATCGTGGCGGCGTTATGGAGAGGCTTTCGCCGCTTGCCCGGCTGTGGCAGAACACGCGGGCCATGGAACGACTTACCCTGCTCGACGGGCTGCGCCGCATCGCCGCCGACTACGACGCTTTCATCCTCGACCTCTGGGGCGTGCTGCATGACGGGCGGCAACCCTATCCCGGCGTGGTCGACTGCCTGATGGAGATGAAGCGGGCGGGCAAGAAGCGCGTCATCCTGTCCAACGCGCCGCGCCGCATCGAGCCGGTGATCACCCGCATCACCGAGATCGGCATTCCGCCCGAGGCCTATGACGGCGTCATGACCTCGGGCCAGGACGCCTGGGAGCATCTGCTGCGGCGCGGCCAGCGCGATGCGCTGCCGTTCTACGCCCAGCTCGGCAAGCGCTGCATTTTCATCGGTCCCGACCGCGACCTGGGCCTGCTGGAGAAGGTGCCGCACGAACGGGTGGAAGACCCGCGCGCCGCCGATTTCTGCCTGTGCACCGGCATCGTCGAGCGCGACGACATGCTCGACGTCTACGAGCCGACCCTGAAGGCCATGGCCAAGCGCGGCGTGCCGATGATCTGCGCCAATCCCGACCTGGTGGTGCGCCACGGCGATCGGCTGGAGCTGTGCGCCGGCACGCTGGCCGCCTTCTACGAGGAGCTGCGCGGCACGGTGCTCTACCACGGCAAGCCCTTTCCCGACATCTACGACCACGTCTTCGCCCTGCTCGGCCATCCCGACCCGCAGCGCACGCTCGCCATCGGCGACAGCCTGCGCACCGACATGGGCGGGGCGCAGACCATCGGCATCGACGCGCTCTTGATCACCGACGGCATCCATGCCGAGGAGTTCGGCATCGCCGGACCCGGCGAACTCGACCTGGAGAAAGTGCGCGAAGGGTGCAACGAGGAAGGCATCTCGCCGCGCGCGGTGATGCGGCGGCTGGTCTGGTAATTCGCCCGTCACGGTGTTTTGAACTGCGTTGCCGATCCGCGGCGGCATAAGCTGGCCGGGAAGGACGGGACCGGAGAAGCTCGTGGCGAAGGGACCTCCGGCGCTGCGCCGGCAATGGCGGTGGCGCTTCGATCTGCCGCCGGACCGGATCTGGCCGGTGCTGGCCGACACTTCGCGCTTCAACGAAGCCGCCCGCGCGCCGAGCTACAGGCTGGAGGAGATCCCGCAGCCCGACGGCACCGTGCTGCGCCGGGGCGCGGCCAAGGTCGCCGGCATGGCCATGGCCTGGGAAGAGAAGCCCTACGAATGGGTGCTGAACAAGAGCTTCCGCCAGGTGCGCGAGTTCAGCAAGGGACCGTTCAAGCGCTTCGGCCCGACCATGACCCTGGAGGCCGACGAGAGCGGCGGCAGCATCGTGACCTACGCTTTCGACGCCGAACCGCAGACGCTGCTGGGCCGGCTGATGGGCGACCGGCTGCTGCGCCAGGCCGGCGCCATCATCGAGCGCCTGGCGGGCGAGGCCGTCGGCTTTCTCAAGGGCGCCAGCCCGACCATGTTCGCCTTCGAGCCGCCGCCGCCCGCCCCGGCGGCGCGCGAACGGGTCGAGGCGGCGGTCGCGGCGCTGGAGAACGGTCCCTACGGGCATGGGCTGGCGCGCCGGCTGGGCGATCTGGTGCTGGGCGGGCTGGAGGCCGATATCGGCCGGCTGCGCCCGGTCAGGCTGGCGCGGGAATGGAACGTGCCGCTGCGCCATACGGTCGAATTGTGCCTGGCGGCGGTGCGGGCCGGCCTGCTCGGCATGCGCTGGGACCTGCTCTGCACCTCCTGCCGCGGCGCCAAGCTGTCGGTGGCGACGCTGGACCAGTTGCCGACCGGCGCGCATTGCCCGTCCTGCAATATCGACTACGAGCGCAACTTCACGCGCAACGTCGAGCTGGTATTCTTCCCCAACGCCGCCATCCGGCCGGTCGCCGGCGGCGGCTATTGCCTGTCCGGCCCGATGACGACGCCGCATGTCCTGGCGCAGCAGATCCTGGCGCCGGGCGAAACGCGCGTGCTGGACCTGGCGCCGCCGCCCGGTCCCTATCGCGCCCGCGCCCTGACCGGCGTCGAGGCCATCGACATCGACCACCAGGGCGGCGCCTTTCCCGACATCGTGGCGACCGAAGCGGGCTTCGAGGTCGCCGCCGGTTCGACTCCCGGCCGCGTCGGCTTGGTCAACCGCCGCCGGGGCGAAACCGTCATGCTGCTGGAAAGCCGCGCCTGGGTGGCCGATGCGCTGACGGCGCATCGCGCCACCATGTTCCAGGCCTTTCGCGATCTCTTCGCCCAGGCCGCGCTGCGCCCGGGCGACGAGGCCGGCATCGACCGCGTTACCCTGATGTTCTCCGACCTGAAGGGCTCCACCGAGCTCTACGAGCGGCTGGGCGATGCCGCCGCCTACAATCTGGTGCGCGCGCATTTCGCCTATCTCGGCGCCATCGTGCGCGACCACGACGGGGCGGTGGTGAAGACCATCGGCGATGCGGTGATGGCCGCCTTCGGCGATCCGGCCGCGGCGGTGCAGGCGGCGGTCGCGATCCAGCGCCGCATCGGCGAGTTCAACGCCCGCCATCGCGCCCAAGGCGGCGCGGCCGAGGCCATCGTGGTGAAGCTCGGCATCCATCGCGGCGCCTGCATCGTGGTGAACCTGAACGAGCGGCTGGATTATTTCGGCTCGGCGGTCAATCTCGCCGCCCGCCTGCAGGGCCAGAGCCGCGGCGCCGATCTGGTGCTGTCCTCGGAGATCGCCGAGGACCCGCAGGTGGCGCGGCTGCTGGACGAGCTGCCGCACCGCGAGGAGAGCGCCACTCTGCGCGGCTTCGCGCGCGAGGTGCCGTTCAAGCGGGTGGTCTTTTCCTAGCCACCCTCTTTTGTCACCCCGGGCGAGCGCAGCGAGACCCGGGGCCCATGGATCGAACACGCGAGCTGGCGGCGTCATGGGTCCCGGCTCTCCGCCCTTCGGGCTCCGGCCGGGATGACGAAAGAAGGCGGGCTTTGCGGACGCCTCAGGGCAGCGACCAGCGTCCGAAGAAATCCCAGATCAGGTCGACGGCGCGGAAGGGGTTTTTCGAGGGGCCGCTATTGCGTTCCATCAGCGGGCCGCGCTCGCTGCCGGGCCAGTGATGGCCCATGCCCTCGACGACGTAGAAGGCGACCTCGACGTTGTCGCGGCAGGCGGTCCAGCGCGTCAGGCGCACGCCGGCATAGGGGCGCGTGTCGGCCTGCGCGCCGCAGGCGTTCATCGCCGCCCAGGCTTCGGGGTTGGCGCGAAACGGCGGCCGGCTGTCGGAGCGGCTGCCCCACATTGGGATGACGACCTCGCCGCCGTTCCAAGGCGCCAGCGGATCGGCATCGCCGACCAGCGCCAGCACCGGCAGGCCGCGCGGCAGGGCGGCGCGCTTGCCGAACAGGTCGCCGGCGGCCGGCGCGATGGCGGCGATCTCGTTGGCCATCTCCAGCCCGGCGCGCTGGGTCATCGAGGAACCGCTGGAGAAGCCGCTGACATAGACGCGCTGGCGGTCGATGCCGTACTGGCGCGACGCCTGGTCGATCAGGGCGCGCAGGAAGCCGATATCGTCGCTGGCGGTGACATTGGGGCCGGCGCGGCCGGAGCCGTCGTTCCAGACGCGCGGGTTGCGCAGGAAGCTGGCTTCGCGATCGGCCAGCACGGTCGAGGCGTCCGGCGCGATCAGCAGGAAGCGCGCCTCGTCGGCCTTGCGCACCCAGCCATAGGCCTCGGCGGCATGCTGGCCGCTGCCGCCGGCGCCATGCAGCATGATCACCAGCGGCGCGTTTGCCGGCAGGCCGCCGGGGACATGGATGTAATAGCTGCGCTCGGCCTGGCCCACGGTCAGGCTGCGCTGCTCGCCCGCCTGTACAAACGTCGTGCAGGCGCAGGCCAGAAGGAAGAAGAGAAGAGCTCGGACCGTCCCCATGACGGGGTTACGCGGCGGCGGGGCGGGTCATCCCTGCGCGGTCATCCCTGGCTGAAATGCAGCTTCAGCGCATAGGCCGCCTCGTCGTTGGCGCGCAGGCCCTGCTTGAGGAAGCGGGTCAGCGAGAAGAAGCCGTGGATCGTGCCGGGATAGTTGGTGTAGGTGACCTTGATGCCGGCGGCGATCAGCCGGTCGGCGTATTCCTTGCCCTCGTCGCGCAGCGGGTCGAAGCCGGCGGTGAGCACGAAGGCCGGCGGCAGGCCGCTCAAATCCTTGGTGAAGAGCGGCGAGATGCGCGGGTCGGTGCGGTCGACGCCCTTGGGCGCGTAGTGGTCGAAGAACCAGCCCATCAGGGCGGTGGTCAGGAAATACCCCTCGCCCAGTTCGCGCCGCGAGGCGCTCTGGGTGTGGTTGTCGGTGGCGGGGTAGATCAGCAACTGGAACGACGGCAGCGTGCCGCCGCCCTGTTTCTGCGCCTGGCAGATCACCGCCGCCAGATTGCCACCGGCCGAATCGCCGCCGACCGCCAGCTTGCCGGCCTCGGTGTCGAAGGAAGCGGCATTGGCGGCGACGTGGCGGAAGGCGGCGATGGCGTCGTCCACCGGCGCGGGGAACGGATGTTCGGGCGCCAGGCGATAGTCGACGGCGATGACCTGGATGCCGCTGACGTTGCAGAGGCGCCGGCAGGTCGAATCGTGCGTCTCCAGCGTGCCGATCACGAAGCCGCCGCCGTGATAGTAGATCAGCGTCGGCAAGGTCGTGGCGGTGGCGCCGGCCGGCCAGTAGCGGCGGTAGCGGATCGGTCCGGCGGGGCCGGGCAGCGTGCCGTCGACGACCCGGGCGACCTCCGGCGGGTCGATTTCGCCTTTCTCCGCCAGGGCGTCGGCCTGGGCGCGGGCGGATTTGGCGTCGAGCGTGTCCAGCGTCGGGCGGCCGGATTTCTTCATCAGCTCCAGCACCATCGCCGCTTCCTCGTCGAGTTGCATCGCCTCCCCCTAACAAACTGATGTGGCTTGCTTTTATCGTGCTGCGCCTGCGTTGACACGCTGGAAGCGCTGGCACCATACTGCCGAGGAACAGTTTGAAAGATCAAGGTTATGGCCGAATTTCCGAAGAAAACCCTGGCGGATTGGGAGAAGCTCGCCGCCAAGGAACTGGGCGAGGTGCCGCTGTCGGACATCACTTGGCAGACGCCGGAAGGCATCGCCGTCAAGCCGATCTACACCGAAGCCGATCTGGAGACGCTCGAGACGCTGGGCACGCTGCCGGGGTTTGCCCCGTACACGCGCGGGCCCAAGGCGACCATGTACACCAACCGGCCGTGGACCGTGCGCCAGTACGCCGGCTTCTCCACCGCCGAGGAATCCAACAAATTCTATCGCGCCAACCTGAAGGCGGGCCAGATGGGCCTGTCGGTGGCGTTCGACCTGGCCACCCATCGCGGCTACGACTCCGACCATCCGCGCGTCGTCGGCGACGTCGGCAAGGCCGGCGTGGCGATCGATTCGGTCGAGGACATGAAGATCCTGTTCGACGGCATCCCGCTCGACAAGATGAGCGTGTCGATGACCATGAACGGGGCGGTGCTGCCGGTGCTGGCCGGCTACATCGTCGCCGCCGAGGAACAGGGCGTGCCGCAGGCGAAGCTGGCCGGGACCATCCAGAACGACATCCTCAAGGAGTTCATGGTCCGCAACACCTACATCTTCCCGCCCGGGCCCTCGATGCGGGTGGTGGCCGACATCATCGAGTACACGGCCAAGAACATGCCGAAGTTCAACTCGATCTCGATCTCCGGTTATCACATGCAGGAGGCCGGCTCGACCCTGGTGCAGGAACTGGCCTTCACGCTCGCCGACGGGCTGGAATACGTGCGCGCCGCCATGGCCAAGGGGCTGAAGGTCGACGAATTCGCGCCGCGCCTGTCGTTCTTCTTCTGCATCGGCATGAACTTCTTCATGGAAGTCGCCAAGCTGCGCGCCGCCCGCTTCCTGTGGGCCGAGCTGATGCAGCAGTTCGAGCCCAAGAACCCCACCAGCCTGGCGCTGCGCACCCATTGCCAGACCTCGGGCGTGTCGCTGACCGAGCGCGATCCCTACAACAACGTGGTGCGCACCGCCTACGAGGCGATGGCCGCCATCCTGGGCGGCACCCAGTCGCTGCACACCAATTCCTTCGACGAGGCGATCGCGCTGCCGACCCCGACCTCGGCCCGCATCGCGCGCAACACCCAGCTCATCCTGCAGCACGAGACCGGCGTCACCAAGGTGGTCGATCCGCTGGCCGGCAGCTACTACGTCGAGAACCTGACCGCCAGCCTCGTCGCCGAGGCGCGCAAGCTGATCGAGGAGGTCGAGGCCATGGGCGGCATGACCAAGGCGGTCGAGGCCGGCATGCCCAAGCTGCGCATCGAGGAGGCGGCCGCCCGGCGCCAGGCGCGCATCGACCGCGGCGAGGAGATCATCGTCGGCGTCAACAAGTTCCAGCTCGAGAAGGAGCCGGAGATCGAAATCCTCGACATCGACAACACCCAGGTGCGCGAGGCGCAGGTCACCCGCCTGAAGACCATCAAGAACACGCGCGACCCGGCCAAGGTCAAGGCCGCGCTGGAGGCGCTGACCAAGGCGGCGGCCGACGGCACCGGCAACCTGCTGGCGCTGTCGATCGAGGCGACGCGGGCGCGCGCCACGGTGGGCGAGATTTCCGACGCGCTGGAGGCGGTGTTCACCCGCCACCAGGCGACGATCCGCTCCATCGCCGGCGTCTACGGCCAGGGCTTCGAGGGCGACGAAGGCTTCCGCAAGGCGCAGGACCTGGTGTCGCGTTTCGCCGAGAGCGAGGGCCGCCGCCCGCGCATGCTGGTGGTGAAGATGGGCCAGGACGGGCACGACCGTGGCGCCAAGGTGATCGCCACCGCCTTCGCCGATATCGGCTTCGACGTCGATATCGGACCGCTGTTCCAGACGCCGGAGGAGGCCGCGCGCCAGGCGATCGAGAACGACGTGCACGTGATCGGCGTGTCCTCGCAGGCCGCCGGCCACAAGACGCTGGTGCCGGAGCTGATCGAGCATGTGCGCCGCATGGGCGGCAGCGACATCCAGGTCGTGTGCGGCGGCGTCATCCCGCCGCAGGACTACGATTTCCTGCGCCAGGCGGGGGTGGCGGCGATCTACGGCCCGGGCACCAACATCCCGCAGGCCGCCGCCGAAATCCTGTCGCTGTTGCGGCAGAAGAAGGCCGCCGCCTAGCGCGTCAGCTTCGGGGGGCGGCCCGACCCTTGGGGAAGGGGAGGGAGCGGGGGGATGGACAAGAGCCGAGCGATGTGGACCCGGCTGCTGTGGGCGGTGCTGGTCGTCGCCAGCATCGCCTGGATGGCGGCGTATTTCCTCTATGTCGAAGAGGCGCTGGGCTGGCAGAACGTGCCCACCCTGCTGCCGCACGAAGTCGCCAGCCTGGTGCTGGCCCTGGTGCTGCCGCCCTTGCTGCTGGTGACGCTGATCGCCGCCTTTCGCGGCCAGATGCAGGTGCATCTGCGCGAGGAAGCGGTGGAGCGCCTGCCGGCGATGTTGCGCGAGGCGCGCGAGGACACCGAAGGCGCCGTCGGCCGGCTGCTGGCCGAAACCGAGAAACGCACCGACGCGCTGGGCGACCGGCTGAATTCGGCCGGCACGCGCATCGAGACGGTCTCGGAACGGCTGGCGGCGCAGGCCGGGGATGCGGAGCGCTTCTCCGAACTGGTCGACCGGCTGGCGCAGGAGCGCCAGGCCTTCGACTCCTCGGTGTCGCCGCGCCTGGCCGATCTGGGCGACGTCAAGACCCACACCAACGAGCTGCGCGATCTGGTCGAGCGCGCCGTCGGCATCTCGCGCATCACCATCTCGGGCCTGAGCGACGCCAGTGCGGGCATGTCCGCGGCGCTGAACGAGGCGGTGGGCGAAGCGCGCCGGCAGATCGAGACGGTGGCGGGCGAGCTGCGCGCCGCGGTGGCGGCGGAAATCGCCTCCATCAACGCCCTGCCGCAGGACATGGCGGAAAGGATCCGCCAATCGGGCGAAGACGTCCGCCAGCGCATCGCCGGCGAGATGTCGGCCTTCCAGGCGGCGGTGGGCGAGGTTCTGCAGCACACCGGCACGGCCGGCGACGACGTGCGCCAGCGCATTGCCGAGGAGATTTCCGGTTTCCGGACGGCGGTGGGCGAGATCCTGCAGCTCGCCGGCACCGCGGGCGAGGACGTGCGCCAGCGCATCGCGGGCGAACTGGCCGGGTTCGACGCCGCCGTGGCGCAGGCCGTCGAGCGCACCGGCTCGGCCGGCGAGCGCCTGCGCGGCGCGCTGGGCGAGGAGATCGGCGGCATCGACCGCGCCGTCGAGGCGGCGCTGGGCCGCTCGGTGCAGAACGGCCAGAACCTGCGCCAGGCGGTGGCCGGCGAGGTCGCCAATCTGGCGCAAGCCGCCGACGGAACCCTGAAGGCGCTGGAGGCCAAGCTGACCGAGCTCAGCGCCTCGTTCGACCAGCGCCTGCGCAGCTACCATGCCGATATCGAGGCGCTGCTGGGCAAGGTGGGCGGCATCTCCGGCGAATTCGACCGCCATACCAGCGCCATTTCCCAGGTGGCCGAAACGGCGGGACAGCGCGCGGCGGCGCTGGGCGAGGCGTTCGGCAAGCAGAGCGCGAACCTGGCTGGTGCTGCGACGCGGGCGGAAGCGGCCGCCGCGGCGGTGCGCGAGGCGCTGCAGCGGGAGACTTCCGCGCTGGACCGGGCGCTGGGCGAATCGAGCAACCGCATCGACGGCATCAACGAGCGCATGCACGAGCGCATCCGGCTGCTGGACGCCGCCGCCGAGGCGGCGGGCAGCAAGGTTGCCCAGGCCGGCGAGCTGTTCCGCCGCGAGGTGGTGGCGCTGGCGACGGAAACGACGCGCACGCTCGACAATTTCGGCGCCCTGGGCAAGGACATCGAGCGCCACGGCGAGACGCTGGCGCTGCGCGGCGAGACGGTGCGCGCGGTGGTGGGCGAGCTGGAGGCCGATATCGGCCGGCTCGAGGCGTCCTTGCAGCGGCAGGGCGGCGGCATCGGCGAAGCCACCGATGCGGTGCTGTCGCGTATCGAATCGGTCAACGCCCAGCTCGAGAACCACACGCGGCATCTGGCCGACGCGGCTTCGGTGGCGGCCGAGCGCAGCGGCACGGTGGCCGAGAACCTGCGCGACCAGGCCGATTCCATGCAGCGCGCCATCGAGACCCTGATCGACAAGGCGCCGGCGCTGGGCGCGCTGCTGCAGCAGCAGACCCAGACGCTGATCGACAACACCGATGCCGCCGTCGACCGCATCGGCGAGATCGCCGACATGTTCGCGCAGCAGAAGGAGGCGATGGATGGCGGGTTGAGCGACGCGCTGAACGGGCTGAAGGTGCTGTCGGACGAGATCGCCAAGGAGCTGCAGCAGCTTTCCGGCGCCTCCGACGACGCCGCCCAGCGCATGACCGAAGTGGGCGACGCCTTCGCCGCCCGCGCCCGCCAGGTCAACCTGGCGGTGGAGACCGCCGCCAGCCAGACCGAGAACGCCGGCACCGCGCTGGCGCAGCGGGTGGAATCCTGGGTGACGCGGCAGCGCGATACGCTGGCGTCGGTCGAGCAGGCGGTGGAGCGCATGCGCGAGCAGGCGGACGGGCTGCAGAACGCGTCGAAGGCGGCGATGGAGCAGGTCGAGCTGATCCGTTCGACCGAGCTGGAGGCGCGCCGCGACAGCTTCCTACGCTCGGCCAGCGAGATCATGAGCCAGCTCAACGCCGCCTCAGTCGACATGAGCCGGCTGCTCCAGGACGGCATCCCGGCCGACGCCTGGGCCAAGTACCAGGCCGGCGACCGCGGCTTCTTCGCCCGCCGCCTGCTGAAGATCAAGGACGAGGGCGCCATCCCCATCGTGCGCGCCAAGTACCACCAGGAGAGCGACTTCCGCGCCCATGTCGACCGCTTCATCCGCCAGTTCGAGAAGCTGGAGGAGAAGGCGCTGGAGATCGACTCCGACAAGCTGGTGCACCAGGCGCTGGTCACCGGCGATATCGGCAAGGTCTACGTGCTGCTGGCCGAGGCGCTGGGCCGGCGGCATTGACGCGGCCTGGCCGCGTCATCCTGAGCGCAGCGAAAGGGCTTCTCTCCACCTCGGAGATTCCGCGCGGCCGCAGCGAGATCCTTCGCTGTGCTCAGGATGACGCAAAGCAGCGGCGGCGCCGCTGCTTTGCGTCACTTCAACAGCGCCAGGCGTTCGTCCTCGGTGAGCGGGCGGAAGGAGGCCTTGCGCAGCTGGCCGACGACGGTGCCGAAATTCGATTCGATCTCGACCCGCAGCGGATAGAGGCGGCCGGTGTCGTCGAGCGCCCCCAGCCATAGCCTGGCCGGCTTGTCGAAATCCTCGTCGGGATCGGTGCCGGGCTTGTAGCCGGCGATCTTGCGCAGGCGCACCTCGCACACCACCGACTGGCCCCTGATCTTGAAATCCTCGGACGGGAAGCTCTCGGCGCCGACGCGCTTGGGTATCAGGTCGAAGCGGGTGCGCCCGTCGTAGACCGGCACCGGCGCGGCGCAGGGGTCCTGCCGTCCCAGCACCGTCACCAGCGCCGCCATCAGCGGATCCCAGGCGCCGCGGCGCTGCGCGGCGCCGACCTCGCGGCCGGGCTTGACGTCGGGCGCCGGGCTCTGGGCGATGTCGAGCGTGCCGTCGCTGCGGTAGGAGGCGTGCAGGGCGCGCGCATCCTTGCCCGAGACGATCTGCGCCACCGATTCGTCGGGCGCCACCGCGCCGTCCAGCAGCAGCCGGCCGCGCGAGACGTGCATGGCGCGATAGGTCTTCGACAGCGTGTCGAGCAGGCCTTCCTTGCCGATATCCGCTTCGGCCACGAACCGGTCGCCGGCGATGCGCAGCACGGTATTGGCGCGCACGCCGTGAATGCCGCCGATGCGCACCTCGTAGCTGAGGGCGATCTGGCGGTCCTCGGCGGCGGCCAAGGAGCCCGCCCCGGTCAGCATCGCCGCTGCCAGGGCGCAGGCCGCAGTCAGGGTCTTCCAGGACGTCATGATCGGAACTCTATGGCCGGAACTCTATGGGGGCAAATGTGTCAGCAACAAGCCAGGCGGGCGTTTTTTGTCCCTTTGGCGCGGTCTTGCCTATATGGTTCGGCGCCATGTCCGTACAACAGAGCTCTGCCCCGGCAAGCAAAGCTGCGCCAAGCTGGCGCACCGTCGCAACCCTCCTGCCCTATCTCTGGCCGCACGGCGCCACCGACCTAAAGCTGCGCGTCGTGGTCGCTATCGTATTGCTGGTGCTGGCGAAACTGGCCAACGTGGTGGTGCCGGTATTCTACAAGGAGGCGGTCGACGCCCTGACGCCCGGCACCGTGGCGGCGGCCGCGATGGCCGTGCCGGTGCTGCTGATCGTCGCTTATGGCCTGACGCGGGCGCTGGCGCTGGCGTTCGGCGAACTGCGCGATGCGGTATTCGCCCGCGTCGCCCAGCGCGCCATCCGCCAGGTGGCGCTGAAGACCTTCCGGCACCTGCACGCGCTGTCGCTGCGCTTCCATCTCGAGCGCCAGACCGGCGGCCTGTCGCGCTCGATCGAGCGCGGCACGGCGGGCATCGAGTTCCTGCTCACCTTCAGCCTGTTCAACATCGTGCCGACCCTGGTCGAGATGGCGCTGGTCACCGCCATATTGTGGAGCCTGTACGATTTCAGCTTCGCGGCGGTGATCGTCTGCACCATCGTGGTCTATATCGCCTTCACGCTGGGCATCACCGAATGGCGCACCAAATACGTGCGCCAGATGAACGACACCGACGCCGAAGCCAACACCAAGGCGATCGATTCGCTGCTGAACTACGAGACGGTGAAGTACTTCGGCAACGAGGAGCACGAGGCCGAGCGCTTCGACCGCTCGCGCCAGCGCTACGAGCGCGCCGCCGTCCGCTCCAAGGCGACGCTGTCGATGCTGAACATCGGCCAGGGCGCGGTGATCGCCAGCGGCCTGGTGGCGGTGATGCTCATGGCGGCGCAGGGCGTGGTCGAGAACCGCATGACGGTGGGCGACTTCGTGCTGGTCAACACCTACCTGGTCCAGCTCTACATGCCGCTGAACTTCCTGGGTTTCGTGTACCGGGAAATCCGCCAGTCGCTGGTCAACATGGAGCAGATGTTCGCCCTGCTGGGCGTCAATGCCGAAATCGCCGACAGCCCCGACGCCCGGCCGCTGCGGGTCGAGCAGGGCGCGGTGGAGTTCAGCAACGTCGATTTCCGCTACGAGGCCAACCGCGCCATCCTGCACGACGTCAGCTTCCGCGTCCCGGCCGGGCACACGGTGGCGATCGTCGGGCCCTCCGGTGCGGGCAAGTCGACCATCTCGCGCATCCTGTTCCGTTTCTACGACGTCGCCGCCGGCAGCGTCGCGATCGACGGCCAGGACATCCGCGGCGTGACGCAGAAGAGCCTGCGCGCGGCGATCGGCATCGTGCCGCAGGACACGGTGCTGTTCAACGACACCATCTACTACAACATCGCCTATGGCCGGCCCGCCGCCAGCCGCGAGGAGGTCGAGCAGGCGGCCCGGCTGGCGCGCATCCACGATTTCGTCGCCGGCCTGCCCGACGGTTACGACACCATGGTCGGCGAGCGCGGCCTGAAGCTTTCCGGCGGCGAGAAGCAGCGCGTCGCCATCGCCCGCACCATCCTGAAGAACCCGCCGATCCTGCTGTTCGACGAGGCGACCTCCGCGCTCGACACCCAGACCGAGCGCGAGATCCAGAACTCGCTGAAGGAAGTGTCGCGCGCGCGCACCACGCTGGTGATCGCCCATCGCCTGTCGACGGTGGTGGATGCCGAGGAGATCATCGTGCTCGACCGCGGCCGCATCGTCGAACGCGGCCGCCATGCCGAGCTGCTGGGGCGCGGCGGCATCTATGCCGCCATGTGGCGGCGCCAGCAGGAGGCGATCGAGCGCGGCCTCGAGGCCGTCGATGCCGAGGACGAAAGCCTGCGCCGCCAGGGCCATTTGCTTTCGGCCTCCGTGCAGTAACCCGTTGCGGAACGGACACGGGAGGCGGCAAATCCGCCTCGGCCGGCACCGAGCGCGGCGGTTTTCTCCCTATACGGATGGCGAGGGCGGTCCAGGCTTCGTCCGCGCCAACGCGCCACCGGCGGCAGTTTTCCGGCACGCCGTCGGCTGGCTGGAAACCGGCGCGATTTCATTCCCTTGCGGGCCATCGCAAGCCCTGCCGGGGGCTGGTGCGCCTGTTCCCGCTATATACCAGGGGATTACATCTTTAGTTGTATAAGCCCTATCTCCAGGCCTCCCGTATTACGCGAATAGAACCGGCATCCAAAAGGGCGGCATCTGGAACGGCCGCAATCAGGCGGCGTTCGACTCCGCAATTGTCACAGTATTTCTGGAGGTGGTTTATGCGTTATTCATTTTATGCGGGCAGTCTTGCCCTGGCATTGACTGCAACCACTGCGTTCACAAGCCCGGCTTTGGCCAATCCGTGCAGTGCGCCGGCCGGCACTCTCAGTCCCTCCCAATTGCGCCTGATGGCGGATCAGGGCTGCGCCGCGCTGATGCAGAACAGCGAGGTCGCGACCGCTCCGGGCAACGGCAATGGCGGCAACGGCCCCGGCGGGCCGGGCGGTCCCAGCGGTCCGGGTGGACCCGGCGGACCGGGCGGCCCCAGTGGACCCGGCGGTCCCGGTGGTCCGGGCGGCCCTGGTGGTCCCGGCGGACCGGGCGGGCCTGGCGGTCCAGGCGGTCCGGGCGGACCCGGTGGTCCTGGCGATCCGGGCGGTCCTGGCGGTCCCGGCGGACCGGGCGTTAGCGGCGAAAATGGCGGCGGCATTTCCGTCGGCATCGGCGGCGGCGGCAACGACAACAGCGGCGGCGTGAATGTCGGTGTCGTCGGCGGCGCCAACAACAACCAGGGCGGCGTCAATGTCGGCGTCGGCCCGAATGCCGCTTCCTCCAACGAGGGCGGCATCAATGCCGGGCTCGGCAGCAATGCCGCGTCGTCGAATTCCGGCGGCGTCAATGTCGGCGTCGGCAGCAATGCGGCCGCCGGCAACAGCGGCGGCATCAATGCCGGCCTGGGCAACAACGCCGTTTCCGGCAACAGCGGCGGGCTGAACGTCGGCGTCGGCGACAAGGCGGCGGCCAACAACACCGGCGGCATCAATGTCGGCATCGGCAACAACGCGGCCACCGGCAACAGCGGCGGCATCAATGCCGATGTCGGCGGCGGCGGCACCGGCGCGGGCAGCGGCAATGACGGCGGCGTCGGGGTCGGCGTCGGCGGCGCCGGCGGTGTCGGCGTCGGATCCGGCGGTGTCGGCGTTGGCAGCGTCGGCGGCGGCGGAACCGGTGCGGGCTCCGGTGGCGTGGGCTCCGGTGGCGTGGGTGCCGGTGGCGTGGGTGCCGGTGGCGCGGGCGGCGTCGGCGCCGGTGTCGGTTCCGGTGGCGTTGGCGCCAGCGTTGGCGGCGATAGTGGCGTCGGTGCCGGTGTCGGTTCCGGCGGTGTCGGCGCCAGCGCCGGCGGCTCCGGCGGTGTCGGCGTCGGTGCGGGTCCCGGTGGCGTCGGCGCCAGCGTCGGTGGCGATGGCGGCGTCGGCGTCGGTGCGGGTCCCGGTGGCGTCGGCGCCAGCGTCGGTGGCGATGGTGGCGTCGGTGTCGGTGCGGGCCCCGGTGGCGTCGGCGCCAGCGTCGGCGGCGATGGCGGCGTCGGTGTCGGTGCCGGTCCCGGCGGCGTTGGCGCCAGTGCCGGCGGCGTCGGTGTGGGCGCCGGCCCGGGTGGCGTCGGTGTGGGCAGGTAGTCCCTCGTTCCACTCTTGAACGGCGAAAGCCCGGCTCGTTGAGCCGGGCTTTCCGCTTTGTGACGGGAAATGAAGCGCTGCTGCGCGGAGCGCCGCGCTTGTATCAATGCAGCGTGTTGGAAACCGCCGCTTCCGGCCAGGGCGGCTGGGTGATGTCGATCACCAGGGTGGCGTTCTCGTCCGTCCTCAGGGTTTCCTGCAGGCTGGCGGTCCACAGCTCGAACGCCACCGATTCCACCGCATCCTCGAAGGGCGGGGTCACGAAGACCGGCGGCACGTGACCCAGGAATACCGTCTGGGCTTCGAGGCGCCGGTTCAGCCGGTCGATTTCCTGCAGGATGGCCTGCATGTAGGGGTCGTTCTCGGCGCCCCGGTAGACGGCGGAAAGAATGGCTTCGCAGTTGTTGCGGTCGATCATGGGACGCACTCCGCAGGCCACGACGGCGTCATATGCCGTTTCGTCCCAAACAACTGGCGGGTGCCAGCGAAGTTCCACCCCGGCCTGCGACCAGCCCGAATCAAGGACTTAGGCGGCACCCTCGTGGGCGGCACCCTCGTGCCGCAGCAGCCATTGCTTGCGTTCCAGTCCGCCGCCGTATTTCACCAGCCTGCCGTCGCTGCCGACCAGGCGATGGCAGGGGACCACGATGCTGACGGGATTGGCGCCATTGGCCGCGCCGGTGGCGCGGACGGCCGCCGGGCTGCCGATCTTCGCCGCCATCTGCGCGTAGCTCATGGTCGTGCCCGCCGGCATGCGCCGCAGCGCCGACCATACTTTCTTCTGGAATGCCGTGCCGCCGGTCTGGACGGCGATGGCGTCGATGGCTTTCAGTTCGCCGGCGAAGTAGGCCTCAAGCGCGCTGCAGGCGGGCGAACGCCCGCGCATCTCCTTGATCGCGATATCGGCGCCATACTGTCGACGCAGCAGAACCTGCAGCCGCGCCTCGTGATCCTGCCAGTCCAGCGCCCGCAGTCGCTGCCGCTCGTCGCTGAGCAGCAGCATCATGCCGATCGGCGAGGGCAGGCGTTCGAGGCTGAGGTGGAGCATGTGCTTGACCGGTTCTCTGGCTGGGATCTGGCCCGTGGCCGATCTGGTGCGAGAAGTCGAAGCCAATTTGGCGGCGCCGGGCAAGGCTGACAATCCCCCGCCAATCGGCTAAGCAGACGCCATCATGGCGGGCGCAAGGGCGGCGAAATCCTACGAGGCGGCGACGGACCGGCTGGCGGCGGACATCGTCGCCGGCGACCGGCGGGCGCTGGCCAAGGGCATCACGCTGGTCGAATCCACCCGCGCCGACCATCGCGCCCAGGCCGACGCGCTGCTGGCGACGCTGCTGCCGCGCACCGGCCGGTCGGTGCGGCTGGGCATCACCGGCGTGCCGGGCGTGGGCAAGTCGACCTTCATCGAGCGTTTCGGCCTGACGCTGATCGGGAAAGGCCATAAGGTCGCCGTGCTGGCGGTCGATCCCTCGTCCAAGGTCTCCGGCGGCTCGATCCTGGGCGACAAGACGCGCATGGAGCTGCTGTCGCGCGACGAGAGCGCCTTCATCCGGCCCTCGCCGGCAGGGCGCACGCTGGGCGGCGTGGCGCGGCGCACGCGGGAGAGCATTCTTCTGGTCGAGGCGGCGGGCTTCGACGTGGTGATCGTCGAGACGGTCGGCGTCGGCCAATCCGAGACCACCGTGTCGGAGATGGTGGACATGTTCGTGCTGCTGCTGCTGCCCGGCGGCGGCGACGAACTGCAGGGCATCAAGAAGGGCGTGGTCGAGCTGGCCGACCTGGTGGTGGTCAACAAGGCCGACGGCGATCTGAAGAAGGTGGCGACGCGCTCGGCGGCCGACTACCAGCATGCGCTGCATTTGCTGCGGGCGGCGACGCCCAACTGGCAGGTGCAGGTGCGCACCTGCTCCGCCCTGACCGGCGAAGGCA
The DNA here is from genome assembly GCA_050181585.1 of Reyranellaceae bacterium. Taxonomy (GTDB): domain Bacteria; phylum Pseudomonadota; class Alphaproteobacteria; order Reyranellales; family JAQSWP01; genus JAQSWP01. The sequence goes on from JBFXDA010000023.1 coordinate 71,727, forward strand.
TCGCCGAGGTCTGGGAGACGGTCGGCAAGTTCCGGGAGGCGGTCGGGCCGAAGGGACTGGCTGGGAAACGCGCCGAACAGGCGCGGGCCTGGATGTGGAACGAACTGGGCGAGACGCTGCTCGCCCGGCTGCGCGAGCACGAGGGCGTGCGCGCCCGCCTGCCCGAGCTGGAGCGGGCGGTGACGTCCGGCCGCATCACGGCGGTCGCCGCCGCCGGCGAATTGCTGGCGATCTTCACCGGCGCGCGGCCATGAAGCCGCTGGCCAAGGCGGCGAAGCGCAAAGCGGGCGCCATCGTCCGCAAGGCCAGGGCGGTGCGCGAGAAGCTGCCGTTCTGGAAGACCAAGACGCTGGAGCAGATGACGCCCAGGGAATGGGAGTCGCTGTGCGACGGCTGCGGCAAGTGCTGCACTTACAAGCTGGAATACGAGGAGACTGGCGAGCTGGCGCAGACCAACGTCGCCTGCCGCCTGTTCGACGGCGATTCCTGCCAATGCTCGGACTACAAGAACCGCAAGAAGATCGTGCCCGACTGCATCCTGCTCACGCCCAAGGTGGTGCGGAAGATGGACTGGCTGCCCGGCACCTGCGCCTACCGGCTGGTGATGCAGGGCAAGGACCTCTACTGGTGGCATCCCCTGGTCTCGGGCGATCCGCAGACCGTGCACCAGGCCGGCGTCTCCGCCCGCGGCCGGGTGATCAACGAGCTGGAGGCCGGGCCGCTCGAGCACCATATCGTCGAATGGGACGATAAGTGAGGTTTTTCAGCCGGTTAGAGCTGGAGCCGGAGACCGGGCTCTGCCGGCTTGACCAATCCGCCCCGAGCCCGTAAAAGACCGGGCTTCCGCCGCCCCGGATTGCGGGCGGCGCACAGGAATTTCAAGGGTCAAGAGTCATGACGCGGCGCTGCGAACTGTCCGGCAAGTCGGTCCAGGTCGGCCACAATGTGAGCCACTCCAACCGCAAGACCAAGCGGCGTTTCCTGCCCAACCTGCAGGTCGCCTCGGTGCTGTCCGAAGCGCTGGGCCACAGCGTGCGCCTGCGCCTGACCCCGCGCGCGCTGCGCACCATCGAGCACAATGGCGGCATCGACGCCTACCTGATCGGCACCAGCAACCTGAAGCTCTCCGAGGAGATGCGGGCGCTGAAGCGGCGCGTCGTCAAGGCCAAGGCCGCGCGCGACGCCAAGGCGGCGGCCTAGTCTTCCGCCAGCGGAACGGGACCAAGCCGCCTGCGGGCGGCTTTTTCTTTGCCCGTCTTGCGGCCCGGCGCGGTCAGTCCTTCAGCACGAAGTGCAGCAGGACGGTGCGCTGCAGGCCCTTGTTGAAATTGTCGTCGCCCAGGATCCACAGCCCGATGCGCCCGTCCGGCAAAGCCAGCGCGTCGACCGATTCCAAATTCTCCGTCACCACGGGTGCGGCGAGATAGGCCAGCTCCTCCGCCGCGATCGTGCCGCCGGCCACGATCGCGGCGGCGCGGATGCGCATGACGCGCACCCGCACGCCCTCGACCGGATTGAAGGCGCGCTCGGTCAGCACCACGTCGCCATTGGGCAGCGACGCCGCCCCGGTGGGACGGAACGGGCCCTTGATGCGGTAGGACAGCGTCTGCCATTGCCAGTCCGCCCCCCGGGCGGCGCCGATCCAGGCGCGCACCAGGCCCTCGCCGGCCGACAGGTCCTCCGACACCGCCAGCACGCGCCCGTCCGGCAGGGTGGCCAGCGCCTCCAGCCCGTCATTGTTGGGTGCCTGTTCCAGTCCCGGCGGCGTGGGGAAGCGCAGCGGCTTGCCGGCCAGGCCCTGGCCTTGGCGCTCGCTGCCGGCGGGGTAGACCAGCACGCGGTGGTCGCGCTCGAAGCCGACCAGCAGGCGGCCGTCCTTGAGCCGCGTCAGGCTTTCGGCGTCGTTGGCCTTGGAACTGGCCATGATCTCGCCGTTGGGATCGAGCAGATTGTCCATCGCCGCCCGCTCCATGCCGACCAGAAAACCCTGGGCGTCGTAGCGCAGCTCGGCCGTCAGCCACTGGCCGACATCGGAGATGGCATGCAGCGTGCGGCCGCCATTCTCGACCAGCATGCCCGACAGGCCGCCGAAGCGGCGGCTGTCGGAAGCGATGGCGATGCCGCCGCGCCATTCCAGGCTGCCGATCGTGGTGCGCGCCGGATCGCTGCCGTCCAGCAGCAGGGGCGTGGCGCGCACGGCGATGTCCTCGGCGCGCACGGCAACGGCGGCGAGCAGGGGGAGGAAGCAGGCAAGAACGAGAGCGGACAGGATGCGCCGCATGCGGATCTCCGGCGGGAAGCGCTGGATTATTGTGGGCGATGCCCTGTGATACAATTGAATTTGTCATGTCATCGCCCGATGCCTTCCGCCCGCGATTGTCCCGGCGCGCCGCGCTGGGCGGCGCGGCCGCGGCACTTGCCGCGCTTGCCATGCCGGCGCGCGCCCAGGCGGTGTCGGAGAACGCCACGCTGACCCTGCCGGGCGGGCGCATGGTCGGCGCCACGCTCTATCTGCCGCCCAAGGTGCCCGCGCCCGCCGTGCTGATGGTGCATGACCGCTTCGGCATGACCGACGTGCTGCGCGAGCGCGCCGCCGCCCTGGCGCTGGACCGCTACGTCGTGCTGTGCGCCGATCTGTTCCACGGCAAGGTCGCCGAGACGCCGATCGAGGCCGAGCGGCTGGCGGCCGGGCTCGATCGAGAGGAGGCGGTGGAGACCGTCGCCGGCTGGGCCAACTGGATCAGGGCCGATGCGCGCTGCAGCCGCAGCGTCGGCCTGCTGGGCTTCGGGCTCGGCGGCGAGATGGCGGCGCAGGCGGCGATGCAGACGCCGGTGCAGGCGCTGGTGGTCTATTACGCCGCGCTCGGCCGGCGGCCCGAGTTGATGCTGCGGCTGACCGCGCCATTGCTGGGCCATTACTCCGAGCGCAACCGCGAGTTCGGCATCGATGCGGTCGAGGACCTGCAGTTCCAGTTGCAGAAGAGCAACAAGAAGAGCCGCGTGCATCTCTACGACGCCGACCCCGATTTCGCCAACCCCGCCAGCCCGCAATTCGCCCGCTCCGACGCGCTGCTGGCGTGGAACCGCACGGTGGCGTTCTTCCGGGCCAATCTGGGGGCGGGGGCATAGCTCCGCTCATTGCCTGCGATCACCTCATCCTGAGCTCGTCGACGGATGAGGTTCACAGGCAACGTGCCTGACTCTCACCCTTCGACAGGCTCAGCGACTGTGATGTCAGTCAAGCGGTTTGCCATGGTGTTCTGGTCCTGAGAATGGCGTTGAGGATGGTGAGGAGTTTTCGTGCGACGGCGATGAGGGCGACCATCTTGGGCTTGCCGGCGGCG
>JBFXDA010000024.1:0-71423 GCA_050181585.1 Reyranellaceae bacterium
GTGCGGATGTCGGCGAAGTCGAGGTTGATCAGGCCCGGCATCACCATCAGGTCGGTGACGCCGCGCACGCCGGTGCACAGCACGTCGTCGGCCATCTTGAAGGCGTCGGCGAAGGTCGTCTTCTCGTTGGCCACCCGGAACAGGTTCTGGTTCGGGATGATGATCAGCGTGTCGACGTACTTCTCCAGCTCCAGGATGCCGGCTTCCGCCGTGCGCATGCGGTGGTTGCCCTCGAACTGGAAGGGCTTGGTCACCACGCCGACGGTCAGGATGCCGGCCTCGCGCGCCGCCGCCGCGATGACGGGGGCGGCGCCGGTGCCGGTGCCGCCGCCCATGCCGGCGGCGACGAACACCATGTTCGAGCCCTGCAGGTGCTCGACGATCTCGGCGATGGTTTCCTCGGCCGCGGCGCGGCCGACGTCGGGACGGGCGCCGGCGCCCAGCCCCTGGGTGATGGTCTTGCCCAGCTGCAGGCAGCGCTCCGCCAGCGACTGGGACAGCGCCTGCGCGTCGGTGTTCGCCACCACGAACTCCACGCCCTCGATCTTGGCGCTGATCATGTTGTTGACCGCGTTGCCGCCCGCGCCGCCGACGCCGATCACGGTGATGCGGGGCTTCATGTCGGGCTCGCGTTGCGGGGTGCTAAAGGTAATCGTCATTTTGTCCTCCACTCGAATTCCGATTCAGATGCTGCGTTGCTCTCTGCCGAATGCTGCGAACTCACTCTCTCTGGGGGGCCGTGCTCGGGCCCCGTTCTTGGTCGTCGCCGGTGCCGGCGAAATCCCGAGGCGGGGCTAGAAGTTTTCACGCAACCAGCTCCCCAGGCGGCCGAAGCGGCTCGCCTCCGTTTCGCCGCCGGGCGCGGCGGCGGCCGCGCCGGCGGCCTGGCTGCGCAGGGCGTAGGTCAAAAGCCCGGCGCAGGCCGAGAAGGCCGGCCCGCCGGTGGCTTCCGCCAGGCCGGTGACCCGCACCGGCCGGCCGTTGCGCACCTGCTTGTTGAGGATCTGCGCCGCCGACTGGGCGATGCCGTCGAGCTGGCTGGCGCCGCCGGTCAGCACGATGCGCCGGCCGGTCAGCTTGTCGACGCCGCTGGCCTCCAGCCGGCCGCGCACCAGCTCGAAGGTCTCCTCGATGCGCGGGCGGATGATGCCGACCAGCACCGAGCGCGGCACGTGGTTGGGCTCGGTGTGCTCCTGCTCGCCGATCAGCGGCACGTCGATGATCTCGTATTCGTCGTTGGGCTTGTTGGTCGAGCGGCCGTACAGGATCTTCATGCGCTCGGCGTCGGCCACCGGCGTCGACAGGCCGCGCGCGATGTCGTGGGTGACGTGGTTGCCGCCGACCGGGATGGAATCGGTGTAGATCAGGTTGCCGTCGTAGAACACCGAGATCGACGTCGTGCCGCCGCCCATGTCGATCAGCGTCACGCCCAAATCCATCTCGTCCTGCACCAGGCTGGCCAGCCCGGCGGCGAAGGAGGTGACGCAGCGATCGGCGATCTCCAGATGGGCGCGCTTGACGCAGATGCCGAGGTTGCGCATGGCGCCGGACGCGGCGGTCACCAGATGCACGTCGACCCCCAGCCGCTCGCCGTACATGCCGCGCGGATCGCGCACGCCGCCGCGGCCGTCGATCGAGTAGCCGATCGGCATGGTGTGGATCAGCTCGCGGTCGGAGGTCTCGGCCGGCAGATGCACCTGGCTCAGCACGCGGCGGATGTCCCTGTCGGCGACCTCGTGGCCGCCGATGGCGACCTCGACGCCGAAGGTGTGCGAGGCGGGGTAGCCGCCGCCGACGCCGACGACGACCTCCTCGACGCGCTCGCCGCACATCTGCTCGGCGGCGTTGACGGCGGAGGACAGCGCGTGCTCGGCCGCCTCCATGTCGACGATGTTGCCGCCCTTGATGCCGCTTGAGGGCTGGTGGCCGATCCCGACCACGCGCAACTGGTTGTTGCCCTCGACGCGGGCGATGAAGCAGCACACCTTGCTGCTGCCGATGTCGAGCGCGGCGATGACGCCGTTCCTAGCCTTGACCACTGCTCACTCCACTCGTCGAAGTCCGGCCCGGCAGCCGGGGCTTGCCGGGCGCATTCTTTTCCGCCGCCGGCGGCTCGGGCTGCGGGTTCAACTGCAGCACCAGCCGGTCGGGCAGGCGCAAATCCACGCTCTTGAGGTCGCGCGACAGGAGCTGCTGGTTGGCGTCGAGCTCGGCCAGCTTCTTCAGCGCCGAGGCGGCGTCTTCTTCCGGCAGCTTCACCTCGACCATGTTGTCGAGCGTCAGGTTCCAGCGCCGCTGGCCGACCCAGACCGCCGCGCGCACGCGCCGGCCGATCACCGGCACCTCCGACAGCAGCAGCGACAGCGCCGTGATGTGCTCGGGCGCGCCCGCACCGGCGATCAGCGGCAGATGGCCGTAGTAGTTGGGATCGACGGTGCGCACCTGGCGGCCCTGCTGGTCGATCAGGATGAAGTCGGCGCCGCGCTGCCACAGCGCCACCGCGTTGCGTTCCTTCAGCCTGACGTAGATGCCGTCGGGCAGGCGGCGCTCGACGATCGCCGCCTCGACCCATTCGATGCTTTCCAGCCGCGACCGCGCCTGCTGCGGATCGAAGCGCAGCAGCGGATCACCGCGGTTGATGTCGAGCGCCGCCAGCACCGCCTCGCGGCTGACCAGGTGGCGGCCCTCGACGGTGACGTCCTGCAGCGTCATGCCGGCATGCTGCGGCCAGGCCAGTGCGGCGGCGCGCAGCCCGCCCCAGGCGGCGGCGGCATAGCGCCAGGAATGGTAGCCGCCGAAGCCGACGCCGCCGGCCAGCATGACGACGCCCAAGGCCAGCGCCGCCTTGCGCAGCGCCGCCGGCACCAGCGGCTTCTTCGCCCGGCGCGAGGCGGCGGCACGGCGCCCGCCGTCGGCCGGCGCCGCCATCTTGCGCGCCGCCGCCGCCCGCTTGCGCGCGCGAACGTCGATGTCGTTCACTGCGGGCATAGCGCCTGCTCCACCATCCAGGACACCAGCTCGGGGAAGCTGATGCCGATATGCTTGGCCTGCTCGGGCACCAGCGACAGCGGCGTCATGCCGGGCTGGGTGTTGATCTCGAGCAGGTAAAGCCCTTCGACGCCGGGCCGGCCGTCGTCGTAGCGGAAATCGCAGCGCGACACGCCGCGGCAGCCCAGGAGGCGATGCGCCTCCAGCGCCACGCGCTTGGCTTCGCTCGCCACCGGATCCGGCACCGGCGCCGGCACCACGTGATCGGTGATGCCGTCGGTGTACTTGGCGTCGTAGTCGTAGAAGCCGCGGCGCGGGCGCAGCTCGGTGACGGCCAGCGGCTTGTCGCCCATCACCGCGACGGTCAGTTCGCGGCCGGGGATGTAGCGTTCGACCATGACCTCATCGCCATAGGCCCAGCCCGCCATGTCGGGGGCGGGAATGTTGGCGCCCTCGCGGACGATGACGACGCCGACGCTGGAGCCTTCCGACACCGGCTTGACCACGTAGGGCTGCTTCATCGGATGGCCCTTGGCGAAGGCCGAGCGGTGCACGACCTTGCCTTCGGGCATGCGCAGGCCGGCGCCCTGGAACACGCGCTTGGCCATCTCCTTGTCCATGGCGACGGCGGAGGCCAGCACGCCGGAATGCGTATAGGGCAGGCCGGCGATCTCCAGCACGCCCTGTACGCAGCCATCCTCGCCGAAGCGCCCGTGCAGGGCGTTGAACACCACCTCCGGCTTCTCGCCGCCCGGCGGCAAGAGCGAATCGAGCAGAAGGCGCAAATCGCGCCGCACGTCGATGGCGGTGACGCGATAGCCCGCCTCGCGCAACGCCTCGGCGCAGGCGCGGCCCGACACCAGCGACACTTCGCGCTCGGCCGAGAAGCCGCCCATCAGCACCGCGACGTGGCGCGCGCCCTGTGGCATGGCCATGGCGCTCATGTCGGCGCCCCCGCCACGATGGGCTTCTGGCCGGGCGCGTAGTCGCCGACCCGCTTGATCTCCCATTGCAGCGCCACGCCGGTGCGGGCGAAGACGCGCCGGCGCACCTCCTCGCCCAGCGCCTCGACGTCGTAGGCGGTGGCCTCGCCGGTATTGATCAGGAAGTTGCAGTGCTTCTCCGACACCTGCGCCCCGCCGACCTTCAAGCCGCGGCAGCCGGCGCGGTCGATCAGCTCCCAGGCGCGCAAGCCGGGCGGATTCATGAAGGTCGAGCCGCCGGTCTTGCTGCGCGGCTGGCTGGCCTGGCGCTCGCTCTCGATCTCGGCGATGCGGCGGGCGATGGCCGCCTTGTCGCCCGGCGTCGCCTGCAGCACGGCGCCGGTGAAGATCACGTCGGCCTCGACGGCGGAATGACGATAGGTGAAGCCCAGATCGCGCGGCCCCAGGGTCAGCAGATTGCCGCGCCCGTCGACCGCCTCGGCCGACACCACGACGCGGGCCATGTCGCCGCCATAGGCGCCGGCGTTCATGCGCAGCGCGCCGCCGATCGTGCCCGGCACGCCGGAGAGGAACTCCAGCCCGGCCAGACCGTGGTCGCGCGCGGTCAACGCCACCGAGAGATCGAGCGCGCCGGCCCCGGCATGCACGCGATCGTCGCGCACCTGGATGTCGACGAAGCCGCGGCCCAGCCGCACCACCACGCCGCGCACCCCGCCGTCGCGCACCAGCAGGTTGGAGCCGACGCCGAGCACGGAGACCGGCACGTCGCGCGGCTTCTCGCGCAGGAAGGCGGCCAGGTCGTCGCGGTCGGCGGGACGGAACAGCACGTCGGCCGGACCGCCGACGCCGAACCAGGTGACGCCGGCCAGCGAGGCGTTCTCGCTCAGCCGGCCGCGCACCGGTGGCAGCCGTTCGATCAGGCGGGGCAGGACGCGGGCGGCGGCCATCATCCGGCTTTCCCCCTGCCGTTGGTAACGGGACCGCTGGCCACGCCGCGCGGGCCGGCGCGCTCGTCGGCGATGCGCTGCAGCGCCGGCGGCAGGGCATAGGCCCAGTTGGTGATGCTGCCGGCGCCCAGGCAGACCACCAGGTCGCCCGGCCGGGCGATCTGCCACACCAGCTCCGGCAGGTCGGCCGGATCGTCGAGCGGCACCACCTCGCGCTGGCCGGCGCGGCGCAGGGCGTTGACCAGCATGTCGCGGTCGACGCCCGCGATCGGCGTCTCGCCGGCGGCATAGACCTCGGCCACGATCACCACGTCGGCGTCGGCGAAGCAGGCGGCGAACTGCTCGCGCAGCTGCGCCAGGCGCGAATAGCGATGCGGCTGCACCACGGCGATGACGCGGCCGGCATAGGCCTGGCGCGCCGCTTTCAGCACGGCGGCGATCTCGACCGGATGGTGGCCATAATCGTCGATCACGGCGATGCCATGCGCCTCGCCGGTGCGGGTGAAGCGGCGCTTGACGCCGGTGAAGCTCGCCAGGCCCTGGCGGATGGTGTCGTCGTCGATGCCCATCTCGACCGCCACGGCGACGGCGGCCAGCGAGTTCTGCACGTTGTGGCGGCCGAACATGGGCAGGCGCAGCCCGGCGATGGTGCGGGTGGCGTCGCTGACGCGGTTGGTGACGACCGCATCGTAGTCGGCGCCGTGCTGGTCGAGCTGCAGGTTGGTGGCGCGCACGTCGGCGCTGACCGAGAGCCCGTAGGTCACCAGCTTGCGGTCGGAGACGCGCGGGATCAGCGCCTGCACCTCGGGATGGTCGGCGCACAGGCAGGCGAAGCCGTAGAACGGCACGTTCTCGATGAACTGGGTGAAGGCGTCGCGCAGCTTCTCGAAGCTGCCGTAATGGTCGAGATGCTCGGGGTCGATGTTGGTGACCACGGCGATGGTGTGCGGCAGGCGCAGGAAGGAGCCGTCCGATTCGTCGGCCTCCACCACCATCCAGTCGCCCTGGCCCAGCCGGGCGTTGGTGCCGTAGGCGTTGATGATGCCGCCGTTGATGATGGTGGGATCGTATTTCGCCGCCGTCAGCAACTGGGCGATCATCGAGGTGGTGGTGGTCTTGCCGTGCGTGCCGCCGATGGCGATCGACCATTTCAGCCGCATCAATTCGCCCAGCATCTCGGCCCGGCGCACCACCGGCACCAGCCGCGCCCGCGCCGCCAGCACTTCCGGGTTGTCGGCCTTGACGGCGGAGGAGACGACCACGACCTGGGCGGTGCCGACATTCTCGGCGCGGTGGCCGATCATGATCTTCACGCCCAGCTCGGCCAGCCGCTTGGTGTTGTAGTTCTCCGCGATGTCGGAGCCCTGCACCGAATAGCCCAGCGTCTGCAGCACCTCGGCGATGCCGCTCATGCCGATGCCGCCGATGCCGACGAAATGGATGGTGCCGATGGAAAGCGGCAGGGCCCTCATGCCGCACCTCCCGCCGCAGCGGCGGTCGATGCGGCCGGCGCGATCACCGCCTCCACCGTGTCGGCCAGGCGCTGGGCGGCATCCAGCCGCGCCAGGCCGCGCGCGGCCTGCGCCATGGCGGCGAGCCGGGCGGGATCGCGCATCAGCGCCTGCAAATGCTGCGCCAGCGCCGCCGGCGTGAATTGCGGCGTCGGCAGCAGGATTGACGCGCCCACCTCGTCGAGCGCCCGCGCATTGGCGGTCTGGTGGTCGTCCGTAGCGTGGGGATAGGGGACAAGGATCGACGGACGAGCCGAAGCGGTCAGTTCCGCCACCGTAGATGCCCCTGCACGAGCGACGACGAGGTGGGCCCCGGCCAACCGGGCCGGGATATCGGCGAAGAAATCGGCGGTCTCGGCGACCACGCCCAGCCGGGCATAGGCCGCGCGCACCCGCGCGAGATCTTCGGAACGGCATTGCTGCTGGAGGCGCAGGCGGCTGCGCAATTCCTGCGGCAGAGTCTCGATGGCCGGCGGGATGACGTCGGCGAAGGCGCGCGTGCCCTGGCTGCCGCCGGTGATCAGGATGCGGAACTCGCCATCCGCGGCCGGCGGCTGGTAGGGCGCGGCGGCCAGCGCGCGGATGTCGTCGCGCACCGGATTGCCGGTCAGCACGGCCAGCGTGTTGTCGTTCAGGAACTGCACGCGCGGGAATGACGTCGCCACCTTGCGCGCGCGGCCGACCAGGATGCGGTTGGCGCGGCCCAGCACCGCGTTCTGCTCGTGGATCACGGTCGGCACGCCCGAGGTGGAGGCGGCCATCACCGTGGGCACCGAGGCATAGCCGCCGAAGCCGACCACGGCAGCCGGATGCAGCCCGCGCAGCACCTTGCGCGCATCGAAATAGCCCAGGCCCAGGCGCAGGGCGCCGGCGATCTTGCCGGCGACGCCGCCGGACGGGCTGGCGGCGCGGATGTAGTGGATCGGATGCTGCGCCAGGGCGCCCTTCCAGCGCTTGCCGCGCGCATCGGTGATCAGCGCCAGGTTATGGCCGCGCCGCGCCAGTTCGCCGGCCAGCGCCTCGGCCGGAAAGACATGGCCGCCGGTGCCGCCGGTGGCCAGCACGATCGGTTTGGTCGAGGCCGCGGCGGCGCTCATTCGATCTCTCCGATGCTGCCGCGCCGGCGGGTCAGCGCCAGCAGCATGCCGACCGAAACCGCCGTCGCCAGGGCGGAGGAGCCGCCATAGGAGATGAACGGCAGGGTCATGCCCTTGGTCGGCATGAGCTGCACGGTCGAGCCCATGTTGATCAGCGCCTGCAGGCCGAACTGCACCAGCAGGCCGGAGGCGGCCAGCATCAGGAACAGGCTGGTCTCCTGCAGCGCCCGGCTCATGCCGCGCAGCACGATGAAGGCGTAGAGGCCGACGATGATCAGGCAGACGATGAGGCCGAACTCCTCGCCCGCCACCGCCATGACGAAATCGGTATGGGCGTCGGGCAGCGAGGCCTTGACCGTGCCCTCGCCCGGGCCGCGGCCGAACAGCCCGCCGTTGAGGAAAGCCTCGAGCGCGGTCGAGACCTGGTAGGAATCGCCGGACGCAGGATCGAGGAAGCGGTCGAAGCGCGAGCGCACGTGGCTGAGCGTGGCGTAGGCGCCGACCAGGCCGCCGGCGCCCAGCAGCACGCCGCCCACCACCAGGTACATGGGCAGGCCGGCGAGGAAGAACTGGGCGAAGAACACCGCCGCCACCACCACCGCCATGCCGAGATCGGGCTGCAGCAGCAGCAGCGCCATGACGACGCCGAACAGCGCCATGGCGGCGAGGTTGCCGGGGAAGCGCCGGTCCAGCTTCTTGCGCGTGAACAGCCAGGCGGCGACCACGGCGAAGCTCGGCTTGACGAACTCGGAGGGCTGGATGGAGAGCGGCCCCAGCGACAGCCAGCGGCGCGAGCCCTTGATCTCCGCCCCGACCAGCAGGGTCAGCGCCAGCAACGCCAGGCTGCCCAGGAACAGCACGATGGCGAAGCGGCGCACCTGCTGCGGCGTCATCACCGAGATGGCGATGGTCAGCGCCAGCGCCACCGGCAGGAAGAAGAAGAGCTGGCGGCGGGCGAAATGGAAGGAATCGATGCCCAGCCGGTCGGCCACCGGCGGGCTGGCGGCCATGGTCAGCATGGCGCCGAACATCACCACGCCGACGATGGCGGCCAGCAGCCAGCGATCGACCGTCCACCACCAGCGGCCGACGACGGAGGTGTCGGTGCGGGACAGCGCGATCATGCCGCCTCCCCTTTGGCCAGCGCCTGCGCCTGGGCGCGGAAGGCATCGCCGCGCGCCTCGAAGCTGGGCCACTGGTCCCACGAGGCGCAGGCCGGCGACAGCAGCACCACCGCGCCGGAACGCCGCTCGCGCTGCGCCAGCGCGTGCGCGGCCTGCAGCGCCTTCTCCAGGGTGCCGCACTGGGTGAAGGCGACGGCGCCCTGCAGCGTGGCGGCGAAGCCGTCGGCCGCCTCGCCGATCAGGAAGGCATGCGCGAGGCGCGGGAAATGGGGCCGCAGCGGCTCGATGCCGCCTTCCTTGGGCCGACCGCCGGCGATCCAGTAGATCGTGTCGTAGCTCGACAGCGCCTTCTCGGCGGCGTCGGCATTGGTCGCCTTGCTGTCGTTGACATAGGCGATGCCGGCGATCTCCGCCACGCGCTCCTGGCGATGCGGCAGGCCGGGATAGGAGCGCAGACCGGCCGCGATGTCGGCGCTCGCCACACCCAGCGCGCGGCAGGCGGCATAGGCGGCGCAGGCGTTCTGCCAGTTATGCGCGCCGGGCAGGGTCAGGATGGGGCGCAGGTCGACGGCGAAACCGGTGTCGCCATCGTGCAGCACGCCGTCGATGGCGTAGACGCCGCCTGCGACCTGGTGGCCGACGGCGATGCGCACGATCTTCCGCCCGCCCTGGCGCGCCAGTTCCTCGGCCAGCGCCCGCGTGGGTTCGCTGTCGATGCCGATCACCGCCGCGTCGTCGGCCGTCTGGTTGTCGAAGATGTGCCGCTTGGCGGCGATGTAGCCCGCCATGCCGCCATGGCGGTCGAGATGGTCGGGCGTGACGTTCAGCAGCACCGCCACGTTGCAGCGCAGATGCTCGACCAGTTCGAGCTGGTAGGACGACATCTCCAGCACGTAGATGCCGTCTCGGCCCAGCATGGCGAAGTCCAGCGCCGGCTGGCCGAGATTGCCGCCGACCTCGACCCGGCGCCCGGCCTGCTTCAGCACATGCCCGATCAGCGCCGTGGTGGTCGACTTGCCGTTGGTGCCGGTGATGCCGACGAATTTGGCGCCAGCGGGTGCGGCGGCGCGCGCTAGCAGCTCGATGTCGCCGATGATCGGCTTGCGCGCCTGCTTGGCGCGGCTCGCCACCGGATGCGGCTGGGGGAAGGTGTGCGGGATGCCCGGGCTGATCACCAGCGCATCCATCGCCGACCAGTCGGCCTGCAGCGGATCGGCGATCCGCACGCCTTGGGCCTGGGCCGCGTCGCGCTTGGCGGCATCGTCGTCCCAGGCGGCATAGTCGATGCCGGCCGCCTGCAGCGCGCGCGCCGTCGCCAGGCCGGAGCGGGCCAGCCCCAGCACGGCGAAACGCGATTTCTGCAAGGCGGCGAGATCGATCATGCTCACCTCAGCTTCAGGGTCGAGAGCCCGGCCAGCGCCAGAATCGAGGCGATGATCCAGAAGCGGATCACCACGGTCGGTTCGGCCCAACCCTTCTTCTCGAAATGGTGGTGCAGCGGCGCCATGCGGAAGACGCGCTTGCCGGTGAGCTTGAAGGAGATCACCTGCACCACCACCGAGACGGTCTCGAGCACGAACAGGCCGCCGACGATGGCCAGCACCAGCTCGTGCTTGGTGATGACGGCGACCGCGCCCAGCGCGCCGCCCATCGACAGCGAGCCGGTGTCGCCCATGAACACCATGGCAGGCGGCGCGTTGTACCAGAGGAAGCCCAGGCTGGCGCCGACCAGCGCGCCGCAGAACACGGAAAGCTCGCCCGCGCCCGGCACGGCGTGCAGTTGCAGGTAGTTGGCGAACACCGCGTTGCCGACCAGGTAGGAGATCAGGCCGAAGACGCCCGAGGCGATCATCACCGGCACGATCGCCAGCCCGTCCAGCCCGTCGGTGAGGTTGACGGCGTTGGAGGCGCCCACCATCACCAGCACGGCGAAGGGGATGAAGAAGAACGACAGGTTGACCAGCACCGTCTTGAGGAACGGCACGGCGAGCTGGTTGCGCAGCCCGGCCGGCGAGAGATCCATGATCAGCCAGGCGGCGACCACCGCGATCAGGATCGCGGCCAAGAGCTTGATCTTGCCCGGCACGCCCTTGGAGTTGCGCTTGGTCACCTTCATGTAGTCGTCGGCGAAGCCGATCAGGCCGAAGCCGGTGGTGACCAGCAGCGTGATCCAGATGTAGCGGTTGGTCAGGTCGGCCCATAGCAGCGTGCCGCCCGACAGCGCCAGCAGGATCAGGAAGCCGCCCATGGTGGGCGTGCCCTTCTTCTTGAAATGCGATTCCGGCCCGTCGTCGCGGATCGGCTGGCCCATCTGCTGGCGGTTGCGCAGCATGGCGATGACGCGCGTGCCGAACAGGAAGGAGATCAAGAGCGCGGTCAGCACCGCCGCGCCGGAGCGGAAGGTGATGTAGCGGAACAGGTTGAGCGGCCCGAACTCGTCGGCCAGCGGCGCCAGCAGATGGTACAGCATCAGTGCCGCCCTCCCGCCGCGCTGCCCATGGCCAGGATGGCCTCGACGATCGGCTTCATCTTCGACCCCAGCGAGCCCTTGACGGTGACCACGTCGCCCGGCCGCAGGATGGCGGCCAGATGCGGCACCAGCCGGTCGGAGCTTTCCTCGTGCGGGCCGCGCAACTGCTGCGGCAGCGCCTGGTGCAGCCCGCGCATCAGCGGACCGCAGCTCAGCAGCAGATCGATGCCCGCCTCCTGCAGCGGCCCGGCCAGGCCGGCATGCAGCGCCGGCGCATCCGGCCCCAGCTCGCGCATGTCGCCCAGGATGGCGATGCGACGCCCGCCCGGCGCCGGCGCGATGGCGCCCAGCACGGCGAAGGCGGCGCGCATGGCGACCGGGCTGGCGTTGTAGCTTTCGTCGATCAGGTGCAGGACGCCGCCCGGCAGGCGCACCTTGTGCTGCTGGCCGCGGCCGGCGATGGCGGCGACGGTGGCCAGCGAGCGCGCCGCCTGCTCGATATCGGCGCCCAGCGCGTCGGAGGCGGCCAGCACCGCCAGCGAATTGATCACCCAGTGCTCGCCCGCCGCGCCGACGCGATAGACCAGGTCGCGGCCGCGATAGCGGGCGCGCACGTCGCTGCCCTCGGTGCCGCCGGTCGAGTCGATCAGGCGCATCTCGGCCTCGGGATGGCGGCCGAAGCCCACCACCTGCTTGACGCCGTACTCGCCGGCCAGCTCGACCAGGCGGGCGAAATAGCCGTTGTCGCGGTTGAAGACGGCGGTGCCGCCTTGCATGCCGGCCATGATGGCGGCCTTCTCGCGCGCGATCTCGTCGACGGTGCCGAAATTCTCCAGATGCACCGCGCCGATGGTGGTGACGATGCAGACATGCGGCTGCGCCTGGCGCGACAGCGGCGCGATCTCGCCGGGATGGTTGGTGCCGATCTCGATCACGGCAAAGCGGGCGCCGCGCGGCACCCGCGCCAAGGTCAGCGGCACGCCGATATGGTTGTTGTAGGAGGCCGCACTGGCCGAGGTCGGGGCCTGCGCCGACAGCACGTGGCGCAGCGCCTCCTTGGTGCTGGTCTTGCCGACCGAGCCGGTGACGGCGACGAAGCGCGCCTGCGAGCGGGCGCGGCCGGCCTTGCCCAGCGCCTCCAGCGCGGCCTGCGTGTCGTCGACGCCCAGGAGCGGCTTGTCGGCGCCGACGCGCGGGGGCACGCGATCGACGATGGCGGCGACCGCGCCCTTGTCCAGCGCGCTTTCGACGTAGTCGTGCCCGTCATTGGCGCCATGCAGGGCGATGAAGAGGTCGCCCTTCTGCAGGGTGCGCGAATCGATCGAGGCGCCGGTGGCGCGCCAGTCGGGATTGCCGTTCAGCCTTCCGCCGGTGGCGGCGGCGGCTTCCGGCGCGGTCCACAGGGTTTCGGCACTCATGCCGCGCCTCCCTGCCGCAGCGCCGCGCGCGCCACTTCGGCATCGTCGAACGGCAGCACGGTCGCGCCGACGATCTGGCCGGGCTCGTGGCCCTTGCCGGCGATGACCAGCGCATCGCCGGCGCGCAAGGCGGCGACGGCGGCGGCGATGGCCTCGTGCCGGTCGCCGATCTCGCGCAGGTTGGCGGCACCGGGCGCGCCTTCCCGCACGGCGCGGCGGATGGCGGCGGCGTCCTCGGTGCGCGGATTGTCGTCGGTCAGGATGGCGAGATCGGCCAGGCGGGCGGCGATACCGCCCATGATCGGCCGCTTGCCGGCATCGCGATCGCCGCCGCAGCCGAACACCAGCAGCAGCCGCTGCTTCGCATGCGGGCGCAGCGCCTTGAGCACCGTCTCCAGCGCGTCCGGCGTATGGGCGTAATCGACATAGACCGGCGCGCCGTCCCTGGTGCTGCCGACATGCTGCAGGCGGCCGGGCGCGCCTTCCAGCGTCGCCAGGGCGGCCAGAGCGCGGTCGATGTCGATGTCCTCGGCCAGCACCAGCCCCAGCGCCGCCAGCACGTTGGCCGCCTGGTAGGCGCCGACCAGCTTCAGCTCGACCTCGTGCAGTTCGCCCATGACGTCGAGCGCCAAATGCTGGCCATGGGCGGTCATGGCGGTCGACAGTAGTTTCAGTTCGGTGCCGGCCGCGCCGTAGCGCAGCAGGCGATGGCCGCGCGACAGGCACAGCTCGACCAGCGCCTCGGCCTCCGGCGTATCGGCGTTGATGATGGCGGCGCCGCCTTCGGGCAGCAGGTCGGCGAACAGCCGCGCCTTGGCGGCGAAATACGCCGCCATGCTGCGGTGGTAGTCGAGATGGTCGCGCGAGAGATTGGTCCAGGCGGCGGCGGCGAAGCGGATGCCGTCGAGCCGGCGCTGGTCCAGCCCGTGCGAGGAGGCTTCCAGCGCCAGGTGATCGACGCCGGCCCGGGCCAGCGCCGCCAGGTCGCGATGCAGCGCCACCGGATCGGGCGTGGTCAGCCCGCCGGGGCGGTCGAGATGCGGCGACACCAGGCCCAGCGTGCCCATGCTGGCCGCCTTCAGCCCCAGCGCCTGCCAGATCGAGCGGGTGAAATGCGCCACCGAGGACTTGCCGTTGGTGCCGGTGACGGCGGCCACGATGCGGGGCTGGATGCCGTAGAAGCCGGCGGCGAAACGCGCCAGCGCCAGCCGCGCATCCTGGGCCCGCACCAGCGCAAGGTCGGCCGCATCCACCGCCGCACCCTCGCCGACCAGCGCGGCGACGGCGCCGCGGGCGCGGGCATCGGCGATGAAGCGCGCACCGTCGGCCCGCGCGCCGGTCAGGGCGGCGAACAGGAAACCCGGCTGCACCTGGCGCGAATCGGCGCTGAGGCCGGCGATCTCGGGATCGGCCTGCGGCGGCAGCACCGAGGGCGGCGGCCGCAGCCCGGAGCGGTGGATCAGCTCAGTTAGCCGCAAGGGTCCGCCCTCCCGGCAGGCTGGTGGTCTGCGGCGCGGCCGGCGCTGCG
Source organism: Reyranellaceae bacterium (assembly GCA_050181585.1). Lineage (GTDB taxonomy): Bacteria > Pseudomonadota > Alphaproteobacteria > Reyranellales > JAQSWP01 > JAQSWP01. The sequence continues at coordinate 14,028 of JBFXDA010000024.1, forward strand.
GCGCCCGGAGTAGCGGCGCCCGGTTTGGCCTTGGGCGGCACCGGCTCCTCCAGCGGCATGATGCCGTAGAGGGCGGCGATGCGATTGACCATGGCGGCGAAGGCGGGAGCGGCGACCCAGCCGGCGGTGGCGAAGCCGAAGGTCTCCTTGATGCCCTTGGGCTCGTCGATGGAGACGATGACGACGTAGCGCGGATCGCTCATCGGAAAGGCGCCGGCGAAGGTCGAGAGCAGCGCCTTCTTGCGGTAGCCGCCATGGGCGCCGACCTTTTCCGAGGTGCCGGTCTTGCCGCCGGGCTGGTAGCCGGGCACGTCGGCCTTCTTGCCGGTGCCCTCCTCGACCACCAGCCGCATCAGATAGCGCATGTGGCGCGCGGTGGCGGGTTCGATGATGCGCTTGCCGGCGACCGGCGCGCCCTCGGGGCGGCGCAGCAGGGTGGGCTTTTGCATGACGCCGTTGTTGGCGACGCCGGCCACGCCCATCGCCAGATGCACCGGCGTCACCGCCATGCCGTGGCCGAAGGCGATGGTCATGGCGTTGATCGGCCGCCAGGTCTGCGGATAGAGCGGTGCCGCGCTCTCCGGCAGCTCCAGCTTCACCGGCTTGAGGAAGCCCATCTTGTCGAAGAAGGCCTGCTGCGTCTCGATGCCGACCTGCACCGCCATCTTGGCCGAGGCGATGTTGGAGGAGTGCTTGAACAGCTCCGGCACCGTCAGCCAGCGGTTCTGGGCATGGTCGTCGTTGATGGTGAAGCCGCCGATCTTTATGGGCGCGGTGGCGTCGAAGCTGGAGCCCATCGTCACCCGGCCGCTGTCCAGCGCCATGGCGGTGTTGAAGATCTTGAAGGTCGAGCCCATTTCGTACACGCCCAGCGTGGCGCGGTTGAACAGCGACACCTCGTCGATGGTCTTGGGCGTGTTGGGATCGAAGCCGGGCAGCGATACCAGCGACAGGATCTCGCCGGTGCGCGCGTCCATGACGATGCCGGCCGCGCCGATGGCGGAGAATTTCCGCATCGTCGCGTGCAATTCCTGGCGCAGCGCGCGCTGCAGGCGCACGTCGATCGACAGCGTGACCGGATCGCCCGCCCTGAGCTTGCCGTCGAAGAACTGCTCGACCCCGGCGAGGCCGATATTGTCGACGCCGGCATAGCCCACGACATGGGCGACGAGGTCGCCCTGCGGATAGATGCGCCGCTCCTCGCGCTGGAAATCCAGGCCGGGAATGCCCAGCGCGTTGACCAGCTGCTGTTCGCGCGGGGCGAGGTTGCGCTTCAGCCAGACGAAGCTGCGGTCCGCTTTCAGCCGCGCCAGCAGCTCGGCCTCGCTGCTGCCGGGCAGCACCTTGGCCAGCTTGCGCGCCGCCTCGGCCGGCTCCTGCACCAGATGCGGGTTGGCGTAGAGCGAGGCGGTCGGGATGGAAGTCGCGAGCACGATGCCGTTGCGGTCGAGGATCTCGGCCCGCTCCATCGCCAGCGCGCCGCCGGCCGCCGCCAGGGCCAGGCGCGGCTCGGCCCCGTCGCGCAGCAGGGAGAGATCGACCAGGCGCAGGCCGATGACGGCGAAGGCCAGCGCGAAGACGCCGGCGCCCAAGGTCAGCCGGTTGCGCGCCACCTCGATCGTGTCGCCGGCGACGTTGACGCCGATGCGATGGTTGCGGATCAGCGGCGCCAGCTTGGTGGCGCCGGTCTGCTTGCGGCGGAACAGGCGCGAAATCATTGCCCGCCTCCCGTCGCCGGAGCCGGGGCCAGAACCGGGGCCGGACCCGCGGTCGCCTTCAGCAGATCGTCGATGCTGCCGTAGCCGCCGGCGGGATTGGCGCTGGCCACCGGCTGCGGCTCGACCGGCGGCGGGCGCATCGGCAGGGCGTCGATGCGGCCGAGCTGGGCCGGCGCGATCGGCTGCAGCCAGAGATAGCGCTCGTTGAGCTGCTCGATGCGGCTGGCCTCGTTGAGATGCGCCCATTCCGCCTTCAGGATGTGCGTGGCCTCCTGGTTCTCGACCACCTGGCGGTTGAGGGCGAGCAGCTTCTCCTCCAGCGCGCGCACCTCGTACTTGACCAGGAACAGGCCGATGCCGGTCAGGATGGCGATGCCGAGCCAGATCACGACGCCGCGGCTGATCATGCGCGGCCTCCCCCGGCACCGCGGCCGCGATGGCCCGCGCCGGTGGCTTCGGCGACGCGCAGCTTGGCCGAGCGGGCGCGGATGTTCAGCGCCGTTTCCGTCTCGCTGGGCAGGATGGGACGACGGGACACGAGACGGAACGGCGCTTCGACCTTGCGGCCGATATCGGGCATGTGGCGCGACGGACGCGGGGCGGCGTCGGAGCGCTCACGCATGAAATCCTTGACGATGCGGTCTTCCAGCGAATGGAACGAGACCACGGCCAGCCGGCCGTTCCGGCGCAGCAGCGTCTGCGCCGCTTCCAGCCCGCGCTCCAGCTCGCCCAGCTCGTCGTTGACGACGATGCGCAGCGCCTGGAAGGTGCGGGTGGCGGGGTCGATCTTCTCGTCGCTGCGCGGGATGGCGCCGCGCACGATCTGGGCGAGCTGCAGGGTGCGGGTGATGGGCGTAGCGGCGCGCGCGCGCACGATGGCGCGGGCGATGCGGCGGGAGTGGCGTTCCTCGCCGTAGCGGAAGATGGCGTCGGCCAGCCGCTTCTCGTCCCAGGAATTGACGATGTCGGCGGCGGACGGGCCGTGCCCCGACATGCGCATGTCGAGCGGGCCGTCGAAGCGGAAGGAGAAGCCGCGCTCGGCCTGGTCGAGCTGCATGGAGGAGACGCCCAGGTCCAGCGCCACGCCGTCGACGCCATCGACGCCGCGCCGGGCGAGCGGGGCGGCCAGCAGCGCGTCCATGTCGCCGTAGCAGCCTTCCAGCAGGGTCAGCCTGCCGTCGTACTCGCTGACCATGCGCTGGCCGGTGGCGATGGCGGCGGGATCGCGGTCGATGCCGAAGACGGAGCAGGACGCGGCCTCGAGCATGGCGCGGCTGTAGCCGCCGGCGCCGAAGGTGCCGTCGACATAGATGCCGCCGTCGCGCGGGCCTAGTGCAGCGATCACTTCGGACAACAGAACCGGGCGGTGGGCGGACTCGGCCATGGCGGGGGCCGTTGCGGGGAGAGGCGTCTGGTTGCGCGCGTTCACGAAGCGGCACCCTTGCCGGCCAGCAGACGTTCGCGCATCTGCGCCAGCTCCTCGGCTTCGCGCTCGGCGAAATTCTGCGGCGACCACATCTGGAAGAAACTGCCTCGGCCGACGAACTGCACCTGATCGGAAATCCCGGCATGGGCGAGGAAAGCCTCGGGCAGAATGATCCGGCCTTCGCCATCGAAGGGAATTTCCGCCGCCGACGCGGCGACGATCTGGTCCGGGCTCGGCGCCGCGCCGCCCAGGATCGCAAGTTCGGGCCCGAGATGGGCGACAGTGTGGCTGCGCAGTGTCGCCAGCAGGGATTCGAATTCGGCCCGCCCGCGCGCATCGATGGCGGGAAAACCCAGCGTGCGGAACGCGACGATGCCGCCCGCCTCGCCGGACAGGGCGGCGCGGAAGGTCGCCGGTACGGAGACCCGGCCCTTCTTGTCCACGCGCATCAAGAATGTGGATAGGAAAATCCCCATCCCATCCCCCTTGGTTTCCCGTCCCTTGCCGCCAGCGCGCCCCGCCGGACGGTCAATCCCTTCGCCACGCCCATGGGTATTGGGATTAGATGGGATATCATGGGACTATATGGGAGTCAACGGGAATGCCAAGCAAATCAAGGTATTTGCAGGCGTTTTCCCCGCTGTTGGAGGGGTGTGAACAACGCGCCAGGCGACTCCGTTAAAGCCGTTTCGATTCAATGTGGAGGACAGAGTCGGTCGAATCTGTCAAGGGCAATGTTCGCCTAATGTTTCGATCCGACTGTGGGTAATTCTTTGGTATTCGTCGGATGAATAAATGTCCGAACTAACCACAGAGGCACAGAGGCACAGAGACACAGAGGATGAGGAATTTCTCCTCTCTGTGGCTCTGTGCCTCTGTGGTCGTCTTCTCCATCCAAAGGTAAGACGCTGAAAATAAAATAAAATTTGCCAGACGGCCTGTAAGCCGGGTTCTGTCCTCGCCGAAGCGATGGATGACCATTCCTCTGGGACGCCCGTTGCCGGACGCCTCGCGCGACCGACCCGGATGGCGACGCGGAAACGCGTTTTGCCGGTCGCCCGGCCTGCCATCCCTATTTGGTCTTGCTCCCGGTGGGGTTTGCCGTGCCGAAACCGTTACCGGCTTCGCGGTGCGCTCTTACCGCACCCTTTCACCCTTACCGGCCTTCCGAGGAAGGCTGGCGGTCTGCTCTCTGTTGCACTTTCCCTGGGGTCGCCCCCGCCGGGCGTTACCCGGCACCGTGTTTCCGTGGAGCCCGGACTTTCCTCGACACCCGAAGGCGCCGCGGTCATCCAGCCGTCTGGCGTTTTCCTAGTTAGGCGCGTTGTTGTTCTGGGTCAATTGCAAGCCGGAGAAAACCCATGCGCGTGATGGTGCTGGTCAAGGCCACGAAAGACAGCGAGGCGGGAATCCTGCCCTCGCGCGAGATGATAGAGGCCATGGGCCGGTTCAACGAGGAGCTGGCCGAGGCCGGCGTCCTGGTCCTGGCCGACGGGCTGAAACCATCGCAGCACGGCAAGCGCGTGGCCTTCGACGGCGCGAACCGCACGGTGCGCGACGGACCGTTCGCCCATCCCAGCGAGCTGGTCGCCGGCTTCTGGATCTGGCAGGTGAAGGACATGCCCGAAGCGGTTGCGTGGGTGAAGCGCTGCCCCAATCCGATGCCCGGTCCCAGCGAGATCGAGATCAGGCCGTTCTACGAGGCGGAGGATTTCGGCGACCTGCTGGCGACTGCCAAGACGGACTGAAGGATAACCACAGAGACACAGAGAGAAGCCCTCATGCTCTGTGCCTCTGTGTCTCTGTGGTTGGTCCTGCCCTTCCTTCTTCGTCACCCCCGCCTCGACGCGGCATGGACGCGCCGACGCGCGCCTGCGTTCTCATGAAGACGATGGACCCCCGATCAAGTCGGGGGTGACGCTGGGAAAGCGGGGTGACCATCATCCAACCGCCCGGCTGACGCTCCACATCAGGCCCGCCGTCTCCTCGTCCAGCCCGCCATCGACCGCGGACTGGCGGAAATGGCGCTGGAACGCCATCACCAGCGTCGGCAACACCTCGTGGCCGGGCATCGCCGCCTGGGGGTCGTAGCCGATATGGGCCAGCAGCCCGATGGCGTCCGCACCCGTCATGCCGCGCGGCGGCGCGACCGGATCGGGCCACAGCCCGATGCCTCTGCCCGCCAGCCGCCGCCAGTCGAACAGCTCGCCCGGATCCTGCTTGCGCGCCGGCGCCACGTCGGAATGGCCGACCACGTTGCGGGCGGGAATGGGGTGACGCGCCAGGATGCCCTGCGCCAGCTCGATCAGCGCCGCCATCTGCGCTTCGGGGAACGGGCGATAGCCCCACTCGTGGCCGGGATTGACCAGCTCGATGCCGATGGAGCGGGCATTGATGTCGCGCTGGCCGCGCCAGTACGAGACGCCGGCATGCCAGGCGCGCCGTTCCTCCGGCACCAGCGCCCACACCGTGCCGTCCTCCTCGATGCAGTAATGCGAACTGACCTTGGCCTGGGCATCGCACAGCCGCTCGATCGCCTCCGCGCCCGAGCGCATGCCGGTATAGTGCAGCACCAGCATGTCGACCGGCGTGCCCTCGGGCCGCGCGTCGTGGTTGGGCGAAGGGCGGCGTTTCATCGTCACGCCGTCGCCGCCGCCCGCAGGGCGGGCAGATGCCGGTCGATGCGCGCGCGCAGCCATTGCCGCGCCGGCTTCTCGACCAGGTGGAACAGCAGCGCGCCGCCGACCAGCGTCAGGGCCAGGCTGAGCGCCACGATGTCCCAGCCCTGGCGGCGGCCGTCGAGATAGCCGTCGAGATGCGGCAGCAGCGGGCGCACGGCGGCGATGATCAGCGCGTGCGCCAGATAGATCGAATAGGAGATCTCGCCGAGATAGACCGCCGGCCGGCTCGACAGCAGCCGCGCCGGCAGGCCGGTGGAATGCGCCAGGCCCAGCAGCACCGGCGCCATCAGCAGTACGATGAGATAATCGAACACATGCCAGGTCGGCGTCAGGGCGAGCACGCCCATGCCGGCCAGGCAGGCGAAAACGATCGCCGTCCACGGCAGACCGGCGAAGCGTCCGTCGCGCCACAGTCGCCACAGCGCCACGCCCATGGCGAATTCGCACAGCACGCGGATATTGGCGACCGGTGCGGCGGTGCCCAGCGGCAGGCCCAGCCAGGCGCCCATCAGCAGCCAGCACAGCAGCAGCGCCGCCGGCACGGCCAGCGCCAGCGTCCAGGGACTGTGCAGGCGGCGGAACAGCGCCACCTGCAGCGGAAACAGCAGATAGGCCAGGAACTCGGCGCTGACCGACCAGGTGGGAAAGTTCACCATCGTGCGCGGTATGAAGCCCCAGTTATGCGCCAGGAACAGGTGCAGGAACAGCTCGGTGCGGACCGGCTCGAGGTTCAGCGTCTCGCCGCGCAGCTGCGTCACCGCCACGAACATAAGCAGGAACGCCAGCACCATGGCGATATGCGCCGGCCACAGCCGCGCCAGCCGCAGCGCCACGAAACGCAGGTAGCGCTGCGGCGAGGGCCGCTCGAAGTCGCGCCAGTAGACGTGGGCGATGATGAAGCCGGACAGCATGAAGAACAGATCGACGCCGAGATAGAAATGGTGGAACGGCCAGGGCATCGCCGGCATGAAATGGCCGGCATGCCACAGCGCCACCGCCAGCGCCGCCAGCATGCGCAGGCCGGTCAGCGCCGGCAGCTCCTCGCGGCCGGCGGCCGAGAGATAGGAAGGATGGGGCGGGGGATGGGGCGGGCGCATGCCTCAGGTGGTCGATCCGGTGCGCGGTTCGGCCACGCGCGCCCGTCGCAGCACGATAACACCGACGCCCATCACCGTCAGCAGCCCGCCCACCACCTTCTGCCAGGTCATGGGCTCGTTCAGCAGGATGACGCCCGAGATCACGCCTAGGATCGGCAGCAGCAGGGTCAGCGGCATCACCTGCCCGACCGTGTATTTGTGCAGCAGCCGGTACCACAGCGCGTAGGAGACGATGACCATGACCACCGACTGGTAGAACAGCGAGGCCAGCGCCGGCCAGGTGGCGGTAACCAGCGAATCGAGCTGGCCGCGCTCGAGCAGGAAGGAGGCCGCCAGCAGCTGCGGCGTGGCGAACACCGCCATCCAGGCGTTCAGCGTGTTGCCGTCGATATCGCCCAGCTTCTTCATCAGGATGTTGGCGACGGCGAAGGTGAAGGCGCCGCCCACCGCCATCAGCACCGCCGGCATCTCGTCCAGCAGCCTGGGCTCGCCGGTGATCAGCAGCACGCCGGCGAAGGCCAGCGCCATGCCCGCCGCCGAGCGCCAGCCCAGCCGGTCCTTGAAGATGAAATGCGCCAGCAGGGCGGCGAACGGCACCTGCAACTGCACCACCACCGCCGCCGTGCCGGCGTCGATGCGGCTCATGGCGGAGAACATCAGCGGGAAATGCATCCCGCCCAGCACCACCGAGAGAACGAAGATCGGCAGCAGCCGCCCGCGCGGCAGGCGCACGAAGGGCAGCAGGCAGACGGCGACCAGGGCGAAGCGCAGCACCACGAAGAAGATCGGCGGCCAGTGCAGCAGGCCGATCTTGGCGATGACGAAGTTCAGCCCCCACATCAGCATGATGCCCAGCGCCAAAGCGAGATCGGCCGGCTTCACCTGATGCCCCGTTCGCGGCAGACCGCCTCGTAGGCGGCGTTGATGGCGGCCAGCTCCCGCGTCGCCAGCTCGATCGCCTCCTCGGGCATGCCCTGGGCGATCAGCCGATCGGGATGGTTCTCCTTGGCGAGGTTGCGCCAGGCGGCCTTGATCGTCGCGGCGTCGGCGTCGCGGCGCACGCCCAGCACCACGTAAGGGTCGACCGTGTCGCCGGCGGCGGCCTGGGCGCGGGCGAAGTGCCACTCATCCAGCCCGAAAATCGCCGCCACCCGGCGCAGATAGTCGAGCTCGCTCTGGTGCACCTGCCCGTCGGCGCGGGCGATATGCAGCAGCCCCTCGACGATCTTCTCCAGCACTTCCGGGTTGTCGGGGAACAGGCCGGCGATCTGGCGCGCATAGGGCTCGAAGCCGCGCGCGTCCTTCTTGGCCAGGTCGAAGAAGCGGGCGACGCTGGCGCTCTCCTCCGGCGGCACGTGGAAGATGCGGCGGAAGGCGTCGATCTCCGCCCGCGTCACCAACCCGTCGGCCTTGGCCATCTTGGCCCCGAGCGCGATGACGCCGATGGTGAAGGCGATCTGCTTGGTGCCGTCGGCGACCCGGTCCGGCTCCGGCACCGCCAGCATGCGGTCCACCGCATGGCCGGCCAGCGCGCCGACCAGGGCCGCGATCGGCCCGCCAATGGCGAACCCCGCCGCCCCGCCCAGTATCTTGCCGACGATGCTCATGCAGGGGGTTGTAGCGGGCGACAGCCGGTGCCGGCAATGGCGCCGCACCTGCCCGGCCCTGTCTGGAAGGATAACCACAGAGACACAGAGGCACAGACGGACGATCGGGCTCTGTGCCTCTGTGTCTCTGTGGTTGGTCTTGCCGGCGACCGCCGGAAGCTGTGGATGGCCGGTAAAACCGCGATAGACTGCCGGCAAAGACCAGCAGAGGAGCATTCGGTGAGCGACGGGAAGTGGCAGTTCTGGATCGATCGCGGCGGCACCTTCACCGATATCGTCGGCCGCGCGCCCGACGGGTCGATCCTGACCCACAAGCTGCTGTCGGAGAATCCCGAGCAGTACCGCGACGCCGCCGTGCAGGGCATCCGCGACCTGCTGCACGTCGCCGCCGGCGCCGCCATCGACGCTTCGCAGGTCGAGGCGGTGAAGATGGGCACCACCGTCGCCACCAACGCGCTGCTCGAACGCAAGGGCGAGCGCACCCTGCTGGCGATCACCAAAGGCTTCGCCGACCAGCTCCGCATCGCCTACCAGACCAGGCCCGACATCTTCGCCATGAAGATCGAGCTGCCCGAGATGCTCTACGACCGCGTGCTGGAAATCGACGAGCGCGTCTCGGCCCAGGGCGAGGTGCTGACGAAGCTGGACGATGAGACCACGCGCGAAGGATTGCAGGCGGCTTACGATGCCGGCTATCGCGTCGTCGCCATCGTGCTGCTGCACGGCTACCGCTACACCGAGCACGAGGCGGCCGTCGCCCGCATCGCGCGCCAGGTCGGCTTCACGCAGATTTCCGCCAGCCACCTGGTCAGTCCGCTGATGAAGATGGTCAGCCGCGGCGACACCACCGTGGTCGACGCCTACCTGTCGCCGATCCTGCGCCGCTACGTCAACCAGGTGGCGGGCGAGCTGGGCGATGCGGTGCGGCTCTATTTCATGCAGTCCAACGGCGGGCTGGCCGACGCGCACCGCTTCCAGGGCAAGGATTCCATCCTGTCCGGCCCGGCCGGCGGCGTCGTGGGCGCGGTGGAGACCGCCCGCAGTGCGGGCTTCCAGCGCATCATCGGCTTCGACATGGGCGGCACCTCGACCGACGTGTCGCACTTCAACGGCAGCTTCGAGCGCGCCTTCGAGACGCTGGTGGCCGGCGTGCGCATGCGCGCGCCGATGATGCAGATCCACACCGTGGCGGCCGGCGGCGGCTCGATCCTGTTCTTCGACGGCACCAAATACCGCGTCGGGCCGGAATCGGCCGGCGCCAATCCCGGCCCCGCCGCCTATCGCCGCGGCGGCCCGCTCACCGTCACCGACTGCAACGTCATGCTGGGCAAGCTGGTGCCCGATTTCTTCCCCGCCGTGTTCGGTCCCAACGCCGACCAGCCGATCGACGCCGCCATCGTGAAGCGGAAATTCGCCGAGTTGGCGGCGCGCATCGAGAAGGAAACCGGCGACAAACGCACGCCGGAACAGGTGGCGGCCGGGTTCCTGAAGATCGCGGTCGAGAACATGGCCAACGCCATCAAGGAAATCTCCATCCAGCGCGGCTACGACGTCACCGACTACGCGCTCAACTCGTTCGGCGGCGCCGGCGGCCAGCATGCCTGCCTGGTCGCCGACGCGCTGGGCATGACGCGCGTGTTCCTGCATCCGCTGGCCGGCGTGCTGTCGGCCTATGGCATGGGGCTGGCCGACCTGCGCGCCATCCGCGAGCGCGCGGTGGAAGCCAAGCTCTCAGCCGAGATCATCCCGCAACTGGAGAAGACGCTGGGCGAGATCGCGACTGAAGGCACGGCCGACATGAAGGCGCAGGGCATAGCACCACGCGCCATCGAGGTGCTGCGCCAGGCCCATGTGCGCTACGACGGCACCGACTCGGCCATGGTGGTGGATTTCGGCAGCCATGACGACATCCAGCGCAATTTCGAGGCGGCGCACCGCCAACGCTACGGCTTCATCGTGCCCGACAAGGCGCTGATCGTCGAAGCCGTGTCGGTCGAGATCGTCGGCAAGACCGAGCAGGTCAGCGACCCCACGCTCCCGGCCCGCGCCGACGGCCGCCTCGCGCCGCGCCGGAGCGATAGAATCTACACCGACGACGCCTGGCATGACGCGCCGATCTACCGGCGCGAGGACCTGCTGGCCGGCGACACGGTCGATGGCCCGGCCGTCATCATCGAATCCATCGCCACCGTCGTCGTGGAGCCCGGCTGGCGAGCGGGGATGACCGACAAGGCGCATCTGGTGCTGACGCGCGTCGTACCGCTGGTGCGTCAGCACGCCGTCGGCACCGAGGCCGACCCGGTGATGCTGGAGATCTTCAACAACCGCTTCATGTCGATCGCCGAGCAGATGGGCTCGGTGCTGGAGAACACCTCCTACTCGGTCAACATCAAGGAGCGGCTGGATTTCTCCTGCGCCATCTTCACCATCAAGGGCGAACTGATCGCCAACGCCCCGCACATGCCCGTCCATCTGGGCTCGATGGGCGAAAGCGTCGAGACCGTGATCCGCGAGCGCGGCAGCGAGATGAAGCCGGGCGACGTGTTCGTGCTCAACGCGCCCTACAATGGCGGCACGCATCTGCCCGACGTGACCGTCATCACGCCGGTCTATGACGAGTCGGGGAAGGAGCTGCTGTTCTTCGTCGCCTCGCGCGGCCACCACGCCGACATTGGCGGGCTGACGCCGGGCTCGATGCCGGCCGACAGCCGTACCGTCGAGGACGAGGGCGTGCTGATCGACAATTTCGTCATCGTCGATGGCGGCAAGTTCAGGGACGCCGAGACCCGCGCCCTGCTGCAGTCGGGCCGCTATCCGGCGCGCAATCCCGAGCAGAACATGGCCGATTTGCGGGCCCAGATCGCCGCCAACGAGAAGGGCCTCTCCGAGCTGCGCGCCATGGTGCGCGAGTTCGGGCTGGACGTGGTGCGCGCCTACATGAAGCACGTGCAGGACAACGCCGAGGAGCAGGTGCGCCGCGTCATCGGCCGGCTGAAGGACGGGCGCTACACCTTGGAGATGGACAACGGCGCCAAGATCCAGGTCGCCGTGACGATCGACCGCGCCACCCGCAGCGCCAAGGTCGATTTCACCGGCACCTCGGCGCAACTGCCCGACAATTTCAACGCCCCCTCGGCGGTCTGCCGCGCCGCCACGCTCTACGTCTTCCGCACCCTGGTGCGCGAGGCGATCCCGATGAACGCCGGCTGCCTGAAACCGATCGAACTGGTCATCCCCGCCGGCTCGATGCTGCGGCCGGTCTATCCGGCGGCGGTGGTCGCCGGCAACGTCGAGACCTCGATGTGCATCACCGAATGCCTCTATGGCGCGCTGGGCGTGCAGGCCTCGGGCCAGTGCACGCTCAACAACTTCACCTTCGGCAATGCGCGCTACCAGTACTACGAGACGATCTGCGGCGGCTCCGGCGCCGGTCCCGACTACGACGGCGTGACCGTCCACACCCACATGAGCAACGCCCGCCTCACCGACCCGGAAGTGCTGGAATGGCGCTTCCCGATCCTGCTGGAGAGCTTCGCCATCCGCCAGGGCTCGGGCGGGCGCGGCCGGCACAAGGGCGGCGACGGCACCATCCGCCGCCTGCGCTTCCTGGAGACGATGACGGCTTCCATCCTCTCCAACTCCCGCCGCCGCCCGCCGTTCGGGCTGGAGGGCGGCGAGCCCGGCGCTCCCGGCCGCAACCGGGTCGAGCGCGCCAATGGCAAGGTCGAGCAATTCGGCGCCACCGCGCGCACCGAGATGCAGCCCGGCGACGTGTTCGTGATCGAGACGCCGGGCGGCGGCGGCTTCGGCGCGGTCGAGGATAAAAAGCAGGCGGCGGAGTAAGAACAACCACAGAGACACAGAGGCACAGAGGGACGATCAGGCTCTGTGTCTCTGTGCCTCTGTGGTTCTCATCCCGGACCCTGGGATTCCGCCCTGTCGCCCCGCGGGCCGGGTTGGCTATTCTGTCCCCGGCCCGACCGGGAGAAACCGATGCCGCGCCTGCCGCGCTGTCTGCTGCTGCTTCTGCTCGTCCTAGCGCCAACGCTCGCATTCGCGCGCGATGCCGTGCAGCAGGGCGCGCGGCAGATGGTGGCGGCGGCGCATCCGCTGGCGGCGCAGGCCGGGCTCGACGCCTTGCGCCAGGGCGGCACTGCCATCGACGCGGCCATCGCCGTGCAGATGGTGCTGAACGTGGTCGAGCCGCAGGCCTCGGGCATCGGCGGCGGCGGGCTGCTGCTCTATTACGATGCCGTCGCCCGCAAGCTGCACTACTACGACGGGCGCGAGACCGCGCCGTCGGGCGTCTCGCCCGACATGTTCCTGGAGTCCGACGGCCGGCCGGCGACCTTCATGGACGCGGTGCTGGGTGGCCAGTCGGTCGGCGTACCGGGCCTGCTGCGCCTGCTCGACCTGGCGCATCGCCGCCACGGCCGGCTGCACTGGGCCGATCTTTTCGCCCCCGCCATCGCCCTGGCCGAGCACGGCGCGCCGGTGTCCAAGCGCCTGGCGGCGGCGCTGGCGCGGGAGGTGGCGCTGCCCCAGGACGCCCAAGCCCTCGCCCTCTTCTACCACCCCGACCGGCGGGCGCTGGCGGCGGGCGAGACGCTGGTGCAGCAGGAGCTGGCCGCGACCCTGCGCCTGATCGCCCGCGACGGCGCCGAGAGCTTCTACAGCGGCCCCCTCGCCGCCGACATCGTGGCGCGGGTCCAGAACGCGGCGCGGCGGCCGGGCACGCTGAGCCTGGCCGATCTCGCCGCCTACCAGGTGGTGGAGAGCGAGGCGTTGTGCGGCCCCTATCGCAACCTGAAGGTCTGCGCCGCCGCGCCCGTCTCCTCCGGCGGGCTGGCGCTGTTGCAGATGCTGGGCATGCTGGAGGGCTTCGACCTGGCGGCGCTGCAACCGCAATCGGTCGAGGCGGTGCATCTGGTGGCGCAGGCCGCCAAGCTGGCCTTCGCCGACCGCGAGGCCTATGTCGGCGATCCCGCCTTCGTCGCGGTGCCGAGCGAGAAGCTGCTGGCGCCGGCCTATCTCAGGCAGCGCGCCGGGCTGATCCTGCGCGGCAAGACCACGCCGGCCAAGGCCGAGCCGGGCAAGCTGGCGGCGCTCTCGCCCGCCCCCGCCGGCGACACGCGCGAGATTCCCGCCACCAGCCATATCAGCATCGTCGACGCGCAGGGCAACGTCGTGTCCTTCACCACCACCATCGAGGCCGCTTTCGGCTCGCGGCTGATGGTGCGCGGCTTCCTGCTCAACAACGAATTGACCGATTTCTCCTTCCTGCCCGAGATCGACGGCAAGCCGGTGGCCAACGCCATCGCGCCGGGCAAGCGGCCGCGCTCCTCCATGACGCCGGCCATCGCCTTCGACGCCGACGGCGCGCCGGTGCTGGCGGTGGGCTCGGCCGGCGGCCCCACCATCATCGGCGCGGTGCTGAAGGCCGTGCTCGGCGTGGCCGACTGGAACCTCTCGCTGCAGGAGGCGATCGACCTGCCGCTGGCGCTGAACTTCAACGGCCCGACCCTGCTGGAGGAAAACCGCTTCGACGCCGCGTTCGCCGCTTCCCTGGTTGCGCTGGGCCACGAAACGCGGTTTATCGCCATCCCCAGCGGCCTGCACGGGCTGCGCCGCACGCCGACCGGCTGGCAGGGCGGTGCGGATCCGCGCCGCGACGGGGTGGCGCTGGGCGACTGAAGAATCTTTAAGGACAGGAACACATGGCCAAGCTTCCCGTCGTGGCGCTGAAGAAGGGCGAGGACAAGCGCCTGCGCTTCGGCCATCCCTGGGCCTTCTCCAACGAAATCCAGATGGACGCCCAGACCAAGGCGCTGCCGCCGGGTTCGCTGGTGGCGCTGACCGATGCCGGCGGCGTGCGCCTGGGCGTCGCCACCTTCAACCCGCATTCGCTGATCGCCGCCCGCCTGCTCGACCGCGACGCCGCCACCGCCATCGACCGCGACTTCATCGCCGGCAAGATCGCCAACGCGGCGGCGCTGCGCGAGAGGCTGATCGGCGCGCCCTATTACCGGCTGATCCATGCCGAGGCCGACGGGCTGCCCGGCCTGATCGTCGACCGCTTCGGCGAGGTGCTGGCGCTGCAGGCCAACACCGCCGGCATGGAGAAGCTGACGCCGCTGATCGTCGAGGCGCTGGAAGCCGTGCTCAAGCCCAAGGCCATCGTGGCGCGCAACGATTCCTCGGTGCGGGCGCTGGAAGGGCTGCCACAGGACACCACCGTGCTGCGCGGCGAAGTCGCCGCTGCGGTGCCGCTGCAGGAATACGGCGCCACCTTCTTCGCCGATCTGGCCACCGGCCAGAAGACCGGCTGGTTCTACGACCAGCGCGACAATCGCCGCTTCGCCGCCGAGCTGGCGAAAGGCGCGCGCGTGCTCGACGCCTATTGCTATGCCGGCGGCTTCGCCGTGCAGGCCGCCAAGGCCGGCGCCACCTCGGTGCTGGCGCTGGACCGCTCCGAGCCCGCGCTCGCCCTGGCGGCGCGGGCGGCCGAGGCCAATGGCGTCGGCGCCACGGTGAACTTCCAGCGCGGCGAGGTCTTCGCCGCGCTGGAGAAGATGGAAGCAGCCAAGGAGAGGTTCGGCCTGGTCATCGCCGACCCGCCGGCCTTCGTGAAGAGCCGCAAGGACCTGAAATCCGGCGCGCAGGGCTATCGCAAGCTGGCGCGGCTGGCTGCCGCCCTGGTCGAGCCCGGCGGCTTCCTGATGATCGCCTCCTGCTCGCACCTGGTCGATCCGCCGCTCTTCGCCGAGCAGGTGCGCCGCGGGCTCTCCGACAACCGCCGTTCGGGGCGCATCCTGCGCAGCCTGGGCGCGGCGCCCGACCATCCGGTGCATCCCGCCTTGCCCGAAACCGCCTATCTGAAGGCGCTGTTCCTGCAGCTCGACTAGCATGATCGCGCTCTATCTCGCCCCCGGCGCCAGCTCGATGGCAGCGCATATCGCGCTGAACGAGATCGGCGCGGCGTTCGAGATCAGGCCGATATCCTTCGCCCGCCAGGAACAGCGCGCGGCCGGTTTCCTCGCGCTCAATCCCGAGGGCAAGGTGCCGGTGCTGCTGATCGACGGGCTGGTGCTGACCGAAGTCGCCGCCATCCTCTTCTACCTGGCGCGGCGCTTTCCCCAAGCCGGGCTGCTGCCGGACGATGCGGCGGCGCAGGCCCAGGCCATCTCCTGGATGTCATTCATCGCCGCCACCGTGCATCCCGCGCGCCAGCGCGGGCTGGAGCATGCCCGCAAGGTCTATGCCCTGGCCGACCGCAAGCTCGGCCGGCCGGACTGGATCCTGGGCCGCTATTCCATCGCCGACATCCACCTGTTCCGGCTCTACTGGCGCTTCCTCAATTCGCTGCGGCCGGCGCCCCAGGACTATCCCAACCTCACCGCGCTCCACGACCGCATGATGGCGCGCGAGGCGGTGCAAAAGACCATCGCCAGCGAAAGCGCCATCGGCTACGAGCTGCCGGCCTGAGCCCGGATCGGCCGCGCTAATACGGGCTCTTGCCGCACTTGCCCATCCAGGCCTTCTCGTAGCCCGGCCAGCCCAAGCGCGTGAGCTGCGCCTGATGCGCCTCCTCGACGGCGCGCGACTGGGCGGCCTCCTGGTGCAGCGGCTGATCGAGTTCCTCCTCGACCTCGATCGCCAGATCGTCCCAGTCGAGCCACAGCTCCTCCGCCTGCTCCGCGGCTTGGGCATTGCCCTGGCGCGTGAAACGGTCGAGCCGGTTGTAGTGGAAGGTTGTGCAGTCGAAGGCGGCGCGCCATTGCGCCAGCTTCTGCTTCGTCTCCGCCGGCGTCAGGACCTTCTTTTGCGCCAGGTTCTGGGCCAGGGTCTGCGCCACCGCCGTCCCCGCACCGATTGCCGTCACGCCAGCCAGCGCCGCCAGCAAAGACAGGGCCACGATCCTCATGCCTTTCCTCCTTCCGCGTCCGGCAGGGTGAGCCGGAACACCGTGCCGGCGCCGCCGGTATCGACCAGCGCCAGCTCGCCGCCCTGGGCGCGCATCAGGTCGCGGGCGATGGCCAGGCCCAGGCCGGTGCCGCCGGGACGGGCATTGCCGGCAAAGGGGCGGAACAGGTTCTCCCGCGCCCGCGGCGGCAGGCCCGGCCCGTTATCGGCGATCTCGATGGCGGTGGCGGCGGGCGGCGCGCGGCGGGCGGCGATGGCGATGCGGGTGGCGCCGGCCTGCACCGCGTTGCGCGCGATGTTCAGCACCACGCGGAACAGCAGCTCGCGATCGGCGCGCACGCAGAAGCCCGGCGCGAGGCCGACCTGCCAGTCGACCGCCGGCCGGCCCTCGCCGTTGCCGGCCGGGCTGAGCGCGGTCTCGACCTCGGCGATCAGCGGCGGCAGCTCGACGGTGCCGGCGTCGGGCCGCGGCGCCTCGGCGGTGAAGTTCAGCGTGTCGGTGCACAGCGCCACGGCGCGGTCGATGGCGCGCATCATGGTCGGCGCCACCTTGCGCACCTTGGGGTCGTCGGAACTCTCCAGGTAGTCCGACAGCAATTGCGCGGTGGCCAGGATGTTGCGCAGATCGTGGTTGATCTTGGTCACCGCCGTGCCCAGCGTGGCGAGCTTGTCCTTCTGCTGCAGCGCCGCCTGCAGGGCGGCCTGCATGTCGGCCAGCTCGCGCTCGACCACGCCGATCTCGTCGCCCCGCCCGTTGGCGTGGGCCGGCCGCGGCGTTTCCGGGTCGCGGCGGAATGCCATGATGTCGCCGCTGAGCCGCTGCAGCGGCCGCACCATCAGCCAGCGCAGCGTCAGATAGAGCAGGGCGGCGGTGATCAGCGAGATCAGGAAGGAATAGAGCAGCACCTGCCGGCCGTAGGAGACCATGGCCGCCCGCAGCGGCGCCTCGTCGACCAGCACCTCGATATGCACCTCGGCATCGGCCGGCGAACGGCCCATGACCCGGATGACGCGGTTGCCGGTGCTGAACAGCGACTCGAAGGCGCCGCCGATCATGCGCGGCGCCATCTCGCTCTCCAGGTCCGCCACCAGATCGACCTTGGGCGGCATGGCGAGCGCCAGTACGCGGCGCGGCCCGCCGCCCTTCTTCAGCGCGATGCCGCGCACCTCGGCCAGGTCGAGCAGCATCATCGCCAGCTCCTCGCTGACCATGGCGTCGGGCGTCACGTCGAGCGTCAGCGTCGCCAGATGCGCGTTGGCCAGGCGCTGGGTCAGCCAGGCGGTGCGGAAATTGCCGATCGAGGGCACGAAGATCAGCGCCGAGGCCAGCATCACGAACGCCACCGACAGCAGCAGCAGCTTCAGCGACAGGCCGAAGCGCGGCTTGCCGGCGGCGGTCGGGGACGGACGGACGCTCATGCCGGCCGACTATACACGGGCGCCGCTTGCCGGCGGCGGCCGGGTTTCAACCCTGGACCCGGCTGGCGCTGGCCCGCGCCGGCCGCGGGCGCCAGCCAATCCGGGTCAATAAAGCGTGACGCCTGTGGGGGTTAGCGGCAGGGTCCGGGGTGGCGGCTAGGCCCCCTCCTGTCGCGTTGACTTTCCGGGGCTTGGCCCTTATACCGGCCCGGATTTTCCGACCGTACCGGTTGTCCATTGCGCCCCTGGCGCGCTGGGGCGATTGCCGGATTTGCGCGGTCCAGCGACCAGGAGACAAGCCCGTGAAACGCACGTTCCAGCCGAGCAAATTGGTGCGCAAGCGCCGCCATGGCTTCCGCGCGCGCATGGAGACGGTGGGTGGCCGCAAGGTTCTGGCCAATCGCCGGGCCAAGGGCCGCAAGCGCCTCTCCGCCTAGGCGTCCGACCTCCCCACCATGGACGCAAGCGTCAGCCGGCGTCCCCCGACGACGACCCTGCCCCGCCGCGCCGATTTCCTGCGCGTCGCCGCCACGCGCCGCCGCTGCGTCACCCCCGGCCTGATCCTGCAGGTGGCGCCGCTGCCCGACAGCGAGCGCGCCCGCACCCCGCTGCGCGTCGGCTACACCGCCTCCAGGCGGGTCGGCAACGCCGTCGCCCGCAACCGCTGCAAGCGGCGCCTGCGCGAGGCGGTGCGCCAGGTCATGCCGAGCCATGCGCGCGAGGGCATGGACTACGTGCTGATCGCCCGCGAGGACACCGCCGCGCGGCCGTTCGACCAGTTGCTGGGCGACCTGCGCGAGGCGTTGCGCCGGCTGGGCGTCGAGCGGCGGAGCGCGCGATGAACGCAGCCCGCCCGCTGCGGCAACGGCCGGGCCTGGCCGCCGTCCTGGCCACCGTCCCGGGCTGGCTGCTGGCGGCGCCGCTGCTGGGCGCGATCCGGCTCTACCAGTGGTTCCTGGCGCCGTTCTTCATGGGCGCCTGCCGCTTCGCGCCGAGCTGCTCGCATTACGGTTTCGAGGCCATCGCCGCGCACGGCCCGCTGCTGGGCGCCTGGCTGACCCTCAGGCGCCTGCTGCGCTGCCACCCCTGGGGCGGGTCGGGCTTCGATCCGGTGCCGCCGGTCGCCGGGCGGACGCCGAAATTCTAACGCTGGGAAGCCAAGTCCATGGACACGCGTAATCTCGTTCTCGCCATCGTGGCTTCCCTGATTATCGTGCTGGGATGGCAGTTCCTCTTCCCCGCCCCGCAGCCCACGCCGCAACAGCAGCAGCAGGCCGCGCAGCAGCCGGGCCAGCCGGCAGCCCCGGGCGCCCCCGGCGCCGTTCCCGGCGCGCCGACTGGAACCGGCGTCGCCCCGCCGCGCGACCGCGCCGCCGCCCTGGCCGACAGCCCGCGCGTGCGCATCGAGGCGCCGGAAGTGTCGGGCTCGATCGCGCTCAAGGGCGCGCGGCTGGACGACGTGCGGCTGGTCAAGCACCGGCAGACCGTCGATCCCAACAGCCCCAGCGTGATCCTGCTCTCGCCCGAAGGCACGCCTGAGGCCTATTACACCCGCCATGGCTGGACCGCCGCCGCCGGCGCCAAGCTGCCCGACGCCGACACGCTGTGGACGGCGGATGCCGAGGTGCTGAAGCCCGGCCAGCCGGTCACCCTGTCGTGGGACAACGGCGAGGGCCTGACCTTCCGCCAGCGCTACGAGATCGACGCGCATTTCCTCTTCACCGTGACGCAAAGCGTGGAGAATGCGGGGACTGCGCCGGTGAGCTTGACGCCTTACGCACTCACCTCCCGCCACGGCACCCCCAAGACCGACGGCCTCTTCATCCTGCACGAAGGGCCGATCGGCATGTTCAACGGCACGCTCAACGACGACTTCACCTACGGCAAGCTCAAGGACGCGGCCAAGGAAGGGAAGACGATCTACAGCACCCACCCCACCACCGGCGGCTGGGGCGGCTTCACCGACAAATACTGGATGGTGGCGCTGGTCCCCGACCAGCAGAAGCCGGTCACGATGACCTACAAATACACCGGCAGCGTCGCCACCTTCGACCGCTACCAGGTCGACTACGTGGCCGAACCGCAGACCGCGGCGCCGGGCGGCAAGGCGGAAACCGCCAGCCGCATCTATGCCGGCGCCAAGGTGGTCGAGATCCTGGAGGACTACGAGGAGAACCAGGGCATCACGCGGCTGGACATGGCCATCGACTGGGGCTGGTTCTTCTTCCTGACCAAGCCGATGTTCAAGGTGCTGGACTGGCTCTACCGCCACATCGGCAATTTCGGCCTCGCCATCATGGCGCTGACGGTGATCGTCAAGCTGCTGTTCTTCCCGCTGGCCAACAAGTCGTACCACGCCATGAGCAAGATGAAGGCGCTGACGCCCGAAATGCAGCGCCTGCGCGAGCGCCACGGCAACGACCGGCAGAAGCTGAACCAGGAGATGATGGGGCTGTACAAGCGGGAGAAGGTCAATCCCGCCGCCGGCTGCCTGCCGATCCTGGTGCAGATCCCCGTCTTCTTCGCGCTCTACAAGACGCTCTACGTCACCCTCGAGATGCGGCACGCGCCGTTCTTCGGCTGGATCAAGGACCTGTCGGCGCCCGACCCCGCCACCATCCTGACCCTGTTCGGCTTCGTGCACTGGGACGTGCCGTACATCCTGCATTTCTTCAATATCGGCGTGTGGCCGCTGATCATGGGCATCACCATGTTCCTGCAGCAGAAGCTGAACCCCGCCCCGGCCGACCCGATCCAGGCCAAGATCTTCCTGCTGATGCCGATCATGTTCACCTTCATCCTGGCGCCGTTCGCCGCCGGGCTGGTGATCTACTGGGCGTGGAACAACACGCTGTCGATCGCCCAGCAATACATCATCATGCGGCGCATGCACGTGAAGGTGTCGGGCGGCGTCGATGCCGGCGCGCCCTCGCCGCTGGTCGGCGAGAAGAAGCCCGGCGGCGCCAAGGCCAAGGCCAGGAACAAGGCCAAGAGCAAGACCTGAGGCGGGATCGAGGCGGGACCGGGCGATGAGCGAGCACAAGCGCAGCGCCATTCCCGGCCTGCCCGACATCGACGACGAGGCGCGCGAAGCCGGCCGCAAGCTGTTCGCCGGCCCGTGCGAGTTCGTCGCCGGCGCCGCCAGCGAGGCCTCGCTCATTCCCGCCGGGCTGCCGGAGATCGCCATCGCCGGCCGCTCCAATGTCGGCAAGTCCTCGCTGGTCAACGCCCTGACCGGGCGGCGCACGCTGGCGCGCACCTCCTCCAGCCCGGGCCACACCCAGCAGCTCAATTTCTTCTCGCTGGCCGGCCGGCTGATGCTGGTGGACATGCCCGGCTACGGCTTCGCCAAGGCGTCCAAGAGCAAGATCGGCGCCTGGAGCGAGCTGATCGAGCGCTATTTGCGCGGCCGGCCGACCTTGGCGCGGGTGCTGGTGCTGGTCGACGCCCGCCACGGCGTGAAGCCCAACGACGACGAAACCATGACGGCGCTGGACAGGCTGGCGGTGCAGTACCAGCTCGTGCTGACCAAGGCCGACACGATGAAGCCCGCCGCCCTTGCCGAGATCGTGGCGTCGGTGAACGCCAGCATCGGAAAGCACGTCGGCGCCTTTCCGCGCCTGCATGTCACCTCCGCCGAGAAGGGCACCGGCATCGCCGATCTGCGCGCCGAGCTCGCCGGACTGGCGACGTCCCGCTAGCTGCCCCTCCGCGCCAAGCCGCTTTGCAGCGGCAGGACGTTTCCGCTAAGTTCCGGGCGGATTTTTTCCGCATCGAGGACGGCACATGGTCGAGCGCGACATCGGCGAAACCAAGCACTGGCTGCGCATCGCCGAGACCATTTCCAAGGCGCTGCCCTACATGCGCCGCTACACCGGCGAGAATTTCGTCGTCAAATACGGCGGCCACGCCATGACCGATCCCAAGCTGGGCGACCTGTTCGCCCAGGACGTGGTGCTGATGAAGCAGGTCGGCATGCACCCGGTGGTGGTGCATGGCGGCGGGCCGCAGATCAACCGCATGCTGGAGCGGGTCGGCATCAAGAGCGCGTTCGTCAACGGCCTGCGCGTCACCGACGCCGCCACCATGGAGATCGTCGAGATGGTGCTGGCCGGCGCCATCAACAAGGCGATCGTGGCCGACATCAACGAGGTCGGCGGCACCGCGGTCGGCATCTGCGGCAAGGACGGCAACCTGATCCTGGCCACCAAGATGACCGAGACGCGCGATCCCAAGACCGGCGAGCTGATCAAGGTCGATCTCGGCCAGGTCGGCGAGCCGGCCAAGATCAACGCCCGGCTGCTCGACCAGCTCACCTCGGCCGGCGTCATCCCGGTGGTGGCGCCGATCGGCTTCGGGGTGCACGACGAATTGACCTACAACATCAACGCCGACACCTCCGCCGGCGCCATCGCCGGCGCCATCAAGGCGCGCCGCCTGATCTTCCTCACCGACGTGCCCGGCGTGCTCGGCAAGGACGGCAGGCTGATCCCCGAACTGACGGTGGACGAGGTCAGGGAGCTGATCAGGAACGGCACCATCTCCGGCGGCATGATCCCCAAGGTGGAGAACTGCATCGACGCCGTGCAGCGCGGGGTCGAAGCCGCCGTCATCCTCGACGGCCGCATGCCGCACGCGCTGCTGCTGGAGATCTTCACCGAGCACGGCGTCGGCACCATGATCAAGCGGGCCTGACCTGGCCACCCAACGGTCGCAGCGTCGTGATTTGACCGCCGCCAGGGGGCTACCCTAGCCTTGGCGTCATGAAGTACATGCTTGTCGTTCTCGCCGCCCTGCTGCTGCTGGCCGCCTGCGCCAGCCGGCCGCCGGGCGAGCCGCGCCCGTCCTGGGAGCGCGACGATCCGGCCCGGCGCGTCTATGGCGGCTGACTCTGGGCGCTTGCCCCGGCGGCGCGGCGTCGCCATGTTGGGGGCATGACGGAGAGGAAATCACCGCCCTCGCGCGAAGATGTGCTGGACGCCGCCGCGGCCGGCGTCGATCTGACCCGGGTGGCGCCGGAGATCGACACCTGGGTGTTCGACCTCGACAACACGCTCTACCACGCCAGCCACAACCTGTTCGACCAGGTCTCCGACCGCATCGGCCAGTTCATCGCCCGCTTCCTCGACGTCGATCGCCAGGAGGCGCACCGGCTGCAGAAGCTCTACTGGCACGAGCACGGTACCTCGCTGCGCGGGCTGATGACGCTGCACCAGTGCCGACCCGAGGAATTCATCGAGTTCGTGCACGACATCGACCTGTCGGTGATCCCGCCCGATCCCGAGCTCGACGCCGCCCTGGCGCGCCTGCCCGGGCGCAAGGTGATCTTCACCAACGGCTCGGTGCCGCATGCCGAGCGCGTCATGCAGCGGCTGGGCGTGGCGCGGCATTTCGACGGCGTGTTCGACATCGTCGCCTGCGACTACGTGCCCAAGCCGGAACAGGCGGTCTACGAGCGGCTGGTCGGGCATTTCGGCTTTATGCCCGAACGCGCCGTCATGCTCGACGACATGGCGCACAACCTGAAGCCCGCGCATGCGCTGGGCATGCGCACGGTCTGGGTGCGCACCGACGAAAGCCTGCAGCGGCTGCAGGCCACGGGCGGCGACCGCTCCCATATCCACCACGAAACCGACGACGTGGTGCGGTTCCTCCAGCAATGGCCGGTCAAGGCGGCATCCCGGTAGCGGAACCGGCTTTTGCCGCGGCGCGTTCTCCCCACTGTATCCAAAGGGAGCGACGCCGATGCCCACCCGCCGTGCCGCCATGTTCAGCCTGGTCGCCGCCCTGGCCCTGCCCGGCCTGGCGCTCGCCGCCTGCGGCGGCGGCGACGACGACGCCAAGCCGCAACTCACCAGCCGCGGCCAGCAGCTCATCGACCTGCAGCGCGCCTACGAAAGCGGCGCCATCTCCCGCCGCGACTACGAGCGCGAGCGCGAGAAGGTGCTGAAGGAGAAATAGGCGCCGGTGCCCGGCCGGGCGCCATTGACTCCCGCCGCCGCATTTCGCAAGGTCCGCCGGATTTCGCACTCGGACCGGCCGGAGACCTTCAAAAATGGACGCCAAGCACCTGCAGACCGCCATCGAAGCCGCCTGGGAGGCGCGCGACGGCATCAGCGCCTCGACCAAGGGCCAGATCCGCGACGCCGTCGAGGCGGCGCTGGACGGCCTGGACAACGGCACGCTGCGGGTGTGCGAGAAGGGTCCCAGCGGCTGGGCGGTGAACCAGTGGCTGAAGAAGGCGGTGCTGCTGTCCTTCCGCCTCTACGATTCGGTGCCGATGGACGGCGGCGCGGTGTTCCCCGGCCGCGGCGGCGCGCCGTGGTACGACAAGGTGCCGCTGAAGACCGCCGGCTGGAGCGCCGGCCAGTTCGCCAATGCCGGCTTCCGCGCCGTGCCCGGCTCGATCGTGCGCCGCAGCGCCTATGTCGCGCCCGGCGTGGTGCTGATGCCCAGCTTCGTCAATCTCGGCGCCTATGTCGATTCCGGCACCATGGTCGACACCTGGGCCACGGTCGGCTCCTGCGCCCAGATCGGCAAGAACTGCCACCTCTCCGGCGGCGTCGGCATCGGCGGCGTGCTCGAGCCCTTGCAGGCCAACCCGGTGATCGTCGAGGACAATTGCTTCATCGGCGCCCGCTCCGAGGTGGTGGAAGGCGTCATCGTCGAGACCGGCTCGGTGCTGGCCATGGGCGTCTTCATCTCCGCCACCACCAAGATCGTCGACCGCCACACCGGCGAGACCTTCGTCGGCCGCGTGCCGGCCTATTCGGTGGTGGTGCCCGGCAACCTACCCGGCGGCCCCGACCGCCCCTCGACCTACTGCGCGGTGATCGTCAAGCGCGTCGACGAGCGCACCCGCTCGAAGACCTCGATCAACGAGCTGCTGCGCGACTAGCGTCCGGCGCAACCATCTCCCTCATCCTGAGGAGCGGCCCGCCAGGGCCGCGTCTCGAAGGATCGGCTACACACGCGCCGTTTCAACCGCGTCCGGCCCGCGACGCCAGTTGCGACAGCAATTCGAAATCGCCGGCAATCAGCGCTTCCTTCTTGGCGCGCGTCCAGCCTTTGATCTGGCGTTCCGCCGCCACGGCATCGGCAAAGCGCTGGAAGCCGCAGGAATAGACCAGTTCCACCGGCCGTCGCGCGGCCGTGTAACCGCCATGGGTTCCGCCATTGTGTTCGGCGACCCGGCGCTCCACCCCCTGCCGCGCCGTGCCGACGTAATAGGAACCGTCGGCGCAGCGCAGGATGTAAAGATAGATTGGATCATCCGCCATGCGCGTAGCCTATCCTTCGAGACGCGGCCCTGCGGGCCGCTCCTCAGGATGAGGGAAATGTGTAGCATGATCGCAGAACACGCGCTTCGAACCTTGCCCTTCCCCTCCCCGCCAACCGCGCTATAGTCCCGCGCCATGCCCGATAGCCGTCTCGCCAAACCCGTCGATGCCGTCAGCCTGGCGCAGGCCATGATCCGCTGCCCGTCGGTGACGCCGCAGGAGGCGGGCGTGCTGGGGGTGCTGGAGCAGGCGCTGCGGCAGGCGGGCTTCGCCACGCGGCGGCTGGATTTCGCCGAACCGGGCACGCCCGACATCGCCAATCTCTACGCCAGCGTCGGCAGCGGCTCCCCGCATTTCTGCTTCGCCGGCCATGTCGACGTGGTGCCGGTGGGCGATCTGAAAGCCTGGACCGTCGATCCCTTCGCCGCCGACATCGTCGACGGCGCGCTCTATGGCAGGGGCGCCGCCGACATGAAAGCCGCCATCGCCTCCTTCGTCGCCGCCGCCGCGCAGCATCGCGCCCAGTACGACAGCAAGGGCACCGTCTCGCTGCTGATCACCGGCGACGAGGAAGGCCCGGCGATCAACGGCACCAGGAAGATGCTGCAGGCGCTGGCGGCGGAGGGCGTGCGCTTCGACGCCTGCGTGGTGGGCGAGCCGACCAACAAGGCGCGCTTCGGCGACATGATGAAGGTCGGCCGGCGCGGTTCGATGACCGGCCACATAACCGTGCAGGGAGTGCAGGGCCATATCGCCTATCCGCATTTGGCCGACAATCCGGTGCACCGGCTGGCGCGCATGATGGCCGCCCTGATCGAAGAACCGCTCGACGGCGGCACCGAGTTCTTCGAGGCCTCCTCGCTGCAGTTCTACACCGCCGATGTCGGCAACCCGACCAACAACCTGATCCCGGCGGCGGCCAAGGCCTCGTTCAACATCCGCTTCAACAACCTGCACAGCTCGGCCTCGCTGGAGACGCTGGTGCGCCGGAAGCTCGATGCCGTGGGCGGCAGCTACACGCTGGAAGTTTCCGTCTCCGGCGAGGCGTTCTTCACCGCGCCCGGCGCGCTCTCGACGCTGGTGGCCGGCGCCGTCAACGAGGTGACGGGCCGGCAGCCCGAACTGTCGACCACCGGCGGCACCTCCGACGCGCGCTTCATCCGCGACTACTGCCCGGTGGTGGAGTTCGGCCTGGTCGGCCAGACCATGCACAAGGTCGACGAACGCGCCGCCATCGCCGACATCGCCGCCCTGCAGGAGGTCTATCGCCTGGTCCTCGAGCGCTTCTTCGCCGCGGCCGGCCGCTAGCGCCATGATCAGCGGCCGCGAGCTCGCCTTCGGCCTGCTGGGCGCCTGGCGCCTGGTGCGCAACGACGCCGCCGGCCTGCAGTATTTCGACCGCTCGCCGCAAGGCGCGCTGCGCTCCTTCCGGGTCATGGCGCTGGTGGCGCCGGCCTATGCCGTGCTGCTGCTGATGCAGTTCGACGCCTATGGCGTGGCCGAGATCGGCCTGCGCCAGGTCCTGCTGGGCGCCGGCATCTACGTCATCGACTGGCTGCTGTTCCCCGTCATCCTGCTGCGGCTGGGGCCGGCGCTGGGACGCCAGGAGGAGACGCCGGGCTACGTCGCCGCCAACAACTGGGCGCAGATTCTGATCTACGCCCTGGCGCTGTTCGTCGGCGCCGTCGCGGCCATGCTGCCCGAGGCGCTGGCGGCGACGCTGAACTTCGCCATGCTGGGCCTGGTGGCGCTGATGCAGTACCGCCTGCTGCGCCACACGCTGCGCATCGCGCCGGCGCAAGCCGGGCTGCTGGTGGTCGCCTATCTCAGCCTGGGCGTGGTGCTGAACGTGACGCTCTACGAATTGCTGCTGTCTTCCGCCGCAACCGCCTGAAGCAGTCGCCTGAAGCGGTCGCCTGCAAGTGGCCGCCCGTGCGGTCCGTATCGCAGAGGCGCGCAAAGGAACGGGATCGCCGCGCCGGAGCGGAGCGGCGATCCCGCCGGTTTTCTACTTGCCGAGCACGCCGCTCCAGCGGCAACCCAGCCGGTTGTCGCTGATCGTCAGCGTCGCGGGCGTCTTGGACAGGTCGGCGACGCTGCGGAACTGGTTGGCGCCCATCTGGACCGTGGCGTTCTCGTAGACCTTGGGCGAGATCTGCTTCATGTTGGCCCTGATGCCGCCGGAGCTCGCCAAAGTCGCCGCGTCGCCGGTGACGGTCAGCGTATGCTCGCGGCGCAGCGACGTGTCGAGCTCGATGCAAAGCCCCACGTTCCTGGCCTCCGGCTCCAGTCGCGCCTTGTAGACCTCGGGCTGCTGGGCCTGCGCCACGGCAGCAACCATCGTCGCGCCGGCCAGTGCCGGCAGTATCCAACGCAACGTCATCGTCGACCTCCGATCCCTTGCGGCAGCGGGTTCATTCCGGCGCCGTGCTGCCGCTCATCGACCGCCGGATGTTTCCAGGCCGGGCGGGCTCTTGTGCCAGCGATAGCCGGCGCGCGCCTGGTCGTAGCCGTACTTGTACAGCGCCTTCATGAAAACCGGGTCGAACTCTTCCTTGTGCGGGGTCGTGAAGTCGCGGCCTATGTAGGCGAGGTTGTAGTCGACCTTGTCGCGCTGCGTGACGAAGTAGACCCGCAGCACGTCGTTGTGGCCGCTGGCCGCCAGCATCGTGCTGATGGCGCGGCCGGCGATCGAGAGCGTGCGCGGTTCGGTCTCGGCCCATTCCGGGTCGAGGCGGGCGTTGCGGATGATGTAGGCCTTGCGCCCGCGCGGATAGACCGTGGGGTCGATGTTCGGCGGATAGAGGAACAGCTGGGCCACGGCGCCGCCGTCGACGTGCAGTTCCTGGTGCTTCTTGCCGTCGAGTTCGACGTCGATCAGCACCGGCTGGAACATGCCCGGGACCGCCGAGGAGGCGCGCAGTATCTGCCTGATCAGGTCGAGCGCGCCGGGATGGCCGCTGGCGGCGATGGCGCCGATGTTCCAGATCACCGGACGCTGGGCGTCGAGGTCGGTCGTGCCGATCAGCAGCAGCCGCCCCTTCTGGTATTCGCGCGCGATGGCGGCCACCATGTTCTGGTCCATGTAGCGGGCGATGGTATCGGCCAGCGGGCTGGTATCGGCCAGCGCGTCGTTGAAGACGCCGCCGACCAGGCCGCGCATGCGGAACACCTGCACCGGCGTGATGGTGGTGTAGACGGCTTCCAGCGGCTTGTCGTATTCCGACCCCAGGAAGGCGAAGGGCGCGATCAGCGAGCCGGTGCTGACGCCGGTGACGAGCTTGAACTGCGGCCTGGTGCCGGACGCGGTCCAGCCCACCAGCAGGCCCGAACCGAAGGCGCCGTTGTCGCCGCCGCCGGAGATGGCGAGGAAATTCACCGGCGGCAGCGGGCCGCTATTGCCGGCGGCGCGCCAGACGGCCTGCTCGCGCTTCAGGGCTTCCTCGCCCTCCTTGGTCATTTGGTCCGCCTCGGTGCCCGGATAGAAGCGGGCATTCGCCAGCCCCAGCGGGTGGGCGCGTTCCGACTGCATCGCCGGCACCGGCGACAGCCGTTCCGGACCGGAGCACCCCGCCAGCGTCACGACGGCCAGGAGCGCCAGCGCCCATGCCGACTGGAATCTGAAACCCGCCATCGAATTCCCCCAGACTTGCATCGTTGCGCCCCGTTCAATTCCGCAGGTTCGAGATCAGGTTCTCGGCGTTTTCGGTGACCTGCCAGCCCTTGGCGGCCAGCGAGCTGCGCGCCAGCGGCGTCAGGCTGCCGACCAGCACCAGGCGCTTTTCCGTGACGCCGGGGATCGAGGAGGCGGCCTGGTCGATGCGCGCCACGGCATCCGACAGCCACTTGGTCCACACGACGTGGTCGACCGGCACGTTGAACACGATGCCGCCGGCGGCGGTGCGGGCGGCGACGAACTCGCCGAAGGCGACGAACGAGGACAGCGGCGCGACCTTGGCATGGTAGCCGGCGTACATCTTCGCCTGCCGATGGCGGAAATAGGCCATGTCGCGGTCGTTGGTCAGCGCCGCGAAGCGCACGAAGAGCTCGCGCGACTTGTTGCCCGGCATGCGCTCCAGCGCCAGCACCAGCTCGGTCTGCTCGCGCGGCGTGAAGCGCGCATTGTCGAGAAACACCGCCGCCGCGTCGGCGTGCACGCCCATGGCGGCGAGCTTCTGCCGGTTCATGATGCGCAGATCCGCCGGCGCGGTGGTGCGGTAGATGTCCTCGGTGGTGGTCACCACGCCGGTCGCCGTGGCGACCGCGCCGGCCGCGCCGGGCACCACCGACAGCGCCGCCGAATAGCTGAGCTTGCCCAGCGCCGTGGCGCGCGCCAGCTCGTCGAGGCGCTCCTGCAGCACCTCGTTGTCGGAATAGACGTCGACGGAGAAATCGGCGGCGAAGCGGCGCTTGGCCTCGGACACGCCCAGCAGCGAGGCCACCGCGCCGTCCTCCGCGTCGCTCCTCCGGCTGCCGAACAGCGATTCGCCGGTGCGCGAGAACGCCTTGCCGACGCCGGAGAAGACGTTGGAGACCGTCCCGACCGGATCGCGCACGGTGTTCACGACCGCGTCGCCGGTCGACCGCACCGCGCCGCCGATCGCCTTGCCGAACAGGTCGGACTGGCGCAGCGTTTCCATGTGGCGCAGCGCGACCACTTCGCCCACGCGCTGGCGCAGCTTGGCCGTGGTGACGGCGGTGAAGGTGCCGAAGGTGGACTCGATGACGTAGGTGTTGACTAGCCCGTCATTGGCGACCTGTTCGCGCACCTTGAAATCGGGCCCCTGGCGCAGATTGGCGGGCAGGATGCGCGAGGCCGAAAGCGGCGAAGCCTGTTCGACGGTTTGCGCGTAACCCGGCTGCGTTGCCGCCAGCATGGCGGCCATCGCCAACGCGCCCAGCCGGAAGAACCCGGCGGTTGAAACCCGGGTCGCCGCTATCGCAATCATCTTGACTGTTCCCCGCTTGATGATGTGTCGGCGAAGGTCTCTTGCAGAACGGCGACGCATGCAAGCGGTATTTTGCGGTTTTTCAACTTTTGGCGGGGCCGCGACGCCGCACCCGGCCGGATACTTCAAGCCATGCCGCGGCTTGGCCGGACACCCGCGAAATCCGCGACCGTCAAGCGTCAAACGCATAGGTAGCAATTGTATACTATACGACATCAAGTCCGGTCCGCCGGTCGATTTCAACCAGAATTGGCGGGCGCTTTGCGCGCTATGGAATAAAATCAGGTGGAAATTCTGCGCCGATCTGCTGCAATCAAGTCGCGAATCGGTGTGACCGAAACTAACGAATGACGTCGATGCTGGGGGCGCCTGTATGAGCTTGAACCGAAGATCGTTGATGTGCGGCGCAGCCGTGCTGGCCGTGCTGGCGTCCTTGCCCGCCTTGGGCCGCGGCGGCCCGGAACTGCTTGCCCAGGCCCAGCCGCCGGCGCCCGCGGCCAAGCCGTTTTCGACCGAAGAGCTCGACCAGATGCTGGCGCCGATCGCGCTCTATCCCGATGCGCTGCTGTCGCAGGTCATGATGGCGTCGACCTATCCGCTGGAAGTGGTGGAAGCGGCGCGCTGGTCGAAGGCCAATCCCAACCTCAAGGGCGACGCGGCGGTGAAGGCGGTGCAGGACAAGGGCTGGGACGTCAGCGTCAAGTCGCTGGTCGCCTTCCCCACCGTCGTGCAGCGGATGAGCGACGAGATCGAGTGGACGCAGAAGCTGGGCGACGCCATGCTGGCCCAGCACACCGAGGTCGCCGGCTCGATCCAGCGCCTGCGCAAGCGCGCCTACGACGCCGAGACGCTCAAGACCAACGAGCAGCAGAAGGTCACGGTCGAGCCGACCCCGGCGGCGGGCGGCGCGACGCAGCAGACCATCGTGATCGAACCGGCCAATCCCCAGACGATCTACGTGCCGGTGTACCAGCCGACCGTGGTCTATGGCGGCTGGCCCTACCCGTCCTACCCGCCCTATTACTATCCGCCCTATCCCGGCTACGGGTACGGCGCCGCCCTCGCCACCGGCTTCATCTGGGGCGCGGCGATCGCCGGCGCCGGCTCGTTCTACGGCGGCTGGGGCTGGGGCAACGGCGACGTGGACATCAACATCGACCGCGCCGTCAACATCGACCGCAACTTCAACCGCAACAACTACCAGGGCGGCAAGTGGAACCACCAGCCGGCGCATCGCAAGGGCGTGGCCTATCGCGACAACGCCAGCCGGCAGCAATACGGCCGGGGCGCCCAGGGCGCCGATGCCCGCCAGCAGTTCCGCGGCAAGGATGTCAACTCGATGGCCCGGCAGGGCGGCCAGCGGCCCGGCGGCGACCGCGTCGGCGGTGGCGGCGCCCAGCAGCGGCCGGGTGGCGGCGACCGCCTCGGCGGCGGCGGCGCCCAGCAACGGCCAGGTGGCGGTGACCGCGCCGGCGGCGGCGCCCAGCAGCGGCCGGGTGGCGGCGACCGTCTCGGCGGCGGCGGCGCCCAGCAGCGGCCGGCGCAGCAGAACCGCGGCGCCTTCGAAGGCATGGATCGCGGCGGCCAGCGGACGCAGCGGGAAATGTCGCGCGGACAATCGAGCATCAGCCGGGGCGGCGGCGGCGGCGGCCGTGGTGGCGGCGGCGGCGGCCGCGGCGGTGGAGGGCGGCGATGAGCGCGGTTTTCTCCAATATCGGTGACGCTATGACACGTATTCGTTCAGCCACACGCGGATTCCTCGCCGGCCTGGCGCTGGCCTGCAGCCTGGCGCTGCTGCCCGGCGCCGGCGGCGCCCAGGCGCAGCAGGCCACGGCGCCGAAACCGGCGGCGGGCCAGGTCCAGTCCTTCGCCACGCCGCAGGCCGCCTTCGACGCCTTCGTCGCCGCGCTGCAGGCCAACGACGAGGCTGCCAAGCGGCGCATGTTCGGCGCCGATTATCGCAAGCTGCTGCCGGCCGATCTCGGCGACATGACCGAGATCCGCCGCAAGTTCCTGGAACTGCAGGCCGCCGCCAGCAAGGTGGTGGTCAAGGAGGATCGCGAAGCGATGCTGGAAGTCGGCGCCGAGAGCTGGGTGCTCCCGATCCCGGCGGTCAAGACCGCTGCGGGGTGGCAGTTCGACGTGCCGGCCGCGCTGCAGATGATTCGCGAGCGGCTGATCGGCCGCAACGAGCTGTTCACGATCCAGACGCTGCTGGCCGTGGCCGACGCCCAGTACGACTACGCCCAGATGGACCCGATGAAGACCGGCAGCACGCAATACGCCCGGCGGATCATGAGTTCGCCCGGCAAGAAGGACGGGCTTTACTGGGAATCGGCCGCCGGCGAACCGGAGAGCCCGCTCGGCGATCTGATCGCCAAGGCCCAGGCCGACGGCGCCAACCGCGATACCGGCTATCACGGCTACCAGTATCGCATGCTCTATGCCCAGGGGCCCGCTGCCCCCGGCGGCGCCTTCGACTACATCCTGAAGGGACGCATGGTCGGCGGTTTCGCCATGATCGCCTGGCCGGTGACCTACGGCCAGACCGGCGTCATGACCTTCATCGTCAGCCACGACTCGGTGGTCTACGAGAAGGATCTCGGCCCCAACACCACCGCCGCCGCGGCGCAGATCCAGGTCTTCAACCCGGACAAGACCTGGGAGAAGTCGGACGCGACGCCTTAGAACGGCTTACGATCGGACGGAAGCGCGTGCGCTTCCGCCCGATCGCGTGACTCCGTTCCGCCCCGAAGCCCTGCGGCGTCAGGGATAGTCCACCCCCACCAGATACAGCCCGTCCGGCGGCGCGGTGGCGCCGGCGGCGGCGCGGTCCTTGGCCGCCAGCGCCGCGCCGACGTCGTCGGCGTCCCACTTGCCCTCGCCCACCTGCTTCAGCGTGCCGACCATGATGCGCACCTGGTTGTGCAGGAACGAGCGGGCCTCGACCTCCAGGTCGATCTCCTCGCCGCGGCGCGTCACGGCGAAGCGGCTCAGCGTCTTGACCGGCGACTTGGCCTGGCACAACGAGGCACGGAAGGAGGAGAAATCGTGGTGGCCGACCAGGCGCTGCGCGGCTTCGTGCATGGCGTCGGCGTCGAGCGGCGGATTGACCAGCCAGGCGCGGCCGGCATCGAGCGCCAGCGGCGCGCGGCGGTTGACGATGCGATAGCGGTAGCGGCGGGCGACGGCGTCGAAGCGGGCATGGAACTGCGGCCCCACCGCCTGCGCCCCCAGCACCGAGACCGGCCACGGCCGCAGGTGGAAATTCATCGCATCGCGCACCGTGTCGCCGACCGCCGGCTTGTCGATGTCGACATGCGCCACCTGCCCCAGCGCGTGCACGCCGGCATCGGTACGGCCGGCGCCCTGCACGTAGACCGCCTCGCCGCAGAATTTGCCGATCGCCTCCTCCAGCGCCTGCTGCACCGACATGCCGTTGTCCTGGCGCTGCCAGCCGACGAATTGCCGGCCGTCGTACTCGACCGTCAGCCGGAAGCGGGTCATCGCGCGCCGATCGCCGCCACGTCGGGCAGCGGCAGCCGCTCCGGCAGGGTGAAGCCGCGGCGAAAGGCGTCGGCGTCGAGCGCCTTGCCGCCCGGACGCTGCAGCTTCTCCAGCCGCAGCGCGCCCGAGCCGCAGGCCACCGCCAGCCCGTTGCCGCCCAGGATCGTTCCCGGCGCGCCGCTGCCCAGCGCCAGCGCCGCCTGCAGCACCTTGATGCGCTCGCCGCCCAGTTCGAAGAAGGTGCCGGGCCAGGGCTGCAACCCGCGCACCTGGCGCTCCAGCTCGACCGCCGGCCGGCGCCAGTCCAGCCGCCCCTCGTCCTTGCCCAGCTTGTGGGCGTAGGTGACGCCCTGCTCGGGCTGCTTCACCGGCGTCAGCGAGCGTTTCAGCACGCCGTCGAGGGCGGCCACGATCAGCCGCGCCCCCAGCTCGGCGAGCTGCTCGTGCAGCAGCGGCGTCGTGGTGGCGGCGGTGATCGACACCGACTCGGCCAGCAGCATGTCGCCGGTATCCAGCCCTTCGTCCATGCGGATGATGGTGACGCCCGATTGGCGGTCGCCGGCCAGGATGGCGCGATGGATCGGCGCCGCCCCGCGCCAGCGCGGCAGCAGCGAGGCATGGATGTTGAGGCAGCCGAACAGCGGCGCCTCGAGAAAGGGCCGACGCAGGATATGGCCGTAGGAGGCCACCACCGCCGCGTCGAGATCGAGCGCCTTGAAGGCTGAGATTTCCGCGTCCGGCTTGAGGCTGTGCGGGGAGCGCACCGACAGGCCCAGCGCCAGCGCCGCCTGGTGCACCGGCGAGGGCCGCTCGGCCTGGCCGCGCCCGGCCGGCCGCGGCGGCTGGGTGTAGACGGCGGCGATCTCGTGCCCGGCCGCGGCCAGCGCTTGCAGCGCCGGCACGGCGAAGGCGGAGGTCCCCATATAGGCGATGCGCATGGCGGCGATCCTACAGGCGCGAAACCGCCAAGGCGAGCGGCAGGCTCAGGCCGGCTCAGGCCGTCTGGGCTTCCTTCTGCGCTTCCTTTTCCGCTTCCTTGCGCGCCTTCACCAGCTTGCGCAGGATGATGTTGCGCTTCAGCGCCGAGATGCGGTCGATGAACAGGATGCCGTCGAGATGGTCCATCTCGTGCTGGATGCAGGTGGCGAGCAGGCCCTCGGCCTGCAGCGTGCGCACCTCGTTGTCCTGGTCGAGATAGCGCACCGTCACCCGCGCCGGCCGCTCGACCTCGGCATAGTGCTCGGGCACCGACAGGCAGCCCTCCTCGTAGGAGGCGTCCTCGTCGGAGACGTCGACGATCTCCGGGTTGGCCATTTTCAGCGGCCCGGTCTTCTCGCCTTCGCGGTCGATGTCGATCACCAGCACGCGCTTGAGCACGCCGACCTGCGGCGCCGCCAACCCGATGCCGGGGGCGGCGTACATGGTCTGCAGCATGTCGTCCATCAACTGGCGGATCTCCGCGTCGACCTTGTCGACCGGCTTGGAGATCTTCTTCAGCCGCGGATCGGGCGCCGTCAGGATCGGCAGCAATGCCATGGCGAACGCAGGGCCTTTCTGGCGTTGGAGAAGGCCTTTAGCTAAGCCTTCGCCCCCTCAAGGTCAAGCCGGCGCGCCATTCGCCGCGCGCCGTGCTATCCTGCCAAGCCATGGAAAACTCTGCCTCTTTTCTGATCCTGATCGTCATCGCGCTGGCCGCCCTGGTGGTCGGCGGGCTGCTCGGCGCGGTCCTGTTCCGGCGCAATCCCGCAGGCGGCGACGTCGGCGAGCGGCTCGACAACGCGGTGAAGCTGCAGATCGACACCATGCTGAAGGTACTGGAAGGCATGGCGGCGCAGGAGCGCCACGTGCGCAACGCGCTGGACGAGCGGCTGACGGCGCTGCAGGCGCAGCTCGGCGAGCGGCTGGACAAGGGCCAGCAGGAAACCTCCAAGACGGTGACCGAGCTGCGCGAGCGGCTGGCGCGCATCGACGAGGCGCAGAAATCGCTGAACCAGCTTTCCTCGCAGGTGGTGTCGCTGAACGAGGTGCTGTCCAACAAGCAGGCGCGCGGCGCCTTCGGCGAGGTGCAGCTCGCCGACCTGGTGTCCGGCATCCTGCCGCCCTCGGCCTTCGCCCTGCAGGCCAGCCTGTCCAACGGCGCGCGGGTGGATTGCCTGCTCAGCCTGCCGCAGCCGCCCGGTTCCATCGCCATCGACGCCAAGTTCCCGCTGGAGAGCTATCACGCCCTGCGCGCCGCCGCCGATCCCGCCCAGCTCGCCGCCGCCCAGCGCGCCTTCCGCGCCGATGTCGGCAAGCACATCGCCGACATCGAGGCCAAATACATCATCGGCGGCGAGACGGCGGAATCGGCGCTGATGTTCCTGCCTTCCGAGGCGGTCTATGCCGAGCTGCACACCAATTTCCTCGACGTGGTCGACCGCTCCTACCGGGCCCGCGTCTACATCGTCTCGCCCACCACCTTGATGGCGACCCTGAACACGGTGCGGGCGGTGCTGAAGGACGTGCGCATGCGCGAGCAGGCGCACCTGATCCAGAAGGAGGTCGGGTTGCTGGTCAAGGACGTCGAGCGCCTGGGCGAGCGGGTCGCCAACCTGAAGAAGCATTTCGGCCAGACGGTCGGCGACATCGACCAGATCACCATCTCCACCGACAAGATCGCCGCCCGCGGCGAGAGGATCAGGCAGGTGGAGATGGACGAACCGGCCCCGGCGCTGGCGCCGCCGGCCTGACTAGAGCAAATCACGTTCTGACGGAATCGCTTTGCGATACCGTCCGAACGTGTGAATTTGCTCTAGATATTGAAGAGTAGAGCGGATTCACATGATTTGACGGAAGCGTAAGCGCTTCCGTCAAATCATGATCCGCTCTATCGCCGCGCCCGGAAGAAGCCGCGCAGCAGGTCGGCCGCGTCGCTCTCGCCGATGCCGCCATAGACTTCCGGCCGGTGATGGCAGGTCGGCTGCTCGAAGATGCGCGGGCCGTGCTCGATGCCGCCGCCCTTGGGATCGGGGGCGCCGAAATAGACCCGGCGCAGGCGGGCGAAGGCGATGGCCTGGGCGCACATCGGGCAGGGCTCCAGCGTGACGTAGAGATCGCAATCGACCAGGCGCGGCGCCCCCAGCTTGGCGGCGGCCTCGCGGATCGCCAGCAACTCGGCATGGGCGGTGGGGTCGTTGTCCTGCTCGACCCGGTTGCCGTGGGCGGCGATCACCGCGCCGTCCGGGTCGACGATCACCGCGCCGATCGGCACCTCGCCGCGCTCGGCCGCCGCCCGCGCCTGCTGGAGCGCCAGATCCATATGGCCGCTGTCCTTCATGGGGCGACCTTGGCCGCTGCCGCCGGTCCGGTCAATCGCACCCTGCCGCCTCGCTTTTGCCGCGCCGCGAGAGTAGATTGCGGCGCATGAAAAACGGCGCAAAACGGCCGCTGATCGGGCTCACGCTGGATGCGGAAAAGCCCGGCGGCTACTCGAAATTCCCCTGGTACGCGGCGCGCGAGAACTATTTCTCGGCGGTGGCGGCGGCGGGCGGCCTGCCGGTGGCGCTGCCGCACGATCCCGACCAGGCGGAGGCCTATCTCGACCGCATCGACGGGCTGGTGGTCACCGGCGGCGCCTTCGACGTCGATCCCGCCTACTACGATGGCGGCGCCAAGCACGCCACGGTGCAGACCAAGGACCGCCGCACCGCCTTCGAGTTCGCCATCACGCAAGGGGCGCTGAAGCGCGACATGCCGGTGCTGGGCATATGCGGCGGCCAGCAGCTCCTGCACGTCGTGCTGGGCGGCCGGCTGATCCAGCACATTCCCGATGAAGTGCAGGAGGCGCTGGCGCACGAGCAGCCCAATCCGCGCGACCAGGCCGGGCACAAGGTGGCGATCGCGCCGGGCACGCAGCTCCACCGCATCGTCGGCGCCAGCGAGCTGCCGGTGAACTCGGCCCATCACCAGGCCGCCGCCGACGAGCCCGCGGGCGTCGTGGTCAACGCCCGCGCCCCGGACGGGGTGATCGAGGGCATCGAAGCGCCGTCCTACCGCTTCTGCCTGGGCGTGCAGTGGCATCCCGAATTCTCCATCAGCGAGGGCGACCGCAAGCTCATGGCCGCCTTCGTCGACGCCGCCCGCGGCAAATAGATGAAACCCTCCGGCAAGGACCAGGCCGCCGCCGCGGCCGGCGAGCGCATCGCCAAAAGAATCGCCCGCGCCGGCATCGCCTCGCGCCGCGACGCGGAGGAAATGATCGCGCAGGGCAGAGTCAGCGTCGATGGCAAGACCATCGCCTCGCCGGCGCTGAACGTCACCGACGCCAACGTCATTACCGTCGACGGCCAGAAGCTGCCGGCGGCCGAGCGCACGCGGCTGTGGCGCTACCACAAGCCGGCCGGGCTGATCGTCTCCAACCGCGATCCCGAGGGCCGGCCGACCATTTTCGACATGCTGCCGCCGTCGCTGCCGCGCGTCATCAGCGTCGGACGGCTGGACTTCAACTCCGAGGGCCTGCTGCTCCTGACCAATGACGGGACGCTGGCGCGCAAGCTGGAGCTGCCCGCCACGGGCTGGACGCGGCGCTATCGGGTGCGGGTGCATGGCGCGGTCAACGAGCAGGCGCTGGCCGAGCTGGAACGCGGCATCAGGATCGACGGCGTGCAGTACGGCGCGATCAAGGCGCGGCTGGACCGCACCCAGCGCTCCAACGCCTGGCTGACGCTGGCGCTGGAGGAAGGCAAGAACCGCGAAATCCGCAAGGTCATGGACTGGCTCGGCATTCCCGTCTCGCGCCTGATCCGCATCGGCTACGGGCCCTTCGCGCTGGGCGACCTGAAACCGGGCGACGTCGCCGAAGTGCCGGCCCATTCGCTGGAAGGCGCGGTCGACAGCGAGGCGGCGCGGCAGCGGCGCGCCGGCTGGGCCAAGCCCAAGCCGCGCAAATTGCCGCCACACAAGAAAGCGCAGAAGAACGCGCGCGAGCGGCGATGAGCCTGCGCATCATCGCCGGCGCCCATCGCGGCCGCAAACTCATCGCGCCCGAGGGCAGGGAGATCCGCCCGACCTCGGCGCGGGCGCGCGAGGCGCTGTTCAACATCCTGGCGCATGGCGTCGCCAGCGAGGACGGCACTTCGCCGCTCTTGGGCGCGCGGGTGCTCGATGCCTTCGCCGGCACCGGCGCGCTGGGGCTGGAGGCGATCTCGCGCGGCGCGGGCTTCGTCACTTTCATGGACGCCTCGCCGCAGGCGATGAAGGCGGTGGCCGACAATCTGCGCGCCATGAAAGAGCTGCCCAAGGCCGCCATGGTGCGGGCCGATGCCACCAGCCCGCCGCCGGCGCGGCAGGCCTGCTCGCTGCTCTTTCTCGACCCGCCCTATCGCTCTGGCCTGATCCCCAAGGCGCTGGCTGCGCTTGCCGCGCAAGGCTGGATTGCGCCGGGCGCGCTGATCTGCGCCGAGCTGGCGGCCAAGGAAGAACTCGACCTGCCGCCAGGCTTCGCCATCCTCGACGAGCGCCGCTATGGCGCGGCCCGGATCGCGCTGATCAGGCCGGCCAGTTGAACCTTGCCCCGATTCCGCCGTTTTCCCCCTCTGCAATCGGCTGCCGAAGGCACCCAGGGGAATGGGCATGAAAAGCGCAACCATCGTCGCCGCGACCGCTCTCGCCCTGGCGCTGGGCGGCTGCCAGGAGGAAGAGGCCAGGCTGGAGAATTCGGCCTGGCTGGTGGAGGAGATCGCCGGCGCCAAGATGCAGGCGCCGGTGCCGACCCTGGAATTCCGCCCCGAGGGCCGGCTGGGCGGCAAGGCCTCGTGCAACAACTATGGCGGCCAGTACAAGGCGGACAACGGCCAGCTCGAGCTGAGCGGCCTGTTCGCCACCAAGATGGCCTGCGCCGCGCCGCTGATGGCGCAGGAGCAGGCGCTGCTGCAAGCGCTGGCCAAGGGCGGCTCATACGCCATCGAGGGCGGCTCGCTGACCATCACCGGCGCCGATGGCGGACGCATCCTGGCGCGCCGGGTGGCGAGCGGAAAGAGCTGAGCGACGCGGGCCCGCCGGCCCGCCCTGGCCGGCTGGCGGCCCGGACCCGGGCCACGCCCAAAGGAAATCCACGCAGGGGACGGTTGCCGAGTCCGGGGCAAAGCGTCTAACTATCCGTTCCCACGGCGAAGCGGCGGCTGCCGGCTGCGGCGGCAACACAGGCATTCACCCCCACAAGACATCGAGATGCGCGACGACCTGAACTGTTTCTTCATCGTCGGAGCGCCGCGCGCCGGCACCACGGCCATGGCGCGCTACCTGAAGAAGCATCCCGCCATCTGCTTTTCCGATCCCAAGGAAACGCATTTTTTCCTGCTGGTGGGCGACCGGGAGCCGCCCGAGACGATCCGCAAGCGCTTCGTCGACGCTTTCTTCCCCGACCTGACGCCGCAGACCCGGATCCTGGGCGAAGGCTCGGTCTCGACGCTCTATTCGGCCGAAATCGTCGAGCGCATGCTGCGCGCCTTCCCGGCGGCGAAGTTCATCGTCATGCTGCGCGATCCGGTCGAGCTGCTGCGCTCCTACCACGAGCGGCTGGTGTTCCTGCGCCAGGAGACGGTGGAGGATTTTCCCGCCGCCTGGCGGCTGCAGGAGGCGCGCGCGCGCGGCGAGCAGTTGCCGCCCCGCTGTAGCGATCCGCGCATCCTGCAGTATCGCGAGGTCGGCCGTCTCGCGCACTACACCGCGCAGCTTTTCCGCATCGCCGGCCGCGAGCGCTGCCTGCCGGTGGTGTTCGACGACCTGGTGCGGCGCACGCCGGAGACCTATCGCCAGGTGCTGGAATTCCTCGGCCTGCCCGACGACGGCAAGCGCAAGTTCAAGAAGGTCAACGAGCGGCGGCGCTACAAGAGCCGGTTCCTGCAGAACCTCTATGCCGGCCCGCTGCTGCGGCCGGTGGCGCTGCTGATGGCGCGCGAGCCGGCCCTGGTGGCGCGATTCCAGCGCTTCACCAAGCCGCTGCGCAAGAAGTTCAAGCAGATGAATTCCGTCCCGATCGAGGCCGCCGCGCTCGATCCGCGCTTCGCCAACGAGCTGCGCGCCGAATTCCGCGCCGAGATCGAGGAGCTGGGCCGCTTGCTGGGCCGCGACCTGTCGTCCTGGACGACGCCGGCGCCCGAGGCCAGCAAGCCGGCCGCCGCCTGAAGCGGGGCCGGCTCAGCGCCGGCCGAACAGCCGCTCGATGTCGGAAAGCTTCAGCTCGACATAGGTCGGCCGGCCGTGATTGCACTGGCCGGCATGCGGGGTGATCTCCATCTGGCGCAGCAGCGCGTTCATCTCCGCGACATTGAGGCGACGGCCGGCCCGCACCGAGCCGTGGCAGGCCATGGTCGAGCACACGTCCTCCAGCCGCTCCTTCAGCGACAGATGCTGGTCGTATTCCGCCAGCTCGTCGCCCAGATCGCGCAGCAGGCCGCGCACGTCGACCTCGCCCAACAGCGCGGGCACCTCGCGCACCACCACCGCGCCCGGCCCGAAGGGCTCGACCAGCAGGCCGAGCTCTGCCAGTTCCGGCAGGCGTGGGCTGAGGCGATGGAGGGCGGCCTCGTCCAGCTCGACGACTTCGGGCAGCAGCAGGATCTGCCGCGCCACCGCGCCGCCGTCCAGGGCCGCCTTCATGCGCTCGTAGACCAGCCGTTCGTGGGCGGCATGCTGGTCGACGATGACGATGCCGTCGGCGGTCTGGGCCACGATATAGGTCTCGTGCACCTGGGCCCGGGCGGCGCCCAGCGGATGCTCGTCCAGCGCCACCGGATCGGCCGGCTGCACCCGCGCCGAGGGCGCATCCAGCCCCGACAGCACCGGCGCATTGGCCTGCTCCATCAGCGGCGCGGCGTAGAGGGCGGCCGCCTCGCGCAGGCCGGCCGAGGGAAAGGGCGTGCTGCGCGTCCAGGAGCCGCCCGCGTGATAGGGAAGCCCGCCCGGCCGCGCCGACCCGAGGGCGGCCTGCGCCACCGAGGTCGAGGCGCGATGGCCGGCCTCGGCCAGGGCATGGCGCAGCGCCCCCACGATCAGCCCGCGCACCAGGCCGGCGTCGCGGAAGCGCACCTCGGCCTTGGCGGGATGCACGTTGACGTCGACATGCCCGCGCGGCGCCTCCAGGAACAGCGCCACCAGCGGATGCCGGTCGCGCGCCAGGAAATCCTGGTAGGCCCCGCGCACCGCCCCGCCCAAGAGCTTGTCGCGCACCGGCCGGCCGTCGACGAACAGGAACTGCATCTGCGCGTTGCCGCGGTTGAGGGTGGGCAGGCCGATATGGCCGGTCAGCCGGAAGCCCTCGCGCACCGCCTCGATCGGCAGCGCGTTGTCGGCGAAGTCGCG
This sequence comes from Reyranellaceae bacterium, assembly GCA_050181585.1. Taxonomy (GTDB): domain Bacteria; phylum Pseudomonadota; class Alphaproteobacteria; order Reyranellales; family JAQSWP01; genus JAQSWP01. The sequence goes on from JBFXDA010000024.1 coordinate 55,975, forward strand.
GCCCATGATGGCGGCGAGCCGCTGCAGGCGGGCCGCCGCCGGATCGCGCGCCAAGAGATCGGTGGCGATGCCCTGGTAGTTGAAGACGGTGCGCCCGTCGTCGTTGAGCGTGAAGGCGATGGCGGGAAAAGCCATGGCCAGCCGCCGCAGCACGTCGACCACGTGCAGCGCCTCGGTGCGCGGCTCCTTGAGGAATTTCAGCCGCGCCGGCGTGGCGAAGAACAGGTCGCGCACCTCGACCCGGGTGCCCGGCGGATGCGGCGCGGGCATCGGCTTGCCCTTGCGGCCGCCCTCGATGTGCAGCACGAAGGCGCTGTCCGCCCCTCGCGGCCGCGAGGTGAGCTGGAAGCGGCTGACCGAGGCGATCGACGGCAGCGCCTCGCCGCGGAAGCCCAGCGTGGCGATGTCGTCGAGATCGTCCTGCGGCAGCTTGGAGGTGGCGTGGCGCTCGACCGCCAGCTCCATCTCCTCCGGCGTCATGCCCAGGCCGTCATCGACCACCGCCAGCAGCGAACGGCCGCCGTCGCGCAGGGTAACCTCGATGCGCGTGGCGCCGGCGTCGATGGCGTTCTCCACCAGCTCCTTCACCGCACTGGCCGGCCGCTCCACCACCTCGCCGGCGGCGATGCGGTTGACGAGCGTCGGCGGCAGGCGGCGGATTGCCATGGCTCAGCCGCCCATCCGGCCGAGATAGTCGCGCGTCAGCACCTTGCCCTGCTCCACCGCCGGCTGGTCGAAGGCGTCGACCTCCAGCAGGTCGGCGGCGATAATGGTCTCCAGCATGAAGTGCATCAGCAGCGCGCCCAGGCTCTCCTCGTCCAGCGCGGGAATGCGCAACAGGCGCACCGGCTTGCCGTTGCGGGCGAAAGTGGCGGCGGTGGCGCGCGCTTCGGCCTCCAGCAGATCGCCCATGGTGCGGCCGGCGAGATAGGCCAGCTCCGTCTCGGCCGCGATCCGGTCGGACAGCACGCGCCCGCCGCTGCCGGCGGTATCGGCGATCATCACCGTGAACATCTTGTCGGCCGGTCCGTCGAGATAGAGCTGCACCTGCGAGTGCTGGTCGACCGTGCCCATGGCGCGGACCGGCGTGGTGCCCTTGCCGTTCTTGCCCAGGCTCTCGGCCCAGAGCTGTCGGTACCACATGCCGAAATAGGCCAGCCGGTCGACATAGGGCATCAGCACGGTGACGTTCAGCCCCCGCTCCCGCTGCAGGGCGATCGACAGCGCCGCGCCGACGCACGGCGCGCTGTCGGCCGGATTCTTTGCCGCCAGCGTGGCGTCGAGCACCGCGGCGGCGCCCTGGCGCACTTTGGCGATGTCGAGCCCGGCGATGGCGGCCGGGATCAGCCCGACCAGCGACAGCACCGAGAAGCGGCCGCCGACGCCGGGGTCGTGCTCCAGCGTTCTGATGCCGTGCCGTTGCGCCAGCCGCCGCAGCACGTTGTCCTTGGGCTCGGTGATCGCCAGGACGTGATCCGACGCCTGTTCGCCGCCGTAATGCGCCTCGAACCAGTCGAGCACGATCAGAAGCTGGGTCAGCGTCTCGGCCGTGCCGCCGGATTTGGAGATGGCGATGAAGCCGGTCGATTCGGGATCCAGCCGTTCGAACAGCTCGCCGAACGTGTCGGGATCGACGTTGTCCATGAACCACAATTTGGGCGCGCCCTGGGCCGGGCCGAAGCCGCGGTCGTGGAGCGCGCACAGCGTCTGCCCGCCCAGGCTGGAGCCGCCGGTGCCCAGCACCACGACATTGGCGAAGCGCTTGCGGAAATCGGCCGCCACCTCCTGCATCTGCGCCAGATCGTCCGTCCGTCCCGGCAGGCGCAGCAGCGGCAGCGTGCCGTCCTGCCGCCACCGATTCAATTTCGCGATCGACGGCGCGCAGCGCGCCAGCATGGCCTCGAACGCGGCCCGGGAAAGTCCCGTGCCGCCGATCTTGTCGGCCAGGCAGTCGTCGATGATCTGGGTATAGGGAAGCTTGGTCATGGTGATCCAGTGGGCATGTTAGCAGCCGGCGGAAGGCGGAGAAACGCCAGGCACGCAGGGCAGTTTCCCACATCCCTCGGAGCAACTACGGAGACTTTTCGGGAGCCGAGCCGTCCGCACGGCCCGCCGGCGTAATCCCGCCCTCGAGAGCGTCTTCTATGGATGCGGCGTGGGCGGTTCGACGTCTTGGCCGGCGATCAGGCGCTTGAGCCAGGCGTCGGCCTCTTCTCCAGTGACATGCAGGCCGGTGGACTCATAGTCATTCCAAGCTGCAAGCAGATCGGCGCGCAACTGCGCTCTCTTCTCGGATTGAGACAACTCGGATAAAGAGACCATGGGCATGGATTTCTGTTCCTGTCCCGGCGCCGCCGCAAACCTATTGAACGTGCTCAGAATGCGCGCCCTTCCCGCTTCGGTTCAAGAGCCGGAAAACGCGCCCTTCATTCGCTGGCCTTGACGCCCTGCGGCTTGCCGACCACGACCACGACGTAATCCTCCGGCGCCAGCAGGCGCCGGGCCAGGCGCTGCACGTCCTCGGCGGTGACTTTCTCGATCAGCGCGTTGCGGCGGTCGAAATAGTCGCGGCCGAGATTCTCGAGCTGCACCGACAGCAGCAGCGAGGCGATGGCGCCGCCGGAGGAGAAGTTCAGCGCGAAGGAGCCGGTGATATGGGTCTTGGCGTCGGCCAGTTCCTCGGCCGTCACGCCGCTTTGCGCTAGGCGCCGCATCTCCTGCTTCATCAGGTCGATCGACTGGCCGACGCGCTCGTTGGCGGTGGCGACCGAACCGGTATAGAGGCCGCCGGCGGCATAGGGCTGCAGCCCGGTGCTGACGCCGTAGGCCAGGCCGCGCTTCTCGCGGATCTCCTCGGTCAGACGCGAATTGAAGCCGCCGCCGCCCAGGATATAGTTCATGACATAGGCGGGGAACCAGTCCGGATCGCTGCGCTTCAGCCCCTGGCGCGCCAGCAGCACGACGCTTTGCGGGAAATCGCGCTCCAGCACGATGGTGCGGCCGGCGGGCGCCGCGGTCCATTCCGCAACCTCCGGCGCCGACGCCCCCGCCGGCACCGCGCCGAAGCCGATATCGAGCAGGCGCGCCAGCTCGGCCGGCGTCACGTCGCCGACCACCGCGACGGTCAGCCCGCCGCGCACCAGCGAACGCTGGTGCACCGCGCGCAAGTCCTCGGCGGTAAGGTTCGGCACGGTGTCGAGGCTGCCGTCGGTGGGCCGCGCATAGGGATGCTGGCCGAACACCGCTTGCGCCAGGGCGCGGCCGGCGATCCAGTGCGGGCTGGTGGCCGAGGAGCGCAGATTGGCCAGCATCTGGCCGCGGATGCGCTCGATATCGGGCGACGCGAAGCGCGGCTCGCCCAGCGCCAGCCGCAGCAATTCGAAGGCGCGCTCGCGCTTGTCGGCCAAAGTGCGCAGCGAGCCGCTGATATAGTCGGCGTCGGCGCTGAACGAGAGACGGGCGGCGATGGCCTCGACCTCGGCGTGGAAAGCGGTCGAATCGTAGGGGCCGGCGCCCTCGTCGAGCAGCGCCGCCATCATGCGCGAGGCGCCGTCCTTGCCCTTGGCGTCGAGCGCGCCGCCGCCGTTGAAGGCGAAGCTCAGCGATATGACCGGCGCGGTCTGGTCCTGGATCAGCCAGGCGCGGATGCCGGAGGGCGAGACCACCTCCTGGATCTCCACCGCCCGCGCCGGCCCGCTCCACAGCGGCGCCAGCGCGAGCACGAGGGCGAAGAGGAAAAGCCGCAGGGCGCTCACCCGGGCGCTCATTGGGGCGCTCATTTCTTCTCTCCCGCCGGGTCGGCCGGCAGCAGCGCCGAGGTGACGTGGTTGTCGGCGCCGAAGACGTGGCGGGCGGCTTCCTGCACCTGTTCCGCCGTCACCGCCTCGACCTGGTCCGGCCAGGCGCCGATCTGCTCGACGGTGCGGCCGATAGCGAGCTGGCCGCCATAGATCCGAGCGCCGCTGGTCAGCGAATCCAGCGCATAGACGTTGGCGGCCAGCAATTGCAGCTTGGCGCGCGCCAGCTCCTCGGCGGTGACGCCCTGGTCGCGGATGCGCGCGATCTCGCGCTCGACCGCCTCCTCGACGGTCTTCAGCGCCACGCCGGCGGCCGGCGTCGCCGACACGCCGAAGGTGGTCTGGCCCAGCGCCGTGGGCGAATACCAGGACGAGGCCTGGCTGGCGACCTTGTCCTTGACCACCAGCTCCAGGTTGAGGCGGCTGTTCTGGTTGCCGCCCAGCACATAGGCCAGCACCTGCAGCGGCACGGCATGCCGCGTCTCGCCAGCCACGTAGGAGGGGGCGAGAAAGTCGCGGCTCCATTGCGCCTGCTGCACGCGCGCGTCGCGGCGCTCGACATGGGCGGGGCCGTGGATGGCGGTGCGGAAGGGGCGGGTGCGCGGCTGCAGGTCGGCCCGCTTGTAGGCGCCGAAATAGTGCTGCGCCAGTTCGCGCACGCGCTCGGGATCGACGTCGCCGGCCACCACCAGGATGGCGTTGTTGGGCGCGTAGTGCTTGCCGTAGAAGGCGATGGCGTCGGCGCGCGAGAGCTGCCGCATCTCGCGCTCGTAGCCGATGATGGGAATGCCGTAGCCTTCCGGCCCGAACAGCGCCTCGATCACCGCTTCCGACAGCAGCGCGGCGGGGCTGTTGTCGGTGCGGCTGCGGCGCTCCTCGAGGATGACGTCGCGCTCGGGCAGCACCTGGTCGTCGGCCAGCACCAGGTTGGCCATGCGGTCGGCCTCCATGCGCATCACCAGCTCGAGCCGGTCGGCGGCGATGGTCTGGAAATAGCCGGTGTAGTCGTAGGAGGTGAAGGCGTTGTCGCGCCCGCCGTTGCGCGCCACGATCTTGGAGAACTCGCCCGGCGGCACGGAGGGCGTGCCCTTGAACATCAGATGCTCGAGGAAATGGGCGATGCCGGAGACGCCTTTCGGCTCGTCGGCCGAGCCGACGCGATACCACAGGGTCTGGTTGACGATGGGCGCGCGATGGTTGGGGAAGACCACGACCTGCAGGCCGTTGTCCAGCACGTAGCTCTTGAACGCGAAGCCGCGCTCGGCGGCGGAAGCCGTCGCGCCGCCGATCAGCAGCGCGAGGAAAGCGAAAACCCGGACCAGACGCACCACACACCACCTCCAGTGTGTGCGACGGCCCCGAACGCCGCACCGAAGCGCCGGCCGCCCTGCTCCCTGGCGGCCCGCGCTTTGATTCTACAAGCCCTAGAAGATGCCTTCCAGCAATCCGCGCTTGCGCCGCTCGATCGTGGGCGTGGTGCCGGTGGTGACCGGCTGGCCCGTCGCCTGGGTCTCGCGGATGCGCTGCTGTTCCTTGGCCGGATCGACCACGGTGCCCGGCGGATCCGGCTTGCGCCAGAAGATCAGATCGTCGATCAGCGTGCGGTTCTGCTCGGCCAGCAGCCCGGTCTCCTGGTTGACGACGGTGCGGATGTTGGGATCGGCCTGGTTGGCGCCGGCCTTGGCCAGCAGCGCCGATTCCGACGGGCTGCCGCTACTGGCGTTGGCCGCCTGCACGGCCGAGATCGGCTGGCCGCTGACCAGCGACTGGGCGCGCACCTGCGGCGGGGTATCCTGCGGACGGGGGGCGCCGGGACGCGGCGGGCGCAGATCGGCGTTGGGCGGGATCGACAAAGGCTGCTGCGCCACGACCTGGAATTCGTCCGGCGCCTGCTTGCCCGGGCCGCCGATGAGGCCGTCCAGCGCCCCGCAGCCCGCCAGCAGCAGCGCACCCGCCACCAGCACACCGGTTCTCAGCGCGCCACGCCTCAGCGCATGGCTGGGCGCAATTCTGGGCGCAATCCCGTCAAACCGCATTCTCAAATCCTCCCGGGGCCGCCGGCCGTTGCCGGATCGACCCTTCAATGCCCAGATTGCCGATCAAAAAGCAACGAATCAACCAGCAGCGCCACGACGCCCAAAGTGATGGCCGAATCGGCCAAATTGAAGGCGGGCCAGTGCCATCCGGCATAGTGCAGGTCGACGAAATCGTACACCGCGCCGAACCGGGCGCGGTCGATGACGTTGCCGATGGCGCCGCCGATCACCGCCCCCAGCGCCAGCGCCGTCAGCCCGCGCCGGGCGCGGGTCAGCCAGATGCAGAGCAGCACCACGATGGCGACCGCCAGCGCCGAGAGTACCCAGGGCGCCCCGCCCCAGTCGTGGCTGAACAGGCCGAAGCTGACGCCCCGGTTCCACACCACCACGAAATTCAGGAACGGCGTCAGGGTCACGGCCCGGCTGTCGGGCAGCACATAGGCCATGACCAGGAACTTGGTGAGCTGGTCGGCGACGATCAGGGCGAGCGAGAACAGCAGCCCCAGCCGCAGCATGCGCCGGCCGAGCGGGGTGATCGAGGACACCGGCCTGCCGCTCACTCGGCCGCCTGCCGCGGCGGCGCCACCGCCTCCTCGCAGCGCCGGCACAGGCCCGGATGCTCGGCCGACTGGCCGACCTCGGGCAGCACCATCCAGCAGCGCTGGCATTTCTCGCCGGCCGACGGCGTCGGCACCACGCCGACGCCCGCCACGTCGGGCAGGGCGAAGGCGCCGGGCGGCGGCGCGCCCTCGACCAGGGTGGCGGCGGAGGTGATGAAGATCTCGGCCGGGTTCAGCCCGTCATAGGCGGCGATATAGTCGGCGCCGGCATGGACCTCGGGCGCGGCCTGCAGCGCCGAGCCGATGCGCTTCTCCACCCGCTCGATCTCCAGCGCGCCGGTGACGACGCGGCGCAGGTCGCGCACCTTCTCCCAGCGCGCCGCCTCGGCCGGGTTCCGCCATTCCGCCGGCACGGCGGGAAAGACGCGCAGGTGCACGCTCTCCTCCTGCCCGTCCTGGCCGGCCCCGTCCTGGCCGGCCCCGTCCTGGCCGGCCCCGTCCTGGCCGTCATGCGGCCGCGCCAGCCAGGCTTCCTCGGCGGTGAAGCACAGCACCGGCGCCAGCCAGGCGGTGAGGCAGGAGAACAGCTCGGCCAGCACCGTGCGGCAGGCGCGCCGGCGCAGATTGTCCGGCCGGTCGCAATAGAGCGAGTCCTTGCGGATGTCGAAATAGAAGGCCGACAGATCGACGGCGCAGAAATTGTGCAGCTGGGTCGAGAGCGTATGGAAGTCGAAATCGTGCACCGCCTGGCGCACCACCGCGTCGAGCTCGTGGAGCCGGTGCAGCACGAAACGCTCCAGGGGCGGCATCTCGGCATAGGCGACGCGCTCGGCCGGCGCGAAGCCGTCGAGGCTGCCCAGCAGATAGCGCAGCGTGTTGCGCAGGCGGCGATAGGCCTCGGCGTGGTGCTTCAGGATCTCCTTGCCGATGCGCTGGTCCTCGACATAGTCGGAGCCGACCACCCACAGGCGCAGGATGTCGGCGCCGAACTCGTTCCACACCTCCTGCGGCGCGGTGACGTTGCCCAGCGACTTGGACATCTTGCGGCCCTGCTCGTCGAGCGTGAAGCCGTGCGTCAGCACCGCCTCGTAGGGCGCCCGCCCGCGCGTGCCGCAGGATTCCAGCAGCGAGGAATGGAACCAGCCGCGATGCTGGTCCGAGCCCTCGAGGTAGAGCGAGGCCGGCCACTTCAGATCGGGATTGCCCTCCAGGGTGAAGGCATGGGTCGAACCCGAATCGAACCAGACGTCGAGAATGTCGGTGACCACTTCGTAGTTGGCGGGATCGTAGTCGTTGCCCAGGAAGCGGTGCGGGTCGGTGAACCAGGCATCCGCACCCTCCTGCGCCACCGCGTGGGCGATGCGGTCGATCACCTTCTGGTCGCGCAGCGGCTCGCCCGTGCCCTTGTCGACGAAGACGGTGATCGGCACGCCCCAGGCGCGCTGGCGCGAAACGCACCAGTCGGGGCGCTGCTCGATCATCGAGCGCAGGCGGGTCTGGCCGGCCAGCGGCACGAAGCGCGTCTCGTCGATCGCCGCCAGCGCCTTCTCGCGCAAGGTGCCGCCGATCTCGGCGATCGGCTTGTCCATGGCGATGAACCATTGCGGCGCGTTGCGGAAGATCAAGGGCGCCTTGGAGCGCCAGGAATGCGGATAGGAATGGGTCAGCCGGTTGCGCGCCAGCAGCGCGCCCGCCGCCTGCAATGCCGCGATCACCGCCTCGTTGGCATCGCCCTTCTTGCCGTAGGGCGTCAGCACGCGCTTGCCCGCGAACAGCGGCACATGCGCGTAATAGGTGCCGTCGGCATCGACCGTGTGCGGGATCTCGATGCCGTTCTTCACCCCCAGCTCGTAGTCGTCGGCGCCATGGCCGGGCGCGATATGCACCAGGCCCGAGCCGGCATCGGTGGTGACGAAATCGGCCGGCAGCAGGCGGACCTCGAAATCGTAGCCCTGCCCGCGCAGCGGATGGGCGGCGGTGCTGCCGGCAAGGTCGGTGCCCTTGAAGCTCATCAAGGTCTTGAAGGCAAAGCGGGCTTCCTGCGCCACCGCTTCGGCCAGCGACTGCGCCAGGATCAGCTTCTGCCCCGCCTTGGCCAGCGAGTTCTCGCCCGGCTCCGTCACCTCGATCAGCGCGTAATCGATATCCTCGCCATAGGCCATGGCGCGGTTGCCGGGGATGGTCCACGGCGTGGTGGTCCAGATCAAGGCGCCGGCGCCGATGAATTCCTTCTTCTTCGATGCCACGATCGGGAACGGCGTGAAGATCGTGTCGGAGACGTGGTCGTGATACTCGACCTCGGCCTCGGCCAGGGCGGTCTTCTCGACCACGCTCCACAGCACCGCCTTGGAGCCCTGGAACAGCCCGCCATTCATCAGGAACTTGCCCAGCTCGCGCACGATCTGCGCCTCGGCCGAGTACGCCATGGTGGTGTAGGGATTGTCCCAGTCGCCCTCGACGCCGAGGCGGCGGAACTCCTGCTTCTGCACCCCGATCCAGTGCTGGGCGAAGTCGCGGCACTGCTTGCGGAACTCGACGATCGGCACCTCGTCCTTGTTCTGCTTGCGGGCGCGGTACTCCTCCTCGATCTTCCATTCGATCGGCAGGCCATGGCAGTCCCAGCCCGGCACGTAATGGGCGTCCTTGCCCAGCATCTGCTGCGAACGGTTGATGACGTCCTTCAGGATCTTGTTCAGCGCGTGTCCGATATGCAAATGCCCGTTGGCGTAAGGCGGCCCGTCATGCAGCACGAACTTCTCGCGGCCCCGCGACTGGGCGCGCAGCTTGGCGAACAGCCCGATGCGGTCCCAATGCGCCAGCAGCTCGGGCTCCTTCTTGGCCAGCCCGGCTTTCATCGGGAAGGAAGTGCGCGGCAGGAAAACGGTGTTCTTGTAATCGGCCATTGTCGGTTAGCAGCTTGAAAGATAAGGAAAAAGAACGCGCGGCAGAGGCCCCGGACCGCTCCTAGCGGACCGGGCGGCTAATTCGCGCAACGGCGCGGGCGATACGCGCCATGGCCGGCTTTTGCTGCATGGCGGCGGAGGATAGGGGGCTGCCTATATAAGGTCAAGGAAGGCCGTGTTCCCGCCGGAGACCGTTATTTCGACCGGGAGATAGCCACCCGCGCCATGATCGGAAAGTGATCCGACCCAAACCGTTGCGCCTTCCGCAGCGATGTAATCTGCAGCCCCGACGACACCAGCACATGGTCGATGGGAATGCGCGTCGGCCAAGGGAAGATCGCCGCATAGGTCGGTTCCGGCCAGCGCGTAGGGGCGCGCAGGTCGGTTTGCGCGAACAGGCGGCGCAGCGGTGCGCTCCAGAGCGTGGCGTTGAAATCGCCGACGAGGATGGTGGGATGTGGCGAGGCTTTCGCCAGCTCGGCGACCAGCGCGAAATGGCGGTCGCGGATGGCGGCCAGGTGCGGCAGCAGCGGCACCGGCGGATGCAGGGCGACGATCTGCAGACGCCGTCCTTCGATCTCGATGCCGGCGGTGAGGACGCGGATGCGGCGGTCGTCCGGTTCGACCAGCCGCGGCTCGATCAGCGGATGGCGCGAGACCAGCACCACGTCGGTGCCGCCGCCGTTCAGCGCGAAGGTGGCCTGGTGCGGATAGTGCTCGCGCAGCTTCTCCAGGCTCGGCAGCCACGACTTGCTGAACTCCTGGAACACGATCACGTCGGGCTGCTCGGCAGCGGCAAACTTCACCGCCGCATCCGCTACGCGGTTGTTGAACAGCACGTTGAAGCTGGCGACAGTCAGCGCCGGCACGGGTGCGGCGGTGCCGCCCGCCTCCTGCACCGGCACCTGGAACAGCGTCAGCGCGCTAAGCCCGAGCGCCGCCAGCGTCAGCGCCGCCGTACGCCACTGGCGCAGCAGCAGAGCCGGCAGCAGGAGTGCCGCGCCGGCCATGACGTACTGGAGCTGGAAATTGGCCAGGATATCGAGCCACCACACCAGCCCGCCGCCATGACCCAGCGCGACCGCAAGCAGCAATCCGGTCGCAGCCATCGACAGGCCCCGAACCAACAGCCGGCGCATTCTCTCTCCCAGCAGGACCGGCACGCAGCAGGCAGCAGGATTGCGGCGGCAGCGCGGCCTAACGTCGGCCCAACAACGGCACCAGCAACCCCGCCGACACCGCCAGCACCGACGAGGCCATGATGGTCGGCGGCAGGAAGTCGTTGTTGGGCCCGACCAGCGCCGCGCCCGCCAGCGGGCCGATGATCTGGCCCAGGCCGAACGAGGCCGTCATCAGCGCCAGCGCCCGCGGCGCCTGTTCGCCGGCCAGCAGGCGGGCCTGCTGCAGGCCGAGCGCAGTGATGCCGACCAGGGTGGCGCCGAGGGCGGCGGCGCCGATGATGACGCCGGGCACGGTGTGCCACAGCACCGGGACCAGCAGCCCGCCGGCCTGGATCAGATAGGCCACGATCAGCGCCGGCAGCAGGCCCAGGCGGTTGGACACCGCCTGCCAGAAGAGGTTGGACGGGGCGGCCGCCAGCCCGACCACCAGCCAGGCCAGGGTCGAGAACCCGGCCAGCGCGGGTAGGCCGCGCACCAGGGTCGGCAGGTAGGTCGCCTGCACCACATAGCCCAGGCCCAGCCCGCCATAGGAGACCAGCAGCAGCACCAGGCCCGCGGTGAAGAACCTGGCGCGCGGCGGCGCCTGGCCGGCACTCGCTGCCGGCGGCGGCGCGGGGCGGTTGGCGATGGCGGCCTGCAAGGCGGGCAGCGCCAGCAGCGCGGCCAGCGCGCCGCCGGCGATCCATTGCCAGTCCCAGGCGACGCCGCGCTTCTGCAGCAGCTCGATCACGATCGAGGACAGCACGATGCCGATGCCGACCCCGCCATAGACCCAGCCCAGCCAGTGGGCGCGGTTGTTGGCGGCGAAATTCTCCATCACGAAGCCGGTCATGAAGACCAGCGCCAGGGCGGAGACCACGCCGCTCAGGAAGCGCAGCGCGTGCCACAGCGGCAGCGCCTGCGTCAGGCCCATGGCCAGGGTGGTCAGCGCCGACAGCACGATGGCGGCGATCAGCAGCCGGCGCCGGGCGCGCGCGTCGCCGAACAGCGCCGCCCCCAGCGCGCCGACGAAATAGCCCAGGAAATTCGACGAGGCCAGCAGGCCCGCGCTCGGCACGTCGAGCAGGCGGGCGCCGATCATGTCGGGCAGGATCGGCGTGTAGAGGAAGCGGCCGATGCCCATGGCGACCATCAGGGTCGTCATGCCGCCGATCATCGCCAGCAGCGCGCTGCGCCGGGCGGAAGCGGGCGGGCTCACCGTTGCGCGGGCTCGGCGCGCAGCAGCGCGCGCGCCGCCTGGCTGTCGGCGGCGATCTGCGCCTTCAGCGCCTCGAAGGAGGGGAATTTCATCTCGGCGCGCAGGAAGTCGACGAAGGCCACGCGCAAATGCTTGCCGTAGAGGTCGCCGGCGAAATCGAACAGGTGGATCTCCAGCCACACGTTCTTGCCGTCCACCGTGGGACGGCTGCCGAAATTGGCCACACCGTCGAACCATTGCGTGTTGGCGCCCTGGTCGATGCCGGCGCGCACGGCATAGACGCCATGGGCCGGCTGCAGCACGTCGGTCAGCCGCACGTTGGCGGTAGGAAAGCCGATGGTGCGGCCGCGCTGGTGGCCGGCCTCGACCCTGCCCTCGATCTCCCAGTTGCGGCCCAGCAGGCGGGCGGCGTGGCGCGGCTTGCCGTGCTGCAGATAGGCGCGGATCTGGGTCGAGGAATAGATCTCCCCGCTCTCCGCCGCCACCGGCGACAGCGCGGTATAGGCATAGCCGTGCTCTTTGGCCAGCCGCTCCAGCAGCACCGCGTTGCCGGCGCGACCCTTGCCGAAGACGAAATCGTATCCGGTCACGACGTGGCGCGCCGCCAGTCCCGCCTGGCCCAGCACCTCGGCCACGAAGCGCTCGGCCGAGAGGGCGGCGAAGTCGGCGTCGAAGCGGACGATGAAGAACAGCTCGACGCCCAGCGCCTCGATAGCATGCGCCTTCAGCCGCATCGGCGTCAGGCGGAAGGGCGGATCCTGCGGCCGGAAGAAGCTGCGCGGATGCGGCTCGAAGGTCAGCACCGAGCTGGGCGCGCCCAGCTTCGCGGCGATGCGGCGGGCCTCGGCGATCACCGCCTGGTGGCCGCGATGCACGCCGTCGAAATTGCCGATGGCGACCACGCTGCCGCGATCGGCCGGCGGCAGCCTGTCGTAGTGGCGATGGACGCGCATCTTGCTCGGTTGCGGCATGGCGCTGGCGGCGGCTGGCGGGCGGTCTACTTCGGCCGGTTCGGCACCAGCGCCACCGCCTCGCCGTCGATCACCACCTTGTCGCCGATCGAGCAGGTGGTCTTCAGCACCACGCGGCGCTTCTCGGGGACGATGTCGGTGACGGTGGCGCGCGCGGTCACCGTGTCGCCGGCCCGCACCGGCGCCTTGAACTGGATGTTCTGGCTGACATAGATGCAGCCCGGCCCCGGCAGCTTGGTGCCCAGGATGGTCGAGATGAACGAGGCGCTCAGCATGCCGTGCGCCACCCGGCCCTTGAACAGGGTGTTGGCGGCGAAATCCTCGTGCAGGTGCACCGGGTTGGTGTCGCCCGAGACGCCGGCGAAGGCCATGATGTCGGCCTCGGTGACGGTCTTGCCGAAGGCGGCCGTCATGCCGACTTTCAGGTCTTCCAGATAGTAGCCGTGCATCTCGGCCGTCATGTTCTCTTCCTCTCTGACTTGCGGCCGGCCGATGGAATTTTCCGGCCGCCGACGCCGTTTCCCTTTTCCGTCATCGCCCGGCTTCTCTTCCGTCATCGCCCGGCTTGACCGGGCGATCCATGTCGAGGCCGGTTCTCTCGAGCCATGGCTGCCCCGGTCAAGCCGGGGCATGACGGAAACAAAGGACCGGGCCGCGCACTCTATGGTCCGGCCCCGATGCCGACAAGCGCAGCGCCGCAACCCTGCCCGGGCGGAGGGGAATGTTGCAATTCTGTTACGGTTTTATTAAACATCATCCTGATCCGTACCTAAGCCCTTGAAACACAAAACCTCTCCCGGCGTTCTCCGGGGCGGGCCCAGGCATCAGGGAGGCCGAAATAAGCGGCACGCTGGTTCTGATCAATCTGCTGGGCGCGGCGGCGCTGCTGCTATGGGCGCTGCGCATGGTGCGCACCGGCATCATGCGCGCCTATGGCGCCGCCCTGCGCCGCTCGCTGGGCAATGCGCTGGGCAACCGCTTCGCCGCGCTGGCCGCCGGGCTGGGCGTGACGCTGTCGCTGCAGAGTTCCACCGCCACCACGCTGATGGCCTCCTCGATGGCCAGCCGCAAGCTGGTCGCCGACACCACGGTGCTGGCCATCATCCTGGGAGCCGATATCGGCTCCTCGCTGGTGGCGCAGGTCCTGTCCTTCGACCTGTCCTGGCTGTCGCCGGTGCTGATCCTGGTCGGCGTCGTCGGCTTCATGTCGGGCCAGGCCACCCGCCTGCAGGACGTGTCGCGGGCGCTGATCGGGGTCGGCCTGATGCTGCTGGCGCTGCGGCTGATCGGCGCCGTGGCGGGATCGATCCGCGCCTCCGACACCATGCACACCGTGCTGCTGGCGCTGGGCGGCGAGCCGTTCCTGGCGGCGCTGGTGGCGGCCGGGCTGGCGCTGCTGTCGAGCTCCAGCCTGGCCGTGGTGCTGCTGACCATGACGCTGGCGGCGCAGGGCGCCATCGCGCCGGGACTGGGCGTGGCGCTGGTGGTGGGCGCCAATCTGGGCGGCGCGCTGCTGCCCTTCTTCGCCGCCGGCGCCGATCCCGCCGCCCGGCGCGGGCCCCTGGGCAACATCCTGTTCCGCGGCGCCCTGGGCATCGCCGCCCTTTTGACGCTGCCCTGGATCCTGCCCGAACTGGCCCTGCTCGACGCCGCGCCGGCGCGCCAGGTGGTCAATTTCCACACCGCCTTCAACCTGGCGCTGGCGATCATCTTCCTGCCGCTGCTGGGGCCGACGGCGGCGCTGCTGAACAAGGTGATGCCCGACAAGCCCGAGCCGGGCGACGAGGGCAAGCCGCGCTACCTCGATCCCAACGCGCTGGAGACGCCGTCGGTCGCCATCGCCTCGGCGGCGCGCGAGACCATGCGCCAGGGCGACGTCATCGGCTCGATGCTGCGCAAGACGCTGGAAGTGTTCCGCACCGACGACCGCAAGCTGTTGCGCGAGGTCGAGCGCATGGACGACACGGTCGACCGGCTGCACGAGGCGATCAAGCTCTACGTCATCCGCGTCAGCCGCGAACAGCTCGACGACGCCGATTCGCGGCGCACCATCGACGTGCTGACCTTCACCACCAACCTCGAGCATATCGGCGACATCATCGACAAGAACCTGATGGAGCTGGCGGCCAAGAAGATCAAGCACAATCTGCGCTTCTCCGACGAGGGCTTCGCCGAGATCCAACGCATGCACGAGCGGCTGTCCGACAACCTGGCGCTGGCGCTGAACGTCTTCATGTCGGGCGACGTGCGCATGGCGCGCCAGCTGCTGGGCGAGAAGATCCGCTTCCGCGAGATGGAGCGCGGCGCCTCGGAAAGCCACATGAGCCGGCTGGCCTCGGGCCGGCCCGAGACGCTGGCCACCTCCAGCCTGCACCTGGACGTGATCCGCGACCTCAAGCGCATCAACTCGCACCTGACCGCGGTCGCCTATCCCATCCTCGACGCCGCCGGCGAACTGTCGCAGACGCGCCTGAAAACGGCCGAGGACAGGAACGGCGACTAGTGAGGACAGGAACGGGAGCTAGCAGCGTCCCGCTTTCCGTCTTTTCATCCGTCACGGCCCGGTTCAACCGGGCCATCCATGCCTGCTGCAGCGCCGCTTTCCGCTATTGGGCCGCAACAGGCGTTGCGGAGAAATGGGTCGCCCGGTCAAGCCGGGCGATGACGAAGAATTGCAAGTCGAGGCGCGCGATAGAACAAAGAGCAAAGCGCGTCTTTCCATCCGTCATGGCCCGGGTCGACCTGGCCACCCATGCCTGCTGCGGCGCCGCTGTCCGCTATTGGGCCGCCACAGGCGTTGCGG
>JBFXDA010000025.1:0-69515 GCA_050181585.1 Reyranellaceae bacterium
TCCTTCGGCGTTCGAGTGAGAGCGTCTCGCTCCAGGTGACGCACCGCTCAAGCGCCAGCCCCACACACCGACCTCATCCTGAGCCCGTCGAAGGATGGGCCAAGGAGAGTGCGCCTGCTGCATCTCATCCTTCGACGAGCTCAGGATGAGGGATCAGGGAGTCCCGCTCCTTCGGTGTTCGAGTGAGAGCGTCTCGCTCCAGATGACGCCCGCTCAAGCGCCTGCCTCACACGCCGACCTCATCCTGAGCCCGTCGAAGGATGGGCCAAGGAGAGGATGCCTGCTGTATCTCGTCCTTCGACGGGCTCGGGATGAGGAACAGGGAGTCGCGCTGCTTCCGCAAGCGGAAGAAGGCGGTTGGAGATAGAGGGGCTTGCTACTGCCGCTGTAGCGACCGGCTCTTCAGCCACTCGTCCGCCGCCACCCACTCGCCATTCAGGTCGCACGAGGCTTCCGCCAGCGGCACGAAAGCTTCCGCCAGTTCCTCTGGCGCGGGCACGCTCTGCGGGTCCTCGCCGGGATAGGCTTCGGCCCGCAAGGCGGTGCGCATCGGGCCGGGATTGACCAGGTTGGCCTTCACCGCGGTGTGCGCCATCTCCGCCGCATACATACGCACCATCGCTTCCAGCGCCGACTTGGCGATGGCGTAGGGGCCCCAATAGGGCACGGTGCGCTGGGTGATGCCGGAGGTGACGAAGATCGCCCGCCCGGCCGGCGAGGCGCGCAGCAGCGGATCGAGCGAGCGCAGCAGCCGCCAGTGGGCGGTCAGGTTCAGGTCGAGGGTCGATTTCCAGATCTTGGGATCGACATGGGCGAGCGGCGAGAGAATGCCCAGCATGGCGGCGGCGCCGACCAGCACGTCGAGCCGGCCGAAGCGTTCGTAGAGCGCCTGCCCCATGCGGTCGAGCGCGTCGAAATCGGTGATGTCCAGCGGCACCAGCGTCGCCTGCCGGCCCATCGCCCGCACCTGGTCGTCGACCTCCTCCAGCCCGCCCACGGTGCGCGCCACCAGGATCAGGTCGGCCCCTTCCTCGGCGAATTTCAGCGCGACGGCGCGGCCCAGCCCGCGCGAGGCGCCGGTGACCAGCGCCAGCCGGCCCGCCAGCCGGCCCCCTGGCCGGCCGCCTTGCGGTGGCGCCATCTCAGGCCGTCTCGGTCAGCAGCGAGAGTTGCTGCGGCATGCCGCCGCCGTCGCGGTCGACCAGCGGGATGGGATAGTCGCCGGTGAAGCAGGCGTCGCAATATTGCGGCTCGGCCGTGTTGCGGCCCGGTTCGCCGACGGCGCGATAGAGCCCGTCGAGCGAGATGAAGGCCAGCGAGTCGACGCCGATATACTTGGCCATGCCCGCCACGTCGTACTGGTAGGCCAGGAGCTTCTCGCGCTCGGGCGTGTCGACGCCGTAGAAGCAGGAATGGGTGGTCGGCGGCGCGGCGATGCGCATGTGCACTTCCCGGGCGCCGGCGGCGCGCACCATCTCGACGATCTTCACCGAGGTGGTGCCGCGCACGATGGAATCGTCGACCAGGATCACGCGCTTGCCCTCGATGCGGGCGCGGTTGGCGTTGTGCTTCAGCTTCACGCCCAGATGGCGGATGTGGTCGGTCGGCTCGATGAAGGTGCGGCCGACATAGTGGTTGCGGATGATGCCCAGCTCGAAGGGGATGCCCGACTGCTCGGCATAGCCCATGGCCGAGGGCACGCCCGAATCGGGCACCGGGATGATGACGTCGGCCGGCACGTGGCTTTCCTTGGCCAGCTCCTGGCCGATCTTCTTGCGCACGTCGTAGACCGAGATGCCCTCGGCTGAGGAATCGGGCCGGGCGAAATAGATGTACTCGAAGACGCAGAAGCGGCTCTTCTGGCGCTGGAACGGCTTGATCGAGTGCACGCCCTTGTCGGAGATCACCACCAGCTCGCCGGCCTCGACGTCGCGCACGAAATCGGCGCCGATGATGTCCAGGCCGCAGGTTTCGGAGGCCAGGATATAGGCGTCTTCCAGCCGGCCCAGGACGAGGGGCCGCACGCCCAGCGGATCGCGCACGCCGATCAGCGCGTCGTTGGTCAGCGCCACCAGCGAATAGGCGCCTTCCACCGCGTGCAGCGCGTCGATCATGCGGTCGATCACGGTGGAGAACTGCGAGCGCGAGATCAGGTGGTTGATGACCTCGGTGTCCATGGTCGACTGGAACAGGCAGCCCCGCCGCACCAGCTCCTGGCGCAGCCGGTAGGCGTTGGTCAGGTTGCCGTTATGGGCGATGGCCAGGCCGCCGAAATCGAAATCGGCGAAGATCGGCTGCACGTTGCGCAGCATGGTCTCGCCGGTCGTGGAATAGCGGTTGTGGCCGATGGCGGCGAAGCCGGGCAGGCGCTTGATCACCGCCTCCTCGCCGAAAATGTCGCCGACCAGGCCGAGGTCGCGATGGCTGTGGAACTGCTTGCCGTCGAAGGCGACGATGCCGGAGGCTTCCTGGCCGCGATGCTGCAGGGCGTGCAGGCCGAGCGCGGTATGGGCGGAGGCGTCGAGCGTGCCCCAGATGCCGAAAATGGCGCATTCTTCCCGGAGCTTGTCGTCGGCCAGAGGGTTGGTCGTCAGCGCCGGAAATCCATCGCTCATTACGCTGCTCCTGGATTTTCGCTCGGGCGGCCTGCCCGAATCGGGGCCCTTATATAATGTTACGGACGCTGCCCGCCAGAGGGATTCGCCGGCGGGGCTGGGGAAGGCTGCGGGGCCGCCGGCGGGGCCGGGGGCGGGATCGCGGGCGCGGCGGGCGGGACGCCGCCGGCCGGCGGCGCCAGGTCGCGGTCGGTGGGCGTCAAAGTGCCGGTTCCAGCGCCCTTCTTCTTGAACTCGTCGGGAATGTAGCGGTCGAGCAGGTCGGCGCCCTGGCGCACCGCCGGGAACGTGCGCGCATTTGTCATCCAGGCCGGCTGCTCGGCCGGCGGCACCACGTAGCGGTAGGCCAGGTAGCCCAGGCTGACGATGGCGCAGCCGACGGCGAAGCCGAAGGCCAGCCCCAGCAGCCGGTCGACGCCGCGGAAGCCCGAGCCGCTGACCGCTTTCGACACCGCGTCGGTGAAGACGCTCAGCACCACCAGGATGACCACGAACAGCACCACCGCCGTGCCGATATCGGCGATGATCTGCTCGGGGATGAGCTGGCGGCCGTATTCGCGGGCGGCGGGATAGAGTTCGCGGGTGATGAAGGCGGCCCCCGCCCAGCTCAGCACGAACAGGATCGAGCGCACGAAGCCGGAGGAAAAGGCCATGATCGCCGACAGCAGGATGACGGCGGCGACGATGAAGTCGAACGTCGTGAAGGACAGGTTTTCCATGCGCGGTGCTCAACCCATTTCGCTTTGACGACCCGGCCGGCGGGGAGCGCCGCGCGAGACGGCGCCGGGCGGCCGCAACCGGGCGACAAGGTCGGTCAGATGCTCGATTTCGTCAACGCGAATTCCGCCGCCCGCCGCCGGCTTGGCCCCCCGCGCCGCGGCCGGCACGATGGCGGATTTGAACCCCAGCTTGGCCGCTTCCTTCAGCCGCGCCTCGCGCTGGGAGACCGCGCGCACCTCGCCGCCCAGCCCGATCTCGCCGAAAACCACCATGTCGGCCGGCACCGGCGCCTCGGACAGCGAGGAAATCAGCGCCGCCGCCACCGCCAGGTCGGCCGCCGGCTCGGAGATGCGCAGGCCCCCCGCGACGTTGAGATAGACGTCGTTGGCCCCGACCGTGACGCCACAGCGCGCCTCCAGCACGGCCATCACCATGGCCAGCCGGCCCGAATCCCAGCCGACCACAGCATGGCGCGGCGTGGCGAAGGAGGTGGGGGCGACCAGCGCCTGCACTTCGACCAGCAGCGGCCGCGTGCCCTCGATGCCGGCGAACACGGCCGAGCCCGAGACTTGGCCGCGCCGCTCGGCCAGGAACAGGGCGGAGGGGTTGTCGACCGGCATCAGCCCGCCATCGGTCATCTCGAAGACGCCGATCTCGTCGGTGGGGCCGAAGCGGTTCTTGACCGCGCGCAGGATGCGGAAATGGTGGCCGCGCTCGCCCTCGAAATAGAGCACCGTGTCGACCATGTGCTCCAGCACGCGCGGGCCGGCGATGGTGCCTTCCTTGGTGACGTGGCCGACCAGCAGCACGGTGATGCCGCGCCGCTTGGCCAGCTCGATGGCGGCATGGGCGGAAGCGCGCACCTGGCTGACCGTGCCCGGCGCGCTGTCCAGCGTGTCGAGATACATGGTCTGGATCGAATCGATCACCACCACGCCCGGCGGGTGGGCGGTGTCGAGCGTGGCGACGATGTCGCGGATCGAGGTCGCCGCCGCCAGCGCCACCGGCGCCTTGTCCAGCCCCAGCCGGGCGGCGCGCAGGCGCACCTGGTCGACCGCTTCTTCGCCCGAGATGTAGACGCAAGCCTCCTTGCCGCGCGCCAGGGCCGCCACCGCCTGCAGCAGCAGGGTCGATTTGCCGATGCCCGGATCGCCGCCCACCAGCACGGCCGAGCCCGGCACCAGCCCGCCGCCGCAGACGCGGTCGAATTCGCCGATGCCGGTGCGCCGCCGCGGCAGCTCGGCCGAGCTGCCGGAGAGCGGGTTCAGTTCGATCTTGCGGCCCTTGCCGCCGGCCAGGCCGCGCAGCGGCCCGGAGGTGGCCGGGGCGGCGGCTTCCTCGACGATGGAGTTCCAGGCGCCGCAGGATTCGCACTTGCCGCTCCACTTGCTGGTGGCGGCGCCGCATTGCTGGCAGACGAAGGTCTTGTGCGGCTTGGCCATGCGGCTTCCGTCTAGAGACGCCGGACTTCCATCTTGATCGGCCCTTCGGCGCGACCGTGGATGAACTGATCGACGTAGGGATTGCCGGAATTGTCGATGTCGGCGGTGGCGCCGTGCCAGATGATCTTGCCGCCGAAGATCATGGCGATGCGGTCGGCGATCTTGCGCGCCGAATGCAGGTCGTGGGTGATGGAGACGGCGGTGGCGCCCAGCCCCTTCACCGACTTCACGATCAGATCGTTGATGACGTCCGACATGATGGGATCGAGGCCGGTGGTCGGCTCGTCGAAGAAGATGATCTCCGGCTCGCGCGCGATGGCGCGGGCCAGCGACACGCGCTTCTGCATGCCGCCCGACAGCTCGGCCGGCGACAGCTCGGCCACCGCCGCGTCCAGCCCGACCGCCGCCAGCTTGGCCAGCGCTATCTTCTTGGCCTCGGGGCGGGCCATGCCGTCGGCCTGCATCGGCCCGAAGGCGACGTTCTCCCACACGCGCAGCGAATCGAACAGCGCGCCGCCCTGGAACAGCATGCCGAACTTGCGCATGATCTGCGCCCGCTCGCGCCGCGACATGGTGGTGACTTCGTTGCCGTCGATCTTGATCGAGCCCTTGTCGGGCTGCAGCAGGCCCAGGATGCATTTCAGCAGCACCGACTTGCCGGTGCCCGAGCCGCCGATGATGACCAGCGATTCCTGCACGCCGACGTCGAGATCGACGCCGTTCAGCACCTTCTTGGGCCCGAACGCCTTGTAGAGGCCGCGTATCTCGATCTTGTTGGCCATTAGCGGGCGAAGAACATTTCGGTGATGAGATAGTTGAAGGTCAGGATCAGGATCGAGGCGGAGACCACCGCGTTGGTGGTGGCCTGGCCGACGCCCTGGGCGCCGCCGCGCGAGCGGTAGCCGTTGTAGCAGCCCATCAGCGAAATGATGAAGCCGAAGGCGGCCGCCTTGACCAGGCCGGAGAAGACGTCGTCGAACTGCAGGAAATCCCAGGTGTTGCGCAGGTAGGCGACGGAATTGAAATCGAGCTTGGCGACGCCGACGATGTAGCCACCCATGACGCCGATGATGTCGGCCACCAGCACCAGCATCGGCAGGGTCAGGGTGGCGGCGATCAGGCGCGGGGCGACCAGGTACTTGAAGGGATCGGTGGCCAGCGTGGTCAGGGCGTCGATCTGCTCGGTGACGCGCATGGTGCCGATCTCGGCCGCCATGGCCGCGCCGATGCGGCCGGCCACCATCAGCCCGGCCAGCACCGGGCCCAGCTCGCGGGTCAGCGACACGATCACCACGTTGGGGATGGCGCTCTCGGCGGCGAAGCGGGAGAAGCCGGTATAGGACTGCAGCGCCAGCACCATGCCGGTGAAGATGGCGGTCAGGCCGACCACGGGCAGCGAGTAATAGCCGATCTCCAGCATCTGGCGCAGGATGTGCCGCCAGTAGAAGGGCGGGCGGAAGCAATGCGACAGGCCTTCCAGCGCGAACAGCGCCAGGCTGCCCGCGCCTTGCAGGAAGTTCAGGAAGGTGCGGCCGACGCCGGTGACGACGGGAAGGTTCACGCGACCGCACCGACGTAGCGGCGGTGATAGCGGGCGCCGAGCTGGGTCAGGATCTCGTAGCCGATGGTGCCGGCGCGCTCGCCCAGCTCGTCGACGCCCAGATCCGGCCCCAGCGCCTCGACCTCGTCGCCCGGCCGCACCGGGCGGGCCGCGTCGGTAACGTCGACGGTGATCAGGTCCATGGAAATGCGGCCCACGACCGGCAGGCGCTGGCCATCGAAAAACACCACGCTCCGCTCCTTCAGCGACCGCAGATAGCCGTCGGCGTAGCCGATCGCCACGGTGGCGATGCGGCTGGGCCAGCCGGCCCGCCATTCGGCACCGTATCCAACGCTGGAACCGGTGTCAACGCTATGAATTTGCAGGACTTTTCCGGTCAGCGCCACCGCCTGGCGCATCGGGTTCAAGGTCCACGGGATGGGATTGATGCCATAGAGCGCAGCACCGGGCCGCACCAGGTCGTGGTGCCAGGCCGATCCCAGGAAGATGCCGGAGGAATTGGCCAGCGAGGCGGTGGCCTTGGGCAGGCGCCCCAGCGCGGTCAGGAAACGGTCGCGCTGCTCGAAATTGAGCGGATGGTTCTCCAGGTCGGCGCAGGCCAGGTGGCTCATCCATACCAGCGGCCGCAAGCCGTCCAGCCGCGCGCTCTCCTGCGCCAGCGTCAGCACCTCGCCGGCGCCCAGTCCCAGCCGGTTCATGCCGGTGTCGATATGGACGATGGCGTCGAGCCGGCGGTCCAGTGCCTTCGCCAGGCGCTGCCAGGCCTCGATCTGCCCCAGATCGTTCAGCGCCGGCAGCACATCGTGCTCGACGAAGTCGCGCTCCAGGCCGGGGATCATGCCGTTCAGCGCCACCACCGGCAGTTCCGGCACCGTCTCGCGCAAGCGCACCGCCTCTTCCAGATGCGCCACGAAGAACCAGCGGCAGCCTTCGGCCTGTAGCCGGCGCGCCACTTCGGCCGCGCCCAGCCCGTAGCCGTTGGCCTTCACCACCGCCGCGCATTGCGCCGGCCGCGCGCGCTCCGCCAGCTTGCGCCAGTTGGCGGCGATGGCGTCGAGATCGATGGTCAAGGTGCCGGCGGTGCCGCGGGTCATGATGATCCTGTCTATCGAAACCCAACCCACCATGAAAGGGCAAACCCCTGTCGAACCTTGCCGCACGCACGCCCCCCAGTGGCTGCAACGGCGGGTCGATGCCGCTTGACAGCTTTTATATTTCGATTATTCTGGAAATATGGAATCAAAGGATGCCGTGAAGCACCTCTCCGCCCTGGCGCAGGAATCGCGCCTGGCCGTGTTCCGCCTGCTGGTGCAGGCAGGCGAGGACGGGCTGGCGGCGGGGGAGCTGGCGGCCAGGCTGGCGTTGCCGGCTCCGACGCTGTCGTTCCACCTGGCGCAGTTGAAAATGGCCGGGTTGGTGCGGTGCCGGCGCGAAAGCCGCTCGCTGATCTACACCGCCGATTATGCGGCGATGAATGGGCTGGTCGCCTATCTCACCGAGAACTGCTGTGGCGGTCGGGATTGCGCGCCCGCCGTCTGTGATCCCCAGCGCAAGCCGACCAGGCTGAAAGCGAGGAGGAGAGCGGGATGAAGCGTCTGCATGTGAATGTCGGCGTTGCCGATCTCGACCAGTCGATCCGCTTCTATTCCACCCTGTTCGGGACCGGGCCCTCCGTGCGCCACGACGACTATGCCAAGTGGATGCTCGACGATCCGCGCGTGAATTTCGCCATTTCGACGCGCAGCGCGCCCGGCCTCGACCATCTCGGCATCCAGGCGGAGAACGCCGAGGAACTGGCCGACATCGCGGCGCGGCTCAAGGCGGCCGACCAGCCGGTGTTGGAACAGACCGACGCCGCCTGCTGCTATGCCCGCTCCGACAAGGCCTGGGTGCGCGATCCCTCCGGCCTCAACTGGGAAACGTTCCACACCTCGGGCCAGATCACCGCTTACGGCGAGGACACGGCACGCAAGGCCGGGACGGCGGGGCCGACCAGGGCGGCTTCCGCCTGCTGCGCGCCGGCGATGGCGGAACCGGTCGAGCCGGCATCTTCCTGCGACGCGAGAAGCTGCGGCTGAGCCATGGGCTACCACGTTCTTTTCCTCTGCACCGGCAATTCCGCCCGCTCGATCCTGGCCGAGTCGCTGTTGCGGCATTGGTCGCGCGGGCATTTCATCGCGCACAGCGCCGGCAGCCAGCCCAAGGGCGAGGTGCATCCCTATGCCATCGACCTGTTGCGTTCGCTGAAGCTGCCCAGCGAAGGGTTCCGTTCCAAGAGCTGGGACGAGTTCGCTGCACCGGATGCGCCGAAGCTGGATTTCGTCTTCACCGTCTGCGACAGCGCCGCCAGCGAAGCCTGCCCGGTCTGGCCCGGCCAGCCGATGACGGCGCATTGGGGCGTGCCCGACCCGGCCGCCGTCACGGGCAGCGAGATGCAGAAGCGCCAGGCGTTCCGCGAGGCGTTCCGGCAACTGGAGAACCGCATCAAAGCCTTCACCGCCCTGCCGGTCGCCACGCTTGATCGCATCAGCCTCAAGCGCAAGCTGGAGGAGATCGGCAGGAACACGCTGTCCGGCGACGCCCTAACCGCGTGACTTCGGATTTCACGCGCGGCCGCAAGCTGGCGGCGGAAGCGCTTGGCTCCTTCCTGCTCGCTGCGACGGTGATCGGCTCGGGCGTCATGGCCGAGCGGCTTGCCGCGGGCAACGGCGCCGTGGCGCTGCTCGCCAACACGCTGGCCACCATGGCAGCGCTTTACGTGCTGATCGCGTTGCTGGCGCCGGTCAGCGGCGCGCAGTTCAATCCCGCCGTCACGCTGTCGCTGCGCCTGCGCCGCCTGATCGGCACGACCGACGGGCTGCTCTACGCGCTGGTCCAGATCGCGGCGATGATCCTGGGCGCGTGGGCGGCGCATGCCATGTTCGACCTGCCCATCGCGCAGCTCTCGCACAAGGGTCGCGACGGGTTGGCGTTGCTCTTCGCCGAATTCATCGCCAGTTTCGGGCTGCTCTGCACCGTCTGGCTGGGACTGGCCTTCGCGCCGCGCGCGCTGCCGGCGCTGGTGGCGTGCTGGATCGGGGCGGCCTACTGGTTCACCGCCTCGACCTCCTTCGCCAACCCCGCCATCACCATCGCCCGCGCGCTGTCCGACACGTTCGCGGGCATCGACCCGCGAGACGCGCCGGGATTCATCGCGGCGCAGTTCGTGGGAGCCGTGGCGGCGACGGCGTTCTGCGGCTGGCTGACGCGGCAGCCGGCCGTTCTTGGGGCAAAGTAAGCCTTCCTACATCCCGCCCGCGCCGCCGTCTTCTTCCAGGTTGGAGAAGCGCGTGGTGGGGCCGTCGAAGGCGAGGTTGACGGTGCCGGTGGGGCCGTGGCGCTGCTTGGCGACGATGACCTCGGCCTTGCCGTAGATCTCGTCGCCGCGCTGCTGCCACTTGTCCATGCGGTCGTGGAACTTCTCCGCCGGCTCGTCGTCGCGCGGCTGCGGCGGGCGCTGCTTGTGGTAGTACTCCTCGCGATAGACGAACATCACCACGTCGGCGTCCTGCTCGATCGAGCCCGATTCGCGCAGGTCAGCAAGCTGCGGCCGCTTGTCCTCGCGCTGCTCGACGGCGCGCGAAAGCTGCGACAGCGCCAGCACCGGCACGTCCAGCTCCTTGGCCAGCGTCTTCAGCCCGCGCGTGATCTCGGAAATCTCCTGCACCCGGTTTTCCTGGCGCGAGCCGCCGGAGGGCGACAGGAGCTGCAGGTAGTCGACCACGATCAATTGCAGCCCGTGCTGGCGCTTCAGGCGGCGGGCGCGGGTGCGCAGGGCGGCGATCGACAGGCCGGGCGAATCGTCGATGAACAGCGGGATGCGCTCCAGCCGGGCGCTGGTCTCGACCACGCTGTGGAACTGCTCGGCGTTCAGCTCGCCGCGGCGGATGCTCTCGGACGGCACCTTGGCCTGCTCCGACAGGATGCGGGTGGCGAGCTGTTCGGACGACATTTCCAGCGAGAAGAAGCCGACATTGCCGCCATCGACCACGATCGGCTTGCCGTGCTCGTCGACGCCCTCCTGGTAGGATTGGGCGATGTGGAAGGCGATGTTGGTGGCCAGCGAGGTCTTGCCCATGCCCGGCCGGCCGGCCAGGATCAGCAGGTCCGACTTGTGCAGGCCGCCCAGCAGCCGGTCGATGGGATAGAGGCCGGTGGCGACGCCGGTCAGCCGGCCCTCGCGCTTGTAGGCGGCCTCGGCCATCTGGATGGCCTCGGTGATGGCGCGCTGGAACGGCACGAAGCCGCCCTCGACCTGGCCGGTCTGGGCCAGATCGTACAGGCGCTTTTCCGTCACCTCGATCTGGTCGATGGCGCTTTGCTCGACTTCGGGCTGGTAGGCGCCGTTGACGAGCTGGTCGCCGACGTCGATGAGCTGGCGGCGCAGGTAGAGATCGTGCACCAGCCGGCCGTAGTCGAAGGCGTTGATGATGCCGGCGGCGGCGGCGGCCAGCCGGGCGAGGTAGATGGTGCCGCCCAGTGCGGCCAAGCCCTCGTCCTGCTCGAAATAGGGCTTCAGCGTGACCGGCGAGGCGATCTGGTTGCGCTCGATCAGCCGCGCCATGGCATCGTAGATGCGCCCATGCGTGGGATCGGCGAAATGCTCCGGCCGCAGGAAGTCGGAGACGCGGTTATAGGCCAGGTTGTTCATCAGCACGGCGCCCAGCAGCGCCTGCTCCGCCTCCAGATTGTGCGGCGGCTGGCGGAATACGGGACGGTCGTCTTCGCGCAAACGCGCGATCTTGGCGGTGTCTTGCTTGGCTTCCATCGCGGCAACCTAATCAGCCCCGCTGCGGCGGGCTATGGATGCGTCTTGTGGAAGACTGTGTATAGCGGGAATGAAAAAAACTTCAAACCGGCCGATTCCGTTCCTTTTCCGCTTGCATCCACACGCGCGCCAGCAAGCCGCCGACCAGGACGAGCTGCGCGCCGACCGGCACCAGGCTCATGGCCCAGCCGCCCTCGAGCGGCGGCCAGAACAGCGCCGCCACCGCGGGCGAGACGTTGCCGAAGATCATGGGCGCGATGACGCTGAGCACGATCAGCACCACGATCGCCGCCATGTCGCCGCGCTCCGAGCGCGCCATGAAATTGCACAGCAGCACGATGCCGACATTGCGCAGCAGGAACAGGAAGGCGGCGATGGCGACGCGGTCGAGATCGGCCTCGCTTCCCTTGGCGGCGGCGGGCAGCTCGACCAACAGCACCACCAGCGCGGTGGCGACGGCGGCGAAGGACAGCGTCAGCGCCCAGCGCGGCGTGTGCAGCCAGAACCGGCGCCATTCGCCGCGCCGCCAGGCGTCGCCGAGCTGGCGCAGGCCGATCATGCTCTTGGGTTCGGTGAAGATCGCCAGATAGACCAGGGCCGACAGCAGCATCCCGGCCAGGACCAGGGCGAGGGAGAGTGGGCCGCCCTCCAGGGCCTGCGGCCCGGCGAATTCGTTCAGCGCCTGGCGGACGTATTGCGTGCCGCCATAGACCAGGCCGGTCTGGTAGAGCAGCAGAAACGCCAGGAAAGCCAGCCAGGCGGTGGGGCCGGTGGGTTTCTGCAATTCCAGCCGCATCTGCCGGTACACCGCCAGCACCGCCCAGGCGGAGAACAGCAGGGCCGAGACCAGCGCGAAGGCCTGGATCGGCAGCGCCAGCGCGAACCAGTAGATCGTCTCGCGCTCGGTCCAGCGGTCGAGCCAGATCAGGGCATAGGCGAAGGGCAGCACCACCAGCAGCGCCACGAACTGGAAGAACAGCGTCTTGATGCGCCCGTGCTGGCGGCCCTTGCGGATGGATTGCAGCGACAGCGCCAGGGCGATGGCGTGGCACAGCACGCCCAGCAGCACGTAGGTGGCGGCCTGCGCCACGCCGTCGATCGCCGCCATCACCGCCAGGGCCGGGATGGCCGCCACCCAGGCGCAGACCGGCGCGCCGAACAGCTTGCCCCAGCTCATCTGCCAGGGCGTCAGCGCCGACATGCGCTGGCTGTCCCAGGTGCGGTCGGCGATCTCCTGCAGCACCGCGTCGGCGGCCAGCCGGCCGCCCCAGAAGAAGACGGCGACGGCGAAGATGATCTCGCTGGCGCTGGACAGCGCGATGGCGGAGCGGTCGCGCACCCCGGCCAGCGCCAGCAGCGACACCACCGCCAGCACCGAGACGCCCAGCCGCGCCGGCGTCAGCTCCAGCCACAGGTTGCGGCGGAATTCAGGGTTCATCAGGCTCATGGCCGCTCCTGCCGCGCCTCGTTGACGCGCCGGATGTAGGAGTCCTGCAGGCTGGCGCGTTCGCGCGCCAGGCCGGCCACCGGCACGCCCGCCTCGACCAGCCGGCGCAGCAGTGCTGCGCGGCCGGCGGCGTCGTCGGGGAAGCTGAAGCGGGCCTCGCGCCCGGCGATCTCGACATCGGCGATCCCGGCAATCGCCTGCAGGGCGGCGGCCAGGCCGGGCGCTGCCTCCGCCAGCTCCAGCACCAGCGTGGCGCGCGCCATTCCCGCCGCGTGCCGGCCGGCCAGCGGCCGGTTCTCCACGATGCGGCCGTTGTCGACGATCACCATGTCGGTGGAATAGTCCTCGAGCTCGGCCAGGATGTGGGACGACACCACCAGCGTCATGCCGCGGGCGGCCAGGCTGCGCAGCAGCACCGACAGCCCGTGCCGCGCCTCGGGGTCGAGGCCGGCGGCCGGCTCGTCCAGCAGCAGCACGCGCGGCTCGTGCACGATGGCCTGGGCGATGGCCAGCCGCTGGCGCAGCCCGCGCGAGAGGGTCTCGGCCCTGGCCTGCAGGCGGTCCTGCAGCCCCAGAGCGATGGCCGCCTGCTGCACGCGCTCGGCGCTGCGCGCCCGCGACAGGCCGTGCGAATCGGCGGCATGGACCAGGCACTGGCGCACGCTGAGCTGGTCGTAGAGCCCGAAGAAATCGGACAGATAGCCCATCACCTCGTGCGCCTTGCGCGGCTCCTCGAAGACGTCGATGCCCGCCACCGTGATGCGCCCCGAGTAGGGCGGCTCCAGGGCGGCGATGCAGCGCATCAGCGTCGTCTTGCCCGCACCGTTGGGGCCGACCAGGGCGGTGATGCTGCCCTCGCGCACCACCAGCGACACGCCGTGCAGGGCGCGCTTGGTCGGGTAATCGAACACCAGATTCTCGACCTGGATCATCGCGGCGCCGCCGGGCGGGAGGGGAGGGACAGGCGGCTCACTCCGCGGCACGCGCGGCGAGGTATTCGCGCTCGATCTCGTACATGTAGTCGCGCGTCAGCGGCACGGCCTGCTCGTGCCGGGTGATCTGGAGCTGGAACACCATCTGGCGCATGTGGCGGAAGCTCATCTCGCAGGCGGCGAGGTAGAACTCCCACATGCGGCAGAAGCGTTCGTCGTACAGCGCCCTGACGCGCTCGCGATTGGCCAGGAAGCGCTTGCGCCAGTCGCGCAGGGTGAGGGCGTAGTGCAGCCGCAGGATCTCGCAATCGGTCACCCATAGCCCGGCGCGCTCGATGGCGGCCAGCACTTCCGACAGGGCGGGCGTATAGCCGCCGGGGAAGATGTATTTCTGCAGCCACGGATTGGTGCCGCCGGGCGGCTCCATGCGGCCGATGGCGTGCAGCAGCATCACCCCGTCCTCGGCCAGAAGCTGGCGCACCTTGTCGAAGAATTCCGGGTAGTGGCCGACCCCGACATGCTCGAACATGCCGACCGAGACGATGCGGTCGTAGCGGCCGGGCTCCTGGCGGTAGTCGCGCAGGGCGAAGCGCACGCGGTTCGCCAGGCCCTCGCTCTCGGCCCGCTCCTGCGACACTTTCTGCTGCTCGACCGACAGGGTGACGCCGGTGACGTCCGCGCCCGTGGCGCGCGCCAGGTACAGCGCCAGCCCGCCCCAGCCGCTGCCGATGTCCAGCACCTTGTGCTCCGGCCGGATCAGCAGCTTGGCGGCGATGTGCTTCTTCTTCTGGTCCTGCGCCTGCTCCAGCGTGTCCTCGGGCGAGCGGTAATAGGCGCAGGAATACTGCCGGTCGGGGTCGAGGAAGAGGTCGTAGAGCGCGCCCGACAGGTCGTAGTGGTGCGCCACGTTCTTCTGCGCCCGGCCGATGGGGTTGTACTGCTTCAGGCTGCGCAGCAGGAAGCCGGCGCGGCCGGCCAGCGCGTTGAACGGGTGGCGCTCGAACGCCTCGATGGAATGGCCGATCAGGTCGAGGAAATCGTAGATGTCGCCGTTCTCGACCGTCAGCGTGCCGTCCATGTAGCTCTCGCCCAGCGCCAGCCGGGCATTGGCCAGCAGCCGGCGGGCGGTGCGCGGGTCGTGGATGCGGATGGTGACCTGCTTGCCCGGGCGGCGGCCCTCGACGCGATGCGACACGCCCTTGGGATCGACGATCTCAAGCGTGCCCACCTGCAAAATCCTGCCCAAGAGCTTTGCCAGCAGCATCGATCCTACTCCGGGCGCAGCACGCGCCTCTTCTGCTAACGTTTTCAAAAATCTAGCCTGTGGCCGGGCCGCAAGCAAAGCCCCCAGATCGGGCAAAGAAAAAGCCCGGCCAAAGCCGGGCTTTTTGCGGGATTCCGGGGCCGGCGAAGACTTTAGGCTTCCTTCTTCTTCTTGCCCTTCTTGGCCGGCTTGTCCTCGGCGGCGGCTTCCGCCGCCGGCTCGGCCGCGGCTTCGGCCTTGGCCGGCTGGTCGAGCAGGGCGGCCTGCTGTTCGGCCAGCCGCTGTGCCTCTTCCGCTTCCTGCTGGGCGCGGACCGATTCGGCCACCAGCACGCCGCCCTTGGCCTGGAACTCGGCTTCCTCGGCCGAGCGCGCCACGTTGACCTTGATCGCCACCGTGACTTCCGGGTGCAGGATGATCTCGACGTCGTGCAGGCCCAGCGTCTTGATCGCCTTGTCGAGATTGACCTGCGGCCGGCCGATCTGCACGCCCGCCTCGGTCGCCGCCTGGGCGACGTCGCGCGGGGTCACCGAGCCGTAAAGCTGCAGGGCTTCGGAGGCCTGGCGCAGCAGCGTGACCGAGAAGTCCTTCAGCTTCTCGGCGACCTGCTGCGCTTCCTGGCGGCGCTCCAGGTTGGTCGCCTCCAGGCGCTTACGCTGCGTCTCGAAATAGGCCAGGTTCTCCTTGGTGGCGCGCAGGGCCTTCTTGCGCGGCAGCAGGTAGTTGCGCGCGAAGCCGGGCTTGACGCGGACCACATCGCCCATCTGCCCCAGTTTCGGCATGCGCTCCAGCAGGACCACTTCCATGTGCATGGCTGTTCTCCCCTGGCTCTACTTGATCAGGTAGGGCAGCAGGCCGAGGAAGCGGGCGCGCTTGATGGCCTGGGCCAGCTCGCGCTGCTTCTTCGACGACACTGCGGTGATGCGGCTGGGCACGATCTTGCCGCGCTCGGAAATGAAGCGGCCCAGCAGGCGCACGTCCTTGTAGTCGATCTTCGGCGCGTTGGCGCCGGAGAACGGGCAGGTCTTGCGCCGGCGGATGAAGGGGCGCCGCGCGCCCCCGCTGCTCATGCTCATCAGGCGGCTCCTTCGGCTTCGGGTTCGCTGCGTTCGGCGAAGCGCGGACGCTCGCGATCGCCACGATCGCCGCGGTCCCCGCGATCGCCACGATCACCGCGGTCGCGCCGCGGCCGGTCGCCGCGATCGCCGCGGTCGCCGCGCTCGTCGCGGTCGCGCTTCTGCAGCATGACCGAGGGGCCTTCCTCCAGCGTCTCGACGCGGACGGTCAGGTAGCGCAGCACGTCCTCGTTCAGGCGCATGTTGCGTTCCATCTCCGTCACCGCCGCCGGCGGCGCGTCGATGTTGAGCAGCAGGTAGTGGCCCTTGCGGTTCTTGTTCATCCTGAAGGCCAGCGACCGCAGGCCCCAGTTCTCTTTCTTGGTCACCTTGCCGCCACCTTGCTCGATGATGGCGGTGAAGGCGTCGGCCAGCGCGTCGGCCTGGGTGCCGGCGATGTCCTGGCGCGCAATAAACACGTTCTCGTAGAACGGCATAACAACTCCTTATGGCTGTTACGTGGGCCGGCGCCCTTCGGCGCCACCATGGCCCCGAAACGGCGAAACGGCCCTAGCCGGCGGGGCCGGCAAGGAGCGGGCGCGGACTATATAGATTTAAGGTTGCCACGCAACCCCATTCCGGGGCTGGCAAACGGCGTGCAACGGGCTGGGGGTAACCGCTCTTGGCCCGGCTTGCCCGCCGGCCGGTAAGCCGCTATTCCTGCCCGATAAATCCAATAACGGCCACACGATCTTGATCCCCGCCTTGGTCGCCGTGGCCGAAACCCTGAGGAACCTCCGATGACACGCGCATTCGTCTTCCCCGGCCAGGGCTCGCAGGCCGTCGGCATGGGCCAGGACCTGGCCGCCGCTTTCCCCGCCGCGCGCCAGGTGTTCGAGGAAGTGGACGAGGCGCTGAAGCAGAACCTGTCGCGGCTGATGAAGGAAGGTCCCGAGAGCGACCTGACCCTGACCGAGAACGCGCAGCCGGCGCTGATGGCGGTCAGCCTGGCGGTGGTGCGGGTGCTGGAAGGCGAGAGCGGCAAGAAGCTCTCCGCCCTGGCCTCCTACGTCGCCGGCCATTCGCTGGGCGAATATTCGGCGCTGTGCGCCGCCGGCGCGTTCTCCGTCGCCGATGCCGCCCGCCTGCTGAAGCGGCGCGGCCAGGCCATGCAGCGCGCCGTGCCGGTCGGCGTCGGCGCCATGGCCGCCCTGCTGGGCATCGAACTGGAGCCGGCGCAGGAAGCCTGCAAGGAAGCGGCCGAGGGCCAGGTGGTGGCGGTGGCCAACGACAATGGCGGCGGCCAGGTAGTGATCTCGGGCCACAAGGAGGCGGTCGAGCGCGCCATCAAGGCGGCCCAGGCCAGAGGCTGCAAGCGCGGCATGATGCTGCCGGTGAGCGCCCCCTTCCATTGCCCGCTGATGCAGCCGGCCGCCGACGCGATGGCGGAGGCGCTGGCCGGCGTGACCCTGGCGCCCCCTTCGGTGCCGGTGGTGGCCAATGTGCTGGCCGCCGATACCTCCGATCCCGAGACCATCCGCAAGCTCCTGGTGCAGCAGGTCACCGGCCTGGTGCGCTGGCGCGAATCGGTGCTGTTCCTGAAGGGCCGGGGCGTGGGCGCGCTGGTCGAAACCGGCGCCGGCAAGGTGCTGAGCGGGCTGGTCAAGCGCATCGACAAGGAGATGACCGGCACCGCCGTCAACGGCCCGGCCGATATCGAGGCTTTTCTGAAGACGGTCGCCTGAAGGCGGGAGGAAACCATGTTCGATCTGTCAGGCAAGAGCGCGCTGGTGACGGGCGCCTCGGGCGGCATCGGCGGCGCCATCGCGCGCGCCCTGCATGCCCAGGGCGCGCAGGTGATGCTGAGCGGCACGCGCGCGGGGGCGCTGGAGGCGCTGGCCGGCGAGCTGAAGGAGCGGGCGCATGTGGCGGCCGCCAACCTGTCCGAGGCCGGCGCGGCCGACGCCCTGATCAAGGACGCCGAGGCGCGCCTGGGCGGGCTCGACATCCTGGTCAACAATGCCGGGCTGACGCGGGACATGCTGGCGCTGCGGCTGAAGGACGAGGACTGGCAGACGGTGCTGGACGTGAACCTGACGGCCACCTTCCGCCTGTGCCGCGCCGCCATGCGCGGCATGATGAAACGCCGCTTCGGGCGGATGATCAACATCACCTCCATCGTCGGCGTCACCGGCAATCCGGGCCAGGCCAACTATGCCGCCTCCAAGGCCGGCATGATCGGCATGTCCAAGTCGCTGGCGGCGGAAGTGGCCTCGCGCGGCATCACGGTGAACTGCGTGGCGCCCGGCTTCATCGCCACGCCCATGACCGATGCGCTGAACGAGGAGCAGAAGAAGAAGCTGCTGGCCGCCATCCCGGCCGAGCGGCTGGGAACGCCCGCCGACGTGGCTGCCGGGGTGGTCTATCTCGCAAGCGCGGAAGCGGCCTATGTGACCGGGCAGACCTTGCACATCAATGGTGGCATGGCCATGATATGAAAACCGGCGCGCGGCCCCGTGCGAGGCCGCAACCGGTTGGAATTACGGCGTTTCTTTGGCTGGTCAAGGTGGGGGAAACGTGTTAGGAAACGCCGCTTTTTTGCCGGCGGGCGCGAGTGGAAAATAGGCTGCCGCCGCAGTCACGACATAAAGTCACGACAAACCATCCTGCAAGCGAAGGATCACCGAAGATGAGCGATATTGCCGACCGGGTTAAGAAAATCGTCGTCGAGCACCTCGGCGTCGAGGCCGACACGGTCACCCCGACCTCGAGCTTCATCGACGATTTGGGCGCCGACTCTCTCGACACGGTCGAGCTGGTCATGGCGTTCGAAGAGGAATTCGGCATCGAGATTCCCGACGACGCGGCGGAGAAGATCGGCACCGTCGGCGACGCCATCAAGTTCATCGAAGAGCACCAGAAGTAAGTTCCGGCCGCCCGCGCGCCGCGGGCGTTCGCTCTGCAACTGGACGGGATTTGCGGCAATGAGACGAGTCGTCGTTACGGGGATGGGCATGGTGACGCCGCTCGGATCGGGCGTCGACGCCACCTGGAAGCGCCTGATCGCGGGCGAATCGGGGATCAGCGGCATCCAGTCTTTCGACGTCTCCGACCTGCCGGCCAAGATCGCCGGCCAGGTGCCGTTGGGCGAGACGGCCGAAGGCCGCTTCAACGCCGACGACTACATGGCGCCCAAGGACCAGCGCAAGGTCGACCGCTTCATCATCTACGCCATGGCCGCCGCTTCGCAGGCGGTCGAGGATTCGGGCTGGAAGGCCGACAGCGAGGAGAAGGCGCATCGCTCCGGCGTGCTGATCGGCTCGGGCATCGGCGGGCTGGAGACCATCTACGACGGCTCCATCACGTTGAAGGAGAAGGGGCCGCGCCGCATGAGCCCGTTCTTCATTCCCGCCGCGCTGATCAACCTCGCCTCGGGCCAGGTGTCGATCAAGTACGGCTTCAAGGGCCCCAACCATTCCGTCGTCACCGCCTGCTCGACCGGCGCGCACGCCATCGGCGACGCCGCCCGCCTGATCCAGCTCGACGACGCCGACGTGATGGTGTGCGGCGGCGCCGAGGCCGCCGTGTGCCGCATCGGCCTGGCCGGCTTCGCCGCCGCCCGCGCGCTCTCCACCGGCTACAACGACACGCCGGAGAAGGCCTCGCGCCCCTGGGACAAGGGCCGCGACGGCTTCGTCATGGGCGAGGGCGCCGGCTGCCTGGTGCTGGAGGAGTACGAGCACGCCAAGAAGCGCGGCGCCGAGATCTATGCCGAGGTGGTCGGCTACGGGCTGTCCGGCGACGCCTATCACATCACCGCGCCGCCCGACGACGGCAATGGCGGCTATCGCGCCATGCAGGCGGCGCTGAAGCGGGCCGGGCTGGGCACCGACGGCATCGACTACATCAACGCGCACGGCACCTCGACGCCCTTGGGCGACGAGATCGAGCTGGGCGCGGTCAAGCGCCTGTTCGGCCAGGACGCCTACAAGCTCTCGATGTCCTCGACCAAGTCGTCGATCGGGCACCTGCTGGGCGCGGCCGGCGCGGTCGAGGCGATCTTCGCCATCAAGTCGATCGACGAGCAGATCGTGCCGCCGACCCTGAACCTCGAGAATCCGTCCGACGGCTGCGACATCGACCTGGTGCCGCTCAAGGCCAAGGAGCGCAAGGTGCGCTACGCGCTGTCCAATTCCTTTGGCTTCGGCGGCACCAACGCCTCGGTGATCTTCGGCGCCGTGTCCTGACGGCGCGGGCTTGAGCCGAATCGTCCTTCGCCTTCTCCTGACCCTGATCGTCGGCGTCGCGCTGGCCGCCGCCGGCGCCTGGCTCTACGTGCAGAACCGGCTGGAGGCCCCGGGGCCGCTGGCGGCGTCCAAGGTCGTGGTCGTGCCCAAGGGCACGGGCAGCGGCGAGATCGGCGCGCTGCTGGAGCGCCAGGGCGTGATCGACGACGATCTGCTGTTCCGCTTCGCCCTGCGGCTG
The DNA here is from genome assembly GCA_050181585.1 of Reyranellaceae bacterium. Classification (GTDB taxonomy): domain Bacteria; phylum Pseudomonadota; class Alphaproteobacteria; order Reyranellales; family JAQSWP01; genus JAQSWP01. Next base: position 20,329 of record JBFXDA010000025.1, read on the forward strand.
GACCGCGATCGCCGGCCGCTGCGCGCCGGCGAATACGAATTCGCCGCCGGCACGACGATCAAGGCCGCCATCGAGCAGATGCAGGCCGGCCGCACCGTGGTGCGCCGCTTCACCGTGCCCGAGGGGCTGACGGTGGCGGAGGTGCTGAAGCTGGTGCGCGAGGTCGAGGGCCTGGAAGGCGACGTCTCGCTGCGCCCGGCCGAGGGCACGCTGCTGCCGGAAACCTATCACTACAGCCTGGGCGACAGCCGCGATTCGGTGGTCCAGCGCATGCGCCAGGCCATGACCGAAATCCTCGACGCCGCCTGGGCCCGGCGCCGGGACGACCTGCCGCTGGCCAGCAAGCAGGAGGCGCTGACCCTGGCCTCGATCGTCGAGAAGGAGACCGGCGTCGCCTCGGAGCGGCCGCGGGTGGCGGCGGTGTTCGTCAACCGCCTGCGCCTGGGCATGCGGCTGGAATCGGACCCCACCATCATCTACGGCATCACCAAGGGCAGCGGCCCGCTCGACCGCACCCTGACCCGCACCGACGTGCAGACGCCCTCGGCCTACAACACCTACACCATCCCCGGCCTGCCGCCCGGCCCCATCGCCAATCCCGGCAAGGCCGCGATCGAGGCGACGCTGGCCCCGATCAAGAGCAAGGAACTCTATTTCGTCGCCGACGGCACCGGCGGGCATGCCTTCGCCGAGACGCTGGAGCAGCACAACCGCAACGTCGCCGCCTGGCGGCGCTTCCAGCGCGAGCAGAAGAAATAGATGCGTTCTCCACCTCGCCCCGCGCAGCGGGGAGAGGGAGGGGCCCGTCGCGCCAGCGACGGGAGGGTGAGGGGCGCCGTCTTTCCAGCACCGCCGTTCTTCGCAGCCCCACCGCAGCCCCTCACCCAGCCTCTCCCCGCAAGCGGGGAGAGGAGAATGAGAAGGCGCCTGCTTTGACACCTCGCCTCGCGCAGCGGGAAGAGGGAGGGTGAGGGGTAATGTGCGACGGGAAGGACGGAAAGCAGAGCGTCGCCGTCACTGCCGCCCGAACACCGCCCAGATCATCAGCAGCGCGAACAGCAGCGCCGCCGCCCCGCCGTAGAGCGTGCCCAGCGATATCAGCCCGACGCTGAAGCCGGCCAGCAGCGGCCCCACCGCGGCGCCCAGATCGGCCCAGGTGGCGTTGGCCGAAACCGCCGTCATGACGTCGCCCTTCATGGTCCGGGCCACGATCAGCGGCGCCACCACCGCCCCGATGCCGCGGCCGACCAGCATCAGCAGGGCGGCGGGATAGACCAGATCGAACGGCACCAGCGCGAACCCCGCCGTCATCGCCAGGCCGGAGACCAGCATGGTGCGCCTCGCCCCGAAGCGGTCGGCCAGCAGGCCGCCGACCGGGCTGACCACCAGCACCGTCAGATGGCGCAGCGCCATGACGGCGCCGGCCGAGAGCATCGCCATCTGCGCCGAGACCTCCTGCAGGAACAGCAGGCCGATGGTGACCATGAAGATGCCGTCGCCGGCCAGGCCGACGGCGAAGGAGAAGAGGTTGAAGGTCGAGGGCCGGTTGAGCCGGAAGCGACGCGGGGCGGCCGGCGCGGCCTCGGCGGGGTCCTGGCGCGGCAGGGCAAGCGCCATGGGGATAGCCAGCAGCGTCAGCGCGGTCATGGCCCAGAACGCCTCGCGCGGTCCCAGGCTGGTGGCCAGCCAGGCGCCGCTGGCGGCGGCCATGATCGGGCCGATCTCGCGGATGGCGCGGCTGGTGCCGACCATGCGGCCGGCCTGCTCCTGGCCGGCAATGGCATAGACCAGCGTGGTCAGGTTCAGCGCCGCGAAGGACAGGCCCCAGACGACGCGCGCCGCCAGCAACAACGGTCCGCCGTCGAGCAGGCCGTAGGCCGCCGTCGAGGCGACCGCGCCCAGGGCCGCCACGATCGTCAGCCGCCGCGGCCCCACCCGGTTGCCGAAGCGGGCGACCTCGCTGTAGAGCGCCACCCGGATCCAGCGATTGGCCGACAGCAGCACGCCGACCCAGGCCAGCGACACGCCGAAGGAGTCGGCGGCCAGCGGCAGCACGATGTAAAGGAGCTGGTCGCCGGTCAGCGCCATGGCCAGCGCGCCGGAGGAAAGCCAGACCGCCAGCCGCCGCTGGCCTTGCGACAGCCCGCTCACTTGCCGCGCGAACCGCTCTGCATCAGCCGGTCGGTGAGGCTGGCGGGCAGCGCGATGCCCAGCCACACCGCCGCCTTGGTGCCGAAGGGAAAGGCGATGCGCGCCTTGTTGCGCGCCAGCCCGCGGCGGATCCGGCCCGCCGCCTTCTCCGCCGACATCAGGAAGGGCATGCGGAAGCTGTTGCGCGCGGTCATGCGCGAGACCACGAAGCCGGGGCAGATGACGCTGACCTCGACGCCGTTCTTGCGCTCGGACAGGCGCAGGCTCTCGCCCCAGACCCGCACCGCCGCCTTGCTGCCGTTATAGGCGGCCGATTGCGGCAGGCCGACGAAGCTGGCCAGCGAGGCCATGACCGCGATCTGCCCGCGCCGGCGGGCGCGGAAGGCGGGCAGCAGCGGCAGCACGGTGTTGAGCACGCCCTCGACATTGACGGCGAAGGTGCCGCGCATGGCGTCCTCCTCGCCCAGCTTGCGGTCGCCCTCCAGCCCGACGCCGGCATTGGCCACCGCCAGGTCGAGCGGATGGGCGGCATCGAGCTGCAGCAGCCAGTCCTTCATGCCGGCGCGGTCGAGCACGTCGATGGCCCTGGCCTCGACGACGGCGCCCCGCGCGCGGGCGGCGGCGGCGACGCCGTCGAGCCGCTCGGCGTCGCGGCCGGTCAGCGCCAGGAACGTGCCGGGCGCAGCGTATTCCAGCGCCAGCGCCTCGCCGATGCCGCTGGAGGCGCCGGTGATGAGAATCGATTTGGGATCGCGCATGCGGGGTCTGTGGGAAAAGCCGCGTTGTGAGCGGCGGGTTCCTATCCTATAGACTGCCCCGGGGGAACTCGAAAGCATTTGAGGAGGATCGCGTGCCGTTGGCCAGCATGACCGGTTATGGCCGCGCCGAGGGCGCGGACGCGCAGGTCGGCTGGACCTGGGAGGCGCGCTCCGTCAACGGCAAGTCGCTGGAGATACGCTGCCGCGTGCCGGCCGGGCTGGACCGCGTCGAAAGCCAGGCGCGCGCCCTGGTCGGCCGCCGCTTCAAGCGCGGCAGCGTCAACCTGACCCTGACCATGGCGCGCGGCACCGGCGCGCTGCCTTTCCGCATCAACCGCGAGCTGCTGCGCCTGGTGCTGCACGCCATGGAGGAATTGCAGCGCGAGGCGCCGGTGGCGCCGCCCACCGCCGACGGGCTGCTGCGCATCAAGGGCGTGGTCGAGCCGGAGGAGCAGGTTTCGCCCGATCCCGAGATCGAGCAGGCGCGCGAGGCGGCGCTGCTGGAGACGCTGGACCAGGCGCTGCAGCGGCTGGGCGAGGCGCGGCTGGCCGAGGGCGCGCATCTGAAGGACGTGCTGCGCCAGCACCTGGCCCGCATCGCCGCCCTGTGCGAGGCGGCCACGGCGTCGGCCGGCGCCCAGCCCGCCGCCCTGCGCGACCGGCTGCGGCGCCAGCTCGCCGACCTCCTGGGCGCGACGCCGCCCTTGAACGAGGAGCGCCTGGCGCAGGAAGTGGCCATGCTGGCGCAGAAGGCGGACGTGCGCGAGGAGATCGACCGGCTGCGCGCCCATCTGCAGCAAGCGGCCGAATTGCTGGCGGCGGCGGAGCGCGGCGAGCCGGTCGGGCGCAAGTTCGACTTCCTGTGCCAGGAGTTCAATCGCGAGGCCAATACGCTGTGCTCCAAGGCGGCGGACATCGAGCTGACGCGCATCGGCATCGACCTGAAGAGCGCCATCGAGCAGATGCGCGAGCAGGTCCAGAACGTGGAGTAGGGCGGCAATGGCTGGGAGCGTCGGCCGTCGCGGCCTCATGCTGGTGCTGTCCTCGCCCTCCGGCGCGGGCAAGACCACCCTGTCGCGCCTGCTGCTGCAGCGCGATCCCGACATCACCCTGTCGATCTCGGTGACCACCCGCCCGCCGCGCTCGGCGGAGAAGGACGGCGTCGACTACCGTTTCGTCGCGCAAGCCGATTTCGACCGGATGGTGGCGCGCGGCGAACTGCTCGAGCACGCCCGGGTGTTCGACCACAATTACGGCACGCCGCGCGCGGCGGTGGACAAGGCGCTGGTCGCCGGCCGCGACGTGATGTTCGACATCGACTGGCAGGGCCGCCAGCAGCTCGCCGAGCGGGCGCGCGACGACATGGTCAGCGTCTTCATCCTGCCGCCGACCACGCGCGAGCTGGAGCGGCGGCTGAAGCAGCGGGCGCAGGACGCGCCCGACGTGGTGGCCAAGCGCATGGCCAAGGCGGCCGACGAGATGACGCACTACATCGAATACGACTACGTCATCATCAACCGCGACGTCGAGGACAGCATGAGCCAACTGCGGTCCATCCTGGCGGCCGAACGGCTGAAGCGCGAGCGCCAGGTCGGCCTGGGCGATTTCGTCAAGGCGCTGCGCGAGGGGCAGTAGGCTCGTCGGCCTTGGCGTTCGGGTAGAGCTCGGGAAACTTGATGCGCAGGCGCGCCGGCTGCGGCGGCCGGCCGGTGACCTCGGACACCAGGACGGCGGTGCGGTCCTCGATCGTGTCCTCCAGAAGCTGCATGAAGGCGTCGCGGTCCAGCCCGGTGGGGATGGGCGGCAGGAACTCGACCACGGCGCGGCCGGTGCGCTTGCGCCAGCGCCGTTCCGGCCACACCAGCCCCAGGCAATGCGCCACCGGCACCACCGGCAGGTCGAGATCGCGATAGAGATAGTAGATGCCCGTGCGGTAGCGCTCCTTCTCGCCCACCGGCATGAGATGGCCTTCGGGATAGATGGCGATGTTGCGCCCCGCCTCGTAGGCGCGGCGGGCGAAGGTCGCAAGGTTCTCGCGCTCCTTGCCGCCGCCGCAGGTATCGACGCGGATCATCTCCAGCTTGCGCAGGATGGTGCCGACCAGCGGATAGGCCCACAATTCGCGCATGGCGACGAAGGCGACGTCGGGCACTTCCGCCGCCATCACCATGCCGTCGGCCTCGCTCTGGTGCTTGCTGGCGATCAGGGAGGGGCCATGCCGGGGGATATTCTCCCGGCCGCGGATCTCCACCCGCATGCCGCCGACCGCGCCCATCGCCCAGACCACGGTTCTGCCCCAGAACCGCAAGCCCCCGGCCAGCACCCGCCGGCCCGGCAGCAGGCTGAGCGGCACAAGGAACAGGGCGAACAGGACGGTGAAGCCGTAGAAGAAGAGATTGAATGCCAGCGAACGCATCGGGTCAGCCTCCCTGAAGGCGAACTCTAGAATAGTGAGTGAGCACTCACTTTTCAAGCCCGGCGCAGCTGGCGGCGCAATTGGCGGAAGCGGCGGCGCAGGGCGACCAGGGTGCCGCGGGCGGGGGCGCGGCGGCGATGCAGCAGCAGGCCGATCTTGGCGATGCGCTCGCCGGCCATCTCCGCCACCACGAGCTGGGCGGGTCCGATCTGGGCGCGATCGCCGACCACCGGCTTGCGGCCCAGCTTGCGGCGCATCAGCTCGCCCAGCGTCAGCGCGGCGTCGGCCTCGCCGAGCGGCAGCCCGTACAGCGTCGCCAGCGAGCCGGCCGAGGCGGCGGCGTCGAACACGAAATCGCCGATCACCTCGTCCTCGGCCCGCGCGGCGCGGGCGGCGAACAGCCGGTCCAGCGCCAGCGTGTGCTCGGGCGGCGTCAGCACCAGCAGCGTGTCGCCGGCCTGCAGCCGCTCGATGGAGTTGCGCGCCAGCACCACGTTGTTGCGCAGGATGGCCAGCACGCGGGTGCGCTCGGGCAGGCGGAGCTGGGTGAAGTCGCGCTTGGTAGCCAGCGAATCGAGGCCGACGCGGTAGGACAGCATGTCGCGGTCGCCGCCCATCGGCGCGCCCAGATCGACCTGATCGCCGGTCTGCGGGCTGGGCGGCACGATCAGGCCCAGCCAGCGCGCCGCCGGCAGGATGGTCCAGCCCTGCACGATCAGCGAGGCGATCACCACCACGAAGGCGACGTTGAAATAGATCGCCGCATTGGGCAGGCCGGAGACCATGGGAATGGTGGCGAGGAAGATCGGCACCGCCCCGCGCAGGCCGACCCAGCCGATGAAGGCGATCTCGCTCCAGGTGAAGCGGAAACCCGCCAGGCAGAGGGCGACGGCCACCGGCCGGGCCAGGAACATCAGCGCCACCGCCATCACCAGCTCCGGCCCCAGTTCCGGCAGCAGGTTGGAGGGCGTGACCAGCAGGCCGAGCAGCAGGAACATCACGATCTGGCTCAGCCAGGCCAGCCCGTCGTGGAAGCGGGCGATGTGCTGGCGGGCGCGATGGCGGCCCAGCCCGAACACCAGGCCGGCGATGTAGACGGCTAGGAAGCCGCTGGCATGCAGGGTATGCGCCAGGGCGAAGACGAAGATGCTGCCGGTGGCCACCAGGATGGGATAGAGGCCGGTGGCGATCGAGACCCGGTTGATCGCCCACAGCAGCGCGCCGCCGCCCAGGACGCCCAGCGCGGTGCCGCCGGCCATCTGGGTGAGGAACAGCTCCAGCGCATGCGCCGTCGTCAGCGAGCCCTTGGCGGCGAGGATCTCCACCAGCAGCACCGTCAGGAACACCGCCATCGGATCGTTGAAGCCGGATTCCACTTCCAGCGTGGCGCCGACCCGCCGCTCGATGGCGTTGCTGCGCCGGTTCAGCAGCGGGAAGACGGCCGCCGCGTCGGTCGAGCCGACGATGGCGCCCAGCAGGAAGCCCTCGACCAGGCCGATGCCCAATAGCGGCGCCGCCGCCAGCCCGGCGATGCCCGCCGTCAGCAGCACGCCGGCCGTCGCCAGGGTGATGGCCGGCCCGGCCGCCAGCCGCAGCGATTCGCGCGAGGTGCGCAGCCCGCCGTCGAACAGGATCACCGCCAGGGCGACCGACCCGGCGACGTAGACCAGCCGGAAATCGTCGAACGCCACGCCGCCCGGCCCGTCGACGCCGACCAGCATGCCGATGATCAGGAACAACAGCAGCAGCGGCGCGCCGATCCGCGCGAAGACCAGGCTGGCGAAGATGCTGACCAGCACCAGCGCCGCGCCGGCGAGAATCAGGGAAAAGGCCAGGTCCATGGCAGCCGACGGTCTTTCGCGCTTGGGTTGATGGCGAGGCTGGGCGCCGCCTCGACGCATTATCAAGGCGCGCCGGGAAATCTCGCAGGGATTTCTGCCGCCGCCGCTCTTTTCAGCCGGCGATTTTCGCCGTCGCGCGCGCCAGCCGGCAGAAGGCGTCGAGATCGAGTTCCTCGGCGCGGGCGGTGGGGGCGATGCCGGCCTCGTGCAGCGCCGCCTCGGGCTGCGGCAGCAGGCTCTTCAGCGCCGCCCGCAGCATCTTGCGGCGCTGGCCGAAAGCGGCGGCGGCGACGCGCTCGAGCCGGCGCGGATCGATGTCGGCCGGCCGCTCCGGCCGGGGCCGCAACTGCACCACCGTCGACATCACCTGCGGCGGCGGCGTGAAGGCGCTGGGCGGAACCTGGAACAGCGGCTTTACCGTACAGTGGAACTGCACCGCCACGGAGAGCCGCCCGTAATCCTTGGTCCGCGGCTTCGCCAGCAGCCGATCCGCCACTTCCTTCTGGAACATCAGGGTCAGCGCGGTGAAGGCGTCGATCCGGGGCAGCCAGCCCAGCAGTAGCGGCGTGGAGACGTTGTAGGGCAGGTTGGCGACGATCTGGCGCGGCGCCTCGCCCAGGGCGGCCAGGTTGACCTCCAGCGCATCGGCCTCGAGGATTTCCAGCCGGCCCGGATAGGCTTGCTGCAGATCGCGCAGGGCCGGCAGGAAGCGCGGGTCCCGCTCGACGGCGATCACCCGGTGCGCGCCTGCCGCCAGCAGCGAGCGGGTCAGTCCGCCCGGGCCGGGCCCGATCTCGAACACCGTGCCGCGATCCAGCGGATCGGCGGCGCGGGCGATGCGGCCGGTGAGGTTCTGGTCGAGCAGGAAATGCTGGCCCAGCGCCTTGCGCGCGCCCAGCCCATAGCGGGCGATGACTTCGCGCAGCGGCGGCAGGGAAGGGGGCGGCTCGCTCACGCTTGGGCGCGGCGGTGCTCCGCCATGGATGCGGCCAGGCGGAGGGCGGCGATCAGGCTTTGCGGGCTGGCCTTGCCGGTGCCCGCCAGGTCGAAGGCGGTGCCGTGGTCGGGCGAGGTGCGCACGAAGGGCAGCCCCAGCGTCACGTTGACCCCGCCGAAGAAATCGAGGGTCTTGAGCGGGATGAGCGCCTGGTCGTGATAGAGGCAGAGGGCGGCGTCGTAGCGGGCGCGCGCCTGGGCATGGAACATGGTGTCCGGCGCCCAGGGGCCGGAGACCTCGATGCCCTGGGCGCGCAGGCGGCCAATGGCGGGCTCGACGATGTCCTGCTCCTCGCGGCCCAGCGCGCCGCCCTCGCCGGCATGGGGGTTGAGGCCGGCCACCGCCAGGCGCGGCCGCGCGATGGCGAAATCGCGCTGCAGGGCCTCGGCCGTCACCGTGCCGGCCGCGACGATCAGCTCGGGCGTCAGCGCCTCGATGGCGCGGCGCAGGGGCTGATGGACGGTGACCGGCACCACGCGCAGCTCCGTACTGGCCAGCATCATGACGGCGCTGTGGCCCGCCTGGGCGCCGCCGGCCAGTTCCAGCAGGTATTCGGTGTGGCCGGGAAAGCCGAAGCCGATGCCGTAGAGCGTGGCCTTGTGGATCGGATTGGTGACGACGCCAGCCACGGCGCCCTGGCGCGCCAGGGCCACGGCGCGGTCGATGCTGTCGATGACGCGCCTGCCGGCCCCCGGATCGGGGCGCCCCGGCGCGACCGCCTGCGCCAGCGGCACGGGCAGCACGGGCAGCGCCGCGCCGAACGCCTCGGCGGCGGCCTCGGGTCCGTCGACCGTCCGGATGGGGGTGGGCAGGCCGATTGCCGCGCCCAGCCGGCCCAGGCGTTCGGGATCGTCCAGCGCGAGAAAGGCGGGACCGCCGTCGCGCAGGGCATGCCAGGCCATCAGCGTCAGTTCGCCGCCGATGCCGGCGGGCTCGCCCATGGTGAGGGCGAGCGGCGGAGCCATGCCCACGGGCCGGCCGCCCGTCGCCCGGCGCGTGGGCATGTCAGATCCGTATGTCGACCGTGGCGGTCTGGCGCAGTTCGCGGATGTAGCGTCGCGCCAGCAGCTCCAGGCGCTGCTGCAGCAGCCCGTTCATCACCGTGTCCCGGCTGGGCAGCCCGTCGCCGCCTTCGCGCTTGCAGATCATCAGGATCTTCACGCCTTCGGCCGTGCGCAGCGGGGCGCTGGGCTGGTTGACCTCGAGGCCGCCGATCGCCTGCCGCGCCTCGCCGGGAATGGCGCTGGCCGGCCCGGTCGCCAGGGTCGAGGCGCGCCCGCCGGCGACTTCCTTGGCCAGCGCCACCAGATCGGCGCAGCTATGGGCGTTCTCGGCCAGTTGCTGCGCCAGGTTCATCTGGCTGGCGACTTCCGGGGCGCGCGCATTGGCCGGCAGCGGCAGGATGAGCTGGTCGACCTGGAGGTTGGCGTCGCCCGGCTCGCCGCCGCCGCGGAAGGTCCGCCGGTCGATCAAATAGAGGATGCTGAAGCCGGTCAGGGTGCGGATCGGCGCCGACACCTCGCGCGGCTGCATGCTGGCGACGGCGCGTTCGAGCTGCGATTCGAACTGGCCCGGCTGCAGCCAGCCGAGATCGCCGCCCTGCCCGGCGCTGGGGCTCTGCGAGAACTGCCGCGCCAGTTCGGGAAACGGCGTGCCCGCCCTGACGCGCTGCGCGATGGCCTCGGCCGCCCGCTGCACCTCGGCTTCCTGCTCGGCGCGCTCGACCGGCAGGAAGATCTCGGCGACGCGATTCTCCGGCTTGCCGATGTTCTCGCGCAGCTTGGCCAGCGCCTCGTCGACCTCGGTGTCCGAAACGTCGGCCTGCGGCCGCAGCCGCCGGCGCACCACTTTCTGCCACAGGAGATTGGCGCGGATCTGGTCCAGCGCCGCGGAAGGGGGGATCTGCGTCGCCTGCAGGAACGTCTTGAACTGGCCCGGCGGCCAGCGGTTGGCCTGCTCGATGCGCTGGACGGCTTCCTCGAGTTCCTTGTTGCTGACCTGGATGCCGAGCCGCTTGGCCTCCTGCATCTGCAGCTTCTCCTCGATCATGATGCGCAGGAGCTGGCGGGCGACGCGCTGGCGCGTCTCGTTGTTGTCCTCCAGGCGGGAGGCCACGATCGCCAGCCGGGTGCGGGAGATCAGGTCGTAGACCGAGATGATGTCCTCGTTCACCGTGGCGGCGATCTTGGTCAGCTCCGTCTGCTGGGCCGCCGCGGGAAGCGGCGCAAGGCTCGCCAGGACCAGCGCCGCGGCCGCGGCAAGCCCCAATTTCCAACGCCTCATCGAGTTTCCAATGCTCCCTGCCGGCCCGCTCAGCGGGCGTTTATAGCCTATGCGACGCCTGGCCGCGAGGGCGGGAAAACCGCTCATGCCGATCGCCTGACGATCAGAATACGCGCGAACTCAGGCTCGTGAACTGCTTGAACACCACCTGCACCATGACCCGGAAATCGGGGTCGATCTCGCGGTCGCGATACAGGCGCCGCTGCGCGTCGAGGGCGAAAATGAAGCATTCGTCCTCATATTTCAACCGTCCGCCGTAATACCGCGTTTTTCCCGCCTCCAGGTCGTGCGACCAGACCGCGCCCGCCGACCAGAACTGCGTGAGCTGCGAGGTGACCCCCAGGTTGATCTCCTGGCGGTCGCCGAAATCGTCGGGCTCGAGCAGCGTGTCGTCGATGTAGAGGTAGTTCAGCGACAGCCTGAATTCGCGCGGCCCGATATTGGTCAGCAGGTCGGCCTGGCGGATGTTCAGCTTCTCGACGTCGAAGCGCAGGCGGGCGAAGCCGTCCCAGAACTGCCCGGGATTGACCGCGATCGCGGCGATGATGTCGGAGAAGTGCGAACCGGTCTGGTTGTCGACGAAGGAATGGTCGTCGTTGAAGCGGTAGCTCTGGCCGACGAAGAAGGTGGTGGCGTTGCCCTCGCTGCCGTACAGGCCGAACTTGACGCCGTAGGTGAAGCGCTGGCCGCCTTCGATGCGGTCGGTGCCGACGAAGCGGTTGGCGTTGAACAGGTTGGTCTCGTCGAAAACGATGTCCTGGGCGTTCTCGTTGGGGATCCGCCACTGCCGGCCCAGGGTCGGCGCCAGCGAGATCGACGCCATCGGCTCGATCACCTGGTAGTTGCCGTCGGCGCCGTTGCGCACCAGCGGCCAGCGCCAGTCCAGCGTGGCTTGCGGCACCACCCGTCCCGTCACGCCCGAGAAGTCGCGGCCGGGATTGTCGGGATCCTCGATCCGGTCGACGTTGTAGATGTCGCCCTGCACCGAGGCGGTGAAATTCCACACGTCGCCCCAGCCGCCGATATAGGGCTTGGTCCAGCCGAGGCGGGCGGAGAACTTGTTGCTGTCGGTGCCGTCGCGCCGGTAGATGTTGGCGGCCTCGGCCTGGAAGAAATAATGGCCGCCCCAGCGGTCGGGATCGCCGACCATGTCGAGCTGCAGCAGCGGCGCGACGATCGGCAGGTCGTTGTCCTTGAGGTCCTCGCGCAGCTCCTGGAAGGCGTAGGCCCGGAAATTGGCGTAGGAGCGGCGCGAGAATCCTTCAACGTAGGCTTGCGAAGTCAGGTAGGACGGCGAGCCGTAGCCGAAGCGGCGCAGATAGGTTTCGTCGGTGGCGCGATTGACGTTGAAGCCGGTGCGCCACACGTCGCTCAGTTCGAACTCGCCCTTGGCGTCGATATGGCCGCGGAACTTCCTGTCGTCGGTGACGTCGTCGATCTTGGCGAAGGTGCCGCTGCCCAGCGCCTCCAGGCTGCCGAACGCGAAGCGGCGGCGGTATTCCAGCGCCAGCTGCGGCAGGTTCTCGGTGTAGAGGCGCGGATAGATCGTCAGGTCGCTCGAGCCGTCGATGTCCCAGTAGTAGGGGATCGTGGTCCACAGCCCGTAGCGGCTGGAGGCGCCGAAATGCGGCGCCAGCACGCCGCTGCGGCGCTTCACGCTCGGGTCGGGATGGGAGAAATAGGGCAGGTAGGCGACGGGCACGCCCCACAGCTCCAGCGTGGCGTCCTCGTAGTAGACGTTCTTGCTGGGACGGTCGTGCAGCACTTTGGCCGCCTTGAGCTGCCACAGCGGCGCCCGCTCGGGATCGTCCTTGCACAGCTCGCACGGCGAGAACACCGCCTTGGTCAGCAGCGTGCGTTCGCCGTTGCGCAGCGTGCCGCCGTTGGCCGCGAAGCGGCTGTTGTCGGACATCAGCAGGCGGATGTCGCGCGCCACCCCGTTCTTCAGGTCGCCGGTGATCTCGATGTAGTCGGCGAAGGCGACTTCGCCGGCGGGCTCCATCACGGTGACGTTGCCGGAGGCCGACATCACGTCGGCGGCGCGGTTGTAGCTGACCGTGTCGGCCGTCAGGATGCGGTCGTTCTGGAAGATCTCGACCCGGCCGCGCAGCGTGACGATGTCGAGCTGCTTGTCGTAGGTGACCTCGTCGGCGGCGAAGACCAGCGGCTGGTCGCGGCTGGGAAGCTGGCGCTGCTGGCCGGATGCGGCCTGGGGCGCGATCGCGAGGGCGGATGCGACGGCGAGGGCCGCGGCGATCGCCACCCCTCCTGCGAATGTGCTGCCGCTGCGCCTTGCCACTGGGCCGAATTCCCCCGAACGCTTCGCTCGCCGCCTCGCTGCCATGCGACGCGCGGGCGGCAGTATAGTTCGCGCGCCCGCTTCCGTCCTAGAGACAAATGCGAACGATGCCAAAGCCTAGCGATGGGAATTTTACGTTCTACCCAATCTTCGGCCGCAAGCCTGTTGCGGAAACCGCTTTTTTTTGAGGTTCCGCCATGGCACGGTTCGTTCGTCGCGGGCCCGACCGCAGCCCGCTGCGCCTTGAGCGCTGCAAGAGGAAGCAATGAAAATCGCCTTCATCGAACCGACCCGTTACTCCAGTGGCAATGTCGCCGTCATGGTGGCCGAAGAGCGCAAACTGCTGCCCACCGCGCAGGCGCTCGACAAGCAGACCAAGGGCGCGCTGAAGCGCGCCATGGGCGCCAGCCGCTTCACCGGCAAGAAGGGACAGACGCTGTCGGTCATGGCGCCGGCGGGCACCCGCATCGACCGCATCACCCTGGTCGGCGTCGGCAAGCGGGGCGAGCTCGACGCGCTGGCGGCGGAAGCCATCGGCGCCAGCCTGACGGTCGACGCCAACGGTGCTGCGCAGAAGGCCCTGATCGTGACCGTCGACCTGCCCGAAGGCGCCAAGATCGCCGCCGACGAATGCGCCGCCCGCATCGCGCTGGGCGGCAAGCTGCGCTCCTACCGCTTCGACAAATACCGCACCAAGGAGAAGCCGGAAGCCAAGCCGACGCTGGCCTCGCTGACGGTGGCGGTCAAGGGCGCCAACGCCGCGCAGGGCCGCTACGCGGTGATCGGCAAGGCGGCGGACGCGGTGTTCTTCACCCGCGACCTGGTCAGCGAGCCGGCCAACGTCATCTATCCCGAATCGCTGGCCGCCCGCTGCAAGGAGCTGGCGAAGTTCGGCGTCAAGGTCGAGGTGCTGGGCGAGGCGGCGATGAAGAAGCTGGGCATGGGCGCGCTGCTGGGCGTCGGCCAGGGCTCGGCGCGCGAATCGCAGCTCGTGGTGATGAACTGGACGGGCGGGCCGAAGGAGCAGAAGCCGGTCGCCTTGGTCGGCAAGGGGGTGTGCTTCGACACCGGCGGCATCTCGCTCAAGCCGGCCAACGGCATGGAAGACATGAAGTGGGACATGGGCGGGGCGGCGGCGGTGATCGGCGCCATGCACCTGCTGGCGGCGCGCAAGGCGCGGGTCAACGTCGTGGGCGTGGTCGGGCTGGTGGAGAACATGCCGTCCGGCACCGCCCAGCGTCCGGGCGACGTGGTGACGTCGATGTCGGGCCAGACCGTCGAGGTCATCAACACCGACGCCGAGGGCCGCCTGGTGCTGGCCGACGCGCTCTGGTACACGCAGAAGACCTTCAATCCGCAGGCCATCGTCGACCTGGCGACGCTGACCGGCGCCATCGTCATCGCGCTCGGCCACGAATACGCCGGCATGTTCGCCAACAACGACGAACTGGCCGGCAAGCTTTCCGCCGCTGGCGAGAAGAGCGGCGAGAAGGTCTGGCGCCTGCCGCTGGGCGAGAACTACAATAAGGAAATCAACTCCGACATCGCCGACATGAAGAACGTCGGCTCGGGGCGCGGCGCCGGCTCGATCACCGCCGCGCAGTTCCTCGAGCGCTTCGTCATCGGCCGCACGCCCTGGGCGCATCTGGACATCGCCGCCATGGCCTGGACCAACCGCGACCTGCCGACCACGCCCAAGGGCGCGACGGCCTACGGGGTGCGCCTGCTGAACCGGCTGATCTCCGACAATTACGAGGCCAAGGAGTGACGTGACCGAGGTCGGTTTCTACCACCTGACCCGCTCGACCCTGGAACAGACCCTGCCGCGGCTGCTGGAGAAGGCGCTGCAGGGCGGCGCGCGCTGCCTGGTGATGGCCGGCTCTCCCGAACGGGTCGAGGCGCTGAACGCGCATCTGTGGACCTACGATCCCAATTCCTTCCTGCCGCACGGCAGCGCGCGCGACGGCAACGCCGCCAAGCAGCCGGTGTGGCTGACCGACATGGACGAGAATCCGCCGGCCAATGCCGCCACCATGCTGTTCCTGACCGACGGCGCGCGCTCGGACAACGTCGGCAAGTACGTCCGCTGCTTCGAGCTGTTCGACGGCCGCGACGAGAGCGCGGTGGCCAAGGCGCGCGAACGCTGGAAGCAGTACCGCGACGCCGGCCACAGCGTCGCCTACTGGCAGCAGAACGAGCGCGGCGGCTGGGAGAAGAAGGCGGGCTGAGGATATCGAGGGCAGCGGCGGCAATGTCCGCCCGCGTCCGTACGTTTTCCGCTTACCGCTTGGCGCGCGCGGTCTGGCGCCGGGCGGCGAAGAGCGGGATCGCCGCCACGACATAGCCCGGTTCGATCCAATCCAGCTTCGCTGCTTCAATCTGCCGGCGCGTGCGCGGCCCGGGCATGGCCTGGCCCGCTGTGCGTAAGGTCTGGGCATAGAGCGCCAGCGCCTCGCCGCCCTTGGCCATGGCGTCCTCGAAACTGTCGCCGACGGCGACGCAGCCGGCAAGGTCGGGAAACACTACGCCGAAGCCGGCCGGATCCTCGTCGATGAAAGCGAGATAGGTTCGCATCACCCTCGTTCCTCTTCTCTCCCGCAGACCCTGCCCAGTGCGGCGGCCAGGAACCATGCGGCGTGGGCAACGTAATGAGGCCACGCCAGGACGCAAGTGTTCCTTTGACGAGGACGGACACCCGCGCGAGACGGGATGATGATGCGTTATAATCCGACGGCGCAGGAAAAACGGAGGTCGCCCGATGTTCACCCTCTACGGCCGCCCCGGCTGGGGCTCGGCGCTGGTCGAGGCGCAGCTCGTCTGGTACGGGCTCGAATTCGAGACGGTCGATTTCGACAATCTCTTCACCTCGGCCGAGGCGAGGGCCAGGCTGGCCAAGGTCAATCCGCTGGCCCAGGTGCCGACCCTGCAGATGCCCGACGGCACGGTGATGACCGAGAGCGCCGCCATCACCCTGCTGCTGGCCGACGGCGCAGGCGGGCGTTCGCTGGTGCCGGCGGCGGGCGACGGCAACCGCGCGCAATTCCTGCGCTGGCTGGTGTTCCTGGTGGCCAATATCTATCCCACCTTCACCTATGCCGACGACCCCAACCGCTTCGTCGGCGAGAAATCGGCGCAGGGCGACTTCGAGGTGCGCATCAAGGCCTATCGCGAGAAGCTGTGGGACATCGTCGAAGGCGTCGCCGGCGCGCCGTTCTTCTGCGGCGAGACGATGACGGCGCTCGACATCTATGTCTGCGTGATGACGCACTGGACGCCCAAGCGGGCGTGGTTCGCCGCGCACTGCCCCAGGCTGACGGCGATCGCGGCCAGGGTCGAGGCGCTGCCCGAGCTGCACGCTCTCTGGCAGCGGCATTTCCCCAAGGGCTAGACCGTCGCCACCGGCGTCGCCGGCGAGCCGACGGCGCCGGGCAGGCGCAGCGGCGGGGCGGTGAGCAGGAAGCGGCTGCGCCCGTGCGCGCGCAGCCACGTCGCCAGCTCGTGCAGGTACCACAGCTCGCCCAGATGCACGCCGAGCTTGAACAGGCAGTGCTCGTGCAGAGGGAACCCGGCATGGCAGTCGCCATGGCCGGGCAGCGGCGGCACGCCCTCGACGGCGTAGTTGTCGGCGACCAGCACCGCCAGGCCGCTGTCGGTGATCCAGTTCAGCAGCTTCGCGTCGCGCCCGTTCAGCACGGCGCAGGAATTGTGCAGCTTCTGCGCGTCGGGAGCGCGGTTCATCTCCAGCACCATGGTGGCGAAGCCCGTGTGCAGCAGCACCATGTCGCCGCGCTCGACCTCGACCTTGCCGGCCGCCGCCGCGCGCATCATCTCGTCGTAGCCGATCTGGGTGCGGGCGCGGCCGAACTGGCGTTCCAGGTCGATCAGCACGCCGCGGCCCTGCACGCAGGCCGCCGCCATGTTCTCGATGCCGAGCTTGTGCGCCGAGGACGGCTGGCCCGGTGCGGCGCCGCTGCCGTAGTCGTGCGGCCCGACCACGTCGGAGCCGGCGCGGAAGCCGTTGTAGAACAGCGGCTCGGGCTTGCCGTCGCCGTCGGCGTCGAAATGGCTGCCGATATGCGACAGCGCGTCCCACTGGGTCGAGTATTGCAAGGTCAGCAGCACCCGGTCGTCGCACAGCACGTCGTTGTAGTGCGGGTCGATCTTGGACATCGGGAAATTGAAGCGCAGACCGTCGGCGTCGCTGGTGGGCTGCAGCACCGGCGGCGAGCGGCGCGGGTTGAGCAGGCTGCCGCCGGGATAGTCGAGCGGCAGGCTGAGGCAGAAGGAGATGCCTTCGCGCACCTCCGCCACGCCCTGGCGCACTTTCTCCGCAGTAATCAGGTTCAGCCGCCCCAACTGGTCGTCCTCGCCCCAATCGCCCCAGGTCGAACCCTCCGGCCGATGCTTCCAGCGCGCCATGCTCTTGCTCCCCTTGGCGTTTTCCTCGCGCCGATCATGGCGAGGCGGCCGGGGACGGGCAACCGCCGCCGGCGCCGGCGCAGAGGACCTATGCCTGTGCACCGGACCCGCAACGCGGGGCTTTGCGCTATGATGCGAAAAAACGGATGGGCAGGAGGCCCAACATGACCGTCAAACTGCCGCTGCTTGCCGCCGTCGCCGTTGCCGCGCTGGCCGCGCCGGCCCTGGCGCAGACCCAGGCGGAGCTCGACTACTGCAACCGGCTGGCGGCCTATTACGACACCTACAATCGCCGCGGCGAAGGCCAGTTGATGGTGGGTGGCGTCGATCGCGTCGTCGGCCTGGAACGCTGCCGCAAGGGCGAGGTGAAGGCAGGGACCGAACAGTTGCAGCGCGCCATCCGGCTGCTGGGCTTCGATCCGCCCAAGCCATAGGCCGCCGCGAGGCTCAGGCCTCGACGCCCTCGCGCTCGGCTCTCTCCAGGCGCTCGACCGCCTCCAGCCATTCCGCCTCGGCGTTGGCCAGCGCGTTCTGCGCGGTGCCGGCGTCGATCTGCAACTGGCGCACCGCGTCGGCCGGCCCGCTGTAGAGCGCGGGGTCGGCCAGCCGGGCCTTGATCGCCTCATGCTGCTTGGTCAGCTTGGCGACGACGGTTTCGGCGGCGGCGACGGCCTTGCGGTGGGGCGCCAGGCGGGTGCGGATCTCGGCCTCGGAGCGGCGCCGCTCGCGGCCGGTCTCGACCGGCTTCGGTTCCTCGCGCACCGCGGCGGGCCGGGCCGGTTTCTCCTCCTCGCCGCGCTGGCCCAGCAGCAGGCGCTGGTAGTCGTCGAGGTCGCCGTCATAGGGCGTCACGCGCCCGTCGGCGACCAGCCACAGCGTGTCGGCGACCAGCCGCAGCAGATGCGTGTCGTGGCTGACCAGCACCACCGCGCCCTGGTAGTCGTTGAGCGCCTCGACCAGCGCCTCGCGCGCATCCATGTCGAGATGGTTGGTCGGCTCGTCCAGCAGCAGGATGTGCGGCGCCTCGACCGCCATCAGCGCGAACAGCAGCCGCGTGCGCTCGCCGCCGGAGAGGCGGCCCACCGCCAGCTTGGCCTTGTCGCCGGAGAAATAGAAGCGGCCGAGATGGTTGCGCAGCTTCTGCTCGCTGGCCTCGGGCATCAGCCGGCGCACGTGGTCGAGCGGGCTGTCCTGCAGGTCCAGCTCCTCGCTCTGGTGCTGGGCGAAATACCCCACCTTCAGCTTGCCCGACTTGCGCTGCGAGCCGGATTGCAGCTTCAGCCGGTCCGACAGCACGCGCACCAGGGTCGACTTGCCGTTGCCGTTGGCGCCCAAGAGCGCGATGCGGTCGTCCATGTCGATGCGCAGGTTCAGGTGCGACAGCACCGGCTGGCCCGGCGCGTAGCCCGCCGCGCCGTTCTCGATGGTGATCAGCGGCGGCGGCAGCTCGGCCGGGCTGGGGAAATCGAAGCCGATCTCCTGCTCCTCGGCCAGCAGCACCACCGGCTCCATCTTCTCCAGCATCTTCAGCCGCGACTGCGCCTGCGTCGCCTTGGACGCCTTGGCGCGGAAGCGGTCGACGAAGGATTGCAGATGCTTGCGCTGGGCGGCCTGGCGGGTCGCCTGCGCCACCAGATTGGCCTGGCGCTCGCGGCGGGTGCGCTCGAAGCGGTCGTAGTTGCCGTTGTAGGCGACCAGCTTGCCGGCATCGATATGCACGATCTGCTCGACCGCGCGGTTGAGCAGGTCGCGGTCGTGGCTGACCAGGATCAGCGTGCGCGGATAGTTGCGCAGATAGGTTTCCAGCCACAGCCGCGCCTCGAGGTCGAGATGGTTGGACGGCTCGTCGAGCAGCAGAATGTCGGGCTGGGAGAACAGCACCGAGGCCAGCGCCACGCGCATGCGCCAGCCGCCGGAATAGGACTGGCAGGGGCGCTGCTGCGCCTCGTGGTCGAAGCCCAGGCCGTTGAGGATGCGCGCCGCCCGCGCCGGCGCGGAGTGGCTGGCGATGTCGGACAGGCGATTGTGGATTTCGGCGATGCGCTGCGGATCGGTGGCGGTCTCCGCCGCCTGCAGCAGGGCGGCGCGCTCGAGATCGGCCAGCAGCACGGTCTCCAGCAGCGATTCCGGCCCGTCCGGCGGGTCCTGCGCCATGCGGCCCACCCGCATGCCCGGCTGGATCGAGATCGAGCCCTGGTCGGGCTGCAACTCGCCGTCGATCAGTTTCAAAAGCGTCGATTTGCCGGCGCCGTTGCGTCCGACCAGGCCGACGCGCTTGCCGCCGGGAATCGCCACCGAGGCCTGCTCGAAGATCGGGCGGCCGCCGACGCGGTAGGTCAGGTCGTTGACGCTCAGCATGGGGCGGGGGCCTTAGCACAGGTGGCCGCGGCGGCCAAGGCGGGCGTGTTGCGACCGTTGCGGAATCCGTCTATAAGCCCGCCACTTTTCGCCCAGAGCAGGAAAACATGGCCAAGGAACGCACTCTTTCGATCATCAAGCCCGACGCCACGCGGCGCAACCTCACCGGCAAGATCAACGCCCGGTTCGAGGACAAGGGCCTGCGCATCGTGGCGCAGAAGCGGCTGTGGCTGTCGCGCCAGCAGGCCGAGCAGTTCTACGCCGTGCACAAGGCGCGGCCGTTCTTCAACGACCTGTGCAGCTTCATGACCTCGGGCCCGGTGGTGGTGCAGGTGCTGGAAGGCGACAACGCGGTGGCGAAGAACCGCGAGATCATGGGCGCCACCAACCCGGCCAATGCCGACCCCGGCACCATCCGCAAGGATTTCGCCGAATCGATCGAGGCCAACTCGGTGCACGGCTCGGACTCGGCCGAGAACGCGGCGATCGAGATCGCCTATTTCTTCGCCGGCACCGAAATCGTCGGCTGAAACCGGCCGAAATCCGATAAAACAAAAGCGGCCCGCAGGGGCCGCTTTTTGCATTCCGAGGGCAGGCGCTAGAGCAGGAACAGCGCCATCAGGATCAGCACCAGCGCCACGCCGACGACGCCGTAATTGGTCAGCCGGATGAAACTGTGCCAGGTCTCGCGGTGAGACCGCATATCGAAATCTTCAGCCATGCCACTCTCCCTGCAACGGCCCCGACCGTCCGCCGCCGCTCTTATACTCAAAGCGTCGCGGCAAGGAAAGAGGGCGGGTTCAGCGGGTTTTCCAGCGGCCCGAGTGCGGCATCCGCCGCCGCGCTGCGCCGGGCGCGCTCGCCCTCGACCCCGATGTCGCCGGTCGCGATCAGCGCCAGCGCCAGCGGATAGAGCCGGTGCTCGGCCGCCAGGATGCGGGCGGAGAGCGTAGCCTCGTCGTCGCCCGCCAGCACCGGCACCTTGGCCCGGGCGACGATCGGCCCCGAATCCATGGCCGGCCGCACGTAGTGCACGGTGCAGCCGCTCTCCCTGGCGCCGGCCCGCAGCGCCTGGCGTTGCGGATGGCGGCCCTTGAAGGCGGGCAGCAGGGAGGGGTGGATGTTGACCATGCGGTCGCGCCAGCCGGCGACCAAACCGTCGCCCAGCAGGCGCATGAAACCGGCGAGGCAGACGAATTCCACCCCGGCCGCGCGCAACGCCCGGTCGAGGGCGGCATCGAAGCCGGCCCGGTCGGCGAAGCCGCGATGGTCGATGACGGTGGTGGTCACGCCGTGGCTGCCGGCGATGTCGAGGCCGGCGGCGCCGGCGACGTTGCTGACGACGTGAACGATCTCGTACGGGCAGCCGGGCGCGCCGGCCGCGTCGAGCAGTGCCGCAAGATTGCTGCCGCGGCCGGAGATCAGCACGCCGACTTTCAGCCGCGCCATTGCCGCTCCGCATTGTCGACGACGCAGGCGGGCTCGCCCTCGGCGGCTTCGATGCGGCCGATCGCGGCGACGCTCTCGCCCTGCCGGCGCAGCACCTCGCTCAGGCGCTCGGCATCGTCGGCGGCGCATACCAGCACCATGCCGATGCCGCAATTGAAGGTCCGGCTCATGTCGTGCGCCGGCACGCCGCCCGACGCCGACAGCCAGCGGAACACCGCCGGCAATTGCCACGTCGCAGCGTCGAGCCGGGCCAGGCAGTTCTGCGGCAGCACGCGCGGCACGTTGTCGACCAGCCCGCCGCCGGTGATGTGCGCCAGCCCCTTCACGCCGCCCGCGGCGATCGCCGCCAGGCCGGCGCGGACATAGATGCGGGTCGGAACCAGCAGCGCCTCGCCCAGCGGCCGCGTCGCGTCGAATGGTGCTGGCGCGTCGTAGGAAAGAGAATTCACCGCCACGATCTTGCGCACCAGCGAGAAGCCGTTGGAGTGCACGCCGCTCGACGCCAGCCCCAGCACCACGTCGCCCGGCCCGATATCGGGACGCGGCAGCAGCCGCTCGCGCTCCACCGCGCCGACCGCGAAGCCGGCCAGATCGTAGTCGCCCTCGCCGTACATGCCCGGCATCTCCGCCGTCTCGCCGCCGATCAGCGCGCAGTCGGCCTGGCGGCAGCCCTCGGCGATGCCGGCGATCACCGCCCGCGCCGCCTCGACCTCGAGCTTGCCGGTGGCGTAGTAGTCGAGAAAGAAGAGGGGCTGGGCGCCCTGCACCACGATGTCGTTGACGCACATGGCGACCAGGTCGATGCCGACCGTGTCGTGGCGTTTCGCCTCGATGGCGACCTTGAGCTTGGTGCCGACCCCGTCGGTGCCGGACACCAGCAGGGGGTCCTTGAAGCCGGCGGCCTTGAGGTCGAACAGCGCGCCGAATCCGCCCAGCCCGCCGACCACGCCCGGCCGGGAAGTGCTTTTGGCCAGGGGCTTGATGGCGTCGACCAGCGCCTCGCCGGCATCGATATCCACGCCCGCGTCCTTGTAGGTGAGTGAATTCCTGACGGTCACCGATGGCCTCGATTGCCGGAGTGGCGCGTGACTTGGCGCGAAATCGAGGCGAAAATACTTGATCGCAAACGGTTTGCAACGCCATAACCGTGCACACAGACGGGGATATCCCAATGGCTCGCGCGAGCCGGTTTCGCACTCTTTTCGTCCTCCTGCTGGTGCTGACGGGCGCCGCCCTCGCCGCGGTCCAGCCGCGCGCGGCGACGCTGGCCGACGTCTATACCGTCACCGGCATTCCCGTCGACGCCACCGCCGCCAACGCCCAGCAGGCGCGCGACCAGGCCGTCGCGCAAGGCCAGCGCCGCGCCGCGCGGCTGCTGCTGGAGCGGCTGGCGCTGCGCGCCGACCATCCGCGCCTGCCGCAGATCGACGCCAACAGCCTCGGCACTCTGGTGGCCGGTTTCCAGGTCGCCAACGAGCGCACCTCGCCGGTGCGCTATCTCGCCGATCTCACCGTCAGCTTCCAGCCCGAGGCGGTGCGCCGGCTGATGCGCGAGGCCGGCATCGCCATCGCCGAGACGCCCAGCCCGCCGGTGCTGGTGCTGCCGGTCTGGCGCAGCGGCGCCGATCTGCAACTCTTCGACGACCGCAGCCCCTGGCGCGAGGCGTGGCTGAAGGTGGCGGCGGGCAAGGGGCTGGTGCCGCTCCTGACGCCGCTGGGCGATATCGGCGATCTGCAGGCGATCAGCCCCGAGCAGGCGGTCGCCGGCAACCAGGCGGCGCTGGCGGCGATCGCGCAGCGCTACGGCGCCTCGGCCGTCATCGTGGCGCAGGCCAGTGCGGGGGCCAACGACACCATCGACCAGCTTATCGTCACGCGCCATGCCCTGGCCGGCGGCCCGCCGCAGCGCATCGGCGTGGCGCCGCGCCGCCCGCCCGAGGCCCTGCTCGCCACCGCCATCGCCATTTCGCAGGAGGTCGAGGAAAGCTGGAAGGCGTCCTCGACCGCCGCTGCCGCCGCCAATCTGGGGCCGGCGGCCGAGCTGGACGTGAGCGTGCCGGTGCGGCAGCTCGGCGAATGGATCGCCATCCGCAAGCAGCTCGGCACGGTGCCGGCGGTGAAGAACGTCGCCGTGCGCTCCCTCGGCGTCGGCGCGGCCCAGATCACGCTGCAGCACGCGGGCACGCCGCAGCAATTGCAGGCGGCCCTGGCGCAGGCCGATCTGGTGCTGGCGGAGGAGGCCGGCCTGTGGGTGCTGCGCTCCCGCGCGCCGGCCCAGGCGCGGCCGCAATAGAACGTTCGGGCGGTTCGTGCGTTACGCCCCGTCACGCTCTCGCCCTCGGATAGGCCAATGGAAACCCTGAGCCAAACCAAGCAATTGCGCGCCTGGCTGATCGTGGGCGCGGTCACGGTGCTGCTGCTGTGGCTGCTGGCCGACGTGCTGTTTCCCTTCGTCGCCGGCATGGTGCTGGCCTATTTCCTCGACCCGCTGGCCGACCGGCTGGAACGCCGCGGCGTCGGCCGCACCTGGGCCACCACCATCGTCCTGGTCGGGTTCATGCTGCTGGGGGCGGCGTTCCTGCTGCTGCTGGCGCCGCTGATCTACGACCAGGCGGTCGGCTTCGCCAAGAACGTGCCGAAATACCTTTCCGAGCTGAACATGCGCGTAATGCCCAAGATCGAGGCGATGCGGCCGCAACTGGGCATCAGCGGCACGGTCACCAACGAGGTCGCCGAAGCGGTGCGCGAGAAGGGCGCGGCGATCTTCGACTGGATCGGCAAGGCCATGGGCTCGGTGCTGGCCGGCGGCGTCGCCCTGTTCGACATCGTCGCCACCGCGGTGCTGACCCCGGTGGTCGCCTTCTACATGCTGCGCGACTGGGACGTCATGGTGGCGAAGGTCGATTCCTGGCTGCCGCGCCGCTACGCCGGCACCATCCGCCAGCTCGGCTCGGAAGCGGACCATTCCATCGCCGGCTACCTGCGCGGCCAGGCGCTGGTGTGCCTGATCCTGGGCGCCTTCTATGCCATCGCGCTGGCGCTGGTCGGCCTGCAGTTCGGGCTGGTGATCGGCATCATCGCCGGCGTCATCACCTTCATTCCCTATGTCGGCAGCTTCGTCGGCGGCGTGCTGGCGATCGGGATGGCGCTGGCGCAGTTCCCGCCGGACTGGATCAGCGTCGCGCTGGTGGCCGGCATCTTCGTCCTGGGCCAGGCGGTCGAGGGCAACTACCTGTCGCCCAAGCTGGTGGGCGATCGCGTCGGGCTGCATCCGGTCTGGGTCATCTTCGCCCTGATGGCGGGCGGCGCGCTGTTCGGCTTCACCGGCGTGCTGCTGGCGGTGCCGATGGCCGCCGTGATCGGCGTGCTGTGCCGCTTCTTCATCAAGCAGTACCTCGCCAGCAAGCTCTACGACGACGGCCACGTGCCGCCGTTCCAGGTGCCGCCGGTGCTGATCGACCCCAAGGCGGCGGCAAGCACGGAGAGCATCGTCGATAGCGGCGCGCCGCCGCCCGACAGGACATGAGCGGCAAGCCGGGCTCGCGGCAACTGCCGCTCGATCTGCCGCATCGCCCGCATTTCAGCCGCGCCGATTTCCTGGTCGCCGAGGCCAACCAGGCCGCGCTCGCCGCCCTCGACGCCTTCGGACCGCGCAGCGCCGGCGCGCTGGCGATCAGCGGCCCGCCCGGCAGCGGCAAGACGCATCTGGCGCATATCTGGGCCAGCCGCACCGGGGCGCGCTGGATACGCCCCGAAACCCTGCTCGACGCGCTGCCCGAACTGGCGTCGCTGCCGCCCACCGCGCTGGCGTTCGATGCCGCCGACCGCATCGCCGGCGATGCCGGCCTGGAACAGGGGCTGTTCCATCTGCTCAACCTGGTGCGCCAGCAGGGCGGCGCGCTGCTGCTGACCGGCCGCGCGCCGCCGGCGCGCTGGCCGGTGGCGCTGCCCGATCTGCGCTCGCGCCTGGCGGCGCTGCAGACGGTCGCCGTCGGCGCGCCCGACGAGGCGCTGCTGGGCGCGGTGCTGGTCAAGCTCTTCGCCGACCGCCAGGTCGGGCTGGGCGGCGAGGTGATCTCCTATCTGCTGGCGCGCATGGACCGCTCGCTGGCGGCGGCGCGCGAACTGGTGGCGCGCCTCGACGCGGAGTCGCTGGCGGGCAAGCGGGCCATCACCGTGCCGCTGGCCGCCGGGGTGCTGGCCGCGCTACAAGACGAAAAAGCCGAAGGGGAGTGAAGCGATGGATCTGGGCATCAAGGGCCGCAAGGCGATCGTGTGCGCCGCCAGCAAGGGGCTGGGCAAGGGCTGCGCCATGGCGCTGGCGCGCGAGGGCGTGCAGGTGGTCATCACCGCGCGCACCGCGGCCGATCTGGAGAAGACGGCGGCGGAGATCCGCGCCGCCACCGGCGCCACCGTCACCGCCGTGGCCGGCGACATCACCACCGAAGCCGGCCGCGCCGCGGCTCTGGCGGCCTGTCCCGAGCCGGACATTCTGGTCAACAACGCCGGCGGGCCGCCGCCGGGGAATTTCCGCGACTGGAGCCGGGACGACTGGATCAAGGCGGTCGACGCCAACATGCTGACGCCGATCGCGCTGATCAAGGCGACGGTCGACGGCATGATGCGGCGCGGCTTCGGGCGCGTCGTCAACATCACCTCGAGCGCGGTGAAGGCGCCGATCGACGCGCTGGGCCTGTCCAATGGCGCGCGTTCGGGCCTGACCGGCTTCATCGCCGGCCTGGCGCGCACCACCGGCCGCCACGGCGTGACCGTCAACAACCTGCTGCCCGGCCCGTTCGACACCGACCGGCTGCGCTCCAACCTCGCCATGCGCGCCCGCAATGCCAACCGCTCGCTGGAGCAGGAGGCGGAGATCGCCGCCAAGGCCAATCCCTCCGGCCGCTTCGGCACGGCGGAGGAGTTCGGCGCCATGTGCGCCTTCCTGTGCAGCGTGCATGCCGGCTACGTCACCGGCCAGAACATCCTGATGGATGGCGGCCAATACCCGGGGACTTTCTGATGCGCATTCCAGCACTCGCGGCGCTTGCCGCTTTCCTCGTCCTGCCGGCCCAGGCACAGACGCAGACCGGCGCCGACGTCCTCGGCAAATGGCAGACCGAATCGACCAATGCCCATGTCGAACTCTATCGCTGCGCCGATCCCGCCCGCGGCGCGGTCTGCGGCAAGGTGGTGTGGCTGCGCAACGCCACCAATCCCGACCAGACGCCGGCCGCCAGCGTCGAGGAGGTGCGCGACGTGAAGAACCCGGAGGAGTCGCTGCGCAGCCGCAAGATCCTGGGGCTGGAATTCCTCTACGGCTTCAAGCCGGCGGAGAGCGAGACGGGCACCTACGAGGGCGGCAAGATCTACAACGCCGAGGACGGCGAGACCTACAGCGCCCGCATCAAGCTGGAGAATCCCGACACGCTGGTGCTGCGCGGCTACGTGCTGATGCCGCTGCTGGGCAAGTCGCAGACCTGGTCGCGGGTCAAATGAGCTAGCCGCGCGCGGCGATCGAGCGCGGCGTGACGAAGCTGCGCAGGCGGGCGGTGTCGGGGCCGATCCGCGCCCAGTCCTCGACCTCGAAATCGAACACGGCCAGCCCGCCGGTGGGGTACTTGGTCGCCAGCCGGTCGAGTTCGTGGCTGGGCGCGCCGACGGCAAGCTGCAGCGCCAGCGCCTGGGTGCCGGGATTGTGGCCGATGATCAGCGCGATGCCGTGGCGCGGCTCGATGCGCCGCGCCTGCGCCAGCATGATGCGCTCGCCGGCCAGGTAGAGTTCGGGCTCGATCACGATGGTGGGCCGGTTCTTCCAGAACAGGGCGGCCAGTTCCAGCGTCTCGCGCGTGCGGGTCGCCGCCGAGCACAGCACCAGGTCGGGCGCCAGCGCCGCACCGGCCATGTAGCGGCCGACGATGCTCGCCGCCTCGCGCCCGCGCCCGTTCAGGGGCCGGTCGAAATCGCCGATTCCCGAGGGCCAGGCCGACTTGGCATGGCGCAACAGGCAGAGCGTCTTCATCGTCGGATGGTCCCTCGAAACTTGATTTTTATGCGTTATGCCAGATGCTTAGCAGGACGTCATGACAGAGTCATGTAAAATGCCTAAATTAGTTGGTGATAACAGGCCGGTTTCAAGCCTTTTGGAACGCATATGACAGCCAAAGCCGAGCTTCTCGAGCCCGCGCACGACACCGCGGCCGCCCTCGCCGCCAGGACCCTGGCGCGCGGCCAGACCGCGCCTGCGCCGCCGGTCGAGGAAAGCGTGGCGCTGCTCGATCCCAAGTCGCCCAAGCGCTTCATCAACCGCGAGCTTTCCTGGCTGGCCTTCAACACGCGCGTCCTGGAGGAGGCCACCAACCTGCGCCATCCGCTGCTGGAGCGGGTGCGCTTCCTGTCGATCTCGGCCAACAACCTCGACGAATTCTACATGGTGCGCGTGGCCGGATTGCGCGACATGGTGCGGTCGGGCGTGCAGACCACGTCCGACGACGGGCTGACGGCGCAGCAGCAGCTCGTCGCCATCCGCGAGACCGTCACCGCGCTGATCAACAAGCAGCAGGTGGTGTGGGCGCAGTTGCGCACCGAGCTGCGCCGCGAGGGC
This sequence comes from Reyranellaceae bacterium, assembly GCA_050181585.1. GTDB lineage: Bacteria > Pseudomonadota > Alphaproteobacteria > Reyranellales > JAQSWP01 > JAQSWP01. The sequence goes on from JBFXDA010000025.1 coordinate 47,901, forward strand.
ATCTCCGTGGTCGAGGCCGACGAGCTGACGGCCGAGGAGAAAGCCTGGCTCGACCAGTATTTCATCGAGCAGGTCTTTCCCGTGCTGACGCCGCTCGCCATCGACCCGGCGCATCCGTTCCCCTTCCTGCCCAACCTTTCGACTTCCTGCCTGCTGGAGCTGCGCCGGGTCGCCGACGGGCGCACCATGATGGGCCTGCTGCCGCTGGCGCAGCAGCTCGAGCGCTTCGTGCGCCTGCCCGGCAAGGAGCTGCGCTTCCTGTCGATCAAGGGCGTCGTCGAACAGCATTTCGACCGGCTGTTCCCCGGCTACAAGGTGGTGAACAAGGGCTATTGCCGGCTGATCCGCGATTCGGAAGTCGAGATCAACGAGGAGGCCGAGGATCTGGTCTCGACCTTCGAGACGGCGCTGAAGCGGCGCCGCCGCGGCGAGCTGATCTCGCTGACGCTCAATTCCGGCATGCCGCAGCATTTGCGCGACTTCCTGTTCGAGCAGCTCGAGATCACCGGCGAGGAGGTCGACGTCTTCGCCCTCGACCTGTCGCTCAACATCGAGTCGGTCAACGCCATGATCGTCGACGAGCGGCCCGACCTGAAGTTCCCGCCTTACACGGCGCGCTTCCCCGAGCGCATCCGCGATTTCGGCGGCGACTGCTTCGCCGCCATCCGCGCCAAGGACATCCTGGTGCACCACCCCTACGAAAGCTTCGACGTGGTGGTGCAGTTCATCCGCCAGGCGGCGCGCGACCCGGCGGTGATCGCCATCAAGCAGACGCTGTACCGCACCAGCCAGGATTCGCCCATCGTCAAGGCGCTGATCGAGGCGGCCGAGGCGGGCAAGACGGTGACGGCGCTGGTCGAGCTGAAGGCGCGCTTCGACGAGGAGGCCAATATCCGCTGGGCGCGCGACCTGGAGCGCGCCGGCGTGCAGGTGGTCTACGGCTTCATCGAGCTGAAGACCCACGCCAAGGTGTCGATGGTGGTCCGCCGCGAGGGCGGCGGGGCGCGCACCTACGTGCATTTCGGCACCGGCAACTACCACCCCATCACCGCCAAGATCTACACCGACCTGTCGTTCTTCACCTGCGATCCGACGCTGGTGCGCGACGCGGCGCGGGTGTTCAACTACATGACCGGCTATGCCCGCCCGACCGAGCTGGAGAAGGTGGCGATCTCGCCGGTCAATCTGCGCCAGACGCTGATGCGCCACATCGAGGCCGAGGCGGGCCTCGCCCGCCAGGGCAAGCCGGCGGCGATCTGGGCCAAGATGAACTCGCTGGTCGATGCTGGCATCATCGACGCGCTGTACGAAGCCTCCAAGGCCGGCGTGCAGATCGACCTGGTGGTGCGCGGCATCTGCTGCCTGCGCCCGGGCGTCCCTGGCCTGTCCGAGAACATCCGCGTCAAGAGCATCGTCGGCCGCTTCCTCGAGCACGCGCGCATCGTCTGCTTCGGCAACGGCGAGAAACTGCCGTCGCGCAAGGCCAAGGTGTTCATCTCCTCGGCCGACTGGATGCCGCGCAACCTCGACCGCCGCGTCGAGACCCTGGTGCCGATCGAGAACCCCACCGTGCACCAGCAGATCCTCGACCAGATCATGGTCAACAACCTGAAGGACGTGGCGCAGAGCTGGACCTTGCGGCCGGACGGCGAATACGCGCGCGCGTCGGCCGACGAGAAGGCGCACAGCGCCCATGTCTATTTCATGACCAACCCCAGCCTGTCCGGCCGCGGCAGCGCCCTGCGGACCGACAATCCGGCGCGCAGCGGCCGCGACCGGGCCTGAAGCGTCGCCCAACTGCCGCATTGCGCGGCCCCACCGCAGCGGCTAAACCCCCGCCATGAGCGAGCTCCGCGCCGCGTCCCGTCGCCCCGCCGCCGACGGGCGCATCGGCATCATCGATATCGGCTCCAATTCCATCCGCCTGGTGGTCTACGAGCAGGCGCGGCGGGCGCCGGTGCCGGTCTTCAACGAGAAGGTGCTGTGCGGCCTGGGGCGCGATCTGGAGCGCACCGGCGCGCTGCCGCCCGATGGCGTGGCGAGCGCGCTCGACAACCTGCAGCGCTTCGTGACGCTGGCGCGCAACATGAAGGTGGCGCGGCTGGACCTGCTGGCGACGGCGGCCGTGCGCGACGCCAGCGACGGCGAGGCCTTCGCCGCCGAGGTGCGCCGGCGCACCGGCGAGGACGTGCTGCTGATCAGCGGCCAGCAGGAGGCCCGCCTCTCCGGCCTGGGCGTGATCTGCGGCATGCCCGACGCCGACGGGGTGATGGGCGACCTGGGCGGCGGCAGCCTGGAGCTGATGGGGCTGGAGCGCGGCGTGCTGGGCCAGTCCGCCACCCTGCCGCTGGGGCCGCTGCGGCTGCAGGCGCTGAACGGCAAGCGCACGGCCAAGGAGGTGATCGACGCCTCGCTGGCCGGCGTCAAATGGCTGCAGGACTATCGCGGCCGCACCTTCTTCCCGGTCGGCGGCGCCTGGCGCGCCTTCGCCCGGCTGCACATGGAGCAGGTCGCCTATCCCCTGCACATGATCCACGAATATCGCATCTCCGGCCGCGAGGCGCGCGAGATGGCGGCGATGCTGTCGCAGCAGAGCCTGAAGTCGCTGGAAAAGATCGTCGGCGTCTCGCGGCGGCGGCTGGAGACGCTGCCGGTCTCGCTGCAGGTGCTGGAGCGGGTGCTGGCGATCCTGCAGCCCAGGACGCTGCGCTTCTCCGCCTTCGGGCTGCGCGAAGGATTCTTCTACAGCAACCTGCCGGCGGCCGAGCAGCGGCGCGATCCGCTGATCGCCTATGCCGAGGACGAGGGCCGGCGCTGGCGCCGCTTCGAGCTGATGCCGGACGAGATCCACGACTGGACCTCGCCGCTGTTCGAGGGCGAAACGCCGGGCCAGGCGCGCTTGCGCCGCGCCGCCTCGCTGCTGAGCGACATCGGCTGGGCCGACCATCCCGACTATCGCGGCGAGCAGGCGCTGCTGCGCGTGCTGCGCATGCCGGTGCCCGGCATCGACCACCAGGAGCGCGCCATGCTGTCGCTGGCGCTGATGTGGCGCTACAAGACCGGCGTGCGCGGCGACGAAGCGGCGATGGCGCTGAACCTGATCGAGGACGAGTGGGCGGCGGTGGCGCAGCGCGTCGGCACCTCGCTGCGGCTGGCCTACAACCTCTCCGGCGGCGCGCCCGGCCTGCTGCCGCGCACCGCGCTGCGGCGGGCCAAGGGCATCGTGCGGCTGATCGTGCCGCCGGCCCTGCGCAACCAGCTGGGCGACGTCACCGAGCGGCGGCTGGAGGCGGTGGCCGAGGCCTTCGACGCGAAACCGGAGATCGTTTTCGACGAGCTGCCGGCCAAGGCCTGAAGCGTCAGCCCGCCGCCTTGTCCATGTCGATCAGCGCCAGCTTCTGGTCGCGGATCACCAGCGCCAGCCGGCCGTGCTTCAGCTTCAGCGCGTCCTCGCCGAAAATATCGCGCCGCCAGCCCTGCAGGGCGGGGACGTCGGCGTTGTCGTCGGCGGCGATCAGCTCGACCTCGCGCGAGGAGGCGATCAGCTTGGGCGCCACGCCTTCCTGGTCGCATTTCAGCTTCAGCAGCACCTTCAGCATGTCCGACACCGCCGGCGGCGCCACGACGCGCGGGCCGCCGCCCGGCCGGTCGGTCTCGAAGGTCTCCCTGCTCTCCAGCCCGCGCTGCACGGCGGCCAGGATCGCCGCGCCCTGCTTGCCCTCGACCATGCCGCGCGACAGCCCGCGCGTGCGCGCAAGCTGCTCGGCGTCGGTCGGCGCGTGGGCGGCGATCTCCAGCACCGATTCGTCGCGCAGCACGCGGTTGCGCGGAATGTCGAGCCGCTGCGCCTCGGTCTCGCGCCAGGCGGCGAGTTCGCGCAGCACGCGCAGCAGCTTCTGGCTCGGCGCGCGCGGCTTCAGCCGCCGCCACGATTCGTAGGGATCGGTGGAGTAGGTGGCGGGATCGACGAGCTGCGCCATCTCCTCGGTCAGCCATTCGGCGCGCCCGTTCTTCTGCAGCTTGGCCGAAAGCTTCTCGTAGACCACGCGCAGATGCGTCACGTCGGCGATGGCGTATTGCAGTTGCCGCTCGGAGAGCGGCCGGCGGCTCCAGTCGGTGAAGCGGCTGGACTTGTCGATATGCGCCTTGGCCAGCTTGGCCGCCAGCGTGTCGTACGCCGCCTGGTCGCCGAAGCCGCACACCATGGCGGCGACCTGCGTGTCGAACACCGGTACGGGCATCTCGCCCATGTTGCGGAAGAAGATTTCCAGGTCCTGGCGGGCGGCGTGGAACACCTTCAGCACGTTGCGATCGCGCATCAGCGCGTGCACCGGCGCCAGGTCGATGCCCTCGGCCAGCGCGTCGACGGCGGCGGCGTCCTGCGGCCCGCCGAGCTGGATCAGGCACAGGATCGGCCAGTAGGTCCGCTCGCGCATGAACTCGGTGTCGACGGTGACGAACCTGGCCGTGGCCAGCGAGGCGCAGAACTCGGCCAGTTCGGCCGTTTCGGTGATCAGACGCATGCGGAAAAAAGGGCCTTGCCGAAAAAAGGGGACGATTCAGGCAGCCTTCATACACTCTGGGCCGGGCAGCGCAAAGCGCGCCGGAAGGCGGCGCGCGGCGATGCCGGCGCGGCTTGACAAAGCGAGGCAAAGCGTGAATTTTGCGCCGGTTTTCCAGAGGCTTGGCGGTTTTCCGCGATCCTCGCCCTGGGCCCAGAAGGTTCATCGTTCCATGCACGCCTACCGTACCCATACCTGCGGCCAGTTGCGGGCCGAGCATGTCGGCCAGACCGTCCGCCTGTCGGGCTGGATCCAGCGCAAGCGCGACCACGGCAACCTGTTGTTCGTCGACCTGCGCGACCATTACGGCGTGACCCAGTGCGTGACCGATTCCTCCAAAGCCAACTTCAAGGCCATCGAGGCCGCCCGCCAGGAGAGCGTCATCACCGTCACCGGCGAGGTGGTGCGCCGTTCGGCCGAGACCGTCAATCCCAAGCTCGGCACCGGCGAGATCGAAATCCAGGTGAAGGACTTCGTGCTGCAGTCGGCTGCCGACATCCTGCCGATCCAGGTCTATGGCGACGTCGAGAACCCGGAGGACGCCCGCCTGCGCTACCGCTTCCTCGATCTGCGGCGCGAGGAGATCCATCGCAACATCGTGCTGCGCAGCCAGGTCATCGCCTCCTTGCGACGGCGCATGATCGAGCAGGGCTTCACCGAATTCCAGACGCCGATCCTGACCGCCTCCTCGCCAGAAGGCGCGCGCGACTTCCTGGTGCCCAGCCGCCTGCATCCGGGCAAGTTCTACGCCCTGCCGCAGGCGCCGCAGCAGTTCAAGCAGCTCCTGATGGTGGCCGGCTTCGACCGCTACTTCCAGATCGCGCCCTGCTTCCGCGACGAGGACAGCCGCGCCGACCGCTCGCCCGGCGAGTTCTACCAGCTCGATTTCGAGATGAGCTTCGTGACGCAGGAAGACGTGTTCGCCGCCATCGAGCCGGTGCTGCACGGGGTGTTCGAGGAGTTCGCCGCCTTCAACCGCGAAAGTCCGCGCAAGGTGACGCCCTATCCCTTCCCGCGCATTCCCTTCGACGTGGCGATGCTGAAATACGGCTCCGACAAGCCCGATCTGCGCAACCCGATCGAGATCGCCGACGTCACCGAGGCGTTCCGCGACTCAGGCTTCGGCATCTTCGCCCGCGCCGTGGCGCAGGGCGCGGTTGTGCGCGCCATCCCGGCACCTGGCGCGGCAGGCCGGCCGCGCAGCTTCTTCGACAAGCTCAACGAATGGGCGCGCGAGCAGGGTATGGCCGGGCTGGGCTACATCCAGTTCGAGGGCGGCGAAGGCAAGGGGCCGATCGCCAAGAACCTCGAGGCCGCCCGCCACGACATCATCCGCCAGGCTGCCAATGCCAAGGACGGCGATGCGGTGTTCTTCGTCGCCGACAAGCCGGCGGTCGCCGCCAAGTTCGCCGGCACGGTGCGCACGCGGCTGGGCGAGGAGCTGGCGCTGGTCGCGAAGGACGAGTTCCGCTTCTGCTGGATCACCGATTTTCCGATGTACGAGCTGGACGAGAAGACCGGCAAGGTCGAGTTCAGCCACAACCCGTTCTCCATGCCGCAGGGCGAGCTGGAGGCGCTGAACGGCCAGGACCCGCTGACCATCAAGGCGTTCCAGTACGACATCGTTTGCAACGGCGTCGAGCTGTCCTCCGGCGCCATCCGCAACCATAAGCCGGAGATCATGTATCGCGCCTTCGAGATCGCCGGCTACAGCCGCGAGGATGTCGAGAGCCGCTTCGGCGGCATGCTGAACGCCTTCAAGTTCGGCGCCCCGCCGCATGGCGGCTCGGCCCCCGGCGTCGACCGCATCGTCATGCTGCTGGCCGACGAGCCCAACATCCGCCAGGTCATCGCCTTCCCGATGAACCAGCAGGCCATGGACTTGCTGATGCAGGCCCCGGCCGAGGTGCCGATGGAGCGGCTGCGCGAGCTCTATATCCGCCTCGCCTTGCCGCCCAAGAAGGATTGAGCCCAGGGCCGGGGGAGTTGATGGCCGGTTTCATTCCCGGAAATTGATTAAGTTATATCAATTGGTTGGAATTGCTTTATAATGTAGCGCATCAGGCTCCTTCCGGGAGAGGCCGATGCTGCGTCGTTTTCTGCTACTGGCTGTCTTTGGGCCGCTTGCCGGCTGCGCCCTGCCGCCGGCCCTGGTCGTCGCCTCGTATGCCGCCGACGGCATGCTGCTGGTGACTTCGGGCAAGACCTCCACCGACCACATGCTGTCCATGGTCGAAAAGCGCGATTGCGCGGTCTGGCGCGTGGTGAAGAACGGGGAGATCTGCCAGGACTTCGCCGACGGCAACGACCCCTACGAGAACTGGCGCGAGCCGGGCGAGGTGCAGGTCGCGGTGCAGGCGACCGATGCGGGATTCCCCGCCGACCTGAACGACGATATCCGCCGCCGCAACCAGGCGATGCGCGAGGCGCAGATCGCCCGCCAGCAGAAGGCCGAGCGCATCCAGGTGGCGCAGGCGTCGGCCGGCCAGCCGGTCACCAGCGCGCGCGACATCGTCGGCCCGTCCAACCGCACCGTCATGAGCGACGTCTCCAGCGCGCCGCTGCCGCCGATCGCGGCCGAGCCGGCTGCCGCTCCGGTGCCGGTCGCTTCGACGCCACCAGTTCCCCAGCCCGTCGTTGCCGCGCCGGCGCCGATCGCCACCGCGGCCCCCGTCGCTGCTACCCCCGAGCCCGCCCGGACGCTGGCCAAAGGCGGCAAGACCTACGTGGTTCTCGGCAGTTTCAAGGTAGAGGAGAACGCCAAGCGCGTGGCGCGCCAGCACCAGGCGCTGAAGCCGACCATGCAGAGCGTCACCGTGCGCGGCGAGCGCTACACGCGGGTCGTGACCGGCCCCTATAGCGCGGCGCAAGCCGATGCGATCAAGCAGCGCCTGAAGAGCCAGAGCGTCGACGCCTTCACCGCCGCCGCCTGCGACGGGAAGGCTGCCGGCCGCTGCATCGACGCCAGCGACGGCTAGGCCCGCACGCGATTAGGCCCGCACCCGATGCGGCGGCTCCTGGCCGTCGATCAGCACCGCTTTCAGGTTCTCGATGGCGCGGAAGCCCATGGCGTTGCGCGTCTCGATCGTGGCCGAGCCCATATGCGGCAGGATGAAGGCGTTCTCGATGCCGAAATAGCGCTTGTCGACGTTGGGCTCGCCGTCGAACACGTCCAGCCCCGCCGCCGCCAGCCGCCCCGAGTTCAGGGCGGCGATCGCCGCCTCGTCGTCGACGATGCCGCCGCGGGCGGTGTTCACCAGCACCGCGCCCGGCGGCAGCATCGCCAGCCGGCGCGCATCCATCAGCTTGGCCGTCTGCGGCGTCAAGGGACAATGCAGCGACAGGAACTGCGCCTGCGGCAGCAGCGCCTCGACGGTCGGATAGTAGACCGCGCCCTGTTCCTGCGCCGGCGCCAGGCGGGTGCGGTTGTAGTAGTGGATCTCCATGCCGCAGGCGCGGGCCCGCTGCGCCAGCGCCTGGCCGATGCGGCCCATGCCGACGATGCCCAGCCGTTTGCCGGTCAGCCCGATACCCATGAGCTGGGTAGGGGTCCAGCCGCTCCACTGGCCCTGCCGCAGCATCGCGGCCCCCTCATGGGCGCGGCGGGCGGCCGCCAGCAGCAGCAGCAGCGCGATCTCGGCCGTGGCGTCGGTCAGCACGTCGGGCGTATTCGTTACCAGAATGCCCCGCCGTTCCGCGGCCGCCACGTCGATATGCTCGTAACCGACTGAAAAAGTGGCGATTATCCGCACGCTTGGCGGCAGCCGGCCGATCAGATCGGCATCGACCCTCCCGGTCGCCGCCACCAGCAGCCCGTCGGCGCCCTGGGCGCGGGAAAGCAACTCCTCGGGCGGCAAAGGGCGGTCGTCCGGGTTCAGCCGGGCCTCGAACAGCGCCTGCAGGCGTTCTTCCACCGCGTCGGGGAAATGGCGTGTTGCGACAACGACGGGACGTTTTGTCATTTCGATCCTCTTGCGCTGGACGCTCGGCAGGGCCTTCTCTACGTTAGCCCGAGGGGCGACGCAAACCGCGTCGCCGCAAGTGCGGGTCGCCGAATTTCCTATGGTTTTGCGCAGAGTCTGGACGTTGGTGGCGGGTTTTGCCGCCGTTGCGGTGTTCTCCTCGGCCGTCTCGGCCACCGATCTGGCGCCGCACCGCGCCATCTACGACATGCGCCTGGGCGCGGCCAAGCGCGGCAGCACGATCCTGGACGTGCGCGGCGCCATGGTGATCGAAACCGGCGAATCCTGCGACGGCTGGGAGGTCAACCAGCGCATGCGGCTGACCTATTCGCGCGCCGACGCCGAACAGGTGGAGTCGGACTCCACCTATGCCAGCTTCGAATCCAAGGACGGGCAGAACTACCGCTTCACCGTGCGCACCATCGAGGACGGCACGCCCGACGAGCAGCTGCGCGGCATCGCCACCTTCGAGAACAGCCGCGGCGAGGGCCGCGCGGTGTTCCACGAGCCCGAGAACAAGGAGTTCGCCCTGCCCAAGGGCACGCTGTTCCCCACCGCCCACACCGCCGCGGTGATCGATCGCGCCAAGGCGGGCGAGTTCGGCCTGTTCCGCCCCGTGTTCGACGGCGGCCGGCTGGAGGGGGCGTTCGACGTCAATGCCATCATCACCGGCAAGGAGCCGCGCAGCGGCGTCGACATCAAGCATCCGCTGCTGCAGAACCAGCCGCTCTGGGTCGTGCACCTGGCGTTCTTTCCCTCGGCCAAGGGCGAGGACCAGCCGGAATACGAGATGACGGTCGAGCTGCTGGGCAACGGCGTGGCGCAGGCCATCGCGCTCGACTACGGCGATTTCTCCGTGCAGGGCCGGCTGGCCTCGATCGAGGAACTGCCGCGGCCCAAGTGCAAGTAGCAGGGATCTATGGGCTCCACAGCCAGGCCGCGCCGCGCACCCCGCTGGCATCGCCGTGCCGGGGCGGCAGCAGGCGAGTGCTCACGTCGTCGGAAAAGACGTAACGCCGCCAGACCGCCGGCACTTTCTCGTAGAGCTGCCGGCAATGGGACATGCCGCCGCCCAGCACGATGCAGTCGGGATCGAGAACGTTGATCACCGAGGCCAGGCCACGCGCCAGCCGGTCGATGTAGCGGTCGAGCGAGGCCTGGGTGCGGGGATCGCCCGCCTCGGCGCGCGTCACGATCTGCTCGGCCGACAGGTTTTCATCGCACGAGCGGGCATGGTCCTGCGCCAGGCCGGGGCCGGAGAGAAAAGTCTCGATGCAGCCAGAGCGGCCGCAATAGCAGGGCGGTCCCGGCGTTTCGTCCGGGCGCGGCCAGGGCAGCGGGTTGTGGCCCCATTCGCCGGCGATGGCGTTGGCGCCGGTCAGCGCCTGGCCGGCGATGGCGATGCCGCCGCCGCAGCCGGTGCCCAGGATGACGCCGAACACCACCGCCGCCCCGGCCGCCGCGCCGTCGACCGCTTCCGAAACGGCAAAGCAGTTGGCGTCGTTGGCGATGCGCACTTCGCGGCCCAGCGCCCGCGCCAGGTCGCGGTCGAGCGGGCGGCCGATCAGGCGGGTCGAGTTGGCGTTCTTGATCAGGCCGGTGGCCGGCGAGAGGGCGCCGGGCGTGCCGACGCCGACGCTGCCGCGCAAGCCGGTGTCGCGCTCGATGCCGGCGACCAGATCGGCGATCGCCGCGACGGTGCGTTCGTAGGGTCCTGGCGGGGTGGCGATGCGCCGGCGCGCCAGCTCGTTGCCGTCGTCGTCGAGCGCGATGGCTTCGATTTTGGTGCCGCCGAGATCGATGCCGATGCGCATGGTCAGAGGAAGGTGGTGCGGATGTCGATGCTGGATTCGCTGCCCAGCCTGTCGCGATTGAGGTCGAGCCAGCGGGCGGCGGCGTTGCGGCCGACCGCTTTCAGGTGCTGGAGGAAGTCGCGGTGCAGGTTGAACTTGCTGGCCACGCCCAGGCCGCGCATCTCGTCGGCATCGGCGATCAGGTGGATCAGCATCTTCTTCAGCCGCGCGGTGGCGCCGCCGGTCAGCTCGCCGTGCTCGATCAGCCGCTGCACCGTGGCGATGGCGCGCATCTCGCCGATCAGGGCCGAGTTGAAGGTGATCTCGTTCAGCCGGTTCATGATCTCGGCCGAGCTGCGCGGCGTCTCCTCGCGCACCAGCGGATTGACCTGCACCACCACCACGTCGCGGCTGTCGCAGCCGTAGATCAGCGGCCAGATGGCGGGATTGCCCATGTAGCCGCCGTCCCAGTAGGGCTCGCCGTCGATGGTCACGGCCTGGAACACCGTCGGCAGGCAGGCCGAGGCCAGGATGGCGTCGAGCGTGATCTCCGGTCCCTGGAAGACGCGGCCCTTGCCGGTGCGCACCGAGGTGGCGGAGATGAACAGCTTCAGCTCCCGGCAGTTGCGCACCCGCTCCAGGTCGATGCGCTCGGCCAGCAGGTGCCGCAGCCCGTTGAGATTGGCCGGATTGCCCTCGTAGGGCGACACTAGCCGGGTGAACATGTCGAACAAGACGGTGGCCGGCGAGCGGTCGAGATTCCAGTTGCCGGTCAGCCAGTCGACGAAGCTGCGCTGCGCCGGCGAGAACGGCGCGAAGGTCGACAAATCGTTCCAGAAAGCGTCCAGCGCCCGGCGCGCGCCGGCCGCGCCGCCATCGGCGAACCCTTGCGCCAGCACCACCGCGTTGACGGCGCCGGCCGAGGTGCCGGAAATGCCTTCGAGGACGATGCCCTCGTCCTCCAGCAGCCGGTCGAGCACGCCCCAGGTGAAGGCGCCGTGCGCGCCGCCGCCTTGCAAGGCGAGATTGATCGTGCGTGGCGTCATTGCTGGGCGGCCAGCGCGGTCTCCTGCGGGATTCCTTCCGACGGACGCTCGATGATAGCCGAATTCAGGATCATTTCATCCAGCCGCGCCACCTCGTCCGGCCGGCCCGGCACGGCGCCGAAGATGAGCTGCACGCGCGCCGCGGGCGTCATGCGGGCCCAGTAGCCGAAGGCGGGCAGGAAGGTGCTGTCCTCCTTGGCCTCGGCCGGCGGCGTTTCCCCCATCGACCTGTAGGCATGGGCGTAGCGGGTGCGGAAGGCGACGCTCTGCTTGGGCGAATGGGCCCGGCGCAGGCCGCGCAGCAGGATCGCCATCCACACCACGCGATCGCAGACCGGCGACATCTCGACCGGCATCTGCGCCCATAGCGGCAGGGTCTCGTAGCCCGAGGCATGGATGAACATGCAACTGGTGTCGGCGAAGCCCGAGCCGTCGGACTCGGCGTCGACCTCGCGCATCAGCGAGCCGTCGAGCCGATAGAGGGAGCGGGCGGCGGTGCAGACCTGGGCTCCGGTCGACCGCTGCAGCCCGACCATCAGGGCGATGTGCTGGGGCCGGTACCAGTTGTCGGCGTCGAGGAAGGCCACCGCATCGTAGCCTTCGGCCTTGGCGTGCAGGGCGCCGACGCAGCGGCCGAGATTGCCGTTGTCGCCATGCATGCGGGGCAGGCCGATATGGTCGACGTCCCAGGCGCGCAGCAGCGGGTTGGCCGGCCCGTCCGCCACCAGGATATGGCGCACGGGATGGCTTTGGGCCGCGACGCTGTTCAGGCATTGCAGGAGTATGTCGTCCGGCTCGGTGCAATAGGGTGTCACCACGGCAACGCGCATGTATTCCCCCAAGGAAGGCTACTATCTGGCCGCTTTCAGCGTGCGGAGCGCAAGCTCCGGCTGGTTACAGCCCGCTTCCAATATGGCGAGCAAACGCCGTGCCAGGCCGGCGATGGTGCCGCGCTCGAAGACGTCGGCCGAATAGGCGAAAAAACAGGCAATCCGGCCTTCGAGCTCGTTGAAATAGAGCGTCAGGTCGCGCGTGCACTCGCTGCGGTCGAGGTCGAGCATTTTCAGCTCGTAGGGCCCCAGCCGGGTCGTGGTGCCGGGGTTGTATTTCAGGCGCAGCCCGGCCTGCGGTACCTCGCCGATATTCGGCGTCAGCATGCACAGCCCGACCTGGTCGAAGGCGGTATCGCCCACCCCGACATTGCCGGCCTGGTCGAGGCGGCCCGCCGCCAGGTCCTCGGCCACGATCTTGACGTGCAGCTCCTGGTTCGCCAGCGCCTCCGAAATGGTGCGGCCGGCCAGCGCGACCTGGCGGCCGAACGCCACGTCGTCGGCGACGTTGGCGCGCAGGGCGACCAGATTGGCGACCAGTCCGACGGTGTCGGCGAACTCCGCCCGCGTGCGCCGCGCCGTCGTGGTGGTGACCACGATGTCGTTCTCGCCGCCGACACCCGACAGCAGGGTCTGGAAAGCGGCCAGCAGCACGGCGAACACAGTGGTGCCGCGCGCCTGGGCCACGGCCCGGAGCTTCTTCGCCAGCGCCTCGTCGATGGCAAAGTGTTCGGTGCCGGATCTGGCGATCAGCGGCGAGGACGGTGGGCGGTCGTAGGGCAGCGCCAGGCGCCGGCCCAGACCGGCCAGACGCTTGCGCCAGAAATCGCGCTGGGCGCGCCCGGCGGGCGAGGCGATGAAACTCTCCTCCCAGGCGATGAAGGCGTCGAAATCCGGCGGCTTCCGCACGCCGCCGGCCATGCCGACGTAATACGTCATCATGTCGCGCAGCATGATCTCGACCGACCAGGCGTCCATCACCAGGTGATGCAGGCGCAGCAGCAGCACCATCCGGTTTCTGGGCCGGGTTATGGCCGCCAGGTCGATCAGCGGGCCGCGTTCGATGTCCCAGGCCTGGCCGGCCTGTTCGCGCAGGAATGCCGCGAACGCCGCCGCCGGCATGGCCGCGGCGTCGACGGTCCGCAGCGAGAAGCGCTGCGGCGGCAGCAGCCGCGCCTCGACCTCGCCGCCGGCGACGCGATAGACGGCGCGCAGGCGGGGGTGCAGATGGATGATGTGCTGGAAGGCCTGCGCCAGGCGGGCGGCGTCCAGCGCCGGCCTGATCTCCAGCGCATAGGCCAGGTCCCAGCTGCGGATCAGCTCGTCGCGCGGGCGCGCCGCGATGGTCAGCGCCATGCCCCGTTCGCTGTGGGCAAGCTTGACGCGGGCTGATCTGACGGCGGCCATCGGCGGACCCCCAAAACCCAACTCAACTCGCAAAAAAGGGCGCAGCCGACGGCTGCGCCCTTGGCGGCATCGAAGCCTTGCCGGCAGTCTAGCTCAGTTGCACCCAGGTGGTCTTCACCTGGGTGAATTTCTCCAAAGCGTGCAGCGACTTGTCGCGGCCGATGCCGGACTGCTTGTAGCCGCCGAACGGGGTGGTGATGTCGCCGCCGTCATAGGTGTTGACCCACACCGAGCCGGCGCGCAGGCCCTTGGCGAACTTGAACGCCTTGTTGATGTCGGAGGTCCAGATGCCCGAGGCCAGGCCGTAGATCGTGTCGTTGGCCGTCTTCAGCGCCTCCTCGCCGTCCTTGAAGGTCAGCACCGACAGCACCGGGCCGAAAATCTCTTCCTGCGCGATCTTCATCTTGTTGCTGACGTTGTCGAACACGGTCGGCGGCACGAAGCAGCCGGCGTTCTCGATATAGGTGCGCTCGCCGCCCATCTTGAGCTGCGCGCCCTCCTTCTTGCCGGCGTCGATATAGCCCATGACGCGCTTGGTCTGGGTCTCGTCGACGATGGCGCCCATCTGGGTCTTGGGATCGAGCGGATCGCCCGGCTGCATCTTCTGGCCCTGGGCCATGATCTTCTCGAGGAACTCGTCCTTGATCTTCTCCTCGACGATCAGGCGCGAGCCGGCGGTGCAGACCTCGCCCTGGTTGAACCAGATGCCGAAGGCGGAGGTGCGGGCGGCGACGTCCAGGTTCGGCGCGTCGGCGAAGACGACGTTGGGCGACTTGCCGCCGCATTCCAGCCAGATCTGCTTCATATTCGATTCGCCGGCGTATTTCAGGAAGAACTTGCCGACCTCGGTCGAGCCGGTGAAGGCCAGGCAGTCGACGTCCATGTGGCGGCCCAGCGCCTGGCCGGCGGTCTCGCCGAAGCCGGGCACGACGTTGAACACGCCCTCGGGAATGCCGGCCTCGATCGCCAGCTCGGCGATGCGCAGCGCGGTCAGCGGCGACTGCTCGGCCGGCTTCAGCACCACCGAATTGCCCGAGGCCAGCGCCGGCGCCACCTTCCAGGCGGCCATCAGCAGCGGGAAGTTCCACGGCACCACGGCGGCGACGACGCCGATCGGCTCGCGGGTGATCAGCGCCAGCACGCGCGGATCGGTCGGCGCGATCTCGTCGTAGACCTTGTCGATGGCCTCGGCGAACCAGGCGATGGCGTTGGCGGAGCCCGGGATGTCGACGCGGGTCGAGTACTGGATCGGCTTGCCCATATCCAGCGTTTCCAGCAGTGCCAGTTCCTCGCCGTGCTTGAGGATGAGCTGGGCCCATTTCTGCATCACCGCCTTGCGCTTGGCCGGCGCCATGTTGGCCCATTTGCCGGCCTCGAACGCCGCCCGCGCGGCCTTGACCGCCACGTCGACGTCTTCCTTGTCGCATTCGGCGACCTTGGTCAGCACCTTGCCGGT
Source organism: Reyranellaceae bacterium (assembly GCA_050181585.1). GTDB lineage: Bacteria > Pseudomonadota > Alphaproteobacteria > Reyranellales > JAQSWP01 > JAQSWP01. The sequence continues at coordinate 62,957 of JBFXDA010000025.1, forward strand.
GGCCGGGTTGACGCAGTCGAAGGTCTTGCCGGACAGGGCGGCAACGTACTTGCCGTTGATGAACGCCTGGTTGCGATAGCTCAGGCCCTCGGCCTTGGCCTTCCAGTCGTCGCGGGACAGTTGCGCACTCATGCGTTCCTCCTGTTGTGCCTGCTCGATGAACGGGAATTCAGGGGCGGACGATAGAACCTCGGGCTGGACCCGGCAAGGCGGCAGACAGGCGTCGCATTGCCGGGCAGAATTCGCCCGGCTTTCCTTGGGGGGAAGATGACAATGCGAGGCTTTCTGGCGGTTTCGGCGGCTCTGGCGGTGCTGGCCTGTCCGGCGCTGGCCAGCGCCGCTCCCTGCGCGGCGGAAGCGGTCGACACCAGCCTGACCGGCAAGAGCGAATGCCTGTTCCTGCGCACCTACAAGGGTGCGGCGGCGGGTGCGCCGCCGCAGGCGCTGGTCGTGGTGCTCCATGGCGACGTCTCGGCGGGCGGCCCGGCCAATTACCATTTCGCCATGGCTGCCGCGCTGGCCAAACGTCCGGACCTGGCCGCCAGCGTGGCGGTGGCACTGGTGCGGCCGGGCTACGAGGACGGTTCGGGCGGCAAGTCCGGCGGCAGCCATAACGGGCGCATGGATCACTACACGACCACCAATATCGACGAGGTGGCCGGCGTGGTGGCGAAACTGAAGCAGGCGTACCGGCCGCAGCGCGTGGTGCTGCTGGGCCATTCCGGCGGTGCGGCGACGGCGGCGATCATCGCCGGCCGCCATCCCGGCCTGGCCGACGGCGTGGTGCTGGTGGCCTGCCCCTGCCATCTCGACGCCTGGCGCTTCGCGCGCAATCGTCCGCTGTGGACGCAAAGCGAGTCGCCGCATCGCTGGGCCGACAAAGTGCCGGCGACCACGCGGGTCATTGCCCTGACCGGCTCGGTCGACGACAACACCGCGCCCGGGCTGGCGCGCGACTATGTGCGGCAACTGGCCGGCCGCGGCGTTCCGGCGCGGTTCGAGGAGCTTTCCGGCGCCGGCCACAACGACGCCTTCCGCCACGCCTCGGTCGAGGCCGCCGTGGTCGAGCTGGCTACCAGATAGGCGGCTCACTCCTCCTCGAGCAGCGGCCGCAGCGAGGCGGCCAGGGCGCGGGTGCGTCGGCGCGAGGCGTCCTCCGACAGATGCAGCGGCGAGTCGCAGAAATCGGCGCGGCGGCTGCGCAGCAGGTCCTGCGGATCGGAGGCGACGACGGGCAGGTCCGCGCCCATATCGGCGACGGCGCGGGCATGGAGGCCCTGCCAGCGCGGCCGGTCGTTTTCGCGGATGAACAGCCAGGGGAAGCTGACCACCAGCCGGATATCCTCGCGCGCCAGCCGCCGCGCCGCCTGGCGCAGCGCCTCGATCAGGTCGTCGTTGACGCGGTCCTTGGCGAAATGCCGCGGCCTTACCACCGGCGCATCGACGCAGGCGGTATAGGTGCCGTGCGCGTCGGTGTCGGCGACCCAGGACCGGCCCGACCCGCTCTGCGGTCCCTCGACGGCGGCCAGCAGCAGCGGTCCGGTCTGCGGCAGCGGCCGCCAGGGAATGGCGGCGGCGTCGAACTGGCGCTCATAGCCGGCCAGCCCCGCCTCGTCGAGATAGGCGTCGAAGTCGCGGGCGCGGCGGGAGGGTGGCCGTGCTGCGTCCCACAGGCTGCCGGGGGAATAGACCACGGTGTCGCCGCGCTGGAGCTGTTCCTCGAGCAGGTCCAGCGCGATGGCGTGGTGATGGGCGCCGAAGGGCAGCGCCAGGTTGATCACCGGCCGGTCGAGCTCCTCCTCCAGCAATGCCGCGTCGAGGCCGTAATAGGCGTTCGAGCCGCCGGCGATGACGACGCGCGGGCCCGCCGTCGCGTCGGCCAGTTTCGCCTTGTGCTCGACCAGCTCGGCCAGCAGCCGGTGCGCCTGCCGGTCATGCGCCCGGTCGAGGCGATAGAAAGCGTGCCCCGCCGCCGCCCACAGCAGCAGCAGGAAGACCAGCATCAGCAGGCCCGGCCTAGTAGCGCGCGTAGACGAAGCCGACATCGGTCGCGCTGGCGATCAGAAGCGTGGCCACCGCCAAAAGGACGGTGACCAGCGGGTGGAGCAGGAGCTTGTAGGGCCGATCCGGATGGCGGCGCTCGTTCAGCCACTCGATCCCGATCACGACCGTGGCCACCACGACGCCGACGGCGCCGGCCTTGGTCAGCTCCATGGCGCGGACATGGTCGAGCAGGCCGCGCACCGCCTGCGGCGTCAGGTCGGCGCGCCAGGCCTCGAGCGAGGCGAGATTGGCGATCTTGGTCAGCAGCCGGCCGGTGTCGTCGTCCATGAACAGCAGGCGGCCGACCAGCAGCAGCATGACGAAGCCGAAGACGCGCAGCAGCAGGGGCGCCGGCAGGTGGCGCAGCAGCTTGACGAACAGCAGGTAGGCGCCGGCGTGGAACAGGCCCCAGAGCAGGAAGTTGAACGACACGCCGTGCCACAGCGCCGAGATGGCGAACACCGCCAGCGGGGCGGCGAAGGAGAGCAGCACGGGGTAGGGCAGACCATGATGCAGCGGCTTGAACAGGTATTCGCGGAACCAGCGCCCCAGGCTGATATGCCAGCGCCGCCACAGCTCCTGCGGATTGTGGGCGAAGATCGGCTGGGCGAAGTTCAGCATCACCGGCAGGCCTAGGCACCAGGCCGCGCCATAGGCCATCAGGCTGTAGCCGGCCCAGTCGAAATAGACCCGCAGCTCGAACAGCGCCGTCATGGCGAAGACGCCCAGCGGGCGCACATAGTCGATGTCGACCAGGCGGCTGACCGAATCGGCGACGCCGAACTTCATGAAGGCGCCCAGCACCAGCCAGGGCAGGCCGGTGGCGAGATTGGCGTCGACCCAGCGCAGCCGGTAGTCGCGCACTTTCTCCAGGAACGGCGCCTGCTCGATCGGCCCGGACAGGAACTTGGGCAGATAGAGGATGTAGAAGATGTAGTCGAGCGGTGCCGGCAAGGCGATGCGCCGGCGCAGCACGTCGATGCCGACGGCGATGATCTGCAGCGTGTAGAAGCCCAGCCCGATGGTGACCACCCACTGGTTGCGCAGCGACTCGCTTTCGGGATTGCCGGTCAGGTTGCCGACGAAGCCGGCCACGTTCAGCGCCATCAGGCAGCCGAACAGGGCGCTGGCGAAGACGATGGCGGCGGCGATGCGCCAGGCCGGGGAGCGGATGGCGCGGTCGGCGGCGGCGATGGCCAGCCAGCTCGCGCCGGCGATGCCGAGCAGGAAGGGTACGACGGCGGCATCGCCGACCAGCCACCAGATGGCGGCCAGCGACAGCAGCGAGAGGGCGAGCTTGCTGGCGACGCCGCCCACTCGGACGCTGCGGATGCGCTCGCTCGCCAGGCGCCAGGACGAGACGCCGCTGCCGATAGCAGGTTCAGACAACACAACCTCATGCGGCTTTCGAGTTCCGCGTCGCCGTCCGCCTTGCGGCGACGGGAGGATGGTAGGCACGCGCGCGCCGGCGGTGATGTGATCGGACTGTGATCGCTGCCCCAGCCAGCGTGGCAGACGTATAGGCCGTCGCCGCAATGCGGCGAGGGCGGGCACCGGGCCGGGGCAACAAAAAAGCCGCCCGGAGGCGGCTCTTTCGCGAGGAGAGACCTGCTTTACTTGATCTTGGATTCCTTGAAGACGACGTGCTTGCGCGCCACCGGATCGTACTTCTTCAGTTCCATCTTTTCGGTCTTGGTGCGCGGATTCTTCTTGGTGACGTAGAAGTATCCGGTGTCGGCGGACGACACCATCTTGATCAGCACCGTGGTCGGCTTGGCCATGGCGGAAATCCCTGCAAAACCCGGCCAGAACCGGGGAAAATCCTTAAGAGGCGCGCACCATAGCGGCAAACGCCCGGAAGTCAAGCTATCGGGTTAGCGCCTTGTTTCAGCTTGGTTTTCAGGCGGCGATCCGGTCCGGATTGCGGGCCCGCAGCAGCGGCAGGACCATGCGTCCGAAGCGCTCGGCCTCGGCATCGTGCAGGTAGCCCGAGAGGCAGAAGGAGTGGCAGCCGACATCGATGAATTGCTGCAAGGTGGCGGCGCATTGCTCGGGGTTGCCGACCACCGCCACGCCCGCCCCGGCCCGCACCTTGGTGATGCCGGTCCACAGATGCGGCATGATCAGATTGTCCTCGGTCCGGGCCAGCTCCTGCATGCGCCGGTTGGCGGCCGAGGTGCCGTACTGGGTGGCGGTGCGCTCCAGCAATTCCTGGGTGGCGCTGGCGATCAGCGTGTCGGCGGCAGCCCAGGCGTCCTTCTCGGTCTCGCGGCAGACGATCTGCAGGCGCATGCCGAAGCCGATCTGCTTCTCGCGCCCGTAGGTGCGGGCGATGTCGCGGATCTGGCGCATCTGGGTGCGGATGTTGTCGGGATGGTCGCCCCAGAACAGGTGCACGTCGGAATGCTTGGCCGACATCTCCCAGGCCTCGCGCGAGCCGCCGCCGAGATAGAACTTGGGGTAGGGCTTCTGGAAAGTGGTGGGCGTGATGGAGACGTTCTTCAGGTCGTAGAACTTGCCCTTGAAGTCGATCGGCCCCTTGGCGGTCCACAGCGCCTTGACGATGCTGACTTCCTCCTCCATCAGCCCGTAGCGGTCTTCCTTGCTGAAGCGCAGCCCCTCGTTGGCCGACTGCTCGTCGCTCAAGCCGGCGATCAGGTTGATGCAGATGCGCCCGCCCGAGAGCTGGTCGAAGGTGGCGACCATCTTGGCCAGCAGCACCGGGTTGATGTAGCCGGGCCGGGCGGCGATCAGCGGTTTGATGCGCTGGCTGCGGGCGGCCATCATGGCGCCGGTGATCCAGGCTTCCCAGCAATGCTGGTTGACGGGGATCAGCAGGTATTCGAACCCGGCTTGCTCGGCCGCCTGGGTGACGCGCTCGAACATCTCTGCCGAACTGGGGACATCGGCCGAGGGATCGCCATAGGCTGTGGTGTCGCCCTGGGTCGGGATGAACCAGCCGAGTTCGATGCGCTCCATGTTCCCTCACCACGGTCCGAATGATTCTTGAAGAATGATACTAATTGCGGACATTGCACCAGATCAAATGGTGCAATGGTCGCACCAATCTGATGATCGAACGAAAAACGGGCGTCCGCAGACGCCCGTTGAGGGGAAGGTCGACCCTGTTCAGGCCGCGGCGGGCTGCGGCGGCATGGGGCCGATATAGCGCGACTGCGGGCGGATGATGCGGCCAGTCTGCTCCTGCTCCAGGATATGGGCGCACCAGCCGGCGGCGCGGCCGACGGCGAAGACGGCGGTGAAGGCCTCGCGCGGCAGGCCGACCGCCTCCAGCACCAGGGCGGTGTAGAACTCGACATTGGTATCCAGCCGCTGGCCCGGTTTCAGCCGGCGCAAGGTGGCGATGGCGCCGGCCTCGACCTCGGCGGCGAAGCGCAGCCGCCCGCTGCGCCCGCCCAGCCCGGCCACCACCGCTTTCAGCACGTCGGCGCGTGGGTCGCGCACCTTGTAGATGCGGTGCCCGAAGCCCATCAGCCGCTCGCCGTCCCGTACCGCCTTGTCCAACCACGGCAGGACATTGGCGCTGGCGCCGATCTCGTCGAGCATGTCCAGCACCGGCCCGGGCGCGCCGCCATGCAGCGGCCCTTTCAGCGCGCACAACCCCGCCAGCACCGCAGAGATCAGCCCGGCCCGCGTCGAGGCGACCACGCGGGCGGCGAAGGTCGAGGCGTTGAAGCCGTGATCGGCGATGGTGGTGAGATAGGCGTCGAGCGCCTTCTCCTCCGGCGCGGGCGCGCGTTCGCCCCGCAGCATGCGCAGCAGGTCGGCGGCCGTGCCGAGCGCCGGATCGGGCGCGACGGCCGGCTGGTCGTCCTTCTGGCGCAGCAGGGCGGCGAGGAACACCGGCAGGGCGGCGGTCGCCAGCAGATGATGCGGCGTCTTGGCTGCGTCGGGCAGCAGGCCGAGGCCGACGCGCAGCGCCTCGACGACGGTCAGGTCCTTCGCCACCGCCAGCAGGGCGGGCACATGAGCGAAGGCATCGAGGCGCGCCTGGCCCAGTCCGCGCTGGACGGCGGCGCGATCGCCGCCCTCCGGCGCCAGCCCGTCCCACAGCAGCGCCGCGGTGCCCTCGAAGCCGTGGTCGCGGACCAGTTCGGGCAGTTCGTGCCCGGCCACGATCAGCCTGCCGGCTTCGCCATCGACATGGCTCAGTCTGGTTTCGGCGGCGATCACGCCATCCAGGCCGCTCTTGCTCATGACTTCCCTCCATCGGATTTCATGGCAGTAACGTTGTCTTGTATAAATATGTTGTCAATATTGATTTAAATAATCAATATGATGCCATGAAACGCCATCTCTCCGCCGCCGAGGCGGCCCAGGCGCTGGGCGTGTCGCTGCCGACGCTTTACGCCTATGTCAGCCGCGGCTTGATCCGCTCGGAGGCGCCGGCCGGCAGCCGGTCGCGGCTCTACGCGGCCTCCGACGTGAAGGCGCTGCAGGCGCGCAAGGCGCGCGGGCGCAAGGCCGAGGCGGTGGCCTCCGGGGCGCTGCATTT
>JBFXDA010000026.1:0-69204 GCA_050181585.1 Reyranellaceae bacterium
GCCGATGCCGGCGGCACCGGCGGACGGGCCGCCGGTTTTGCCTTCGCCCTGGCGGGAGCACGGGCCGCGCCGGCAGCGCGTTTGGCCGGCGGCCGCAAGATTTCGGTGTAGATGAACTTGTCGCAGGCGGCGACGAAGGCGCGCGGCGTCTTCTTCTCGCCGAAGCCGTAGACGGTGACGCCCTCCTCGCGCAGGCGCATGGCGAGGCGGGTGAAGTCGCTGTCGCTCGACACCAGGCAGAAACCGTTGAACCGCTTGGAGTGCAGCAGGTCCATGGCGTCGATCACCAGGGCGATGTCGGAGGCGTTCTTGCCGGTGGTGAAGCTGGGCTGCTGCACCTGCTGGATCGAATGCTCCAGGATGCGCGCGTTCCACGCCGCCAGCCGGCCCGAGGTGAAATCGCCATAGATGCGCTTGACGCTGGCGGTACCCAGCTTGGCGATCTCCGCCAGGAGATCGTCGACGATCGCCGCCGAGGCGTTGTCCGCATCGATCAGCACCGCCAGCCTGTGCGCCTGTTCGGCCATGGCAATCCCCTCCCGCGGCCCGAGCTTGTCAGCCGCGCAGGCGTTGCGCAATCGCCGAAGCGCGCGCGAACGGCGACTGGCGCGGCTGCAGCGCGATCTGTCCCGCCCGCATCAGACCCTGCCGGCCGAACTGGGCGCGCAGCCAGTCCTCCAGCCAGGTCTCGGCCTGGCGCAGGCGCTGGATCTGGCCGCGCGCCTGCTGCGCCAGGAAGGCGCGATGGGCCTCGACGCCGTCGATCAGCGCCGCGATGCCGGCACCGCTGCTGGCCGATACCAGCAGCACCTGCAGCGCCCACTCCCCGCCATTGGCCTCGGCCAGCGACAGCGCGCCTTCGACATCGGCCCGCGCCCGCTCCGCCGGGGCGCCGAGATCGGCCTTGGTGACGGCGATCAGATGCGGGATTTCGGCGATGCCCGCCTTCATGAACTGCAGCGAATCGCCGGAGCCGGGCTGGACGCAGAACAACACCGTGTCGGCCACCGCCACCACGTCGGTCTCCGACTGGCCAACGCCCACCGTCTCGACGATGACGACGTCGAACAGGGCCCGCATCAGCACCATGGCGGGGAAGGTCAGCTCCGCCAATCCGCCCAGCCGGTCGCGCGCCGCCATCGAGCGGATGAAGACGCCGCTATCGTCGGGATCGGTGACGATGCGGGTGCGGTCGCCCAGGAGCGCGCCGCCGGTGCGGCGCGAGGAGGGATCGACGGCGATGACGCCGACGCTGCGGCCGCGCTGGCGCCAGGCCCTGATCAGGGCGGAGAGCAGCGTCGACTTGCCGACGCCGGGCGGGCCGGTGATGCCCAGGACATGCGCCCGGGAAGCGGCATAGGCCTCGCCCAGGAGCGCGATGGTGGCTTCGTCCTCCGGCTGGCGCTCGAGGCGCGCCAGGGCGGCGGCCAAAGCGGGTTTGCCGCCCTCCTTCAGCGAGGAAAGGGACGGCAGGGCCGGCATCAGTCGCCGCGCGGGGAGATGCCCAGCGCGGCCTGCGCCGCCGCCAGCCGCGCGATCGGCACGCGGAAGGGCGAGCAGGAGACGTAGTCCAGCCCGGTGTTGTGGCAGAAGAAGATCGACGCCGGATCGCCGCCATGCTCGCCGCAGATGCCCAGCTTCAGCTTGGCGCGGGTCTGGCGGCCGCGCTCGGCGGCGATCTTCACCAGCTCGCCGACGCCCTCGACGTCGAGGCTGACGAAGGGATCGTGCTCGAAAATGCCGCGCTGCTGGTACTTCTCCAGGAACGAGGCGCTGTCGTCGCGCGACAGGCCGAACGTGGTCTGGGTCAGATCGTTGGTGCCGAAGGAGAAGAACTCGGCCGTCTCGGCGATCTCGCCCGCCCGCAGGGCCGCGCGCGGCAGCTCGATCATGGTGCCAACCAGATAGGGCAGTTTCACGCCGGCAGCCTTGCCGACCTCGCCGGCGACGCGGTCCACCACTTCCTTCATCAGGTCCAGCTCGCGCTTGGTGGCGACCAGCGGGATCATGATCTCCGCCTCCACCGGCTGGCCGCCGCCCTTCACGATCTCGGCCATGGCCTCGAAAATGGCGCGGGCCTGCATCTCGTAGATTTCCGGGTAGGAGATGCCCAGGCGCACGCCGCGATGGCCCAGCATCGGGTTGAACTCGTGCAGCTTGGCGGCCCGCGCCTGGATCTCCGGCACCGGCACGCCGACCGCCTTGGCGACGCCCTGCATCTCCGCGTCGGTGCGCGGCAGGAATTCGTGCAGCGGCGGATCGAGCAGGCGGATGGTGACCGGCTGACCGGCCATGATCCTGAACAGCTCGACGAAATCCTGGCGCTGCATGGGCTGGATGCGGGCCAGCGCCTTGCGGCGGCCGGCCTCGTCGTCGGACAGGATCATCTCGCGCACCGCCACGATGCGCTCCTCGTCGAAGAACATGTGCTCGGTGCGGCACAGGCCGATGCCTTCGGCGCCGAACTTGCGCGCTTGCGCCGCATCGGCCGGGGTCTCGGCATTGGTGCGCACTTTCAGGGTGCGGACCTGGTCGGCCCAGTCCATCAGCTCGGCGAAATCGCCCGACAGCTCGGGCTGGATGGTCGGCACCACGCCCAGCATGATCTCGCCGGTCGAGCCGTCCAGCGTGATGGTCTCGCCGGTCTTGACCGTGGTGCCGCGCACCGACAGCGTGCCGGCATTGGCGTCGATGCGCACGTCGCCGGCGCCGGCGACGCAGGGACGGCCCATGCCGCGCGCCACCACGGCGGCGTGGCTGGTCATGCCGCCGGTCGAGGTCAGGATGCCCTGGGCGGCGTGCATGCCGTGGATGTCCTCGGGGCTGGTCTCGCGGCGCACCAGGATGACCTTCTCGCCCTTCTGCGCCCGCTTCTCCGCCTCGTCGGCATTGAACACCACCGCGCCCGAGGCCGCGCCCGGCGAGGCCGGCAGGCCGCGCGCGATGACCTTGCGCGGCGCCTTGGGATCGAGCGTGGGATGCAGGAGCTGGTCGAGCGAGGCGGGCGAGACGCGCGCCACCGCTTCCTTGTGGTCGATCAGCCCCTCGCGCACCATGTCGCAGGCGACTTTCAGCGCCGCCTTGGCGGTGCGCTTGCCGTTGCGGGTCTGCAGCATGTAGAGCTTGCCCTGCTGCACGGTGAATTCGATGTCCTGCATGTCGCGATAGTGCTTTTCCAGCGTCTCGCGCACGCCGGCCAGTTGCCGGAACACCTCGGGCATGACCTCTTCCATGGCCGGCGCCTTGGAGCCCTGCTTCTGCTTGGCGACGACGGTGAGGTTCTGCGGCGTGCGGATGCCGGCCACCACGTCCTCGCCCTGCGCGTTGACGAGATACTCGCCGTAGAACAGGTTCTCGCCGGTCGAGGGATCGCGGGTGAAGGCGACGCCGGTGGCGCAGTCCTCGCCCATGTTGCCGAACACCATGGCCTGCACGTTGACCGCCGTGCCCCAGCTTTCGGGGATGTTGTGCAGGCGGCGATAGGTGATGGCGCGCTGGTTCATCCACGAGGAGAACACCGCGCCGATGGCGCCCCAGAGCTGCTCGCGCACGTCCTGCGGGAAGGGCTTGCCCAGCTTCTTCTCGACCTTCTTCTTGTACTGGACGATGACCTGCTTCCAGTTCTCCGCCTTCAGCTCGGTGTCGAGCTTCACACCAGCGTCTTCCTTGGCCAGTTCGAGGATTTCCTCGAAATGGTGGTGGTCGATGTCCAGCACGACGCCGGAATACATCTGGATGAAGCGGCGATAGGAATCGTAGGCGAAGCGCGGATCGCCGGCGCGCCTGGCCAGGCCCTCGACGGTGACGTCGTTGAGGCCAAGATTGAGCACCGTGTCCATCATGCCCGGCATCGAGGCGCGCGCGCCGGAGCGGACGGAGAGCAGCAGCGGGTTGGCGGCGTCGCCGAATTTGGCGCCGACGCTCTTTTCCACCGCCACCACGGCATCGTTCACCTGGGCTTCGAGTTCGGCCGGGTATTTGCGGTCGTTGGCGTAGTAATGGGTGCAGACTTCGGTGGTGATGGTGAAGCCGGGCGGCACCGGCAGGCCGAGGCTGGACATCTCGGCGAGATTGCCGCCCTTGCCGCCCAGCAGGTTGCGCATGTCGGCGCGGCCTTCCGCCTTGCCGTCTCCGAAGCCGTATACCCACTTCGCCATGTTCTACCCTTCGATCTTCGAGAAATCCGCCACCCGGTCCATGGCCGACCGAATCCGCGTCAGCAGATTGAGCCGGTTGGTCCGCAACGCCGCGTCGTCGGCATTGACGGTGACCTTGTCGAAAAACGCATCCAGCGGCCCGCGCAATCCGGCCAGCGCCGCCATGGCGGCGACGAAATCCTCCGCCGCCAGCGCCTTGTCGACCCGCGGCATGGCGGCATCGAGCGCGGCCGCCACCGCCTTCTCCTCGTCCTGCCGGAACAGGGCCGGGTCGGGCGCGCCGGCATAGGATTTCTTGTCCTTCTTCTCTTCGGCGCGCACGATGTTGGCGGCGCGATTATAGGCGACCAGCAGGTTGCTGCCGTTGTCGCTGGCGAGGAATTCCTGCAGCGCCCTCACCCGCGCCATCAGGCGCACCAGATCGTCCTCGTTGCCCAGCGCGAAGACGGCGCTGACCAGATCGTGCCGCACGCCCTGCTCGCGCAGATGCACCTTCAGGCGGTCGGCGAAGAAGGCCAGCAGGTCGGCGGCGAGATTGGCCGGCGGCGTCTTCATGCGCTTGCCCGCCGCTTCGAAAGCGCGCCGCAGCGGCAGGCGCAGCCCGTTCTCCAGCACGATGCGGATGACGCCCAGGGCGGCGCGGCGCAGCGCGAAGGGGTCCTTCGAGCCGGTCGGCTTCTCGTCGATGGCCCAGAAGCCGACCAGCGTGTCGATCTTGTCGGCCACGGCCACGGCAATCGAAACCGGCTTGGCGGGCACGACGTCGGCCGGGCCCAGCGGCCGGTAATGCTCGGCGATGGCGTCGGCCACGTCGCGCTTCTCCAGTTCGTGCAGGGCGTAGTAGCGGCCCATGATACCCTGCAGCTCGGGGAATTCGCCGACCATGCCCGTGACCAAATCGGCCTTGCACAGCGTCGCCGCCGAGCGCACCAGATCGGCATCGGCATGCGGCACGAAGGGCAGCAGCTCGGCCGCCAGCGCCTGGATGCGGTCGACTTTCTCGGCCACCGTGCCCAGCCTGGCGTGGAACACGATGTCCTTCAGCGCCGGCACGCGCTCGGCCAGCTTGACCTTGCGGTCCTGGTCCCAGAAGAACTTGGCGTCGGACAGGCGCGCGCGCAGCACGCGCTCGTTGCCGGCCACCACCACCTTGCCGCCGTCCTCGGTCCGGGTGTTGGCGACCACGACGAAGCGCGGCGCCAGCGCGCCGCCGGATTCGAGGCAGGCGAAATATTTCTGGTGCGCGCGCATGGAGGTGACCAGCACTTCCTGCGGCACTTCCATGAAGGCCTCGTCGATCCGGCCGAGATAGGGCACCGGCCACTCGACCAGGCCGGCGACCTCGTCCAGCAGGCCGATATCGTCGCGCACGCTCAGGCCCTCGGCTTTCGCCAGCGCCGCCGCCTTGTCCTTGATCAGCGCCTTGCGTTCCTCGGCATCGAGGACGACGTAGGCCTTCTTGAGCTTGTCGCGATAGTCGGCGAAGGAGGTGACGGCGAAGGATTGCGGCGCGTGGAAGCGGTGGCCGACGGTGCGGTCGCCGAACACGACCGGCGCCATGGTGCCGCCCAGCGCCACCTCGCCCTTCAGCGCCTTGCCGTCGAAGATCGCCAGCACGCCCTGCAGCGGGCGCACCCAGGCGAAGCTGCCGTCGCCCCATTTCATCGATTTCGGCCAGGGTAGCGCCGCCATCGCCGTCAGGACGATGCCCGGCAGCACGTCTTCGGTCCTGCCGCCCTTCTTCTCGATCACGGCGAAATAGAATTCGCCCTTGCCGGTGTCGCGTTTCTCGGCCTGGTCGATGGAAGCAAGCCCGGCGCCCTTCAGGAAGCCCTCGATGGCCTTCTCCGGCGAGCCGACGCGCGGGCCCTTTTTCTCCTCGCGCAGATCGGGCTGGCTGACCGGCAGGCCGTCCACCACCAGCGCCAGGCGGCGCGGCGTGGCGAAGGCCTCGGCGCTGGAGAATTCCAGACCAGCCGCCTTGAGTCCGTCGCCGACCAGACGCTTGAGATCGTCGGCGGCGCGCGCCTGCATGCGCGCGGGGATTTCCTCGGACAGGAGTTCGAGAAGCAGCTCAGCCATGACGGACCTCTACTCCGTCATCCTGAGCGAAGCGAAGGATCTTGCCCGATGCGCAGACGCCGATGCCATTGAAGCAAGATGCTTCGCTGCGCTCAGCATGACGGAGGGGAAACCGCACCCTTGCCATCACGCCGCCTCGCCTTGGCTCTTCAGCCAGGCTTCGCAACACGCTTTTGCCAAAGCGCGGACGCGGCCGATATAGGCCTGGCGCTCGGTGACGGAGATCACGCCGCGCGCGTCGAGCAGGTTGAAATTGTGCGAGGCCTTGATGCACTGGTCGTAGGCGGGCAGCGCCAGATCGGCCGCCAGCAGCGCCTGGCATTCGGCCTCGGCGTCCTTGAAGTGCTGGAACAGCTTGTCGGTGTTGGCGCGCTCGAAATTATAGGCCGACTGCTCGCGCTCGTTCTGCAGGAAGACGTCGCCGTAGGTCACGCCCTGGCCGTTGAAATCGAGGTCGTAGACCCGCTCCTTGCCCTGGATGTACATGGCCAGCCGCTCCAGCCCGTAGGTGATCTCGCCCGCCACCAGCGAGCATTCGATGCCGCCGACCTGCTGGAAATAGGTGAACTGCGTCACCTCCATGCCGTCGCACCACACTTCCCAGCCCAGGCCCCAGGCGCCGAGCGTCGGGCTCTCCCAGTCGTCCTCGACGAAGCGCAGGTCGTGCAGGGAGGAATCGATGCCCAGCTCCTTCAGCGAGCCGAGATAGAGCTCGAGAATGTCCGGCGGCGAGGGCTTCAGGATGACCTGGAACTGGTAGTAGTGCTGCAGCCGGTTCGGGTTGTCGCCGTAGCGGCCGTCCTTGGGCCGGCGCGAGGGCTGCACATAGGCCGCCTTCCAGGGCTTGCCGCCCAGCGCCCGCAAGGTGGTGGCCGGGTGGAAGGTGCCCGCCCCCATCTCGACGTCGTAGGGCTGCAGGATGACGCAGCCCTGCCGGGCCCAATAGGCCTGCAGGCGCAGGATCAATTCCTGGAAACTGGGGGTCTTGGCGGGGCTGTGGGCCATGGTCGATCCGGGTCGGCTAGCCGGTTCTGGCTGCCGGATTTTTAGGCTTTTGCGGTGCGGCAAAATAGGTGCCGCGACCGGGTCGGGTCAAGGCGATTGGGCCTCAGCCGCGCCGGCCGGTGGCGGGGCATTCCGGCCGGCCGCAGGCGCCCGTCCCGACGGGCACGAAGGTGCCGCAGGCCGGGCAGGGCTCCATGTCCTGGGTCAGCGCGCCGCGCCTGGAGCGGCCCGCGCGCGGCTTCCTGACGCCGTCCTCGCGGTCGCGCGATTTCAGCCAGCGCCAGACGACCATGACCGCCAGGACCACCCCGGCCAGCAGCAGGATTTTGCCCACGCTCAGCATCGGGGCATGTAGGGGCGGCGCGGGGCCGCGGTCAAGGCGAATGCTGTCGCGCCGGCCCGCCCCTATAATTCCCTCCATGTCGACGCCGCAGACCAGCATCGTCCGGCAGGAGCGGTTCCTGCGCGCCGAGCAGTGCGCCGAGCTGATCGCCCATACGGTCGACAACCTGCCCGCCAAGGCGATGCGCTCCCCCGACACGATCTTCTCCGGCCTCTATATCGATGCGCCGGACTCGCCGCTGGCGCTGGCGGCGGGACGGCGGGCGGCGACCTTGCTGTCGCTGGCCTTCGGCGCCAGGCTGCGGCTGGAGGTCTACCAGCTCGTGATGTGGCCGCAGGGCATGGAACAGCCGGTCCATATCGACAAGCGGCGCGAAACCACCTCGCATGCCGCCATCGTCTATCTCAACGACGATTTCCTGGGCGGCCAGACCTATTTCCCCGACATCCACGAAGAGGTGCAGCCGCAGCGCGGCCTGCTGGCCGCCTTCCCCGGCCGGGCGCTGCCGCATGGCGTGCGCAAGGTCGAGCGCGGCATGCGCCACACTTTGGCGCTGTGGTTCATGCCCGCCTGAGGGGAACGATGGCGCTGCGTCCCTCGTTATGCCGCGAGCAAGCGAAGGGAGCGCCATGAGCAACGTCTACGCCATCACCGAGATCGTCGGCACCTCGACCAAGAGCATCGAGGACGCCATCGCCCAGGCCATCGCCACCGCCGCGCAGACGCTGAAGCATCTCGCCTGGTTCGAGGTCACCGAAACCCGCGGCCATATCGAGGACGGCCGCGTGGCGCATTACCAGGTCACGCTGCGGCTGGGCTTCCGCTACGAGAAGGGCGCTTCGGCCTGAACTAGAGGCCGTAGCGGCCCCACCAGGCGCGCTCCTCGATCGCCGCCAGCACGCCCGCGGCCAGCGACGCGGCCACCGGCGCGCCCGCACCCAGCTCCAAGGGCGGCGCCTCATTGCGCAGCAGGCGGCGGCGCAGCCAGCCGCGCTGGCCGCCGATCAGACGCAGCTTGACGCGCGGGCCGTAATGCATGCGCATGACCGAGCGCAAATCGCCCAGCCCGTCGACCAGGCCCATCTCCTTGGCACGCGCGCCGGTCCAGAAGGCGCCGCTGAACAGCTCGCCCTCCTCGCCCTTCAGCTTGCGCCCGCGCCGGGCGCGCACCTCGGCCTTGAAGTTGTCGTGGATCTCCGCCTGCATGGCTTTCAGCCGCGCCACGTCGTCGGCGTTCTCCGGCAGGAAGGGATCGAGCATGCCCTTGTGCTCGCCCGCGGCATGGACGCGGCGGCGGATGCCGTGGCGGGCGATGAACTCCTCCAGCCCGAAGCTGGCGGAGATGACGCCGATCGAGCCGACGATGGAGTTGGCGTCGGCCCAGATCTCGTCGGCGGCGCAGGCCAGCCAGTAGCCGCCGGAGGCCGCCACGTCCTCGACGAAGGCGTAGACCGGCAGATGCTTCTCGCCCGCCAAAGCGCGGATGCGGGCGGCGATCAGGGCCGATTGCACCGGCGAGCCGCCGGGCGAGTTGATCTGCAGCGCCACCGCCTTGACCCCCTTGAGCGCGAAGGCGCGGTGCAGCGTCGCCGCCAGCCCGGCCAGCGACAGGGTGGCGCGCAAGCCGGCGGACGGGGCGATGACGCCCTGCAGGCGGATCACCGCCACCACCGGCGCGCGCTGGCGCCAGCGCCGCAGCGTCAGGATCGACATCAGCCCGTTGTCGTCGCCCATCGTCGCTTCCGGCTAGAGATAAAGCGCGGCCGCATGGCGCAGCACGTCCTCGGCCTGCGGCGTGTAGCCGCCGCCATCCTCGTGCAGCACCAGCCCGGGCGCAAGCCGCAGCGGCGTCGACACCGACTTGCGCGCCCGCACCAGGATGCGGCGCGCCGCCTTGCCCTCGCCCGGCCACAGCGGATAGACCACGATCTCGCCGGCCTTGCCGTTGAGGCAGGCCAGGATCTCGGCCAGCCGGTCGGCGCGGTGCACGATCGTCAGCGTGCCCCGGGAGCGCAGCATCAGCAGGCTCCAGCCCAGCCACTTGGCCAGCGTCGCCGTGCTCTCGACATTGGCTACCGCCTTGACCGGATCGGGCGGCGGGGTGCCCTCCTCGGCCGCCAGGTGCGGCGGGTTGGTCATGACGTGATGGAAGGTGCCGGCCGCCAGCCGCGGCGGCGGCCGCTGCGCCACGTCGGCCACGATCATCTCGACCCGGTCGTGCAGGCCGTTGAGCTGGACGTTGCGCGAGGCCAGCGACACCAGCTCGCGCTGCACCTCGATGCCGACCACCCGCACGCCGGGCACCCGCACCGCCAGGCACAGCGACGCAGCACCTACCCCGGCGCCGACGTCGAGCACCGCCTCGCCCGCCTCGGCCTCGACGGCGGCGGCCAGCACCAGCGTGTCGAGCGCCACGCGGTAGCCGGTCGCCGGCTGCAGCAGCCGAACGCGCCCGTCGAGCAGCCGGTCTTCGGTGATCGTGTGATTGTCCATGCGTGCGTGCGAAATGAGCGGATTCTGCGGCCCAACGCCGCATCGCCGACGGGCTGCGACGCGGCCGCTGCTTGACCCTCCGAATCGCTCCCCTATGCTGAGGCCGACCGGCAGAGGAAGAATAGAGCGCATGGCCGTCGTTGTCAGCCTCGAAGAAAAACGCAAGGGCCGTCCGCCCGGGCTGGACGCGCTGCTGCAGCTGTGCGGCGGCGATCTCGAGCGGGTGAACCGCGCCATCGTCGAGCGCATGCATTCGCCGGTCGAGCTCATCCCCCAGCTCGCCGGGCACCTGGTCGAGGCCGGCGGCAAGCGGCTGCGGCCGCTCCTGACCCTGGCGGCGGCCCGGCTGTGCAACTATCGCGGCGACAAGCACATCCTGCTGTCGGCCTGCGTCGAGTTCATCCACACCGCGACGCTGCTGCACGACGACGTGGTCGACGGCTCCGACTTGCGCCGCGGCAAGCCCTCGGCCAACGCGGTGTGGGGCAACAAGGCGCCGGTGCTGGTCGGCGACTTCATGTTCACCCGCGCCTTCGAGCTGATGGTCGAGGTCGGCTCGCTGGAAGTGCTGCGCATCCTGTCCGAGGCCTCCTCGGTGATCGCCGAGGGCGAGGTGCTGCAACTGCAGACCGCCAACAACATGGCGACCAGCGAGACCGCCTATCTCGAGGTGATCGAGGCCAAGACCGCCAAGCTGTTCGCCGCCGCCTGCCAGATCGGCGGCGTCATCGCCGAGCGGCCGGCCTCCGAATGCGAGGCGCTGGAGAGCTACGGCTCCAATATCGGCATCGCCTTCCAGCTCGTCGACGACGTGCTCGACTACACCGCCCGCCAGGCCACCCTGGGCAAGGCGGTGGGCGACGATTTCCGCGAGGGCAAGATCACGCTGCCCGTCATCCTGGCCTTCCGCCGCGGCGATCCCGAAGAACGCGAATTCTGGCGCCGCACCATGGAGCGGCTGGACCAGAAGGACGGCGACCTGGAGCGGGCGCTGGAGCTGATGCAGAAGCACGCCGCGCTGGCCGACACGCTGGACCGCGCCCGCCACTACGGCAAGATGGCGCGCGACGCCTTGGCCCTGTTCCCCGATTCGCCGGTGCAGCGCGCCTTCCTCGACGTGGTCGATTTCTCCATCGAGCGCGCTTTCTGAGGCGATTCCAGCGCCTTGGCCGGTCCCGATCAGCCCTTGCGGATAGCGCGGGCGGGCACTATAACCACCCCCGCGCCGGACCTGGCAGGCCCGCCGCGACGCGGGACGGAGTGTAGCTCAGCCTGGTAGAGCACTAGCTTCGGGAGCTAGGGGCCGGAGGTTCGAATCCTCTCACTCCGACCATTCCGCCTTTTTCCTACTTGACCAGACCGGCCTCGCGGAAATACCGCAGCGCGCCCTCGTGCAGCGGCGCGGTCAGCCCGTAGCTGGCGATCTCCTCGCGCCGCAGGCTGGCCAGGCCGGGATGCTGGGCGGCGAACTCGGCGAAATTCTCGCCCACCGCCCGCACCAGGGCATAGACCAGCTCGCTGGGGACCTTGTCGACAGTGACCAGGGTGGCGCGCACGCCCAGCGTGGCGATCTCGGGCTGCTCGGGGCCGTAGAGGCCGGCGGGAATGATGGCCGGCGCATAGTAGCGCCGATCGGCAATGGTCTTGTTGACGGCGGGACCGGCGACCGGGACCAGGCTGCCCTTGCAGCCGCCCAACAGCTTCTGCGTCGCCGCATTGGGGTGGTTGCCCATCAGCAGGATGGCGTCGAGCTCGCCGGCGCAGAACGCCCGCACCGCCTGCTCCGGCGGCGCCGAATCGAGCGTCAGCTCCTGCAGCCGCCAGCCCGCGCCCGCCGCCAGGATCTCGAACAGGATGCGCTGGCCGGAATCGGCGGGGCCGGCGCCCAGGCGCTTGCCCTTGAGCTGGGCGAAATTCTCGATGCCCGCGCCCTCGCGCACTACCAGCGTCAGCGGCTCGGCGTGCAGCGACATCACCGAGCGCAGCGCGCCGACCGGTCCGCCGTCGCGGAACGTCGCGGTGCCCTGCACGGCATGGTACTGCCAGTCGGACTGCACGATGCCGAATTCCAGCTCGCCGGCCAGCAGGCCGCGAATGTTGGCGGTCGAGCCGTTGGTGCTCTCCACCAGGCAGCGCATCTCCGCCGCCCGGGCCACGGCGCGGCACAGCGCGCCGCCGGCGGGATAGTAGAGCCCGGCGACGAGATTGGTGCCGATGCGCAGCAGCGGGCGCTCGCCATTGGCCGGTTGCAGGGGCGGCCGGGAGTCCTGCGCCGCCGCCGCCGATGCGCCGAGCAAAAGCAGCAGCAGCGCGAGGGCCAGCCGGCGCGCCCGCTCAGGCAAGAATCGTCTCCATCACCGGCCCATTCTGGTCAGTGGAGCGAGCGGGAGCAACCCGCCCGGGCCAAGAAAATCGGCCGGCGGGGAAAATTCGCCGCGGGCCGATTGCGGCGCGGCAGCGAGCCTGTAACATGCGCTGCACCGAAAGCGACGGCCAACCTGTCATGGATTTGCGTCCCCATATCCGCACCATTCCCGACTTTCCCAAACCCGGCATTCTCTTCTACGACATCTCGACCCTGCTGGCGCATCCGCGCGCCTGGCAGGAGGCGATCGCGCAGATGGCGCGGGCGATCGCCCCGTTCCGGCCCGAGGTTCTCGCCGGCATCGAATCGCGCGGCTTTCTGGTGGCCGCGCCGCTGGCGCTGCATCTGGGCTGCGGCTTCGTCATGCTGCGCAAGCGCGGCAAGCTGCCGGGCAAGACCGTGTCGCACAGCTACCAGCTCGAATACGGCCAGGATACGATCGAGATCCAGGCCGACGCCGTCAGGCCCGGCCAGCGCGTCGTGGTGCTGGACGACCTCTTGGCGACCGGCGGCACCCTGGCGGCGGCGATCGCGCTCTTGCGCAAGGTCGGCGCGGAAGTGACGGGCGCGGGCTGCATGCTGGAGCTGTCCTTTCTCGACGGCCGCGCCCAGGTCGACGTCCCTCTCACCACCCTGATCCAGTACGACAGCTAGAACCGAATCGAGGCAATCCTATGTCAGTCGTCGCAAACTTCTCCAGCACCTACGCCGAAGCGCGCGAGAAGTTCTGCGCCGCGGCCGCCGCCGCCGGCGCCGCGCTGCGCTCCCGGCGCAATCCGACCCAGGGCCCCGGCGGCGAGGCGCTCTACACCGACATCGCGCGGCTGGGGCCGGACGATGCCTCCAACATGCTGGTGCTGACCTCGGCCACGCACGGCATCGAGGGCTATTGCGGCTCGGGCGCGCAGATAAGCTGGCTGCGCCAGCGCGGCCTGGCGGCGCTGCCCAAAGACACCGGCGCGCTGCTGATCCATGCCGTCAACCCGCACGGCTTCGCCTGGACGCGGCGGGTGAACGAGGACAACGTCGACCTCAACCGCAATTTCGTCGATCATGCCAAGCCCTATCCCCGCAACGAGGGCTATGTCGAGCTGGCCGACGCTATCAAGCCGCCGTCCTGGGACCAAGCCGCCCTGGCCAAGGCGCAGCAGGTGTTCGACGCCTTCATCCAGAAGCACGGCATGTTCGGCTTCCAGGGCGCGATCAGCGGCGGGCAGTACACGCACAAGGACGGCGTCTTCTACGGCGGCGCGCGGCCGACCTGGTCCAACGTCACCATCCGCAAGATCATCCGCCAGGAGCTGTCGCAGGCCGAGCGCATCGGCGTGATCGACTTCCACACCGGCCTGGGGCCGTTCGGCCACGGCGAGATCATCGCCACCGGCGCGCCCGGCTCGCCGGCGATGGCCCGCACCAAGGCGTGGTATGGCGAGGAAGTCACCTCGCCCGAATCGGGCACCTCGACCTCCGCCGTGGTGGTGGGGGTGATGGTCGACGCCTTTCCGCAGGAAGCGCCGTTCGCCGAGACCACCAGCGTAGCGCTGGAATACGGCACCTATCCGGTGCTGGAGGTGCTGCAGGCGGTGCGCCAGGACAACTGGCTGCACGCGCATGGCGATCTCGCTTCGGCGCCGGGCCGGGAGATGAAGGCCTATATGCGCGAACGCTTCTATCCGGCCGAGGATCGCTGGAAGGAAATGGTCTGGACGCGCGCCGACGAGGTGATCGGCAAGGCGCTGAAAGGGCTGACGGCGTAGGAACGGCGCGCCAGTCAGACGCCCTGGGCGGCGAGCCGCGCGGCCGGTTCGCGCGCCAGCACGCCGTCGGGATGCTCGGCGCGCTCCTTCTCGATCACCGCCATGGCGTGGCGATAGCCGATCTCGATGGCGCGATCCATCGACTGCCAGTCGAGCAGGTCGATCCCCGCCGTCGGCGGGCGGAACACCAGGTCGGCCAGTTCGCGCTGGCGCGCCGAGGCCTGGTCGGAATTCACCAGCGCCGAGCGCAGCAATATCTTGACGATGGACGGCAGCGGCAGGGTTTCCTTGCGCCGCCAGGTCATGCGCCGCACGAACTCCCAGGCCGACCACGGCGTCTCCACGCCCTCGCCGGCGGCGATCCGGCCGGCGGTCTCGATGTCGACGCCGATGACGACGCCGCCGCCCAACTGGCGCATCATCTCGACCGGCAGATTGTCCATCACCCCGCCATCGACCAGCGCCTGGCCGGCCTCGAGCACCGGCGGCAGGATGCCCGGCAGCGACACGCTGGCGCGCAGCCGCCGCCACAGCTTGCCGCTGCGCATGACGTCGGTATGGCCGGTGGTCAGGTTGGCGGCGGTGCAGAAGAACGGCCGCGCCAGGTCCTCGATGTCGACCTCGCCATAGGCCTGGCGCAGCAGGCGCTCGACCTTGTTGCCGGCGAACAGCGAGACGAAGGGCAGCGTGTAGTCGGAAAGCGGATTGGTGCGCACGAAGGCGGCATTGAACATCTCGCGCAGCGCCCGCCAGTCGAAGCCGGCCGCCACGCCCGCCCCGATCAGCGCGCCCATGCTGGCGCCGCCGACGCGGTCGATCGGCAGTCCGGCCTCGCTCAGCGCGCGGTAGATGCCGATATGGGCGAAGCCGCGCGCGCCGCCGCCGGCGAACACCACGCCGATCGCCTGCTCGGTGATCAGCCGCGCCAGCCGGTCGAAATCGGCTTCCGAATGCAGGCGCACGTGGTGGTGGCTGAGCTGCGTCTTGCCGGCCATCCAGGCCGCGGTGCTGCCGGCCGCCAGCTCGTCGCGATGGCGCAGCAGCACCAGGTCGCGCCGCGGCGTGAAGATCTTGCCCGGCTCGGGCGGCATCGGCCACTCCCGCGGCGGCTCGGCGTCGATGTCGCCGACCAGGATGACGCGGTCGGCCTGGCGCAGGCACAGCCGCGTCCAGTTGCTGGGCTCGGGGTCGGCGATGTAGAGCACGTGCGAGGCGGATTCCTCGACGGCATGGAACCATTCGGTGGTGCGCGGCACGGCCTCGCCGGTCAGCACCCGCGGCGTGCCCGGCGACAGGCGGTCGAAGGCGGCGTTGAGCTTGCGCGCGAACTCCTCGACCGGCACCGCGCCGCCGATCGGCAGCACCGCGAAGCTGCGCGGCGGATGCTGCACGCCTTCGTGGCGGATGATGCGGTCGAGGCGGCGGATGATGAACTGCAGCAGATGCGCCAGCGCCCGCGGATGCTTGGCCGCCAGCCGCTCGAAGGAGGCGCGCGTCAGCATGCCCAGTTCGCTGTCGCGCAGGGCGGCGACGGTGGCCGAGCGCTTGCGCCCCGAGATCAGCGACAGCTCGCCCACGGTCTCGCCGGCGGCGACCTCGCTGATCAGCCGGACCCGGCCCGCATCGTCGCGCTCGAACACGCCCAGGCAGCCGCGATAGACGAAATAGAGCGTGTCGCCCGGCTCGCCCCTGTCGAACAGGATGGCGCCGCCGGGCAGCGCCACCGGCGTCAGCTCGGCGGCGATGGCGTCGACCGCCGACAGCTCCAGCCCCGTCATCACCCGGGCGGCGCGCCACAACCGGCCGCGCCAGTTCAGGTCCTGCTTCGGCGGATCGGAAATCGGCAGGCTCAACCGCAGCTCCTCCCGGCGAGAGACTGTCACTCCGCTTTCGGCCGTGCAAGCGTTCACCCCGGCAGGACCAGCAGCCCTTGCGCATCGAGCCGATCGCGGCGCAAGGCGGATCGCCTTATGCCCGCCAGGGTGCTCAGCATGAAGGCGCGGCTGGGCGGCAAGCGGCAGGCGGCGCCGAAACCCAGGTCGCGCAGCGCGCCCAGCCAGCGCAGATCGGACTGGTAGAACGGCGTCAGCAGCCGGCTGGCCAGGCGATAGAAGTCGGTCTGGCCCGCCCGCGCGGCGACGAATTCCGCCAGCGCCGCGTCGAGCTCCGCCGCTTCCAGCGCGCGCGCCAGATGGAAGGCGTCGAGCAACGCCAGGTTGGCGCCTTGCCCCAGCTGCGGGCTGGTGCCGTGCGCGGCGTCGCCGATGAACAGCACGCGGCCCTGCCGCCAGCCCCGCAGGACGACGTCGCGGTAGGTGGCCGCCGTCATCGCCGGCATGGCGGCGGGCGACGGCAAGAGGTCCTCCAGCGCCGGCCAGTGGCGCAGCAGTTCCTGGCGCAGCAATTCCTGGCGCAGCGCTTCCGACCGCTGCGGCGAGGGACGGGCGATGTCGCCCTGGCGCAGGCTCCAGAACAGCGTCACCCAGTCGCCCGAGCCGGCGGCGGGATTGAGGCCGACCGGCAGCACGCCGATCATGACGCTGGTGGAGGCGAAGCGCTGGGTCAGCCGGCCGGCGAAGCGCCGCTGTGGATCGTGCACGGCGCCCCACAGGCAGCCCCAGGGATAAAGCGGCGCGCGATGGCGCGCGCCGGCGCGCGAGCGCAGGCCCGAATGCGCCCCGTCGCAGACCACGACCAGATCGAAGCGGCCGTGGCGGCGCCCGTCGCCGGCGACCGGCACGACGCCGTCGTCGTCCTGCTCCAGGGTGGCGATCGACGTGCCGCAGACCAGCTCGACCGAGTCCCGCGCCAGCGGCTGGTGCAGCAGATGGAACAGGCTGGCGCGATGGATGCCGATCCCGCTGCAGGCCGGATGCAGGTCGCGGTAGGACAGGTCCAGCACGCGCCGGCCGCCGACCGTGCGCCCGTCGATGCCCTCGACCCGCGCCCCGGCGGCCAGCGCGCCCTCGAGCAGCCCCAGCCGCTTCAGCACCGCCAGGCCGCTGGGCTGCAGCAGCAGCCCGGCGCCGACCGGCGCCGGCTCTTCGAAGCGTTCGAGGATGGTGACGCGATGGCCGGCGCGGGAGAGGAACAGCGCCGCCGCCTGGCCCGCAATGCCGCAGCCGACGATGGCTATGCGCCGTTCCCCCATGCCGCCAGCAGAGGCCCAAGACGGGTTGCGGTCAACGACCCGGGCAAAGAAAAAGGGGCGGCACGATGCCGCCCCCGTTGCGTTCGGCGCCGCGCCAGATCAGAGGCCGCCGTTGACCACCAGGCACTGGCCGGAGACGTAGTCGCTGTCGGGCGAGCAGAAGAGATAGACCGAACCGGCCGCCTCCTCGGGCAGCCCGCCGCGGCCCAGCGGGATCATCTGGTTCATGGCCGCGATGCGCCCGCCCTGCACGCCGATCTTCACCTGCCGGCCCTGCACCTCGATGGTGCCGCTCTCGCCCTCGGTCAGCGGCTTGGTCAGGCGGGTCTGGATGTAGCCGAAGGCCACGGCGTTGACCGTCACGTCGTAGCGGCCGAACTCCTTGGCCAGCGTCTTGGTCAGGCCGACGATGCCCGCCTTGCCGGCCGAGTAGTTGGACTGGCCCGCATTGCCGTTGACGCCGGAGGTCGAGGAGATGTTCACCACCTTGCGCACGATGCGCTTGCCCGCGGCCCGTTCCTTCTCCACCGCGTCCTTGAAATGGCGCTGGAAGGCGCGCAGCACGCGGAACGGGGCGGTCAGGTGCACGTCGATGATGGCGTGCCACTGCTCGTCGGTCATCTTCTGGATGACGCTGTCCCACGTGTAGCCGGCGTTGTTGACGATGATGTGGCAGTCGCCGAAGGCGTCGACCGCCTTCTTGACGATCTGGTCGCCGAAATCGGGCTTGGCGACGTCGCCGACATAGGCCACCGCCTTGCCGCCCATCTTCTCGATGGCGGCGACGGTCTCCTTGGCCGGGCCCTCGTCGATGTCGTTGACCACCACCTTGGCGCCGTCGCGCACCAGGCGGAAGGCGATTTCCTGGCCGATGCCGCGGCCGGAGCCGGTGACGATCGCCACCCGGCCGTCCAGTTGACCCATCTGCGTTCTCCTCGTTCCTTGAATTAGGCCGCAGCCACGGTGGCGTTGCCCTGCAGGGTCGGCTTGCCGTGCTGGTTGATGCAGTTGATCTCCAGGTCGATCAGCTTCTCGCCGTTCTCCTCGCGCTTGCCGACCACCTTGCCGGTGACGGTGATCTCGTCGCCGACCCAGGTGATGGCCGAGAAGCGCGTGCCGAGCTTGCGCAGCTGCGCCTGCGGCGCGAAGGACACCACCTGACGGCCGAGAAAGGCCATCGACAGCATGCCGTGGGCGAACACGTCCTTCATGCCGAACTTCTTGGCGAAGTCGATGTCGACATGGATCGGGTTGTGGTCGCCCGAGCCGCCGCAATAGAGCGCGAGCTGGTGGCGCGAGATCGGCGGCAATTTCAGCGGCGGCAGCTCGTCGCCGACCTTGACCGCGTCGAATTTCGGGGTTTTGACCATGACCGCCTCCCTATTGCATCGTCGGATTGCGCACGACGGTGATCGAGCGCGCCTTGGCGACCGGCTTGCCGTCCGCGCCGGTGACGTCGATCTCGCTGACCACGAACCACAGCGCGCCGCCCTTCTTGTCGTAGACGTCGGTGATCTTCTGCTGGCAGGTCAGCTTGTCGCCCACGTAGATCGGGGCGAAATACTCGTAGTGCTGCTCGCCGTGCAGGATCCAGCCGATATTGACGTCGATCAGGCGCAGCAGGCCGCCCTTGTTGGGATCGTCGTTGGTGACGGCGGTGATGAAGGTCGGCGGCGCCACGATGGCGCGATAGCCGGCGGCCTTGGCGGCGGCCTCGTCGAGATGGATCGGATTCTCCTCGCCGATGGCCTTGCAGAACAGGCGGATCTTGCCGGCCTCGACGGTGGCGGTGAAGGCCGGGAACTTGTGCCCGACGTGTTTCTTGTCGATGGCGAACTGGGCCATGCGCGTTTCTCCCCTGGCAGCAAAGAAAAGCCCGGTCCGACGGCGCGGACCGGGCTTGCGGTCGGCGGCGGCCTACTCGTAGCGGCCGATGATCGAGATGCTCGACACGTTCTCGCGCGGCGCGCCGCCGAGATTGTGCGTCATGCCGATGCGCGGATCCTTGAGCTGGCGGGCGCCGGCGCGACCCTGCAGCTGCAGGTACATCTCGTACAGCATGCGCAGGCCGGAGGCGCCGATCGGGTGGCCGAAGCACTTCAGCCCGCCGTCGATCTGGCACGGCACCTTGCCGTCGGCGTCGTAGAAGCCGTCCAGCACGTCCTTCCAGCCCTTGCCTTCCTCGGAGATGTAGAGGTCCTCCATCGTCACCAGCTCGGTGACCGAGAAGCAGTCGTGCACCTCGAACATCGAGACCTCGTTGCGCGGGGTCTTGATGCCGGCTTCCTCGTAGGCGCGCTTGGCGGCGATGCGGGTGGTGTGGAAGTAGCTGCCGTCCCAGGAATTGTGGCCCGACTCGGAGCCGTTGGAGACGGCGAGCTGCAGCGCCTTGACGCTGATCAGGTCCTTCTTGCCCAGCGCCTTGGCGATCTCCGGCGTGGTGACGATGGCGGCGGCCGCCCCGTCCGACACGCCGCAGCAGTCGAACAGCCCCAGCGGCGAGGCGATCATCGGCGCCTTCAGGATGGTGTCCATGTCCACCGCCTTCTGCAGGTGGGCCTTGGGGTTATTGGCGCCGTTCTGGTGGCTCTTCCACGACACGTGGCCGATGGCGCGCTTGAGGTCGTCGTACTTCACGTCATGGCGCGCCATGTAGGCCGAGGCGAGCTGGGCGAAATTGCCCGGCGCCGTCGAGTTGGCGGCCCAGAGCTGCTGCAGCGGCGCGCCGCGGCCGCCCGGCAGACCGCCGTAGCCGGTGTCCTTCAGCTTCTCCACGCCCAGCGCCATGGCGAAGTCCACCGCGCCGGAGGCGACGGCGTAGCAGGCGCCGCGGAAGGCCTCGGTGCCGGAGGCGCACATGTTCTCGACATGGGTGACGGGGATGTTCGGCAAGCGCAGCGTGGTCGACAGCGGAATGCCCGACTTGCCGACATGCACCTCGTCGATGGCGGTGGAGAACCAGGCCGCCTGGATCTGGCTCTTGTCGACCCCGGCGTCCTGCAGGCACTCGAGGAAAGCCTCCAGCATCAGTTCCTCGGCGCCGCAGTCCCAGCGCTCGCCGAACTTGGAACAGCCCATGCCCAGAATTGCGACCTTGTCCTTGATACCCTTTGCCATGGCAAAGACCCTTTCGTAGCTATGAACCGGTGAACGGTTCGTTACGCATCAGCTCCCAACTCGAACGGCGCCGGCTCAGACCGGCGTCGCTTTCCAGAAATAGCGCTTGAAGCCGCGCACGTTGTCGACGTCGCGGAGACGGAACGTCATGCGCATCTTCTGCCCGACCTGCACCTGCTCGGCGTCGCAATCGGTGAAGTCGGCCATGAAACGCCCGCCCTCGGGGAAGGTGATCATGCCGTAATAGGCCGGCGGATCGGGGGTGAAGGTCAGCGAGTCGGCCGACCACGACATGATCGAGCACTCCAGGCCGGCGAAGGAGAACGGCTCCTGGCTGTCCACGGCGTGGCAGTTGGGATTGACGCAGACCTGGCTGCGCGGGAACTGCACCGTGCCGCAGACCTTGCACTTGCCGCCGACCAGGCCGTACAGCATGTCGCGCTTGCGGTAGAGAATCGACAGCGCGGTCTTCTTGTCGAACTCCGCGCGCATGCCCTTCTCCAGCGGCAGCATGTCGTTGAACGCCAGGAACTTCATGTAGTTCTTTTCCGGCTTGCCGCGGGCCAACCAACCCGAGATGCCGTTGCGCTTGGAGAGCTTGGCCAGCTCGCCGGTGACTTCGAACACCAGCACGTCGAGGCCCTGGCCGAAGCCGACCACCATGATCTTCTCGCCGGCCTTGGCGCCTTCCAGCGCCTGCACCAGCAGGACCAGCGCATGGGCGCAGCCGGCGTCGCCCATCTTCTCCTGCATCAGGTCGCGCACGGCGGTCTCGGCAATGCCGGCCCGCTTCGCCATCTGCTTCGGCACCGCCGCCATCAGGCTCGGCATGATGAAGTGCGCGATGTCCTCGCCCTTCAGATTGAGCTGCGCCAGCGCCTTCTTCAGGGCCGGCGGCACGATCTTGGCGTAGCCCTCGTCGCGGATCCAGCGCTCTTCCCAGCCGTAGTCGTACTCGGAGTCCTCGCCGCGGAAGTGATCGACGAAGTCGACCGAGGTCGAATAGCCGCCGAGGAACTTGGCGATCACCTTGTCGGTGCCGACCATCAGCGCCGCGGCGGCATCGCCGTACTGCAGCTCATGGGCCGACGCCACGCGTCCCTTGCGCTTGTCGGAGGCGGCGACCATGACCTTGCGGCCGGCCTTGGCGGCGTCGAGCGCGGCCATCAGGGCGGCCGTGCCGGCCTTCTGCGAGCCGGCGAAATCGGCCACCGCCAGGCCCTCTTCGCGGTTCAGCGCGGTGCCGATCACGCCCGAGTTCTGGCGGTCCTTGAACGGCTGGGTGGTCGAGGCGAAGTACAGCCCGTCCATGTCGGCCTCGCCGCCGGCCAGGCAGTCGCGCACGGCCTCGACGGCCATGGTGATGGAATCCTCGTCCCAGTTCGCCATCGCGCGTTCGCCCTTGGCGGCGCCCCGCAGACCAGGCGCGAACCACTTGTTGGCGGCGTAAACGGCCTGCCGGTCCAGCCGCAGGCGCGGAACGTAGCCGCCATAAGCGGTGATGCCTACCATAGCTTCCCTCTCCCTGAACTCGATCTCGAAGACAAACGAACCCAGCCGCGACAAGCGCGGCATGAACGAGCGTTTATGCTAATGCGCGGCCGGGAGCAAGTCCCCTCCAATTTTTGCACGTATGCAATACGGGGACATGCAATTTTGCGCCGCGAAACCCGTTGCAAAACGACGAAGGCGGGCCTAAAGCCCGCCTTTTGCCGCAAAAACAGAGGTCTATGCCGCCTCGGCCATGATCTGGCCGTAGCGCGTCAGATGGAACTGCTGGTTGCCGAAAATGCTGTCGATCATGGTCAGCCGCTTGAAATAGTGGCTGACATTGAGCTCGTCGGTGACGCCCATGCCGCCATGCAGCTGCACCGCGCCCTGGCCGACGAAGCGGCCGGACTTGCCGATCTGCACCTTGACCGCCGAGGCGGCTTTACGCCGCACCGCCGGATCGGCGTCGTCGATCTTCAGCGTCGCCATCAGCACCATGGAACGCGATTCCTGGGCATGGGTGAACATGTCGACCATGCGGTGCTGCAGCACCTGGAACTTGCCGATCGGCACGCCGAACTGCTTGCGGGTCTTGATGTATTCGTGGGTGGCGGCATTCAGCGCATCCATGCAGCCCACCGCCTCGGCGCACGCCGCGACGGTGGCGCGGTCGATCACCTCTTCCAGCAGCGCCAGCCCGTCATCGACCGTGCCGAGCACGGCGTCGGCGCCGACCGCGACCTTGTCGAGCGCGATCTCCGAGGCGCGCAGCGCGTCCTGCGTGGGATAGTCGCGCCGGCTCAGGCCCTTGGCGTTCTTGTCGACCACGAACAGGGTGATGCCTTTGGCGTCGCGCTGGCCGCCCGCGGTGCGGGCGGCGACGACGATGTGGTCGGCCGCCGGGCCGTTGAACACCACGCCCTTGTGGCCGGAGAGCACGTAGCCGGCGCCGTCCTTCTTGGCCGTGGTCGCCACGTCGGCCAGGTTGTAGCGCGACTGGCGCTCGGCGAAGGCCAGCGCCATCTGCTTCCTGCCTTCGATCAGGGCCGGCAGGACGGCCTGCTTCTGCGCCGCGCTGCCGCCGCGGGCGATGGCCTCGCCGCCCAGCAGCACCGTCGGCAGATAGGGCTCCAGCACCAGACCGCGGCCGAACTGCTCCATGACGATCGCGGTCTCGACCATGCCCCAGCCCAGCCCGCCGGCCTCTTCCGCGAAGGGAATCCCAAGCCACCCCAGCTCGGCGAATTTCGCCCAGTTGCTCTCCAGCCAGCCGGTGTTGGTGGCGGCGTTCTTGCGCCGCGTCTCGAACGCGTAGTTCTCGCGCACGAACCGCTCGACGCTGTCCTTGAGCATGTTCTGGTCGTCATTCAGCGAAAGATCCATGTCGCACTCCCGGGCCGCCATCAGGCGGCGATTTTCCTTTTGCTTGATCGAACCCGTTTGGCTCAGAGCCCCAGCACCATCTTGGCGATGATGTTCTTCTGGATTTCGTTGGAGCCGCCGTAGATCGAGGTCTTGCGCACGTTGAAGTAGCGCGGCGCGGCGGTCGTGGCATAGGCCGGGCCGACCGGCTCCTCGTTGCTGCCCTGCCACAGCAGGCCGGGCAAATAGGGGTTGGCGTAGTAGCCCACCGCCTCCACCACCAGCTCGGTGATGCGCTGCTGGATTTCCGAGCCGCGGATCTTCAGGAACGAGACTTCCGGCCCCGGCGCGCCGCCGGCAGCCTCGGAGGAGAGAATGCGCAGTTCGGTGAACTCCAGCGCCTGGAGCTGGATTTCCAGATCGGCGATCTTGTCGCGGAAGGCGCCGTCCTGGATCAGCGGCTTGCCGTCCTGCTGCTCGGCGGCGGCGATGCGCTTGAGCGCTTCCACGCCGCGCTTGGACTGCGGCACGGCGGCTATCCCCGAGCGCTCGTTGGCCAGCAGGAACTTGGCGTAGGTCCAGCCCTCGCCTTCCTTGCCGATCAGGTTCTCGGCCGGCACCTTGACGTCGGTGAAGAACACCGAATTCACCTCGTGCCCGCCATCGGCCATGATGATGGGCTGCACTTCGACGCCCGGTGTCTTCATGTCGATCAGCAGGAAGGAGATGCCCTCCTGTTGCTTGGCCGCCGGATCGGTGCGCACCAGGCAGAAGATCCAGTCGGCATGCTGGCCCAGCGTGGTCCAGGTCTTCGACCCGTTGACGATGTAATGATCGCCTTCGCGCACGGCGCGGGTCTTCAGCGAGGCCAGGTCGGAGCCGGAGCCGGGCTCGGAATAGCCCTGGCACCACCACACGGTCGATTCGCGGATGCCGGGCAGGAAGCGCTGCTTCTGCTCGTCGTTGCCGAAGGTGTAGATCACCGGCCCGACCATCTTGGTGCCGAAGGGAATGATCGGCGGGCAGTTCATCTCGGCGCAGACATTCTCGAAAATGTATTTCTGCGTCGCCGTCCAGCCCGGGCCGCCATGCTTCTTCGGCCAGGAATAGACCAGCCAGCCCTTGCGGCCCAGCGCCTGCTGCCAGCGCATGTGGTCGTCCTTGCCCAGGTGCTTGCCGTTCCTGACCTTGTCGGCGATGTCGGCCGGCAGGTTGTTCCTGATGAAGTCGACGACCTCGGCGCGGAACTTCTGGTCGGCTTCGGTGAATTTCAGATCCATGGCGCCTTCCTCCTGCGCATGTTCTTGCCCGGCAAAACGCCCGTGACGGCGGGTTCATTTTTGAATTCGGGCCGATAGTATCAGCCGGCCTTGGCCGTGCAAGGCGGCTAATCTGCGCCGGGCAGCAGCACGGCGCCGCAGGAAACCAGGGCGTCGATCCGCTCAGCGGAATAGCCGGCCTGGGCCAGAACCTCGCGCCCGTCCTGGCCCAGCTTGGGGGCGTGGCGGCGGAATTCGACGGGCGTCTTCTCGAACTCCAGCGGGCTGCGCATGGTGACGACCGGCCCTTCGGTCGGGTGCTGGCGCTCGACATAGAACCCGACCGCCTCCAGATGCGGATCGTGCAGCATATCCTCCAGCGAGCGCACCGGGGTGACGGGAATGTCGGCCGCTTCGAGCTGCTCGACCCATTCCGCCGTGGTCTTCTCCCGCATCAGCCGGTCCATGATCTGGTAGAGCTCGTTGTAGTGGCGGGCGCGCTGCTGCTGCTTGACGAAGCGCTCCTCGGCGGCCAGGTCGGGCCGGCCGGCGATCTCGAAATAGCGCTGCCAGTGCCCGTCGGTATAGGGCAGCACGCAGACATGCCCGTCCCTGGTGGCGAACGGGTGGCGGAACTTGTTGATGATGCGGTCGTAGCCCATGCCGCCGATGGCCGGCTTGAAGGTTTCGCCGAAGAGATGTTCGAGCAGGAAGAACGAGGTCATGGTCTCGAACATCGGCACTTCCAGCTTCTGGCCCTGGCCGGTGCGCTGGCGATGCACCAGCGCGCCCAGCGTGGCGATGGCCAGGTGCAGGCCGGTGGTCTTGTCGGCGATCAGGCTGGGGATGTATTGCGGCGCCGAGCCGTCGACGCGGCCCTGCAGGGTCGCCGCCCCGGTGGCGCCCTGCACCAGATCGTCGAAGGCCGGCTTCTCGCCATAGGGGCCGCTGCGGCCGTAGCCCAGGGCATAGGCGTAGATGATGGAGGGATTGACCGCCTTCACCTCCTCGTAGCCCAGCCCCAGCCGGTCGATGGCCTGCGGCCGGTTGTTGTGGATGAAGATGTCGGCGTCGCGGGCCAGGCGCTTCACGATCTCGATCGCTTCCGGCTTCTTCAGATCCAGGCACAGCGAGCGCTTGTTGCGGTTGGCGGCGAGATAGATCGGGCCCATCCGGGCGGTGCGGCCCAGGCCGGAGCTGCGCAGCAGGTCGCCCTGGGGCGGCTCGATCTTGATCACGTCGGCGCCCATGTCGGCCATCATCTGCGTGGCGTAGGGACCCAGCAGCACCGCCGTCAGGTCGACGACCTTGATCCCCTCCAGCGCTCCGGCCATCGGCGGCTCCGTCAGTATGATTTGGGCAGGCCGAGCGCCTTCTCGGCGATGTAGCACAGGATGAGCTGCTCGCTGACCGGCGCGATGCGCGCGATCATCACCTCGCGCAGATAGCGCTCGACGTGGAACTCCTTGGCGTAGCCGTAGCCGCCATGCGTCAGCACCGCCTGCAGGCAGGCATTGTACCCCGCCTGCGCCCCCAGGTACTTGGCCGCATTGGCCTCCGCCCCGCATTCCTTGCCGTGGTCGTATAGCCATGCCGCCTTGAACGCCATCAGGTTGGCCGCCTCAAGCGCCATCCAGTTCTGCGCCAGCGGGTGCTGGATCGCCTGGTTCTTGCCGATCGGCCGGCCGAACACCACCCGTTCCTTGGCGTACTGGGCCGCCCGCGCCAGCGCCAGCTTGCCGATGCCGATGGCTTCGGAGGCGATCAGCACCCGCTCCGGGTTCAGCCCGTGCAGCAAATACTGGAAGCCCTTGCCCTCTTCCCCGATGCGGTCCTCCAGCGGCACTTTCAGCCCGTCGATGAACACCTCGTTGGAGTCCACCGACTTGCGCCCCATCTTCTCGATCTCCCGCACCTCGATGAACTTGCGGTCGAAATCGGTGTAGAACAGCGACAGCCCCTCGGTCGGCCGCTTGCACTGCTCGGGGGGCGTGGTGCGGGCGATCAGCAGCATCTTGTCGGCCACCTGGCCGGTGCTGGTCCACACCTTGTGGCCATGCACCACATAGCCGTTGCCCGAGCGCTCGGCGCGGGTGGTCAGGGCGGTGGTGTTGAGCCCGGAATTGGGTTCGGTGACGGCGAAGCAGCCCTTGACCTTGCCCTGGATGATGGGCGGCAGCATGCGCTTTTTCTGCTCCGGGGTGCCGAACACCACGATCGGGTTGGGGCCGAAGATGTTGAGGTGAATGGCCGAGGCCGCCTGCATCGCGCCGCCCGACTGGGCCACGGTCTGCATGACGATGGCCGCCTCGGTGATGCCCAGCCCCGCCCCGCCATATTCCTCCGGCATGGCGATGCCCAGCCACCCGGCTTCGGCCATCGCCGCATAGAACTCCTCGGGGAAGCCGCCGTACTTGTCCTTCTTCAGCCAATAGGCGTCGTCGAACTGGCTGCACAGACGCAGCACGTTCTCCCGGATCTGCTCCTGTTCGTCGCTGAAGGCGTAGTCCATCGTCATTTCCTCGTTACTGCAGCCAGTTCGACATGATGGCGTTGAAGGCCGTCGGGTCCTCGATATTGGGCAGATGCCGGCATTTCTCGATGATGCGCAACTGGCTGCCGGCGATGCCGCGCTGGATGGCCTGGGCATCGGCCACGGTGGCGCCGGCGTCCTCGCGGCCGACCACGATCATGGTCGGCGCCTTGATCTTCGGCAGTTCGGCCGAGAAATCGAACACGGAGATGGCCCGCCCGCAGCCGGCATAGCCCTCGACCGAGCAGCGGCGCATCATCTGGCGCACCTCTTCCGTGCGCTTGGGCGCTTGAGCGACGAAATCCTCACTGAACCAGCGCGGGATGGTGCCGTCGATCACCGGCTCCAGGCTGCCGGCCTGCCGCACCAGGGCGATGCGGTCCTCCCAGATCTTGGCCTGGCTGGCATCCGACAGGCAGCGCGTGTCGCACAGCATCAGCGAACTCACGCGCGCGCCGTGATCGAAGCCCAGCGCCTGGCCGATCATGCCGCCGATCGACAGGCCGACGAAATCGGACCGCGCGATGCCCAGATGGTCCCACGCGGCCACGACGTCGGCGGCGAGCTGGCGCAGCGTGTAGGGTCCCGGCGGCGCGGCACTGGCGCCGTGCCCGCGCATGTCCAGCCGCAGCACGCGCCTGTGCTTCAGCGCCGGCATCTGCTCGTCCCACATGCCCGAATCGGCGGCCAGCGAATGGCAGAAGGTGACGACCGGCGCGTCGGGCGGCGCGTCGGACGGCCCGTCGAGGTGATAGGCCAGCTCGAACCCGTTGATGCGCGCTTTCATCTCAATACCCCTTGTTCCAGTCGACCACGTTCTGCAGCGGCGCGCCCGACGTCGCCTGCCGCAGCATCTCGACCATGTTCAGCGCCACGCGCGCGCTGCTCATGCGGCCGGCGGTGTGCGGCGTGACGGTGATCTTCGGGTGCCGCCACAGCGGGCTGTCGGCCGGCAGCGGCTCGGGCTCGAACACGTCGAGCGTGGCGCCGGCCAGATGGCCGCTGTCGATGGCGGCGATCAGGT
The DNA here is from genome assembly GCA_050181585.1 of Reyranellaceae bacterium. Lineage (GTDB taxonomy): Bacteria > Pseudomonadota > Alphaproteobacteria > Reyranellales > JAQSWP01 > JAQSWP01. The sequence continues at coordinate 28,140 of JBFXDA010000026.1, forward strand.
CGGGCACCACGACATGCCCGCCGCGCGCCACGTTGACGATGTAGGAGTCCCTGGGCATGGCGGCGAAGGCGCTGGCGTCGAGGATGCCGCGCGTCTCCTCGGTCAGCGGCAGCAGGCAGACCACGACCGCCGAGGCGGCGAGACAGTCGACGAAACCCTGTTTCCCGTGGAACATCCTAACGCCGTCGACCGGATTGCCGGATTTCGCCCAGCCATTGACCGGAAAGCCCAGCGCCAGCAGACGTTGCGCCAGATCCAGCCCCAGCACGCCCAGGCCCAGAATGCCGACCGCCGTCTCGCTCATGTCGCGCGGCAGCACCTGCTTCCACACGCCCTGCTTCTGGAATTCGGCGTAGAGGTCCAGCCGGTGGTGGAAGCGCAGCACCTGGGCGGCGCAATAGGAGCTCATGGTCAGCTTGCTGGCGTCGCTGACGGCGCGCAGGACGGGCACGTTCCTCGGCAGTTCGGGATCGCCCGCCAGATGGTCGATGCCGGCGGCGAAGGAGAGAATGGCCTTGAGCTTCGGCAGTTTCGCCAATTCGCCGTCGGGCGGACGCCAGGCCAGGGCGTACTCGATCTCCTCGACCTTGCCCACTTCCGGCCAGACGCGGAAATCCAGCCCCGGCAGCTTCTGGCGGAACAGCGCGATCAGCTTCTCCGGCATCGGATCGCGCGAAATGAAGAGAACGCTCACCTTCGTCACATCGCGCTGATGCCGCCGTCGATCACCAGCTCGGCGCCGGTCATGAAGCTCGATTCGTCGGAGGCGAGATAGACCAGGCCCCAGCCGACTTCCGACGGATGGCCCAGCCGGCCGATGGGGATCTGGCGGCTGAATTTCCGTTCCATCACGTCCTGGCCCATGCTCTTGCGATAGCGGTCCAGGATCGGCGTGTCGATGAAGGTGGGATGCACCGAGTTGCAGCGGATGTTGTAGCCGGACTTGGCGCAATGCAGCGCCACCGACTTGCTGAGCAGGCGCACGCCGGCCTTGGCCGAATTGTAGGCCGCCATGTTGGCGCCGGCGATGATGCCGGAGATCGACGAGATGTTGATGATCGAGCCGCCCAGCTCCGCCGTGTGCTTCTTGATCTCGGCCACGCCGTGCTTGCAGCCCAGGAACACGCCGTCGAGGTCGATGGCGTGCACCCGCCGCCACTCCTCGAGCTCGATCTCCTCCACCGTCTTGCTCAGCCCGATGCCGGCGGAGTTCAGCAGCACGTGCAGGGCGCCGAACTTCGCCACCGTGGCGGCGATGGCGGCTTTCCACTGCGCCTCGCTGGTGACGTCCAGCGCCACCACGTCGGCCGCCGCGCCGATCCGGGCGGCGACGGCGCGGGCGCCCTCGACATTGACGTCGGCCAGCATGACCCTGGCGCCTTCCTGCGCCATCAATTCGGCGCCGTTGGCGCCGAGGCCCGAGGCCCCGCCGGTGATGAGCGCCACTTTGCCGGCCAGCCTGTTGGTCATGTCGTGTCCTTTCAATGCCCGGCGGCGAAGGGCGCGCCGGAGAAGAAACGCGTGGGGTTGACGTCGAGAATATGCCCGATCTGCGCGTCGGAGATGCCGCGCTCGCGCAGCATCGGCAGGAAGGTCTCGAAAATATAGGTCTGCAGGCCCGGCCACTCGCCGGCCCGCTGCAGCGCCTCGATCTTGGGCACGATCTTGTCGGGATAGGGATGGAACGGCTTGCCGCGGGTCAGGCAGACGCGATCCTGGCTCATCAGCAGCCGGTCGATGAAGCCCGCGTCGAGCAGCTTCTTGACGTTGTCGGCGCGGACGCTGTCCTTGAGGAACACCGAGGCGCCGATGCGGTCGAAGCCGATATAGGTTCCCTTGTCGACGATGCGCCGGTGATAGGCGGGATCGGGATTGCCGCAGCTATGGCCGATCATGCAACGATGCGGCTCGACCCCGCCGGCGGCGAAGACGTCGGCCTGCTCCGGCCCGCAATGCCCGTCCTCGGTATGGGTCAGGATCGGCAGGCCGGTATGCCGGCTGGCGATGGCGGCGGCCTGCAGGAACTTCTTCTCCTGCGCGCTGATGGTCGGCTTGCCCGAGGCGGCCTTGATCAGACCGGGCTTGATGCCGGTGTCGCCGATGCCGAACTCGATCTCGCGGATGTAGAACTCGGCGATCTCCTCGACGCTGCGGAAGCGCCAGTAGACGGGCAGGCCGAGCTCCTCGAAATAGAAACCGGTGGTGCACACCACGTTGATGCCGGATTTGTCGGAAATCTCGGCCATCAGCTCGGGATCGCGGCCCAGCTCGATCGGACAGGGATCGACGAAGGTCTTCACGCCATGGTCCATCAGGGCCCGCATGCGCCAGACCGCGTCGTTGACGAAGGCGCGCCGGTTGTAGCCGTCGCGCTCCAGTTCCGCGCCGGAGAACGCCACGTAGAGATGCTCGTGGATCAGCGTCCGCCCCAGCTTCTCGACCGGGATGGGCCCCAGCACCGTCTGCACGATCTTGCGCATGTCGCTCCCGCGTGAACGCCCGTTCAGCGGGCGGAGTGTAGCAAAAGCCGCCGCCCGCTCAAGCTTCCGGCGGCGGCGGCGCTGCGGCCCGGTTGCGCAGCGCCTCGCGGCGGGCGATGTAGCTGGTGCTGGCGATGATCACGCCGGCGCCGACCAAGGTCCAGAAATCGGGCACGTCGGCAAAGACGATCAGGCCCAGGATCGAGGCCCAGACGATGTTGAGGAACATCATCGGCTGGACGGCGGAGATCTCGGCCACCTGGAAGGCCTGCACCATCGCCATGTTGGCGGCCGAGCCGATCACGCCGCAGACCAGCAGCACCGCCAGTTGCTCCCAGCTCGGCGTCTGCCATTGCAGCAGCGCCGGCGGCAGGAAAATGAGGACCAGCAGCACCGTCTGCCAGCAGACGATGGTCTGGGTCGAATCGTACTTGGTCTGCGCCTTGGCGATGAGCTGCGAGGCGGCGATCACCGGCACCGAGGACAGCATCAGCCAGGTGCCGAACCCGACCTCGGCGAAGCCGGGACGGACGATGATCAGCACGCCGACGAAACCCACGACGATCGCCAGCCAGCGCCGCCAGCGCACCTTCTCGCCCAGGAACAGCGCCGCACCGACGGTGATGAACAGCGGCCCGGCGAACATGATCGCCGTCATCTCGGCCAGCGGAATGAGCGGCAGGGCGGTGTACCAGATGGCGAAAGCGCTGGCGTGCACGACGTTGCGTCCGACCTGCATCCACCGGCTGTTGGTGCGGAACACGGCCAAACCCATGCGCAGGACGATGGGGGCGATGAAAACCAGCCCGAACAGGAAGCGGAAGAACGACGTCACCATCGGCGGCAGGTCGAGGGAGACGTAGCGCAGGCCGGCGTTCAGCAGCGAGAACAGCACCCCCGCCAGGGCGACCCAGCCGATGCCCCGCAGCGTCGGCGGCAGGCGGCTCCATGCGGCGGAGATGGCGGCGAGGCTCATGTCACCGCGCCGTCCTGTCGCTGACCGGGATCGCCACGTCGGGTTTCCGCCGCCTTCTTTCCGATTGGCGCAACCATAATGCGTCTTGCCGCGGCCCGACACGCCGGCCGGCGCAGGGCAGCCATGTAGCGCCTCAATGCGCCGGCGGCGGCGTATCGCCCGACAGGTCGGACCGGCCGCGCCGCACCAGTTCGCGATGCGAGATATAGGTGTTGGCGGCGAAGATCACCGCCGCCCCGACCCATGTCCACAGATCGGGCTCGTCGTCGAAGATGGCGAACCCCAGCAGCGCCGCCCAGACCAGGGTCAGGAACCCGATCGGCTGCACGGCGGCGATGTCGGCGACCTTGTAGCTCTGGCTCAGCGCCAGGTTGCCCGCCGTGCCCAGCGCCCCGCCCAGCACCAGCCACAGGAACTGCGTCAGGCTGGGCGTCTCCCAGACCAGGAGGGCGGCGGGCAGGCACATCAGGGTGATCAGCACCGACTGCCAGGCGACGATGGCGGTGACCGAATCCTCTCGCGCCGCCAGTTTGGTCATCAGGTTGGAGACGGCGAAGAGCGGCGCGGAGATCAGCATCAGCAGCGAACCCTGCGAGACCTCGGCCAGGCCGGGCCGCAGGATGATCAGCATGCCGACGAAGCCGAGGGCCACCGCCACGATGCGGCGCAGCCCGACCTGCTCGCGCAGGACGAAGATCGCGCCCAGGGTGATGAAAAGCGGCGTGGTGAAGCCCAGGGCGGTGGTTTCGGCGATGGGAATGAGCGGCAGGGCGTAGAACCACAGGCCGAGCCCGACGGTGTGGACGGCGCTGCGCAGCAGATGGTTGCCGGCGCGGCGCACCCGCAGCACGCCCGCCCCGCCGCCCAGGATCACCGGCGCCAGCGCCAGGGCGCCGAAGAAATAGCGCCAGAAGCAGACGACGAAGGGGTGCACGTCGAGCGTGACCATCCGCATCAGCACGTTCTGCAGCGAAAAGAGAATGCCGGCCAGGGCGGCCCAGCCGATGCCGCGCAGCGTCGGCGGCAGGCGGCTCCACGCCGCCTGCAGAGCGGTCCGGCTCATGCCTTCGTCCCGGCCCGGCGCGCCGCCAGCGCCTCGCGCCGGGCGATATAGGTGGCGGCGGCGAGGATGATCGCCGCGCCGATCCAGGTGGTGAGGGCGGGCACGTCGGCGAACGCCAGGTAGCCCAGCGCCGCCGACCAGATCAGCGTCAGGAAGTTGATCGGCTGGATGGCGGAGATCTCGGCCACCTTGAAGCCCTGCATCATCGAGGTGTGCCCGATCGCGCCCAGCGCGCCGCACAGCGCCAGCCAGCCGAACTGCGCCGCATCCGGCCATTGCCAGACCCACAGTGCCAGCGGCAGGCTCATGAGGGTCACCAGCACGTTCTGCCACAGCACGATCGTCGCCGGCGAATCGTGGCGCGTCAGGACCTTCGCCAGCAGGAACGAGGTGGCCATGAGCGGGGCCGACGCCAGCATCACGAGCATGTGCAGGTCGACCGACTGGCCGCCGGGCCGCAGCACCACGAGCACGCCGGAGAATCCGACGGCGACCGCCAGCCAGCGCCGCAGGCGCACCGTCTCGCGCAGGAACAGGGCGGCGCCGACGGTGACGAACAGCGGCGCGGTGAAGGCGATCGCCGTCATCTCGGCCAGCGGAATGTGCGCCAGCGCCGTGAACCAGACGGTGAGGCCCAGCGTGTGGACGACGTTGCGCAGCACTTGCAGCGGGAAATTGGCCGAGCGCGGCAGCACCGGGCCGTGGCGGAAGAGCAGCGCCAGCATGATCAGCATGGCGAAAAAGTTGCGCCAGAACTGCGTCAGGTAGGGATCGAACTCGATCGACAGGCGGCGCATCAGCATGTTGAGCACGGCGAACACCACGCCGGAGAGGGCCAGCCACGCCATGCCCCTGACATTGGGAGCGGCCTCCCCGATCCAGCGGCCGGCAAATGGCGGAAGTTTCATGCGGTGCCCGACGTCTCTCGCATCCCGGGGCGGGCGAGGACCCGCTTCCGCCGTGGAGCGGCCCTGACTAGCACGCCGCCGCCGCCGTTGCAGCAGCGCCGCAGCGCGCCGCGGACATGACAGGTCTGACCGTTCCGCCTGACGAAGCACGGGCGCCGGACGGAACGCCGCTCAGCGCGGGTGCTGCTCTTCGGACGTTCTGTCGGGCAGCGTTCCGGCCTGCACGCGCAGGTCGACGACGCGCTGCCACAGCAGGCGCAGCTCGCGGTCGGGAATCTTCAGCTCGTGCAGATGCCGGATCGTGTTGGCCAGGTAGTCGCGGCACGGACCGTTGCTGCCTTCGGCGAAGGCGATGTGGTGCGCCGCCCGGTCCAGCGCCAGCCGCCCGGTATAGAGCTTGTGCTGGCGGTTGATCACCAGGGTGATCGCCCGCACCGGGCCACGCGGCGTGCGCACCGTGACCCAGAGCGGCCGATAGACGCCGCTCACCATCTCGCGCCGCCAGAAGATCGTGGTTTCGCTTTCGACCAGTTGCGGCGGGATGCGGTAGGCGACGCCATGGCATTGCCCGCCGCGCTCCAGCGCCAGCATCAGCCCCGGCAGCTTGGGCGTGCCGCGCCCGAGCTGGGTCCAGAAGCAGAAGCTGCGCCGCCAGCCGCGCAGCAACGCCGGCACCCGTTCGGCGTAGTGGAAGGCCGGGGCCCAGATCAGCGAGCCGTAGCCGAAGATCCACACGCTCTCGCTGCGCCGCACGCGCGCCAGCGTGCGGCGGCGCTGCGCCTCGCGCTGCTCGCGCGTCAGGAAGTGGTTGAAGCCCTGGCGCCTGCCTTCCGCGATCCAGGCGTTGACGCGCTCCTCGGTTATGTCCTCGCGGCGCAGCACTTGCGCATCAGGCGTACTGGATCGACATCACCTCGGCGACGCAGGCGGGGCGCTCCTGGCCTTCGATCTCGATGGTGATCTCGGCGGTGAAGCGCATGCCGTTGCCCTGCACCGGATCGGCGGCGAGCAGCTTCTGCCGCGCCCGCACGCGCGCGCCGGCCGGCACCGGGCTGGTGAAGCGCACCTTGTTGGAGCCGTAGTTGATGCCGCGCGAGACTTTCTTCACGTGCGAGATCTTCTTGGTCAGGAACGGCACCAGCGACAGGGTCAGGTAGCCATGCGCGATGGTCTTGCCGCCGGGCATCTCCTTCTTGGCCCGTTCGACGTCGACATGGATCCACTGGTGGTCGCCGGTGGCGTCGGCGAACTTGTCGATGCGGTCCTGGTCGACCAGCAGCCAGTCGCTGACGCCGATTTCCTTGCCCACCTGGGCGGCATAGTCGTTGATGGTCTCGAATTCGCGCATGGCTGGTTTCCTCTACTTGGCTTTGAGATAGGAGATCGTGGTGGGCTGGTTCTTCAGGGTCTCGGCCCAGCGCCGCAGCACCTTGGCCATGCGCTCGGGCTGCACGCCCAGCTGCGCCATGGCGACGCCGCCATTGACCGATTCCCAGTATTCCTCGATCAGCCCGTCCTTGAGGCGGAAGCGGCTGATGCCGTCGATCACGATGCGGTTGCCCTTGAACTCGGGAATCGTCGAGGTGAAGGAGGACAGCGACCAGGCGTAGCCCAGCCGGCCGTCGCACACCGGCTCGAAGAACTGCCAGCGATAGTCGGCGGCGTCGCGATGGAACCGGTTTTCCAGCATGCCGGCGATCGCCGCGCGGCCCTTGTGGTCGCCGTAGACGTAGTCGCGATAGAGCCCGTCCGGCGTGAAGCAGGCGGCGAATCCCCGGCCGTCCCCGGCTTCGGCCGCCGTCGTCATGCGGTTCAGGAGCTGGCCCAGATCCATCGGCGCGTCCTCGGGAGCGTTTACATTTGCGGCCAGCATAGCAGAATGGCGGCAAGCAAAAATCAACGGTCATTTGCGGGAGGGAGGCAATTCATGGATTTCCAGGCGATCGAATACGCGGTTTCCGAAGGCATCGCGACCATCACGCTGAACCGTCCCGACCGGCTGAACGCCTGGACGCGGCAGATGGAGAACGAGGTGCGCATCGCCATGCAGAAGGCGGGCGCCGACGACGCGGTGCGCTGCATCGTCCTGACCGGCGCGGGGCGCGGCTTCTGCGCCGGCGCCGACATGGACCTGCTGACCGGCATCCAGCAGGGCGGCCGGCAGGCGGAAGAGCGGCGGGCCGGCGGCAGCGCCGCCAACGTGCGGCCCGATTTCCGCATGACCTACTCCTACTTCCCCACCGTGCCGAAACTGATCGTCGGCGCCATCAACGGGCCCTGCGCCGGGCTGGGGCTGGTGATCGCGCTCTATTGCGACATCCGCTATGCCGCCGACAGCGCCGTCTTCACCTCCGCCTTCGCCGCCCGCGGACTGATCGCCGAGCACGGCATTTCCTGGACCCTGCCGCGGCTGGTCGGCATCGCCAACGCGCTGGACATCCTGTGCTCGGCACGCAAATTCGGCGCGGCGGAAGCGCTGCAGATGGGGATGGTCAACCGCGTGCTGCCGAGCGAGCAGCTCCTGCCCGCCGTGCGCGACTACGCCCGGACGATCGCCACCACCGTCTCGCCGCGCTCGGTCGGCGTCATGAAGCGGCAGGTGTGGGAGGCGCAGTTCCAGACCCTGGCCGAATCGATCGTGGTCGGCGACGCGGAGATGAAGGAAAGCTTCCTCAGCGCGGACTTCAAGGAAGGCGTGGCGCATTTCATGGAGAAGCGGGCGCCGAAGTTCAGTGGGCGGTAATCTTTTCTCCGTCATGCTGAGCAAAGCGAAGCATCTTCTCTCTACGGGAAAGATTTGTCGGTATGAAGAAGACCCTTCGCTACGCTCAGGGTGACGGAATAGAGCGAGCCTGGACGCCTACTTGAACTCCCGCTCCTTCCACCACGGGAAATACGACGGCATGTCCTTGCTGACCTTCATCGGATAGGCGGGCTTGCGCTTCTCCAGGAAGGAGGTCACGCCCTCGCGCACGTCGGCCGACTTGCCCATGGCGTAGATGCCCTTGGAATCCACCTTGTGCGCCTCCATCGGATGGTCCGCGCCCAGCATCTTCCACATCATCTGCCGGTTCAGCGCCACCGACACGGCCGAGGTGTTGTCGGCGATCTCGCGCGCCAGCGCCCGGGCGGCCGGCAGCAACTCGTCCGGCTTGTGCACCGAGCGCACCAGCCCGCCCTTCAGCGCCTCCTCGGCGGAGAACACGCGGCCGGTCAGCACCCATTCCTGCGCCTGCTGCATGCCGACCAGCCGCGGCAGGAACCAGCTCGAGCAGGCTTCCATGACGATGCCGCGGCGGGTGAAGACGAAGCCGTAGCGCGCCTCGGTCGAGGCCAGCCGGATGTCCATGGCAAGCTGCATGGTGACGCCGACGCCCACCGCCGGGCCGTTGCAGGCGCAGATCACCGGCTTCAGGCATTCGTAGAGGCGCAAGGTCAGCTTGCCGCCGCCGTCGCGATGGCCGTCCAGCCCGGGATCGGGCACGCCGCGGCGTTCGCGGTTGAAGGTGTCGCCGCCGGCCGACAGGTCGGCGCCGGCGCAGAACCCCCTGCCCGCCCCGGTGAAGACGACGGCGCGCACCGCATCGTCGCGGTCGGCCCGGTCCAGCGCATCGAGCAGCTCGCTCAGCATCTGGCCGGTGAAGGCGTTGAGCTTGTCGGGACGGTTGAGCGTGACGGTAAGGACGCCATCGGCCGCCTCGTATCTGATGTGCTCGTACTGCACCCTCGCCTCCTTCTGGTAAATCGCGGTTCACTGTGGTTTATAGTTCGCGCCCGGCGACGGCAAGGGCCGCCCCGCCGCCTGCCGAAACCGATTCCTATTTGTTACAGGGGTTCACCGTGTCCTATCGCAGCGTCTTCAAGCCCGGCCTGTTCAAGGGTCAAACCATCGTCGTCACCGGCGGCGGCAGCGGCCTGGGCCGCTGCATGGCGCACGAGCTTACGGCGCTGGGCGCGCATGTCGTGATCACCGGCCGCAGCCCGGAGAAGCTGGAGCGGGTCGAGGCCGAGATCAAGGAGGACGGCGGGTCGGTCGACTGGGTCGCCTTCGACATCCGCGAGGAGGACAAGGTCAAGGAGGCGGTCGCCGGGATCGTGGCCAAGCACGGCCGCATCCACGGCCTGGTCAACAATGCCGGCGGGCAGTTCCCGCAGAAGCTGGAGAACATCAGCGCCCGCGGCTGGGACGCGGTGGTGCGCAACAACCTGACCGGCACGTTCCTGATGTCGCGCGAGGTATTCAAGCAGTCGATGAAGGCGCATGGCGGCTCGATCGTCAGCATCACCGCCGACAACTGGCTGGGCATGCCGATCATGGGCCATTCGGGCGCCGCCCGCGCCGGCGTCGTCAATTTCACCCAGACGGCGGCGCTGGAATGGAGCCCCTACGGCGTGCGCGTCAACGCCGTGGCGCCGGGCGTCATCGCCTCCTCGGGCATGGACACCTACGACGGCGAGATGAAGGCGCGCATGAAGCAGCGCCACCGCGACATTCCCTTCAACCGCATGGGCACGGAAGCCGAGATCTCCTCGCCGGTGGTGTTCCTGCTGTCGGAGGGCGCGGCCTACGTCACCGGCGCGACCTTGCGGGTCGACGGCGCCTCGCCGCTGGCGCGGCCCAACTGGCCGATGCCCGACCACGACCGCGCCACCGAGTACCAGGGCTTCCACCGCTACGAGAAGCCCAAGGTGCTGCGCTAGAACTTCCATTCGGCGGTCGACAGCGACAGCTTCGCCGCCTTGCCGGCGACGGCGACGCTGCCGACCGGGCGCAGGCGCAATCCCTCGACCGGCGGCAGGCGCTGGGCGACGGCGTCAGAGAGCAGGAAATCGACGCCCAGCTCGCGGGTGGCCTGCTCGATGCGGGCGGTGGTGTTCATGGCGTCGCCGGAGAAGGCGATCTCGTGGCGCTGGTCGCCGATCTCGCCCACCACCACCGGCCCCATATGCAGCCCGGCGCGGAACTGCGGCGCCAGGCCGAACTGGCGGCGATAGAAGTCGGCGCGGGCGGCAAGCTGGCGCTGCAACTCGACGACGCAGCGCACCGCATTGGCCCGGCGCAGCCCGCGGCGCGGCCGCCACAGCACGATGGCGGCGTCGCCGTTGTATTTGTAGATCGTGCCGCCACTCGCCAGCACCGCATGCGAGACGTCGTGGAAGAAGCGGTTCAGCAGGTTGTGGAATTTCAGGTCGCCAAGCTGCTCGGCATGACGCGTCGAGTCCTTCAGGTCGAGGAACAGGACCACGCGCTCCTCGACGCGCGGCAGCGCGTAGCGGCCGATCACCAGCCCCCACAGCACCTCCCCGCCCAGCAGCCGCGACACTTCCAGCAGCGAGTTGGCGACGAAGGACAACGCCAGCGAAATCCACACCGTGCGCCAGAAGAAGGCGTCGAACGCGAAGAGGCTCTCGTCGGGCGTCTGGGCGACGATGCGGCCGAACTCGTAGCCGACGATGATCAGCACCGTATAGATCACGCTGCGCAAGCCCACCAGCAGGCCGACCGGCAGGTGGCGCACCGGCTGCAGCCAGCCGGACGCCAGGGCGAATTCGAAGCCGGTGATCAGCAGCGAGATGGCCGCGCCGGTGATGGCGCCGCGCAGGACGGAGAAGAACGGCGTCTCGGGAAAGGAGACGACGCCGTAGATCGCGCCGGCCACCGCCGAGATCAGCGCGACAAGCGCTATCACGCTGAGTCTGGCCGCAGCGCGCGGGCTGAGCTTCACCATCGCGGAGATGCGGCGGCCGGCCCGCTCAGTCGCGGTAGGACGGATCGAGGCGGTCGAGCTTGCGCAGCAGCGCCGGCCATTCGAGCTGGCCGGCCTTGTCCATGCCGCGCTTGCCCTGCTGCTCGACCGTGTCGATGGCGGCCTGCGGCGGCCAGTTCAGCCGCTCGTAGCCGGCCGAGAGGGCGGCGATCTGCATCTGGCAGGCGCGCTCGAGGAAGAACATGCGGGTGAAGGCGCCCGGCACGTCGCGGCCGACGGTCAGCGTGCCGTGGTTGCGCAACAGCATCACGTCCTTGTCGCCCAGGTCGCGCACCAGCCGTTCGCGCTCGTCGAGGTTCAGCGCGATGCCCTCGTAGTCGTGCCAGGCGATCTGGTTGGTGAAGATCATGGCGGTCTGGGTGATCGGCAGCAGCCCGTGCTTCTGCGCCGAGACCGCGACGCCGGCATTGGTATGCAGGTGCAGCACGCAGCCGGCGTCCTCGCGCGCGGCATGGATAGCGCTGTGGATGGTGTAGCCGGCCGGGTTGATGGCGTAGCCGTTGTCCAGCACCACGTTGCCGTCGATATCGACCTTGACCAGGCTGGAGGCGGTCACTTCCTCGAACATCACGCCGTAGGGGTTGATCAGGAAGTGATGCTGCGGGCCGGGCACGCGGGCGGAGATGTGGGTGTAGACCAGGTCGTCCCAGCCGTAATGCGCCACCAGCCGATAGCAGGCGGCGAGCTTCACCCGCACTTCCCACTCCTCCTTGCTGACGCGCTGGCGCACGTTGTCGACGGTCAGCTTCAGCGCCGCATTGGCTGTCATGGCTGTCTCCCTGGCCTGGATCGGGGAAGTGTGAAACCGCCGCCCCGCCGCTGTCAATCAAGCGGGCGCGCGGCGGTAATGATAGGCGTAAAGCGCGGTTTTCAGGCCCAGCCGGTCGTAGAGCGCCCGGCCGGCGACGTTGGTGGCCTCGACCTGCAGGCAGACGCCCTGGGCGCCCAGGCCCAGGGCCCAGGCGTTCAGCGACCCCAGCAGGCGGCGGGCATGGCCCTTGCCGCGATGGCGCTCGCCCGTCACCACCGATTCGAAGCACAGCAGCCCGTCATGCACCGCCCCCAGCGTCAGGGCGGTGATCTCGCCCTCCTGGCGCAGGGCGGCGAAGGCGGTGGGAACGGCGATGGCGTTCATGATGCGCTCGAAGGCGGCGTTCTGCACCGGGCTGCGCTGTTGCAGGGCGCCCATCGCGTCGAGCCATTCGCGGCTGGGCCGGGCCAGGATCTCCGCCGCCGGGTCGACGGCGCTGGCGACGCCCTCCATCTCGCCGAACAGCGTCAGCGTGCGCCCTTCGGCGGCGTAGTCCAGCCGCTCCAGCAGACCATCGAGCCGCGCATCGCAGATCTCGGGCACGCGGAACACCGGCTGCCCGCCGCCGCGCGCGAACAGCGCGGCGCAGGTCTCGATATCGGCCTCCAAAGTGTCGATGCGGGCGGCGCGCGGGTTGATCGAGTTGGCGCGGCGGGTGAAGCCGTCGGAGAAACGCAGCAGCCAGTCGCGATAGATGATCTGGCGCAGCGAGGGGAAGGCGTTGAGCGTCGTCTCCTCGACCCGCCAGGAAAGCGAGCGCTCGCTCACCTCAAGCCTGCGACAGCACGAGGACGCCGCCGCAGATCAGCGCCAGGCCGGCGATCTGCGCCAGGCCGAACGGTTCGTTCCACAGGAAATGCCCGGCCACCGCCACCACCACGTAGGACAGCGACACGCTGGGAAAGGCGACCGAGACCGGGATCTTGCGCAGCGCCACGATGTAGAGCAGGGCGGCCAGCGCATAGAAGCCCAGCCCGACCATGGTGGTGGGACGGAAAAGCTGCTGCACGAAGTCGGCGGCGGCCGCGCCCTCCTTGAGCAGGAGCTGGCCCGCGACGCCGCACAGAATGGCCGCGCCCAGCGCGGCGTAGAACCAGATCATGGCCGGCTCCCCTCGTCGCCCCCGTTCCCGCCCGGCGCACCGCCGCCGCTCCAGACCTGGCGCACGATGAATTGCGGCTTGCGGTTGGCGGTCAGGTAGAGCCGGCCCAGATACTCGCCCATCAGGCCCAGGATGACGAGTTGCACGCCGGCCAGCAGCAGGAAGGCGGACATCAACGAGGCCCAGCCGGACGGCGTGTCGCCGAAGATCGCTTCCAGCAGCACGAACAGCATGCCCGCCAGCCCCAGCCCGCTCATGACGAAGCCGGCGATCGCCGCCATGCGCAGCGGCATGACCGAGAAGTTCAGGAACATCGACAGGAACAGGCGGATCAGCCGGCGCAGCGTGTAGTTGGTGCGGCCGGCGGCGCGCGGCAGGTGCTTGACCTCCAGCCGGCCGATATTCTGCGTCGCCTGCATCAGCAGCCCGTCGACATAGGGATAGGGGCCGGCGTAGCGCACCACCTGGTCGCGGGCGAAGGCGGAGATGCAGCGGAAGCTCGACAGATAGAGGCCCTTGGGCTTGTCGATCAGCCAGTCGGCGCACCAGTTGGTGAAGCGGCTGCCCAGGTTGCGCCAAGCCTCGTGCTCCTTGCGCGCATAGTAGGTATAGACCACGTCGTAATCGCCGTCGCGCGTGTGCTGGAACAGCCGGACGACCTCCTCGGGCGGGTTCTGCAGGTCGTCGTCCATGGTGATGATGTATTTGCCGCGCGCCTGGTTCAGGCCGGCCATCACCGCGTTGTGCTCGCCGAAATTGCGCGACAGGTTGACCAGGGTGAGCGGCACGCCGGCCTGCGCCACCAGCCGGCGGCAGACCTCGAGGCTGTCGTCGCGGCTGCCGTCGTTGACCAGCACGATCTCCAGCCCGCCGGCAATGGCCAGCCCGCTGAGGGCGGCGACCAGTTCGCCGATGCTGGCGGCGCCGTTGTAGACCGGCACGACGACGCTGAGAGCGGGTTGCTCAGGCATTCTTCCTCGCCACGACCAGCAGCGAGCCGCCCGCGGGCAGCCGCAGCCCCAGCGCGATCAGGCCGCGCTCCAGACCGAGAATCGCGCCGAACAGCGCGTTGATCGCGGCAGGATACTCCATGACGTCGCTTTTGCCAGTATGGCCGCGTTCGAACAGCCGGCGCAGGACCATCAGGGGCAGGAGAAAACTGTTCCAGTAGGTGCTGCGCAGCGGCGCCAGCCCGGCCTGGCGCAACTGGCCGGCAAATCCCGTGGCGGTGAAGCGCCGGGCATTGTGCACGCGCGCGTCATGCGCCGAGCGCAGCCAGTCATAGGCCGGCAGGTTGAAAACGGCATAGCCGCCCGGCCGCAGCACGCGCGCGATCTCACGCAGCGCTACCTCGGGATCGACCCGCGCGTGGCACAGCACGTCGGCGCTGAGCACGGCGGCGACCGAGCGGTCGGCCAGCGGCAGGGCGTTGAGCGAACCGGCCGCGATCGCCGCCCCCGATTTGCCGCGGGCGCGCAAGGCGGCGGCGGGATGGATCTCGACGCCCAGCCGGGGCCTCGGCCCGGCGGCGCCGCGCAGGAAAGCCAGCAAGCCGCCGGTGCCGCAGCCGGCGTCGAGCAGGGGGCCGGCGGGCAGCGCCGGCAGCAGGCGGCGCAAGGCGGCGTCCATCTGCCGGTGCAGGCCGCGATACCACCACATGCGCTCTTCCAGCCGGTCGAGCGCGTCGTATTCCGCACTTTCCATTGCCGCCTCCCGGCCGCTTTTATAGGCGCAAATTGCGTGGCGGGCTGCACGGGTTTGTGCAAAGACTAAGCCCGCCCGCGCCGCAGCCGGCCGGCCACCAAGGAAAGAACGCCCCGCCTTTCAAGGCCATGACGCAGACCCCGCTCGATTCCGCTGACGCGACGGCTTCGCCGCGGCCGGGGGCAGACGCCGGCCGGGCGCCCTTCGCCTGGCTGCGCCGGACCGGCGGGCTGGCGCTGCGGGCCGACCGGGTGATCGAGTTCGCCCTGCTGGCGGTGCCGATCGCCTGGCTGGCGGGCTATCTCTTTCCGCCCATCAACCACGACGTCGGCGCCGTGCTCGACGTGGCGCATCGCTGGGTGTCGGGCGAGCGGCTCTACGTCGACATCATCGACGTCAACTTCCCGCTGGTCTTCATCGTCTACGCCATTCCCGAACTGCTGAGCCGCTGGCTCGGCGGCAGCGCCGTGCTGTGGCTGAACGGGCTGCTGATCGCCGCCATTCTCGGCTCCTTCGCGACCTGCCGGCGGCTGGTGCACCTGATCCCCTCGACCAGCCATCCGCTGGCCGAGGCGCTGCTGCCGCCGGTCATCCTGTTCGTGCTGGCGGTGCTGCCCAACGACATGTTCGGCCAGCGCGAGCACATCATGCTGATCGCCGCCATGCCCTACCTGCTGCTGGCCGGGGTGCGGGCGGAGGGCGGCGACGCCGGCTTCGCCCTGCGGCTGGGGATCGGGCTGGCGGCCGGCATCGGCTTCGGGCTGAAGCCGTTCTTCCTGTTCATTCCGCTGTTCGTCGAGCTCTATCTGCTGGCCCTGCGCGGCTGGCGGCGCACCTTTGCCGACATCGTGCCATGGGCCATCGGCCTGCTGGCCGTGGTCCATGCGCTGATCGTGTTCTTCGTCACGCCGGCCTATGGCGAAGTCGTCCTGCCGCTGGTGGCCGAACTCTACAGCGAGGTCGGCGAATCGACCTGGTCGGTGCTGACCGGCCGGCTGGTGCTGCCGACCCTGATCGCCTGGGCCTGCATCGGCGCCCTGGCCTTCTTCCTGGCCCGCTCGCCGTTCGCGCGCGCCACCATCCTGTTCGCCGCCGCCGCCATGCTGTCGGCGATCCTGCAGGCCAAGGGCTGGAAGTACCACATGCTGCCCTCCTTCGCCGCCGTCATCGTGCTGGCCTCGGCGGCGCTGGCGCAGATGGTGGACCGCTACCTGCCGATCGAGCGGCGGCTGCACCGCCGGCCGGCGGCCGGCATCAGCGCCTTCTTCCTGGCCCTGCTCTACTACCAGGCGGCGCTGTTCAACCCGCCCTTCTACAAGCAGATCGAGTTCAACGACAGCATCACCGACACGCTGATCCACGTCGTGGAGCAATACGCGCCCAACCGGCGCATCCTGGTGCTGTCGCCCGGCATCTATCCCTACTATCCGCTGGTCAACTACACCGGCGTGCGCATGGCGATGCGGTTCCAGACCATGTGGCTGCTGCAGGGCATCTACGCCGAATGCGACGAGGAAGGCGACATCTACAATCCGCCCGAGCGGATGGGCGAGCAGGAGCGCATGGTGTTCGAAAGCGTGTCGGACGATTTCGCCCGCCTGCGCCCCGACCTGGTGATCGTCGACAACATTCCGGGCATTCCCGAATGCGGCCCGAACACGTTCAGCTACCTGGCCTATTTCAAGCGCAACCCGAAATTCGCCCAGGCCTTCGACAATTACGACCTGCTGCTGAACCTCAACCAGTTCTCGGTCTATCGCCGGCACTGATCACTTCTGCCCCCACGGCTTGCCCCGCACCACATGCGGCGGCAGCTTGTCGGGATCCAGCGACTTGAAGACGCCGGACGCGGTGAGATAGGCCTCGCCCTGGGGATCGGTCAGTTCGCAGGCGCAGAACAGGAAGTTCCGCGTCCGGCGGGCGATGCGCGCCTGGCCCGACACGAAGGTGCCGATGCGCGGCCCGCGGAGGAAATCGCTGTTCATCGAAATCGTGGGATGCGGAAAGCGGATGCCGGTAACGAAGCCGCAGCCCACGCCCATCACCATGTCGGCCAGCGTCATCAGCACGCCGCCATGGGCGATGCCCATCGGATTGGAGTGCCGCCGCTCGATCAGCAGTCCCAGGCGCGGGCCGTCCTCCTCGAGCTTGAGGAACAGCGGGCCGATCAGGCTGACGAAATCGTCGCCGGGCGAGAAGGACTGGAAGCCCTCGGGTACGCCGGCCGGCGCCGCCGCCTCCGGGGCGTTCATGCGCGCAGCCACTCCTCGGCCGTGGCGCGCAGCTCCGGCGGCAGCGCCACGCCGCGGCCGCTTTGCTTGTCGATCGTCACCATGACGGCGTGGCCATGCGCCACGCAAGCTTCGTCGCGGAAGATCGCCTGGCCGATCACGACCGAGGAATTGCGCACCTCGACCACGCGCGCGGCGGCCGAGACATTGCCCGGGTAGAAGAGCTGGGCGCGATAGTCGATCGACAGATGCGCCAGCACGAAGCCCAGCGGCTGGGAGCGCGGCAGCGCCAGTTTCTCAATCAAGAAGCGCACGCGGGCGTTCTCGAAGAAGATGGTGAAGGCGACGTTGTTGACGTGGCCGTTGTGGTCGAGATCGGCGAAGCGCAGCGATTCCTCGGTGAAGAAGGCGAAGGTGCCGCGCCGGGTCAGGTCGAAGGAACCGTACCGGCCGCGCTGGGGGGCGGGCGCGGTGGCGATGGGCGATGTGTCGGGCATTGCGCTCTCAGGCTGAAAATTCGATCAGGACGTTGGCGGCCGCGGCGGCGGGGACCAGCACGCGCCCGTCGGCGGTCTCCTCGGCAGCGACCTTGTTGCGCGCCAGGCAGTCCTTCAGGGCCTGCATGTCGCGCACCCTGACGCCCATGACGGCGGCATGGTCGCCCGCCAGTGCGGGCTTGTGGCCGGGATAGCGGCCGGCGAACCGCGCCGGGGTCAGGTAGCGGAACGGCGCCTTGCCGGTCGCCACCACCATCTCGCCGTCGGCCATGGCGATGGCGTCGGCGCCGAACACCTTTTCCGCCGCCGCGCGGTGGCGCGCGGGATCGGCGGCCAGGATGGCGATATGCGAGATGCCCAGCGCGGTGTTGGGATGGCGCTGCCATTCGCGGCGATAGACGAATTGCGGCGTCAGGTGGTTGCAGACGAACAGGCCGACGCCCGGCCGCGCCGCATGCGGCAGGCGCACGATGCGGAAGGCGGCGCGCTCCTGCTTGCCGTCGATCTCCACGCCGCGATCGAAGGCGATGACCGGCTCGGGCTCGAGCCCGGCTTCGGTCCAGGCTGCATGCGCCAGGTCGGCGCCGTCGGTGCCCAGCGCCACGTTGGCCAGCGCCCCGCCCTGCTCGCCGATCTCCTTGTAGCGCAGATTGTTGGGCATCGGCTCGAGCACGCCCAGCAGCTCGATGTAGTCCTCTTCCAGGATCATCAGATGGTTGGCGGTGCCCATGCTCTTGTGGAAGCCGCGCGGCTGCACGTCGAAGCCCAGCCGCGCATAGGCCTGCGCGCTCCGGTCGAGATCAGACACCACGATCATCACATGGTCGATGCCCTTGATGGCGCGCGGCATAGCAGTTCTCCTTCAGGCGGCCGGACGGCGGCGGAACAGGCCGACGCCCTTCATGGTCATCACCAGCTCGCCCTTCTGGTTGTGGACCTCGTACTGGTTGGAGATGCTGCCCATTTCCGGGCGGCTGCGCGAGGGCTTCTTGTCCAGGATGCGGATGCGGGCGCTGATCGTGTCGCCGGCCAGCACCGGCTTCAGCCAGCGGATCTCGTCCAGGCCGGGCGAGCCCATGCTGGTCTCGCGGCAGATGTAGTTGTCGACCAGCAGGCGCATGACCGCCGAACAGGTATGCCAGCCGCTGGCGGCCAGGCCGCCGAACAGGGATTTCTTGGCCGCCTCCTCGTCGAGATGGAACGGCTGCGGATCGTACTTGGCGGCGAACTCGACGATCTCTTCCTTGGTCATGGTCTTGCTGCCGAGCTCGTAGACGGCGCCAAGCTCGTAGTCTTCCCAGTAGCGCAAGGGGGCGGGCATCGCGAACTCCTGAAACCGGTGCGGCGCGCATTAAAGTCGGCGCAGCACCCGCGGGCAACCCCCGGTTTGGCCCGCCTGGCGGAACGACAGCGGCCGGCCGCCCGTGCCTCAATCGGCCAGGGCGTTGTGGATGCGCTTGGCCACTTCCTCCAGCATGACTTCGGTGGCGCCGCCGCCGATCGCCTCGACGCGCACGTCGCGCACCATGCGCTCGATGGCGCTGTCCTTGATGTAGCCGAAACCGCCATGGAACTGCTGGCAGGTATAGGCGACCTCGTTGACCAGCTCGCCGCACAGCGCCTTCAGCATCGAGACCTGCGCCACGCAGTCGCGCCCCTGCGCGTCCAGCCAGGCGGTGTGATGCACGAGCTGGCGCGCGGCTTCCGACTTGGCGGCGGCCATGGAGAGGCGCTGGCGGATCGCCTGCTTGTCCCACAGCGTGGCGCCGAAGGCCTTGCGGGTCATGGTGTAGTCGACCGTCATGCGCAGCATGGCGAAGCATTCCGCCACCGCCTGGGCGCCGACCACCAGCCGCTCGTTCTGGAAGTTCTGCATCACGGCGTAGAAACCGCGATTCTCCCCGCCCAGCAGGTTCTCCGCCGGCACGCGCACGTCCTCGAACACCAGCTCCGCCGTATCGGAGCAGCCCCAGCCCTGCTTCTGCAGCGCCCGCCCGACGCGGAAGCCGGGCATGCCCTTTTCGAGGATGAACATGGAGATGCCGCGGCTGCCCTTGGATTCGGGATCGGTGCGGGCGGCGACGATGTAGACGTCGGCATGCACGCCGTTGGTGATGAACATCTTGGCGCCGTTCAGCACCCAGCCCCTGTTGCCGTCGCGCACCGCCCGGGTGCGCAAGCCCGCCACGTCGGAACCGGCGTCGGGCTCGGTGACGCAGATGGCGCTGATCTTCTCGCCGCGCGCGATGGCCGGCAGGAAGCGCTTCTTCTGCTCCTCCGAGCCGGCATTGACGATGTGCGGGCTGGCCATGTCGGTATGGACCAGCACGGTGATGGCGAAGCCGCCGAAGGTCGAGCGCCCGGTCTCCTCGGCCAGGATCACCGAGGCGCGCGCATCCATGCCCGCGCCGCCATACTCGACCGGGATGCGCATGCCGAGGAAGCCCAGCTCGCCCATCCGGCGCAGGGTGGCGCGCGGCACCATGTTCTCGATCTCCCACTTGGCGGCGTGCGGGATGACCTCCTCGTCGACGAAGCGGCGCAGGCTGTCGCGGATGAGGGCGTGTTCTTCGGTAAAAATCGGCGATGACATGGCGTTTCCTCCCGCCGCATTGTGGCGGCGGGGGACGCTAGCACGCTAGGACCGGATGCAAAATCTTGCGCAGGGCGAAACTGTTAGAGCGGATTCACACATCTGACGGAATCGCGCGCGATTCCGTCAGAATGTGATTTGCTCTATCCACCGGCCAGCAGCCATTCGCGCAGGCCCGCCGTCACCCCGGCCGGCTGCTCCAGCGGCGCGACATGGCCGCAGCGCTCCAGCGCGATCAGCCGCGCGCCCTTGATGCCGGCGGCGATCTCCTCGCTCATGGCGAAGGGCAGGACCTGATCGTCGCGGCCGGCGATGACGATGGTCGGCACGTTGACCTTGGCCAGCAGCTTGCGGTTGTCGCGCCGGCCGATGATGGCGCGCTGCTGGTTGACGTAGCCGTCGCCGCCGACGGTCATGGCCATGGCCTGCAGCACGCCGACCAGCTCCTTGTCCTTCATCTTGTCGGCATGGATCAGCAGCGGCAGCATCAGTTGCGTGATGCCGCGCCAGCGGCCGAGCCTGGTCTGGGCGATCAGCGCTTCGCGCCGCTTCTTGCCCTCCGGCGTTTCGCCCCGCGCCGTGGTGGCGATCAGGGCCAGCCGCCGCACGCGCCGGGGCGCGCGACGGAACACTTCCAAGGCCACGTAGCCGCCCATGGAGAAGCCGCACAGGGCGAAGGACGGCGGCGCGGCCGCCAGCACGGTATCGACCATGGCGTCGATGGTGTCGACGCGCCACAGCTCGGGCGCGACGATGGCGGCGCGCGACTGCAGGGCGGCGATCTGCGGGCCGAACACGCGCCGGTCGTTCAGCAGGCCGGGCAGCATGACCAGCGCGGGTTTGGGGCTCACGGCGGGCTACTCTGGCGGCGGCTCAGCGGATCAGGCGCGAGATCTCGCGGAACTCCTCGGTGCCCGCCCGACCCAGCCATTCGAACAGCACCATCTCGGTGCTGACGATCGAAATGCCGTTCTGGCGCAGCCGCTCCAGCGCCAGCTCGACGCTGGCCGGCCGGCGCGAGGTGGTGGCGTCGGCGACCACGAAGACCTGGTAGCCCGCCTGCCCCAGCCCGATCGCCGTCTGCAGCACGCAGACATGGGCCTCGACGCCGGCCAGCACGACCTGGGTGCGGCGCGACTGGCGCAGGCGCGCCATGGTGGCGGGGTCGGCGGCGGCGGAAAATGTCAGCTTGGCGTAGACCGCCTCGCGCGCCGCCAGCCGCTCGCCGATCTCGGGCACGGTATGGCCCAACCCTTGGGGATACTGCTCGGTCACCACCGTCGGCACCCCCAGCCGCCCGGCCGCCGCCAGCAGGATCAGCGCATTGGCGATCACCGGCCGGGGCTCGTGCATGGCCGGCATCAGGCGTTCCTGCAAGTCGACCAGCAGGAAAAGGGCGTGTCTGGAATCGATCAGCATGATGTCTTTCGGGTAAGGCCGGACGGATGCGGCCAAGTCCGCCTTGAAACGGCCACCGGCGCATGGAAGCCCTGCTTGGCCGTAACGAAGCCTTGCGTTGACAGAACAGCTTAGAATCCCAATTATCTGTTGCAACAGCGAAGTCGGTGTCGCTGGAACGCGCCGCCGGCTGCGTACGACACCGGATTTTCCCGCCCGAGGGCGGACGTATACGCTAATAGACTGAAACTAAATGACATTTGAAGAACTTGGCCTGAGCCCTGCGGTCCTGCAGGCGGTTTCCGACGCGGGCTATACGACCCCCACCCCCATTCAGGCCCAGGCCATCCCGCACGTGCTGACGGGCCGCGACGTGCTGGGCTGCGCCCAGACCGGCACCGGCAAGACCGCCGGCTTCACCCTGCCGATGATCGACATCCTGTCGGCCGGCCGGGCCAAGGCGCGCATGCCGCGCTCGCTGATCCTGGAGCCGACCCGGGAACTGGCCGCCCAGGTGGGCGAGAATTTCGAGATCTACGGCAAGCACACCAAGCTTTCCATGGCGCTGCTGATCGGCGGCGTCTCGTTCGGCGACCAGGAGAAGAAGCTGGACCGCGGCGTCGACGTGCTGATCGCCACGCCCGGCCGCCTGCTCGACCACATCGAGCGCGGCAAGGTGCTGCTGAGCGACGTCAAGGTGCTGGTGATCGACGAAGCCGACCGCATGCTCGACATGGGCTTCATCCCGGACATCGAGCGCATCGTCGGCATGCTGCCCAAGCTGCGCCAGACGCTGTTCTTCTCGGCCACCATGCCGCCGGAGATCCGCAAGCTGGCCGACAAGTTCCTGATGAATCCCCGGGAAGTCTCGGTATCGCCGCCCGCCACCGTCGCCTCCACCGTGCGCCAAGGCCTGGCCATCGTGCCGGCCGAGGACAAGCGCGAGGCGCTGCGCCGGCTGATCAACAGCGAGGACGTGCAGAACGCCATCATCTTCTGCAACCGCAAGCGCGACGTCGACGTGCTGTTCAAGTCGCTGCAGAAGCACGGTTTCGACGTCGGCGCGCTGCACGGCGACATGGTGCAGTCGGTGCGCACCGAAACCCTGGAGCGCTTCAAGAACCGCGAGATCCGCCTGCTGGTGGCCTCCGACGTGGCGGCGCGCGGGCTCGACGTCGACAATCTCAGCCACGTCTTCAATTTCGACGTGCCGACCCATCCCGAGGACTACGTCCACCGCATCGGCCGCACCGGCCGCGCCGGCAAGTCGGGCGCCTCTTTCACCCTCGCCGCGCCCGACGAGGAACGGCTGGTGACGGCGATCGAGCAGCTTTCCGGCAAGACCATCGAGCGCATCGCCATCGACGAGCTGACCTGCGACTTCTCCGCCGAGGACGAGGGCGGCCGACGCGGACGCGGCCGCGGTCGCGGACGGGGGGCCGCCCGCGGCCCCGCGCGCACCGGCGAACGCCGCGCCAAGGAAGCCCCGGCCCGCGAGCAGGCTGCCCGGCCCCGCCGCGCCGAGACGCCCGAAGCCGAGGCCGCCCCGGCCCCGGCCGACAACGTGGTGCCCATGACGCGCGAGCGCGCCGGCAAGCCGCGCGAGGAGCGCCGCAGGGACGAGCCGCGCCGGGACGAACTGCGCCGGGACGAACATCGGCGCGACGAACATCGGCGCGACGAGCACCGCCGGGACGAACATCGCCGCGACGACCGCGACGAGCGCCGGCGCGAACGCAACCGCGAGCGCGACCTGGGTCCGCCGGTTGTCGGCATGGGCGATCATATGCCAGCCTTCCTGATGCGGCCCGCGCGCGGCCGCTGATCCGGGGAGAGGCGGCGATGCAGACCATCTTCATCATGGTCAAGTGCGAGCTGGGCAAGGCCTACGACGTGGCCGACGCCGCCGTGCAGAACGTCGAGCACGTGTCGGAGGTCTACTCCACCTCCGGCCAGTACGACCTCCTGATGAAGTGCTACCTGCCCGACGACACGGATATCGGCCATTTCGTCACCAGCCAGATCCAGACCCTGGCCGGCATCAAGGACACGTTCACGCTGATCACCTTCAAGGCGTTCGGCTGAAATCGTCCCGTCCGAGCCGGTCATAGAACGCTTCCTCGAAAAGTTCATCATCGCCAGCCGCTGGCTGCAGGCGCCGCTCTATATCGGGCTGGTCGGCGTGCTGGGCGTGATCTGCATCCGCTTCTTCAGCGAGTTCGTTCACGTCACCGCCGCGCTCTGGGGCGGCGAGGAATCCGATCTGGTGCTGCTGGTGCTGTCGCTGGTCGATCTGGTGATGGTGGCCAACCTCGTCATCATGGTGATCATCTCGGGCTACGAGAATTTCGTCAGCCGCATCGACGTCGAGGAAGCGACCGAGAAGCTGTCCTGGTTCGGCAAGCTCGACCACGGCTCGCTGAAGATCAAGCTGGCCGGCTCGATCGTCGCCATCTCCTCGATCCACCTGCTGAAGGCCTTTCTCGACGCCGAGAAGATCGCCAACGACAAGCTGGTGCTGCTGGTCGCGATCCACCTGACCTTCGTGGTCTCGGCCCTGATGCTGGCCTGGCTCGACAAGATGGCTTTCGGCGCCAAGAGCGCCGGGCAGAAGGCCCCTTAGGTCCACACTTCCCTGTAAAGCTCGACGATCTCCGCCGCGGTCGGGATGCGCGGGTTGTTGTTGGGCGAGCCGGAGGCCAGGGCCTGCTCGGCCATTTTGGGCATCAGGTCGAAATATTTCTTCTCGTCGATGCCGTAATCCTTCGGCGTCGGCACTTTCAATTCGGCGTTCAGGGCGCGCAGCGCGTCGAGCAGCATCGCCACCGCCGCCTGGTCGCCCACCTTGTCGTCGCACACGCCCATGGCGCGGGCGCAGTCGGCGTAGCGGTTGAGCGCGGCATTGGCCGAGAAGGCGGTGACGGCCGGCAGCAGCATGGCGTTGGACAGCCCGTGCGGCACGTGGAAATGCGCGCCGATCGGCCGGCTCATGCCGTGCACCAGCGCCACCGAGGCGTTGGAGAAGGCCATGCCGGCCTGGTGCGCGCCCAGCATCATCGCTTCGCGCGCCGCCCGGTTGTCGGGCTGGGCGCAGACGTCGCGGATGTTCCTGTAGATCAGCCGCATGGCGTTCAGCCCCAGCCCGTCGGAATGCAGATTGGCCCGGCGGCTGACATAGGCTTCGATGGCGTGCGTCAGGCTGTCGATGGCGGTGTCGGCGGTCAGCCGGAACGGCTTGGTCAGGGTCAGCTCGTAATCGACGATGGCCGCCGCCGGCAGGCAGGCCAGGCCGGAGATCAGCATCTTCTCGTCGGTCTCGGTGTCGGTGATGATGGTGAACTTGGTCGCCTCCGAGCCGGTGCCGGCGGTGGTCGGGATCGCCAGGAGCGGCAGGCCCTGCTTGGGGATCGGGTTGGGCACCTTGTAGTCGCGCATCCGGCCGCCATTGGCGGCCAGCACCGAGATCGCCTTGGCGGTGTCGATCGGCGAGCCGCCGCCCAGCGCGATCAGGCTGTCATAGGCGCCGGCCTTGACCCGCGCCACGCCGGCCTCGATCACGTCGGTGGTGGGATCCTCGACCGTGTCGGAAAACACGGTCCACGCCACGCCGGCCTTGTCGAGCACGTCGGTCAGCGCGGCGAGCTTGCCGCTCTTCTCCATGAACTTGTCGGTGACGATCAGCGGGCGGGTGCCGCCGATCTGGGCCAGGGCCTCGGCGGCCTGGGCGATGGCGCCGCCGCCGATCAGGATCAGGCGCGGGGTGAGAATGGTGGCGACCATGGGCGTGTCCTCCGCTGCTTTTGCCGCATCCTAGAGCCGCTGGCGGCAGTCGACTAGCGCGGCGCCAGCGCCGGCGCCACGCGCGGCAGCAGCAGCAGGCCCAGCCAGACGCCGGCGAAGGCGGCGACGGCGAAGATCCAGCCCGAGACGGCGCCTGCCATGATGCCCGACAGCAAGGTGCCGATGGTGCAGCCCAGCGCCGTGGTGGCGCCCCAGCCCAGCAGCACGCCGCCCAGCAGGCCGCGCGAAACGTCGCGCGGCTGCGGCCTCGCGGGCGCGAACTGGCGCGCGGCGATGGCGCCGGCGAAGCCGCCCGCGACGATGCCCAGGATCAGCATCAGATTGGGCGACAGCAGGCCCGACTGGATCAAGGTGGCGCAGCCCTTCAGAAGGTCGAGCCCCTCCAGCCGCTGCGGCAGCAGGTGCAGCGCCGTACCGCCCTCGCGCGCCGCCGCCGACAGCGCCGCGGTGACGCCCAGCGGCGGCAGGCGCAGCACGATGGCGAAGCCGATGACGCCGACCACCGCCCCGCCGCTCCAGTAGGGCCAGCGGCCCTCGAACAGGCGCGCCAGGCGGTCGCCGACGCTACCGGGGGATGCGGCGCTGGCGGCGGTTGCCGCCGGCAGATGGCGCATCAGGTAGAGCGCCAGGGCGGCCAGCACGGCCAGTTGCAGCGCCAGCGAGCCGCCATAGCCCAGGAAATGCGGCAGCCAGAGCGAGGGCGCGCCGGCCACCGCCAGCAGATAGAGCGGATTCCAGGTCGCGAAGCCCAGCCCCAAACCGATCACCGCGCCGAGCAGCGCGAAGGGCGCCACCGGCGCGCCCTCGCCCAGGCGATAGAGATGGGCGGAGATGCAGGAGCCGGACACCGCCATGCCCAGCCCGAAGACCAGCCCGGCGACCGCCAGCACCCAGGACACCGGGCCGATGAAGGCGTCGGGCGGCAGGCGCGGCGGGATCGGCTTGGGCAGCCAGGCGCCAAAGAGGAAATGATAGCCGGCCGCACCGATCGCCAGCGCCAGCACGATGGCCAGCAGGCCGCGCGGGTCGCGCCGCTCGATGAAATCGCGGGCATGGCAGAAGAAGCAGAAGCGGCTGCGCTGGAAGGCGAAGCCCAGCGCCAGACCGAGCACCAGCGACAGCGAGAGGGCCGCGCCATCGCCCGGCCGGGCGGACAGGAAAACGGCGGCGGCAAGCGCTGCCAGGGCGATGCCGCCGGCCACCAGAAATCGCGAAGACATGCCCGATCTTGCCCAATCGGCGGCGGAAAAGAAATCGGCGGCGCGTGGGACGCGCCGCCGACACCGGGAACGGATCGAAGCTTACTTGCCGGACCAGATCGTGCCGGTCGGGTTGTTGACCGGCACGCCGACGGCGTTGCCGTACTCGGTCCACGAGCCGTCGTAGTTGGCGACGGTGTAGCCCAGCAGCTTGGACAGCGCGAACCAGGTGTGGCTGGAACGCTCGCCGATGCGGCAATAGGTGATGACCGGCTTGCTGCCGTCGACGCCGACGCCGGCATAGATCTTCTTCAGCTCCTCGACCGACTTGAAGGTGCCGTCCTCGTTGACGGCGCGGCCCCAGGGCACGTTGACGGCGGTCGGCACGTGGCCGGCGCGGATCGCCAGCTCCTGGATGCCCTGCGGGGCGATCACCTTGCCGCTGAACTCGTCGGGCGAGCGGATGTCGATCAGCTTGACGTCCTTGGTTCCTTCGGCCACCGCCACGACGTCGGACAGGCGCGCGCGCAGCTCCTTGTTGACCTTGGTCACCTTGAAGTCGGTCGGCTTGTGCTGCGGCGCCTTGTTGTCGAGGATGCGGTTCTCCGCCTCCCACTTCTTGCGCCCGCCGTCGAGCAGCTTGACGTTGGGCACGCTGTAGATGTCGAACACCCAGGCGCCCCAGGCGGCGAACCAGTTGTTGGTGTCGCCATAGAGCACCACGGTGGTGTTCGGCCCGACGCCGGCGGCCGACAGCAGCGCCTCGAAATTCTGCTGGCTGACGATGTCGCGGCGCACCTTGTCGTTCAGATCGGTGTGCCAGACGAAGTTCACCGCGCCGGGGATGTGGCCCTTCTCGTAGACGCCGGGATTGACGCTGACCTCGACGACGCGAACGTTGGGGTTGGAAAGGTTCTTCTCCAGCCAGTCGGTGGTGACCAGCGGTCCCTTGGGAATGTCGCTGGCCGATGTGGCGCCGATGAATGCGGTACCGGTGAAGGCGAAGGCGGCGGCCGCCAGGGCAAGAGTGCGCAATTTGGGTATCAGCATGGGAAAGCTCCTTTCAAGCGACGAATGGGTTCGGCCGATCGATCGGCCCGCACGAAAAACCGCGATGCCAGGCATCGCCCCATGTTCAACACATACAGGTACCGGTCAGTCGCACAGGCTCCTCCCTTCGGTCTCAGGTCAAACCACGAAGAAGCCTTCGTGGCGCTTTAGCGTTTGATGACGCGGCGCAAGCTGCTTTCGTCAAATCACCGCGGGCCCGCCGGCTGTCGGTTCGGCCGGCTCCCATTCTCCACAGATCGCAGCCGCTGGGAAGTCTAATTTACTCATAATTATGATAAATAAATCTATTGAACGTGAATTAATGTAATTTATGGCCCGCAAACAGGCGGCCGCAGCCGCCTGTTTCCCGAGAACGAAAGCCTCAGCGGGCCTTGAACACGAACTCCGCGCCGGCGCGGATGCCGGTCGGCCAGCGGGCGGTGACGGTCTTCAGCTTGGTGAAGAAACGCACGCCTTCCATGCCGAACATGCCCATGTCGCCGAAGGCCGAGGCCTTCCAGCCGCCGAAGGAATGGAACGCCATCGGCACCGGGATCGGCACGTTGACGCCGACCATGCCGATCTTGATCGAACTGGCATAGGCGCGGGCGGCGTCGCCGTCGCGGGTGAAGATCGCGGTGCCGTTGCCGAACTGGTGCTCGTTCACCATCTTCACGGCGCTGTCGAAATTCTTGGCCCGCACCACCGACAGCACGGGACCGAAAATCTCTTCCTTGTAGATCGTCATGTCGGTGGTGACGTTGTCGAACAGGCAGCCGCCCATGAAGTAGCCGTTCTCGTAGCCCTGCAGGCGCAGGTCGCGGCCGTCGACCACCAGCTTGGCGCCTTCCTTCACGCCGGTGTCGACATAGCCCTTCACCTTGTCGCGATGCACCGCCGAGATCAGCGGCCCCATCTCCGACTGCGGATCGAGGCCGGGGCCGACCTTGAGGCTGGAGACGCGCGGCGCCAGTTTCTCGATCAGCTTGTCGCCGACGTCGCCCACCGCCACCGCCACCGAGACGGCCATGCAGCGCTCGCCCGCCGCGCCATAACCGGCGCCGATCAGCGCATCGGCCGCCTGGTCGATATCGGCGTCGGGCATGATGACCATGTGGTTCTTGGCGCCGCACAGCGCCTGCACGCGCTTATCGTGGGCGGTGCCGGTATGGTAGATGTAGCGGCCGACCGGAGTCGAGCCGACGAAGCTGACGGCGGCGATGTCGGGATGGGTCAGGATGGCGTCGACCGCCTCCTTGTCGCCCTGCACCACGTTCAGCACGCCCGGCGGGCCGCCGGCCTTGATGAACAGCTCCGCCAGCATCAGCGACACGGTCGGATCCTTCTCCGACGGCTTCAGGATGAAGGTGTTCCCGGTGGCGATCGCCATGGTGTACATCCACATCGGCACCATGGCGGGGAAGTTGAACGGCGTGATGCCGGCCACCACGCCCAGCGCCTGGCGCATCGAATAGGCATCGATGCCGCCCGAGACGTTCTCGGTGAAGTCGCCCTTCAGCAGATGCGGGATGCCGCAGGCGAACTCGATGACTTCCAGGCCGCGCACCACCTCGCCCTTGGCGTCGTCGAAGGTCTTGCCGTGCTCGACCGTGATGGCGCGCGCCAGATCGTCGTGGTGCTTCTCGATCAGGTCCTTGTAGCGGAACAGGATGCGGGCGCGGGCCAGCGGCGGCGTACCCGACCAGCCCGGGAAAGCCTGCTTGGCGACCTCGACGGCGGCGTCCAGCTCGGCCTTGCTGGCCAGCCCCACCTCGCCCGATTTCTCGCCGGTGGCGGGGTTGAAGACGTCGCCCTTGCGGCCCGACTTGCCGGCCACTTCCTTGCCGCCGACGAAATGCCCGATCTGCTTCATGGCCGTTCCTCCTCGACTATTTCCGTCCGATGGGCGGGGAACCTAGCACCCGGTCCGAAAGCGGAAAAGCCCCGCCCCCGCGCCGCCGCAGCGGCAAAAACACCCGGCATTCCGCCTGCACCGCAAATTCAAGCCAGCCATTCCGTTCTGCGGTGGACAAGGGTCGCCCGGATGCCGACCCTGTGGCCAACCGAAAGGAGGCACGCCATGGCCCGATCGCAGAAGGAAAAAGCCGAGGAATTCGCCGCCCTGCACCGCAGCGGCATTTTCGTGCTGGCCAATGCCTGGGACATCCCCAGCGCGGCCATCGCCGTCGAGGAGGGCTTCAAGGCCATCGCCACCACCTCGGCCGGCATGGCCTTCACGCTGGGCCTGCCCGACCACGAATACACCGGCCGCGACCGTATGATGGCGATCGTGCGCGAAATGGCGCCGCGCTTCGACGTGCCGCTGTCGGCCGACCTGGAAGCGGGCTACGGGCTGCAGCCGGGCGACGTCGCCTTGACGGTCAGGCAGGCGATCGAGGCCGGCGCGGTCGGCTGCAACATCGAGGACGCCGATCCCGCCACCGGCAAGCTGATCGATTTCGAGCTGTCGGTGGCGCGCATCAGGGCGGGGGCCGAGGCGGCGCGCCAGACCGGCCTGCCCTTCGTCCTCAACGCCCGCACCGATCCGTTCCTGGCGCGCTTCGGCACGCCCGAGCAGAACGTCGAGGAAGCGATCCGCCGCGGCAACGCCTATGCCGCGGCCGGCGCCGGCTCGGTCTTCGTGCCGCTGCCGCCGGAAGCGGCGACCATCGGCAGGCTGGCCGCCGGCATCAAGGCACCGCTCAACATCCTGGGCGGTTTCGGCGGCAAGGCCGCGCCCGATCTCGCCGAACTGCAGAAGCTGGGCGTGCGCCGGGTCAGCATCGGCGGCAGCCTGATGATCGCCGCCTACGCCTATGCCCGCGACGCGCTGCGGGCGATCCGCGACCAGGGTTCCTTCGCCTATGCCGAGCCGAAGACCAAGAACCCGGATTTCAACGCCTTGATGAAGAAATACGCCAAGCCCTAGAGGCACACGCTATTTATGTCCCCTCCCCCGCAAGGGGAATTATATACGTGACAAGTAGGGTATCTGAGCCAGTCGCGTGAACGCGGCAGCTAGCGTTACTTCCGCTTGATTTTCGGGTCCGGCTTCATCGCGGCCAGGTGCCCTAGCAGCTTGTCGGCCGCCGACTTTTTTTCGTCAGCTTCGACTTCACGCGCCTTCTCAATGAACAGTTTGGACTGCTTAGAATCTTCTGGTTTCAGCTTAGATTTAGCCATTACTGCCCTCGCCGGAGCTTCTTCTGCGCGTAGTCAAATAGTGGTCCATCGCCGGGATTGGAAGTCGCTTCCTTGGCCCGCGATTTTCGCCGCCGCGCGCTTCGTGCTCGCTGCTCAATTTTTAGCAATTTCGGATCTTTGTTAGAAACCCAACGTAGCTTGCCATCCGCCGCCCAATTGCAAGGAACATGATAGAACGACGCCTTTTTCGCTCTCTTGATCTTGGCGGCAATTACTGGCCACCAGTGAATCAAAAGCGCGCACTTGCGCCAGAATTTCCAGTCGGACCACTGAGCCTCGAAGAAGATAACTATAAAGCCATGCTCGATCAGGGCTAACCGCTCATGCGGTCTATTCTTCATGTTCACGTCGCCGGAGATGACAACTTTGCCGCCATCATCAGCAAACCGTTTTAGCCACGGCACGTCATCCTTCGGCCGGTAATCATCATCCCCTGGTTTCGGCGTATAATCTGCTGCAGTCTTGAAAACAAAATTGCCCGATAATTTTTTGAATTGCCTCTCGCTGGCGAAGTTTAGCAAAACTCTCACCAGACCTATTGGTACGTTTTGGTCAAATACGACCTTCAAGCCGCCCTTGCTAGACTGTCCTCGAATTTGACCGCTTCTCGAACGTGCCGAACTGGAAGTTCAAAAACATCGGCAACGAACTGAGCGCTTCCCTCTACTTTGACCGCCTTAGCGACAGTATCTGTCGGGATATTGCTACGCCTCAGTACAGGGTGTCCAAACTCGATACGTGGGTGAACAATTACATTTGGCGCGATTTTCGGTCTCGGTCTCCATTCGGAAATTTCTCCGCGCGGGTCGAAAACAACATCTTCGCGAAGAGATTTCATGACCACGGAAGGCATTTCATAGTTCTTAGATCGCAGGTCATAGACGAGCAGCAATCCATTGCGCAGCGCGATTTCGCTAACGATCTTGCGACCATCTGTTTTGAAAACAGCCTTAGTAGCGAATGGATGCGGATGCTTTAACGTCTCCCGCGCCTCATCCATGATGCGCCGAATCTCGCGAAACTTCACACCGGCCAACACAAACCGCGCGATGAAGCGCAGCTCCATCAGGTTGGCGAAGCTAACAGCGGTCTTGTCACCAACTCGACCAAGTTGGTTAATGATAATCGGGTCTTGTTTTCCGGTATGGCCCTCTACCCATACGCGCACGGACGCCTGCGGCGCGCCGACGAGTTCAGCAGCTTCCGGAATGCTGTAGATGCCAATCTCTAGTAGGTCCGGATGCGCCATAATACCCTGCCTTATTCGCCGCTTGCCGACGAGTCCCGGTAGGTCAATCTTTTCCCAACAATGCCGCGAACAAGGCTATCAGCGCGAGACATGTCACTGACGCCAAGCGCCTCTCGTTGGTTGTAGCGGAAATCAAACTCCGCCAGATAACGCTTCAGATGCTGCTGACTAACGTGGTGATAGGTACCCGTGATGCCGCGTTTCAGGATACTGAAATATCCCTCAATCGTATTAGTGTGTGCGTCGCCACGGACGTATTCGCCAATGCCGTGGTTAACCACTTCATGTCTCGGATAGTCACGCCCAACAACGCGCCATTGACCCGCATCATCTGTCATCAATGCGGTCGCCCCATCTAGCTGCGCTTTAAGAATCGGGCGTAGC
Organism: Reyranellaceae bacterium; assembly: GCA_050181585.1. Lineage (GTDB taxonomy): Bacteria > Pseudomonadota > Alphaproteobacteria > Reyranellales > JAQSWP01 > JAQSWP01. The sequence continues at coordinate 60,558 of JBFXDA010000026.1, forward strand.
GTTTTGGAAGTCACTTCCGGGACATGCTGAGAGCGCACGTTTCCGCCGCGCTCAACAAGAGAAAGGACAATCTCTTTGCCGGTGCCGCCAATGTTGCCTTTAACGCGCTTGCTCGCGTGTTTGTTCTTTTCCTTGCCGCCAACATAGGTTTCGTCAGCTTCAACGATTTTGCCCTCACCGCCCATCGGCTGCATTTTCAGCGCCCGCATAGCTTCACGCAGGCGATGTTCCATGAACCACGCCGTTTTGTAGGTCACCTGCAAAGTCCGGTGCAGTTGGTGCGCGCTAATGCCCTTCTTGCTGCTGGCAAGCAAATGCGCCGCTTGGAACCATTTGTGAAGCGGGACCTTGGAGCGCTCAAAAACCGTTCCGACAGTCACTGTGAACTCGCGCTTGCACGGTCCACAACGGCGCACGCCGGGACGAGTGCCCTTGACCGGCGTGATGCGGTCAAAGCCGCCACAACGCGGGCAATAGGGTCCCTGCGGCCAAACAAGCGCTTCCAAGCGCTCTCTGGCGGCGTCTGCGTTGTGGAAGTACGGGGCGGATAGAATGGACATTGCAACCTCTTGATTCCCAATATGGGTTCAAGGGGCGTACTTGTCAAGTATATAATCCCCCCCGCAAGGGGGGAGGGGACATGACTCGACTCCATGCTTGAAAAGAAAAACGGCGGCCCGAGGGCCGCCGTTTTCTGCTTTCGACGCTGTCTTAGTTCCAGCGCGAGATTTCCAGGCGACCCACCTGGTCGCGATGCACCTCGTCCGGGCCGTCGGCCAGGCGCAGGGTGCGCTGGTGGGCGTACATGGAGGCCAGCGGGAAGGCCTGGCTGACGCCGCCGCCGCCATGGATCTGCAGGCAGCGGTCGATGACGCGGGTGGACATGTTGGGCACCACCACCTTGATCATGGCGATTTCCTTGCGCGCGGTCTTGTTGCCGACCTTGTCCATCATCCACGCCGCCTTCAGCACCAGCAGGCGGGCCTGCTCGATCTCCATGCGCGATTCGGCGATCCAGTGCTTGGTGACGCCCATCTCGGCCAGGCTCTGGCCGAAAGCGGTGCGGCTCTTGGCGCGCTTGATCGCCAGCTCCAGCGCCCGCTCGGCGGCGCCGATCGAGCGCATGCAGTGATGGATGCGGCCCGGCCCCAGGCGGCCTTGCGCGATCTCGAAGCCGCGGCCCTCGCCCAGGATCATGTTCTCCTTGGGCACGCGCACGTTGGTGTAGCTGACCTCGGCGTGGCCGTGCGGGGCGTCGTCGTAGCCGAACACGTGCAGCATGCGCTCGATCTTGATGCCCGGCGCGTCGGCGGGAACCAGGATCATCGACTGCTGCTGGTAGGCCGGCGCCTTGGGATCGGTCTTGCCCATGAAGATGACGATCTTGCAGCGCGGATCGCCCATGCCCGACGACCACCACTTGCGGCCGTTGATGACGTAGTCGTTGCCGTCGCGCTCGATGCGCGAGCCGATGTTCTTGGCGTCGGAGGAAGCGACCGCCGGCTCGGTCATGGCGAAGCAGGAGCGGATCTCGCCGTTGAGCAGCGGCTTCAGCCACTTCTCCTTCTGTTCCTCGGTGCCGTAGCGGGCCAGCACTTCCATGTTGCCGGTGTCGGGGGCGGAACAGTTCATCGCCTCCGAGGCGATGTGCGAGCGGCCGAGGATCTCGCAGATCGGCGCGTATTCCAGGTTGGTCAGGCCCATGGTGCCGTGGGTGTTGCCGTCGCGCTCGGGCGGCAGGAACATGTTCCACAGGCCGCGCTTCTTGGCCTCGGCCTTCAGCTCCTCCATCACCGGCGGCATCTGCCAGCGGTCCTTCTGGCTATCGAGCTGCTCGTGGAACACGTGTTCGGCGGGATAGATCACGTCGTCCATGAACTTCTCGACCTTCTCGATCAGTCCCTTGGTGCGATCCGAATATGCGAAATCCATTCGTTTCCTCCTGTGTGCGCCGGAATTATGCCCGCCCCCCTATAGGGCGTCCACCGGCCGGCCGGAAATCGCTCGCACCTTACTCGATATGAATGACGGTTCAACGGGGTTTCGGCGCTTTCCCTTGCGCGTTTGGCGCAAGGGGACTTACCTTTTCGGCAACCATAAGAACGCCAAATCCGCACTGCGGATTGGCCCCCGGGAGCGCCCATGAACGTCATCGCCAAGCCGCCTTTCAAGAAGGTCGATTTCCTGCCGCGCGACATCGAGGTCGAGCGGCGGCCGGACGGCGTCGTGATCCTGCGCTCGCGCCACAAGCTGATGCCCTACGAGCGGCATATCCCGGCCTATCTGGCGCGCTGGGCCCGGGAGCGCCCCGATCGGGTCTGGCTGGCGCAACGGCGCGGCCCCCAGCGCCAATGGCTGCAAATCACCTACGAAGAGGCCAAGCGGCAGGTCGACGCGCTGACCCAGGCCCTGCTCAACCGGGGATTGGACCAGACGCGGCCGGTAATGATCCTGAGCGGCAATTCCATCGAGCACGCGCTGCTGGCGATGGCGGCGATGCAGGCGCAGGTGCCGGCGGCGCCGGTGTCGCAGGCCTATTCGCTGATGAGCCAGGACCACGGCAAGCTGAAATACGTCTTCGAGCTGCTCGATCCCGGCCTGGTCATGGTGCAGAACGGCCCGCCTTTCGAGCGCGCCCTGAAGGCGCTCGACCTGTCGCGCTGCGAGGTGGTGCATGTCGAGGCGCCGCCGGAAGGCATCAAATCGACCGCCTTTGCCGAACTGCTGGCGACCAATCCGGGGCCCGAGGTCGAGCGCTCGATCGCCGGCATCGGCCCCCGGACCATCGGCAAGTTCCTGTTCACCTCCGGCTCGACCGGCATGCCCAAGGCGGTGATCAACACCCAGGAGATGATGTGCGCCAACGTCGTCATGGGCAGGCAGGTGCGGCCGCGCCGGCCGGAGGACCCGATCCCGGTGGTGCTCGACTGGCTGCCGTGGAACCACACCATGGGCGGCAATGCCAGTTTCCACGGCCTGCTGGCCGATGGCGGCACGGTCTATATCGACGACGGCAAGCCGATCCCCGGCATGTTCGAGGAGACGCTGCGCAATTTGCGCGAGGTGTCGCCGACCTATTACAGCAACGTACCGGCGGGCTACGCCGCCCTGGCGGCGGCGCTGGAGAAGGACGAGGCGCTGTGCCGCACCTTCTTCAAGCAGCTCGGCTCGCTGGCCTATGGCGGCGCCACCCTGCCGGACGATCTCTACGAGCGCATGCAGGCGCTGGCGGTGAAATACACCGGCCACCGGCTGCTGTTCGGCACCGGCTGGGGCTCGACCGAAACCGCGCCGACCGCCACCGCCACTTACTGGGAGACCGAACGGGTCGGGCTGATCGGCCTGCCCTTCCCCGGCGTCGAGCTGAAGATGGTGCCGGCCGGATCGAAATACGAGCTGCGCCTGCGCGGCATCACCATCACGCCGGGCTACTACAAGCAGCCCGAGCTGACGGCGCAGATGTTCGACGAGGAAGGCTTCTACAAGATCGGCGACGCCGGCGACTTCGTCGATCCCGCCGATCCCGCGCAAGGCCTGGTGTTCAAGGGCCGCGTGGTCGAGGACTTCAAGCTGAGCAGCGGCACTTTCGTGCATGTCGGCTCGCTGCGCGTGGCGGTGATCGCCGCCGCCACGCCGGTGGTGCAGGACGCCATCATCGCCGGGCAGGACAAGGACTATGTCGCGATCATGGCCTGGCCCAGCATCCTCGCCTGCCGGCAACTGGTCGGCGACGAGAAGATGCCGGTCGAAGAACTGGTGCGGCAGCCGAAGGTGATCGAGACGCTGCGCGCCGGCCTGCGCAAGCACAACGCGGAGAACCCCGGCTCCAGCTTCCAGGTCAGGCGAGCGCTGTTCCTGACCGAGCCGGCCTCGATCGACGGCAACGAGCTGACCGACAAGGGCTACATCAACCAGCGCGCCACGCTGGAGCGGCGCGCCGCCCTGGTCGAGGCGCTCTATGCCGAGCCCCCCGGCTCCGACGTGATCGTGATCTGATGCTGGAAGCGCTGCGCCTGCATGGCGACCTGATCGGCAAACAGGGCTCGCGCCGGCGGCTCAACACGCCGGCCCTGATCGTCGACCTCGAGGCGCTGGACGCCAACATCGCCACCATGGCGGCGTTCGCGCGCCGGCACAGGATCGCGCTGCGCCCGCACGCCAAGACGCACAAATCCGCCGACATCGCCCGCCGCCAGATCGCGGCCGGGGCGCTGGGCGTGTGCTGCGCGAAGCTGGGCGAGGCGGAGGCGCTGGCGGAAGCCGGCATCGGCGGGCTGCACGTCACCTCGGCGGTGGTGACGCCGCAGGGCATCGAGCGGCTGGTGGCGCTCAATGGCGCGACGCGCAGCCTTACCGTCGTGGCCGACGATGCCGGCAACATCGACGCGCTCGATCGCGCCGCCTCGGCTGCGGGGCGGAAACTGTCGGTGATCCTCGACATCGATCCCGGCATGCATCGCACCGGCGTGTGGAACGACGCCGACGTCGTCGCTCTGGCCAGGCGCATCGCGGCGGCCAAGGGGCTGGATTTCGCCGGCGTGCAATTCTATTCCGGCCGCCTGCAGCATGTGGATGCCTATGCCGAGCGGCTGAAATCGGTGCTGGAGCAGACGGCGCGGCTGGCGCGGCTGGTCAACGAACTGCGCCAGGCAGGCCTGCCGCCGGCCATCGTCACCGGCGCCGGCACCGGCACGCACCAGATCGACGCCACCCAGGGCGTGTTCACCGAATTGCAGGTCGGCTCCTACGTGTTCATGGACGCGCAATACGACAGCGTCGATTTCCTTGGCGACGCCAGCCGCCCGTTCAGGCAGGCGCTGCAGATCGACAGCACCGTCATCAGCGCCAACTCGGCCGGCCTGGCGACGGCCGATGCGGGGCTGAAAGCCTTCGCCACCGACGGGCCGGCGCCGGTGCTGATGGCCGGCGCGCCCCAGGGATCGACCTATCGCTTCTTCGGCGACGAATACGGCGCGGTGGTGCTGCCCGAAGGCGCGCGCCTGCCGGTCGGCAGCACCGTTACCTGCCAGCCGCCGCATTGCGATCCCACGGTCAATCTCTACGAGGCCTATCACGTGGTGCGGGGGGACACGCTGGTCGACATCTGGCCGGTCACGGCGCGCGGCCGCTCGCGCTGAATGCTACCCCTTCATCGCGCCAGCTTCGGGCCAGCAGCGCCGTCGCCAGCAGCGACAGCACGGCCAGCACCACCATCCCCAGATAGGCGTAACCGGCGACGCGCTCGTAAAGCAGGCCGGACAGCATCATCGCCAGCCCCATGCCCAGGCCGATGGGCAGTGCCGCGTAGAGCGCCTGCGCCGAGCTGGTGGCGCCGATCGGGACGTAGCGCTGGATGAACATCATCGCCGCCAGATGCGTGGCGCCGAAAGTCAGCGCGTGCAGGGCCTGGATCGCCAGCAGCGGCGGAAAGGCGTCGATGAACGGTGTCGCCGTCCAGCGCACCAGCGCGGCCACGGCCGCCACCGCCAGCAGGCGCAGCACGCCGATGCGCTCGGCCAGCCGCCGGCCCAGCGCGAAAAGCACGATCTCCGCCACTACGCCCATGGCCCAGAGCAGGCCGATGGCACCGTCGTCCAGCCCCTTGGCGCGCCAGTCGAGCGTGCCGAAACCGTAATAGGCGGCATGGCTGACCTGGAGGGCGCCGCCGGCCAGCAGGAACAGCGCGAAATTCCGGTCGCGCAGCAGGTCGAGCATCAGGCCCCGGCCCGCGCCTCGCCCCTGGCCGCTGGCGGCACCCGAGGGCAGCAGGATCGCGGCCAGCGCGGTGGCGACGGTCGCCGCCAGGATCAGCGCATGGATGGCGTCGCTGCCGCCCGTCTGCAGCAGGTAGCCGCCGCCCACCGTGGCGGCGATGAAGGTCACCGAGCCCCACAGGCGGGCGCGGCCATAGTCGAAGCCCTCGCGCATGGAGGCCTGCATGGCTTGGCCGTCGACCACCGGCAGGATGCCGGGCCAGGTCAGGCCCCACAGCAGGGTCAGCGCCAGCAGCAGCCAGTAGCCTTCGGCCAGCCCGAACAGCGCCATGGCGCCGGCGCCGCCCAGCGACAGCGCCAGCACCACCGGGCGGGCGCGGCCGAAGCGGTCGGCCAGGTCGCCGCTGGCCAGCGTGCCGCCGACCTTGATCCATTGCGCGGCGAACAGCAGCGTGCCGATGGCCGCCGCATCCAGCCCGCGATCGGAGAGCCAGACCGGCCAGAACGCCAGCATCAAGCCGTTGGTGAAGAAGAAGACGGAAAAGAACAGCGCGAACCGCAGGCTGGGCGTCATGGCGCGGCTCGAACGGCCGCGCCGGCCGGGCCGTCGTCAGGCAAAGGCGACATCCGCCTGCATGGCGAGCCGGCCTTGCGGGTTGGCGGCCCAGAACGTGGCGCTGCGGCCGTCGGCCCCCGGCTTGCCGGCGATGGTGAATTGCGCCGGGCTGTAGAGCGGGGAGACGGCGCGAAAGCTGTAGCCGGCGATGCGCCGGCCCGGATGGCTGTCGCGCGCCAGCTCCATCAGCAAGGTGGCGGTCAGCGGCCCGTGCACGATCAGGTCGGGATAGCCTTCGATCTCGGTCGCATAGGGCCGGTCGTAATGGATGCGATGGCCGTTATAGGTGACGGCGGAATAGCGGAACAGCAGCACCGGATCGGGGTCGATCACCCGCGTCCATTGCGCGCCGTCGGGCGCGGGCGGCGGTTCGACGGCCGGCGCGCCGGGCTTGGGATCCTCGCGGAACACGGACTGGAAATTCTCCTCGATCGCCAGCGCATCGCCGGCCTGGATGGAGAATTTCTGGCCGACGAAGACCAGTTTGCCGCTCTTGCCCTGGCGTTCCTCCGCGCTGACGATCTCCGCCACGCGGCGGATGCGTTCGCCCACGCGCAAGGGGCGATGCACGATGAGCTGGCTGCCGGCCCACATGCGGCGGGGCAGCGGCGAGGGCGGCATGAAGCCGCCCTTGCTGGCGGCGATGCCGTCGCGGCCCAGCGTCGAACGCCGGTCGGTGGCGTTGAACCACATCCAGTGCCAGGCCGGCGGCACCTCGTCGCCTTCCCGCGGCGGCGGATCGGCGCGATCCAGCGCGGCATGGAGCTGGCGCATGGAACGCAGGTCGGCGACGTCGTCGACCTCGATCCGCCGGCCGACATAGCTCTTCAGGTCCGCCGCCGCCTCGCCCATCACGCAAACTCCCGCTTCACCATGTCCGTGTGCTCGCCCAGCGCCGGCACCTTGCCCAGCTTCGCCGGCGCACCCGGATAGCTCGCCGCCAGCGCCGGCACCGAGATCGGCCCGTTGACGCCGGCGATTTCGGTGCGCCGCAGTTGCGGGTGCCGGCTGAGATCGGCCACGGTGCTGACCCGGGCATAGGCGATCTGCGCCTCCTCCAGCAGCCGGGTCAGCGCCTCGGTCGTCATCGCGGCGATGGCGCCGCCGATCATGGCGTCGACCTGGCCGCGATGGGCGTTGCGCTGCAGGTTGGTGCGATAGCGCTCGTCCTCGGCCCATTCGGGATGGCCGAACGCCGCGCACAGGCGCACGAACTCCTTGTCGTTCTGCACCGCCAGCAGCGTCTGGGCGCCGTCGGCGGCGGTATAGGCGCCGTAGGGCGCGATCTTGGGATGGGTCAGGCCGACGCGCGGCCAGTCGGTGCCGTCGTAGTCGCGATGCAGCAGCGGCACGGTCATCCACTCGGCCATGGCCGAGAACAGCGACACCTCGATGCCGCGGCCGATGCCGGTGCGGGCGCGTTCCAGCAGCGCCTCCAGCACGGCGGCATGGGCGTACATGCCGCAGCCGACATCGGTGGCCGACACGCCGATGCGTCCCGGCGCCTCGGGCGTGCCGGTGATGGAGGCGACGCCGCTTTCGGCCTGCACCAGCAGGTCGTAGGCGCGGCGATGGCGATAGGGGCCGAAATCGCCGTAGCCGGTGATGTCGACGGTGATCAGGCGCGGATGCTGCCGGCGCAGCGCGGCCGAGCCGAAGCCGGCGCGCTCGGCCGCCCCCGGCGCCAGATTCTGGATGAACACGTCGGCCCTAGCCAGCAGCCGCTGCAGCAGGTCCAGGTCGCCGGGCCGCTTGAAATCCAGCGCCACCGACTGCTTGCCGCGGTTGAGCCAGACGAAATAGGCGCTCTCGCCGTTGACCGCCGTATCGTAATTGCGCGCGAAATCGCCTTCCGGGCGTTCGATCTTGATGACGCGGGCGCCGGCATCGGCCAGCCGCACCGAACAATAGGGAGCCGCCACCGCCTGCTCGACGGAAACGACCAGCACGCCGTCCAAAGCGCCCATGTCAGTGCGTCGCGACTTGAAATGAAGCGAGTTGCATGACGGTGACTTTGCCCAGCGCGCCGTTGCTTTGCAAGACGTGTTCGTTGCCGTTGTCGTTGCAAGCACTCACCTATCTGTTGTGATAGTTCGCGAATTGCAACCACGCTAAAGCCTATGAGACCAACGCGCGTTGGACTGAGTCGTTTGCGTGCTTTCGACTCGAAGCATGCGAATGCTTCATCGTCTGTTCCTGAATGCGCTCGCAATGACGGGCCTGACGTTCGGCGCGGCGATCGCGACGAAGGCCCAGACCTACGCACCGCCCGCCGGCTACGACTACCCGCGCCTGTGCCGCGAGACGGCGCACGTGC
>JBFXDA010000027.1:0-64200 GCA_050181585.1 Reyranellaceae bacterium
AGCCGCTGGGGCCGACCACAGACACGAACCGCCCGTTGTCGATGCGGAAGCTGACGTTGCGCAGCGCCACAACCTCCTGGTCCCGCTTGTAGAACTTCTTCGTGACGCCCCGGTATTCGAGCATGGCCAAACCTCTCCCAGCGCTATCGGTCGATCCCTAGGCCGATTGCGTCAGGCCCGGTTCGGCCAGGCGGTCGAGCGCGATCTCGCGCAGCTTGAATTTCTGCACCTTCTCCGTGCCGCCGGTGACGGGGAACGAATCGACGATGAAGACGTGCGCCGGCAGCTTGAACGAGGCCAGAAGCGGCGTCAGAAAGGACAGCACCGAAGACGCATCGACCTTGGCGCCCGGGCGCGGGATGACGAAGGCGACGCCGATCTCGCCGTGGCGCCGGTCGGGCACGCCCACGACCGCGATCTGCGCGATGTCGGGATGCTGCGCCGCCACCCGCTCCACTTCCGGCGTCGAGACGTTGAAGCCCTTGTGCTTGTAGCCGTCCTTCACCCGGCGCAGGAAGCTGAGACGGCCATCGGCCGACATCCGCCCCAGATCGCCGGTGCGGAAAAACCCGTCCGCGGTGAAGGCGGCAGCGGTTTCGGCGGGCTTCTTGTAATAGCCCAGCATCAGATTGTAGCCCCGCACCAGGATTTCGCCCTCGGCATCGGGCGGCAGCTCGGCGCCGGTGTCGGGATCGACCACCTTCACCTCGATATCCGGCAAGGCATGGCCTTCGCAGCGCAGGCGCAGTTCGACCGGCTCGGTCCCATAGGTGCGCGTGCATGCCGAATAGGTTTCGGTCATGCCGTAGCTGGTGATCAGCTCGCGCAGGCCCAGCCGCTCCATCGCCTGCCGCTTCAGCACGGGATCGGCGCTGACCAGGATGCCCGTGCGCAAACTCGCCAGCCGCTGCGGCGTGTAGGAGGGATGCGAGAGGATCTCGTCCATCATGGTCGTGAAGAAATAGCCGGCCGTGCACCGCTCCTGTTCGATCAGCCCGATCGCCCGCTCGACCTCGAATTTCTCGTCGAGCACGACGCAGGCGCCGCGCGACCAGAAGGTCAGCACGCCGTTGATCGACGACAGGATGCCGAACAGCGGCGCGCACAGGTAAAGCCGGTCGCTCGCGGTCAGGCCGAACCGCTCGCCATGGTCGTAGGCCTTGCGAAAGCCGACATGGCTGAGCACGGCCCCCTTGGGCAGCGCCGTGGTGCCCGAACTGTAGGCGATCATGGCCGGCCCCATCGGATCGAGCGCCATCGGCGGCACCGGCAGCTCCGCCGCCGCCGGACGCGACCAGTCGGTGAGGCCGCTCAGAGAACGGGAAACGGGATCGAGGGCGAGCACGAAATCCAGCGCGGGAAACCGCTTGCTGCCCAGGCTGCCGGGCTGCCCCGACACCAGTTCGGGACAAAGCTCAAGAATGTCGGCGACGAAATCGCGAAACGCGCCGTCGCCGGGCACGATCAGGGCGCGGCAATCGGATTGCTGGATCTGGTAGGCCGCTTCTTCGAGGCGCAGCCTGGTGTTGAGGACGACCGGAACCAGGCCGGCCTGCATCGCGCCCAGCCAGTACCAGAGAAATTCCAGCCGGTTGGGCAGCCAGATGCCCAGATGCTGGCCAGGCTTCAACCCCAGCGCCGCGAGCCGCGCCGACGCCCGGTCGACCTCGGTCTTGACCTCGGCGAAGCTGAAGCGGCGACCCTTCCAGACCAGCGCTTCCTTGCCGGCATGAAGCTCGGCGACCAGCGCCAGCGACTGCCCGTACGACTTGCCCTTGAACGGATTCATTCCCTTGTCCTCGGCTCGCTCCTAACGAGCGAACCCTTCGCCTCGGCACGCAGAATGGATTCAAATTGAGCACATATTACGGGATACATTCAAGCCGGGAAAAACCTACCGCTTGCCGAGCCGGCCATGGGGAGTTTTTCTATTCCATTGTAGTTATTATACTATTCATCGCATCCCCTCCCGCGCCAGAGCCGTTGTCGCCAATGTATCCTTTATATAGGATACATTTTGAGGAAGAATCCTTGCCAAACCCGCCCCGACCAGCGCCGTGCGGGGCAATTGTGCCCTTACGACAAGACCGGCCGGACTCGGTCTGATATGCATGCGTGAAAACCTCGTGCCGCTCCTTTTCCGGGGCGGCCTGCCGCAGGGAAAGCCGATGAACGCGACGACCGCCTGGTTGCCCGAGATTCACAGCACCGACGAGCCGATGTATCTCGCGCTGGCCAATTCCTTTGCCGACGCGATCGAACGCGGAACGCTGCCGACCGGCACCCAGCTCCCGCCGCAGCGGGATCTGGCCAAGCAGCTCGGGGTGACGGTCGGGACCGTCAGCCGTGCCTATCGCCTCATGAAGAAGCGGCGCCTGATCGTGGGCAATGTCGGGCGCGGAACCTTCGTCTCCAGCAACCACCCGGCGGCGCCGCGCGCCGGCGCCCGCACCGATCCATCGCCCGGCCGCCCCGTCAACCTGGTCTCCTACCGTTCCCTGGCGCCCAAGCTCAACGAACTGGTGGCGCATGCCATGGCGGAGGCCGGCCGGCGGACCAATCTGCGGCCGGCCCACAAATACCCGCCGGCGGCCGGCATGCTGTCCCACCGCGCCGAAGCGGCGCAGTGGCTCAAGCAATTCGGGTTGGAGGCGGCGGCCGAGCAGGTCGTCGTTTGCGGCGGCGCCCAGATGGCGATTGCCGCGGTGCTGGACGGGCTGGTCGAGCACCACAAGCCGATCATGACCGAAACCCTGACCTATTCCGGTCTGCGCGGCCTGTGCGCGCTGCGCAACATAAGGCTGACGGGCCTTGAGATGGACGATCACGGCCTGGTGCCGGAGGCGCTCGAGGCGGCCTGCAAGACGCGCGGCAGCCGCGTGCTGTTCGTCCAGCCCACGCTGCACAATCCGACCGCTGCGTCGATGCCGCTGGCGCGCCGGCGGCAGATCGCGGAGATCGCGATCCAGAACAACCTGCTGGTCATCGAGGACGACGCGTCGGCGCTGACCGCGATCGACCGGCCACCGCCGATCGCCACCCTGGCGCCGGACCATACCGTCTACATCACCAGCATCTCCAAGGGCATCAGCCCCGCACTGCGTCTGGGCTACATGTTCCTGCCGCGCGCCATGATCGGCAAGATGGAGCGGGCCATGCACTCCATGTCGCTGGGCGTCTCGCCGCTGGCGCCCGACGTCATGTCGGTGCTCCTGGCCAACGGCTCGGTCGACGACATCCTGCGCGCCAATATCGACGAAATGCAGCGCCGGCACGCGATCGCCGCCGAGACGCTGAAGCCGATCGACTACCGCTACCAGCCGGGCGCCTTCTTTCTCTGGCTGCCGCTGCAGGGCCATTGGCGCGCCAGCGAGTTCGCCAGCGCCGCCTTGCGCCACGATGTCGGCGTCATCGCCAGCGACCATTTCAAGACCAATCGCGACTTCCCGCTGGAAGCGGTGCGGCTGTCCCTCGCCGGTCCGGCGGACGACCACTCCCTGCGCCAGGGCCTGCAAACGGTGGCGCGGCTGTTGCGCCATCAGCCGGAGGCCTGGACCGACGTGGTCTAGCTTTCCGCCGCGTCAGGAACCGCCACCCGCGCCAGGCATTGCGCCAGAAGGCGGCCTGCCGGCGACAGAGGCAGGCAGCGCTGGCCTTTCTCGGCCTGCCTGGGTCCTCCTTAAAAGACCATTCGATATGGATACAAATTGTATCGTATCTGTGGCGCTATTGACTCCGTTGTATCCGTCTCGATAGAATTTCCTCTAATTACAATGTGAATCCATAAAGGGAGGAATAGGATGAAGAGCAGATATTCGATGCTCTCACGGCATTTGCGCGCGTTCCTGGCCGCCTGCCTGGCCGCGACGGTGCTGGCCTTCGGACTGACCGCCCAAGCCGCCGACAGGAAGGTCACGGTGGTGGTCGGCAGCACCAGCTTCGTGTGGTTCCCGCTCTATGTCGCCCATGGCGCCGGCTACTTCAAAGACGAAGGCCTGGACGTGGAGGTGGTGCGCGTCGCCGCCAACTCGACGCCGGTCGCGGCGATCTTGGGCGGCAACGCCGATATCGGCGGCATCGGGCCGCAGGCGGTCTTCGCGGCGATGGAGAAGGGCCAGCCGATCAAGGTGCTGGTATCGATGGCGGACGCCTACACCTCGACCCTGTTCGTGCGCAAGGAGCTGCTGAAGGAGAAGGGCGTGACGCGCGATTCGCCGATCAAGGACCGCGTCAAGGCGCTGACCGGGCTCAAGCTGGCGACGACGGCGATCGGCGCCGGCCCGCACCTGATGTACCGCTATCTTTTCCAGCATTACGCCGACGGCGCCGACGTCGACAAGGTCGCCACCATCGTGCCGATCGGCGACGCCTCGGCGACGCTGGCCGGCATGCAGCGCGGCCTGGTCGACGCCAGCGCCTTCACCCCGCCGGTGCCGGAAAAGGCGGTGGCCGACGGCTACGCCGAGGTGCTGATCGACTTCATCGGCGGCGACGTGCCCGCCGCCCAGGACATGATCTACGCCACCATGTCGGTGACGGAAGAGAAGCTCAAGACCGACGGCCCGATGCTGGCCGCCTTCGTGCGGGCGATCGATCGCGCCAACAAGCTGGCGCAGCAGGACCTGACCGCGGCCGGCAACGCCGCGCGCGGGTTCATGAAGGAATTGCAGTCCGATCTCTACGCCAGCGCCGTCAAGGCCATGCAGCCGGCGCTGCCCAAGAGCACGCTGGTGTCGGTGCGCGGGCTCGACAACGCCCTCAAGCTGCTGGAAGTCGGCGGCTACAAGTTCCCCAACGTCGACGTCAGCAAGCTGCCGGTCAACGACTTCATCGAGCAGGCGCTGGCGCGCAAGATGTAGCGCGCGATTTCCCGGGGGGACCGCAGCGGGAACGCGGTCCGGCGATCGGCCGGGCCGCGTTCGCCGTTTCAGGGATCGATGCGGTGCTTGAAAGCCGGCGTGCAGCTTGCCCGGGCGCGGTCCAGCGCGCGGGCGATCACCTCGCGCGTCTCGGCCGGATGGATCACGTCGTCGATCGACGCCATTTCGGCGGCGCGGTAGGCGCTGGCTTTTTCCTCGGCCTGGGCCAGCAGTTCGGCGCGCAGCGCGTCGGGATCGGCCGCCTGGGCGATGGCGCGGCCATGCACCAGTTCGACGCCGGCCGCCGGCCCCATGGGATCGAACCGCGCCGTGGGCCAGGCGTAGATCGCTTCGGGAAACGTCGCCCGTCCGCCCAAGGCGATATAGGCCAGCCCGATCGCCTTGCGCAGGATGATGGTGGTCTTCGGCACCGTCGCGCCCAGCACCGAGTTCAGCAGCCGGCCGGTCAGGCTGATCATGCGGCGGTCTTCGATCTCCGGCCCGACGATGAAGCCCGGACAATCGGCCAGGAACACCAGCGGGATGTGGAACGCGTCGCAGATATCGACGAACTTGCGCAGCTTGATCGCCGCCTTGTGGTCGACGGCGCCGGCAAGATGCTGGGGATTGTTGGCGACGAAGCCGACGCTGTCGCCGCGAACGCGGCCCCAGGCGGTTATCAGGTTGGCGCCGTAAAGCGGGCGGTAATGCAGCAGATGGCCGCGATCGACGACCAGCGGCAGCACCCGGTTCATGTCGTAGGCGCGGCGATGGTTCTCGCTGACCAGCTCGCAGATCTTGCGCCGCCCCTCGGCCTCGTCGAGCGGCGCCGGCGCCGGCGCCAGCCTGGGCGGCGCCTCCCAGCAATTGGACGGAAAGAAGGAGAGGAACTCGCGGATCGCCAGCAGGCAGTCGCGCTCGGTCTCGGCCAGGTGATCGGCCTGGCCGGTATGGCGGGCGCATTTCTCGGCGCTGCCGATCTCCTCGTTGGTCACCGACTTGCCCAGCCCGACCTTGACCAGAGGCGGGCCGGACATGCCCATGAAGCCGTTGCCCGCCACGATCGAGACGAAGTCCGACTGGATGGCGGTGAACGAGGGGCCGCCGAAGGAGGCGCCGAAAATCGCCGCCACCTGCGGCACGCGGCCCGACAATCTGAAATGCTCGAAGAACCGGTATCCGGCATCGGCCGCCAACGCGCCGCCGTTCTCCTGGAACCGCCCGGCGCCGGCCTCGGTCAGGGCCAGGTAAGGGTGACGATGGCGCAGCGCCAGATCGCGAATCCGCTTGGTCTTGGCCTCGGCCACCCGCCCGCGCGTGCCGGCCAGGACCGTTGCGTCCTCCGAGGTGACGTAGACCGGACGGCCGTCGATCGTGCCGGAACCCGCGATCAGCCCGTCGGCCGGGGTGCGCGCCGTCAGCTCCGGCTGCTGGCTGCGCCCCAGCAGGCCGATCTCGACGAACGAGCCGGGGTCGAGCAGCAGGTCGAGCCGCTCCCTGGCATTCAGCCGCCCGCTGTCGCGCAGCTTGCGCAATTTCTGCGGATCGCCCATGGCGCGGGCGGCGCGGCGCTTTTTCTCCAGTTCAAGCAAAGTCCGGCTCATCGGATCCGCTTCCCGGGGCGCACGCTTGCCCGCCGCCCGGGGCGGGCCCGGCTCCAAAGTCTCGCTGTCATCCGGTAGGTCAGCCTTTGTCTTTCGATCCAATTTGACCTCAATTTGGGGAAATTGGAGCCCAATTTCGAGTCGATCTTGTGCGCAAATTGATACTACTTTTATGATATCAATCGACCAGAGGCAACAAACCAAAGGCCGGCCATGTCAATTTCGATCCCCATCGACGTGAAGGAGCTCGCCCGCTTGACGGCCAGCGGCGAGGAGCTGGCGCTGTTCGACGTCCGGGAGGCGGGCGAAGGCGAGGACGGCCATATCCCCGGCGCCACCATGCTGCCGCGGCGGCAGATCGAGCTGCGCATCCCCGATCTGGTGCAGCGCCGCGACACCCCGATCGTCGTGTGCGACGACGGCGGCGATCGCGCCGCGCTGGCGGCAGCGACGCTGTCCGGGCTGGGCTACGGAAACGTTAGCGTACTGGCGGGCGGCACGGCGGCGTGGAGCGCGGCGGGCAGGCCGCTGGAGACCGGCAGCAACACGCCCTCCAAGCGGTTCGCCGAGCATCTCGCCGAGGAAGGCGCCGCCCCGGAAGTCGATTGCGAGAAGCTGGAGGAATGGCGCCGGTCCGGCCTGGCGCCCCTGCTGCTGGACATCCGGCCGTCCGACGAGAACGCGCAAGCGCGCATTCCCGGCGCCTGGTCGGCGCCGAGCTTCGACTATGTCGCGCTGGCGCCTGCCTTGATGCAAGTCGGCGTGCCGGTGGTGACGCATTGCGCGGGGCGCACGCGCAGCCTGATGGCGGCGGCCACGCTGCGGCTGCTGGGCGTTCCTCGCGCCATGGCGCTGCAAGACGGCACGCTGGGCTGGATGCTGTCGGGCCGGGAACTGGAGACGGGTGCGGGAAACGGGCGGCTGGAATTGCAGCCGGACGCGGCGCAGGGCGAAGCCCTGGCGGCAAACCTGGCCGGCGCGCTCGAGGCCGTTCGCCCGATCGAGGCCGAAGAACTGGCGGCGCTGCTGGCGGAACGCGCCCGCGGCAGGCGCAATGCCTACGTCTTCGACGTCCGCCCCTTGAGCGAGTCCGAGAAGGCCCGCCCCGTCGGCGCGCTGGCGCTGCCGGGCGGACAGGCCGTGCAGCGCATCGACGATTTCGCGCCGGTGCGCGGCGCGCCCATCGTCCTGATCGACGCGCAGGAAGGCCAGGCCCATGTCACGGCATACTGGCTGGCGCGGCTGGGCTATGGCGACATACGCGTCCTGAAGGGCGGCATGCGCGCTTGGGAAGCGCACGGTCTTCCCCTGTCGGCCGGACGGGGGCGCAGCCAGCCGCTGGGCCTGGACGCGGCGACGACAGCCGCATCCCCGATGGCGGTCGAAGACGCGGCAACCGCCCTGGCGCGGCCCTCGCCGCCGCTGGTGATCGACGTCGACAGCAGCCGCAGCTTCGCCGCCGCCCATCTGCCCGGCGCGCGCTGGATGCCGCGCGGCTGGCTCGAAGATCGCGTGCGCGATCTGCCCAAAAACACCGCGCTTCTGGTTACCTGCGGCACCGGCCTGCACTCGGCCTATGCCGCGGCAACCCTGCGCGGACTGGGCTTCGTCCGGGCCCGTTCCCTGGCCGGCGGCGTCGCGGCGTGGCGCGCGGCCGGACACAAGACCGAACGCGGCGCGGCACCGGATGCCGACCGGGTGAGAGACATCCTGCTGCCGCCCTCGGCGCGCGGCCGGGAGGGCATGCTGGCCTATCTGCAATGGGAGCGGAAGCTCACCGCGACTTGAAGATGATCCTCTTCGCGGGAAACCGTCCGCAACACGGACCCGGCGCTCAAGGCCGGTTTCCCCTCACTTTAACGACGTAGACCAGCAGCCCGGTGGCCAGTGCGGCCGCGAGGAACCCGAACATGAGCTGATAGGAGAGCGTCGACGCCGTGCCGTCGGCGGAACGGGAGGCGCCGATGATATGGCCCGTGATCCACTGCATGGAGAAACTGCCCACCATCACGGCGGTGTTCAGCGTCGCCAGCGCGCGTCCGGCCAGGCGCTCGGGAAAGAACGTACGGGCGTGGGTATGGATGAGCGGGCCGTAGTTGCAGACCCCGCCGAACACCACCAGCACCGCGGCGACCAGCCACAACGGCATGGCCGGGGAAAACGCCAGCGACACCAGCAGCAGGATCGACAGGCAGGAGCAGCCGGCAATGACCCCTTTCCGGTTGCCGGTCGTGCGATCGACGTATCCGATCGCCAGCGTCCCGACGCCGCCGGCCGCCATCATCAGCAGCAGGACGTTGCCGCGCTCTATCTGGCCCAGGCCGAACGTGTCGTGCAGGTACGGCCCGCCCCAAAGTCCGCTGATGCTCAAGGCCGAGGGATAGGCCACCAGCATCAGCGCCACGAAGCCCGGCACCACCGGGCTGCGCAGCACTTCGCCGACGCCGCGCAGGACCTCGCCCAGCGACTCGGCCCGGCTGCTGGTCTGGCGGTCGTGCGGATCGTCCTGCACGCCGACGAACACCAGCACCGCCGCGACCAGGTTGACGGCCGACAGCACCAGGAAGGCGTTGCGCCAGCCGATCATCTCCACGATCACGGCGAACGGCGCGGTGGCGAGGACCGAACCGACGGCGCCGGTGGCGCTGAGGGCCGCCACCGCGACGCCCAAGTTGCGGCCCGACACCCAGCGCGACAGGATGACGACGGCGCCGATCATGGTGGCGGAGCAGCCCAGCCCCAGCAAGGCGCGCCCGACCGCCAGCCCGCGCCAGTCGGGCGCCACGGCATAGACCACCGCGCCGACCACGGCGATCAGGGAGAGATTCCCGATCACCAGGCGCGGGCCGAACCGGTCGAGCGCCATCCCGACGGGAATCTGCACGACCGCGAAGACCAGGAAGAAGACCCCGGTCACGAACCCCATGGTCGAGGGATCCATGTCCAGCTCGGCCATCAGTTCGGGCGCGATGACGCCATTGGCGCCGCGATAGAACATGCTGACCATGAAGGCGAGCACGATGCACGGGAAGACCCGCCGGAAGACGCTTCGGTGCGGCGACGGAACCGGTGCAGCCTCGCTCATGCTTCAATACTCAACGCCCTGCCCCCGTGCCCGCCTAACCTCGGCCGCGGAACCGCGACGGACGGTCGTCCGCGCTCCCTTATATGCCGCGCTCCTTGAACACGTCGGTGGCGATGCGGAAGCCTTCGACGCCGGCCGGCACGCCGCAATAGACGGCGATCTGCAGGAAAATCTCCTGAATCTCCTGCTTGGAGATGCCGTTGTTGAGCGCCGCGCCGACATGGGTGCGCAGCTCGGTGGAGCGGTTCTGCGCCGACAGCATGGCGATGCACAGGAAGCTGCGCTCGCGCCGGGACAGGCCCGGCCGGTTCCAGATGTCGTTGAAGCAATAGGTGTTCAGCAGTTCCTGGAACGGCCGGTTGAAATCGTCGGGCTCCGGACGATTCTTTCTGATCATGTCGGTTCGCGTGGCAAACCCCGCATCATGACGAACCTTGAACTCGCGCTTGTCCATTCCGCTCTCCTTTGCCAGATTCGGTTTATCGTCCTTCACCCATGCTGCCCGCCGGCGTCGATCAGCTTCAGGAACGGCGCATCGCCGTCCTTGACGACGCGCTCGACCAGCCCGATCTCCCAACTCAGATATTCCTGCATGGCGGCTTCGACGCCGGAGGGCCGCTCCGACGGGCGGTACCACACATCAGTGGGCGCGGACGCCATCCGCAGGTGCCCGCTTTCGAGCGCCCGTCCCTGCGCGATCCACGCCGCCATGCCGCCTTCCAGCACGGCGACCTGCCGGCCGGCGATGCCGGCGACGTCGCGCGCCGCCAGGCGCGCCAAGGCGTCGTCCGGGGCGACGACGACTATCCCCGACCGCGGGGGGATCGGCACCGAAGGCAGATCGTCTCTCAAGCGGGCGCGGACGACGAACCAGGCGCCCGGGATGTGTCCGCGCCGGTAGGCCAAGCTGTCCGACAGGTCGAGCACCACGACGTTCCCCTCGCCAAGCTGGCGAGCCAGGTCGGCGGCGGAAATCGTTCGAACGTCTTGCGGCGCTTCTGCCAGCATCAGGCGCGGCATCGGTCCGGAAACCAGTGCCGCCTCCTGGCCGATGCGGCAGGCATAGATTTCGGGCCAGCCCATGCGGGCCAGCCACCATCCGGTCATGCTGGCGCGCGTGCCGTCGTCGTCGACCAGGACGATGCGGGCGTTCCTGGTCGCCATGTAGGCATCGGTCGCCTGGATGAGCTGGCCGCCCGGCGCGTTGACGGCATCCGGAAGATGGCCGGAGCGATACTCGGCCGGGCTTCGGATGTCGATCAGGTAGGTCGTGCGCTGGGGCTCGGCAACCATCGCCGCCGCCTGGCGCGCATCGATCTCCGTCAGTCCCGAATTCCGCCGCAGCTCCGGCACGGCGGGCGGCAGCGCTGCTGCGTCTGGCGCCGCCGGCGCCTGGACCGTGCGGCCGGCGTTCGCCTCCACCGAATGCCCTGCCAGCCGCCATCCCATCACGCCGTTGCGCAACGCGACCACCCGGTTCGGCACGCCGGCGGCGATCAGCGATTGCGCGCCGATGATGCTGCGCGTCCGGCCGGCGCAGTTCACCACGACGAGCCGGTCCGGGCTTGCCACCGCTTCCTTGAAGCGGTGCACCAGCTCGCCGCCGGGACAACTGATCGCGCCGGGAATGGTCGCCAGGGCGTATTCCTCGAATGTCCGGCTGTCCAGGATGACCGGCTTGGCCTCTCCCTTCAGCATCGCGCTCAGCTCGTCGGCGGAAATGCTGGGCGTGCCGTCCTGATGCTCGACGATCTCTCCGAAGGCCTTGCTCGGCACGTTGATGCCGCTGAACAGCTCGTAGCCCGCCTGCTGCCAGCCCGCCGTGCCACCGGCCAGGACATGGACATCCGAATAGCCGTTGTCGCCCAAAAGGCGCGCGGCGCGGTCGGCCAGGCCGCCCGTGCCGCCCTCGCCGTCGACGAGCACCAGGAACACGTCGTTCCTGGGCACCATCCGCCGAATGCGCAGCTCGAGATGGCTGAGCGGAATGCAGCTCGCCAGCAGCAAATGCGATTCGGAGAACTCGCCTTCCTCGCGCACGTCGATCAGCGCGCACTCCGCCGGCGATCTCAGGCGCGCCTTCAGCTCCTGGGGCCGAATGAGCCGTATTTCTTGCATGTCCCGACCGCTCCCTAGATCTTGGTGCTGATGGGCGGCAGGCGGCCGTTCATGTAGAAGTCGGCGATCGCCTTGTACTTGTAGGCGACCGGATCGTGCGTCGTGTGGGTGCGCGCGTTGCGCCAGTGCCGGTCGAAATTCAGCTTCTGCGACGTGGCCGACGCCCCGCCCACCCGGTAGAGCCACTCGCTGACGCGCAGGCAGGCGTCGTTGGCGATCGCCTTGGCCTCGGCCACCACGATCGAGGTGGTCGAGAGAAGATCGTTGTCGGTCTCGCCGGCCAGGACCGAGTTGGCGCCCTGCTCCAGGATATCGGCGGCGTGGTTGATCATGGCGACCGCGCCATGGGCGACCACCGCCATTTCGCCGACGGCGTGCAGCACATAGGGATCGTCGGCCGCCTTGTCGACGCCGCTTTCGGGAACGGGCCTTGCCTTTTCCCGGGCGAATTTCATCGCGTCGGCCAGCGCCGCCAGCGCGATGCCGGTATCGATGGCGGCGTGGATAAGCTGCGCGCTGGAGCCGAGATGGGTGCGACGCTCCAGGCCGGCGGTGAACTCCAGCACTTCGCTGGGCTCGATGACGACGTCGTCCATGGTCACGGTGCCGCTCGCCGTGGTCCGTTGCCCCATCCCGTCCCAGTCGTCAACCATGGTGAGGCCGGCCCGATCCACCGGGCAGACGGCGATGACGCGGCCGCCGTCGTCGTCGATGGCAAGGATGTTGAGGGAATCGGCGTAGAGGCTGCCGGTGCAATAGTATTTCCGGCCCGACAGGCGGTAGCGGTCGCCGTGGCGGGACAGGCGCGTGGTGATGTCGCCGACGAACTTTCCGCCCCGTTCGGCGAACGCGCCGGCCACCACATGGCCCTTCCGGATCAGCTCGAAATAGTGGCGCT
This sequence comes from Reyranellaceae bacterium, assembly GCA_050181585.1. Classification (GTDB taxonomy): domain Bacteria; phylum Pseudomonadota; class Alphaproteobacteria; order Reyranellales; family JAQSWP01; genus JAQSWP01. Next base: position 12,565 of record JBFXDA010000027.1, read on the forward strand.
TCTGCTCCGGCGATCCGGTCAGCATCAGCCGCTCGATGAAGCCGAAATGCGTCAGCACCGCCTGGGCGACGTTGGGATCCGCCTGCCCCAGGGCGACGAACAGCTTGGCGATCTGCACGAAACCGGCGCCGGGCCCGCCGAACTCGACGGGAATGCGCATCGTCAGCAGGCCGCTGCTGGCGAGCAGGCGTATCTCCTTGTGCGCCAGCATGCGGCCATGGTCGCGCGCCGACGATTCGTGCGCGATCGCGGCGGTTATGCTCTCGATCAGACCGGCCAGCGTCGACACCGACGAGGACGCCCGATCGTTCAGTGGCTTTTCCGTGTTCATGTTCGTGGTCCAGGCTGGTTGACGTGATGGCAGGCGACCAGTCCGCCGCCGGGGACGGGCCGCAGTTCGGGTTCGCTCCGCCGGCAGACATCCATCGCCAGCGGACACCGCGCGTAGAACCGGCATCCGGCCGCGACGTCGGCGGCGGCCGGCGGCTCGTCGACGCCGCCGCGGGGACCCGACGGCGCCTTCTTGCCCGGCACGGCGGCGATCAGCTTGCGCGTGTAGGGATGCTGGGGATTGGCCCACAGCGACCGGTGATCGGTGCTTTCGACCACCCGGCCCATGTACATCACGATCACCCGGTCGGCGATGTAGCGGACGACGCCGAGATCGTGCGAGATGAACAGGTAGGACAGCGAATAGATGCGCTTGAGTTCGGCCAGAAGATTGAGGATCTGGGCCTGGACCGACACGTCCAGCGCCGAAACCGGCTCGTCGCAGACCACGAATTTCGGCTTCAGGATCAGCGCCCGCGCGATCCCGATTCTCTGCTTCTGGCCGCCGGAGAATTCGTGCGGGAAGCGCTCTATCGCGGTTTTCGGCAGGCCGACGCGATCGATGATCTCGAGGATCCGGGCCGACCTTTCGGCGGCGTCCCGTATCCCCTGCACGACGAGCGGCCCCTCGAGCAGCTGCTTGATCGTCTTCCGGGGGTTGAGCGAGGCGGACGGATCCTGGAACACCATCTGCATTTCGCGGCGGCGTTCGCGCAAGGCGGTGGCGCCCAGCTTCGCCAGGTCCTGGCCGGCGAACAGGATCTCGCCCCCCGCCGCCGGCACCAGGCGCAGCACGGCCTTGCCGAGCGTGGTCTTGCCGCAGCCGGACTCGCCGACCAGCCCGACCGTCTCGCCGGCACCGACGTCGAGCGACACGCCGTCGACGGCGTTGACGTAGGCGCGCCCCAGCTTGTAGCGGACGCGAAGGTCGCGGAGGCTGAGAATGGGCGAAGGACTATTGGCCATGGTGGACGCACGCGATCTTGTGGCCGGCCGCGATTTCCCTGAACGGCGGCATCCCCGCCCGGCACCTCGCCTCGACCATCGAGCAGCGCGGCGCGAACGGGCAGCCGGTCTCGCCCAGGGCCGAGTTCAGGCTGCCCGGAATCTCCGACAGCGGGCCGTCGCGGTAGTGGTATTCGGGATCGATCATGTTGGGCGACGCGGCCATCAGCCGCCGCGTATAGGGATGGCGCGGATCGCGGAAGAACCGCTCGGTGCTGGCTTCCTCGCATTTCCTGCCCGCGTACATGACGATCACCCGGTCGGCCCAGTCGTTGACGATGCCGAGATCGTGGGTGATCAGCAGCAGCCCCATGTTGAGGTCGCGCCGCAGCCGGTCGAGCAGCTCGAGGATTTGCGCCTGGATGGTGACGTCGAGCGCCGTGGTCGGCTCGTCGGCCACCAGGATGCGGGGATTGCAGGCGACCGCCATGGCGATCATGATCCGCTGCCGCATGCCGCCGGAGAGCCGGTGCGGATATTCGTCGAAGCGCTTCTCGGGATGGGGAATGCGGACCAGGTCCAGCAGTTCGATGGCGCGCGTCCGCGCCTGCCGGGCGTCGAGCGACTGATGCTTGCGCAGGACTTCGGTGATCTGCCGGCCGACGGTGAGCACGGGGTTGAGCGACGTCATCGGCTCCTGGAAGATCATCGAGATCGCCCCGCCGCGCAGGGCCCGCAGCTCGCGCTTCTTCATCCGCAGGATGTCGTCGGATTCGAACAGGATCTCGCCGGTGCAGGAGGCGTGCGGCGGCAGGAGCTGCAGTATCGACAGCGCCGTGGTCGACTTGCCGCAGCCGGATTCGCCGACGATCGCCAGGGTTTCGCCTTCCCGCACGTCGAAGCTGAAATCGGTGACCGCCGCCATGCTGCCGAAGGCCACGGACAGGTTGCGGACCGAAAGCAGCGCCGGCTTGGTTTCTGGCCTGGCAAGCATCAGCGCACTCGCAGCCGCGGGTTGAGGGCGTCGTTGAGCCCGTCGCCGATGATGTTGAGGGCCATGACCGTCAACGAAATCGCCACCCCGGGAACTACCGTCAGGTACCAGGCGGTGCGCAGATATTCCCGGCCCGAGCCCAGCATCGTGCCCCAGGTCACGATGTTGGGATCGCCCATTCCCAGGAAAGAGAGCGAGGATTCGTTGAGAATCGCCTGCGCCACCATGATCGAGCTGATCACGATCAGCGGCGCGGCCGCATTGGGCAGGATCTCGCCCACCGCGATCCGGAAATGGCCGTAGCCGACGCTTTGCGCGGCGAGGACGAAATCGCGCTGGCGCAGCGAGCGGAACTCGGCGCGGATCAGCCGCGCGATGGACGGCCATGAGACGAATCCGATCGCCAGCGTCACGGTGGTGATCGAGGGCTGGCCGATGGCGACCAGCACGATGACGAGGATGAAGGGCGGGAAGGTCTGCAGCACCTCGGTCGCCCGGACCAGCAGATCGTCGATCCAGCCGCCGAAATAGCCGGCGGTGGCGCCGATCACGGTGCCGAGCAGCAGGCCGATCCCGGCCGCCGTGATGCCGACCAGGACCGATGCCCGGCTGCCATGGGCGATGCCGGCAAGGATGTCGCGGCCGAGCGCGTCGGTGCCCAGGATGTATTCCGGGTCCTGGCCGGGCCACAGCAGCGGCTGGCCGACCATGGCCAGCGGATCGCCGGGAAACAGCACCGGCGCGAGGATCGCCACGCAGCCGACCAGGGCGAAAATCGCCAAGCCGGTGAGAGCGGCGGGATTCGACAGCAGAATCCGGACGAAGCTGTTCTTGTTGGCCATCTAGCGCGCCTCGATGCGGGGATCGAGCCATGCCTGCAGCAGGTCGATCAGCATGTTCATGGCGATGACGACCAGCGAAGACAGCAGCAGCACGCCCAGCAGCACCGAGAAGTCCCGCTTCAGCACCGCCTCCATCGCCAGCCGCCCCAGCCCGGGCCAGGAGAAGACCGTCTCGACCACGACGGCGCCGCCGAGCAGCAGGCCGACATGCATGCCGGCCACGGTGGTGATCGGCAGCAGGGCATTGCGCAGCACGTGCCGCACCGTGACGGTGAAGCCGTTCAGCCCCTTGGCCACCGCCGTGCGCACGAAATCCTGGCTGGTGACCTCCAGCATCGAGGCGCGCGTCAGGCGCGCGTAGATGGCGATGAACACCGTCGCCAGCGAGAAGGCCGGCAGGATCAGGTGCTTGGCGCGGTCGACGAGCTGGCCGCCCTGGCCGGCATCGAGCCCGATGGTCGCCACGCCGCCGCTGGGCAGCCAGCCCAGCCAGACCGAGAACGCCACGATCAGCATCAGGCCGATCCAGAATCCGGGCACGGAATAGAACAGCAATGCGACCACCGACAGCAGCCGATCGGGCCAGCGCCCGACGAAGGTCGCCATCAGAACGCCCAGCACCACCCCGGTCGTCACCGCCAGCCCCAGCGCCGTCACCATCAGCAACACCGAATTGGGCAGCCGTTCCGCGATGAGATCGGTCACCGGCATGTTGTAGAGCGGCGAATAGCCGAGGCTGAGATTGGCCAGGTTCTCGAAATAGCTGAGCAACTGGGTCAGGATCGGCTGGTCGAGGCCGAAGCGCTCGCGCAGCATGGCCATCGTCTCTTCCGTCGCCGAACCGGATTCGGCGGCCAGCGCATCGGCGGCGTCGCCCGGCGCCAGCTTGAGAAGGAAGAAATCGACGATGACGATGCAGATGACCGTCGGGATCGCCTGCCCTGCGGTACGAAGAAGCGTTTTCAAGAGCCGTTGCATGTGCGAATCCCGCCCAGACCTCGTCCAGTCCACCGCCGCGCCGGCCAGCGGACCTGCCTTCCCATTATCCGGCGTGCGGTCAGAGCCGCAAACCGGCCTGTTTCATGAGCGGAATGACGCGCTCGCCGAAGAACTCGAGATCAGGCTTGAAATCGAAGAAGTTCATCTGGATCCCGTCCACGCCCGCCTTTTTCAGGCGCACCATGTTGTGGACGATCTTTTCCGGGCTGCCGACCAACTGGATGTTTCCGCCGACGGCCATCCGCGAATAGCCGTCGCGCTCCAGCCGCCCCTTCCACCCCTGGGCATCGCTGTCGAAAGTGAGCATGCCCTTCGGCGCGGCGGGATCGACATGGGAGGCGATGGCGTCGTAGTACTCCTGCGCCTCGGCGTCGGTTTCCCGGCACACGACCATGGGATTGATCAGGGTGCGGATGTTGCGGCCGTGCTGGGCCGCCTCGGCCTTGACCCTGGCGACATGCGCCGGCAAGGCGCCGAGCGCGTTCTCGATCTCCGCACCGGCCGGGCTGGTGATGAATATGATGTCGGAATATCTCGAAGCGAAATCGATGCCCTTGTCCGAGCCCGTGGCGCTGACCAGGATCGGGCGGCCGAATCGCGGCTTGGGGTTGATGAACGCCCCCTCCATCCGCCATTTCTTGCCTTCGTAGCTGAAATTCTCCGGATTGCTCCACAGTTCGTTGACGACGTCCATGAACTCGGCCGCCATGTCGTAGCGCAGATCGTGTTCGATGCGCTGCCAGCCGAACATGGCGTGCTCGACGGCCCGGTGCCCGGTGACGATGTTGATGCCCCATCGCCCCTTGGTGATGTGATCGAGCGTGGCGCCGAACTTGGCGATGTGCAGCGGATGCCACGGGCCGTACAGGATATGGATGGTGGCGACCAGCAATATCCGGCTGGTCACCGCCGACAGCGCGGCCGTGGTGATCATCGGCTCGATCTGCGTGCCGTTGAGGACCCCGCCATTGCCCCCCTTCGGCAGCCATTGCGCCAGGCTGAAGACCAGGTCGTATCCCAGTTCTTCCGCCCGCTTGGTCAAGGCGAGATTGTAGTCAAATGTCCAGTCGGTCGTCCGCGGCAGGGTGGACGCGCTCCACCCGCCGGCCTGCGTCGGCAGGAACAGCCCCATCATCATCGGCTGTTTGAGCGCCATGGCCAGGGGGCTGTCCGGGAACTCCAGGGGAGAGCGTATGGCGCTCCCCACGGCAGGCCGGTCGGCGGCGATCTGATTTAAGGACATTTGACTACTCCGTCTCGGATCGCCGCTACTTCGACTCGATGTACATCTCGGCGAGATTGCCGTTCACGCCGTCGGCCGTGACGGTGTGGTTCTTGACCTTCGGGTTGTAGATCGTGACGTGCTGCAGCTCCATCAGCGTCAGATCCGGCAGGTCGCGGGTGATGATCTGCTGCAGCCGCACGAACAGCTCCTTGCGCTTGGCGACGTCGCCCTCGGTGGCGGCCTCCTCGAAGATCGTGTCGACCTCGGGATTGGCGTAGGCCGCGCCGTTGGAGAACGGCACGCCGCGCTTGATGTTCTTCGACCAGTACAGTCGCTGGATGCCGATGGTGGGATCGAACATGACGGCCATGTTGTTGATCATCATGTCGAAGTCGCGGTCGGTGTAGACCCGCTTCAGATAGGCGGAGAAGTCGGACGAGCGGATGGTCAGCTCGATGCCGACATTGGCCAGATACTGCTTGATGATCTCCGCGGTCCGCTTGTAGGTGTCGCCCAGCGCGTTGGGGATGTACTCGATGTTCATCTTGAAGCGCACGCCATTGGCGCCGCGCTTGTAGCCGGCCTCGTCGAGGAGCTGCTCGGCCTTCTTGGGGTCGAACGGATAGGTGCTGACGTCCTTGGTGTGGAACATCGCCAGCGTCGGGGTGATGGGGCCGTCCATCATCTTGCCGTAGCCGAACCAGGCCAGCCGCAGAATGGCCTGGCGGTCGATGGCGTGCGCGATGGCGTGCCGGACCTTGGGGTCCTTGAGCTGGTCGCGCTCCAGGTTGAACTCGAGCCGGGCGAAGTAGTTGAAGTACTGGTAGCCGTTGTCGTCGAAGCGGATGTTGGGCAGGGCGCGCAGCCGGTTGAGCTCGTTGACCGAGACCGGGGTCATCGGCGCCAGGTCGATATTGCCCGTCTCGATGGCCGCCACGCGGCCGCCCGCATCGGGATAGAAGCGCACGATCAGCCGGTCGACATAGGGCTTGGGCTTGTCCCAGTAGTTGGGATTGCGCTCGTAGACGATATGGCTGCCGCGCACCCATTCCTTGAACAGGAACGGCCCGGTGCCGATCGGCGCGATGTTGGCCGGGTTGGTGTCGAAGCGCTTGCCCTCGTAGATGTGCTTGGGAACGATCGGCGATTCGGAGCCGGCCAGCGAATGGATCAGGTACGGCGCCGGCGCCGACAGGACGATCTCGGCGGTGTGCGCGTCGGGCGTCTTCACTTCCTGGACCGTCGAGAAGATGCCCCGACCGTGCGGATGGATCTCCTTCAGCAGCAGCACCGAATAGGCCACGTCGGCCGAGGTGAAGTCGCGCCCGTCGTGCCACTTCACGCCCTGTCGCAGCTTGAACGTGTACACCTTGCCGTCCGGACTCACCGACCACGACTGGGCCAGTTGCGGCTTCGGATTGAGCGCGAAGTCGTAGGTCAGAAGACCCTCAAGGATCTTGGCGCTGACCAGCACCGACGGCCCGGCGGTAGTCGCGATCGCCACCAGCGAGGTCGGCTCCGGATGGATCAGCATGTTGATGGTGCCGCCGTGCTTCGGCTGGGCCGCGGCCGGCAGGGCGACGCAAGCCGCCAGCATTAGCGCGCCGACTGCGCGCATGAAAAAGCGTCGTTGCTCGTTAGGCATTGGCAATTTCCTCCCGTTCGGTTCTTTTGTTGCTGCGGCTCTCGCCCCGCTGCCGCGGGTCAAGGCCGACGTGTTGTGCGCTACTGACGGCAGACGGGCGCCATTGCCGCGCCCAATGTCCTGTTTCCCTCCACGACCAGTCCGAATCCTTCGACGCCGACCATTCTCTGGTCGGTGTCGGACAGCGATATGATGCGACGTATGCCCATGTCCGAAAGGATCTGCGCGCCCACGCAGTAGTCGCGCATTTCGGAGCCGGCCCCTCTGCGGCCCGTTCCGCGCGGCGCGCCCCGGGCCCTGAGGCGTTCGGCCAGAGTGAGGTCGAATACGTCCCTGAGCAGGACGATCGCCCCGCGCCCTTCGGCGCCGACGGCGGCCATGGCGCAGTGCAGCTCGTCGATCGGGCGGCCGCCCCAGCATTCGATCACGTCGTCGAACAGGTCGATGGCGTGCATGCCGACCAGCACCGGCCGGTCGCCGCCGACCTCGCCCTTTATCAGCGCCAGGTGCTCGACGCCGGTGGCGGTATTGACGTAGACATGCGCGGCGAACGCGCCGCCGTAGCGGCTTTCTATGGGCGACGAATAGCTGCGCAGCACGACCTTTTCGCTGCGGCGCCGGTGGCCGATCAGGTCGCCCATGGCGACCAGCCGCAAGCCATGCGCGCGCGCGAATCTCTCGACTTCCTCGCCGACGGCCACGCTGCCGTCGTCGTTGAGAATGCCGCAGATGACGCCGGCCTCGCGCAGGCCGGCGAGGCGCGCCATGTCGACCGCGGCCTCGGCATGCCCGGCGCGGCACAGCACGCCGCCGTCCTGGGCCACGATCGGGAACACGTGGCCGGGGGTGCAGATGTCGTTGGGCGTCGCCGCCGGGTCGATCGCGACGGCGATGGTGGCGGCGCGGTCGGCGGCCGAGATCCCGGTCGTCACCCCCGCCGCCGCCTCGATCGAAACCGTGAACGCCGTGTCCGGCCGCGACTGGTCCCGATGCGGCAGCAGCGGCAGGCCGAGCGCCTGCACCCTCTGCTTGGTGAGGGCCAGGCACACCAGCCCGCGCGCATGCATGGCCATGAAATTGATGGCCGACGCCGTGGCCCATTGCGCGGCGACGAAGAGATTGCCGAAGCCGCCATCGGCCTCGTCGACCAGGACCAGCATCTCGCCGCGGCGCGCCGCCGCCAGCGCGTCGACCACGGGCGACACGGCGCCGGCCGGACTCGCCGCCGCCTGCAGGTCGATCGACAAAGCGCCCTCTATCACGTCGCGCACCCTTCGGTCCTGGCGCCGCCCGTCGCGCGGGCCGGCGGGCGCGATTAGATTACAGATTGAATAGCCATTCAAGATTTTTTGTTCTGTTTCTGCCAAAACCCTGATAATTAGCCGCTCGATTCAATCAACAAACAAAATTGTAAAGGAGGAATCATGCGCAAGATCGGGAGTTTTCTCTCGGCGGCTCTGGCGGCGGCGACGCTGGTCGGCGCCGGCATCGCCCTGGCCCAGCCGCGTCACGGCGGAACGCTCACGATGATGGTCGAGCCGGAACCGCCGACCCTTCTGACCGGGGTGACGACCTCCGCCTCGACCCTGGCCGTGACCGCGAAGGTCACCGAGGGATTGCTGAGCTACGACTTCGAGCTGAAGCCAAGACCCCAGCTTGCCACCGCCTGGCATGTCAGCGCCGACGGCCTGACCTACCGGTTCGAGCTGCGCCGCAACGTGAAATGGCACGATGGCCGGAGCTTTTCGGCGCGCGACGTGGCGTTCTCGATCAGGACCATGCAGCAGGTCCATCCGCGCGGCCGCACCACCTTCGCCAACGTCAAGGACATCGCCACGCCGGACGACCATACCGTGGTCCTTTCGCTGTCGCAGCCGGCGCCCTATCTGCTGTACGCGCTCGCCGCCACCGAAACGCCGATCGTGCCCGAGCACGTCTACAAGGGCGACGCCAGCCGGTTCGACGCCAACCCCAACGCCCGCAGCCCGGTCGGCACCGGCCCCTTCGTCTTCAAGGAATGGGTGCGCGGCAGCCATATCGTCTACGAGCGCAATCCGGACTACTGGGACAAGCCCAAGCCCTACGTCGATCGCATCATCGTCAGGGTCATTCCCGACGCCGCCGCCCGCTCGGTCGCCATCGAGACCGGCGCCATCGACCTGGCGCTCAACACGCCGGTGCCGCCGAGCGAGCTGCAGCGGCTGCAGTCCGTCCCGCATCTGGGATTCGAGACCGACGGCTACCAGTACAACAACTACCTGGCCCGGATGGAATTCAACCTGGAGCGCGAGACGCTGGCCAAGCGGGAGGTCCGCGAAGCCATCGTCCGCGCCATCGACCGCGAGGCCTTGCTTCGGGTGGTGTTCTACGGCTACGGCGACATCTCGGACGGGCCGATCAGCCCGGGCCTCAAGCGCTTCTACGCGCCGGCGCCGCGCATAGGCTTCGATCCGGCGCTGGCCGAACAGATCCTGGATCGCGCCGGCCTTGCCCGCAAGCCGAACGGGACTCGCTTCGCCCTGACCCTCGACTACATCCCCAGCGGCGGCGACACTTACAAGAGGTCGGCCGAGTTCATCAAGCAGAGCCTGGCCAAGGTCGGCATCGACGTCACGGTCCGGTCGCAGGACTATTCGGCCTACGTGCGCCGGGTCTACACCGAGCGCGATTTCGACTTCACGGTGCACTTCACGTCGAACCTGTTCGATCCGACGATCGGCGTGCAGCGCCTTTTCTGGTCCAAGAACTTCCGCAAGGGCGTGCCGTTCTCCAACGGTTCGGCCTACAACAACCCGGAAGTGGACAGGCTGCTCGAAGCCGCCGCGGTCGAGGCCGACGAGAAGAAGCGGTTCGAGCATTTCGCCGCCTTCCAGAAGAAGATCGCGGAAGATCTCCCCGACTTCGCCCTGATCGGCCTGAAATACGTGACGATCTACAACAAGCGGGTCGTCGACCACACGATGGGCGCCAACGGCGCCAGCGAGAACCTGGCCAACGTCTATCTCAAGAACTGATCGGGCCTGGGCGCACGGCCGACACGCGCAGCCGTGCGCCGCTCCCTGCGTGCGAACCAAGAGGACAGTTGTCGATGGATTTCTCCCTGACGCCGAAACAGCAGGAAGTGTACGACCTCGTCGAGGAGCTGGGGCGCCACCAGTTCGCGTCGGCGGCGGCGCAACACGATCGCGACGCGACCTTGCCGCTGGACAACCTCGCCGTTCTGGCTAGGCACGGGCTGCTTGGATTGACGGTCGGCCGCGACCTGGGCGGGCATGACAGCGGCGTCATGGGGTCGGATCCGCTTCTGTACCTGCTGGCGATCGAACAGACGGCGCGATTCTGCCTGGCGACGGCGCAATGCCTGCACATCCACTGTCACGGGGCGCATCTGATCGACCGCATATCCGAAAAGTCGCAGCGCAAGCGGGTCCTGGAACCCGTGGTCGGCGACGGCGCGCTGCTGAACGTCACCGGCAGCGAACCCGGCCAGACGGCGCGCGGGTTCTTCAACTACAGCACCGTGGCGGCGCGGACGCAGACGGGATACGTCCTGAACGGCAAGAAGGCGTATGCCACGCTGGCCAGCGGCGTCAGCTACAACATCGTGTTCGCCGGCGTCGACGGCATGTCGCCGCCCGACAGCCATATCGGCTTCCTCGTTCCGCCCGGCGCCGCGGGGCTTTTCATCGACAAGAAGTCGTGGGACCCGATGGGAATGAGAGGCGCGGCCAGCCCCAACATGCTGCTGACCGACTGCTTCGTGGCCGACGAGAACGTCATCGCGCCGCCCGGTTCGATCCCGCGCCAGCGCTGGCAGGCCAAGTTCCAGCTCAGCTTCGCCGCGCAGTATGTCGGCGCCGCCCAGGGTATTTTCGATTTCCTGCTGCGCTACCTTCCCAAGCGCGGCACGACCGGCGACAGCTATACGCAGCTACGCCTGGGCGAGATCGCGATCGGCATCGAAGCTGCCCGCTGCATGATGCATCGCGCCGCCTGGCTATGGCAGGCGAAGCGGACGACCGAGGCCGAGGTCTACACGATCGGCGCCAAGCGGCAGGCGATCGAAAGCGCGTCGGTCGCCATGGACAAGGCGGCACGCATTGCCGGCCCGAGCGCGTTCACGGCGGCCGGCGAGTTTTCGCGCATGTTCCGCGACCTGCGAGTCCAGACTCTGCACGAGAACCCCGACAAGGCGTCCGGAACGGTCGGACGCGCCCATCTCGGGCTGGAATATGACACTACGGCGCGATAAGTTGTTGCCGATTTTCGGCGCCGGCTCCCATACTCGACGCTCAATTCCAGCAGGCCGAGGCGAGCGCGCTCAGGGAGGACACAAATGGAACTTCGCTTGGCGGGAAGGACGGCGTTCATAACCGGAGGAAGCGCGGGCATCGGTTTCGCGATCGCCGCGGAACTGGCGGCCGAGGGCGTCAATGTCGCGATCATGGCGCGGGATCGCAAGCGCATGGCCACCGCCGTCAAGAAGCTGGAGAAGATCGAGGGCGGCCAGGTTCTGGGCATCAACGGCGACGCCGGCAAGCTGGTCGATCTCGAGCGCGCGGTCAAAGAAGCGCGCAAGAAGTTCCGGCGGATCGACATCCTCATCAACAACGCCGGCTCGACGCCGCGGAACAGGGTTCAGGATCCCAACGAGCAGGTGTGGTGGGATGCGCTGAACCTCAAGCTCCTGGGCTACGTGCGGGCCGCCAGGCTGATCGTTCCCGACATGCGCAAGCAGCGCTGGGGGCGGGTAATCAACATCATCGGGCGCGGCGGGCATCAGCCGCACCCCGCCTACATCACGGGCGGGGCGGTCAACGCCGCGCTCCTGAACTTCACCAAGGCGCTGGCCGACGAACTGGCCATCGACAACGTGCTGGTCACCGGAATCAATCCCGGGCCGGTGCAGACCGACCGATGGGACACGCTGATAAAGCAGGTGGCGAAGATGACCAAGCGTTCGACCGGCACGGTGACGTCGGAAGCGCTCTTCTCCATCCCGCTGGGACGGACGGCGACGCCGCAGGAGATTTCGGGGCTGGCGGCCTTTCTGTGCTCCGACCGCGCTTCCTTCATAACCGGCACCTGCATCAACGTCGACGGCGGCGGCACCTATTGCATCTAGTTGCGGCGCCCGGCGCCGTCTAGAGCAAATCACGTTCCGACGGAATCGCTTGCGATTCCGTCGGAACGTGTGAATTTGCTCTAAACATTAGGGAATAGAGCGGATTCACACGACCCGCTCTAGGCCTCGCTGGCGCCGCCTTCCAGAACCGGATGCAGCAGTAGCCTGAGGCCGCGCTCGACGTATTCGCCGACCGACATCTGGGTCCGGAAACGCCACGCCTTCAGCGCCCAGGAGTGGCAGAACATGACCACCTGGTTGGCGAACATCTGGGTGTTTATTTCGCGGAACACGCCGTCGTCGATGCAATCCCGGATGAACTTCTCGATCATCTCGATCGATTGCAGCTCCTTGGCCTCGAGCGCGTTGCGATGCGCCTTGGTCAGGGAGGGAATCTCGCGGTAGACCAGCATGGTGGCGTCGGAATTGGCGTCCACCACCTTGCAGAAGGCCATCACGGCAGCGCGAAACCTGGCCAGGCTGTCGCGGCCTTTCGATTTTCTGGGAATATCGGTTAAATACTTGTCGAATACTTCGCAGAGAATCTGGAAGAGCAGATTCTCCTTGTCCTTGAAATAGTGGTACACGAGACCGGCGCTGATATTGGCGCGTTGCGCTATGTCCGGTATGGTCGTGGCGTGGAATCCGTTCCTGGCGAACTCGAATTTCGCGGCGCTTATGATCTGCGCCCTGCGGATATCCGAGATTTTTATCTTTTTCCTCGCCATATCCGAGACATCTCCGCTGGGCCTTGCAGTTCAACCTGGTTTCGAACATTGGCAGGAACGCACCACACGGTGATGCTTATTGAGTTCCCGTGGAAAATTCAAGAATTATAAGATTTTCCGGCCGCGCCGGCGGCATCCGCGGATGAAGCGAAGACACGGGATGCGAGTGGGGATGCGAGTGGGCATGCGGGGCAATCCGCCGCGGCGACGGCGTTCTTCCCGCCGCCAATATTAGGGCGAAGTCGCACGGCGCGAAGGCCGCGACCGATCGAACCGGCTTCCGACGACGGTCCGATGCGCGCCGCCGGCGCGCGAAGACGGGCGTGCGAACGCCCTGCGCCTCTCCCCGGCAAATCGCCAAGGCGGAGCTTCCGCTTCGGCGCCGGTGGCACCTCCGACGATTCCGTCTCGACCTGGATCGAGCCGGGCGGAAAGTCAGGATTTCCTCCCATCAGGACAAAATACCGCTCTCAACGATGCTATCTAACCCCTGTTTATGCTGAATAAAAACCATACTATCCGATAGGAATATCGATTGATCATTCAATCAGCTATGGCACTTGAAAGCGACTGTTTTTGTCCGCCGCCTTGCGCAACCATGGGACACAGCTTCGAACGCGGCCGAGCGGAGAGGCCCGACGGCGAGCACGGTGCGTTCGGTGTCGGCGCAATCGGCACAACTGGCGGCCGCAATGAAGCGGCGGCCGCGCGCGGCGATCGGCCGGCGCGGCGTTTTGCCGTCGTCCTGCGCGACACCGATCACGTCGCTTCGGCGGCACGTTTTTCCCACCGGTGCGACGCGTCGGCCGGCTGGCGAAGTTAGGTCAATCCTTGAAGCGGCCGGGGAGCGGGCCGACGATCCCCTTGCGGCGCAACTCGGCGAGCTCGTCGTCGCGCAGCGATAGCAGCTCGCGCAGCACCGAATCGGTGTCCTGCCCCAGCCGGGGCGCGAGGCGGTCGATCCCGCGCATCGCCGCGTCGTGCAGCCTGATCGGCGATGTCGGCACGCGCACGCTGCCCTTGCGGGCATGGTCGCGGTCGACCAGCATCCCGCGCTCGAGCAGGTGCGGATCGGCGGCGACTTCCTCGACCGAGTAGACGATGGCGCAAGGCACGCCGGCGTCGTCGAGAATGTCCTGCAACTGCGCCTTGGTGCGCATGCCGGTCCATCGTTCGACGATGCCGTCGATCTCGTCCATCTTGCGCGCGCGCTTGACCGTGGAATCGTAATCCGGATTGCCGTCCAGCTCCGGCATCCCCATGGTGGCGATCAGCTTCTTCCAATGCCGCTCGGCCACGCAAAAAATGGCGATCAGCCCGTCCACGGCGCGATAGACGTTGTAGGGCGCCATCGCCAGGCCGGGGTGCCGATTGCCGGTGCGCGGCGGCACCGGGCGCGCGGGATTCCGGTCGAAATGCGCGCCGAAGGCGCTGGTCAGCGAGTAGACGACGGCGTCGTGCATGGCGGCTTCGACGAACTGCCCCCGGCCCGTCTTCCGTCGCGCCAGAACCGCCGACACCGCGGCGAGGCACAGATGCACGCCGCCCAGGAAATCGCTGATCGCCGGCCCGGCCTTCACGGGAAGCTGGTCGGGATAGCCCGTGGAGTGCAGCGCGCCGCTCATCGCCTGAACCGTCAGGTCCATGGCGGAGCGCTCGGCGTAGGGCCCGGTCAGGCCGAAGCCCTTGCCCGAGGCATAGATCAGGCGCGGATTGACTTGCCGCAGGCGATCCCAGCCCAGCCCCAGCCGCTCCATCACCCCGACATTGAAGTTCTCGACCAGGATGTCGGCGGCTTGCACCAGCCGCTCGAACAGATGGCGGCCCTCGCCGCTCTTCAGATCGAGGACGACAGACTCCTTGTTGGAATTGAGCCACAGATAGGGATAGGGCTCGCCATAGGGATCGCGCTGGCGCACCAGATCGCCGGTCGGCGGTTCGAGCTTGATCACCCGCGCGCCGAGAAAGCCCAGCAGAAGCCCGCAATACGGCCCGTTGTAGATCTGGCCCAGATCGAGGACCGTGATGCCCTCGAGCGGCCGGCTGCCGCCATCGTCCTGGATTCAGTCCGCCTTTCTCAGATTGCCCTGCTGCACCCGGCGGGCCGCCTGCTCCTTCAGCCAGAGCTTCTTGATCTTTCCCGTGCTGGTCAGCGGCCATTCGCTCACGAACTCGACGTATCGCGGAACCTTGTAGCCCGCCATGTGCGCCTTGCAGTGGCCGATGATCGCTTCCGGAGCGATGCTGGCGCCCTCGCGCGTCTCGACGAAGGCGTAGCCCGCCTCGCCGAAGCGCGGATCGGGAACGCCGACCACCGTGACCTGCTTGATCTGGGGAATCCCCTTCATGAACTCCTCGACCTCCAGGGTCGAGACGTTGAAGCCGCCCGACTTCATCATCTCCTTGATGCGGCCCTTGAACAGCAAATGCCCGCTTTCGGTCAGCGCGCCGAGATCGCCGGTCTTCAGCCAGCCGTCGGCGGTGAACGACGCGGCGGTTTCCTCCGGCTTCTTGTAATAGCCTTGCATCAGCGTATAGCCGCGGACCTGGATCTCGCCCGCTTCGCCCACGGCCTGCGGCGCGCCGGTCTCGATATGCGCGATCCGCATCTCGATGCCGGGAAGCGGACGGCCGCAGGTCGTCACGCGGGTCTCGAGCGGCTCGTCGGGCGCCCCGCGCGTCGCGGCGTTGGAGGTTTCCGAAAGCCCGTAGGCGCCCGCCAGCCCGCCGATGCCGCAGTCGACGGCAAGCCAGCGGAAAAGCCGCTCGCCCAGCGGCGCGCCGACGCCCAGGCGCAGGCTGCGCAGGTTGCGCTGGCCGATCCGCGGATAGGCCTGCAGATCCTGGACGATCGGGTCGAGGAAGAAGCTGCCGGTCACCTTCTCTTCCTCGACCAGGTCGCAAAACCGTTCCGGCGAGAAGCGATCCATCAGCACGACCCGGCCGCCGGCGAAGAACGAAGACAGCGTGTAGGCGGTGCCGGTGGCGCTGAAGAGCGGGATCGTTGCCAGGTAGCAATCCTCCGCCGTCAGCTTCTGGCGCGCGAGGGTGTTGAAGTTGTTCTGCAGCACCGCGCCATGCCCGATCATCGCGCCCTTGGGGAACGAGGTGGTTCCCGAGGTGTACATGATCTGCGCCACGTCCCGGGCGGCGACCGATCGGCGCGCGTCGGCCAGCAGGATATCGAGACCGCTCTCCGCCGCGCCCCGCTGTTCGATTTCCTCGAACGGAACCACGCCCGGACCGTGGCCGGCCCCGATCCCGACCACCAGCCTCAGTTCGGGAAACGCCTCGACGGCCCAGCGGCCGGGCTTCTGCGCCGCCAGGTCGGGAACGATGCCGGCGAGGACGTTGGAGAAGGAGGTGCCGCGAAATCCCTCGCCCATGATCAGCGCCCGGATATCGGCCTGCTTCAGCACGTAGCTCAGCTCGGAGCCCAGGAAGCGGGTATTGATCGGCACCAGAACGCAGCCCATGGCCGGAACGGCCCAGCGCGCCACCATCCAGTCGATGCTGTCGGCGGCCCACAATCCGACCTTGTCGCCTGGCCTCAACCCCAGCCCCAGCAGCCCTTTGGCCAGGTTGCGGGCGCGGTCGGCCAGCGCGCCATAGGTCAGGCGCCGATCGTTATGCACGACCGCGGTTCTGCCGCCATGCGTCCTGGCGGCCCAGTCCATCGCCTCGGCAAATGTCCTGTTCACCCAATCGGCCACAAAACATCTCCCTTAGGGCTGCGTCCGGCTGGGCGGCCGTTCACCGCGTCAAGCGTCCTCGATCAGATCGCGCAAGACAATCAGATCCAAAGCTAGTCCAACAAGGCCGCCTGGACGGCCGCGACTTGCCGTCGATGCGGGATTCTAGCTATTCGCAGAATGCAATTGCGCCCGTCGAATGCCCAAGTATAGGGTCTTTTTTTGGCTGGCTCGCTGCGATATCGGAATTTTTCGACACGGGAGTCGCCGCCAGCCCGTTTCGGCCCTCGAGATGAAAACGATCCGGCATGACAGTCCCGCCCGGTTGGTTCGAACGCGCGATCGCGCACGAGCCGTCAAGTTCGAGGATCGGAGTTGACGGCCGCTCCGTCCACTATCTGAGCTGGGGCGACAAGGGCGGAGAGCCGGTCCTTCTGGTGCACGGCAACGGCGCGCATGCGCGGTGGTGGAGTTTCATCGCGCCGTTCCTGGCCGCGCGCGGCAGATATGTCGGCGCCATCGATCTCGGCGGCATGGGCGACAGCGACGAACCGCCCGAGCCCGGCATCGATGCTTTCGCCCGCCAGATTTGCGCCGTCGCCGAGGCGATCGGGGCCGGCCGGCCGGTCAACCTGGTCGGCCACAGCTTCGGCGGGCTGGTCTCGGTCGCCGCAGCCACCCGCCGCCCCGAGCTGGTCGCCCGGCTGGTCGTGATCGATTCGCCGTTTCACATCGGCGGCCGGAAATCCCACAGGAATCCCCGCAACACCAATGCGGTCTACCCGGACCAGGCGGCGATCCTGGCGCGCTTTCGTCTGCTGCCGGCGCAGGAGATCGAGCACCCTTGCGTGCTCGATTTCATCGCCCGGCATTCGATCGCGCCCACAACGGGCGGATGGGCCTGGAAATTCCGGGTCGATCCGTGGGAATCGCCCTTGCTGCACAAATCCGTCTGGACCGCCGTGGGACAGCGGCTGGGGGGCTTCGACAAGCCCGCCACCTATCTGCGCGGCGAGCTCAGCAAGCTTTGCCCGCTCGAAGCGGAAACCGTCTGGCGGCAATTCGCCGGCGACGACGCGCCGGTCATCGTGATCCCCCAAGCCCACCATCACGTCATTCTCGATCAGCCGATTGCCGTGGTCTCGGCGCTGGACACCCTGTTTTCGCTGCCGCCGTGGCGGCGCGAGGAAGAACCGCCGGCCGACGCCTTGCGATCTTCGGTACCGGATAGGCGCAGCCTCGCTGCAACGGCGTCGATCGATGCGGCGGCCGGCGGCAACGCGGAGAAATAGGATGACGGGCCCAATCGAGTGTGGTTCGGTAACCGTATAAGCCATAAAGAAGCGACATCATGCTGGACACGATATTCTCGCCAAGCCCCGCCGACAGGGAGTTCCGGCAGGAAGTCAGAAGCTTCCTCGGATCGAAGGTTCCGCCCGCGCTGCGCGACCAGGTTCGCGACGGCCGCCCGTTCAGCAAGGACCAGCTCCAGGCCTGGCACGAGATCCTGATGCAGAAGGGCTGGCTGGTGCCGAACTGGCCCAAGGAATACGGCGGCACCGGCTGGACGCCGATGCAGCGCTGGATCTACGAGGAGGAGTACCACACCGGCTTCTGCCCGCCGGTGCATCTCTTCAACTACAAGATGCTGGGACCGATCCTGATCCGCTTCGGCAGCGAGGAGCAGAAGAAACGCCACCTGCCGCGGCTGCTGAGCTCGCAGGATTGGTGGTGCCAGGGTTACTCCGAGCCGGAGTCGGGATCCGATCTCGCCTCGTTGCGGACCCGCGCGGTGCGCCACGGCGACAAATACGTGGTCAACGGCTCCAAGATCTGGACCTCGTTCGCCCACTGGGCCACCCGCATCTTCTGCCTGGTGCGCACCGACGTCGAAGTCAAGCCGCAGCAGGGCATCTCGTTCCTGCTGATCGACATGAAGGCGCCCGGCGTCACGGTGCGCCCGATCGTTTCGGTCGACGGGCGGCATCACTTCAACCAGGTGTTCTTCGACAACGTCGAGGTGCCGGTTTCCGAGCGCGTCGGCGAAGAGAACCAAGGCTGGACCATCGCCAAATCGCTGCTGCAGTTCGAGCGGCTGAACGCCTCGCGCTACGGCGAAAGCCTGGGCCGCCTGGCGCGGCTGAAGGAGGTCGCCTCGCTCGAGAAGCCGGGCGGTCGGCCGCTGATCGAGCAAGATTGGTTCCGCCGCCGCGTGGCGGAAGCCGAAATTCACGTCATGGCGGTGCAGTACACCGTGCTGCGTTGCCTGGCGCGGCTTGCCGCCGGCGAAACGCTGGGGCCGGAAACCTCGATCCTCAAGCTGCGCGGCAGCCAGGTGTTCCAGGAGATGCACGACCTGCTGCTGCAGGCGGTGGGGCCGCATGGGCTGCCCTTCGCCTACGAAGGCAACGAAAGCGAAGTCGAATCCCTCGAACCCTTCTATGGCTCGGCGATGGCGCCGCAGAAATTCTTCGGCCGCGGCTACACCATCGCGGCCGGCTCGTCGGAAGTGCAGCACGAGGTGCTGGCGAAACAGGTTCTGGGGATGGGAAGGTTGTCATGATTCCGGGGCTCACCGAAGAACAGCGCCTGCTGGCGGAAAGCGCCGAACGGGCGCTGGGCGGCGACAAGGGAGCGCTGCTGCGCCAGAAGACCATCGCCGATCCGCATCGCTGCCCGCCCGAGCTCTGGAAACAGCTTGCCGATCTGGGCTGGCTGGGCATCGGCATCGATCCGGACCACGGCGGCGTCGGCGGCGGGCCGCTGGAGACGATGCTGGTCATGAATTGCCTCGGCCGCGCGCTGGTGCCGGTGCCGTTCCTTTCTTCCGTCGTCATCGGCAGCCAGATGATCGGGCGGCTGGGCAACGCCCAGCAGCGCGGCTTGCTGCACGCGCTGGCCGCGGGCGAACATCGGGTGGCGCTCGCCGCCAGCGAACCCACCGCGCGCTACGACCTCAACGACGTGCAGACCGCCGCCCGGGCCGATGGCAACGGCTTCCGGCTCGACGGCCGCAAGAGCGTGGTGCTCGACGGCGGCGCGGCGGACAGCATCATCGTGCTGGCGCGCACCGCCGGCGGCCGGACCGACAGCGCCGGGCTGAGCCTGTTTCTGGTGCCCAACCGCTTGCCGGGAATGGCGGTGACGCCGTACTTCACCTATGACGGCCGCGCCGCAGCCCAGATCGATTTCCGCAACGTGCATGTCGACGGCTCGATGCTGCTGGGCCCACGCGATGGCGCCCTGCCGTCGCTGGAGGACGCGATCGACCGGGCCATTGCCGCGATCTGCGCCGAAGCCGTGGGGGCCATGCGCGGCGCCTACGAGACGACGTCCGACTATCTGCGCACGCGCAAGCAGTTCGGACGGCCGATCGGCTCGTTCCAGGTGATGCAGCACCGGCTGGTCGACATGTACGTGATGATGGAAGAGGCGCTGTCGCTCGCCCTCGCCGCCACGCTCTCGCTGCAGGACAGCGGAACGGCGCGCCGGCGCCTGATCGCGGCGGCCAAGGTCCAGATCGGCCGCGCCGGCAAGGCGATCGCCCAGGACTGCGTGCAGATGCATGGCGGCATCGGCATGACGGACGAGTACATCGCCAGCCATTATTTCAAGTCGCTGCTGGCGATCGACACGCTGTTCGGCGACGCCGACCACCATCTCGGCCTCTTCCCGGTGGACAGAATCGCCAGCTAGAAGCGGCGGTGCTGCGCGCCGGCGGCCGCCGGCGAGAACCGTCAGGCCATCTTCCTGAGATCGAAGGACGGGTCGGCAGCCTGCTCCGGCGCCAGCCTCGACTGGCGCGCCAGAATGCGCCGCGCCGCCATGTGGTCGGCGGGGCGGTTGACGGATTCGGCGGCGACCAGGCCGCCGCCGGCGAAATGGAAAACGGAGAAGCCGCCCGTCGCGGGATCGCCGCGCAACACCGGCAGGGATGAAGCGGCGGGGAACCCGGCGATCTGCAGCTTGGCGCCGTACTGGTCGGTCCAGAACCAGGGAACCGAATCGTAGTGCCGCTCTTTGCCCATGATGTTGGCGGCCGCCACTTGCGCCTGGTCCACGGCATTCTGAACCGATTCCAGCCTGATGACCGCCCCGGCATGGCGATTGTAGTGCCGGGCGCAATCGCCAATGGCGTAAACGCACGGATCGGAAGTGCGCATCTGCGCATCGACCAGAATTCCGTCGTCGAATTCCAACCCGGCGGATGCGGCTAGCGTGCCGTCCACGTTCACGCCGATGCCGACGACAGCAAGACGCGCCGGGACAAGTTCACCCGTCGCCAGCTTCATGCCATCGAGTCGGGATCCGGAACGGACCCATTCGTCCAGTTCCACGCCAAGCCGGACGGCGACGCCGTTGTTCCTGTGCAGATCGAGAAAATACTGCGCCATCGCCGGGCTGGCCACGCGCTCCATCAGCCGGCCGGCTTTTTCCAGCACCGTGACGGATTTGCCCCGCTGATGGGCACTGGCTGCCACCTCCAATCCGATGAACCCGCCGCCGACGACGATCAGCCGATCGACCTCGTCCAGGGCTTTGGCCAGAATAGCCGCGTCGTCAAGCGTACGAAGACAGGTCACGCCTGCAGGCATCCGTGACAGGCGACGGGCCTGCGCGCCCGTTGCAAGAACAAGATGGTCGTAGGCATGGCGTTCGCCATTGCGCAGCACGACCCGCCTCTGCGGCCGTTCGATGGCGTCGACCCAGCAGGAGATGTGCAGCGCTATGCCGTTCTTTTCGTAGAACTCGGGTCCGACAAAGCCGAGCCTGTCCAGGCTTCTCCTGCCGAGCAGGACGTCCTTCGACAGCGGCGGACGCTGGTAGGGGGCGAAGGCCTCGCCGGTCAGCAGCCGGATCGGCTCCTGATAGCCGCCGCCGCGCAGCGACATGGCCGCTTCGATGCCGGCCTGCCCGCCGCCGACGATCACCGTTCCAGCTCTAGCCATGATCCGTTTCGCCTGCCGTGGCGGCGACGGCGACGCCGCAGCCGGCGGTCCTTCCTCGTCAGGGGCTGGCGACGATGCCCAGCCCCTCCAGCGCCAGGCCGAGCGGGAGCTGCTCGTTCATCTCCCGGCGCAGGCGCTCGGTGAAAAGGAACCGGGTGTTGCGCCGGGTCATGACCGGCTGCTTCAGCACCTGCCTCGCCAGGTGGCGGGCGCGCGGCATCAGTTGCGAGCGATCCACGATCTCGTGCAACATTCCCAGCCGGCGCATTTCCTCCGCGCCGATCTTCTCGCCCGTCAGCATGAAATAGCGCGCCCGGGTCGGCCCCATCAGCGCGGGATAGGCGACGTGCACGCCGTCGCCCGGCACCAGTCCGCCGCGATAATGCGCGGAATCCTGCATCACGACGTCGGGCGTGCCGATGACGATGTCGCACAGCAGCGGCACTTCGGCGTGACGCAGCGCCGGGCCGTTGATGGCGGCGATCATCGGCACCTCGATCGCCAGCAGGTTGAACAGCATGTTGCGGACTTCCCAGGATATGCGCACCCAGTCCGGGCCGGAGACCTGCGGCATGGCGCGCCCGTCCTCCTCGAACACTTCCGGGCCGCAGAATTCGTCGCCGGTGCCGGTCAGGATGACGATCTCGTTGCCCCGGTCGCGCCCCACGAACAGCATCGCCTGCTCCAGCTCGCTGTGCGGCACGCTGCCCCAGCGCAGCGGCCCGCCATCGCTGTGCAGGCGCATTTCGAGGATGCCGTCGCTGCGCTCGAACGCAACGGTGGTGAAACGGTTCTGGTAGTCCTTGAGCTCAAACATCGTCCGGTCTCCGACAGATTTGGCCGCGAACCCGTTCAGAACGGGTCGTTCCAGATGCTCACGTTGACGTCGATCATCGCGTCGATGACGTAAAGGGTTTTGGCGGCGCGGCCGCGGGCGAAGGCCGCCTTCAACTCGGCGGCCGAGGCCACCCGCTCGCCGTCGGCGCCCATCGCCTTCGCCACGTCGGCGAAGCGCACGTCGCAGAAATCGACCGCGATGTTGCGCTGGCCGTAGAGCTTCCACTGCAACTGCTTGATGTTGCCGTAGGCGCCGTCGTTGAACACGACCACGATCACATTGGCCTTCTCGCGCACCGCCGTCTCGATTTCGCCCAAGGTCATCGCCATCGAGCCGTCGCCGACCAGGACGACGACGGGATTGTCGGGCCGGGCGAGCTTGGCGCCGATGGCGGCCGGCAAGCCGAACCCCATGGCGCCGAATCCGACCGATTTCATGAAATGGCGCGGGGTTTGCACCGGCACCGTGTGCGCCCAGATGCCGGCGTTGCCCGCGTCGTAGACGAAGATCGTTTCCGGCCCGAAGCTTTCGGTCAGCGCCTTCATCACCACGCGCGGATCGAGCGCCCGGCCGCCCGGCTTCTCCTCCGGCATGACCTCCTGGCGCCAGGCGTCGCGGTACTTGGCGAGTTCGCGCACCCATTGGCGCCGCTCGTCCGGCACCGCCGTGCCGGCCAGCATGGCGCCAAGCCGCTCCATGACCTGGCGCGCATCGCCGACGACGCCGGCCTGGACCGGATAGCGCTTGCCGACGGCCAGGGGATCGCAATCGACCTGGACGATGGCCGGCAAGGGCATCATCCAGCGCGAGGTGGAAATGGCATTCAGGCTGTTGCCGACGACGACGACGAGATCGGCTTCCGCCAGAGCCCGCTTACCCGGCCGGCCGCCCCATTTGCTGTAGGCGCCCAGGGACAGCGGATGGTCGCCCGGAAACGCGCTGATGCCGTTATAGGTGCTGACCATCGGCGCATGCAGGATTTCCGCCAGCTCGACCAGGGCCTTGCCCGCCTCGGCGATGATGGCGCCGCGGCCGGCCCAGATTACCGGCCGGCGGGCGGCGGCGATCCTGTCCCGGAGCGCGGCGATATCGGCATCGGCCACCAGCGGCTTGTTCAGGGCGCGGTTCTCCGCCGGCTGGCGCGGCACGAAGTCGATCTCGCCCGTTTCGATGGAATCGCGGGCGAAATCGATATGCGACGGGCCGGGATTGCCGCTCAGCGCCACGCGGATGGCTTCGCGCGTGGCGGGCACCACGTTGGGCGCCTCGGGCACGAAGCGGGTGAACTTGACGAACTGGCGCAGCAGCGAAACGTGGTCCGCCTCCTGCGCCTGGTCGTGGCTGATGTCGACGCGATGGTTGTTGGCCGTCACCACGATCATCGGCACCGAATCGCGATGCGCGTTGCCGACGCCGGTCACCAGATTGGTGGCGCCCGGGCCCACGGTCGCGATCACCGCCGCCGGACGGCCGGTCATGCGGCCATAGCCGTCGGCCATGCTGGCGGCCGCCGATTCGTGGCGGGCCGTCACGACCCTGATGTCCGGCGCGTCGAACAACGCGTCCAGCAGCGAGAGGGTCTGCCCTCCCGGCACGTTGAAGACGTACTGGATGCCCTCTTCCTGCAGGCAGGCGACGAATGCCTGCGCGCCCGTCATGCGACCCATCCCGTTCCATTCCCATGTTGGTTGTTCGTTCCATGCCCGACCCCGGCTTCGGGCTCAGACCCGCATCACGAAAGGATCCTGTATCTGGCGGCTTTGCTCGATCCAGACGCTCTTGGTCTGCAGGTACTGCTCGATGGCGGCCGATCCGTTCAGCCGGCCGAGGCCGCTGCTCTTGTAGCCGCCGAACGGCGAGTTGAAGGCCAGCGCCCGGTAGGTGTTGATCCACACCGTTCCGGCCTGCAGCGCCTTGGCGAAGCCGTGCGCGCGCGCCAGGCTATTGGTCCAGACGCCGGCGGCCAGGCCGAACTCCGAATCGTTGGCCTGCGCCAGCACCTCCTCGTCGGAGCGGAAGGGCGCGACGGCGAGGACCGGGCCGAAGACTTCGTTGCGGACGATGTGGTTCTGCGGATCCGGGCAATGCAGGATGGTCGGCTCGAAGAAGAATCCGTTGGGGCATTCGGCGACGCGCGGCCGCTTGCCGCCGCACAGCAGTTCGGCGCCCTCGCCGAGCGCCCGTTGCACCATCTCCTCGTCTTTGCGCAACTGGCCGCCGGTCGCCACCGGCCCCATTTGCGTCGTCCCGATCAGGGGATCGCCCAGCTTGATGGCTTTGGCGCGTTCGACCAGCGCGGCGACGAACCGGTCGTAGATGTCGGCATGGACGTAGGCGCGGGAGCCGGCAATGCAGGTCTGGCCCGCCGCGGCGAAGATGCCGGCCATCACGCCGACCAGCGCCAGATCGAAGTCGGCGTCGGCGAACACGATGTTCGGGCTCTTGCCGCCCAGCTCGAGCGTGGCGCCGATCAGCCGCCGTCCGGCGCGGGCGGCGATCTCCTGGCCGGCGCCGACGCTGCCGGTAAAGGCGATCTTGCGCACCAGGGGATGGTCGACCAGCGCCGCGCCGGTGGCGCGCTGGCCGGTCACCACGTTGATCACGCCGGGCGGAATGCCCGCTTCCTCCGCCAGCCGCGCCAGCAGGATGGCCGAGCCCGAGGTGACCTCCGACGGCTTCAGGACGATGGCGTTTCCCGCCGCCAGCGCCGGGGCGATCGACATGATCGCCAGGAATGTCGGCGAATTCCACGGCGTGATGACCGCCACCACGCCCAGCGCCTCTTTCAGCGTGTAGTTCAGGACGCTCTGGCGCTCCAGCGGAACGACCGCGCCTTCGACCTTGTCGGCCAGCCCGCCGAAATAGTACAGCCAGTCGGTCACCACCCTGGCCTGCGCCTGCATCTCCGACAGCAGCTTGCCGTTCTGCTCGGTTTCCATGCGGGCGATCGCGACCGCATCGCGGGCGATCAGGTCGGCCCAGCGCATGAGAAGGCGGCCGCGCCGGGTCGGCGAAAGCTCGCGCCAGGCCCCGCGAAACGCGGCATTGGCGGCACGCACGGCGGCATCGACGTCGACCGCGCCCGCTTCGGCGAACTCGCCCCACACTTCGCCGGTCGTGGGATTGATCGAATCGAAATAGCGCTCCTCAACCGGCCCGCGTTCCTCCCCACCGACATGGAACGCGAATTTTCGCTGTTCTTTCGAGCGGCCTGACATCCGGTCGATCTCTCCCGATCATTTCATCGCGCCTTCGCCCCGCCGCCGGCACGGCACCTTCGCTCTTGCCCCGTTCCGATTGTAGGAAGCGGATGCCGCAGTCGCCTCGAAACATTGCGTCAAGCAGCCGGCGAATTGGGCCAGCGGGAAACCCCGGGAAAGGCGAAAAAGCGCCGTTCGCCAAGGCCTTGCCTGCCGCGGCGTGGCACTGACTGGCGGCGTTTTGGCCCGAAGCGGGGTAGTCGGACGGGCGGCCCACGGTCAATCCTGAGGCCGCACTGGGACTTGCCGCAACCACTCGACCTCCGTCGACGGTCACTGGAGCGGATCGGCGAAAAGCCTGGGCTGCGAACGCCAGTTTGTCCGGAAGTGAGTCGATGCCCAAACAGATGCATCTCTTGTGCGCCTGCGTCCACAGCCCGATCAACCACATCATGTGCAGTTGGGCCAGCGAGGCGGATCGCCGCCTGGCGGGGCTGGGCTCGTTCCAGCACTGGATCGACCTGGCCAAGACGCTGGAGCGGGGCTGCTTCGACGGCGTGTTCTTCGCCGACATTCCCGCCGCCTACGACGTCTACAAGGGCGGGCCGGCGGAAACCATGCGCTACGGCGTGGTATGGCCGGCGCACGATCCGGTGGCGCTGGTCGGCGTCATGGCGGCCGCGACGGAACGGCTGGGGGTCATCACCTCGCTGTCCGTCGCCGGCGTTCCCCCCTACCATCTGGTGCGCAGCGTTTCGACGCTCGACTATCTCAGCGGCGGGCGCGTCGGCTGGAACATCGTCACCGGACATTCCCGGGCGGAGCATCGCGCCCTGGGCGCCGAGCAGATGCCGCACGACGAGCGCTACGACCGCGCCGACGAATATCTCGACATCTGCAAGGGACTGTGGAACGGCTTCCCGCCCGACGCCATCCTGATGGACCGCGAGAACCGGCATTTGGTCGACCCCGACCGCATCACGCCGGTGAAGTATTCCGGCAAGTACATGAACTGCTATGCGGTGCCGCCGGTCTTTCCGTCGCCGCAGGGACGGCCCCTGCTGTTCCAGGCCGGCTCGTCCGGCCGCGGCCGGCAGTTCGCCACCAGGCATTCCGACGTCATTTTCGCCATGGGCGTCGATCTGAAGACGATGAAGGCGGCCGTCGACAACCAGCGCCTGACGGAACGGCAGCAGGGCATGGATCGCCAGATACCGCTGATGTTCGCGGTACTGCCGCATGTCGGCGGCACCGAGGAAGAGGCTTTGCGCAAACGCGACGAACTGTTCCGCCAGATTCCCGCCGAAGCGGTCCTGGCGCGCTATTCGGGCGTCTACGGCGTCGATTTCAGCGAGATCGACATCGACAAGCCGCTGGCCGAAGCCAAGACGGAGACCTCGCAAGGCCTGATGGCACTGGCCCTGTCGATGTTCAAGGACACCAAGCTCAGCATCCGGGAAGCCATCGCCAAGACCGGCCAGGTCGGCGGCATGCCCTCCATCGCCGGCGCGCCGGAACAGATCGCCGACCAGCTCGAGACCCTGTGGCGCGGCTCGGGCGGCCACGGCTTCATGGTATCGCCGGCCATCAACAACGACAGCATGGAGGATTTCGTCGACCACGTGATCCCCATCCTGCAGAAGCGCGGCATTTTCCGGACCGAGTACGAAGGCCGCACGCTGCGCGACAATCTCCTCGATGCCTAGGGGACCCGCCTGATGCCGGCGCCACGCGATCCTCTGCGCGACGTATCGCTGTGCTGGCTGACGATCGCCGACGCCGATCACGTCGAGTTGGTCGAAGTCGCGGCTAATGCGGGCTTCGGCGCGGTGGGGTTGAAACTGGCGCCGCGGCCGGGCGACCCGGTGCCGGCAGTCGCCGGCGATGAACGGAAACTGGCGCAGGTGCGGGCCGCCTTGCACCGCACCGGGCTTAAGGCGCTGAACATGGGCGGGGTGTGGATCGCGCCCGAGTTCGATCTTCACCAGCTCGAACCAAGCCTGAATGCCGGCGCCGAGCTGGGCGCGCGCTACCTGATCGCGGTCGGCATCGATCCCGACCGCAGCCGCACCGTGGACAATCTCGCCGCCCTGCAGCAGCTCGCCGGCCGATACGGAATCTCGACCCTGGTCGAATTCACCATCTATACCCAGATCAGGACATTGGCCGATACCCGTTCGGCGATCGGCGCCACCGGCCGCGACGGCATGGGCATCCTGCTCGATGCCCTGCATTTCTGCCGTTCCGGCGGCACGCCCGCCGAGCTGGCGGTGACGGCGAACGACGACATCGTCATGTTCCATTTGTGCGACGCGCCGGCCCGGCCGCCGGAAGACCTCCGCTTCGAGGGCCGCTCCAACCGCCTGTTCCCGGGCCAGGGCGAGCTGCCCTTGGTCGCGCTGCTGCAAAGCTTGCCCCGGGCCATCGTCGAGGTCGAAGCGCCGAGCCAGAGCAAGCTGCCGCCGCGCGAGAGGGCGATGGCCGTCGCCGAGGCCACGCGAGACGTGCTCGGCCGGCTGGCGCAGTGACCAGATGCAGCGTGCGAACGGACAGAGGGATCCCCGGCGCTTCGACGGTAAGGTCGCGGTCGTAACCGCCGGCGCCGCCGGTATCGGCAAGGCGTCGGCGCGCCTCATGGCGCAGGAAGGCGCCACCGTCGTGCTGGTCGACAAGGACGCCGGGAGTCTGGCCGCGAGCGTGGCCGAACTCGCGGCGGAGTCCGACCGCGTCCTCGGACTGCCCTGCGATGCGCTGGACGAGAATTCGGTCGACCAGGCGGTGGCCGAAATCCAGGCCAGGTTCGGCCGCATCGACATCCTGGTCAATGGCGTGGGCGGCAGCACCGTCATCGCCAATCCCAACCGCCTCACCGAGAACCTGTCCTTCGCCGAGTGGCGGCAACTGATCGATTTCAACCTGAGCGCCACGTTCCTGTTCTGCCATGCCGTGGTCCCGATCATGAAATCGCAGCGACGCGGGAAGATCGTGAACATCTCCTCCGTCGCCGGGCGCGGCGTGGGCACCAACAGCAGCGCGGCCTATGCCGCCGGCAAGGGCGGCATCATCGCCTTCACCAAGAAGCTGGCGCTGGAGACGGCGCCGTTCGGCGTCACCGTCAACGCGATCGCGCCGGGCATGACCATCAGCGAGCGCATGAAGGACTGGTGGGAGCAGCGCAGCGACGCCGAGCGCCAGCAATTCTTCCGGCTGATCCCGCTCGGCCGCGTGTTCACGGTCGAGGAACAGGCCCGGGTCGTGTGCTTCCTCGCCGCCGCCGATTCCGACATCGTCACCGGCCAGACCATCGACACCTCCGGCGGCCAGGTCTGATGGCGAATTCCGCCAGGATGCCGCGCCGGCGGAACGGCGTTATAGTGCCGCCGCAACGAAAAGACGGCGGCGGCATGCCCAGACTGGTCACCATCCTTCTGTTCGAAGAGGCCAATCTCTTTACGCTCTCCTGCCTGCACGAGGTGTTCTATCTCGCCAATTTCCTTTCCAAGAAGGGCGAGGAATACGTGCTGCAGGTCTGCTCGCTGGAAGGCGGCATCGTGCACACGCGCGAAGGCCTGCCGGTCGTGACCGATCCCATCGCCGACTTCACCGGCAAGAACCTCGACACGCTGATCGTCGGCGGCGGCGCGGGCTACGAAGCGACCATGCGCAACCAGAAATTCCTGACGGCGGTGAAGAAGGGCGCGCAACTGGCCCGGCGGGTGGCCTGCGTCGGCGCCGGCGTGTTCGTCGGCGCCGAGGCGGGGCTGTTCGACGGCAAGCGGGCCACCATCCATCCGACGGTCTTCGAGGAATTCTGCAGCCGGTTCCCCGCCGTCAAGGCCGACTCCATATCGCTCTACACCAAGGACGGGAAATTGTGGTCGGCGCCCGGCATGGCCAGCGCCGTAGACCTGGCGCTGGCCTGCGTCGAGGAGGATCTCGGCTACCCGGCCAGCATCGACATCGCCCGATACCTGGTGATCTACATGCGCCGGCACGAGACCCAGAGCCAGATCAGCCTGATGCTGGACTTCCAGTCGCGCACGTCGAGGTTCTTCAAGCTCAACCAGTGGATCATCGAAAACCTGGGCAAGAAGCTGAGCATCGACCAGCTCGCGGCGCGCGCCAATATGAGCCGGCGCACGCTGTCGCGGCTCTACACCAAGGAGATGGGAAAGTCGCCGGCCAAGATGATCGCGCAGCTCAGGATCGAGGCGGCGCTGATCGCCTTGCGCGACAGCAACGCCAACATGGCCAGCATCGCCTACCAGTGCGGCTTCGACAACGAGGACCGGATGCGACGGGCCTTCCTTCTGGCCTTCGGCAAGCCGCCCAGCGTCTTCCGGCAGAAACGGCGCGTCAGCGACTAGAGCGGATCACGATCAGACGGAAGCGTAGACGCTTCCGTCTGATCGGGTGAATCCGCTCTATTCTTTAAAGTTTAGAGCAAATTCACATGTTTTGACCGGATCGCAAGCGATTCCGTCAAAACATGATTTGCTCTAGAGCCGATTCACACGCTCCAGGTCACACAACTCATGAAGGGGATTCCCTTCGGGCAGGAAGCGTAATTCAAGTCTCCAGCGAAGAAGGCTCGAGTGGCACGGTTCGACCCGACGGATTCCGGCCACTGACGCGCGGCGCACATCTGTGCGAAAGCTGATCGCAAACCGGCATCGCTCGTATGTTCAAGAGGCATTAGACAAGCGGTTTGTCCGTCGCTCGACTCTCGGTCGAGTCATCGTCGGGTCACCATCAAATCGACGCAGCGCTCGTGCGCGCCAAAGGCCAGCAGGAGCAAAATCACCGGCTGCGCCCGCAGACCAACTGCGCGATGTCAGATCGCCGGCTTGGAGGCAGGTATCGGCATCGGTCGAATGGGCGGCCATCGCAGGGGGGACGCTATGAAGCACATTATTAATGTCTGTCTGCTCGTCGCGATGCTGGCAACGACCAGTACGACAGTAGCGCAAGCGCAGGATTATCCCAATCGGCCGATCAGAATCATTCTCGCCACCACCCCTGGCGGCATGCTGGACCCCTTCGGCAGGTTGATCGGCGACGGTCTGCAGCAGGCCATGGGCCAGCCCGTGCTGATGGAGCACAAGCCCGGCGCCGGCGGCATGCTGGGTGGAGATCTGGTGGCGGCCTCGAAGCCGGATGGATACACGATCTGGCTCGGCAGCGTCGGGCCGCTGGCGCTATTGCCGGCTTTCGGCAAGACGACCTACGACGTCGACAAGGATTTCACGCCCGTTACGCTGCTGTTGACCACGCCCAATGTTCTGGTGGTGCCGGTGACGCTTCCGGTGCAATCGATTTCCGAACTGGTCGCGCTGGCGAAGAATACCCAGGGCGGTCTCAGTTATGCCTCGGGCGGCGTCGGCACGTCTTTTCATCTGGCTGGAGAACTGTTCCGCGCCTCGACCGGCGCCAACATCACGCATATCCCGTACAAGGGGACGGCCGTGGCGGTAGCCGATTTGATTGCCGGCCGAGTGCAGTTCATGTTCTCCAACGTCTCCTCGGTGCTGGCGCATATCAACGCCGGTCAGCTTCGCCCCCTGGCGGTGACGGCGCCCAAGCGGCTGGCGCTGCTGCCGCAGGTTGCCACCACCGACGAAATCGGCATGAAGGGTTTTTATACTGGCGGGTTTCTGGCGATCATGGCGCCAGCGCACACGCCTGAGGCCATCGTGAGGCGGCTGAACTTGGAGATCAACAAGATCATGACATCGGAAGTGGGGCGCAAGACCGTGGCGGCGCATGCCGGCGACGACGCCACAGGCTCGCCCGAGGATCTGGCGAAATACCTGCGAACCGAACGCGCCATTTGGTCGAAAGTCATCGCCGACAACGCCATCCCGTTCGAGTTCTAGCGCGATCTGCTATTGCAGGCAGTCGTCCGACTCCATGTAGTCGGCGTAGGTGGCGAAGCGGCGCACCGGGCGGGTGCCGTCCCAGGTCTCCGCCAGCGCCCTGATGCCGCGATAGTATTTCACGCGCGCCGGCGTCATGCGCACGATCTCCGCCATCACGCCGAAATGCGGCGGGCCTTCGTAGTAGGCGACGGTCTTTTCCTCGCCGACATGAATGGTGGAGACCTCCGAGAAGCCTCCGCGTTCGAGCTCCAGGCAGGCGGCGTCGAAGTCGTCGGGCCAGAACGCGATGTGCTGCACCCCTTCCCGGCCGCCAGCGAAGAACTCGGTGTAGGGCGACGGCACGGAATTGTTTTGCGCCAGCAGCTCGACCATGGTCTCGCCGATATAGGTGAACGCCACCGACATGCTGATGTCCTGCACCTGGCCGCGGTGGCGGA
This sequence comes from Reyranellaceae bacterium, assembly GCA_050181585.1. Lineage (GTDB taxonomy): Bacteria > Pseudomonadota > Alphaproteobacteria > Reyranellales > JAQSWP01 > JAQSWP01. Next base: position 44,393 of record JBFXDA010000027.1, read on the forward strand.
AGACCCAGCCACCGGCCGGATTCTCGATGACGACGAAAGGCCCCAGCTTCAGCTTCTGGGTCCAGAACGCCAGGGCGGCATCGAGATCCTTCACCACCACGCCAAGCTGGATCCGATCGCCCAACAGCGCCGGAAAGAGACTTCTATAGGACTTCGCGTTCACGCCCCTACCCTCCCACTCTGCCGTCCGCCACTCTGCCGTCCACGCGCCTCAGGATTCGTCCACCTTGCGCAGCAAGGTCCGCACCCCGGGAAACGCCTTCAGCAGCACGACGGCGATGGTCATGGCGATCAGCGTCGCCGCGATCGGCCGCTGGAACAGCACGACGAGGCTGCCGTCGTTGATCAGCATGGTGCGCAGCAGGTACTCCTCGAGGCTGGGGCCGAGCACCATGCCGATGAGCAGCGGCGCCGGCTCGACATTGATCACCCGCAGGAAGTATCCGACCACGCCGAACACGATCATCACGTAGATGAGGAACGTGCCGTTGTTGACCGTGAACACGCCGATGCAGCAGAACACCAGGATGGAGGGGAATAGCCATTCGTAGCGAACCGACAGCAGCTTCACCCATATGCCCACCAGCGGCAGGTTGAGCACCACGAGGATCAGGTTGCCGATCCACATCGACACCACCAGTCCCCAGAAGAGCTGCGGCTGCTCGGTGATCATCGACGGGCCGGGCCTTATGCCCTGCAGCAGCAGCGTCCCCGCCATCAGGGCGATCACCACGTTGGAGGGGATGCCGATGGTCATGAAGGGAATGAAGGACGTCTGGGCGCCGGCGTTGTTGGCCGCCTCCGGTGCGGCCACGCCGGCGATCTCGCCCTTGCCGAAGCGTTCGGGATGGCGCGATATCTTCTTCTCCAGGACGTAGGCGGCGAAGGACGACAGCATGGCGCCGCCGCCGGGCAGCACGCCGAGCAGCGAGCCCAGCGCGGTGCCGCGCAGGCTGGGCGCGACGATGGCCTTCAGTTCCTGCTTGCTGAGGACAAGGCTGCGGATCGTCGATTTGTACATCGGGCGGCTGTCGCCGCCCTGGATGTTGTAGATGATGTCGCCCAGGCCGTAGATGCCCATGGCGACGGCGATGATGTTGAGCCCGTCATAGAGTTCGGGAATGGCCAGGGTGAGCCTGGTCTGGCCCGAGGTCACGTCGGCGCCCACCGTGCCCAGCGCCACGCCGACCAGCATCATGATCAGGGCCTTGATCATGGAGCCGCTCGACAGGAACATGACCGTGACGAGGCCGAGCAGGACGAGGCCGAAATATTCCGGCGCCTCGAACGCCAGCGCGACCTTGGCCAGCGCCGGCGCGAAGCCGGCGATGAGAACGGTGGCGATCGTCCCGGCGATGAACGAACTGATCGCCGCCGCAGCCAGCGCCTGTCCGGCGCGGCCCTGGCGCGCCATCTGGTGGCCGTCCAGCGTCGTCATGATGGAAGACGATTCGCCCGGGATATTCACCAGGATCGCCGTCGCCGAGCCGCCATACTGGGCGCCGTAATAGATGCCCGCCAGCATGATCAGGGATGAGGTCGGCTCCAGCGTGAACGTGGCTGGCATCAGCATGGCGATGGTGGCCGCCGGCCCCAATCCCGGCAGGACCCCGATCAAGGTGCCGAGCAGGCAGCCGAGGAAGGAGTACCAAAGATTGTTGGCCGTCGCCGCCGTCAGCAGACCCAGCTCGAGGTTGCTGAGAATCTCCATCGTTCGTCACCTTTTCCAGAGCAGCGGCAGATGGAGATCCAGGGCGTAGACGAACAGCGCCGCGCAGGAGATCGCCAGGACCGCCGCCAGCACCAGCGCCGACTTCCACCGGAAGCGCAGCGCGGCGCTGGCGGTGAGCACCACGCCGACGACGGCGACGAACAGTCCCAGACGCTCGATGGTGAGCGCGAAGACCAGGGGTGCCAGGAGCACGAAGAACGGGCCCCGCACCGAATATTTGAGGGCGATCGTCTCGCGTTCGCCGACGAAGGCGGAGGCGATGCAGAACGCCGCCAGGACGGCGATCAGGACGCCCAGCACGAAGGGGAAGAAGCCGTGGCCCGGCGTGTTGGGCGCGCCCAGCGGCAGGGATCGCGATTGCCACAGGATCAGCAGGGCGAACGCCAGGGACACTATGCCCAGCGCAAAGGAAGCGGGTCTCTTCACCATGCCGGCCCCCGGACGATGCCGGAAACGGCCGGTTCGCGGCGGGCGCGGGGCGGCGGCGAAGGCCGGAAGGAGGCGCGCGACGCCATTCTACTTGTATTCCGATATCTCGAACTTGTGGCCGATCATCTCCAGCGCCGCCAGCGGCGCGATGCAGGTGGCGGCGCCATCGACCGCCAGGCAGACGCCGGAGACGAACCGCGCCTCGTCGCTGGCGAGGAACAAGGCGGCCGAGGCGATGTCCCAGGCGCTGCCCTCGACGGTGTTGAGCGGCGCGATGTTGCGGCGCATCTCGCGCACGGCGGGATTGATGATGCCCGACACCATCGGGGTGTAGATCAGGCCGGGCGCGATCGCGTTGGCGCGCAGGCCCGCCCGCCCGAAGCTGACGGCGAGATTGCTGGTCATGGCGACCAGGCCGGCCTTGGCCGCGGAATAGGCCGCCCCGCCCAGCGCCTGCAAGGCGGCGATCGAGGAGATGTTGACGATGGCCGAACCGGGACGGCGGGTGAGAGCGGGCAGCGCCGCCTTGCTCAGCAGGAAGGCGCTGGTCAGGTTGATCTCGACCAGGCTGCGCCAGGCTTCGTCGGTGATCGAGTCCAGCTTGCCCCGGCCGACGCCGCCGCCGCCCTTGTTGCCGCCGATATTGTTCACCAGGATGTCGAGCCGGCCGAACCGCGACTCGGCCAGCGCGACGGTGCGCCGGCAATCTTCCGAGTCGGTCACGTTCGCCTGGACGTAGAGCGCCTGGCCGCCTTCGCGCTCGATCTGCCCGACCGTCGCCTGGCCCCGCCCGGCATCCATGTCGAGCACGCAGACTTTCGCGCCCGCGGCGGCGAACAGCAGCGCGATCGCCGCACCGGTGCCGAGGTGGTCGAGATCGCCGGAAAACCCGGCGCCCGAGACGATCGCGACTTTATCGGCAAGCCGGCCGGAGACAGAAGTGGGGCGCATTCCGCTGTTTCTTTCGCAAGAAGAGGCTATTTCAGGTCGCGCAGCGGGGCGGCGCCGCCGGGAGGCAGGACCTCCGCCGCGTTGAGGATCTGCGCGATCATATTGTAGTAGCCGCACAGAGCCACCAGTTCGACGAGCTGGCGCTCGTTGAAGTGGCGGCGCGCGGCGGCGAATACCGCATCGCCTATTGTCGCCTGCTCATGGCTGGCGACGACCAGGTCGTAGACCGCGCTCTGCTCCGGGCTCATGCCGGCGGGGCGCTTGCCCTGCGCGATGTCGTCGGCGATTGCGGGATCGAGCCCGGCTTTCTCGGCCCAGGGGCGATGGACGTGCCACTCGTATTGCGAGGTCTTGAGGCGGGCCACGATCAGGATGGTCATCTCGACCAAGGATTCCGGCAGCGACGTCTCGAAGCGAAAATAGTCGCCGAGATGGCTGATGCGCTTGGCCATTTCCGGCGCATAGATCGTGGCCGAGAACGGCCCCGGCAGCCGCTCGCCGCCGGCGAAGAGCTGGCTGCGCCAGCCGCCCTTGTATTTCCCGACCAGCTCGGCCTGCTCGGGCGACAGATCGGCGGCAGCGATCGTTGGGAACCGTTCCATCCGGGTCTCCGTGGTGAATCGCAGAGCGGCGGCGACAGGCGCGCTGCCTGCCGTCGCCGCCGCGGCCGTGGGATTAGGCCCTACTGCAGGCTGGCCAGGATAGGGCCGTCCTCTTCGATCTCGCGCTTGATGATCGCGCCGTATTCTTCCGGCGTGCTGGGCATGGGATCGAAATAGTTGGCCACCAGCTTGGGCTTGACGTCGGGCAGCATGATCACCTTGGTGATCGCCGCATTCAGGCTGCGGATGATGTCCGGCGGCGTGCCGGCCGGCGCCACGAAACCGAAGCTGACATTGGCGGTGAAGCCGGGAACGGTTTCGTCGACCGACGGGTAGTTCGGCAGCAACGACCACCGCCCCTTGGTGCCGACGCCCAGGACCTTCAGCCGGCCTTCCTTCACCAGGCCTTCCGGCAGGGAGCCGTAGGCGCTGGAGTAGACCGGCACTTCGCCGGCGACCGCCGCCTGGACCGCGGGATTGCCGCCCGAATACGGCACCGAAACGATGTCGATCTTGGCAAGCTTGGCGAGCTTGACGACGGCGATGCCGCTGGGGCTGACCTTGCCGCCATTGGCGACCTTGATGCTGCCGGGCGACTTCTTGGCCAGCTCGATCAGGCCGGCGATGTCGTTGGCCGGAAACTTGGGGTTGGCCCCGAAGATCTGCGGCGAATAGGAGAACAGGGTTATCGGCGCCAGATCCTTGCCCGGATCGTAGCCCAGGTCCTTGACCACCGTGGAGTAGTAGGACCCCGGACCGCTGAACGACCAGGCGATGGTCGAGCCGTCCTTGGGCGCGCGTGAAACGGCATTGAGGCCCAGCGCGCCGCCCGCCCCGGCCTTGAAATCGATGACGACGGAGCGGTTCAGTTCCTTGCCCAGCGGCTCCTGCAGGATGCGCAGCGTGATGTCGCTGGGCCCGCCGGGCGCGGAGTTCAGGATGATGGTAAGCGTATCGGACTTGCCCTTCTGGGCCAGCGCCGGCATCGGAAAAGCCGCACCGGCGGCGACGGCGGCGGAAGCCTTGATGAAGCCACGACGGTTGAGCGATTTGAAAGCCATGATCTACCTCCCGGTTGTCGACGACGGTCTCTAGCCGTCATTCTCGATGGTGATGGCGCCCGCCGGACAAAGCCGGGCGGCATCGTTGACTTGCTCGCTGAGCGCTTGCGGCGGATGCTCCATGAGGACGATCGCCAGCCCGTCGTCCTCGTTCTGCGAAAACACCGTCGGCGCGGCGCGCACGCACTGCCCGCCCCCAACGCATTTCCCCAGATCGACGACGACTTTCATCCGTTCTCTCCCACGACCGTTCTTGCTTGCTTGGCCGGCTCAGCTCCACGCGATCGGCAGTCGCTCCACGCCATAGTTGATCCCGGCCTCGGTGAATTCCAGTTCCGAAACCGGTTCGGCCAGCCGGATGCCGGGAAGCCGCCTGAGAAGCGTCTTCAGCGCTACCTCTAGTTCCAGCCGCCCCAGGAACTGGCCCAGGCACTGGTGCGGACCGTAGGCGAAGGCGAGATGGTTGCGCGGGTTGCGATGGATATCGAATTTCTCCGGCGACGGAAAGGCGCGCGGATCGTGGTTGCCGGCGATCAGCAACGCGACCACGCCTTCGCCGGCCTTCACCAGCGTGTCGCCGACCAGCACGTCCTGCATGGCGACCCGCGTCGAGTTGAAGTGGGGCAGCGTCCAGAAGCGCAGCATCTCCTCGATCGCGCCCGGCAGCAAAGCGGGGTCGGCGATCAGCTCGCGCATCTGGTCGGGATGCTGCAGCAGCAGAATGATGCCGGCGGCGATCATGTTGGCCGTCGTGTCGTGCCCTGCCACGATCAGCAGCCGGCCCATCGCGATCAGGTCCTCGCGGCTGACATGCCCGGGCTGGAGCTGCTCGACGACCAGCCGGCTCAGCACGTCGTCGCCGCTGGGATCCTTCTCCTTCCGTGCCACGAGCTGGCCGATATAGTCTTCCAGCGCGCGGCCGGCGCGGATCTGCACCTCGGTGCCGGAGCGCATGTCCATGCGCGCCTTGGCCTGCTGCTGGAAGAACGCCTGGTCCTCGTGCGGAACCCCCAGCAGCTCGGCCAGAACGGTGGAGGGGATCGGCAGCGCGAAGCCCTTGACGAAGTCCTGCGGCGGCCCGGCCTCGATCAGCCGGTCGAGCAGGGTTTCGGCGAGCTGCTCGATGCGCTGCCGGCGCTGCTCGATGCGCGGGACGGTGAAGAACTTGGTGAGCATGCGGCGGTACTTGGCATGCTCGGCGCTGTCCATGAACGGGAAGGTCGGCCGGTCGTTCAGGAGCTGCGCCTTGCGGCTCAAGGCGATGAACGGATAGCCGGCGTTGCGCGGACAGGCGCTGAAGCGCGCATCGCCCAGGACCGCCTTGACGTCGTCGTAGCGCGTCGCCAGCCACGCCTCGGCGCCATCCGCCATCACGATCCTCGCCATGCCCTGCTCCTCCCGCAGCTCGGCAAGGGCGGGCGGCGGATGAAGCGGGCATCCCTTCGACCGCGGCAACGGAAATTTCGGAGGTCCTTCAGACACTCTGACCCTCGGAGAGAGAAAGCAATCCGGCATTTTTACCAGCAAGGCGTTCGGCCGGGCGACCGCGCCCCGGGTCAAACGGCAGACAATTTGAGCCACCGCCGCGGGCTAACTGCCGCTAGAACAACGATTTCTCGCGCCCGACAGGCAGCGCTCGGCGGCGGTGGCGCCATCGGTATCGGCGTCGGGCAACGCCTTTCCCGTCCACGATTCGATTCGGGATCGGCTCGCAACTCGATGTCGAAGGCAGGGCGCGCGCAATGCGATGTTTTCGCTTGGTTTGCCTTCGACCTGCCGATAAAACCAGATCGTTGGTTGCCGCCTCGCGGCAGAGGTGATGGGCATGGCGTCTCAGTGCAGCCGTCGATGAGAGCCGGCACCAAGCTTCCCCGATCGCTCAAGGCGGTCGCGATCGTCGGCAACGGCATCATCGGCCACGGCGTCGCGCAGGTGTTCGCCATGGCCGGCAGGAATGCCGTCATGATCGGCCGCACCGACGCCTCGCTGCGCAAGGCGGTACGGAAGATCGAAACCAGCCTCCACGATTTCGTCCGGCACGGGCTGCTGGCGCGGCGCGACGTGCCGGCCGTGATGAAGCGGATCGCGACCTCGACCCGGCTCGAGGCGGCGGCGTCGGCGCAACTGGTGATCGAGGCGGTGACCGAAGACCTGGCGCTGAAACGCAAGATTTTCGCCCGGCTCGACCGTCTCTGCCCGCCGGCGATCGTCCTGGCCTCGTCCAGCGGCCAGCCGGCCAGCGCGCTCGCCGGCGGCATGCGACATCCCGAACGAGTCATCGCCGCGCATTTCTGGTTTCCGCCGCAGCTCATTCCCCTGGTCGAGGTCTGCGGCGGACCGCAAACCTCGCCGGCGGTCGTCCACTGGGTGGCGAAACAGCTGAAAGCCGCCGGCAAGGAGCCGGTGGTCATCGACCGCGAGATCCCGGGCTTCATCGGCGGCCGGCTGCAATTCGCCCTGCTGCGGGAGGCCTGGTCCCTGTGGGCCTCGGGCGCGGCCAGCGCGGAAGCCATCGACACGGTGGTCAGGAACAGCTTCGGCCGCCGCCTGGGCATAACCGGCCCGCTGGAATCGGCCGATCTCGGCGGGCTGGAAACGCATTTCAACTTCGCCCGGACCTTGCTGCCGCATCTCGACAACCGGCCCGCGCCGGCGGCGGCCGTCGGCAGGCTGGTCCGCAGCGGCGCGACCGGTGCCGCCGCCGGGCGCGGCATCCACGACTGGAAGAAGCGCAGCAGCCAAGCGCTGCTGAAGGCGCGCATGGACGAGCTGTTCCGCTGGCTGGTCGAGCATCCGGCAAAACGCTAGAGCAAATCATGTTTTGACGGAATCGCTCGCGATCCCGTCAAAACATGTGAATTTGCTCCAATCTTTAAAAGAATAGAGCGGATTCACACGATCGGACGGAAGCGTCTGCGCTTCCGTCCGATCGTCATCCGCTCTAGTGAACGATTGCGGTCGGCCGGCGGGCCGCTTATGAAATAAGCGACGCTGCGCGCGCCACGGCGCGCCCGAACCGATGAACAGCCGATGAACAAGAGCCTCTTTCTCATCCGCCATGGCCAGTCGACCCATAACGTCCTATGGGAGGCGACCGGCCGCGATCCGGTCATATTCGATGCACCGCTATCGCCGACCGGGCACGAGCAGGTCGCCCGCGCGCGGCCCATGGCGCAGCGTCTGGAGGTCGACCTGGTCGTCACCTCGCCGCTGACGCGGGCGCTGCAAACCGCCATCGGCCTGTTCGGGGATGCAGCGCCGCTGCTGGTGACGCCGCTGCACCGCGAAAAACTGTCGAATGGCTGCGACGTGGGCAGCGATCCCGCCAGGCTGGCGGCGTCGTTCCCGGGCATCGAGTTCTCCCACCTGCCGCCGTGCTGGTGGTACGACCATCACGAGCGCGACCCGCGCGGCTTCGCCGTCGAGCCGGCCGAGGTCTTCGCCGGCCGCGTCGGCGAGTTCAGGCAATGGATCACGGCCCGGCCGGAACGGCGCATCGCCATCGTCGGCCACGGCATGTTCTTCAAGCACCTGGCCGGGACCATGTTCGACAACTGCGTCATCATGGCCTGGCGGCCGGGCGAGACCGAGGAGATCAGCCCCTATGCGCCCTGAGCCGGATGCCGTCTCCGCTCAGGATACGTGCTTGCGGAAGTGGGGATAGGCGCGCCCTTCCAGCAGTTCCTCCGATACCAGCCGCTGCATCGTCGGCGGCGTCACGATCCGGCTGCTGACGGCGCCCTCGCCCAGCTCGTGCAGCACCACGCCGATCTCGTGCGCGCCGCCCAGTTGCTGGCGCCGCAGCGGGCCGGCGACGAAGGCCGTCGACGGCGACCAGGCATGGGTGCGCGCGCCGCGCACATGGACCGCGCATTGGTGCAGGTGGCCGGTGGCGACCAGCCGCACGGCCGGATGGTCGATGGTCGCCGCCAGGCCGACGCGAAATTCCGGCGGCACGGTGAAATAGGCGTGCGGCGCTTCCTCGACGCGCTGCAGATAGAGCGGCTTGTGCATGAAGACGGCGACCGACCGCTCGCCGTGCCCGCCGATGGCCTCGGCGACCGCCCTTGCCTGCGCGTCCTCGTCGGGCAGGCCGCTGCCCAGCAGCATGCTGTTGAGGCCGATCAGGCGCCAGCCGCCGACGTCGCGCACCCACCAGTCGGGACCGAAATGGCGCCGGTAGCGTTCCAGGCGCGCGGCATCGATGGCCTGCGCCGGATCGCCCAGCCCGACGGTTTCGCCGACATCGTGATTGCCGGGAATCATCAGGGTCTCGACCGGGATCTCGCGATGGCGATCGGCGGCGTGGCGCAGATCCGCCTCGCGCTCCGACCCGTCGAGCGAGAGATCGCCGGTGTTGACCACCAGATCGACCGCCAGCTCGCGCGCCAGCGCCCAGGCGGCGTCGAAATTGGCCTCGAAAACGGCGTTGTCGTGCGCCAGATGCGTGTCCGAGATCTGCAGAATGCGCAGCATGGGTTCGAAAGCCTCGCCCGCGGGTCCGGCGATCCTACCGCATCCCGCTACTTCTTGCGGAAATTGAAGTCGCGGAAGTCCATCCAGTACATCGTATAGGGACGCCACTCGATGTTCTTGCGCACGCCGTAGGACTCGACCGGCCGGTAGAGCAGGATGGCCGGCGTCTCGTCCTCCCAGATGTCGAGCATCTTCTGGTACGCCACCCGGCGCTGGGCCGGGTCGAAGCTGGTCTGCAGCGTCTCGCCGAGATCGAGGAAGGCCTGCGGCGGCGCCCAGTGGCCGCGGGCGCGGAAGAAGCCGGAGGAAGCCCCCCAGCTCGTCCACAGCGGCGCCAGCGGATCGGGCATCTCGAAATTGTTGGAGATCGCCACCAGATCGGCGGTGGCCCAGCCCATCTGCGCCATGTTCTCGACCAGCTCGAGCTTGACGTTCAGGCCGACCTTCTTCCACATCTCCAGCATCACCTGCACGGCGCGATCCATGTTCAGGTAGTAGCCCGCGATGTTGCGCAGGATGATCTGCTCGCCCTTGTAGCCGGCTTCGGCCAGCAACTGCTTGGCGCGCTCGGGATCGTAGCTGCGCGGCTTGCGCGCCTTGTCGTAGTACTCGCCGAGATAGGGCCAGGAGAAGGTGGTCGGCACCGTGGTCATGCCGTTCCACAGCCGGTCGACCAGCAACTGGCGGTCGATGGCGTGCACCATGGCCTGGCGCACCCGCTTGTCAGCGACCGGCCGCCCGGCGGTGGCGCTGCGGAACATCAGGAGCTGCACGTTCTCGACCTCGACCGAGCGGACCTCGGTCGCCTTGTCCTTCTCGACCACGCCGAGCTGGTTGGACGGCAGCGAGGTGATGATGTCGAACTCGCCGGTCAGCAGGCCTGCGATGCGGGCGGAGGTTTCCGGCACGACGCGGAAGGTGATGGTCTTCAGCGGCGGCTTGCCGCCCCAGTAGTCGTCGAACGCCACCAGCTCGAGATACTCGCCGGGCACCAGCTTGCTCCAGCGATAGGGGCCGGTGCCGATCGGCGCCTGGCCGAACTTGTCGACGCCGACTTCGAGATAGTGCTTCTTCGGCACCACCATCGACATCTGGGTCATCAGCCGCTGCACGATCACCGGATCGGGCTGCTTGGTCGTGATGCGCACGGTCAGCGGGTCGACCACGCTCACCTCGCTGATGGTGTTGGCGAAGGAGAACGGCTCGGTCGGCTTCGGGCCCCACAGGCGTTCGGCCGACAGGGTGAAGGCGACGTCCTCGGCCGTCATCGTTTCGCCGTTGTGGAACTTCACGTTGGGCCGCAGCGTGATTTCGAGCGTGGTGGGCGAGATCTGCTTCCACGCGGTCGCCAGCGCCGGCACCGGCTTGGTGCCGCCGCCGTCCTGGGCCCCCAGCCAGTCGCGCTCGATAAGCCGGTCGTAGATGTTCTGGGTCACGCGCGTGGCGAAATTGGTGTTCTGTGTCGCCACGTGGGTGGTGAAGATCACCGGCATGGCCACCGTGATCGAGGGCCGGTTGTCGGTCTGCGCCGACGCACCGCCGGCCGCGAACGCCAGGACCGCCGCCGCCAGAAGATGGCCCACCCCGAAGGAGCGCCAGTTTCCACGTTGCTTGGTCATTCGACCCTCCCCCGAGTTTCTTCGCCATTGAAGACTATGCATTTCCATTATTTCTTATCAAGAGCCTAATTTCGGAAATCGCCGATTGACCCTGTTCCGATCACCCCGCATGATCCGCCGGACCGAAATGCGAGGCGCCCGCGATCGACCATAGCAGCGCCGCGCTACCGTTTTATAACGCGCCAGCAAGGTCGTTACGGGGAGCTGGACTTCGGAATGATCCGGTTTTTGGTGACCAAATCGTTACGGGCTCTGCTGACGATCTGGCTGGTGGTGTCTTTCGTTTTCGTCGTGCTGCGCGTCTCGGGCGATCCCACGCTGATCCTGCTGCCGCCCGACACCGCCCCCGCCATCGTCGAGCTCTACGCCCAGAAATGGGGAGTCGACCGTCCGATTATCGAACAGTATTTCACCTATGTGGAACGAATACTGGTCGGCGATTTCGGCCAGTCCTTCTTCGACGGCCGCGACGCGCTGTCGGTGGTGACCGATCGCGTGCCGCTGACGCTTCAGCTCGGCCTGATGGCGCTGGCGATCACGCTGGTGGTCGGTATATCGCTGGGCGTGCTGGCCGCCATCTATCGCGCCTCGGCGCTGGATCGCGTCATCATGGCGATCTCGGTGGTGGCCTACGGCCTGCCCAATTTCTTCCTCGGCATCCTGCTGATCCTGCTGTTCTCGCTCGAGCTGCGCTGGCTGCCCTCGGCCGGCGCGGGCACCTGGAAACACCTGCTGATGCCGGCCTTCACCCTGGGGCTGGCGTCGGCGGGGATCATCGCCCGCTTCACCCGCTCGGCGATGCTGGAGGTGCTGCGGCAATCCTACATGCGCACCGCGCGCGCCAAGGGCCTGCGCTGGTGGCAGCAGCTCGCCTGGCATGCGATCCCCAACGCGGCGATCCCGGTGGTGACCATCCTGGGCTTCCAGGTCGGCTGGATCATCGGCGGCGCCTTCGTCGTCGAAACCGTCTTCGCCTGGCCGGGAATCGGCCGGCTCTTCATCCAGTCCGCCGGCGTGCGCGACTTCAGCGTGGTGCAGACCATCATCCTGCTGATCTCGATCTCCGTCATTCTCACCAATCTCAGCATCGACCTGGCCTATGGCTGGATCGATCCCCGCATTCGCCGGAGCACCGGATCGTGAGCGCGCAAGTCGACAGCGCCGCCGCCGGCGCGCCGCTCCTGCGCCGCAAGCGGACGCGCCTGCCGTTCCTGGTGCTTTGCGCCATCGTGTGCCTGGCCGCCGTCGTCCTCGTCACCGCTTTCGCGCAGTGGCTGCAGCCGCAGCCCTATACGGAACAGGACCTGTTCCAGCAGCTCGATCCGCCGCTGCTCTACGGCGGCACGACCAAGCACGTGCTGGGAACCGACGATCTGGGCCGCGACGTGCTGAGCCGGCTGCTGGTCGGAACCCAGGTCAGCGTGCTGATCGCCATGACCGGCACCGCCATCGGCGCCGTGCTGGGGGTGCTGATCGGCATGCTGGCGGCGCATCTGCGCGGCTGGTTCGACGAGGCGACCATGATGCTGGTCGACGCCCAGACCGCCCTGCCCTTCATCGTCTTCGCGCTGGCCATCCTGGCCTTCTTCGGCGGCAGCGTCTGGCTGCTGGTCCTCATCATCGGCATCAACGGCTGGGAACGCTACGCCCGCCTGACGCGCGGCCTGGTGTTCGGCATGCAGTCGAGCGAGCTGATGACGGCGCTGCGCTCGCTGGGCTTCGCCACGCCGCGCATCTACTGGCGGCACATCCTGCCCAACATCGCCGGCGTGCTGGTGATCCAGTTCACGGTCAACCTTCCCGCCGCCATCCTGCTCGAGACCTCGCTCAGCTTCCTCGGCATCGGCATCCAGCCGCCGATGACCAGCCTGGGGCAGATGCTGGGCCAGGGCCGCGACTACCTGGTCAGCGGCTGGTGGGTGGCGGTGATGCCGGGAATGATGATTTTCCTCATCACCGTGTCGATCAGCATCCTGGGCGACTGGCTGCGCGACTATCTGGACCCGACGCTCAAATGACTCCGCTGCTGCGCGTTCGCGACCTTTGCGTCGATTTCAGGACCGCCGACGGGCTGGTGCGGGCGGTGGACCGCGTGTCGCTCGACGTCATGCCCGGCCGCATGCTGGGGATCGTCGGCGAAAGCGGTTCGGGCAAGAGCGCGCTGTGGCTGGGGGTGCTCGGCCTGCTGACGCATAACGGGCGGGTCAGCGCCGGCACCGCGCACTATCTCGACACCGATCTGCTGGCCGCTTCGGAGACGGCGCGGGCGGCGCTGCGCGGCAAGGAAGTGGCCATGATCTTCCAGGATCCGGTGGCCGCCCTCAATCCCATCCGGCGGATCGGCAAGCAGATCGCCGAAACCATCCGCGTGCACGAGAACGTCTCCGCCGCCACGGCGCGGGAGCGCACCCTGCAGACCCTGAAGGATGTCGGCATCCGCAATCCCGACCTCGTGGCGCAGCAATACCCGCACGAGCTTTCCGGCGGCATGTGCCAGCGCGTCATGATCGGCATGGCGATCGCCTGCCGGCCCAAGCTGCTGGTCGCCGACGAACCCAGCACGGCGCTGGACGTCACCATCCAGGCGCAGATCATCAACCTGCTGTCCGAGCTGAAAGTCAGGCTCGGCATGGCGATCGTGCTGATCACCCACGACCTGGGCGTCATCGCAGCCGCCGCCGACGAGGTGGCGGTGATGTATGCCGGCCGCCTGGTCGAGCGCTCCGAAACCGTGGCGCTGTTCGCCAAGCCGGCGCATCCCTACACCAAGGCGCTGCTCGACGCCCTGCCGCAGCCGGGTGCGCGCGACCGCCGGCTGGGCAGCATTCCGGGGCAGATTCCGAGTGCCTCGGAGCGGCTGCCGGGCTGCCGCTTCGAGCCGCGCTGCGCCCAGGCCATGCCCCGCTGCGCCGTCGAGGAGCCGCAGGCCCATGTCGATGCCGATGGCCGCTTCAGCCTCTGCCATCTGGCCGACGCCACGCCAGCGGAGCGGATGCCATGAGCGCGCCCGTCATCGAGCTTGCGGGCATCACCAAGGAATACCGCATCCGGCAGGGCCTGTTCCGTCGCCGCCGGCTGCGGGCCGTGAACGGCGTCGACCTGGCGATCATGCCCGGCGAAACCGTCGGCCTGGTGGGCGAGAGCGGTTGCGGCAAGTCGACCGTCGGGCGCATCACTCTGGGGCTGCTGCCGCCCAGCAGCGGCAGCGTGAAGTTCCGCGGCGAGGACATCACCGGGGTGGGGGCCGCGGAATGGCGCCGGTTGCGCCGTCACCTGCAGCTGGTGTTCCAGAACCCGTTCTCCGCCCTCGATCCGCGCATGGCGGTGGGGGCACAGATCGCCGAAGTGCAGCTGGCGCATGGCATAGCGAGCGGCCCCGAAGCGGTGCGGGCGGCGCTCGAACGGGTCGGCCTGCAGGGCGCCATGGCCAGCCGCTATCCGCACCAGCTTTCGGGCGGCCAGCAGCAGCGCGTGGTGATCGCCCGCGCGCTGTCGATCGAGCCCAGCGTCATCGTCTGCGACGAGGCGGTGTCGGCGCTGGACGTTTCGGTGCGGGCCCAGATCATCAACCTGCTGACCGACCTGCAGGCCGAGCTGTCGCTCAGCTACCTGTTCATCTCCCACGATCTGGGCGTGGTCGAGCACATCTGCGATCGGGTGCTGGTGATGTATCTGGGCAGCATCGTCGAGCAGGGCACGCGCGACCAGCTCTTCGACGCGCCAAGGCATCCCTATACGCGGGCGCTGCTGGCGGCGGTGCCGAAACCCGACCCGACGCATCGCCTCGACCAGAGCCTGGCCGTCGGCGAGATCGAGGAAGCCGGTCGCGACACCCCGGGCTGCGCCTTCGCGCCCCGCTGCCCGCACGCCGTCGAGCAATGCCGCTCGCTGGCGCCCCGGCTGCGCGAGGTCGGCGGGCAGCTCGTGGCCTGCCACCGCGCCGAGGAGATCTAGGCCTTGCGAGCGATGGCTGCCAACCCGCTCTCTTCAGGCATGCGCCGCCATTTCGCGCTGGAAGGCCTGCAGCGTCGCTTCCAAGCGACCCACGAGTTCGTCGCATTCGGCCTCGGTTATGGTCAGCGGCGGCGACACCATGAACCAGTCGCCGTATTTTCCGCCGGCCGTCTGCCGGGAATAGATCATCAGCCCGTGCTCCAGGGCCAGCGTGCGGATGCGGTCGATCACCGCCAACTCGACCGGATAGGACCGCTTGTCGGGCCGCGACGCCACGATTTCCACCGCCATCAGCAAACCCCGGCCGCGGATATCGCCGATGCAGGCGACCCGCTCCTGCAGCGCCTCGAGCCTGGCGCGCAAGGAGGCGCCCCGCTCCGCCGCGCACCGGATCAAGTCGAGCCGTTCGTACTCGTCCAGCACCGCCAGGCCGGTGGCGCAGCCGATCGGATTGGCGGCGTAGGTGTGCATGAAGTTGAAGCCGGTGCGAGTGGCGATCTCATCGACCATGGCGGCCGGCGCCAGCACCGCGCCCAGCGGGGCATAGCCCGATCCCAGGCCCTTGGCGATCGCCACCACGTCGGGCAGGGCGTCCGGCAGGTGGTGCGCGGCGAGGAACTTGCCGGTGCGGCCGACGCCGGACATCACCTCGTCGAATATCAGGTAGACGCCGTGGCGCGTGCAGATGTCGCGCACCATGCGGAAATAGGTCGGGTGCGGCACCAGGCAGCCGCTGGCCAGGCCGCCGACCGGCTCGATGACGAAGGCCAGCACGTTCTCCGGGCCCAGCGCCTGGATTTTCTCCTCCAGCCGCTCGGCGCATTGGCGGGCATGGTGCTCGACCGAGAGGTTGCCGGGCACGCGATAGCTCAGCGGCGCCGGCACGCGCTCGGCCATGACGCCGAACCCGTCGAGGAAGACGCGCAGGCGCTCGTCGCCGGCCAGGCCCATGGTGGCGACCGTCGAACCGTGATAGGCCGGCTCGCAGGAAATCAGCTTGCGCCGCTGCGGCTGGCCGCGGACCACGACGTGCTGGCGCACCAGCTTGATGGCAATCTCCATCGCCTCGCTGCCGCCGGAGGCGAAGCAGACGCGCTCGAAACCGGGGCCGGCCAGCTCGGCCAGGCGGCTTGCGTAGTCGATATTGGGCTGGTGCCGGGCGACGCGGGCATAGGCGAAATCCACCCGGCGCGCCTGCGCCGCCATGGCGTCGGCGACGCGCTCGTTGCCGTGGCCGATATTGCTGACCACCGGACCCGACGAAACGTCGATGTATTCGTTGCCGGCGTCGTCCCACATCCGCACGCCGCTGGCGCGCACGATCAGCGGCAGGGGAACCTTGGCGCTGCGCAGATGGAAGACGTCCTGCGAGCCGCCGACGGGGGGATAGCGGCGCGGCGCGTTCCCCGCCTTGGACGTTTTTCCGCTTGCATTCATGACGGCTTTTTCTCCCCTCGCTATAGTAGATGTCTTACGTCAGATGGATAGAACGATGCAAAAAACCGCTTCGGCCGTTCGGCGCAGAGCCGCAACCAGCAAGACCGGCATCGGCAAGAAGGCCGACGACGATGCCGCTTTCGTGACGTCGCTGGCCCGAGGCCTGAGCCTGCTGCGGGTTTTCACGCAGAACAACCCCAGGCTCACCTTCATGGAAGTCTGCGACCGCACCGAGCTGCCGCGCACCACCGTGCACCGGCTGCTGAACACGCTGGTCGGCCTCGACTACCTGGTGTTCGACGAAGAGACCCGCCGCTATTTTCCCGGCCCCAGCGTCACCTCTCTCGGCCTGGCGGCGCTCAACGCGCTCGACATTCGCGAGAAGGTCCGCCCTTTCCTGATCTCCCTGTTCAATCGCCTCGACGAGACGATCAACTATTCGGTGCGCGACCAGATGGAGGCGATCGTCTGCGAGCGCATCCAGGGCAACAACCGGGTCATCGCCGTCGACCTCAAGGTCGGCGCCCGCATCAATCTCTACGATTCGTCGATGGGCCGCTGCCTGATCGCCTTCCTGCCCCCCGAGGAACGCGAAAGGCTGCTGGCCGAGCTGGTGCTGCCGGCATCGGTGGCCGGCGGCATGGTGCGGCTGCGCCAGTCGATCGCCGCCGCCCTGAAGGACGGCTATACGCTGAGCGACCAGGATTTCGCCCAGGGCCTGCTGTCGGTGGCCTTCCCGGTGTGGGACAGCAACAACCGCATCTTCGCCGCGGTCAATGTGGCGGTCCCCTCCTTCCGCGTTTCGGTGAAGGATCTCGACGCCCAGATCATCCCCTCTTTGCGCGACACGGCGCGGCGCATTTCGCTCTGTTTCGGCGCCTCCGAAGAGTGGATCGACGGCGGCTGGCGCGCCATCGTCTGAATTCCCGGTTACCATCCTCGTTTCCATTTTTGACGTTTTTCTTCTAGAAATGGAAATTATGATTTGGTGTGGTAGATTATCAGGGCTTGTCGAGGTGAATTTAGCCGATTAATCCTGAAAATGCCAATTCACATAACGGCTTGGAAAAGCTGCTGGTATCGGAAAAATGGAAACTATTTCCGATAGATGGAAATGCGGAGACACGGGGTCGCGTCGCCAGGGCGCGGCTCGCGGAAGGCCGGGTTTGAAGGGGAGATAAGGTATGGCTCGCCGTCGTTCCGTCGATGAGTTGCTGCCGCGGGACCTGCCCAGCGGCCGGGAGTTGCTGGACGAAGGACGCAAGATCGCCGCCGGTTTCGACGTCGGCCTCAGCCTGATCTGCCGCGAGTACGGCGGCAGGTCGGAGGCCGAATACAAGAAGAAGATGACCGACGAAGGCCGGATCATGACCTGCATGAACATCGGCTGCCAGACCTGGCCGGAGACCGAGAAGGGGTTGCGCTACATCTGGGCGGAAACGCAGAAGAAGGGGTTCCGCATCGACCGCTTCACCTTCCAGATGGACCGGCGCATGGGCATTCCGCCGGAACTGTGGTCGAAGGCGGCGAAGGAAACCGGCCCGCTGCTGGTATCGGACGCGGACTGGATGGGCACCGCCCAGACCGTGCCGATCCAGCCGGGGCTGGGCGACATGATGATCGGCTCGCCCATGTCGGTCCACAATGCGGTGCGCGCGCTGCAGGCCGGCGTCTATTACATCGGCAACATGAGCCAGTTCTCCTGGGACTATCCGGCCTGGGACGGCACCGACGTCGAGCAGATGTGCGAAATGGTCAAGGCGCTGGGGATCATGGGCGCCAAGGCCGAGCAGGGCGCCGTCGTGCAGTCCTATCTCGACGACGGGTACTGCGGGCAGTTCTCCGACTACAGCTCGTTCATCGGCTGGACCCTGTTCGAGCGCTACATCGTGGAGGACCTGATCGGCGGCCGCCTGTCGGCGAGCTGGGGCGGGCTGACGCACAACCCAATCCAGAAATCGGCCGTGACCATGGCGCTGGAGGCGATCAAGCCGCCCGGCAGGATCACCGCCTTCTACCACTGCGACACGACGCATTTCACCAAGGACATCCAGCGCAACTACGCCGCCCTGTCGCTCGACATGCTGTACCTGGTGCTGACCGAGATGCGCCTGAAGACCGGCGCGGCCGTGCTGCCCATTCCGGTGACGGAAGCCTTCCGCATTCCCTCGCTCGACGAAATCGTCGAGGTCCACAACATCTCGCGCAAGATCATCGAGGACGCGCCCCGCATCATGCCCACCATCAACTGGGAGCCGATCGAGGCCGAGCGCGACCGGCTGGTGCGCGAGGGGCGGAAATTCTACGCCAACATCCTGAAGGGCCTGGCGGAACTGGGCGTCGACATCGCCGATCCGCTGCATATCCTGCTGGCCATCCGCCGCCTGGGCGCGGTCGAGATCGAGCGCCGGTTCGGCGCCGGCCGCTCGCCCGAGGACGATAGCGGAAAATACCTACCGGTCACGCCGACCGACACCTGGCGCGACTTCGTCGAGCGCAGCGACGGCATCCGCAAGAAAATCCACAGCAACGGCCATACCATCCTGCGGCCGATGACGGTGGTGATCGGCTCGACCGACATCCACGAATTCGGACTGCACGTCGTCACCAGCGCTCTGGAGGCGATGGGCGTCAACCCGGTGGTGGCCGGCGTCGACGTCGACCCCGACGAATTCGCCGATCTGGCCCGGCGCGAATCGGCCAAGGCGATCCTGGTTTCCACCCACAACGGCATGGCCCTGACCTACGCCCAGCAGTTGCTGCAGGAAATGAAGGCGCGCGGCGTCAATGCCACGGTCGTCTTCGGCGGCAAGCTGAACCAGGATTTCGCCGGCCAGGACGTGCCGGTCGACGTTTCCGAGGATCTGGAACAGCTTGGCGTGAGGGTGTGCGACAACCTGGACGATCTCTACTCGATGCTGCAAAGCGTGGTGTAGAGGCGGAGCGTGCGACGGGATCCTCGTTGCGAAGCCCCGGCCTGCGAACCGGACGAGCGCTCAGCCCCTCTTGCGCGTCGATAGAGAGGCAGCCTTTGCCGGTCGCGCACCCTTCGCCGCGGCGGCGATGCGCATGTCGGCGAACACCTCCTCCAGCGAGGTGAAGCCGGCCGGCTCCTCGCGCATCGACAGCATGGTCTCCAGCCCCACCAGGTGGTCCAGCATCAGGGTCGCCGCCTTCTCGACGTCGCCCGCCAGGATGGCGCTGGCGATATCCTCGTGCTCGTGCGGGCCGGCGCAATTGTGCAGCCGCTTGGGCGCGAACAGCGAGAAATGCAGCGACGAGCGGGTCAAGAGGCCGCGCAGCATGTCGAAGAGCTGCTTGTTGCCCGACAGCTCGGCGATCAGGAAGTGGAACTCGGCCGAGAGGCGGAACAGGCTGCCGCGGTCGTTGGCGCGGATCGCCTTGCGCTCGGTCCGGACATGGTCGAGCAAGCGGTCGGTGTCGATGAAGGCGTGGCGGGCGGCCAGCTTGCGCGCGATGCCGATCTCCAGGATCTTGCGCGCCTCGTAGATCTCGTGCTGCTCCTCGATCGAGGGCGTCGGCACGT